>NZ_QQOH01000003.1 GCF_003345655.1 Motiliproteus coralliicola
CAACCGGGATCAGGCGGATGCCTGCCGGGGTGAAGATGTCCATTGCGTCCATAAACGCCGAACCCATGATGCCGAAGGCGACGGTAACGTCGTTGGCGACCATAGTTTCGACAAAGGCTTCGCTAGGAGTCATACGTGCCATAACTATTTCCTTCTTATCGTTAGAGTTGATGCCGAATCGGCAGCAACCGTTTATTCAGGATCTCAAAGAGTCCACAAGTTAGGCGGCGCAGCCCCCGGGCCTGAGTGGGAGCCACGCCTGAAACTTTCCGCTAGACCGAAGCGCTTCCGATCCCCGCCCCTGCTCCAGACAGCATCGCACCGCATCGAGCCATCCGCTGATGGGTAGATGTGGCGTACGTGGTGGAGAAAGAAACAGAATCAATAGCGAAAGGAGTGCGCATCTGGGCACAGACATGGCGCTGGGTGCAGGCAAACTCAGTTGAGATACCGATCAGCATGTCGCTACTCCTTTCTTATTCTTTTATCAGAAGCAGTTGATATCAGCCCGGGCAAAAATCAGCGCCCGAACAATCACATCATCGGTCAACCCAGCGACTCGGTGGTGCGGAGTGCTGTGCGGTTAACGTGGGAATAGAATATTTCGACAGCGTGGGAGCGAGTAGGACCAGTTACCAACGGGCGATTAAGCCAACGGCGATTTGATGTGCAAAAAAGGCTAACTAGCGGATTTTATTGACAATGGTACAAGACAGCCGACGCAGAGACCGGCCCTGCGTCGAATCGGAACACTCGGTTGGGAATACGAGGGTCAACCTTAATAGGGATCGGCCAGCACCCAAACAACTTCGGTTTCCTGGCTCGAAGGATTGCTGACCAGGTGGGGTTCATCGCCGCTGATGGTAAAGCTATCGCCGGCTTGGAGCAGAAACTTCTGTTCACCGATGGTCAGCTCCAGGCTGCCGGACTTCACATAACCGGCCTCTTCACCCTTGCGCTGGCGTGGCTCCTTACCGCCACTGGCACCCGGCTCGAAGGTGGTCATGATCATCTGCAGCTGGCCGCTCAGTCGCGGTGACAACAACTCTTCACGAATTCCCATACCGGAATAGTTCAAGGTCCGGCGAGAACCGCGGCGGACCACGTAGTTCTGCTCGATACTCGGCTCATCATCACTGCCGTGGAAGAACCAGCTGATCTGCACCCCCAGCGCGGTACTGATCGACTGCAGCACCGGAATCGGCAGCGCCGACACGCCCCGCTCAACCTGACTCAGGTAACCGACCGACTTATTGACCTTGCCCGACAATTCAACCAGCGAGATCCGCTTCGATTTCCGCAGATCACGAATCTGGCGCCCAATGCGCAGGTTATCGGGATCCAGTGCCGTTTCCGTTTGGCCGGTGCTTTTCTTGGCTGGGCTGCCCATAGTGCAAGTTACCGCTGATCAATAGGTTGGGAATCTGCGGATTCTACCACAAGCCTGCTCTGAAGCATCATTGAGGTGAAATCTGGCAATCAAATTTCATCACTGCCTTTCACCTCAACATCGCACTTCAAGCCGATCAGCCGGCTTCGGCGATCTCAACGATCAGATTTGGCGCCAGGGTTTCCAACCGGCTCTGCAAGGTATCCAGGTCAACCGCCTGGGGCGCCCACAGATCGGCGCTGGCCTTAAAGATCATCTCGGCCGACATCGGCGCGCTGCTAACCGCCGTATCCAGCTGCTCCACATTGATCCCCTCGGCACGCAAGGCGCTCAGGGCCCGACTCAACAGCGCCGGCTCGTCATGACCGATCAACGACAGCGCCAAGGTCACACCCGGCTCGGTTGGCTCGGTACGCTCGCCGTCCAGGCCACTCTCGATCACCACCTTCAGCCCCTGGGTTTCCAGCTGGTTCAGGGTCTCAACCAGCTCATCGCGCAGACGGCTCGCCACCCGAATTTTCAGAATACCGGCAAAGCAGCCCCCCAAGCGGGACATGCTGCTCTGCTCCCAGTTGGCGTCGTAACCGACCAGCGCCTGGGAAACCTGCTCCACCAGACCGGGCTTGTCCGGTCCCACCAAGGTCAAAACCAAAGATTCATTCATACGGATCACTCCTTATCGATGGCGCATCACGGACTCGCCGTGATCCGCCATGGGATTCTTCAAGGTCTTGCCAACCTCAGTTAGCGCTCAATCGGACCGAAGCCGAACTCTCAGGCTGTCCAGCGGCCAGCAGCGTCGCCAGCGCATCGACGCCGGCCTGGGCCACCAGCTCATCCTGATCCGGGGTACCGGAACTGCAGCCAACGCCACCAACAACCTGACCATCGACAAACAGCGGCAGGCCACCGGGCACGATCGAGAATCGGCCCTGGTTGCTGGTATTGATTCCGAATGCCGGCTTACCCGGCACGCTGACCTCGCCATAAGCGCGGGTCGATTTGCGCGCCGCCGAGGCGGTGAAGGACTTGCCGATCGAGATATCGATGCTGGTCACCCGGCCGTTATCCATCCGCTTGAACAGGATCAGGTGGCCACCGTCGTCGGTGATGGCGATATCCATATCCACCTCGATCTCCTCGGCCTTACGAATACAGGCCTGCATGATGATCTCGGCATCCGACAGCGTCAGTTTGGGCATCATCTTCATGGGAATTCCTCCGACTCAGATATGCTTGTAGTCGAGCAGAATTCGGTTCAGCGCCCGGCCGAAAGTGGCGGCAGCGCAATCCACATCGTGCAGCTTATCCAGTCCAAACAGGCCGATCCGGAAGGTTTGGAAACCCTCGGGCTCGTCGCACTGCAGCGGTACACCGGCAGCGATCTGAACCCCACGCACGGCAAATTTGGAACCATTGGAAATACCACTGTCGCTGGTGTAGCTGACCACCACACCCGGCGCCTGGAAGCCCTCGGCCGCGACGCTGGCAAAGCCGTTCTGCACCAGCAGCTCGCGCACTTTCTCGCCCAATTCCAGCTGACGCTTACGCACCGTTTCGAAGCCGAACTGCTCGGTCTCCTTCATCACCTGATAGAACTTCGCCAACCCGTCGGTGGGCATGGTGGCGTGGTAGGCGTGGCCACCCTGCTCGTAGGTTTCCATGATCTGCAGCCACTTTTTCAGATCGCAGGCAAAGCTGCTGCTCTGGGTGTTGTCGATGCGATCACGGGCCAGCGGACTGAGCATCACCAGTGCACAACAGGGTGAGCCGCTCCAGCCTTTTTGCGGTGCGCTGAGCAGCACGTCGACCCCAGTCGCTTCCATATCGACCCAGATGGTGCCCGAGGCGATACAGTCGAGTACGAACATGCCGCCCACCTCGTGGACCGCATCGGCCACCGCGCGCAGGTAGTCATCGGGCAGCATCATGCCCGAGGCAGTTTCCACGTGGGGCGCGAAGACCAGTGACGGCTTCTCTTCGCGGATCTTGGCCACTACCTCGTCGATCGGTGCCGGTGCAAAGGGCGCGTTAACGGACGAATCGGTCTGACGGGCTTTCAGTACGGTATGGGATTGGGGGATCTTGCCGGCGTCGAAGATCTGGCTCCAACGGAAGCTGAACCAACCGTTGCGGATCACCAGACAATGCTTGTCGGTGGCGAACTGGCGCGCCACGGCCTCCATCCCGAAGGTTCCGCTGCCCGGAACGACCGCTACGGAGTGGGCGTTATAGACCGACTTCAGTGTGGTTGAGATTCCCTTCATCACATCCTGGAAGGCAACCGACATATGGTTGAGGGAACGATCCGTGTAGACCACGGAGTACTCAAGCAATCCTTTATTATCTGCAGAGCATGAATCTTTAGGCATGATTTGCACCTCAGTGAAATTTATATTTATTTTTTCATTAATCTAAGGATTATCCGTTCGAATAGCAAGCCGCTATCGAACAAATTTTCGCCAGCAAAATTACAGCGTTTATAGGGAAAAAAGGCCCGGGCGAGGCCGGGCCAACCGAGTACGGAGCTACTCAGATTTGGGGTAACTAATTAGTTATTGGATTTCAGGCGTTCACCCTTGGCGTCGTAGACACAGCCTTTGGTGACCTTGACCGGATAGGTCTTGCCCAGCACCTTCACACTCAATTCGGACTGCGCTTGCGCAGCCAGGGCTTCCACGTCGACATAGGCCAGCGCCAGGCTCTTCTGGACCCGGTGGCCGTAGCCGCCGGAGGCAACCTGACCGACCAGCTTATCGCCCTGGTAGACCGGCTCCATATGGATCGCATCGACGTCGGTGGAGTCGACCTCCAACAGCACCATTTTCTGCTTCACGCCGTCCTGCTTCTGCTGCTTCAGCGCATCGCGCCCTTCAAACTCGCCCTTGTCGAGCTTGGCAAAGAAGCCGAGGTTGCTTTCCAGCAGGGTGAACTCGTGGGTCAGGTCGTGGCCCCACATCGGGTAGCCCTTTTCCAGTCGCATCGAATCCAGCGCCCGCATGCCGAAATCGCTGATGCTGTAAGCCTGACCGGCCTCCATCAGGGCATCGTAGAGCGCCAGCTGATGCTCGATCGGGTGATGCAGTTCCCAGCCCAGTTCACCGACGAAGTTCATCCGCAGAGCCCGCAGCTTGATGCCGGCAACGCTGATCTCCTGGCCGCTAAACCAGGGGAAGCCGTCGTTGCTCAGATCCGCATCGGTCAACTGGCTCAGCACCTTGCGGGCCTGGGGCCCGGCCAGTACCAGCGTGCCCCACTGTTGGGTGGTGTTGGTCAGCTTGACCGAATCATCCTTCGGCAACCGTTGGGTCAGCCAATCCTCGATCATCAGCTCGGCCACCGCCGGCGCCATCAGGTAGTAGTCGCCACTCTCTAGCCGGGTGACGGAGAACTCCCAGGCCACCCCGCCGTCTTGGGTCAACGGATGCGCCAGCGCCACGCCGCCCGCCTCCAGCGGAATCCGATTCGGGGAGATCGATTCCAGGTAGGCGTGGGCGCCGGGGCCGGACACCTCAAACTTGGTGAACGGCGACAGATCCAGCACCCCGACGTTGTTCTGCACATTCAGACATTCGGCCGCCACCGGCTCGAACCAGTTGCCGCGACGGAAGCTGTGACGCTCCTTGGGCTCCATCCCTTCCGGCGCAAACCAGGCCGGACGTTCCCAGCCAAAGTAAGCACCGAAGACGGCATTCTTATCGGCGTGGCGCTCATAGACCGGGGCTTTCTTCTGACCGCGAACCGCCGGACGCATCGCGTACTCGTGGGGGAAGCCGAGCTGGTATTCGTTGGCGTAAACCTCGGTGCCCTTGGCGACACAGAAATCGTTGTCGGCGTAGTCACCGAAACGGCGCGGATCGAGTTCCCACAGATCCAACTCAGGATGACCGTTGACGATCCACTGGGCCATAAAGTGTCCCGCACCGCCGCCCTGGACGATGCCGAAGTTAAAGCCGGTACAGACAAAGTAGTTCTCATAGCCGTGGACCGGACCGATCAGCGGATGGCCGTCCGGGGTATAGGTGATCGGGCCGTTGACCACTGTCTTGATGCCGGCCTGAGTCAGGATATCGACCTGCTCCATCGCGGTGCACATGATCTCCTCGATCCGATCCAGATCCGGTTGCAGCAGCTCCTGACCGAACGCCTTCGGCACCCCGTCGGTCGCCCAGGGAATCCCTCCCTTCTCGTACGGACCGAGGATCATACCCTTGCCTTCCTGGCGCAGGTAATAAGACACGTCCGGATCACGCAGCATCGGCACCATAGTGTCGCGCTCTTCCAACGCCGGGATATTGTCGGTGACGACGAACTGGTGCTCCATCGAGTTCATCGGCAAACGGTGGCCGATCATCTCGGCGATCTCGTTGGCACGGAAACCACCAGCGTTGACGATAATACGGGCATCGATCACCCCTTTGGCGGTGGTCACCTTCCAACGTCTATCCGGCGTCTGCTCCACCGCCGAGACCGGGTTATTACGGACAATGGTCGCGCCACCGGCGCGGGCACCGGCGGCCATCGCGTTGGTCACACTGGTGGGGTCGATATGACCATCGGCCGGGTCCCAGAGGCCACCCAACAGACCAGTGGTATCGAGGAACGGGTACAGCTCTTTCAGACGATCGTTATCGATCATCTCCAGCTCCAGGCCGGCCAGTTCGGACATCGCCACAACGCGCTCGAACTCGTCCATTCGATCCTGGGTATGGGCCAGACGTACCGCACCGGTCATATGGTGATCCACCGGCTGGCCGGTCTCCTCCTGCAGCCGGGCGTACAGCGCGATACTGTACTGCTGCAGCTTCATCACGTTGTAGCTGTTGCTGAAGTGCGGCAGGTTGCCCGCGGCGTGCCAGGTTGATCCCGAGGTCAGCTCCAACTTCTCCGTCAGCATCACATCGCTCCACCCCATCTTGGTTAGGTGGTAGAGGGTACTGACGCCTGCAATGCCGCCACCGATGATCAATACGTCTGTTTTGGTTTTCATTATTCTTATCCTGTGCAATCACTGAAGAACGAACCGCAGGGGAGGAAGGCCCACCGGGTACCTGTTGAATAGCGATGATTCGATGGTAGGGAGATGTTCGGATCGCAACAAACGATAAATTATCGACAAAACAATAAGCACAGCTTATGCAAATATCGTATGCTCAGTGACAGGCTAACAATCAAACTTCAGATCGATGGAATCAGCAGAAGCGAAGATCGACTAAAAATAGCGACAGATAAGCGCTTCTAAGCGAAAGTTCGGCCCGGTTCCAACCGACACCAACGGCGCAGAGAGATCCCGATGGATAAACTGTTGACCAGCAACATCCAGCTAAACTGGCTGCGGACCTTCGAAGCGGTGGGTCGCCAACTGAGCTTTACCCACGCCGGTCGTGAGCTGAACATGAGCCAATCGGCGGTCAGTCAGCAGGTGCAGCTGCTCGAACACCATCTAGACCAGCAGCTGTTTCGCCGTGCCAACCGCACCATCCAGCTGACCGATGCCGGTCGCGCCTTCCTGCCGCTGGTGCAGGAGGCGATGCGCCAGCTCAACAGCGGTGCGGCGCAGATATTCTCGCCGCTAAACAAGGCGGTGGTCGAGGTCAACGTCAACACCGCCTTCGGGGTGCTCTGGCTGGCACCACGACTGCAACGCTTCCACGCCATTTACCCGCAGATCTCGATCCGCCAGCTGGGAACCAACTGGGCCACCGACTTTGATATCTCCACCGCCGAGCTGGAGATCCGCTTCGGACCCGGCAACTGGACCGGCTTCGACGCCCACACCCTGGTCACCCCGCGCCTGCGTCCCTACTGCTCGATCGCCAACGCCAAGCGGATTCGCCAACCGGCCGATCTGGAGGGCTTTGCGCTGCTGGACGTGCTGGGTACCCCGCAGGGTTGGGACCGCTGGCTCGAGAGCCATCAGCTGGATTCACTCAAAGCCCAACCGCGTCAGTATATGGACAGCTACGCCACCGCCGCGTCGATGGCCGCCAACGGCTTCGGCGTCTGCCTGCTCTATGAAGACCTGATGCAGGAGGGGATGCTGTCGAAACAGCTCAGCTCGCCGCTGCGTCAGGGTATCGACTCCGATGCCAGCTACTATCTGTGCTACCAGAGTGACAAGGCGCTCTCCGCCGCTGCCGGTATCTTCAAAGACTGGCTGCTGATGGAAGCAGGGATCAAGCCAGCGGCAGGATCAACGCAATGAAACGACATATCCCTGCATTACGCGCACTCCGGGCCTTCGAGGCCACCGCCCGCCACCTCAGCTTCCAGCAGGCGGCCCAGGAACTGAACGTGACCCACTCGGCCATCAGTCACCAGATCAAAAAGCTGGAGGAGGAGCTGGGCAAACCGCTATTTGACCGACTCGGACGCAGTATCGCCCTGACCGACGAGGGCCAACGCTACTTCACCCATATCCACGCCGCACTGGCGCAGATTGAGGCCAGCACCCAATCGATCTTCGGCGAGCCGGATCAGGGTGAGCTGACCGTGCAGGTCTATCTGGGAATCGCCTCCCGCTGGCTGGTGCAGCGGCTGGGACAGTTTCGCCAGCAGTACCCCCGCATCCGAATCGAGCTGCACAGCTCCTTCTCCGGCTGGGACTTTGAGCCCTACGCCGCTGACCTCGGCGTCACCTACTGCGAGCGCCCCGAAACCGGCCTGAGTTATCAGAAACTGTTCAAGGGCACCCTGATCCCGGTCTGCAGCCCGTCGCTGTTCGCCGAGGGGGAAACCCCGACGCTGGAAAGCCTGAGCCAAAAGCCGTTTCTGCGAATCACCGAATCGCCCCGCAACCTCGCCACCTGGCTGCGAGCCCAGGGACTGCAAGAGGAACAGCTAGAGATCGCCAGCGAGCACGACAACCACCAACTGGCGCTGGAAGCGGCCATCGCCGGTGAAGGCGTCGCCATCGTCCATTCGTTCTTCGCCTGCGGCGATCTGGCCAACAACAACCTGATCATCCCGATCGATCGTCCGGTACCGGAAATCGGCGCCTGGTACCTGGTTCAACCCAAGCGCAACCTGTCGGACTCCAAGATCAATCTGTTCGGCAACTGGTTCCGTAGCCAGCTGGATGCGGATCCTTACCTGCAGCGGAGTTTGTGACGGCCGATCGTTTCAGCTTGTAACCTAACGGTTATTCGCAACCTGCTGAAGACAGTTTTCGGAACCAAGCGGTCATTCGGAAAGATTGTGGTTAGCAGGGCAGCACTTGGGCAGAAGAGGACACGAATGCAAAGCTAAACGGTGCGCATTAGCGCGTCCTTACTTGAGCGCCTTTTTTGCTGCTTGTGTGGTCAAGTAAATGCCTTGGCTTCAGGCCGTCAGGAGTGCTCTTCTGAGAATTACTTCATGCGCATAGGTGGTTGTCACACTTGAGAGTTGAATTCGTTACTCACTGCTTCAGCAGTTGAGTGGCTTTTTTTTGGCGTTCAATTCATGTTCGTCTATATTTTAGTCAATGCATGATTTTGCTACCGCTTCATTCATTACTTTTATTTACTGAGTAGAGACACGGATTATGTCTGCAAATACTATCAGTATCTTGTCTAAAAATTATTTCCTTCCTATCAACCCATCAACAGCGCCTCAGGTAAAATTAGAGTCGCCCCTATAGCTCTTATCGGTAATTTCCAAGACTCTCTGCACTAGTATTGTCAAACCGACAGACACGCCGTATTGCGGAACAAGAATAACCATAAAAAGGATAAGGATATGTCTAAGCCAGTTGTTCTTCTAGTTCACGGCATGGGAACTCATCAACCCGGCAACATGACCAAAGAATTTACAAAAGGAGTGAACGAAGCAGCAGTCTTTCTTGGTTTAAACTCTTTTGATATATCAGAAAAAGTTGATCTGAAAGAATACAACTACTCAGAAAAACTTGACGACATACGAAAAAAAGCAGCCGATCACCAAGGTTCAATCAGTGAGTACCTTCAGTTCATTTCGGGAGGCGGATTGGGGAGCATTGCTTCCAAATTATCATCCATGGAGGCAAAGTTCGGCAATGACGAGTTTCTGTACACTCATTGGTTGGACGTTTTCTATTATGGGCTCACCTATCACAATGAGGAGATACGTGCAGAATGGGCGGAAGAGTTAAATAAGCTGATCCTTTTTTGTCACAAGAATGGCAGGAAACTGCATGTTGTTGGCCATAGCCTAGGAACCGCCATTGTACATGACGCTCTGGCAAAGCTATATCGAGAGGAAGTTGATTTTGGTGACACCCTGCATCTTTCAGCTAAATCAGAACGATTTGAAAGCCTATGGATGGTCGCCAATGTGTCCCGCCTACTATTCATATTGACTCGCTTTACGGATCCTAATCACTCCATCGTGCACGATAGTAATCCCGATATGCTTGGATGTAGCAATTATTTTTACAACGTCGGAAATAAATTTGATCCGTTTCTGTTAGTAAAGCGTTACAAGCGAGATATCGAAAACGGAAGGCATATCTGTTTTGGCGAAGTTCGTAAACGAGATGACGATTTAAAAGTTAACCCACATGATCTTACTGAATATATGGCGTGCCCAGATATTACAAGACTATTCCTATATCGAACGTTAGGATATAAATTTAGCATCACAGTTCAAGACGAAGCCCGTAAGAAATATCGAGCGACAACCATTCAAGGAAATCTCTCAGAAGCTGAAGAAAAAATAAGCCAATTTGTTAATGATTTAGGAGATATACAACCCAACAACATCAGCACCGTAATTAATTCTTTCGAAGCGGCTAAAAAAGCAATCAAAGAAGTCCGTTCGTTAGCTGATTAATCAAGGATGAATGATGATGAAGAATATATTTTCCTGTGTACTAATCTCGCTGCTACTAATAAGCCATTCTAATGCTGGCGAACTGTCTTCAACACGGTTAGACATCAAGTGTGACATGTCAGAGATGGATGGCTTAGAAAAAGCAAAATACTTTAAATCCCTTCAAGAAAAATCAAAACACTTTGCTCTTCAAACCTGTAAAAATATGCTGGCTAACCCGTACGAATCAATCATCAACGATACCAAGTACTTACTTAAAGGCACTGATTCCCTTGTAGGAGCCGATGGGAAACAATTTTCCTATAGCGCATCGTTATTTGAGGAGTGGATAAAGGCCTTTGACCCTGACATCTTTGGTGGCATGAGGAATATCGCTTACGACTTTGCCAATTATGTTCCTCCCAATCGCGATATTGTCGGAGGGTTTAAAGGTCTAACCGTACGCACCAATGATGATTGCGCAAATGGAGAGGTACCGACGTGTTCACTGTCCTTGGAATACCGTTCAAATGCAGCGGTTAATGACTACAGGTTTTTCACTGGAACAGCATTAAGCAACCAACAATCAGCTGCTTGTAAACGCATGGGCTTTTCAAACTGTATTGAAGCCCTGCATGATCTTAGAAAAGCCATAGATCCCTACCGCTACTTTGTAGTAGCCGCCCATACTAAGTCGGTCATAAATTCGCTTAGCATTCTCAATAAGAAATGGGATGAATTCTCAGATAATTCCCGGCACCAAACGTTTGTAGATAAATGGTTAACTACGGAAATCTACCACGATCAGTTCAACGGTAGAGATTGGGCTACGCCTCCCAAGTACCAGTATTTTCTGCTACATCCTGGAATTGTTGTTGACCACTTCAGCGCAGCAAGCAGCGGCGAACAAACGGAGCTAGGTTTGTCAGTTGAGTGGGTCGGCATCAATAAATGGGACGGTAAAATACCTCTAGGCATTTCGATCACGTCCATCTACTCAGATCGTAGTTCTGGAAAACAAGTAGGACATGGGGTGATGCTCCATGTAGACAATGACTATAGTTTTGGAATCGTAGACCGAGGAGATGGAGACACAAGTGTCTTCGTGAACCTTAACTTTTTCAAATGGTTCGGCGAAAAGCAGGACAAGTACGGCGCATTCAAAGAGAAGCTAGGAAAGTTCCGCGGCAATTAGATCTAGTTAGTAAGCCACTGTATAAGCAAGGCTTATATCGTCCTGTTTTCACTTTTGTGCAAAAATAGCCCCTCAAAGATCAAGTGTTTTGCCGCAACAGCAAAGCTAGCAACGCAAAGTTGAGCGCCGGCTTCTACCCTAAGAGTTGCTGCTCAACATAGCAGCCCCAGAATACAAATCATCAACACAAAAAACCCCGGCATGATCCGGGGTTTTGTTTTGAACTAGGAGCGGAAGCTAAATCAGGCTTTCCCCTTCCAGGGAATCAACTTTGCTTCAGTTTGCGCATCAGGATATCGATGCCGTAGCCGATCGCACCAACGATGATCACCCCCAGCACCACGATATCGGTGGACAGGAATTTACTCGCCACCATGATCATGTAGCCGACCCCGGATTCCGCTGCGACCAGCTCCGCCGCCACCACGGTACCCCAGCAGCCTCCCATCGCGACCCGCATCCCGGTGAAGATCTCCGGCAACGAGTTGGGCAGGATCACATGCTGCAGGATCTGGCGCTTGCTGGCGCCCAGCGAATAAGCCGCATAGATCTTGTTGAGCTTGACGCTACCGACCCCAGCCTGGGCGAGGATCAACACGCCAGAGTCGATACTCATACGAGTACCTCATTAGTTTTAAGTATTTACCTAATCAAACACTAAGCGATTCGGATATAGCTTGTTCTTAGAGGAGCTAATAACCCCGTGCACTTCCAACCATCACCAGCATCAAGTTTCTGCAGCCTGATAAATGTTATGTTGTAACATATGCACCGCTAACGCATTTCTGTTCCAACATGACAGACGAGTTCGTTGGCAACCAACTCCACCCAGATACACAGGCAACTTCCGAAGTAACCCATGGCTAGATTATTTGTAAATAACTTAACGGTAATGGATTTCTCTTTCCTCGACGTTGAACGAGGGCTGGTCGGTGAGTCTTGGATCGTCGATGTTGAACTGATTGGCGACCTCGATGACCAGGGAATGGTGTTTGATTTCGGTGATGTTAAGAAGCAGATCAAGCGGTTTTTCGATGCTCAGGCCGATCACCGTTTATTGGTACCTGTACGCTCGCCAGGCTGCCGCATCCAGGAAGACAACGACAGGCTATCGGTGGAGTTTCCACTCAACTCGGGCGCGATCGTCTCCCACCAATCCCCTCCTGATACGGTGCTATTGGTCGACAGCCAGGCTATCGTTCCCGATCAGATTGCCCAGCAGTTGCAGCGCCAACTGAAAACGCTGCTACCGGGTAATGTGAGCAACCTGTTTATCGGTCTTCGTCCTGAAAAAATCGACGGCCCTTATTATCACTACACCCATGGCTTGCAGCAGCACTTGGGGCAGTGTCAACGGATTGCCCACGGCCACCGTTCTCGCATCGAGATCTACATCGATGATGAGCGGAGTCAACAGCTGGAGCAACACTGGGCGAGTCGCTTAGCGGATAGTTACATCGCGACAAAAAGCCATGTGGTTGAAGAGCTTGACTGCAACGGCATCCCACACACGCGTTTGGCCTATACGGCCCAGCAGGGGGAGTTTGCCGTCAGCGTGCCTAGTTCCCAGGTGCTGCTTATCCCCTACGTCAGCACGGTTGAGAACATCGCCCGCTACCTGGCAGAAACTATCGCTCAGCAGCAATCGGGACAGGTTACCGTTAGGGCTTTCGAAGGCGTAGAAAAAGGAGCTGTTGCTGAGGCCGGCAGTGACTAACTGGCGTTAGGATACTGTGTATCCAAAGTTAAACGCCGATATGGCTCCAGCAACGCGCTGACCGAGAGTTATGCTAGAGAGCTATAATACGGGGCAGGTTTAAGTAATTATGATCTTACCCTCGGATACGAGTAACCGCCCAGGAATCAGCTGTACCACAAGGTTTTGCCGATGATGTATCGCCTCGCCAGACTATTCGTAACCCTGCTCGCCTTACAGACCACTGCCGTAATTGCCTCCCCCTCTTCGACTTCCGCCCTCCTCTATGACGTCTCCTACGTATGGAGCAACAACACGGCAGCTGTGCGGACGTATTACGACAAGGTGGCCCGCGTGCTCGGCCCTGCGGTGGCCAAAGATTTACGAATCGTGGTCGTGGATGGTCTGCATGGCGTGATTTACCTGCGCAACGGTGACAGCTCCGGTGCGGTACGGGTCGCACGGGCCCATAGCAGACTACTGAACAAGGCGGGATTGGATACGGCGGCACCGGTGATCTCAAAAGACTGGGTTCTGGCTAAGGCCGATCGCCACTTAACGCCTTCAAAGCAACGCCAAAAACCAAGCAAAGCACCAACACTCCAACCCGTGCTCGCGAACCCCTCGGCAGCTTCAAGCAGCACAGTCGCAAAGCCTAGCGCTAGCGTTCAAACAACGAAAACGGCCCACCATGTCCGCGATCTGGAGGCCGCAGTGGAAGCCTATATCAAGGAGCTTCGACGCAAGGGTCGGATCAGTGCGGATGAGCGTACCGGCTGGTCGGTGTTCGATTTCACCACCGGTGAAAAGCTGGTCACCATCAACGAGGAAGCTCAATTCCAGGCCGCCAGCCTGATCAAACCCTTTATCGCAGCGGCCTTCTTTCACCGAGTTAAACAGCAAGATCTTTTCTATGGGCCCAAAAGCCGACGCCATATGGAGCGGATGATCCACCACTCGGACAACCCCTCCACCAACTGGGTGATGCGGCAGGTCGGCGGTCCCCAGGCGGTCCAGCGGATTCTCAAACAGCATTATCCCGGCATCTTTCGCACCACCAGCATCGTTGAATACATTCCGGCGGGTGGAAAGACCTACCGCAACAAGGCCTCCATCCGTGACTACAGCCGCTTTCTCTACGCCCTGTGGGAAGACAACATCGTCGGCGCCCGGGAGATCAAGCGGCTGATGTCCTTGCCCGGCACAGACCGAATCTACACCGGCGCCAGGGCCGTACCCGTCGGTACCCAGGTTCTGAACAAGACCGGCAGCACCGCCCGACTCTGCGCCGATATGGGGATCTTGAATGTGCAGGGACCGGATGGAAAACGCTATCCCTACACTCTGATCGGCATCATCGAGAAGCAGGAGAACGCCAGTAACTACACCAGCTGGATACGCTCGCGCTCCAAAGTGATAAGGGACGTATCCAACATCGTCTATCAGGGCATTGCCCAACGGCATGATTTCGACAATCTGCTTTGATTCGATTCGGTCACTTATAAGTCACATACACGTTGCTCATAAAAAATTTAAGCTTGGTTTAATCCCCCCCTTATTAGGCTGTTCTCAGACAACTGAGGAGCACAGCCATGATCTTCCAACAACGCCATTCACCGACCGTCAAAGTGTGGGATCCCTATGTACGGATTTTTCATTGGTCATTGGTGTTTTTCTTTACTCTGGCCTTCGTTACCGAAGATGACTGGCTAAGGTTACACACCTTTGCGGGATATACCGTGACCGGGCTGGTTATCTTTCGTGTCTGCTGGGGGCTGATCGGTAGCCGCTATGCTCGGTTCAGTCATTTCCTCTATCGCCCCAGCCGCATTGCTGCTTATCTGAGATCGTTATTGACCAGACATCCGAAGCACTACCTGGGACACAACCCGGCTGGTGGGGCCATGATCCTGCTGATGTTGCTGATGCTTTCCCTGACCGCCTTCACCGGCATGGCCACGTTAGCCACCGAGGGACTTGGGCCGTTGGCAGGAACGTTTTTCGCTTTCTGGTCCGAGGATCTGCTGGAGGAAAGCCATGAACTATTCGCCAATGCCATGTTGTTGTTGGTGTTCCTCCATATTGCCGGGGTGTTGGTTAGTAGTCTCTTGCATCGCGAGAACCTGATCTTGGCCATGCTAACCGGTCGTAAGAAAAACCTTGAAGGAGAAACCCATGAGTAAGCCCGTACTGTTCGCTCTACTCAACGCCTGGTGGCTGACGTTCACGCCCATCAGTCATGCATCGCCTATCCATGGGTTGCTGGATGCCTATCGCAACCAAGGGGCTGAAGCGTTCTCTGCCAAGCGGGGTGAGCAACTGTGGCTGACTCAGCGCGACGGACGGCGTTGTGGTAGTTGCCACACTGACGACCCTAAGGCACCGGGCAAACACCAGAAAACCGGCAAAGCGATTAAACCCCTGGCTCCCTCGGTAAATGCTGAGCGGCTAACCAGTGAAAAAACGATCAAGAAGTGGCTTAAGCGCAACTGCAAATGGACCCTGAGACGCGAATGTACGGCTCAAGAGAAAGGTGATTTTTTAACTTGGCTACTAAGCCGATAGAGGAGGCATCAAGATGCAAGAGCAACTATCCGTTTGGCGCTGGACCCTTGGTGGGGTTCTCTTAACCGGCTCGCTGGCCATCGGTTTCTGGGGGCTGACCAGCAGCGAAGTACGTGCTGACCGGGACAAATACGAGAGCGACCATGAATACGAAGAGTATGGTTACCGTCAGCCCCAATCACAGCCATCACCGCTCTACGATGAAGAGTGTGGCAGTTGTCATTTAGCCTACCCGGGTTATCTGTTACCGACAGATAGCTGGATCAACCTGATGAACAACCTTGAGGACCATTTCGGAGAGAATGCCGAGCTAGACTCGCAGGATCAGCAAGCAATTAAGCAGTACTTGGCCACCAACGCGGCCGATAGCAGACGCTATGCGAAGCTCCGCGATGCCGCTACTATCGACGATAGCCGTGCGCCCCTAATGCGAATTACTGAATTACCGTTCTTTATCGAAGAACATGACGAAGTGCCGCAATATATGGTCGAGGGTAATGATCAGGTAGGTTCGTTTAGCCAATGCGATACTTGCCATGCCGACGCCGATCGAGGACGTTTTGATGAGGACCAGATTCGTATTCCTGGCTATGGCCGCTGGGATGATTAGCTTGGTATCCATGGGTTGGTTGTCATCGACACTGAACGCCAGCCCATTGGATCAGGATGATGTGGTGCCGTTGGTCGAACAGGGACAGGTACTGCCACTAGAACAGATCCTGCAAAGGCACCAATCACGCTTAAAGGGCCGATTGATTGATTTGGAGCTGGAGCATGAGCACGGAAGGCTCGTTTATGAGCTGGAGATAATCGATGATCAAGGCGTTGTTCGTGAGTACCTGATTGACGCCAAGACCAACGAGTGGCTGGGTGAAGAGCATTGATATTCGACGGATCACGGAATGCGAATACTGTTAGTTGAAGACGACCAGTCGCTGGCAATAGAGATCAAAGCGGCTCTCAACAAGGTAGGCTACGCGGTAGAGCTCAGTCATGATGGCATTGATGCCGAGTTCATGGGCAACGAAGAGACCTTTGATGCCATCGTGCTTGACCTGGGGCTACCCGGACGTCCCGGTTTAGAGGTGCTTCAGCATTGGAGGCAAGGCAGCAATGATACGCCTGTGCTGATCCTGACCGCCAGAGACAACTGGAATGAGCGAGTTGATGGACTCAAAGCTGGCGCTGATGATTATCTGGGTAAGCCCTTTCATATCGAAGAGCTTCAAGCCAGACTCGAAGCGGTTATCCGTCGCCACCACGGCTACTCCGAAAACATTCTCAGTTACGCCGGCCTCAGCCTCAACACCGACAGTCAGCAGTTAAGCGCTACGGGTAAGGCCCCTGTACAGCTGCGAGGCATCGAGTATCGATTAATGCGGCTGCTGTTGATGAATCCACAACGAATCCTGTCTAAATCGGAAATTACCGATCATATCTATGAAGAGGACTTCCAGCGAGACAGCAATGTTGTCGAAGTCTACGTCAATAAGTTACGACAACGTTTTGGTAAGGGGTTGATTGAAACCCACCGCGGTCAAGGCTATAAGCTAGGTCGTGTCGAGTCATGAAATCCATTGAGGCGGGTATCCGTGGCAGCCTGTTGATGTCTTTGCTGGTCAGCTTCGTCATCTTGGCGGTGCTGGCTGACTATGGGGTGAAGCAGATCAGCCAGCGTTTTGTCGCCACCCGGCTCCAGCATGATGCAGATAACCTGATTAAGGCGCTGCAGCCATCATCTGCCGGCGACTGGCAGGTCAACACCCAAAACCTGCCGCTGATCTATCAGCGAGTCCAGTCGGGCCATTACTACCAGGTGCAAGTTGGCGATCAACGCCTCCGTTCGCGCTCCTTATGGGATCAACAGCCTGAGCTTCAGTCCATAAAGACGGGGCAGCAGCGTTTGCTCCACGCACATACTCAAGACGAGCACTGGCTTGTCTGGCAGCAAGGAATCAACAAACGGAATCAGCCTATCAATCTGTGGCTAGCAGAAGATATCGCCCCCTTGGAGCGTCAATGGCGACAGTTTAGCTACCTTCTCTATGGTTTTATGACCGTCGCCTTGGTGGTGTTGTTATGGATTCAACGACGGCAGGTTCGAAAAGGCTTTAGTAGCCTTGATCGCCTGCGCGACGATATTCACCAACTCAAGCAAGGAGATATAGCCAGTCTGTCTCAGCAGGTTCCGACCGAAATTCAGCCACTGACAGCAGAGATAAACGAGCTGCTGGTGCGTTTGCAACAGCGAACCAGTCGATCCCGGACAGCGATGGGCAACCTCGCCCATGAACTCAAACGCCATCTACAACGCCTTACGCTGATGCAGACAAACTTGCCCGAACAGCACCAGCAGGACTTCCAGCAAGTGCTGGAAGAGATTAGGCGCTTATCCGATCGGGAAATGAAGCGTGCCCGAATAGCGGGTGATTCAACCCCAGGGCAGCATTTTCGGCCAGCCAGTGACTTGCCCGTTATGATCGAAATTCTTCAGCGCACCTATCCGAGCAAGACGGTGGAATTACAGCAGGGTAATTTGCCGGAGCTCGCGTTCGACCGAGACGACATGCTTGAACTGGTTGGAAACCTGGCCGATAACGCCTGTAAATTCTGTGAGCATCAGGTTCTGGTCGAACTTCAGCAGCGGGAAGGACAGTTTCTGCTGCGAGTATCCAATGATGGGCAGGTTTTTCCTGAGCCTTTAGCCCCCGCCCTGATGACTCGTGGAAGCCGTGTCGATGAGTCCGTCGAAGGCTTCGGCTTAGGCCTATCCATCTGCAAGATAATTGTCGAGACTTACCAAGGCACGTTAACGGTAAACTCAAATTCATCAGATAGCAGCGAGTACAGGACTCAATTGGTGGTCACTCTTCCGTTGTCGTTATCAGCGTCGTGAACCAGCCAGGACGAGCTTTGAGCTGAATTGGGCTACACCGCGAAGCCTAGCCATCTGCCAATCTCAACCTGTGCCAACACAAAAACCCCGGCAGAACCGGGGTTGTGGTTTGAGATTGGTGTCTGAAGCCAGGTCAGGCTTTACCCTTCCAGGGAATCAACTTGGCTTCGAGCTTACGCATCAGAATATCGATGCCGTAGCCGATCGCGCCGACGATAATCACCCCTAGCACCACTATATCGGTGGACAGGAATTTACTCGCCACCATGATCATGTAACCGACCCCGGACTCCGCCGCGACCAGCTCGGCCGCCACCACGGTACCCCAGCAGACCCCCATCGCGACCCGCATCCCGGTGAAGATCTCCGGCAGCGAGTTGGGCAGGATCACATGCTGCAGGATCTGGCGCTTGCTGGCACCCAGCGAATAGGCCGCATGGATCTTGTTGAGCTTAACGCTACCGACCCCGGCCCGAGCGGCGATCACCATGATCCAGAGCGCGGCGAAGAACAGCAGCATGATCTTAGAGCGCTCACCGATACCGGACCAGATGATCACCAGCGGAATAAACGCCAGCGGCGGGATCGGACGGAAGAACTCGACGATCGGGTCGAACCAGCCGCGCATCAGCTTAGACAAGCCCATCGCAAAGCCCAGCGGAATCCCCACCAGACAGCCCAATCCGAAGCCCACCAGGATCCGGTACAGGCTGGCCCAGATATGCTCCCACAGGGAGAAGTTGCGGTAGCCCTCGGACGAGATACTGACGAACTGATCCCAGACCGCCATCGGTGACGGCCAGAAGATCGGGTTGACCAACTCCAGCGCGCTGCCCAGGTACCAGGCCAGCGCCAGCGTCAGCACCGACAGGCAGCTCCAGAAGCGTCCAGCCTCGACCGAACTGGCGTCGCCGAAAGTGACCGTCTTACGTTTTTCGAGCCCGGTGCTGACCAGGCCCAGTTTGACGAATAAGCTCTCAATCATTTTCATAACTTAGGCCCCCACGGCTTCTGCGCCACCCATGATCTCCTCCTCCATCTCCCAGATCATGGAGAGGACCTCTTCACGCTTGGCGATGAATTCTTGAGACGCCTTGATCTCCCGTGGATCCTTGGTCAGCCCTTCGTCAGCAAACGGCAGCTGATACTCCTTCTGGATCCGTCCGGGACGGGGCGCCATCACGAACAGGCGCTCGCCCAGGAACAGTGCCTCTTCAACACTGTGGGTGATCAGGATGATGGTCTTGCCGGTCTCCTTCCAGAGCTTGAGAACCAGGCTTTGCATTTTCTCCCGGGTCAGCGCATCCAGCGCCCCCAGCGGTTCATCCATCAGGATGATGTCCGGGTCGTTGGCCAGACAGCGTGCCAGTGCGACCCGCTGCTGCATCCCCCCGGACAGCTCGTAGATCGGTTTGTCGCCGAAATCCTGCAGGCCGACGGTCTGCAGCAGATGATCGACCACCCCGGCGATCTCCTCCTTGGGACGCCCTTTCATGGTCAGACCGAAGCCGATGTTCTCGGCCACGGTCAGCCACTCGAACAGCGCCCCCTGCTGAAACACCATGCCGCGATCCGCGCCGGGACCGTGCAGCTCGGTGGAGCCGTTGCTGACCGTCCCGTCGGTCGGGGCCAGAAATCCGGCCACGATATTCAGCAAGGTACTCTTACCGCACCCCGAAGGGCCCAGAACCGACAGCAGCTCTCCCTGCTTCAGGTTGAAGGAGACGTTACGCAACGCCTCCACCTGGCCGCCATCGGGGGTATCGAAGATCATCGATACGTCGTTAACCAACAGCTCCGACATGATGCCTCCTTCTATTTATTGTTGTGGATAGGGCCAGATCAGTTGACGTTGCTGTAGTAGCTACTGTCGATGGTGGCGCTGTAGTCAGCCAGCGCTTTGGGGATCTGCTTGTGCTTGACGAAGAAGTCGGCCACCTCTTTGGTGAACGACTGCACAGTGCCGCCCATCCAGGCCTGGGACAGCTGCGCATCCTTCAACGGGAAGTCGAACAGCGCCAGAATCTGGTTGGACTCGTCCAGCGACAGGCCCGAAGCCTTGGCGATAATGGGCTGGGCCGGTGCCGGATTGGTGGCGTAAGAGCGGTTGGCGTTATCGGTCACCTGCAGGAACTTGGTCACCATCTCCGGGTACTCTTCGGCGAAGCGATTGCTGGCCGAGATCACGTCAAATACGCGGATACCGATGGACTCCTGCTCTTTGGCACTCATCAGCACCTCGCCGAAGTTCTTCATCCGACGCAGCGCCCCGCCCCAACCACAGGCCATCGCCACATCATCACGCATCAGCGCCGCGGCACCGTCGGCCGGTGCCATATCCAGCAGCCGTACCTTGGTGCTGTCCACACCCAGGTGGCTCATCACCCGCAACATCTTATAGTGCGCCACGGTCCCGAACGGAACCGACACACTCTTGCCTTCCAGGTCCTTGGCATTGTCCAGGGTAATGCCAGCGCCTTTACCGACGACGCAGTTATCGTTTTCTGCATAAGACACCGCGATACCGACCATGGTGATCGGCAGTCCTTGGGAGACGGCGACGGTAAAGGGTACCAGTCCTTGGGAGTACGCCATGTCCACATCACCGGACGCCATCGCCGCGGACATCGCCGCACCGGAGTCGAACGCGCGCCATTCGACGTCGACGCCCATCGCTTTGTCGTAGTGTTTTTCAACCTGGGCCACCTGATTGGCGGTTGGCCACTCCAGGAAGTAGCCGATGGTGACCTGGTCAGGCTTGTCGGCGGCCAGTGCAGTGCTGCAGGCCAGGGTGGAGGTCGTTACTGCGGCAGCTTTAATCAGCGTAGAGATCGTTCTCTTCATAATACCCTCACGTCGTCTTTCAATTGTTTTTGTTGGTTTTTCGGTGCCTTTCACAGCGCCGACACTTGCGGGGTTTGGCGTTCTTGTCGGTGACGCCTTGAAATCGATACTGCCCGCAGAAAACCCCACCAACAATTGAGATAACTTCTTTCATTGTTAGTTTTTCTAACATCAGTTCTTGCTCAAGCTGCCGCAAAGCCCGTCATAGCGGGCTTTGCGGCCTGATCAAAAAAATCACACAAAACGCAAGAAATTATTCTGTTGACAGTCAGAAAAAGAATAAATAAAAATGTACGTGAAATTTTGATGAATATTTTCATTTAGAACAAATACAATAGCTGCATAGAGGCTCGTATGAAAATAATGGTCACGGTTAAACGGGTGGTCGATGCCAACATCAAGGTGCGCGTCAATGCCGACAACACAGATGTCGAATTGGCCAACCTGAAGATGGCAATGAACCCATTCGATGAGATTGCGGTAGAGGAAGCGATTCGACTGAAAGAGCGCGGCGATGCCGACGAAGTCGTGGCGGTCAGCGTGGGTTCCGACGCCTGCCAGGAAGTTTTGCGTACCGCCCTGGCACTGGGGGCCGACCGTGCCCTACTGGTCAAAACCGAGCAGCAGCTGGAACCGCTGGCGGTGGCCAAAACCCTCAAAGCCGTCGCCGATAACGAGCAGCCGGACCTTATCATCCTCGGCAAGCAGTCTATCGACGGCGACAACAACCAGACCGGCCAGATGCTGGCTGCACTGACCGACCGTCCCCAGGGCACCTTCGCTTCGGAGCTGAAGATCGACGGCGACGAAGCCCGGGTTACCCGCGAAGTCGACGGCGGCCTGCAACAGGTCGGCCTGAAACTGCCGGCCATCGTCACCACCGACCTGCGCCTGAACGAGCCCCGCTACGCGTCGCTGCCCAACATCATGAAAGCCAAGCGCAAGCCGCTGGACACCACCACCCCGGAACAACTGGGTATCGATACCCAACCCCGCCTGACCACCCTCAAGGTCACTACACCACCGGAGCGTGAAGCCGGCGTTAAGGTCGCCGACGTCGCCGAACTGGTCAGCAAACTGAAACTCGAAGCGGGGGTCATCTAATGTCTATCCTGGTCATTGCCGAACACGATAACGCGCAACTCAAAGACGCCACCCTCAACGCCCTGCAAGCGGCGGTTGAGTTGAAATCCGCCACCGGCGGCGAGATTCAACTGCTGGTTGCCGGTCACCAGTGCCAGGCCGCTGCGGCCCAGGCCACGGCCATCCCTTGCGTCGACAAGGTGCTGGTCGCCGATTGCGAGCCCCTGGCCCAGCAACTGCCGGAAAACCTGGCCCCGCTGCTGGCCGAACTGTGCCAGCAACAAAACACCAGCCACCTGCTGGCCACCGCCACCACCAGCGGCAAGAACCTGCTGCCCCGCACCGCCGCGCTGCTGGATGTCGCTCAGGTTTCGGACATCGTCGAAGTGGTCAGCGCCGATACCTTCGTGCGACCGATCTACGCCGGCAACGCCCTGGCCACAGTCCAGAGCCAGGACGGCATCAAGGTCATCACCGTCCGGGGTTCGGCCTTCTCGGCGGTCGATGCCGAAGGTGGTGAAGCGCCGCAACAGCCCCTCGGCAGCGTCGCCGACAGCAACCGCTCGCGCTTTATCAGCGAAGAGGTCAGCCAGTCCGATCGTCCCGAGCTGACCTCCGCCCGAATCATCATCTCCGGTGGTCGTGGTATGCAGAGCGGCGACAACTTCCCAATGCTGGAACAGGTCGCCGACAAACTCGGCGCCGCCGTGGGTGCCTCCCGCGCTGCGGTCGACTCCGGTTTCGTGCCCAACGACATGCAGGTCGGCCAGACCGGCAAGATCGTCGCCCCGGACCTCTACATCGCCGTCGGCATCTCCGGTGCGATCCAGCACCTGGCCGGCATGAAGGATTCCAAGGTGATCGTCGCGATCAACAAAGATGAAGAAGCCCCGATCTTCCAGGTCGCCGACTACGGTCTGGTCGCCGACCTGTTCGAGGCCGTCCCCGAACTAGACCAACAGCTCGCTTGAGGAGAACGCCATGAACCACACCTATCGATTAATTCTCGACTGCCCTGATCGGGTCGGTATTGTTACCCGCGTCGGCGAAGTGATCACCAGCAACGGCGGCTGGATCTCCGAAGCAGCACACCATTCCGATCAGGAGAGCAACTGGTTCTTCTCCCGCTTTGAAATTCAGGCCGACTCGCTGCCGTTCGGCATCGACGAGCTGCAAGCCAAACTCGATCCGCTGGCCAAAGAGTGCAGCATGAACATCCGTCTGGTGGACAACCACCAACCCAAGCGGGTGATTTTGATGGCCAGTAAGGGCAGCCACTGTCTGTCGGATCTGCTGGATCGCTGGAAGAGCGGCGACCTGCACTGCGATATTCCCTGCGTCATCTCCAACCACGACGACATGCGCGGACTGGTGGAGTGGTACGGCATCCCCTTCCACCACGTGGTGATCGACAAGGAAGACAAGGCGCCGGGCTTTGCCCAGGTCGAGGCTCTGGTGGATGAGTACAACGCCGACTGCGTGGTACTGGCGCGCTACATGCAGATCCTGCCGCAGGCGCTGTGCGAGAAATACCGCCATCAGGTAATCAACATCCACCACAGCTTCCTGCCCTCCTTTATCGGTGCCAAGCCCTATCACCAGGCCTCACGCCGCGGCGTCAAGCTGATAGGTGCCACCTGTCACTACGTCACCGAGCAGCTCGACGAAGGACCGATCATCGACCAAGACGTCGCCCGGGTGACCCACAGCGACAACGTCGAAGACCTGGTCCGACTGGGTAAAGACGTCGAGAAGACCGTGCTGGCCCGAGGCCTGCGCGCCCATCTGGAGGACCGGATTCTGGTCCACGGCAATAAGACGGTGGTGTTTAACTAACCGGCCGACGATACCGCCCCGATTGATCCACCTCATATCGATCGGGGCGGTTAACCGTATCATTACCCGACAACCAACAACGGTTGAAAAGGGTTGAACAAACCACTCGCCTGCATCGGAGTTCCAGGCGAATCTGGAGAATAACAATGAACAAACAACTACCCTCTTCAGCCCAGGTCGTTATCGTCGGTGGCGGAGTCATCGGTTGCAGCATCGCCTACCACCTGACCAAACTGGGGATCACCGACGTGGTCCTGCTGGAACGTCGCACCCTCACCTGCGGCACCACCTGGCACGCCGCCGGTCTGGTTCCGACCCTGCGCGCCAACTACAACATGTCGATGCTGGCCAACTACAGCGCCAGCCTCTACGAACAGCTCGAAGCCGAAACCGGCCAGGCCACCGGCTTTGTCCGCAACGGCTCGCTGACCATCGCCACCAACAAAGAACGGATGTCCGAACTCAAGCGCGGCGCCTCGATGGCCAAAGTGGCCGGTTTCCCCTGTGACGTGATCAGCCCGGACCACGCCAAGGAGATGTGGCCGCTGCTGAACGTCGACGACGTGGTCGGCGCGATCTACCTGCCGATGGATGGCATGACCAGCCCGGTGGACACCACCCAGGCGCTGGCCAAGGGCGCCAAGCTGGGCGGCGCCAAGATCTTTGAAAACTGCAAAGTGCTGGACATGAAGATCCGCGACGGCAAGGCCGCCGGGGTGATCACCGAGCACGGCGATATCGACGCCGAATACGTGGTTAACTGTGCCGGCATGTGGGCCCGTGAATTCGGCAAGAAAGCCGGCGTTAACGTGCCGCTGCACGCCGCCGAGCACTTCTACGTCGTCACCGAAAACATGCCCGATCTGCAGCATGGCCTGCCGACCATGCGTGATATGGACGGCTACTGCTACTACAAGGAAGATGCCGGCAAGATGCTGATCGGCATGTTCGAACCCAACGCCAAGCCCTGGGGTATGAACGGCATCCCGGAAGACTTCCACTTCGACGAGTTGCCGGAGGATTTTGATCACCTGGAGCCTTACCTCGAAGCCGCCATGCACCGGGTCCCCAAGCTGATGGAGACCGGCCTGCAGGTGTTCTTCAACGGCCCCGAGTCCTTCACCCCCGATGACCGCTACCACCTCGGTGAAGCACCCGAACTGCGCAACTACTTCGTCGCCGCGGGCTTCAACTCGGTCGGTATCCAGTCCGCCGGTGGCGCCGGTAAGATGCTGGCCGAATGGATCCACAAGGGCCACGCCCCGCGCGATCTGTGGGATGTGGATATCCGCCGCAACATGCCGTTCCAGGGCACCCAGGCCTACCTGCAGGAGCGCACCACCGAGACCCTGGGTCTGCTGTACGAAACCCACTACCCGTTCAAGCAGTTCAAGACCTCCCGTGGCGTTCGTCGCTCAGTCCTGCATGAGCAGCTTAAGGCCCAGGGCGCCGTGTTCGGCAGCGAGAACGGCTGGGAGCGGGCCAACTGGTTCGCCAACGAGGGTCAGGCGCCGGAATACGAATACTCCTTCGGTCGCCAGAACTGGTTCGACAACAACAAGGCCGAGCACGAAGCGGTCCGCAACAGCGTCGGCGTGATGGATCAGAGCTCGTTCTGTAAGTACCAGATCGAAGGCCCGGATGCGGAAAAATTCCTGAACCGCGTCTGCTCCAACAACGTCGCCGTCAAGGTCGGCAAGATGGTCTACACCCAGTGGCTCAACGAGCGTGGCGGCATCGAAGCCGACGTCACCGTGACCCGCCTGGCCGAAGACCGCTACCTGGTGGTTTCCGGTGTTGCCTGCCAGACCCGCGACCTGGACTGGCTACGTCGCAACAAAGGCGACCATAGGGTGGTGATCACCGACGTAACCTCGGCGATGGCCGTGGTCACCGTGATGGGGCCGCGCTCGCGCGATACCCTGAGCAAGCTGACCAACGCGGATATGTCCCACGAGGCGTTTCCGTTTGCGACCTCGAAAGAGATCGAGCTGCACTACGCCCTGGTGCGCGCCTCCCGAATCACCTACGTCGGTGAGCTGGGCTGGGAGCTGTACATTCCGACCGAATACGCCCCGAGCGTCTACGAGGCGATCTGCGAGGCCGGTGAAGAGTTCGGTATCAAACCGTACGGCTACCACACCATGAACTCGCTGCGGATGGAGAAGTGCTACCGTCACTGGGGCCACGACATCACCGACGAAGACACCCCGCTGGAAGCCGGACTGAGCTTTGCGTCCGACTTCGACAAGGAAGGCGGCTTTATCGGTAAGGAAGCGCTGCTGGCGCAGAAGGAGCAGGGTCCGCTGAAGAAGCGCTTTGTCGCCTTCCTGTTCGAGAACCCGGAACCGCTGTGCTACCACGAGGAACCGATCTACGCCAACGGCAAGATCGTCGGCCGCACCACCGCCGGGATGTTCTGCCACAGCCTGGGCGCCACCGTTGCGATGGGTTACGTCGAGCATGAAGCCGGGGTCACCAAGGCCTGGATTGACGAAAGCCAATTTGAGATCGAAGTCGAGTGCGAGCGCTACTCGGTGAAGCCGTCGCTACGATCGCTATATGATCCGGCGATGGAGAAGATCAAGTGTTAAGCTAGGAGCCTTGCAGGTAAAGTGCGAAGGGGGCTATAACGGCCCCCTGATAGGTCAATAAGCGATTACGAAGTAAAAGAGGGTAATTCCATGTCCGCTTTGATGTTGGACGGTAAAGCGCTGGCCGTAAGCCGCGAAGCCATGTTGAAAGCCTCGGTCGAGGAGCTGGTCGCCGCTGGCGCCAACCAGCCGGTACTGGCCACCATCCTGGTCGGGGACGATCCATCCTCGGCCACCTACGTTCAGATGAAGATCAACGCCTGCGGTCGGGTCGGTATGGGCTCGCGCAGCATCCACCTCGGTTCTGACACCACCACCGAAGAGCTGCTGGCCACCATCGACGGCCTCAACAACGACCCCGATGTTCACGGCATCCTGCTGCAGCATCCGGTGCCGTCACAGATCGACGAACGCGCCTGCTTCGACGCCATCGCGATCGAGAAGGATGTCGACGGTGTCACCACCCAGGGCTTCGGCCGCATGGCGATGGAAGAGCCCGCCTACGGTTCGGCCACCCCGGCGGGCATCATGACCCTGTTGCAGCACTACGACATCGAGCTCGAAGGCAAGCACGCGGTGGTGGTCGGACGCAGCCCGATCCTGGGTAAGCCGATGGCGGCGATGCTGCTTAACGCCAACGCCACCGTCACCATCTGCCACTCGCGCACCCAGAACCTGGAAGCCCTGATCGGTCAGGCCGACATTCTGGTCGGAGCCGTCGGTAAGCCGGAGCTGATCAAAGCGGAATGGATTAAAGACGGCGCAGTGGTCGTCGACGCCGGCTATCACGCCGGCGGCATCGGTGATATCGAGAAGGACGGCCTGGAGTCACGGGCTGCGGCCCTGACCCCGGTTCCCGGTGGTGTCGGCCCGATGACGATCAACGCGTTGATCAGCCAGACCCTGGAGTCGGCCAAAGCCAGCCACAACCAGTAAGTCATTGTTGCAGCCCAGTCCGTTGCGCTGTCGCAATCAGCGCAACGGCTGACGCAGAGGATGGCGACATTCGCTTGCCGCCGACCTACCCTGATAGCTAACCGGCACTGAGGCTTGAATCCGGCCCCCGGGGAACCGACCCTGCTCCGGCGTTATCAAAACCCGTGAAGACTCTGAATGGCGGGACCGACTCCCTACCCCGGATTCGAGTTTGAGCGTTACACTTATAGCAGTCGCCATCCCGATTGACGGATAACAGTCACGGATACAGTGACAGATACAAGTGAATACAAAAAAGGTGCCTCAAGAAGCGCCGAGTGTAAGTGCCCTAAAGTGACCCGATAACAACAGGCCCGGTCCGTCCGAGCCGATACAACACTGCAGGCAGGAGCCGCTGATGACCGAGACACCCGACAACCGTCTGGCCAAGGTTGCCACTTTAATTGACCAACACCGTGACCAGCCCGGCCCGCTACTGCCACTGCTGCACAGTATCCAGGATCAGCTGGGGTATATCCCCGCCGATGCCGTCCCCCAGATCGCCGACGCCCTCTCCCGCACCCGCGCCGATATCGAAGGGGTGATCAGCTTTTATCACCATTTCCGTACCACCGAGCCGACCGCCCATCAGCTGCAGATCTGCCGCGCCGAAGCCTGTCAGGCCCGCGGCTCCCGCGAGCTGGAGCAACACGCCAAGACCAGTCTGGAGATCGATTTCCACCAGAGCACCGCCGACCGCACCCTAAGCCTGGAACCGGTTTACTGCCTGGGCAACTGCGCCTGCGGCCCCAATATCCAGATCGATGACCAGGTCGTTGGTCGGGTCACACCGGAGCGTCTAGATGCGCTGGTGGAATCGCTGCGGACCCAGCCGCTGGAGGTGAAGTGATGAGCGCTAAGATTTATATCCCCCGCGACACCACCGCCGTGTCTCTGGGTGCCAACGAAGTGGTCGATGCGCTGATTCAACAACTCTCTACAAACAGCGAGTCGATCGAGATCGTCCGTAACGGCTCCCGGGGGCTGTTCTGGCTCGAACCGCTGCTGGAGATCGAGACCGCCGAGGGTCGTATCGCCTATGGTCCGGTAAGCGCCGAAGATATCCCCGCGCTGCTCGACGCCGGGATGCTGCAGGGCCAGAGTGATCACCCGCTCTGCCTGGGCCCGACCGACGAGATTCCGTACCTGAAAAACCAGCAACGACTGACCTTCGCCCGCGCCGGACTGATCGACCCGCTGTCGATCGACGACTACCGTGCCCACGAAGGCTTTGACGGCCTCAAGCGCGCCCTGGGCCTGAACGCCCAGCAGATCGTCGACGAGGTCAAAGCCTCCGGCCTGCGCGGTCGCGGCGGCGCCGCCTTCCCCACCGGGATCAAATGGCAGACCGTACTGGACGCCGCATCGGCCAACCCGCAGAAATATATCGTCTGCAACGCCGATGAAGGCGATTCCGGCACCTTCGCCGACCGGTTGGTGATGGAAGCGGACCCGATGATGCTGATCGAAGGCATGTGCATCGCCGGCCTGGCGGTCGGTGCCAGCCAGGGTTACATCTACCTGCGCTCCGAATACCCGCTGGCGAAACAGATTCTGGATGCGGCCATCGACAGCGCCGTCACCGCGGGCTACCTGGGCGACGATATTCAGGGCAGCGGCCGCGATTTCCACTTGGAAGTCCGCCTCGGTGCCGGTGCCTATATCTGCGGTGAAGAAACCTCGCTGCTGGAAAGCCTCGAAGGCAAGCGCGGCCTGGTTCGCGCCAAGCCGCCGCTACCGGCGCTGGAGGGTTTGTTCGGTCAGCCCACCGTGGTCAACAACGTCCTGTCGCTAGCGGCGATTCCATTCATCCTGGCCCGCGGAGGCCAGGCCTACGCCGACTACGGCATGGGCCGCTCCCGCGGCACCCAGGCGTTCCAGTTGGCCGGCAATATCGAACGCGGCGGACTGGTGGAGCTGGCCTTCGGTGCCTCGCTACGCCAACTGTTGCAAGAGTACGGTGGCGGTTCGGCCAGCGGCCGCGCGCTGCGGGCGGTTCAGGTCGGAGGCCCACTGGGCGCCTACCTGCCGGAGTCGCAGTGGGACCTGCCGCTGGATTATGAAGCCTTCAGTGAAGCCGGTGCGGTCTTGGGTCACGGCGGCATCGTCGCCTTTGACGATACGGTCGATATGGCCCAGCAGGCCCGCTTCGGAATGGAGTTCTGCGTGGTCGAATCCTGCGGCAAGTGCACGCCCTGCCGGATCGGCTCGACCCGTGGCGTCGAGGTGATCGATCGGATCATCGCCGACGCCTCTGATCACAAGAGCCGTGACGCTAATCTGGAACTGCTCGACGAACTCTGCGAAACCATGGAAGACGGCTCGCTCTGCGCCATGGGCGGCATGACGCCGAATCCGGTTCGCAGCGCGTTGCGCCATTTCCCGGAGGACTTCGCCAAGCCCTCTTCGACTCAGCCCTCAACCGCAGCGTCTTCAACAGCCACGCCATCAACAGGGGAGTAACAAGCCATGCTAGAGCATTTTGATCCCGCCCAGGAAAAAGATCTGGGCACCCCGGCGGTCATCTCCGATACCCTGGTTGAACTGGCGATCGACGGCATCCCTGTGCAGGTACCCGAAGGTACCTCGGTGCTGCGTGCCGCCGCCCTAGCCGGCATCACGATTCCCAAGCTGTGCGCCAGCGATAACCTGGATGCGTTCGGCTCCTGCCGTCTGTGTGCGGTACAGGTCGAAGGTCGCCGTGGCTACCCGGCATCCTGCACCACCCCAGCCGAAGACGGGATGCAGGTCACGACCCAGAATTCGAAGCTGGCCAAGCTGCGTCGCAATATCATGGAGCTGTATATCTCCGACCACCCGCTGGACTGCCTGACCTGTCCCAGTAATGGCGACTGCGAGCTACAGGACATGGCCGGTGCGGTGGGCCTGCGCGAAGTGCGCTACGGCTTCGACGGCCACAACCACCTCGATGCCGAGAAAGATCTGAGCAACCCCTATTTCAGCTTCGATCCGGCCAAGTGCATCGTCTGCTCGCGCTGCGTGCGGGCCTGCGAAGAGGTACAGGGCACCTTTGCGCTGAACGTCAACGGCCGCGGCTTCGATTCCAAGATCACCGCCGGCAACCGCGACTTTATGGCCTCCGACTGCGTCTCCTGCGGTGCCTGCGTGCAGAGCTGCCCCACCTCCACCCTGATGGAGAACAGCGTCATCGAGCAGGGCCAGCCCGAGCGCAGTGTGGTCACCACCTGCGCCTACTGCGGCGTCGGTTGTTCGTTCAAGGCCGAGCTCAAGGGCGATCAACTGGTCCGGATGGTGCCCTACAAGGGCGGTGAAGCTAACCACGGCCACGGCTGCGTCAAAGGCCGCTTCGCCTTCGGTTACGCGACCCACAAAGACCGCATCCGCACCCCGATGATCCGCGACAGCCTCGACGAGCCCTGGCGCGAAGTCAGCTGGGAGCAGGCGATCGAACACACCGCCGCCCGATTCAAGGCGATCCAGGCCGAGCATGGTCGCAACAGCGTCAGCGGCATCACCTCGTCGCGCTGCACCAACGAAGAAACCTACCTGGTACAGAAACTGATCCGGGCCGCCTTCGGTAACAACAACACCGACACCTGCGCCCGCGTCTGCCACAGCCCCACCGGCTACGGCCTCAAGCAGACCCTGGGCGAATCCGCTGGAACCCAGACCTTCGACTCGGCGATGGACGCCGACGTGATCATGGTGATCGGCGCCAACCCCACCGACGCCCACCCAGTGTTCGGTTCGGTGCTGCGTCGTCGGCTGCGCCAGGGCGCCAAGCTGATTGTGGCCGACCCGCGCAAGATCGACCTGCTCAAGACCGCCTCGCTGGGCGAGTCCCAACACCTGCCGCTGCTGCCGGGCACCAACGTGGCGTTGATCAACGCCCTGGCCCACGTGGTGATCAGCGAAGGCTTGGAAGACCAGGACTTTATCGCCAAGCGCTGCGACGACGAGCAGTACCAGCAGTGGCGTGAATTTATCCTCGACGAGCAGAACAGCCCGGAGCGGATGGCTGCCGTCACCGGCCTCAGCGCCGAGGCGATCCGTCAGGCCGCACGCACCTATGCCAACGCCGACAACAGCGCCATCTTCTACGGCCTGGGCGTGACCGAACACAGTCAGGGCTCCACCATGGTGATGGGGATCGCCAACCTGGCAATGGCCACCGGCAACATCGGCCGCAGCGGCGTCGGGGTCAACCCGCTTCGGGGACAGAACAATGTTCAGGGCTCCTGCGACATGGGCTCCTTCCCCCACGAGCTGCCCGGCTACCAACCGGTGGGCGACGACCAGATCCGTGCTCGCTTCGAGCAATCCTGGGGTGTCAGCCTGGATCCGGAACCCGGGATGCGGATTCCGAACATGTTCAATGCCGCGCTCGAGGGCAGCCTCAAGGGCATGTATGTGCAGGGCGAGGATCTGGCCCAGTCCGATCCCAACACCCAGCACGTCGAAGCCGCACTGAAGGCACTGGACTTCCTGGTGGTGCAGGATATCTTCCTCAACGAAACCGCCAAGTTCGCCCATGTGCTGCTGCCCGGCGCCAGCTTTCTGGAGAAGGACGGCACCTTCACCAACGCCGAACGCCGTATCAACCGGGTTCGTAAGGTGATGCCGCCGCTGGCCGGTAAGGCCGACTGGGAGGTCACCATGGACCTGTCCAACGCGCTGGGCTACCCGATGAACTACCAGCATCCGTCCGAGATCATGGACGAGATCGCCACCCTGGTACCAACCTTCAAGGGTGTCAGCTACGACAAGCTGGAGCGTCTGGGCTCGATCCAGTGGCCCTGTAATGACGAGAATCCGGACGGCATGCCGATCATGCACGTCGAGGACTTCCCGATCGGCAAAGGCCGCTTCGTGCTGACCGAGTTCGTCCCCACCACCGAGCGCTGCAGCCGCCGCTTCCCGCTGCTGTTGACCACCGGTCGGGTACTGAGCCAGTACAACGTCGGCGCCCAGACCCGTCGCACCGCCAACCAGGCTTGGCATGACGAAGACCGGCTCGACATCCATCCGCAGGACGCCGAAGATCGCGGTATCAACGACGGCGACTGGCTCGGCATCAGCAGCCGCGCCGGTGATACGGTACTGCGAGCGCGGATCAGTGAACGGATGCAGCCCGGCGTGGTTTACACCACCTTCCACCATCCGGAAAGCGGCGCCAACGTGATCACCACCGACAACTCGGACTGGGCCACCAACTGCCCGGAATACAAGGTGACCGCGGTGCAGGTGGAGAAAGTCAGCCAACCGTCCCGCTGGCAGCAGGAGTTCCGGCAGCTGCGTGAGCGGCAGTCCGAACTGCTGAAGCGGCGTAAACGTGAACCCCAGCAAGGGTAAGTCCACCACGGGCTTACCCAACAAGGATCTTGAAGTGAGCGACGCCGGTCACAAACAACTCAAGCCGACCAAGCAACCTTCGCAGGCTCAACAGCACAGGGTGCGGCGCTGGAACAGCGAGCGTCCGCAGCCGACGTCGGCGCAGGACTGGCTGGCCGAAGAGACCCCGGTGGCGCTGTGTTACAACAGCGTCTGCCATCTGGTGATGATGGTCACCCCGGATTACCTGGAAGACTTCGCCCTGGGCTTCAGCCTCAGCGAAGGGATTCTGGAGAGTCCGGACCAGCTCTACGGCATCGATATCGAAGTCCACGAGCAAGGCATCGAGGTCAATCTGGAGATCGCCGCCCGCCAGGCCCTGGCGCTCAAGGCCCAGAAACGCAATCTAACCGGCCGAACCGGCTGCGGCCTCTGTGGAACCGACTCGCTGGAACACGCCAACCGCCAACCGGACCCGGTGGCCCCCACCGAGCCGGTCACCGACGAGGCCATTCAACAGGCCCTCAGCCAGCTCAACCAACACCAACCGATGCAGCAGCTCACCGGCGCCTTCCACGGCGCCGCCTGGTGCAACCGCGATGGTGAGATTCAGTTGCTTCGGGAAGATGTAGGGCGCCATAACGCGCTGGATAAACTGATCGGTGCGTTGGCTGTGGATGGATTCGATCCACAGCAAGGTTTTGTGCTGATCTCCAGCCGGGCCAGTTACGAGATGGTTCAGAAAACCGCCAGCGCTGGCATCAGCCAACTGGTGGCGGTATCGGCGCCTACGGCGTTGGCGGTGCGGTTAGCGGAGCAAACTGGGGTTAAGCTGACGGGTTTTGCTCGGGATGGGAGTCATGTGCATTACTGCCACCTTTGAGATTGTCAGTGCTGTAAGAGCCAATACCTTCTTGATAGAAGCCCCTGAATAATATTTAACTATCTAAATATTATTCAGGGAAAACTCCTTAGTTGACGTAGAAAGCCTGTAGCTTGTCGGTCCACTTAAAGGTTACTAAAGTCCATGTGTCCTTTCCCTTATAGAAGTAAAAGTCCCAATAAAACCCACCTCTATTTGTTTTTTCTAGAACTTTATATCTTACCAATGACGAACCAAGGGGGTCTTCCCTAAGAATCTCAAATCCGAAAGATTTTCCTTTAGTCATTCTTACTGCATCGCGTTGTTCTTTGGATTTAATAGCAGCAATTTTTAGATTTTGTTCATCACCACTAAAATATGGCATCAAAGTATCAAATGATACCAAGACCCCATCTTCCATAGTACTTTCCATAAATTCTGAGATAAACTTCTTTATTTGTTCTTTGTTTTCGAATTCCGATGAGTATGAATATGTTGGGGATAGAAATACAGCAAACAATATATACTTGATACTTTTAATCATCATCCTGATTCTCTAAATTAATACCATTATTTATTGCTAAACTTTCACCTAATCAATCAATCTTATAATAAAAAAGATAAATCATCGTGAACGCGCATTCTATTTATCAAATTTTAACAACTATGACACTATCAGAAAATCAGGACAGATCTTAGTTTTCCTGACTTTCTCATAACTCTGATAGTTCCCATTGCGCTCTCCCGAGCGCCTTCATTCTTTTCTCATAGCGGAAAAGAACGAAGCAAGAAAACGCCTAGCCCGATGACTTGCCGGCTACGCCGAGTCCCTGCGCGTTGTCTTCAAAAATGGGCACCGATTGAACTCGGCCTACGGCCTCAAACAGTAATCGGCGCTGATCCATTTTCAAAGCCAATGCTCGGCTGCGTCAAGGGCGGTTAAGTCCGTGCCAGCCGAAACACAGATGCTTAGGTGATGTTGCTACTCTGGGCCTGATTTGGTCCTGCTCTAATATTTCAGGACAAACTCCCTCTCCCCCTTTTGCGCCGGTGAGCATTGAGCTGACCGTTGGATCAGCGAAGACGGCTGTTTGAGGGAGCGTAGCGAGCGAGTTTCCGTCGTAGCCCATCGGGCGGTTCAACGCGCAACGTAGCCAGCGAAGCTGGCCAAGCAAGTGGGGCGGCTTTTCTTTGGTTCTGTTTCTTTTGCCCGCGCAAAAGAAATGAACGCGCTCGAGTGAGCGCAACGAAATACCTCCAACAACTCTTAAATTCAGGACGAACGCCCTCTCCCCTTTTGCGCAGGTGAGCATTGGACTGACCGGTGCATCAGCGAAGACGGCTGTTTGAGTGAGCGTAGCGAGCGAGTTTCCGTCGTAGCCCATCGGGTAGTTCAAAGCGCAACGAAGTCGGCAATACCGACCAAGCAATGGGGCTGTTCTTGTAGGAAAGAGCCTTTGGTTCTGTTTCTTTTGCCCGCGCAAAAGAAATGAACGCGCTCGAGTGAGCGCAACAAAAAACCTCAGCAAATCTCTTTAACCCAGAACAAGCACCCCAAGCCCAGAGCAGTTTCCCCTGCTCGAATCACTGCTTATGTCCTGCGCTGCAATCGAAACCAAACCCAAGTACAACCAACCACCAGCAATCCATAAACAACCAGATAACACCACTCAGCCGGCCCGGAATGCCCATAAGCCTCAACGCTAAATGTGGTCTCGACCCAAGCCCAAAACGATGCGGTAAGGATGGTCAGAACCACCGCCACCGGCGCACACAACAGCAATAAGCCGATCGCGATTGCCACACCCTTGAGTCGCTCGGCAAAGCTCATGAAACGCCCAGCCAACTGGTCACATAGGCCACTATCCACAGCAGCAACAGCAATCCGAAAGACAGTGCCGCCGAGCGCTTAACCCAACGCGATAACGGCCAGCGTTTCAGGATCAGCACCAGCGAGCAGCAGAAGAAGGTGAAGGTCAGGATCAGATAGGGTAGGACGAGCAGGACATCCTTCTCGCCGCCGCCGAAGTCCAGCCAGCCTTCGGCCAGTGCAAACAACAGCAGCGGCGACAGCAGTAAAGGAAGCGCGGCTAGTACTGCCTGTGTAATTCGACTATCGATAGCCATGAGTGCCCGATTGATCACGCGTTTGAATTCAGAGCATACCCGCAATCAAGCCCGCTAACTATTCGATTCCCAGACGGATTCGCTTGGTTGAAATTGACAAATAACCGGTGCTTAGGCTGAGCGAGTTGGCCAGATGAATCCCCACCTTTGCCCTTCCAAGAAAAGCTCTCCTGGGAGGAGCAAGGTAGTTAATTCAGCTCTGCTGCAGGCTAACGGTCTGGAGTTGGGCTTTCACTTGAAGATAGTGATGAACTATTTCATCGGTTACCGCTTCACCACAAATTCTTGACGCCGTATCCAGGGGTTCCGCGTGAAAAAACAGTAGTTGCTCGATTCCATTGATAGCCGCTATCTCATCTTTGAGCTGATAGAGATTTTCATCGCAATCCCGTCGCCCAAACACCTCTGTTAACGTCTCTTCGACCACTAACCAGTACCAGTCGACCGATGGATACTCATCGATGCTTGCGATTGCGGTTGGTATTGTACTCACGTGCATCACACTTTCTCCTAGAGCAAAGGATTTTGACGATCACCCTGCTTCACTATCTTCCCAGTTGTTAACAGATTGACGGCATTCGAGGTATGCAAACTGATCTGATCGTAGTCCTTAATCACCTGCGGCTGTCCCGGCAACAAAGAAACAGGGCCAGTAACGATGTCGTAAGGATTCTTTGAATGCCTTTTGTGTTGTGCGGCACCCACTGGCGGCGATGTTGATCGGCAATGCATCGCGAAGTCCCAATACTGGGTATTGGGAAGCTCGTTGGTGAAGAACAGAATATCTCTGCTGGCGGCGTCATCTCGCATCAGTTCAAACTGTATGACAGTCGCAAGAACAGGATTTCCTCCCTTAATCATTGGCCTGCATCGAATATTTGCCCAGTAACTGGCTTGGTCAAGATTCGTTGTCAGATAAAAACCCTGCCCAAAATCCGTTAATGACTGGCATCGATTCAAGTCAACGCCGTTATTTAAGATGTCCGCTGCGGACTGATCATCACAGCCATGGTAAATGACCAGATTCTGGTTGTTCCAAGGCATCACCGTCCCCCCTCTATCCGCCAATCATTTGTACAATTCTCTGGCTCAATCGGTAACGATCGCTATCTTTAGTGATCCATTTACCCTCACCACCACTTTGCTGATCTTCGATGGTTGCTTTGAGTTGTCTCTTGGCCTCTTCATCAATGTCACCCACCATGGTCTGCGCAACGCGTAATGCCAGGTGCTGCTCAAAAGCGGATTCAGACTGTCCAATAGACTTCAGCACCATCGGGAAATGCTCCGGACTTGATACCGCCTGAATGGCAGACAGTGTCAGAACCCGGTTGCCACCCGATGAGTCTTGATACAACGTCTGCAAGTCTTCTGTTTGATAATCTGCTTTCTTGGCCAGTACTCGCATTTGGGTCGCAATGCCGCTCATGGCTTGGGTACGCTCAAGCCCAGAAGGCTGGGATTTTCGTAACGCATCGTAGTCAGTCGCTAGGTTCTGGCAGGCCAACTTAAAAGACTGCCCCTCTTCCACCGTTGCTGCGATTTCTTTTTCAGCTTTGTCCCGTAGCGTCCGAATGAGTGCCTGCGTGGTAGGTGCCTGGTCTTGCAGTATTTCTCTTTCGTATTCATTAATGACACCCAGTAGCTGCGGTAGTAGTTCGGCCAACCCCGACGTCTTAATTTCGCCAGCTGCGGTCTTAATACCTCCGCCCATGAGGGCCAATAACTTCAGCAGATAGGGCATCCACATCATCACTAACGTGATTAGCGTATAAGCCCTGACCCCAAATTCGAATTTACCTTCGCTGTAACTAAAAACACTGATGACCGCGACCACGGCCAACGTAATGTACCAACAGCGAGGCGAAGGCGACCGATCATCAAGAAGCTTTAACACTCCCTTCAGCGAGTCTAGCCCTTGCTTTAAATTGTTTGGCATGTCCCTCTCCGTGCGAGCCTGTTCAATTCGAGACGATGGATAAATCCGCAAAGTCTTTGGCTAACCTAATCCACGACCAAGGTGTCATAGCTGTGGATTTTATGCAGACCGGCAGCTCTCATATCCCTCACAACCCGCGGCAGTAACAGGAGTATTTGATCGTCACATCGGCTCGACCCAGGGCGATATCGAGCGCCGGTTTGATCAGCATCGCCTCGTCGGTGCGCCCCTGCCGGCTCAGGCATTCGTGCAGGCCATGCAGGCTCCAGACGTTGCCCGGGTGCTGGCAGGCCCTCGCCAGGCTGTTGTCGAAGCCCAGATCGGCGCGGTAGACCGCCTCGGCCTCTTCGATCCGCTTCTGCTCCAGCAGCAGCGCACCGAGAGCATGGCGGGTCGGTTGCATCCAGCCCCAGGGCTCGTCGTAGGGCAGATTGTCATCGAGCTCGACCGAGTGGCGTAGGTGGGCAAAGGCCTCGTCGAAGTCCCCTTTGCGGTAACTCAGCTCACCCTCCATCATCGCCTCGGCCACATTCAGAATATCGCTGCACAGGTTGTTGAAGATCATCCGGCTGTCAGGCATCGCCGCCTTGGCGGCAAAGAAATCCTCCCGTGCGGCCTCGGCCGCGGCGATCTCGCCGGTAGCGGCGTAGGCCACGGTTTTGGCGTAATGGATCATCGCCAGTGTGAACGCATACAATTTGGGATCATCCGGCAACGGCTGCTCTTTGATCCGCTGCCACTCGCCGAAACGGATCAACACGTGCTGGGTCATCGGATAGAAGCTTTCGAGCCAGTCGGCCATCGGCTCGACCACCTCGGGGGGCAGGGTGACGGCCAGTTGTTCGGCGGTGTCGAGCGCCACCTGGCGCTGACCGAGAAACATCGCGCCGTAAATTTTGAAGTGGTAGTTGTGGCAGCGATAGAGGGTGTAGAAGTTCAGCGCCCCGTTACGTTCGAAATACTTGCGGTCGGCCTGGATGGCGCGGTGATTGCGCAGCACCACGTTGTGGTAATCGCCGCATAGCACATCGATATGGGTCGGCATATGCTGCAGGTGGCCGGCATCCGGCACCAGATCGATCAGCGCATCACCGGCGCTGAGGGCGCGCTCCGGATGCGGCGACATCTCCATCAGGTGCAGGTACATATGCAGCAGTCCAGGGTGCTGCTTGGCGCCTGCCAGTTGATCGAACGCACTTTCGAGTACCTGAATCGCCTCTTCGGTATCGGCGCCTTCGGCGGGTTTACCGCTGGGCAGATCCCACAGCTCCCACGGGGTTCGGTTCATGATCGCCTCGGCGAACAGGGCGCAGATATCCAGATCGTCGGGATAAGCCTGATAGACCTTGCGCATCGCGTTGGCGTAGGCGTCGTTCCAGGGGCCGAAGTCTTCCACGCCAGGGTCGTCCGGATAGCGCTGGCCGAGCGCCTCGATCAGGGCGCGCTCAAGCTCGGTGGCGTTTTTCAGCTGCCCCTTGGCTGCTTCCAGCAACTGCCGGGCGGCCTCCAGGCAGGCCTGCTTCTCGTCGACTTCGAGGTCGGCCCATTGCTTGTTGTAGTTCGGTCCCGCTGCGTAAGCGATGCCCCAGTGCGCCATCGCGCAGTCCGGATCCAGTTCAAGCGCTTGCTTAAAACACTCGATCGCTTCTTCGTGGTGGTAGGCGTAATTCCAGATCAGCCCCCGGTCGAACCAGCGTTGCGCCTCGGCTGAGGTGGTGGAGACCTTGCGGCTGTAGTTGCCCAGATCGTAGTAATCGCTCATGTTGCCTCCTATCAACCGGCAACAAACTACCGCTCATGTTGAAGGCTGTATTTTCTGACTCGTGCGATTTAGCGGCCCACGCGGGGCCGCTGACCTGATAACAAGTATTAGCGCATTTGCGGGTTTTTCCAGCGCTCCGCTATGGGGGCTAGAACCCATCGCGCGAGGCTGGACACAACGTCAGGGAGTTGAAGCCAGAGCGACGTCTGGTTCAGAGCATATCCTCGATCAGCTCGGCCAGTGCCTTGATCCCCGGACGGATCCGCTCGCTGGCGATGGAGGAATAGCCCAGGCGGAAGTAGTTCAGCGGCGGGTTGTCGGACAGGAAGTGGATATCGCCCGGCTCGATCAGGATGCCGCGATCCGCGGCTTCTTTACGCAGCACCCGGGCATCGAGGCCTTCCGGTCCTTTGACCCAGTAGCAGGAGCCGCCGAAGCTCGGCTTGTTGAAGGTCGCCGGCATGTACTCGGACAGCGCCGCGCCCATCTCCTGCCAACGCTCTTCGTAGGCCCGCATGATGGTCATGATCAGGGCATCGTGATAGCCGCGCTCCAGGAACAGCGCTACCGAACGCTGGTTGTTGGCCGCCGGGTGGCGAACCATCAGCCGACGCAGCGCTCGGGCTTCGCGGATAAATTCTTTCGGCCCAACCAGATAACCCAGCCGCAACCCCGGTGCCAGGGTCTTGGACAGACTGCCGACGTAGATGACCCGGTCGCTCTTATCCAGGCTCTTCAGCGCTGGGATCGGGTTGGACTTGAAGTTGGTTTCGCTCTCGTAGTCATCCTCGATGATGACGAAATCGTGTTCGTTGGCTTTCTCCAGCAGCTCGTAACGGCGCTCGATCGGCATCGTTACCGTGGTCGGGCAGTGGTGGCTCGGGGTGGTGAAGACACAGTCGCAGTCATCCAGCTTCTCGTCGATGATCATCCCCTCGTCGTCCACCGGCAGCGGTTTGACCTGGGACGGGTTGAGCTGGGCGATATTGCGGATATCCACATAGCCGGGGTCTTCCAGACCCATCACGCTGTCCTTGTCCAGCAGCAGCTGGGCCAGGATATAGAGCGACTGCTGCGCCCCCACGGTGACCAAAATCTGCTCCGCCGAGGCCCAGACTCCACGACGCGGCAGCAGCCGGGTGCGGATCTGCTCCACCAGCAGCGGATCGTCGTTGTCGAAGCGATCGGACGCCCAGTCACGAATTGCCGGTACGCTGACCGCATCGCGGCAGCATTCACGCCAGTTATTGGTGGGGAACAGGGTCGGATCGAACTGACCGTAGATAAACGGGTACTGGTACTTCTGCCAGTCCCGCGGCTTCTTCATATTGGCCTGCCCGGACGGGAACGCCTTCAGCTTCTTGCTCCAATCCGGCGCGTTACCGTCGACGCCCTCATGGTCCTCGGCTTCCTGGGCAACCTTGTGGCTGAGGATCTCCGGATTGACGTAATAACCGCTACGCTCGCGGGCGATCAAGTAGCCGTCGTCGAGCAGGTGCTCGTAGGCCAGCACTACGGTGTTTCGGGCGATGCTGAGCTGCTTAGCCAGCTTACGACTGGACGGCAACGGGCTGTCGACCGGGATATTGCCGTTAAGAATGGCGCTGGCGATCTGCTCACGCAATTGCTGTTGAAGGCTGCTGTCTTTATCGGTGGAGAGATGGAAAAGATGGAACATACAACCTCCTGTTCAAGATTTCGGGGTACTCCAGAATCCGCTCGAAACCCTGCATTATTTCTTTGTGATCAGCTATATAGCTTATTCGTTGTTAAATAGCCACTGACATTCTAAGGATAGTGAATTCAGTTTGGGTATCCGATGGTGCTGGTGCAACTGGTACGACCAAATCTGCTGATATCTTGTCATTACCTGAACGGGGTTTGCTGGATCGATCGGTTCTCAATCTCATCTCCGAGTTAACGGATAGTGACTGTTGCGCTCACCCGAGCGCCTTCATTCTTTTCCCATAGCGGAAAAGAACGAAGCAAGAAAACGCCTAGCCCAATGACTTGCCGGCTACGCCGGTTCCCTGCGCGTTGGCCTTATCGTGGGGCACCGATTGAACTCGGCCTGCGGCCTCAAACAGTAATCGGTGCTGGTCCCACGACAAAACCAATGCTCGGCTGCGTCAAGGGCGGTTAAGCCCGTGCAAGCCGAACCTTTGGCACTGAAGCCTGCAGGACAAACACCCCTCCCCCTTTTGTGCCGGTGAGCATTGCAGCTGACGAATGGATCAGCGAGACGGATGTTTGAGGCCAAAGGCCGAGTTCCCGTCGAGCCCATTCGGCAGCGAAACGCGCAACGTAGTCGGCAACGCCGACCCAACAACAGGGGCCGCCTGGGATCGGTAAGGGAATGGCGGCGCATTCCCTTGCCACGCCCGCAAGGGCGTAACCCGATTTCCAGGATCTCTCGGATCCAGAAACATTCGGGTAAAGCGAAGCGGCAGACACAAAAAAGCCACCCCGAATCTCTCCGGGATGGCTTTTTATTTAGCCTAATCGCTTAGCTGTTGGGAGCTACGCGGGACAGTGCGCCGTCCAGAGCATCGACGATCTGGTCGATGTCAGCCTTGGTGGCGATCAGTGCCGGGCTCAGGCAGATGGTGTTGTTGTACTCTTTGAAGGAGCGGTTGGTGCGGCCGATGATAACGCCCTGCTGCATGCAGTCAGCGGCGATCGCCATGGAAACACCTTCTTCTACCGGCTCTTTGGTTTCGCGGTCTTTGACCAGTTCGAAGCCAGCGAACAGACCCTTACCACGTACGTCACCGATGATGTCGTACTTGGCCATCAGGTCGTTCAGGCGACCTTTCAGGTACTCGCCCTGGTGAACAACGTTCTCCAGCAGGTTTTCCTTCTCGATGATTTCCATGTTGACCAGTGCAGCAGCCGGGCCAGCAGTACAGCCACCGAAGGTGGAGATGTCACGGAAGTAACCCATGCGGGCACATTGATCATCTTCTTTAAAGGCGTTGAACACTTCTTCGGTGGTGACGGTGCAGGAGATAGCAGCGTAACCGGAAGCAACACCCTTAGCCATGGTAACCATGTCCGGCTTGATGCCGTAGTGCTGGTAGCCGAACCACTTACCGGTACGACCCAGGCCACAAACTACTTCGTCGATGTGCAGCAGGATGTCGTACTTCTTGCAGATTTCCTGAACGCGATCCCAGTAGCCCTGCGGCGGCTCGATAACACCACCACCGGCGGTGATCGGCTCCAGGCACAGCGCGCCTACGGTATCCGGACCTTCAGCCAGGATCACTTTTTCGATTTCGTCAGCAGCCCAAACACCGTAGTTCGCCTTGTCGGAACCTTCCTGAGCGCGGTATTCGCAGCAGTGCGGTACTTCAACGAAGCCCGGAGTGAAAGGTCCGTACTGGCCCTTACGCTCGTACTGGCCGGTGGCGCTCAGTGCGGTGATGGTGGTGCCGTGGTAGTCACGCTCACGGAACAGGATCTTGTGCTTCTTGCCGCCGTACTTCTTCTCAGCGATCTGACGAACGATCTTGAACGCTTTTTCGTTGGCTTCGGAACCGGAGTTGGAGTAGTAAACACGGCTCATGCCCGGCATCTTGTCGATCAGCTTCTCGGCGAACTGAGCCGCCGGGATGTTGCCAGCAGTCTGCGCGAAGTAGTTCATGGTGACCAGCTGGTCGCGAACTGCGTCGGCGATTTCGGTGCGGCCATAGCCAACGTTAACGGTCCAGACCGCGCCGGAAACTGCGTCCAGGTATTCGTTACCCTTAGCGTCCCAAACCCGCATGCCTTCGCCCTTAACGATAACCATCGGGTCATTCTGCTCGTACGGCTTATGGTTGGACAGATGGTGCCAAACGAACTGCTTGTCTTGAGCGGTGGCTTGTTGGTTCAAATCTTTGGTCATGTCGTCCTCCTGACAGGAGTTTTTATTGTTAAAGACAGAAGGCGGCCTGCTGGCGCTTCTCCGATGTGCTCAAGTTATGTCGTTTCCCCCTGAGGCAGTTAGAGCCAGTTTTTCGGCAGCGTTAATGCCAGCTGATTTTTGCCGTGACTGGACCAAACCGGGGGGCAACATTGGCCCTTAAACCCCGCCCCTGCTGTTGACCACAATCCAGACCATGCAAAGCCAAGGGTTTTGCGACTGTACCTTTCACCCTCCCTGTTATCCGGAGGTCGCCGCCGACAACCCAAGTACGGCGACAGCTAGAGACAGGGTCCTTCCCCTCGGGGCTTAGAGATAGGAAACCTCCATGATTGAAGTCGAAGTCAATGGTGAGACCCAGCAGCTACCCAGCGGCGCCACCCTGGAACAACTGCTTGAGCGCATGGCGCTGACCGAACAGCGACTGGCGATCGAATTGAACCTGCAGGTGATCCCCCGCAGCCGTTTCGGCCAGGTGGAGCTGCAGAGCCGCGACCGGGTCGAGATCGTCCATGCCATCGGCGGCGGTTAAGCGATTCGGCGCTCACCGGACTTTGTGCCCGCTGATGGCTCAGTCCCGCTGACGACTCTAGTCCGCTGAAGGCTCTGCTATCCCCCCATCGAGAACAACAACACTAAGGAACGACTATGAACGCACCACTGAAACTGAACGATCCGCTCGTCATCGACGGTCAGGTATATAACTCCCGCCTGATGGTCGGTACCGGCAAATACGCCGATATGGAGCAGACCCGCGATGCGATCGAAGCCAGTGGTGCCGAGATCGTCACCTTCGCGGTTCGCCGCACCAACCTGGGCCAACAGGATGGCGAGCCCAACCTGCTGGAGGTGATCTCGCCGGAGAAGTACACCCTGCTGCCCAATACCGCCGGCTGCTACACCGCCGAAGACGCAGTACGCACCTGCCGCCTGGCCCGTGAGCTGCTCGACGGCCACAACCTGGTCAAGCTGGAAGTCCTGGGCGACCAGAAGACCCTTTACCCCAACGTCACCGAGACCCTGGCTGCAGCCGAGACCCTGATCGCCGACGGCTTCAAGGTAATGGTTTACACCAGCGACGACCCGCTGGTGGCCAAGCGTCTGGAAGAGATGGGCTGTGTCGCGGTCATGCCGCTGGGCGCGCCGATCGGCTCTGGCCTGGGGCTACGCAACCCCTACAACATCCGCCTGATTCTGGAGAACGCTAACGTACCGATCATCGTCGATGCTGGCGTCGGCGCACCGTCCGATGCCACCGAAGCGATGGAGCTGGGCTGCGAAGGGGTGCTGATGAACACCGCTATCGCCCACGCCCAGAATCCGGTGCTGATGGCCGAAGCGATGCGCGATGCGATCGCCGCCGGTCGCAAGGGATTCCTGGCCGGTCGGATGCCGCGCAAGGCTTACGCCAGCGCCTCTTCACCGATCGACGGCACCTTCTTCTAACCCGGATTGCCACCCGATCGAGCGATCGAGAAACAATAAGCTCTCCTTCGCGGTCCGCGTTGCGCCCTTCCAGCAGACGCGGACCGCCATTCCATAGCAGGGATTCGCTATACTCCGAAGATCACTTGGAACCTGAGTCTGTGCGATGCGCCCCTTGACCGCCCTTGCAGTACTGCCTCTGATGACCCTATTCTGGCTTAGCGCCGGGGCCCGGGCCGAGCTGCCACCACGGCTGCAGTTTTGTGCTGACGCCGCCCAGTGGCCGCCGTTCAGTTACAGTGACTCAAAGGGGATGATGCAAGGCTATACGGTCGATCTGGTCGAACGGATCTTCGCCGACAGCCCCCACCAGGCCAGCGTTGAACAGCTACCCTGGCGCCGCTGCCTGGCCGCCACCGAACAGGGCAAACAGTTCCAGGTCGCCCTCGATGCTTCCTCCAGTGACGAACGACGGCGCAAGTTCCTGCTCAGCCGCGATTACTACCAGCTCACCCCCTACTACTTCTATTCGCTGCGCAGCTTTCCCGATGGACTGACCATCAACAGCGGCAGCGAGCTGGGCCAACACGGCACCATCTGCGGTATCGCCGGCTACAGCTACACCAACTTTGCCCTGGGTGATACGCCGATCTACAAGGAGATGAAAGACTTCGCAACCCTGAAGGAGATGGCGCACCGGGGACGTTGCGCCACCTTTATCGGTCGCTTTGAGATCGTTTCCGGGTTAGCAAACCTGGGCGTCAACCTGCTTCGTGATCCCCAACTGGGCTACGCCCCGATCCCGGATGCCCAATCCGAACCCTTCTACATGCTGATCTCACGCAACCTGGCTGACGCCGACAAGCTCAAGCAGCAGATCGATCAGAAGATCGATGCGCTCGAAGCCAGTGGAGAACTTCGGAAGCTAAAGGAAAATCACGGCATAAAAAACCAGTAATATTTAAAAAAGCAGTTTTTTATACTGCTATTGATTTAAAATATGACCGTATAATCAAAACAAATCGCAGAAAACAAAAATAAACCACTGGGTCTAGATTTCTAATTCAACTGGCCCTAACATAGCCACGCCGCCGATTTATAATCGCGCGCTTACTCGGACCAGCGATGATTTAAGGCCCAATCCAGTCCTTTCACGCCCTGTGAAAAGGCCTAGGTTTGAACTATTTCAAACCCATCTATCGCAAAGCCAAGTGTCTGTTGCCACAATAACTCATCTAAAACAGCAAAAAACTTAGGTAACCGACGGATAGCAACCACTGCTTGTGCTATTCGTTGAATACTTAAGCCAAGGCCCGTTGGATCCGAACGCTATTAACAACTTGGTTTTAGCTCCCCAGAGCTAACACATTGATTTTTGCGAGTCATACAGATGAAACAGACCAGCTCTAACTATCCCGTCCTCGAGGAGATGGGGGTTCAGTCCTTCGATCAGGTCAGCCACTTCAAGGTTCGTCGCGAGCGTAATGCCGACGTACTGAAGATCTACTACGTACGTCCGAAGGGCTCATTGCTGTCACGCAGCAAGAAGTTCACCTTTGTCCGCACCGACAAGAACGTCATGGCGCAGTACAAAGACATCAGCGGTTGGGAACAGTACAAGGGCAGTTGCCCTCGCCTGCAGCAGGCCGTTGCTGAACTGACCGAGCTGACCCAGCCGGAACAGGTATCCCAGGTGGATCAGAAGACCCAATTCCTCAACGATCTGGATCACCTGGAGAAGGTGGTACTGGCCAAGATCGAAGAGATGCGTCGCCAGGTTAAAGAGCTCGACTGATTACCCCGCTGACTACGGCAGATAGTAAAAAGCCTCGACCGCCAGGTCGGGGCTTTTTTGTGGTTGGCGCCGACTGTACCCATCCCGATAAACGAATATCCGACGCCTTCTGGGATTCAACACGGTTCGTCAGAGCTGGACCAAGCAGCCCCTCAGATCGGCAGCGTAAACAGCCAATAGGTCAGCCCCAGCGCCGGTAGAACGGCGGCCAGATACTTCGGCAGGCTCACCCCTTCCCGGGCCGGATCATCACCCAGTTGCGGTTTGCGGCCGTGAATCATGGCCGGTACCAGCGGGTCGTTGAACTTCACCTTGTAGAGGATGATAGCCAGCACATGAACCCCGACCAGCAACTGCATCAGTCCCTGAATCACCTCATGCACTTCGCCGGCAAACCCAGCAACAGAGTCACTGACTGCAGCATAAAGCGGCCCGGACCAGATAATGTCATCGGTGGACATCATTCCGGTCAGTAGCTGGATACACAGCAGCGCCAGCATAATGATCACCATCAGGCTACCGGCGGGAGTATGCCCGTACTGGGCACTATGCTGAGAACGGAACAGGTTACGGGTGTATTGCACCGCAGTCATCGGATTTAACTGCAGCGAGCTAAAACGCGCGTAGCGGGTCCCAAGAAAGCCCCACAGCAGTCGGAACAGGATCAGGCCGGACAGCAGGTAGCCGGCGTAGAAGTGCCACTCCATCAGATCGTCACTTTCACCACTGACGACCATAAACACAAACAGCAACACTAGAGACCAATGGAAGAACCGTGTCGGGAAATCCCAGACTTTTACCATGGAAGTCATAACAAACGATCCCAGTAAGATGATGCAGCAGCCTCAAGCATCATTGAGACTGCCGCCGTTAGATCCACTACTTGGTTTTGTAATCGTCGTGGCAGGACTTGCAGGATTTACCCACCGGACCGAAGCTGGCTTTCATCTCCCCCATCCCCTTACCGGCGTTGGCCGCCAACTTCTCGGCGGCCTGGTTCCAAGCCTTATGCTTCTGCTTCACGTCGGCAAAATTGCTCCAGATCTCCGCCTTGGCGTGGGTATCCGCCGCGCTGCTATCGGAACCCTTAGGCCAGAGCATCGAGTTGTTTAAAGTCGAGAGGCTGTAGATGTTTTTGGCCGCGGCTTCGGCCGTTACCGGGTCATAGTCACGCTTACCCTTGACCATATCGCCCAGGGTTTCCATGTTGAACTTAACCACCTGATAAAAGCCCTGGCGGGCCTTGATCTGCTCCTCAAACGGCTCTGCGGCATAAACCGTACTCGCAACCGACGCCGCTACTGCACCACTTACCAATAGTTTTGCTAAATGCTTCATTGCTCAATATTCCCTTTCTGGTTTTAACGGTACACAACTCAGCAGCAGGATATATTATGCAAGCCTAATGTATAGAGTCTTTAACGTAAAAATTGGTAAAACTCAGATGGAGGCTATGGAGACTGTTGAGTCATGGCTTCGGTGTTAAGGCTTAACTGCCAGGGCCTAAGCACCAAGGCTTAGCCGTCAAAGCGTCTGGCTCAGAGCGGCAAAGTCAGAGCTGATGAAGCTTCGGTTATCGCTTTGGAGGCACCAAAAACCAGCTGGCGATCACCAGGGCAGCAAACGCGGTGTAACAGGCGATAAACACCCATTCGGGTGCCTCGTAGTAGAGCAGCATTTGAAGCCAGTGCTGGATAAAAGAGCCATCGTAAGCCTCACCGCCACCACGCGCACGTAGCTGCATCTCCCAGGTCGTCAACGGACAGATCTCCCCGACCCATGACTGCAGCATCACAAACAGGATCGCAGCCAGATGCAGCACCCGAAACCAGAAGCTCCTCACCCATGGCCAAGCCCAGATAAGGCCCAGGTAGATCGCCACCAGACCGAAGACAACAAAGGCCACGAACAGGATATGCCCGATAAGAATCAGATCCGCAGCCAGCAAGTAAACAGAGTCAGCAAACAAGTTCAATCACCAAAGCCAGAGCCCTGATTATGACCCGATCAGCAATGCCGCGATCAGCAGCCCTGCCAAAATCCCATTCCCGCCCACACAGGCGGCGAACGTAATCGGGCCAAGCACCCTCCCCTCGTAGGCCGATGGCGGAAGATAGTCCAGCTCCCGAAGGCGACGAATCGCATTCGCTGAAACGCGGTAAGCCACCCAGGAGGCGCAAACGGAGAGGAGGTAAGCCGAAGCAATGGCCACCGCGGCCAAGTTCGTCATCATCGGAGTGACCGAAAGAAAGTCACGTGCATCACCAGAAGTGGCATACCAGCCGAGCGCCAACAGAAGAAAGCCGGCGACCTTGCTGGTGTCGTTGATAAAGGCCACATGGGTTGAGGTCAGGTGCGATATATGAAGATCGAACTCCAACCGTACTTTAGATTCTGCCGTCTCTGTCATAAGCGGTTCCACCAATTGGATTGGTGTCGCTAACACCGCCACAACGGCTCGAAGCCTCGTAGCAGCGGTGTTCCATACCTTATGTAGTTTGGCTGATAGTTAAGGAACCTGCGAACAAGCCCCTACGGCTTCTGCAAGCGCCTAAAGTGCGCAAGTTCTAGGCGCAAACTGTAGCTAATGGCCGTCGTCCTTAGCAAAGGTTGCAACGACGAAATTGTGTGCTTCAGGCCTTGCCCTTTGGGGCTTCCAGCTTGATCCGCACTCTGCGTTGCAGCTTTTCGCAAGGTCTAGACATTGCTTCAAAACTGCGCCTGGATTGCGAACAAAGCTGGAAGCCAGAAGTTCGCAAGGACTTATTCGCAGGTTCCTTAACGGACTTGTAGGGTTGATTCCACGGTTACTTAGGCTCTATTAGAAGAACAAGAGCGCCATCTGGCCCATGAGAGCGCCGAACATTGACCTTTGAGAATACTAAAACCGGAAGTAGCTCAACAAGCTGCGCATGAGATAGCAGGGCTCTGATGGCCAGTAAGAACGTTTTTTGAAGCGTAATCCATTTCTTAAACAAGGACGGCTTGGTCTTTGGCCATGACTTAACGTCCATCACGATATCTACTAAATCATCTAGCGCACTAGCATGTCGTGACGTGACTTCGACCACGATATCCTCCCTCCTTGAAACCGCCTCTTTCAATAATCGGCTATCCAATTCCTTGTACGTCAGCTTCATCGTTCTTGGCATCTAACGCTCAAAATAACTGGGCGGAAAAAGCCGTAGGCTTTTGGAGGTCCAAGCCAGCTAGCTGGCGCTCGTTGATTGTGTTTTAGCAATTCATGCACTTTCCAGCACCTGCTTGATGAATGGCCATTTTTCGGTTGTGTAAAGCTCTCGATCGTTTTTGTACTTGCTGGCTAGTTCGATTTTTATTCTGGAGTAAGCCTCAGCAATGCTTTTGTTATTACGAAGAATGTCTCTAAAATTAATGCGTTCATTCCACAATGGACTTTGAAACGGTATCAGATACAAGTGATGAGTTCTAAATTCATTGGACGGCTTACAAAACCAATGCATAACATCACCCTTGTATGGGAAGTAACTGTAGCCATTGTTAGTGAGAATCTTGATGGCTGGCTTTGACTCTTCAAGCGATTTAACCCCAAACATAATATCAATCACGGGCTTTGCGATTAAACCAGGAATAGATGTGCTACCGACATGCTCGATAGTTCCATGGTTATAGGACCCTGCCACTTCAAGAAGAAATCTCTTCTCTATCTCAAACTTAGAAGGCCAATCTGGGCTGTATTCTGAGAGTTCTACAGATGCTTGTTTCATGCTTTCCACGCCGGTAATGATTGCTAACGCCGCCGTAACGAGACGAAACCGCGCAGCGGCTGAGTTCCTTGCCCAACGCAGTTGGGCTGAAGTTGAGCAACTTATTATGTTTTGTTTTTGCTCGCATTTTTTACGATACCTATTATTAGCAGCAGAACAAAAATACCGAGCAACGGGAATAGGACTAAATCTAAATAGCCGGCCATAGCCGATAGGCCAAGAGCTGCGAAGAGCCATACGAGAATGGGAGTAAAGCAGCATAGAGCGGTTACAACGCTACCGATAAGGCCTGTTTTTGCGAGCCTATTCATCGGCTGCAGCAAGGACTTTCTAGTTGTATTGGAGGGCACGGAGTGTCGCCATAAGAGCAGTAGACACAACAGTCTCCAGCCTTAGGTTTAAGCAGGGCTTTGCAGCCCTTGCAGTCATAGTAATACTGGCAGAAATCCTCTGGCATGGTCTCCACTTCAACGTGCCTGCAAACAGGGCAAGTAATAGTGGATTCAAGCTTCGGTTTCATGCGCCCATACCTCGATGGTTAAGTTGTGGCTGGATAGAAACATAACGCCCGAATTTGCGGCTGGTTTGGAGCGTAGCGGAAAACCAGTCCGACAACATGCGCTTGTTTGCTGCTGATTGAATTTTCACTCTACGCTCTCAGTAACTCCAATAATATTACTTGAATCTGGACTTATATTCGCTGCGAACTTTGATATGTCTATCTCAAGAAAACGCCACCCCTCATCATCGATGCCAGACTGGACATACAACTCCAAATTAAAATCCATTGGCGCTTTATCTTTATGGTATATCTTTTTCTCGATAACCATTGGATTATCGCGGACTCGATTAAAAAAATGATCTGAAACGAAAAATGCTGCTCGATACTCACTTTGGTATTCAAATTCAGCATGCTTTAGATAAACTTCACGCCAGAATTCACCTACTATCGGTTTTGGGTGATTATGAATATCGTAGTACTCAACTTCGCCGTGACTAAAGAATTTACGACCATCTGGATTTTTTGAGTCTTCATACGGCTCATTTAGGAGCTGCATAAATAAGTCAAAGTTGTCTTTATAAAGCTCTACTATGTACTTGGAATCACCAATTGCTTTTTCATCGCTTTTGGTACTCATACAAAAAACGAAATACTGCTTTATGTATTCTTCGTCGTTTCCAGATCTGATACATTTGAATTCAATCCCCCTAAAACTTCCAGTAGGAAGTTTCTCAGGAAACGCCTCGTATTCTTTGCGAGGAAAACCAACAGAGCACTCTTCTGAATCCGAACGACCTACTTCATCCTCCATTTTTATGTACTTTGTTAATTCATAAAAGCGAAATATGCCCACAGAGATTCTTTCGGCAATTTCTAAGGAAGGAGTGAATTTATACAACTTCATTAGTTACTTAGCTCCGTGCTCTATAGAAAGCTAACGAATGAAATGGACTCCCCCTTCCTTGGGTAGCAGTGCCACGCTTACCTGCGGGCAATAGGACGATCAATGGGAGGTGTAACATGTCCGTTTCTACGCTTGGCGTTGATCTCGCCAAAACTTCGTTCAGTATCCACGGCGTTGATGCACGTGGCAAGGTGCAGCTTCGCAAGAACCTCAACCGTTCCAAGTTATTGGATTGCATCGCCAATCTACCGCCTTGCCTGATCGGGTTGGAAGCCTGTAGCGGAGCCCACTACTGGGCCCGTGAGTTTCAGAAGCAGGGCCATCAGGTGCGGGTCATGGCCCCCAAGTACGTCATCCCCTACCGCACCGGTGCCAAAAACGACGTTAACGATGCCGATGCCATTTGCGAGGCGGTCAGCCGTCCTCGCACCCGTTTTGTGCCGATCAAGTCGGCTGAACAGCAAGCCGTATTGGCCGCTCATCGCATCCGCAAAGGCTGGGTCAAAGAGCGCACCGCTCTGATCAATCAGATCCGCGGCCTGATGGCCGAGTTCGGAATCGTGGTTGCACAGGGGCGCTGGTCGTTTCAGCGAGAGTTACCGAGAATATTGGAGGATGCCGAGAACGAGCTGCCGACAATCGCGCGCGCCCTGTTGCACGAGTGCTACGAGCACCTTCAGGTCTTGAACCAACGGATCGACGATCTCGAGCGTTGCTTCGACATCGTGGCCGCGCACAATGAAACCGTGCAGCGCTTGATGACCATTCCCGGAGTCGGCGCTCAGACCGCAACCGCCATCGTGGCCTCGGTGGGCAAAGGCCAGCAATTCGACAAAGCGCGTGACTTCGCTGCCTGGTTGGGGCTGGTCCCCCGACAGTACACGACCGGCGGCAAGTCGAGGCTGGGGCGCATCACCAAACGGGGTGATACCTACCTGCGAACGTTATTGGTTCACGGCAACCGAGCAGTGCTGGCTCGGGTGGCGAACAAGCAGGATCATCTCAGCGAATGGAGCAAAGGGCTCATCGAGCGACGGGGCTATAAACGTGCTACGGTCGCCTTGGCGGCCAAGAATGCCCGGATAATCTGGGCGATGTTGCGATCAGGAAAAGAGTACGAAGCGTTCGCCGCCTGAAAACAGGCGGCAAACGCTGAAGACACTCACCGGACATTGCGAGGGCGGTGGATGACGTAATGCACAGACCAGAACGGGTAAACCTGTTTAATGCGGGGGCCTAAAAGGCCGTCTAACGAATGAGGGCCCGTTCAGCGCGTTTCATCAGGGCCAGGGCGAAAAAGCCCAGTAACAGGCCGAATGTAGAGCGGCAGTCCGACAACCTTACAGAGTCAGTTTAGTCCTTGTGGTGCCAGGAGGAGTCCATGTAGCCGCAGTAACGGGACGAAGCCGCGTAGCGGCTGAGTTCCGTGCCAAGCTCAGCTGGGCATTAAGTTGACTGCCTTGTTAGGTTGTTTCATTGAACAATCCTACTCCTAGCCACCATGCGGTGATTATAAGCAATTGAATAATTAGCCAAATACCAATGAACACTATGTGGCTACGATTATCTTCGGTGAAATTGCTTAAAATCTTGGAATAGACGAAATCAACAAGAAGCCCTGCCCCTAAAATAGCTACAACCCAAACAGCAGCAGGAAAAGAACTCATCATGAGTGCGATGAAAATATATAAAGGGGTAGATGCTATCCCTGCTACCCACTTGTTTCTTGCAATTGCGCTCATCCTTGCACCAAATCAACCTAACGACGCTAGGCCGCACCTGTTTTATCGGTGTCGGATTTGAGCACCTTTTTATCTTTTTTGTTGATAGGTTTTATCAGTCCCGTATAAGTTATTAGAAATATTGTAAAGCAGACTGCCAAAATAAAAATTGATGAATAATTAAAACCTGATGATACTGCTTTAACAAAAGCCCAGACAGGAATACCAAGGCTAAAAGCAAGTAATGGAATAATAAGCATAGAAAGAACGGTTTTTTTATCATTTCTAGACATCAGTGCGGGACTGAATTGATGAAAATTCCATATGTTTGGATACGTTAAAAGCCAAACCGTCTCAAGAGAGTTATCGTTTTTCGCCAGCAGTCTATCTTTAAGTTCTCTTTCATAATTTGCCGCAGCTATAAAACGATAGAAGAAACAGCTATCAATAAACATGATGACTGAAACAGCATTCTCATACTTAAGCTTTAGGTTAATAAAAGGAACTATTAAATCACTTTGTGATGAAGATGCTAGAAAAATAATCGCAATAAAGCTTGAAAACAAAAAAGCTCTAAGGGCTGCTCCTGTGACCTTTCCAGATTCAAAATATGTCTGTTCCATTAGCCACTCCAGTTAAAGATAACGAAATAGTTCAGTGGAGTCCGGCACAGCCGGGGTCCATTGAAACGCCTTGTTATGATAAGTCTCGGATGCCCACCTGACTTCGATGAGCGCAGCAGCGGTAAACACAGGGTTGCGTTCGCAGCGGTGCAGGAGCACGCCGTGGGGGGAAGATAAAATCGAATCAGGGGTGGTGATAGCAGCAACTCCTTTGCCGTGAACCGCAGACTTCGTCCTCAGAAACCTACGTGTTCTGTGCGCGTAGTCTGCGGTTCACGGTAGCATGAAGAGCTGGCGCAGACTATCGGCATTTTTCGTATTTTGCAGTCATCAACGATGAATGCTGAAATCAATCAAGTTATTAATTATTAACAGAAAAACGTTAAAACAATCTTAGGAAATTCGGTGCCTGATAAGATCATAACAGCCTGGTTATGAGGACAGCGTCCTCATAACAATTATTAGCGGGACGTCCATATATCCCGCGCCTTCAATTTCTTCCACCGTTCTAGCCATCTGTTTTCATTTGTCTTTCATGAAATGTCACAAAAGGGCTCAGGTGAAATGAGGACAGGAGCTCAATTTGGATCGGGAAAGGCGGTCTGTCAGGAAGGATTACGCCCATGCCATTGTCTCCATTGTTGCAGTCCCTTGCCGAGTCTATGACCGTTCGGCGTTTCGGTTAGCCCAAGAACAGGCTTACCGATATGGGACCTAGTCTTCCATATTCATCTAACAAAGGAAATATCCCGCCCGGATCAGGAAGGACCTGGAGATTAGCACTGGGTTATCTGGCCATATGTTGGCCGTTTATCGTGGCAGAGATAGATGGATGAGGGTTGTGGGAAAGGAGGGTAGATTGCGGCTGTTTCAATGCAGAATGTTTCTGCTCCCAAACAGCCGCCGATCTGAACAGAGCCCCGCTTGGGACTTGGATAGCTTACTGCTGCTGTTCTTGTTGCTCTTGTTGCTTTTGCTGTTCCAGCATCGCTTCGGCCATTTTACGACCGTAGATCTCCATCACTTTTTCGCCGTCGCCGTCGGCTTCGTGCATCGCTTCGACCAGCGCCTTGACGGTCGGCAGGGTCTTCTCGACCATCGCTTCGATATATTGCTCGGGAGTGGTGCCGGTGAATTGCTGATAGGCGGAAAACAAGGATGCCGCTTCGTCGGACAGTGCAATGGTTACGTTGTTGTTATCAGCCATGGCCGGATCTCCTGAAAAACGTATCTATAAAAAATCAAAAGGTGAAAGCCGCCTGCGTTGGACTATGTCGTGCAATGTTGTGCAAAGTGGCCGCAAGCGCACTATAGCAGTCAATACTGAAACTTACCCACCCAAGCGTACTAGGACCAGAGCCGAATCCGCTGTAGAGCCAACCCCAGGTCACCCCGCTCCGATTGATCGCTTTTCAACCACCCGTCGAAATTGATGCTGGCGTTATCGGCGATCCAAGACTGGTCCTATGGGGGATCGATCCGTCGCTCTAGGCTTACGGATCTGTCACCGAGCCATCCCTGTAACGTCAGTTTAAACCGACCTGCAGCGAGGCGCCGGCCCAAGCCCATACTAATCACAAGAGGCCTTCGCATGACACGCTACCCGACGCTAACCGCGATGGGCGTAGAAGATCACGACCAGATCGATCGCTACACCCTGCTCCCCAACGGCAATAAAGAAACCGTTTTGAAGGTGTATTTCAGCCGGCCCGATGAGAGCGCGCTCCCCGACAGTAAGAAGTTTGTGTTCCGCCAGGCGGAAGGTGAAGAGCGTCTACAGCAAGCCCTGGTTGAGCTAAACCAACTGTCCCGCCCCCCTCAGAGCCAGCAGCAGACCCGGCTGCAGCTGGAGAATGAGCTGTTGCAGTTTGAACAGGTGATGCAGGCCAAGCTGAGCGAACTACGTCAGCAGCTGCAGAACTGGAAGTAACGGAGCGAACGTTCGCCGCGCACCAAACAGCCAGCAAGCAGCCGGCAGTGAAAAACCAATAAAAAAGCCCCGATCGGATCTCGCCGATCGGGGCTTTTTACTATGGGGCCAGAAAGGGGGCCAGCCGCGCCAGAGCGGCCGCCGGCCCAGTCGAATCAGGCGTCGATCCAGACGGTTTTGACGTTGCAGAACTCCATCAGGCCGTGGCTGCCCAGCTCGCGCCCCAGACCGGATGCCTTGATACCGCCAAACGGCAGTCGTACATCGCTGCCGACCATCGCATTGACGAAGCAGCAACCGGATTCAACACCGCGGGCAAAGGCCTCACCGCGCTGCAGGTCGGCGGTCCAGACGCTGGCCCCCAATCCAAAGCGGGTCGCGTTGGCCATCCGCAGCGCTTCCTGCTCGTCGGCAACACGAACAATGGTAGCCACCGGGCCGAACAGTTCCTCATCGAAGGCGGTCATGCCCGGCTGAACCTGATCCAGAATCGAGGCTTGGTAGAAGTAGCCATCGCCCTCTTGGATATCGCAACCACAGAGCGGCTTGGCCCCTTGGTAGATGCTGGCCTGCACCTGGGCATGCAGTCCGGCGCGCAGGTCTTCACGGGCCATCGGCGCCAAAGTGCTACCCGGCTGCAACTGTGCCACCCGCTCTTTCAACAGCTCAACAAAGCGATCGGCGATCGCATCCACCAGAATAAAGCGCTTGGCGGCGATACAGATCTGACCGGCGTTGCTGAAACGCGACTTCACCGCAATTTCGACCGCCTGCTCCAGGTTGGCATCCTCAAGCACCACCAGCGGGTCGGAACCACCCAGCTCCAGTACCACCTTCTTCAGGTTTTGACCGGCTAGGGTGGCGACCTGGCGACCGGCTTTCTCACTGCCGGTGAAGGCCACACCCTGAATCCGCTCATCGGCGATCAGCGCCTCGGTCTGCTCCACTGAGATCAGCAGGGTGCTGAACACCCCTTCGGGCAATCCGGCTTCCTGAAACAGCGCCTCGACCGCCAGCGCGCAACCGGGGACATTGGGCGCATGCTTCAACAGCGCGGTGTTACCGGCCATCAGGGTCGGGGCCAGGAAACGGAACACCTGCCATAGCGGGAAGTTCCACGGCATGATGCCCATCACCGTGCCCAGCGGCTGAAAAATCACCTGGCTCTTGTGGGCGGCGGTGGCAACGCTTTGGTCGGCCAGCAACGCGGCGGTGTTATCGGCATAGTGATCACAGGCCAGTGCACACTTATCGACTTCGCCCAGGGCCTCGGCTTTCAGTTTGCCCATCTCCTGGCCCATCAGTTCGGCCAGCGACTCGCGATCACGACGCAGCAGCTCCGCCACCTTGCGCAGGTAAAGGCCACGCTGCAGGTAGCTCTGGCCACGCCAGCCCGGTGCGGCAGCGGCGGCCTTGGACAGCTTGGCTTCCAACTGCTCGGCAGTCAGGGCGTCAAAGACCTGGTCGACCACACCGGTGGCCGGGTTTCTGGATTCAATAATCACGTTCCACGCTCCTCTGTGGCCAGGATAACCCGACCGATCGGTTATTCTTATAAACAGTATCGAGTGTTCACGGACTCTCTTCTCTATATACCCTGTGAACAGCTTGACCCATGGTAGAAAGCCCGCCACATAGGGACAAAGGCCAGTCTTGACGCCTGACTGGGTCCAGCCTTGAGGGCGGTTAATATCCACTGGTTATATCAGTACCCCCGAACTGGACCATTACTTTAATCCGGGTGCTGATTAGAGTTGCTAGGAACCTATGAATAAGTCCTAGCAGGACTCTGGCTTTCAGGTTGATTCAAAATCCAGGCGCAGCTTTGAAGCCATGTCTAGACCTGACGAGAAGCTGCAACGCAGAGTGTGAATCAAACTGAAGGCCCCAAGGGCAAGGCCTAAAGTCGACAGACTCGTTGTTGCAGCCTTTGCCAAGGGCGGCAGCCATTGACTGCAGCCTGCGCCTAGATTCTGCCGACTTTAGGCACTTGCAGAGTCTAGCTAGGACTTGTTCAAAGGTTCCCCTATAACAATAACGGGTGGTTGTTCCTTGCCGTAACACCGCCGCCCAGTTCGGAGCCCAACGGATGATGAAAATGATCGGACTAGAGCGCAGCCCTCTGGAGTACCGCAAGACCCTGCAAAAGCTTTTGCCCGGCGCCGCCATCTGTATGGTTATCGCTATGGCAGCCAAGTTTGTTTCTGAGCATTACGGCGGCCCCGTTATCCTCAACGCCCTACTGATGGGCATGGCCTTCAACTACCTGTCCAACGAAGGCAAGTGTGTTCCCGGCATTCAGTTTTCCGCCAAGACCGTGCTGCGTTTCGGTATCGCCCTGCTGGGTGCGCGGATCACCGTCGAGCAGCTGATGAGCCTGGGCTTCACCCCGATCGTTATCGTTTTGATCGCCGTTCCTTCCACCATTTTCTGTGGTGTCCTGATGGGCCGCTGGCTCGGTCTGGGTCGCTCGCAGAGTGTTCTGACCGGCTCCTCCGTTGGTATCTGTGGTGCATCGGCCGCGCTGGCGGTTGCTGCGGTACTGCCGCAGGACAAGGACTCTGAAAAGAACCTGATCTTCACCGTCATCGCCGTGACCGCACTGAGCACCGTGGCGATGATCGTCTATCCGTTTATCGTTACCTATTTCGGACTCGATACTGCCGCCAGCGGTGTTTTCCTCGGCGCCACCATCCACGATGTGGCCCAGGTAGTCGGTGCCGGTTACCTGATGTCCGACGAGATCGGTGATATCGCCACCTTCACCAAGCTGCTGCGCGTATCGATGCTGGTTCCGGTGGTACTGATCATCTCGCTGGTCGCAGCTCGCTGGGGTCAGACCGAAAGCAGCGGCAAGCCGTCCGGATTCCCACTGCCGGGCTTCCTGGTCGCCTTCATCATCATCGTTGGCCTGAACAGCGGCGGCGTTATCGCCCCGGAAGTTTCCAGCATGATGGTTGAAGCCTCTCGCTGGTGTCTGATCGTTGCCATGGTCGGCCTGGGCATGAAGTCCTCCTTCCAGGAGCTGGCAGCCATGGGCTGGCGCCCGATGGCGCTGATCGTCGGCGAAACCCTGTTCCTGGCCGTACTGGTTCTGATCTTCCTGCAGTTCTGATAATTTCTGCAGGGTTAGACCAGCCCAGAACAGCCCCGAAATATCCAGCTAATTTAGTTACTACGTCGCCGCGCGTGCACCCGAAGAGGTGCACGCCAGTCCGACCTGAGCGCAACCGCGGAGAAACCCATGAGCGACATCCATCTACAGCAACCCGATTGCCTGGTTTCAGTACGTGATGTGTTCGGCATCGATTCCGACCTGAAGGTACCAGCCTTTAGCGAACGTGATGACCATGTGCCGGAGATCGACCCGGCCTACCGGTTCAATCGTGAAGTCACCCTGGCGATTCTGGCCGGCTTCACCCAAGACCGCCGGGTCATGATCCAGGGCCTGCACGGCACCGGTAAATCGACCCATATCGAGCAGGTCGCCGCACGCCTGAACTGGCCCTGTGTACGGGTCAACCTGGATGGTCACATCAGCCGTCTGGACCTGGTCGGCAAGGACACCATCAGCCTGCAGGACGGCAAGCAGATCACCGCGTTCCAGGAAGGCATCGTGCCCTGGTCGCTGCGCCGCCCGGTGGCGTTGATCTTTGATGAGTTCGATGCCGGTCGCCCGGACGTGATGTTCGTCATCCAGCGGATTCTGGAGCGTGACGGCAAGTTCACCCTGCTGGATCAAAACGAAGTGATCCAGCCGCACCCCTACTTCCGTCTGTTCGCCACCGCCAACACCGTTGGCCTGGGCAACCTGAACGGCCTCTACCACGGCACCCAGGTACTGAACCAGGCCCAGATCGACCGTTGGAATATCGTCGTCAGCCTCAATTACCTGCCGCGCCAGGAAGAAGTAGCGATCGTTCAGGGCCGGGTACCGGGCCTCGACAATGACGCCGGTCAGGCACTGGTCGACCGCATGGTGGCCGTGGCCGACCTGACCCGCCAGAGCTTCGCCTCCGGCGATCTGTCGATCCTGATGTCGCCGCGTACCGTGATCTCCTGGGCGGAAAACCAGCAGATCTTCCACGACACCGAACTGGCGTTCCGGCTCAGCTTCCTGAACAAGTGCGACGAGGCCGAGCGTGAGCTGGTGGCCGAGTACTATCAGCGCTGCTTCAACGATGAGCTGCCTGAATCCGAATCACTGCATCAGATCGCTTAAACCCGATCGGCTCAGCTAGATCGAATAAGCCAATTCGAAAGAGAGTATCGCGATGACCGGTCCGTTGGTCCACTGGGGCAGCAACACCACCGCCACCCCCCAGATTAAGGTGGAACAGCCCCGCAAGGAGAAGCGCCAGCAGCGGCTGGAAGAGCTCTGTGCGGCTACCATCCGGGCACTGACCGGCAACCCCCGACTGCGCTACCGGGGCCACCGGCTGGAACAGGATGGCCGCCGGGTACGCATTCGCGCCCCGCACCTGTATACCGATGTCACCGAGGATGATTTCGATTCTTTCCGTGGTGCCGCCGACGGCCTAGCCTTGCGATTGATCCACAGCGATGCCGAGTTGCATGCCTCGCTGATGCCCGAGAAGCCGCTGGAACAGACTCTGTTCGAGATTCTTGAACAACTGCGGGCCGAAGCCCAGGTCAGCGATGATCACCCCGGCATCCGCCGTAACCTGAAGCACCGCTTTGTCCACTGGTGCCTGCAATACCACCAGTCCGGCATGACCGAAAATCAGGTCGGCCTGATGCTGTTTACCGTGATCCAGTCGGCCTGGTCACGGCTGACCGGCTACCCGACCCTGGAAGAGACCGAAGGTCTGATCGAACCGCAACGGGCGGTATTGGCCCCCCATATCGGCACCGATCTGCTGGGCTTGCGACGCCAGCGCCACGATCAGGCCGCGTTTGCCCAGCACGCCCTGGGGATCGGCCGCGAACTGAGCAGCATCATCGAAGCGGGACAGCCCAGCGGTGACGATGATGACGAACGCGACAGCTCCGATATCGCCGAGAACACCAACTTCAGCCTGATTCTGGAGGAGGATGATGACAATCTGGATGGGCTGGATAACCACAATGCCGTTAGCCGAACCCAGACCGAGCGCGAGCTGAGCGAAGCCCTGAGCCAGTACAAGGTCTTCAGCCGCGAATTTGACCGCGAATTGAGCGCCGACAAGATCGTGCGGCTGGACCAGCGCCGTACCCTGCGTGAGCAACTGGATAAACGCATCAAGCGCCAGGGCATCAACGTGCCGCGCCTGAGCCGCCAGATCGCCCGTGCGCTAGCAGCACCCCGCCTGGACGGCTGGCGCTTCGGTGAAGAGGAAGGTCGACTGGACGCCCGCCGCCTCAGCCGCCTGGTCACCAGCCCGGCCGAACGTCGGGTATTCCGCCAGGAACAACGCCTGCCCCACACCGACGCCCAGGTCTGCTTTCTGATCGACAACTCCGGCTCGATGAAAGAGCACATCGAATCGATCTGCATGCTGGTGGACGTGCTCAGCCGCGCCTTCGAACAGTGCGGTGCCCGCTCCGAAGTGCTGGGCTTCACCACCGGCTCCTGGAACGGCGGCAAACCGTTTAAACAGTGGCGTGGCCGTGGCTGCCCGGCCAACCCTGGCCGATTATCCGAAGTCAGCCATATCGTCTACAAGGATGCCGAACTGAGCTGGCGCCGAGCCCGGGCCAATATCGCCGCCCTGCTCAAGCCGACCCTGTTCCGCGAAGGCATCGATGGCGAAGCCCTGCAGTGGGCTGCCGGCCGGCTGCAGAGCAGCAGCGCCAACCGCAAGATCCTGATCGTGATCTCCGATGGTTGCCCGATGGACAGCATGACCGCGCAACACAACCCACCGGATTACCTCGACCACCACCTACAACAGGTGGCTGGAAGTATCGAACTGGGGGGCCAGATCGAATTGATGGCTCTGGGCGTCGGACTGGACCTGAGCCGCTATTACCGCCGCAGCCTGGCGATGGATCTGAGTCAGTCGATGGACAATGCGCTGTTCTACGAAGTGGTCGATCTGCTGGCCAGCCGCCGTTAAAAGCCCAAACCTATCCGGCACCGCACCACTGCGGTGTCGGAAATCTTCAATACCAGCATCCGGCCCAGCGTTATCTTTGTCTGCATAATCAAGATGGAGATACGCTATGACCTCACGCGCCGACTACTTCAACCTCGCCCCCCAAGCCATGCAGATCCTGCTGCAGCAGGAAGACTACCTGCGGGCGCAGTTCAACAGCTCAGAAATTCTCAATATCAAACTCTGGGAGTTGGTTAAACTCAGGGTGTCACAGATCAACCAGTGCGCCTTCTGTATCGACATGCACAGCAAGGATGCGTTGAACCTAGGAGAAACCAACGAACGCATCCTGGGATTGAATGCCTGGCGTGATATGCCCCACTATTCCGATTTAGAACGCACGGCGTTAGATTGGGCAGAACACTTAACCCGGGGCCAACCGGTTAACGATCAGCGCTACCAAGACCTGGTTCGGGTGTTAGGTGAAAAAGGTGTTGTGGACCTGACCCTCGCCATCAATGCGATCAATAGCTGGAACCGCGTCGCCAAGACTTTTAAACCCGAGGTGGGCAGTTATAAACCCAACTAAGCACTCTGATTCTGGTTTTAACTTTCAGCTGTCCCAACCGTCGGGACAGCTGGCATTGTTTGTCCAGGCCATCTGGTCGGCCTCGGTACAGCAATCAGAATCAGGCTCGATCGCAAAATGGCTCTATTCGGACGCCGGCAGCGGCATTATTTTCAACCTGGTCGGCGGATTGAGTATCGCAGGTGTCCCCCTGCCAGAAGGCGTGATTATGCTGCCGGTCAGCAAGCAGGCGGCCAACATCTCCCTTCCTAGCGGTGCTCGACTCGCTGGCATTCGCTTTCATCCGGCCATTGGATACGGAGTCACCGGCCAGCATTACGACAAGCCGACATTGCTGCCACCTTCCGAAGACCATCAATTCAATCTCTACAACACGTTTGCCGAACTCCGGCAGCAGCTGAGGCCGCAATCTCACCTCGAAACCATCCATCGTTGGGCTGAGCAGCATCTGGGTAAGAGCCAGATGATACCCGACGCGCTGGATCGGGCTATGCAGCAGATCGAACAACAGGAGATGGTCGGGCGAGTCGCTGAACTCTCCACCTTGAGCCTGCGCCAGATCGAGCGGCTGTTTCAGCATCGACTAGACATGACGCCCAAACACTACCAGCGCATCCTCAGAATCAGGAAAGCGATCCACTATTTGCAACAGCACTCCAAGGCCAACTTAGCGGAGGTCGCGCAGCAGTTTGGTTTTAGTGACCAGGCCCATATGACCCGGGAATTCCGCGCCATCGCATCGACCACGCCGACAAAAATCAGTCCCTCAAGTTTGCGCCCACAGCCATCAGAACTCCAGGGTGAAGCGGACTCGAATCAACGAACGGATCTGTTGGCAGACCAGCGCAGATCGAAAATTGGTTGATCTCTGCAATCGCCAAAGTGACAAGGCAGCCTGACCTAAGCGCTTTGATCTGGCAGATGACCTGTTTTCACAAAAATCAGTGCCCCATCTTCTTGGGTAAAGGGTATGTGCTGACTCAAATGAGGACTTCGAAGCCAAGTCCCCTTAGGGTAACTGCCATGCTCATCATGGAAGGTACCCTCCAGCACGAAGATCTCCTCGCCACCCCAATGACAGTGGCTACTGAACTGGGTATTTGGCGCCCACCTAACCAAAGCCACATGCTCGTGCTCGAATTCATGCAACGGCATCACGCTCAGCCCATCGACTAATCCCGGCAGCCAAGGCTGCTGGTTGGTATCGATCACCTTCTGCTCGTCGTCCTCTGGCACAAATTGATGCAGTTTGACCAAAATCGTCGCCCCTTCCTTTCCAATCCTGGGGGTATGGGACGTTCCGATGGGATTGCGAACGTAAGCGCCTTTACCGTAGTCACCGTGCTCGTCCGAAAAGACCCCGTCCAGCACCAGAAACTCTTCACCTCCAGAATGGGTATGTGCTGAAAACTCACTATATGGTGCATAACGGACAATCGAAGTGGCCCTCGCCACCTCGTCACCGATTCTGTCGAGCATCATCCGTGTTACACCCGGCATCGGCGAGTCCACCCACTGATACTGCTCGGGACGAATAACGACCCGCTGCTCAAAATCTGCGTTCAACCGCATCGTCATGAGAACTCCTTGTTGATATTCATCCCTATGGTGTCGGGACCCTACCACCGGGATCGTGCATGTTACTTGTCACCGAACCTGCGCTATCTTGTTGTAGAAAGTTTAAGCTATCGCCAGACGTCGCTATCAACTCACTGACTATCAAGTACGGAGTATCCAATCTGAAGCCTGTCATTCAAGAAGAAACCACCGGCTGCGGAATCGCATCGGTTGCCAATATCCTCGGCAAGAGCTACTCGGAGATGAAAACGATCGCCAATGCGATGGGAATCTACGCCAACGATGAGTCGCTCTGGTCGGATACCCACTATGTCAGACGATTGCTGCGAGCGGAGGGGATTGAGACTGGCACCAATGAGATCTCGTTTGAGTCCTGGTCCGCCTTACCGGATCTTGCCCTCTTGGCGATCAAGCATCACCAAGAAAAGGGCAAGGACTTCTGGCATTGGGTGGTGTTTAAGCGGGTTGAAGGTCAGGCGGTTGTGATCGATTCAGCCAGTTATTTACCGACTAACCTACGCACCGATTTTGAAGCGATGAACCCCAAGTGGTTTATTGAAGTTCACCCAGCCGAGTCGGCTTAACCTGACTTCGGCTGAACCAAGGGTCTCAGTAATCTAACCATCGCTTTGGCCCATGCATCCAAGACTGGACGCACGTTTTCCATTTCCACCTGCTGACTGTCGTTTTCGAGGGGACGGCCGAACCCCTTGCGAACACCGGCAGCCAAGCGTTCTCCTGAATAGCTATCGAGCAGTTCACCTTCGGCAAAGAGTTCGACCACATGGTCCCGGGTACCCGCAGCGGTATTGGCACCGGCAAGTACCAAGGCAATAGGGACATATTCATAAGCGGCAAGATCTTCGACACGCGAACGTACGCCTGTAATCGCGGCTTTGACCCTGAGCGTGTCCAGACCGGGTTCAGCGACTAGCTCAAACTCATTGCCGACTTCCTTACGAATTGCCTTATTGAGGTAAACCAGCAGATTACTCAGTACCTCGGATCGAAGTCTCGGGCCAGGTTTAGGGGCTGGGTAAATGGAAACGGGGTCTAACATGACCTTGCTGAAAGTACGTTTCTGTAATTCAGGACTAGTCCATCTAAGTACTTCGGTACCATCCGCCGCAACGACAGGCTTGAGTTGAGAATAATCGCTCAAGAAACCTGAAAACTCCTCCTGTTTGGCGAGTTTGGAAGTGCACGCAGTTAACGCTAAAGAAGCCGCTAACAATAATAGCGCCCTAGAGCAGCGCACTAGTTTGCTGTCTCTCGCCATGATAGTTCTCCTGCCTAAGCAATAACTTAGCTTGCCTGATGATTACTACTAGCTGATGACGGCTGAGTATAGTTCAATTTTTTTCTTGCACTGGGGGCATGGGGAGTGGACCGTGGATTGGCACTTTCAGAGCAGACTTGATTGATTGATCACTGCTGGGTGATCTGATTTGAAACGATGCACCCCAAGTGGGTCATGGAAGTAAAGTGCCCGATACAGAAAACTCTAGAACCCGGCGCTAGCCGATAGATATTTGATCCATGGCAAGTAACGCTTTGCGATCTCGTAGCATACTCAACGCATGAACTTTGCCTAATCAATCATTTGCGAATTCAGTTATTCCTGATGCTAACGATTAGGTGGGGTAGACAGAGTTACCACAGGGATTGTTGTCATGGGTTTCTTGTGTCGTTCGTTAGTCAAGACCGCCGTTCTTCTCAGCACCTTAGTGCTTAGTCATACCTCCTTTGCACACCACGAAATCGGAAACGAAAAAAGCTACACCCTGGGCGTCGTACCCCAGTTTGAGCAACGAAAACTGTTCCAAATTTGGCAACCCATCGTCGATGAACTGGAAAAGCGCACGGGATTCAACATTCACCTGCAAGGCAGCCCCAGAATTCCAGAATTCGAAAAGAGCTTTATTGCCGGCGAGTATGATTTTGTCTATATGAATCCGTTCCATAGCCTGCGCGCGTCCGCCTCTCAAGGTTATATACCACTGATTAGGGACGGAGGCCGCGAGCTCTATGGAGTATTGGTTGTCCGCAGCGACAGCGATATACAGTCCATCGATGATCTTGATGGTAAAAGGATCGCCTTCCCTGCTCCGAATGCGTTTGGCGCCTCGCTGATGATACGAGCCGACCTTGACCGCAAGCATTCGATTAACTTCGTTCCCAGCTATGTGCAAACCCACTCATCGGTCTATCTCAACGTTGCGTTGAGGCAGGTACAAGCCGGCGGCGGAGTGATGAGTACCTTGCGCGCTCAAAAACCGGAACTGTCTGACAAGCTCAGGGTTTTGTATGAAACCCAACGAGTCGCCCCGCACCCGATTTCAGCGCATCCACGTGTTCCCGAGACGGATAGACAATTACTTCAACAAGCCCTGCTAAGCCTCTCGAAAGAAGCTACTGGGAAAAAACTGCTGAGTGCCATACCGATAAGAGAAGCCGTCAAAGCCAGCTCCAGCGATTACGAAAAAATGCTGGACTGGGGCCTTGATCATTACTGGGTCAGTCACTGAATTATCCATAAATGAGCATACGTACGAAATTAAGCACCCTGATACTTTCTCTGCTGTTAGCTTTTGTTCTATACATCGCTTTTTATTCGATGCCTCATCTAAGGCAGAAAGCAGAAAGTATGGTTTTGAATGAAATCCAGGCTCACCTGATGACAGCATCAGAAGCGATCCTTCCATTTCTGTTACAAGGTCAGCTGGCTAACATTTATGAAACCCTGGATGCCCTAGAGCATGCGAACGATAACTGGCTTGTTATCAAACTGGTAAACAGTCAAGGGCAGCAATTATACCCCTTAGACCCAATCGATACGCCCGTCAGTAATGAAAGGGCTATTGTATTAGACCAATCGGTCGGTTTTGTTTATCCCAACCATGCCGAACTGGTTGTTGCAATCGATCGTATTTCATTATCGAAACTGGGTAATGAACTTGCGATAGAGATAGGGCTAGGAATTCTAGCTCTCGCCTGTTCTTTTTTCTTATGTATCTATATGAGCTTCAAATACCTTATAGATAGCCGACTCAACAAGTTGCTGCTGGTATCTGATGAGATAGCCTCAGGAAACTACAAAATAAAAATAGATAAAAAATCGAATGATGAACTAGGAAATCTAGAATCCAGTTTTAATTTGATGGGTGAGAAAATCAGTGCAATAACGGATCAGCTAACACAGAAAAACGAGGCATTGAAAGAGGCTCAAAAGCTATCAAAAATTGGCTCATGGCAATGGCATATTGATAAAGAGTTGGTCAGCTTCAGCAAAGAAAGCCTTAACATTCTTGCAGCATTCAAACCTGGTGAATGGGTTAGATTAAAAGATATTCGAAGAAACTTTACCACGGAACAGATTATTCAGTTTCAGGGGATGCTTGAAGAGCTCCTTACCGGAAGAGCGATTAACGAGATATTCCGAGTTGAGACGAGAAGTGGGCAAGAGATCTGCTTGCGACTCAGAGCTCAACAGGATCATCGAGATAGCCTTAGATTTACTAAGGTAGTAGGCACATTGCAGGATGTAACAGCCGAACTCGAAGCGCAAAAAGCAAAAGAGGAGCGGCAACGCGTCTACGCACAAATCTTTTATAAAGACCCAACGATCAAATTACTCATCGACCCCAATGACGGACAGATCGTCGATGCGAATCCTGCGGCCCTTAATTTCTATGGCTACAGCGAAGAGAGAATTAAAGAAATAAAGATCTATGATATCAACAAAATGTCGGTTGCCGAATGTCGAGCCGGCATGGCGCTGGTGACCTCAGAGAAGCAATGTAAGTTTCAATTTCAACATCATCTATCTTCTGGTGAAATTCGAGATGTCGAAATTCATTCATGCCCGGTATCACTGGAAGGGAAAACTTATCTTCACTCTTCAATTTTTGACGTTACAGAGCGTAATCAGCTACAGCAACGGTTGGAAGATGCGGCATTACATGATCCTTTGACCTCTCTTTGGAATCGCCGCGCCATCGATACCCAGGGTGAACGAGAGTTTTTATTGAGCAAACGTAACAATACCCACCTATGCCTGTTGATGATCGATTTGGATCATTTCAAAGCCATTAACGATCAATATGGGCACCCGATTGGAGATCTCGTTCTCAAGCAGGCCGCAGAGGTTATTTTAGGCGTTGTCAGGGAGACGGATTTAGTCGGCCGCTACGGTGGAGAAGAGTTTGTGGTACTCGCTCCCAACACCAATTTGGACGGGGGCAGCCTGTTAGCAGAGAAGATTCTAGAAGCGATCAGAGCGATGAGTGTCGTGGTTCAAGGGAGCACCATTCGAGTGACTACCTCTATTGGTGTATCTTCGGTAATTGCGACCGACCTGAATTTTTATCAGTTAGTTGAGCGATCGGATAAGCATCTCTACACAGCGAAAGAAGCAGGTCGAGACCGCAGCTCCAGTGCGTAGGGCTTCTCTGCTCTAGCGAAGGCCTATTAACGAACCTGTTACTGGGCCCGCTGGGCGTGATTCCCAGGTTCTGTAATCAATATCTAACGATGTACCCCGCTTCCGGTCGGTACTCAATCTGCGCATCCAGAATATTGCTCCAAAGCGTGCGCTGCTGATCAAAGAAGTCGGTGTGTTGCAGCTCCTTGAAAGCACCCCGCCACTTCTGGATCAGCTCCGGATTGGTGCCGGGGGAGAAGGCCATATAACTTCCAGATTCCCTGATCAGTTTGACCATTTTGATATCGGCCATCCGATACCCCAAGGATCTGGCGGTCATCGGCGCTTCCAGATCGGAGCTTAGCCAATAATTGATTCTTCCATTCATCAGCATCCGAAACCCCTGTGCGTGGTTGTTCATATCCAGCACGCTGAAGCCCTCTCCTGCCAGATACTTGGCGCGCCAATCACCACGCATAACCGCAACGGGCTCTTGCGAGTCTTTCATCGCGTCGAAATCCGAAACCGCCTGGTCGATACGGCTGAAGACCCCGTGTTTGCGGGTAGAAACCGGACCGATAAAGGTAAACCCCGCCTGTTCACGCTCCGCTGTTTTACCGACGGTAAAGACCAGCACATCCGGTGCATTCAACGCGATCTGATAGGCACGACTCCAGGGGTAAACCTCAACTTTGGCCGACCAGCCCAGGCGTTTACGGATCTCGCGAACCATTTCGGTGGTGGTGCCGGTAAAGTTGCCTGCGTAGGTGAAATTGGTCGGAGGCTCTTCGGTGCTCAACAAACGGATTTCGGCCACAGCAGCGACCGAGATCAGCAACAGGATCGCAGCCGTAACGGCTCGAACCAGCGATAAGATAGGCTGTTGGATTGAATCAATTTTCAACATGATCAATGACCGTTAGTTCATCGCCAAAAGCTCAACCACACGACAACACCGGGTACGAAAAAGGACCATCAGGGGTTGGTTAAGGAGCCCCACTTAATCTTAGTGTTCCACGGTTAACACAGCCACCTCGTACCAGCCAAAGCCAGGGTTAGACGGCCCCGTTATCCCGGGCACAGCTTGCCAGTTTTTCAACCACCGGCACTCTTCATCCTGCAATTTAGCATGGGAAAAAATGAGATATCTCATGAAGATATTAACGGGGCTGAATCCGGCAACGGTGCTGGTCCCAGCTCCCCCTGATAACTGGATCTTAACGATCTTCCGGTGGGCCTATACATTGCTATCAGCCTGCTAACAGGCGTGATAAAAACCCAGCAACAATAAAGACAACCCGTCCCACGGTTAGGACGGCAAGGGGCTTACCATGGCATCATTTGACACCCTCATCGAACAAATCGTTGGCGAGAAAGATTGCGCCGTAGTACTTGAGGCATTGAAGCGCTATGAGGTCCAGTCCGATTGCGCCCTGACTCAACGTTCGGCTGTCGCCGCCGCTGAGAAGGCCCACGCCCATCTGGAATCCGAGTCCGAAAAGTGGTCCGCGCTCAACCTGCCGTTGACCGTGCGCTACCAACTGCTGTCCGAGCACCTGCTGGGTACGACTCAGGGGGCCTGAATTAGAAGGCCGCTTATCGGCCTTCCATCCGTTAGTAAATTCGTTACAATCTATCGCGTCTTGTCGGGGTTCCCACTCAGTGGGATGAGAGGTTAACACCAACCCGTGAACCTGATCCGGTTAATACCGGCGTAGGAAACAAGCATTGGGCAACCTGTACGTCACCGCCCTGTCTGTTTATCGGTTCCTCTCCCCCTCCCTTCAAGACATCACTTTTTGACCGCCTGTTGCGGTCGATGGCCGACAGAAGCCGGAGATGTCGATAATGAACAAACAAGAAAACGCCAACCTCAAAGATACCGCCAAGGTCGATGAAGCCTCGGTTCAGCCGTTCCCGGGTAGCCGCAAGGTCTACATCGAAGGCTCCCGCCCGGACATTCGAGTACCGATGCGTGAAATCACCCTGGCCGACACCCCGACCGCGTTCGGTGGCGAGAAGAACGAGCCGCTGCGGGTCTACGACACCTCCGGTCCCTACACCGATCCCGAAGTCAGCATCGATGTACGCCGTGGCCTTTCCTCGGTCCGTAACGAGTGGATCCTCGAGCGCGACGACACCGAGCAGCTCGACGGCCTGAGCTCCGAGTACGGTCGTCAGCGCGAAGCACTGGCCGAGCTGGATACCCTGCGTTTTGACCTGCAGCGCAAACCCCGTCGAGCCAAAGAAGGCAAGAACGTCACCCAGCTTCACTACGCCAAGCGCGGCATCATCACCCCGGAGATGGAATACATCGCCATCCGCGAGAACATGAAGCTGGTTGAAGCCAAGCACAACCCGCAGCTGAACGAGCAGCACCCGGGCCACAGCTTCGGCGCCAATATCCCTGACGAGATCACCCCGGAGTTCGTCCGTGCGGAAGTCGCCGCCGGCCGCGCCATCATCCCTTGTAACATCAACCACCCGGAGCTGGAGCCGATGATCATCGGCCGTAACTTCCTGGTGAAGATCAACGGCAACATCGGTAACTCGGCGCTGGGCTCCTCGATCGAGGAAGAAGTCGCCAAGATGACCTGGGGTACCCGCTGGGGCTCCGACACCATCATGGACCTGTCCACCGGCAAGAACATCCATGAAACCCGTGAGTGGATCATCCGTAACTCCCATGTGCCGATCGGTACCGTACCGATCTACCAGGCGCTGGAGAAGGTTAACGGCGTCGCCGAAGACCTGACCTGGGAAGTGTTCCGCGACACCCTGATCGAACAGGCCGAGCAAGGGGTCGACTACTTCACCATCCACGCTGGCGTGCTGCTGCGCTACGTGCCGATGACCGCCAAGCGGATGACCGGTATCGTTTCCCGTGGCGGTTCCATCATGGCCAAGTGGTGCCTGGCACACCACGAAGAGAACTTCCTCTACACCCACTTCGAAGAGATCTGTCAGATCTGTGCCGAATACGATGTGGCCTTCTCCCTGGGTGACGGCCTGCGTCCGGGCTCGGTCTACGACGCCAACGACGAAGCCCAGTTCGCCGAACTGGAAACCCTAGGTGAGCTGACCAAGGTGGCCTGGAAGTACGACGTCCAGGTAATGATCGAAGGTCCGGGTCACGTGCCGATGCACATGATCAAAGAGAACATGGACAAGCAGCTCGAAGAGTGTCACGAAGCGCCGTTCTACACCCTCGGCCCGTTGACCACCGACATCGCACCGGGCTACGACCACATCACCTCCGGTATCGGTGCGGCGATGATCGGCTGGTACGGCTGCGCGATGCTCTGCTACGTGACTCCGAAAGAGCACCTGGGTCTGCCCAACAAGGACGACGTCAAGACCGGCATCATCACCTACAAGCTGGCCGCCCACGCCGCTGACCTGGCCAAGGGTCACCCCGGTGCCCAGATCCGCGACAACGCCATGTCCAAGGCCCGCTTCGAGTTCCGCTGGGAAGACCAGTTCAACATCGGCCTGGACCCGGATACCGCACGTGAGTACCACGACGAGACTCTACCGAAGGAGTCCGCCAAGGTAGCCCACTTCTGCTCCATGTGTGGTCCGAAGTTCTGCTCGATGAAGATCAGCCAAGAGGTCCGTGAACTGGATGACAACCAGATCGCCGCGATCAACGTCGAGGCCGACAAAGGCATGGCCGAGAAGGCCCAGGAGTTCAAAGAGCAAGGCAGCCAACTGTACTCCAAGCTGTAAACCACTAACCCGCGTGACCCGGTCGGCACGTGCCGACCGGCACGCAACGGTTACCACAACCTCGCACCGACAAATAGTGAGCCGACGTCATGCAGTTATCGGCACAGGTCAATACCTTTGGCCGCCACATGCAGCAAAAATACGGGTACCGGGTTCATAAGCTGGCGCTCAACGCCAGCTTTACCTGCCCCAACCGCGACGGCACCAAGGGGCTGGGCGGCTGTACCTTCTGTAACAACAGCTCCTTCGCCCCCAACGCCAAACAACCGCCGACGGTCGCCTCGCAGATCGAAGCGGGACGCCAGGTGATCCGCAAGCGGACCGGCGCCAACCACTACCTAGCCTACTTCCAGGCCTACACCAACACCTACGCCGACATTAACTACCTCAAAGAGCTCTACGACGATGCCTTGTGCGAGCCGGATGTGATCGGCCTGTCGGTCGGCACCCGTCCCGACTGCGTACCGGATCCGGTATTGGATCTGCTGGCCTCCTACCAGGAGCAGGGCCACGAAGTCTGGCTGGAGCTTGGTCTGCAATCGGCCAACGATCACAGCCTCGAGCGGGTTAACCGCGGTCATGGCTGGGACGAATATCAGGACGCGATCGAACGAGCGCGACTGCGCGAGCTACAGGTCTGCACCCACCTGATCGTCGGTCTGCCCGGCGAAACCGCGATGGACAGCGTTGCCAGCTTCGATCGGGTCATGGAGCTGGGTCAGGCCAGTACCGCCACCCAAGGGATGAAGCTGCACCCGTTGCATGTGGTCAAAGGCACCCAACTGGCCCGCCAGTGGAACCGGGGTGAGTTCACCACCCTGGGATTCGACGACTATATCGAAGCCTGCGTCGAAATCATTCGCCGTAGTCCACCCGAGCTGGTCTACCACCGCCTGACCGGCACCGCCGAGCCCGAGATCTTGCTGGCTCCGGGCTGGTGTGCCAAGAAATGGCTGGTACTCAATGCCATCAGCGCGGCCCTGGATGGCCAACCCTACCCTGGCTTCGACGACGAGCGACTGATCTGCTGCGCCTGAGCAGCAGATCGCTCCCTCCCCCTCTCCCTCTCACCTCACTCCCGAAGGCCAGCACCCGCTGTCTGCTCAAAAATTCACGGTACAACCGCGTTACAACGGCTATGCTGAATCTGGGTATGCGTACGACGATCTGGAGAGTCCATGATCAGGGAAATGACCGCCGCAGATTTTGAGCAGTTCTGGCCAACCTTTTCGGCCATCACCACCGCACAGGAAAGCTACAGTTTCGATCCGGACATGAGCTATGAACAGGCTTACCAACTATGGTGCCTCGAGCCGCTCAAAACCCTGGCGTACTTGGAACAGGGCAAAGTCCTCGGCTCCTACTTCATCAAACCCAACGCCGCAGGCCCCGGCGATCATGTCTGCAATTGCGGCTATATGGTCAGTCCCCACGCCCGTGGCTGCGGTATCGCCACGGCGCTTTGCGATCACTCGCAACTGATGGCCATGGAGCTGGGTTTCAAAGCGATGCAGTTCAACTCGGTCGTCTCCACCAACGAAGGGGCCATCCGTTTATGGCAGAAGTTGGGATTCCGGATTATCGGCACCATCCCCGGCGGTTATCGCCACCGCCAACTAGGCTATGTGGACAGCTATATCATGCACAAAACACTACCCTGTTAAACGGCGTGTCGATCTGGGCACCCCAACCGGTTGTATGTTGTCGTTTAGGATTTGCCGCTTAACCCTGACACCACACTATCCGCTGAGTAAGGGGCCTTATGGACAAGCTTGAGATCCTATGGACACCGCAAGGCACTAATCTGCCATCGCTTGGCGCTCGATCGCTCACCGATATCTCCGACGGCGACACCCCCAATATTCGGATGCCGATCCGCATGCTGTCGATCGACACCCCCGAAACCACCGCCCGCTCCGACAACGGTGCCGCCAAGATCGATGCCCAATTCCAGCAACTGGCGGACTGGATTCAAACGGGCCAAGCCCCGGTCAGCGACAGCTTCGCCCACTACATTCTGCCCAAGCTGGCGGATATCGACGCCGGTACCCTGCAGTTCCGACAGGGCAAACAGGCCGGCGAGCATTACCAGCAACTCATCGACCAGCGCCTTACCAAGCCGTCGGGGTCAAAACGCAAGCTGTTTGTACGCAGCCCTGAACCGCCGTTTGACGGCTACGGCCGCCTGCTGGCCTATGTCTCCCCGTCCTACAGCACCCGTGAGATCGCCACCCTGTCACGGACCCAGCGAGCCACCTTCAACCTCAACATGGTCGAAAGCGGCTGGGCGGCCCCCTTTATCCTGTTCCCCAACATCCCCGGTGAACTGGATCTGCCGCTGTTTGTGGAGCAGGCACTGGCGGCCAAGAACGCCTCACGAGGGCAATATCAGCAACCGCTGTCGATGCCCGGCTACGAATACCGGATGTGCGAAAAGCTCTACAGCATCACCAAAAAGCTGGTCAACGGCGAGCGCTTGAGTGAGGCCCGACGACACAGCTGGCGCTCACGCTACTGCGCCGATATGCGCGACCGACGGCTCTACGGACCAACCGAATATATGCAAATCCCCGAACCCTACCGGCTATGGATCTGGCCGGTTGATCTGCAGCTGTCGATCAGTCGACTGAACCTGATTCCACTAAGCGGCGGGTAACGCCCGGCGTCAGAGCCCGAAAATGGTTGATAAAAGCGGTGCTATATTAATAGCAGCCATGTAAACGACCATTTGAAACTTAAGAGTTACAAGCGCTTAGATAGCGGCTATCCATCCAGCCGGGCAGTTATTCAGGCTACTTGTGGGGATAACTAGATGGATATCAATATCGTCGACATCCTGAATACCGGGGTCACCGGTTTCGCCTTCCTGATGCTCTTCCTGGGTTACAAACTCACCTCCGATGTGCAATCGAAGATCTTCGAAAAACGGGCCGACGAATTCCCCAGTGTGGAGATGTACAAAGAGTGGAAAAGCCTGGTCACCTCGCAACTTAACAACACCCGCTATTTTCTGGTGTTCTCGCTGATCTTCTTTGCCGGCGGGCTGTTCCTGCTGCTGTACCAGGCCGAGAGCAAGATCATTCTGGCGATTACGCCGCTGGATCACGCCTACGCGCCGCTGGTGCACCATCAGTCCGAGACGCTGAAGCTGAGCGACACCGGCCGTGCCACCTTGTCGGTCAAGGACGAACACAACATCTCGATATCCTACGAGAAGCTGCTCAACCGGATTCAGGAGCTGACCTTCACCCTGGAGGATCAGAAGCTGGTGACCAAGGACCTGGTACTGATCAACGCCAACAATGCCACCGATTCGGGTTTTTAGGGGAATGCGTGGGATGAAACCGATCTTCGTTTTGTTTGTGAGTCTGCTTCTTACACCCCTGGCACAAGCTGATTTCAGCGCTTCTCTCGGACGCGCTGGCCAGGCATTTCAATCGGCCGACTACAGCAATGCGTTGAGCCTGCTACGCCAAGCAGAGCCGCTGGCCGAGACGCCCCATGACCAAGCCAAGATCGGTAATGCAATCGGGTGGACCTACTACAACCTCGACGATATCCGGCGGGCCCGACAATACCTGCAGCGCGCATTCGAGCAGGCCAAGCCCACCGAGGACGCCCAACTGCTCAGAAAAATCTCCAACAATCTGGGTCTGCTGGAGTATGCCGAGGGTAACCATCAGGTGGCCAAATCCTACTTCTCCAACCCGTGGGCGAACGGCTCGCCCACCGCCACTACCTACCTGGCCAATATTCAGCGACACGAACGGCTGAACGAAGCCAAGCAACATATCAGCTCAGGCATCGGATACCGGCGTCGAGGCGATTTTGAAAATGCGATTAAGGAATACGACAAGGCACTGGAGATCCTTCCCGACAGCGCCCGGATTCAAGAGTTTAAAGGCTATGCTCAGTTCCGCCTCGGCGACCATCAAGGTTCTATTGAAACGCTCAACAATGCCCTTCGAATAGAACCGGACCGTCTTAACGTGGTCATCAACCTGTTCAAGTCCTACTGCGCTTCCAACGACATTGAGGCGATCGAAGCGCTCATAATAAGCAGCCGCGACCTGATCAGCCAACACCGCGATGTACTCCGCCGGGATGGTGAACTGAATAGGGTCTGCAAAAACTTCAACATTCAAAGTGACGATGCATGAACGACCATTGGGAGATCATCAAGACCATCACCGAGGCCGAGCATCACTTCAATAACCTGTGCTTCAAGATCCGAACCCTGGCCTCCACCTGGCTGCTGGCCACCTTTGCCGGGGTCGGCTTTCTGATTACCAAGACGATCGATCAGAGCCTGAGCATCGGCGACCTCACCGTATTGCTGTGCTGGGCCGGCTCGCTCGGTATTTTCACCCTGTGGATTCTGGATATTCAGATCTACCAGAAGATCCTCAACGCCTGGTTCGAACAGCGACAGGCGATCGAGAGCCAGCACCCCGAATTCCCTCAGCTGCACCAAGCGATCACCAGTACTCAGCCGGGCGGACGAGCCACCAACCTGATCAAACTTTATTACATCGGGCTGTTTTCGGCGCCCTTGCTGCTGGCCTGTTATATCTGCCTCTATAAAGATCTCGCGTCGGTTTTCGCATTCGGTTCGATCGCCCTATTGGTGATATTCTGTTTCGTCATCTATCGACTCAGCCCCAGCGGCCAGGAAATCCCAACAGATTGATGCCATGAACGGCTACCTATCCAGCGTCCTGCTGACAAAACTCACCACCCGACTGCTGTTCGGTTTCACCCTGATCGGTGGTGGTCTGTTTGTCACTCTCAGCAAGATGGAGCATTTAGGGCTGGGCGGCGCTGGAGAGCCTGAGCGTTGGGCGTTGGGTCGGGTTTTGTCGCTGATCGGATGGTGGCTGCTGGCGGTTGGGCTGTACTTTCTGCGCCGCCGACAAGCCTACCGACAGAGTCTAATCATCATAGCTTGGCTGTGCGGCTTGATCAGTGTGGCACTGGCAACACTCTGGTCTGGTATGACCTCGGGGTTTGGTATCTATCTCAGCGCCCTGTTCTACACCTTGCTCTGTGTTCTATGGGGCATGACCATTCAGCACCACCTATGGGCGGGGCTGTTTGGGGTCGTGATACTGCTGCTGCAGATCGCCACCGATATTGTGGTGCTGGGTATACTGGGGGAGTTTCGAATCCACTAAGGCTACGGCCAGGCTGCAACAGCGTTATTGGTACTGCAGCTGGTAGAGCGCCCTTATCTCGTCGGCCCAGATCGACGAATCGATGGTCTCCAGCACCATCGGAATCCCGTCGAACCTTGGATCACGCATGATGAACTCGAAGCAGTCCCAACCGATATAGCCCTGCCCCAGGCTGTGATGGCGATCGACCCGGGTGGCGAAATCAACCTTGGCGTCGTTCAGGTGCATCCCGCGTAGATACTCGAAGCCGACAATGCGCTCGAACTCATCGAAGCTCTGTCGGCAGGCCTCCATGCCCCGCAGGTCATAACCTGCCACGAAGGTATGACAGGTGTCGAGGCAGACGCCGACCCGGCTCTTATCTTCAACGCCATCAATAATCCGCGCCAGCTGCTCGAAACGATGGCCCAGATTACTGCCCTGCCCGGCCGTGTTCTCAATCACCGCCGTGACCCCTTCAACCCGGTCCAGCGCAATATTGATCGACTCGGCGACCCGATCCAGGCAGGCGTCCTGATCGATCCGACTCAGATGGCTGCCGGGATGAAAGTTCAACAGCGTCAGCCCCAGCTGTGCACAGCGCTGCAGCTCGTCGATAAAAGCCGCCCGTGATTTCTCCAATCCTTCCCGATCCGGATGACCCAAATTGATCAGGTAGGAGTCATGGGGCAGGATCTGGTTCGGCTCAAAACCGCACTCCACGCAGTTGACCTTGAACTGCTCGATCACTTCATCGGTCAGCGGTTTGGCTTCCCAGCGACGCTGGTTTTTGGTGAACAGGGCAAAGGCACGGGCTCCGATCTCGCGGGCGTTTAGCGGTGCGTTCTGAACCCCGCCGGCAGCGCTGACATGGGCGCCGACAAACTTACTCGGTTGAGGCATAGGTATTGGTTTAACAGGATGGCAGTCGGTGGGATACAAGCCCGCCGTTGCAATAGCACTTTCACGACGGGCTTACAATGCAGCCGCGATTATAGCGATCGATAAAACCTGCGTCACCGCCATAGCGTCATCGTACGAAGCACACCAGATACTTCGCGCAGGGCTGAGCTGATCCAACGCAACAAAAATGCAGTTACGGCATATCGCCATTAGCGCCGACAAAGATCTGTGATATACCTTTGCCTTCAACCTTGCAGGAGAGGCCGCATATGGAAATCGGTACTATCGTCTTCTTAGTGATCGTTGCCGCGATCATCGTCTATATCGTGTCGATCTATAACCGTCTGGTATCGCTACGACAGCGTCACCTTAACGCTTTCAGCCAGATCGAAGTTCAACTAAAGCGCCGTTACGACCTGATTCCCAACTTGGTCGAAACCGCCAAAGGCTACATGTCCCACGAGCGCGAAACTCTCGAAGCGGTCATCCAGGCGCGGAACGAAGCCTCGGCGCTGCTTAAAGGCGCAGCCGCCGATCCGAGTAGCGCCGGTGCCATCGCCCAGTTGGCCGGCGCCGAAGGGGCGTTAAGCTCAGCTCTGGGTAAGCTCAACTTCGTGATGGAAGATTACCCGGATCTGAAAGCCAACGAGAACATGATGCAGCTGTCGGAAGAGCTGACCAGCACCGAAAACCGGGTCGCCTTCGCCCGTCAGGCGTTTAACGATGCGGTCACCGGCTACAACACCTACCGACGCAGCTTCCCGCCGGTCTTTTTTGCCCCGACCTTTGGTCATGCACAGGACGCCACCCTGCTGGAGTTTGAAGACAGCGCCCAGATTCAGGTGGCCCCGAAAGTCTCGTTTTAATCGGCGTACTTAGCCATGGTCGATTTTTTCGCCCAGCAGGATCAGGCCCGCCGTAATACCGGCTTGCTGGTGCTGCTGTTTCTGCTCGCGGTGACGGCGCTGATCCTGATCACCAACCTGGCGGTAATGATCTGCCTGTGGGGCATCGTCGGCACCGTCGATGGTGATGTGGCGACGCTGTTCTACCAGGGTATCGGCCCGCTGCTGGAGCAGTTCAACTGGGAACGCTTCGGTCTGATCAGCCTGCTGGTCTGTGGGCTGGTCGGTAGCGCCTGTCTCTACAAACAGCTGCAGCTCTCCGAGGGGGGGAAAGCCATCGCCGAGTCGCTCCACGGCCAGCGGATCCACCCCAATACCGATGACCCGAAGCAGAAGATGGCACTGAATGTGGTTGAAGAGATGGCGCTGGCATCCGGTATGCCGGTACCGCCGGTCTATCTGCTCAGCCATGAGCTGGGGATCAACGCCTTCGCCGCTGGCAACCAACCCTCCGATGCCGTGATCGGCCTGACTCAGGGGGCAATAGAAAGCCTGGATCGTGATCAACTGCAGGGCGTTATCGCCCACGAATTCAGTCACATCCTCAATGGCGATATGCGCCTCAATATCCGTCTGATCTCGCTGCTGCACGGTATCGTCTTTATCGGCGCCATCGGTGAGATCTTGTTGCGCTACGGACCACGGGGCCGATCCAACTCCAATAACAAGACCGGTCCACAACTGATGATGCTGGGACTGGTGCTGTTACTGGTAGGCTGGCTGGGCAACTTCTTCGGACGGCTGATCAAGGCCTCGGTCAATCGCCAGCGTGAATACCTGGCTGACGCTTCGGCGGTTCAATTCACCCGCAATCCGCAGGGTATCGCCGAGGCGCTGAAGGTGATCGGTGGCCACAGCGGCCGTGCCGAGTTACACAGCTCCCAGGTGGATCAGGTCAGCCACCTGTTCTTCGGCCGATCCCTGAGCAACCTGACCGGTTTGTATGCCACCCACCCACCATTGCTGGACCGGATCTTTCGCCTCGAGCCCAATTGGGACGGCAGCTATATCTACCCCAAACCTAGCCAGGTAGAAGCCCGCAAACAGCGTCAGCAGGCCCGTGAACAGGAACGGGCGCAAAAACGACGCCAGGCGCTGGCAGCCGGTGTTGTTCTGGCGGGAGGCCCAACGCTGGATCTGGAACAGCCATCAGCCCTGGAACAGACCCGCCAGGAGATCGCCGCACTGCCCGAAGCCCTGAAACAGCAGGTCCACGAGCCGCTCGGCGCGATGGCGATCATTTACGGGCTGCTGATTCACCAGCAGCCGGAGCAGCGCGAACAGCAACTGCAGCTACTGCAGCAGCTATCGATTCCGGGGCTGCCTCAGCAATGTCAGCAGCTACTCGAGCCCATCGCCCAGTTGCATCGCAGTCACTATCTGAGTCTGACCGAACTCTGCATGCCGGCCCTGAAAACCCTGTCACCGGCGCAATATCAGCAGTTCAAACAGACCCTGTTAAAGGTGATCCGAGTCGACCAACACACCTCACTGCTGGAGTGGTGCCTGTACCAGCTGGTTCAGCACTACCTGGCCGCCGAGTTCGGACCGGTCAAGCGCCGCGAGCCGCGCTTTAGCAAGCCCCAGCAACTGGCCAACGAATACCAGCTGATCCTCTCGACCCTGGCCCACCAAGGCGAGCAGGATGAGGAGCACACCGAACGTGCCTTTAACCGCGGGGCTGGTGCGGCCGGACTCTACAACCTGACGCTACTGCCCGTCGAGCAGTGTGATCCGACCGAGTTTATCCGCGCAGTCAATCAATTGAGCCTGGCCAAGCCACTGCTCAAACCGCGCCTGCTGCGCGGGCTGGAACTGTGCGTCAAGCAGGATCAGCAGATCACTCCGGTAGAGCTGGAACTGATCAGCGCCATTTTTGCATTAATGGAGAGTCCCTTGTCGCGGTTACAGCTCGATTCGGCTGGCTCCTAAACCTCGCTATTTGGCCCATAACGGCTATGGTGTAATTAAGGAACCTGAGCGTTGCTGCTTGTTGCAGTGTCTAAGCTTTGCTTCAACGCGGCATCTGGATTAACGATCCAGTCCAAAGCCTGAAGCTAGCCGGGGCTTACTCCCAGGTTCCCATAGCATAAAGCAGTAATACTTAGCTCGGAGACTGTTAGCGGAGTGCTGCGTGTCGGACGAACTTATACTGAATGCGCTGGGCCAGAATGTCAGCGCCACCATCGATGCCGGTAGTGTCGACGCCCTGATCGACAGTATTGCGATACCGGCATTCGTGATAGACCGCGGCCATGTGATCACCCACTGGAACAAAGCCCTGGCCAAGACCGCCTGCCTGCCCAGTGAGATCATGATCGGCACCAACCATCAGTGGCGCCCCTTCTATGGCGAACCCCGCCCGACCATGGCGGACCTGATCATCGACGGAACCATCGAAGGTGCGGTCGAGCATTTCTACGGTGGCAAGTACAAACCTTCCGATGTGCTCGACGGCGCCTATGTGGCCGAAGACTTTTTCCCCGACATCGGTATCGAAGGCGAGTGGCTGTCATTCACCGCCGCTCCGATCCGTAATCAAGAAGGAAATCTGGTCGGGGCCATCGAAACCCTGGTCATGATCTCGGATCGAAAGAAAGCCGAGATGGAGCTGATCGAGCGGGAAAAACGCTATCGGGAACTGAGCACCATCGACAGCCTGACCCAGCTGTATAACCTGCGTCAGTTCCATCTGGAGCTGGCTAAAGAGCTGGAGCGTTTTCGTCGCTACCAACAGGGGTTTAGCCTCTGCATGCTCGACCTGGATCACTTCAAACGACTCAACGACAACCACGGTCATCTGTTCGGCGACAAAGTGCTGGAAGGGGTCGGCAAGCTGATCAGTACCTACCTGCGCTCGGTGGACAACGCTTACCGCTATGGTGGCGAGGAGTTTGTGATCTTGATGCCTCAGGTTGATGAAACGAAGGCCCAGATCGGGATCCAGCGGATCTGCAAGGAACTCAACGACTTAACTTTTGAAACCGATGCCGGTGAGCAGATCCAGATCACCGCCAGTGCCGGGCTGGCCGTTGTGAGCGAAAGCGACACCGACAAAACCCTGCTAGCTAAGGCCGATGAAGCAATGTATGAAGCCAAGGCCAAGGGGCGCAACCGCATACAGATCTGGAGCGGAAGTGAAACCTTAAACGGGGAAAGCCCCAGTCACTAACAACGCCATGGCAACTCCCTAGCCCGCCTCTTTGATAGCCGATGAGGATAGTTGGCGCAGCAGGCGATGTAGTCGGCGACCACGGCAATACGCCGGGTCAATCCTCCAACACCGACGCTGGCTGATCCAGCCACGCCAGAGCCTCCTGAGCACTCCGAAAAACCTGATATTGCTCCTCCGAACGGCCGGTGTAGGCGATATGCATCCGCGCCATGCCGTAGGTCAGATCCAGGGGGGCAATCACCGCAATTCTCGAACTTTGAGGCCACTTGGAATTCCAATGCCGACGCAGGCCGGTATAGCGTTCTACCGACTCAGGCGCATCCACTACCGCATCAGTGACATCGATCAGCAGATCACAGTGAAGATCGAGCTCGGGATCATCGATCAATTCGCTAAAAAAGCTGATCACCCCTTTATCGCTATTTTTCCCCAGATATTTAACAACGATCAGTTGGTTTAAGGGTTTTACTGTGTAGGTTATTGCCATCGAGCTAATCCTTTAAAGCCGATCGAGGGCCAAAGCCATTACACGGGATCGACGCCAGCCTATCCGGGGCAGCGACAACATCCCATCATGGATTTCTATATAACTACCTCTAACGCTGCCTGAAAGCCCGTTCATTCTCCAATGCCTTATCCGTCACATCAACGTAGAGCGCAACCACTTTTGAAAGCAGCGCTTCAAAACGGGGGTTGCCCAAGGCCTTGGCCTGGTTTCTTCGCAGATCACGGATAACCCGCTCCAGATATTGCAGCTCAATCTCACCGAGCAGCTCTCCCTGATGCACTCGGACCTGCATTGCCTGAATCCGGGGCAACCGTTCCTGGTTAAATCGACGGATCAGGGTAGAAAGGGTTGCCTGTTGTCGTGGCGACATTTTCTGTGAAATATCCATTTCACCTGACCTCCGTTACCGGCAACATCTGTTGTCGTTTGGTGATTCACGGAATAACAACTTTGTAGCGGTTTGGGGACCAACCATGAACGCTATCACGAGCTTCGATAAAGACCTGTTTCGTCCCTTGCGGCAACTCAACACCGGATAGACTTCGGGTGAACGGTTGTTCGTTGACATGAGGATGATGCAGCACCCTGACACCTAAGATCTCATCATCGGAGTTTAAGATTCGCCACTGATCTGCATAGTGATCCCAGCCGCTATCGTCGTGTTTTAAAGTAACACTAAAGCTCCATTTCGAGCCATGTTTTTGTGCCTTTGCATCGACTATAGAAACTTCACCAGCCGAGACTGAAAACGATATCAACCAGGCCAAACTGAATACTGAGCTCGCTTTAATCAATGATCCCTCCTCGCTCATTTAGTCGCTTATTAGTTGGTTACCCCAAGAGTCTTTTGTCGATGAATTGTTACTTCAGTAAAGATCTGAAAGCTGATTATTTCACTCACTGGGTTAACGGATCACTCGGTCGGTTAGCCAAGTAATCAGGCATTAGCTGAGCCGGACTTCCTTATAGCCAATCTACCCACCACCACGTACTCAAACAACCGTTATTATTTTTTTTAGTTTTCTTTCAACAGCTTAGACAGAGTTTTTAACTTTTGTCATTTTTTTTCATGCATTTTGAATCCGCTGTGAAAATCATCGCGTATAGATCCCTGAGACGTTGTTGAGGACGTTATTTAAAACCAAAGAGCAGATCTATACCGGCGTGTAGCATTTTGTTCGCATAATTCTCTAGGGAGAAAATTCATGAGCACAATTAAAAAAACCAGCACTCTTGCATCAGCAGCACTGGCATTCGCATTCAGCGCATCCGCTATGGCTGCCGACTCCCCTGCAGGTAGCTCAGGCACTTCCATCGGTGCCGGCGACAAAGTGCATTGTTACGGTGTGCATTCCTGTAAAGGCAACTCCGACTGCAAAACAGCTGAGCATCAGTGTAAAGGCCAAAACGCCTGCGCAGGACACGGCTTTAAAGGTATCTCCGCCAAAGAGTGTTTGGATCAAGGCGGCGTGATCTCCGACATTAAGTCTTAATCATTCTTAATATCGCTTAATCAGGAGAAAGAAGATGACCTTTAGTTTTGGACTTGGACTGCGAACCCAGCACTATCATGACTTTATTGATGCGCCGCAACCGGTGGACTGGCTAGAGGTCATCTCTGAGAACTACATGGTCGATGGCGGTAAGCCATTGGCCATGCTCGATAAAATTCGTGCCAATTACCCGATGGTAATGCACGGTGTCTCAATGTCGATCGGATCACTGAACGGCGTTGATAAGGAATACTTGAAGAAGCTCAAAGCACTTGAGCAACGTATTCAACCGATGTGGATGTCTGACCACTTGTGTTGGACCGGCGTCCACGGACGTAACCTACACGACCTGCTACCGCTGCCGTTTTCCAGCGAAGCCTTGCAAGTCGTCAAACGCAATGTGGAGCAGGTCCAGGACTATCTGCAGCGCCCGCTGGTACTGGAGAATGTTTCCAGCTACGTCGAGTTCAAAGATTCCGAAATGACCGAATGGGAATTTTTGACCGAGGTTTGCCAGGCAACCGGATGCAAACTGCTGCTCGACATCAACAACATTTATGTCAGTGCCTTCAACCACGGTTTTTCGGCCACTGACTTTATCGAAGGCGTTCCGTTAAACAGTGTTGCCCAATTCCATTTGGCGGGACACCAAAATAACGGCGTCCACATTATCGACACCCACGACCATCCGGTATGTGATGATGTCTGGACGCTGTACCGCAAAGCCCTGCTTCGGTTTGGCTACATCCCCACCATGATCGAGCGGGATGACAATATTCCAGCCTTAAATGAACTGCTGCTGGAACTGGATCAGGCACGAGCTATTGCTGATGAGGTTCTCAATACCAAGGTGGCCGTATGAATCTCAGTGAATTACAGACCGACTTTCAAAACATCCTGCTCGATGCCAAATGCCGTAATGCCGACTGGGTTGCCGAGCCGCAACAGAATCTGTCTTCCCAGCAGCGCTTAACCATCTATCACAACGCCTATCGCATTCGGTTGATCGATACCCTTTACGATACCTTTGAACATACCGCCAACTATTTGGGCGGCGAATGGTTTGACAAGCTGGCTGCATCCTATGTTCAGAACTTCCCTTCCAGCCACGCCAACCTGGGCCAATATGGTAAGGGCTTTTCGGAACATCTGGCCCAGCAACTGCCGAACGATCTGGAAGTCGCCGAGCTTGCCCATATGGATTGGACGCTACGACGGGCGTTCGACGGCGCCGATGCCACGGCTCTGACCCAACAAGATCTGCAGCAGCTCGTCGCCACCGGAGCTGAATTTAGTCATTTCCAGCCGGTGCCGACACTGAGCCTGAGCACACAGCAGTTCAATACGCTGGATATCTGGCACGCGATCAACCAAGAGAAAGTGCCCCCCATTGCAGAGAGGCTGGCCCAACCGGTCACGATTCTGATGTGGCGCAAGGGTCACTCACCACACTTTCGCAGCCTTTCGGCGATCGAAACGACAGCCATCAACTACCTGCGCCAAGGCCAGGGGTTGGAAGCGATCGGAGAGGCCCTGAATCAAGACTATCCCGAGACAGATATCGTGGCCGAATTCGGCGGCATGATCGCTCGCTGGTTGGATGACGAACTGCTGACCCGATAGATCCTCAACCCATTCCGCTGATCCAATAAAAAAGCCTCCCTGGCTCTTATCCAGGGAGGCTTTTGCTATTCAGAAGCGGTCTCAGCTTTTCTTGCGATACAACTGGTAGAGGCTGGAGAAATCCAGTTTGCCATTGCCCTGAGACTGGTGCAGGTTGAACAGTCCACGCGCGGCGGAACCCATCGGTACCGGCGACTGGCTGCCCTGGCTGGCATCCATCGCCAGACCCAGATCCTTGCACATCAGGTCGGTCATGAAACCACCGTCGTAGTCACGGGAAGCCGGCACGCCTTCCTGCACACCGGGAACCGGGTTGTAGACTTCCAGCGACCAGTTACGACCCGAGCTCTTAAGCATGATCTCGGACAGAACCGCCGGATCCAGACCGTTGTTGACGCCCAGATTCAGCGCCTCAGCGGTACCGGCCATGTGGATCGCCAGCAGCATGTTGTTACAGGCCTTGGCCACCTGGCCCGCGCCAGCACCACCGGCGTGGAAGATGTTCTGACCCATGCAGTCCAGGATCGGCTTGGCCTTGGCAAAGGCCGCATCGGATCCACCTACCATAAACGCCAGCGTACCGGCAGCGGCACCGGCAGTACCTCCGGAAACCGGCGCATCGACAAACTCGATACCACGATCGGCGGCCGCCTTATTCAACGAACGGGCAGAGGCGGCATCGATGGTGCTCGAATCGATCACCAGACAATCCTTGCCGATCTTATCCAGCAGGCCGTCACCGCTGACCAGAACCGATTCGACATGCACACCGGCCGGCAGCATGGTGATCAGGAAATCGGCGCCTTCGGCAGCGTGGGCCGCATTGTCAGCGAACACCGCACCGGCTTCGACCGCGTGCTGAACCGCCGCCTCGGACAGATCGAACACGTGGACTTCATGACCGTTCTTGACCAGGTTGGCGGCCATCGGCCCACCCATGTTGCCCAGCCCTACAAATCCAATTTTTGCCATTGTCTTTACCCTATTATTTTTCTGTTAAGAGTCGCCGCTCGGGCGTCTCCTGCGAGTTTTACAGCTGTGCTAATGGATGATCAGCATCCGACCAGGGCGAAACGAACAACCCTTCGATCCAGTTCTGATCCACGGTTTCGAGCGACTTGAAGCGCCAATCCGGCTTGCCGTCCTTGTCGATCAGTAGCGCCCGTACCCCTTCGGCAAACTCACCGGCCTTGCCACAGTTCAGCGACAGCACCAACTCGGCCTGGAACACCTCTTTCAGGGACAGATGCTTACTGCGCTTGAGCTGGGCGAAGATCAGCGCCATCGCCGCCGGGCTACCAGCCTTAACCGCACCCTGGGCTTTCTGCAGCCAGCGATCATCGGTTTCCAGCGCCAGAATGGCCGCCACGATATCTTTCAGCTCGTAGTGGTCCATCAGCGCGTTGATGGTGTCGAAGTGCTTCAGTACCTGAGATTCCGGCAGTTGCTCCAGGCTGTCCTGCTCCAACTGACGCAGCACGGTGTTGACGCCGTGGTGCAGATCTTCCAGATCGCTACCCCACTCAACCGCCTGCAGCTGCTCGATCAGCAAACCACGCTTGTCGGTGCTGACAAAGCGGTCACCCAGTCCAACATATCGGCAGTCGGCCGCATTCAGACCACTGGCGGTCAGGCCCAGGAACAAACCGACCCGGCCCGGCATCCGGTTCAGGAACCAGCTGCCACCCACATCCGGATACAAGCCGATGCTGACTTCGGGCATCGCAATCCGAGAAGTTTCGGTTACCACCCGGTAGTTGGCACCGGCCATCAGGCCCAGGCCACCACCCATCACAATACCTCCACCCCAGACGATCAGCGGCTTGGTAAAGCAGTGAATCGCATGGTCCAGTTGGTACTCTTCGGTGAAGAAGGTCTCGACAAAATCCGGGTTGTCGTTATCGCCAACCATACCCTTGTAAAGGTTGCGGATGTCACCCCCGGCGCAGAACGCTTTGTCACCGGCACCGTCGAGAATCACGGCAGCAACAGCCTCATCGGCTTCCCACTCGGGCAGTTTCGGTGCCAGCAGTTCGATCATCTCCAGAGTCAGCGCGTTGAGACTCTTTTCGGAGTTCAGGGTCGCCTGGATGATCTTCTTGCCGTTGGCGGCGGCGTGTTCGGTAAACAGGATCGCTGTCATTGTTGATGTCCTTTCAGTCGGCTCGGCCTCGCCGAGCACGGCGTGTCGTCGCTAGTATCGCTTCGACTATTTGTTCTTGCGCTATTCCGCTATTGGTTTTTCGCTATTGATTTTTCCACTGCGGCTTACGCTTCTCGAGGAAGGCGTTGACGCCCTCTTTCTGGTCCTCGGTGTGGAACAGGTCGACAAACAGCTCGCGTTCGGTCGGCAGCGTGGTGCTGTTGTTACGCTGGTGAACCAGCTGGATCAGCTCCTTACAGGCCGCAACCGCAGACGGGCTCTGTTGGGCCACACCCTCGGCCAGCTCCAGCGCACGATCCAGCGCTCCACCTTGGGGGACCAGCTCTTCCACCAGGCCGATCTCGTAAGCCTTGTCGGCTTTCAGGCGCTCACCACACAGGATCAGGCGCTTGGCCCAGGCCATGCTGGTCAGGTTAAGTAGATTCTGGGTACCGCCGGCGCACGGCAGCAGACCGACCTTGGCTTCCGGCAGCGCCATCTGCGCTTGCTCTTCGGCCACGCGAATATCACAGGCCAAGGCCACTTCCAAGCCGCCGCCCATGGCAAAACCGTTGATCGCAGCGATGGAGACGCCGCGGAAGTTGCTCAGCGCTTCGAAGGCTTCGCCGAAATAGCGGGACATGTTGCGAGCGACGCCGAAGTCACCATCGGCGAACAGATTCAGATCGGCACCGGCAGAGAAGAACTTCTCGCCCTGGCCGGTGATGACCAGCGCGTAAATATCGCGATCGGCATTCAGCTCGGCAACGGTGCTCTTGAGCATCTTCAGGCTCTGCTCGGTCCAGGTGTTGGCCGGCGGGTTGTTCATGGTCAGCAGTGCCGTGTGGCCACGCTTTTCAATCAGAATCGGATTGCTCATTTGGTCAATTCTCCTTAATTCGATGCTGAGTCTTACAGAACGCTGGAAGCGCCATCGGTCAGCAGTCGGCGGGCAACAATAACCCGCATGATTTCGTTGGTTCCCTCGAGGATCTGGTGCACCCGGGTATCTCGCAGATAGCGCTCCATCGGGTACTCCTTGATATAGCCGTTGCCGCCGAAGATCTGCAGTGCCGCATCGCAGACCTGATAACCCACATCGGTGGCGAAACGCTTAGCCATCGCACAGTAGGTGCTCTTGTCCGGGTCGTTGTTGTCCAGTTTGAACGCCGCAAGACGGATCATCTGACGTGCCGCCACCAGTTCGGTAGCCATATCGGCGAGCTTGAACTGCAGTCCCTGAAAGTGGGCCAGCTGCTTGCCGAACTGCTTGCGCTCCTGCATGTAGGCGGTGGCGGCCTCCAGCGCCTGCTGCGCGGTGCCCACCGAGCAGGTGGCGATATTGATTCGGCCGCCGTCCAGCCCTTTCATGGCGATTTTGAAGCCGTCGCCCTCGTTGCCCAGCAGCGCCTCGGCCGGCACCCGGACATCTTCGAAGGTGATCATTCGGGTCGGCTGGCTGTTCCAACCCATCTTGTCCTCTTTACGGCCGTAGCTGATGCCGTCGAGTTTGGCATCCACCGCAAAGGCTGAGATCCCTTTCGGGCCGTCGACGCCGGTCCGGGCCATCACCACCAGCACATCGGTATCACCGGCACCGGAGATAAAGCATTTGCTGCCGTTGAGGATGTAATCATCACCGTCACGACGGGCGGTGGTCTTCAAGGATGCCGCATCGGAGCCAGCATTAGGCTCGGTCAGGCAGTAAGAGGCCAGTTGCTCACCCATCACCAGGGTCGGACACCAGCGTTCGATGGTCTGCTCGTTACCGAACTCGCCGATCATCCAGGTGGCCATGTTGTGAATGGTGATAAAGGCGGTGGTGGAGGTACAGCCCATCGACAGCTGTTCAAAGATCACATGGGCATCGAGCCGTGACAGTCCCATACCACCGGCTGCTTCGGGTGTGTAGATGCCGCAGAAACCCAGCTCGCCGGCTTTAGCGATGACTTCTTTTGGGAATGTCTGCTGCATATCCCATTCCGCCGCCTGAGGGGCCAGCTCCTGCTCGGAGAAGGCACGGGCCGAATCGGCAAAGGCGACCTGGTCTTCGGTGAGATTGAAATCCATAGCATGTCCTTGGTTGTCCGCGCGGGCTTTACCCGCGGGTAACCGTTTCAGTAAGCGGAGATGCAGATAGCGTCTCAGGAGGCGCTATCTGCGGGTTCCGTGCAACTCTCTGAGTGCGTTGCACGGAACAGTGTTCGGCAAAGATACGACAGAAACACGCCGGATGCGCGCTCTGCCGTCTTGCCACTCCCGAATCGCTCCGGGAGCGGCTCTCAAATCAACCTAACGCTCAATCACTTCAGGTTGATGGTCATGTTGGCGCCGGTGTTGATGTCGTCTTCGAACCAACGGGCGGTGACGGTCTTGGTCTCGGTATAGAACTTGATCGCCTGCTTGCCGTAGGCGTGCTGGTCACCGTAGAACGACTTGCGCCAGCCGGTGAAGGAGAAGAACGGCAGCGGCACCGGAACCGGTACGTTGATACCAACCTGACCGACCTTGATTTCGTGCTGGAACTTACGCGCAGCGGCACCGGAGGCGGTGAAGATGGAGGTACCGTTACCGTACGGACACTCGTTGATCAGCTCGATCGCTTCCTCGATGGTGTCGGCTTCGATACAGCACAGAACCGGGCCGAAGATCTCTTCTTTGTAGATCGACATGTCGGTAGTGACGTTGGTGAACAGGGTCGGGCCGACCCAGTTACCATCCGGGTAACCTTCGACGGTGCAGTTGGAGCCGTCCAGCTCGCAGGTGGCACCCTCTTTCTTGCCGGCTTCGATAAAGCTCAGGATACGATCCTTGGCCGCCGGGTTGATCTGCGGACCATAAGCCGCCTCTTTGTCGTTCCAGACGCCCGGACGAACCTTGGACAGCGCTTCTTTCAGCTCCGGAATCCACTTGCGGGACTCACCCACGAATACAGCAACCGAGATCGCCATACAGCGCTGGCCGCCGGCACCGACAGAGGCGCCAACCAGGTTGTTGATCAGGTGATTCTTCTGCGCATCCGGCATGATCACCATGTGGTTCTTGGCACCGGCAAAGGCTTGAACGCGCTTCAGGTGGTCGGTACCGGTCTTGTAGATATGCTCGCCAACGGCCACGGAACCGACGAAGGAGATCGCCTGGGTAACCGGATGGGTCAGCAGCTTGTCGACCTGCTCCTTACCACCATGAACAACCTGCAGCACACCTTCAGGGGCACCGGCTTGTTGGAACAGCTCGACCAGGCGGGTCGGGGTATTGGGGTCCTGCTCGGACGGCTTCAGAATAAAGGTGTTACCGCAAGCGATCGCCAGCGGGAACATCCACAGCGGGATCATGGCCGGGAAGTTGAATGGGGTGATACCGACACAGACACCCAGCGGCTGGGTGTAGCTGTAGCTGTCGATCTTGCGAGCCACGTTCTCAACGGTTTCACCCATGCTCAGGCTGGCGATGTTGCAGGCGTGCTCGACCACTTCGATACCACGCCAGACGTCACCCATACCGTCTTCAAAAGTCTTGCCGGTCTCTTCACACAGGATGGTGGCGATCTCTTCCTGGTGCTCTTTCAGCAGCGCCTGGTAGCGCAGCATGATACGGGCACGCTCGCTGATCGGAGTTTCCTTCCAGGTCTCAAAGGTCTTGGCCGCGCTGGCAATCGCCGCTTCCATCTCTTCGTCGGTGGTGCAAGGCACCTGCGCGATCACCTCCTGGGTGGCCGGATTGGTGACCGGAATCCACTGGTCGGTTTTACTCTGGACGAATTCGCCGCCGATAAACAGGGGGACTTGCTTGCTCATGCTGTGCACCTTTGCTGGGTAGCGATCCCGGATCGGGGGAACTGGGTCGCCGGTCTTTTATTGGTGGGATGTTGCGCCGGGCAACACCGTTGTTTTACGACTTACCCTGATTTAAGCACAGCAACTGAGGTGCAAGGATTGAATAAATTGCCCCAATAATGGACTATCTTGTTATTACACCCCGATTTTAAAACCATAGTCTAATGAGTAAACCCTCCAGCTGGCCCCTGCCCCCCAACAGCAACCGTTACGTGGTGCCGCGCTCACTGGCCGAGCGACTGCGGCAACATCCACTGTCCAGCGACCTCTACCCACTGGGTATCGGCCACTATGTTCAGGCGCTAGGGCACGCCATGACTCGCGAGGACCATGATGACTATCTGCTAATTTACTGCACCGAGGGACGCGGCGCCCTGACTGTCGGACAGCATCACGGCTACCTGAAAGCGGGGCAACTGGTGCTGCTTCCACGGGGGCTGGCCCATACCTACAGCGCCGACGATGCTGATCCCTGGACCATCTACTGGGTTCATTTCGAGGGAGAATCCGCCGACGCCTTCTTCCGCAACTTACCGATGGACCCGGACTATCCTGTGATCGAGGTGGGACAGAATGCCAAGCTAATCGCCGACTTTGAGAACCTGCTGCAAGTGCGAAGAAGCGGTTATCAACTACGTCCTTTTCTCCATGCCGCCAACCAGTTACGGCAGATTCTCAGCTACCTGGCACTACTTCGCAGTCGCAGCACGGCCACCGATAGTGGCTTCGATCTGGAGCTGATCCACAGTTATATGCAGTCCCATATCCACGAACCACTGGAGCTGGAGACCCTCGCCAATCAGGTCAACCTGTCGAAATACCACTTCGCCAAGAAGTACAAAGAAGCCACCGGCACCAGCGCGATCAATCACTTTATCAACCTGAAGATCGAACACGCCTGCCAGCTGCTTGATGTCGGCAACCAGAGTATTAGCCAGATCAGCTACGCGTTGGGGTATGACGACGCCTACTACTTCTCGCGTCTGTTCAAGAAGGTGATGGGGATATCACCGAGTCAGTATCGAGGCATGCGCCTCGGCAGTTGGCCCAGGCGCAGCTGAAGCGGATTATAGAAAGAGTTCAACTCACAAAAGTTGATACCAGCCGCATCACCTTCGAAATCATTTCAGCTTGATTTCGACTTTCTGTCTTCTTGAGCAGGTTTCTTAAATGGAAACGGACCGTCGCCTCGGTAACAAAGAGATCATCAGACAAAGCTTTGACCGGGACTCCATCCAATATTCCCTGTAGCACCTTTACTTCGGATTTGGTGAGGTCAAAGAGATGGCGGAGCTGTTGATCAGGTAACGATGCATCAGAAGGGGAAATGATAAACAAAATGCACCCCGCAAAATTGCCCAACCAGTCCAGCTGTTGGTCAGTCGAATGCCAAGGAAAGCACAACACACTTTTCTTGATACCCTTATCAACAAAGTTAACAACCCCATCCGAATCAAGATTGTGATCCGACAACGTTGCACGGATGAGCTTGTGAAGCCTATTCGTCGCTCTAACATCAGGTAGCTGAACTTTATAAGACTGGCTTTTACAGTTACGAGGATAAAGGAAAGGATTTGCACGCGAATTGTGGGTTATAACTTCTCCTCGATCAGACAGCAATACAACCCCTGCCGAGAGGTGCTCTAAAGCATCTATTCCAATCCTGGAAGCTTTGGAAGCCTCCAATAGCCGGAGGTTGATAGCGAAAGCTCGCTTTAGATGGGGCAACAAATCCACCATCAATTGATATGCTTCAGGCGAAAAGGGCTTGTCTGATAAACCTCGGACGACCGATATCCACCCCCGCCGATCATCATCTCTGTAAAACAGTCCAGCATTAAAGTTTTCAAAATCTACACGCTGATAAAACTCTTGATAACAATACATTGAGTGTAGAGTTCTCTCATCAAAAACACTTTGACACATAACTGCAGAGCCGACACTCAAATGGTTATAAACTGCTGTAACTTCATCTTTATAAGCTATTTCACGCAGATAAAACCGAGTGTCTTCCTGAGAGACACCATTGGTATATAGATAGGTTAGCTGGGGCTCTCTGGTATTCTCTAGTGCAAAGTTAACACTATGGCCTCCTATAGCTTGCTGAATCCTATTTGCAGTATCAGGCCAGCTAAGGGGATCAGATGCAGACGAGTAGATAGCGTCAATCAGGCCAAGCATAGTATCAGAACTCATAGCCTAACCTCCTTTATATGTTGATCGCTGCCTAAGACTATCTCCAACATCAACTTAGAACAGTTAGCCGCCTAAGTTTAGTTCAAAAACTATCTAAATGAATAGTTTTTGAATAACTTCCTTATCCCATACTAATTTAAAACAATTTTATATTGCTGCAAGAAAACAATTAAAAATAGAACAGCTTAGAAATGGATAATAATATGAAAATAATCCGCCGTATATTAGCAGGAATTATTATTGCCTGCCTATCCAGCAACGTATTTTCAGTGCCAATAACGATAGATCAAAGTGGTACTATCGGGATTAATAATGTTGGCGGTTCAATTTCTGCCGGTGATGCCTTTCACTTAAGCGCAACCTTTGATTCCGATCTATTTTCGTCACCCTCTTCTGGAAGTACTACTACTACTCAGTCGGATCTAGGACTAAGTATTAGCATCGGCACTCTCTCTTGGTCTTCACCATCATTTCGAGTATTGCTAAGAGATGATCTATTTGGTCTGGATGTCTTAAGTGACGCTTTCTCAAGCCATACTTTTTCAGGACCGTTATTGAACGGCAGGTCAATATTCCGGCTTATTTGGCAATTGGAATACCCGGATAATAGTTTGGATGATACAGTTTGGCCGACTTCGTTATCTGATTTAAATTACAATGAAGTATCTAGTGAAAGTCTACTAATTTTCTTTAGCGATAATCCAGCTGATCCTTTTCAAGGCGACGTTGATGTTATCTCATCTTTGGTTCGTGAAAACATCGATCAAGGTCAATTTAATGATCCAGTTTTTAGAAATTTATCATCCATCCCAGAAGCACCTAGCAGTATACTTTTTCTACTAGGAATAATCATGCTTGTTGTTAAGCACATAGATAGGAAAAAATAAAAAATTAAACGATAGTGAATTTATTAACCAATTACTAGCTTTAAATAAATTTAAAACTACAGCAGTAAAACTGCATTATTCATACATTGTAACTCAATTCAAAAAAATGAAGGAAAATACAATGAAAATCAAAATATACACTTTAATTACGATAATATTTATTCTGCCGTATTCATTAGCTCACTCTATAGAACTACCACATAGGGAATATCATGAATATAAGTATGATGGTAGTCAATACGGATACTTCACCTTGACGATAGATAAAAATAGAAAAGCCAACCTACACATGAAATTTAGCCATGGACGTAAATATGTACAAACACGACTTCATGCATCGGTGAAGTTAATTAACGCAGAAGGCGATGGCATAGGGTGCAAAAATAATCACCATCTCCCTGCTCCAGGATCCAGTGCTGTAGAGAGAGAAACCTCCTGCTCTTTCACCATTCCTGAAGAGCAAAATATTAGTCAACTTAAGTCGACGTATAAGTATTGGAAAAGTGACAATGTTGACTTTAATGGGGCGATTCAAAGAGCAATAATTTTCATCATCTCTGATGGAGAAGAGATAGAAGTCAACTAGTTCAGCAAGCTTGCTCAGCCCCAAAATGGTACATAACGAAGCCTAGTATTCTGCGGATAGAAAAAGCCCAATCTGAGTTAATTTGCCCACTTTTTCATGAAGGCTACAGTCAATAGAGGCATGCGCCTCGGCAGTTGGCCGAGGCGCAGCTAAGACCGCTCCCTAGATGGGGAGCGGGATGGGACGAGGCGCTTAACGGAAGCTGTCGTTGATTACCTCAAGCACATCACTACCCGGGCACAGCGCCCGCTCGCCAAGGCTGTTGAGCGGTTTGTCGGTGGTACCCAGCACCTCATGCAGATCCTGCGCAGCCGGATCCACATACAGCAGACCGGTCAGAATCCGGTCTTGCTGACGGCTCTGTTCGATCGCCGCCAGCGCCTGTTGGCGATCTTGCGGGTCGTATTCATTACCAGTTTTCTGCAGACGCAGGATCGAGCCGTCGTGCAGGCAGATATCCTGGGCTTCAGAGTCGCTGGAGCTAACGATAATCTCCTCCTCGACCGGCACGAAGTCGGTGACCGCCCCGGTGGTGACATGGTCGCGGACGTAGTCGTAACTCTTGGTCGAGCCGGCGTGGTTATTGAAGGTCACACAGGGTGAGACGATATCGATAAAGGCAAAACCGTTGTGGCTCAGGCCTGCCTTGATCAGCGGCAGCAGCTCGCGTTTGTCACCGGAGAAGCTGCGGGCCACGAAGGTCGCGCCCAGCTGGATCGCCATGGTGACCAGGTCGATCCCCTCCAGCGGGTTGGCCTGGCCTTGCTTGCTCAACGAGCCCTCATCGGCGGTGGCAGAGGTCTGGCCCTTGGTTAGGCCGTAGACACCGTTGTTGGCGACCAGGTAGAGCATATTCAGGCGGCGGCGAACCACGTGGGCGAACTGCCCCATGCCGATGGCCGAGGTATCACCGTCACCGGACATACCGATATAAACCAGATCCCGGTTGGCCATGTTGGCACCGGTCACGATCGACGGCATCCGGCCGTGAACCGAGTTGAAGCCGTGAGCCTTGTCGAGGAAGTAGGTCGGCGCCTTGGAGGAGCAACCGATACCCGACAGTTTGGCGATCCGGTGAGGCGGAATCGACAGCTCGTGGCAGGCCTGGATGATGGAAGCACCGATGGCGTCATGGCCACAGCCGGCGCACAGGGTCGACAGCGGTCCTTCGTAAGCCTGCTGGGTCAGGCCCAGATCGTTACGGGGCAGCTTCGGATGGCGGAATTTCGATTTCAAAAAACTCATATCTGCTGATCTCGCAACTAGTTGGCTACTTTCAGGTTCGGCTTGGCGCTATCGCCCTGATCCTGCTCGATCCGCTCGCTGATACAGCGGGCCGTGATCGGCAGGCCGTCGTAGTGAAGCACCGAGACCAGCTTCTGACCCGGCGCATCCAGCTCATTGATCAACAGGGTGCGCATCTGGCCGTCGCGGTTCTGCTCGGCCACATAGACACTGTCGTGGCTGTCGATAAAGTCGCGGACTTCCTGACCAAACGGGAACGCACGGACCCGACACAGATCGACGTCGATGCCCTGCTCGGCCAGCTGATCACGGGCTTCCTGCGCCGCGCTGGTGGTGGTACCGAAGTACAGCAGCCCCAGCTTGGAAGCTTTCTTGGGCTTGCACTGCTCGATCACCGCCTTGGGCAGCAAGGTTGCCGCGGTCTCGAACTTGCGGTTCAGACGATCGACGTTGTCGACGTAGATGTCGCCCAGCTCGGTGTAGATGGCGTAGTGGTCACGGGAGGTACCACGGGTAAAGAAGGCGCCCTTCTCCGGGTGGGTACCCGGGTAGGTGCGGTAGCAGATACCGTCGCCGTCGCGATCCAGGTAACGACCGAACTTCTCCATCTGATCCAGCTGCTCGGCATCGAGCACCTTACCGCGGTCGTAGCTGCGCAGGTCGTCCCACTCCATCGGCTCGCTGAGGTGATCGTTCATGCCCAGCTCCAGATCGCTCATCAGGATAATCGGAGTCTGGATCCGCTCGGCCAGGTCGAACGAGGCAGCGGTTAGATCGAAACACTCTTTCGGGTCGGCCGGGAACAGCATCACCTGCTTGGTATCACCGTGGGAGGCGTAGGCACAGGCCAGCAGATCCGGTTGCTGGGTCCGGGTCGGCATCCCGGTGGAGGGCCCGGCTCGCTGCACATTGATCAGCACGATCGGCAGCTCGGCAAAATAGGCCAGCCCCAGGAACTCGGTCATCAATGAGATCCCCGGACCACTGGTAGCGGTGAATGAACGGGCACCATTCCAGGCACCACCGATCGCAACACCGATCGCGGCCAGCTCATCTTCGGCCTGAACCGAAGCAAAGTTCTTCTTGCCGCTGGCCGGATCGATCCGCAGCCGCTCGGCGTATTTCATGAAATTCTCGACCACCGAGGTGGACGGGGTGATCGGATACCAACCACAAACGCTGGCACCGCCGTAGACGGCGCCCAGGCCGGTGGCACTGTTGCCATCGATCATCAGCTTGCCTGCGGTCTTGTCACTGCTCTGCACCCGAATCGGCAGGGGGCAGCTGAAGTGGGTCGAGGCGTACTGGTGGCCGAGCTCCAACGCATAGATGTTGGGCACGATCAGCTTCTCTTTGCCTTTGAACTGATCCTTGATCATGCGCTTGAGCACGCCAAAATCGATATCCAGCAGCGCCGACAGTGCGCCGACATAGATAACGTTCTTGAACAGCTGACGCTGACGCGGATCGGTGTATTCGCGCAGGCAGATCTCGGAGATCGGAATCCCGATCAGATTGACGTCGCTGCGGATCAGCTCCGGCGGCAGCGGCTTGGTGGAGTCATACAGGAAGTAACCGCCCGGCAGCAGGCTCTGCATATCGCGGGCGATCGACTGGCTGTTCATCGCCACCACGATATCGGCGCCACCACCGCGGCGCCCCAGGTAGCCTTTTTCGCTGACCCGCACTTCGTACCAGGTCGGCATGCCCTGGATGTTGGAGGGGAACTCGTTACGGGGAGCCACCGGGATGCCCATCCGGAAGATCGACTTGGCGAACATCAGGTTGGCACTGGCGGATCCGGTACCGTTGACGTTGGCAAACCGGATCACAAATTCATTGACGGATTCTAGTTTCGACATGGTTTTCTCTGTCTCCTGCCCTAGGCCAACTTAAGGATGAATTTCTGCATATCCCAGGCGCCGGTCGGGCAGCGCTCGGCACAGAGGCCACAGTGCAGGCACAGGTCTTCATCTTTGACCATCACCTGGCCGGTCTTCAGATCGGCTGAAACGTAAAGATCTTCTTCGCTGTCGCAGGCCGGAACCCGCAACCGCGAGCGCAGATCCTGCTCTTCACCGTTGTCGGCGAAGTTGATGCAGTCCATCGGGCAGATATCTTCGCAGGCACCGCACTCGATACAGCGGTTGGTGGTAAACACCGTGTGGACGTCGCAGCTCAGACAACGGGCCGCTTCTTTGAGCGCCAGACGCTCGTCGAAGCCCAGTTCAACCTCGGCATCGATCCGTTGCAGCGCATCGCCAAGATCCATATGAGGAACCGCCTGACGCTCGTCATTGGAAACCACGTTCTGGTAGCTCCACTCGTGGACCCCCATCTTCTGGCTGATCAGGTCGTAAGTCTCAGCGGGGCGTTCCTCCACCAGGTCTTTGCCCTGGCAGTACAGATCGATCGACAGCGCCGCCTGATGGCCATGGGCCACGGCGGTGATCACATTTTCGGGGCCGAAAGCGGCATCGCCACCGAAGAACAGTCCCGGACGTGTCGACTGCAGGGTCTGATCGTTCAGTACCGGCATGCCCCAGTTATCAAACTCAATACCCAGTCCCGGTTCGATCCACGGGAACTTGGCATCCTGACCGATCGCCACCAGTACGGTGTCGGCGGCGATAAAGACCGGCTCCTGTCCGGTCGGCACCAGCGAGCGCTTGCCGTTCTCGTCGTAAACCGACTCGACCACATCGAAGCGCATGCCAACCAGCTTGCCATCCTCGATAACATAATCTTTAGGCACATGGTGGTTCACAAAGGTGATGCCTTCGGCCTGGGCGTCGTCTTTCTCCCAGGGTGAAGCCTTCATGTCCTCGTAGCTGGAGCGCACCACCACGTTGACCGCCTTGGCCCCCAGGCGCAGCGCGGTACGACAGCAGTCCATCGCGGTGTTACCACCACCGAGGACGATCACATTCTTGGTGGTTTCGGTGATGTGGCCAAACGCCACCCCGGCCAGCCAGTTGATACCCACCTGGACCTGCTCGCCGGCTTCATCACGACCCGGAATTTTCAGGTCGCGACCGCTGGGCGCGCCGGTGCCGACAAACACCGCGTCAAAATTCTCTTCCAGCAGCGACTTCATGCTGGTGATATCGGTGCCGAAACGGGTTTCGACTCCCATATCCAGTACCCGATCGACCTCTTCGTCGAGCACTTCCTCGGGCAGTCGGAACGCCGGAATCTGGCTGCGAACCATCCCGCCAGCCTTGGCATCGCGGTCAAAAATGGTGACCTGATAACCCAGCGGCAGCAGATCCCGCGCGACCGTCAGCGACGCCGGACCGGCCCCGATCAAACCGATCCGCTTACCGTTTTTCTCGGTCGGGATCGTCGGCAGGCGATCGGCAATATCCTCTTTATGGTCAGCCGCCACCCGCTTCAAACGGCAGATGGCAACCGGTGTTTCCTCGACCCGACCACGGCGACAGGCCGGCTCGCATGGACGGTCACAGACCCGCCCCAGCACGCCCGGAAAGACGTTGGACTGCCAGTTCACCATATACGCATCGGTATAACGGCGCTCGGCAATCAGGCGAATGTATTCAGGTACCGGCGTATGTGCCGGGCAGGCGTACTGACAATTGACCACTTTATGAAAGTGTTCGGGGGATTGGGTATCGGTTTGTTTCACGAAGACCTACCTAGGTTATTCCCATCTCTAAAGGAATGGCTACATCGACAGGTAAGAGTGGAGCGGACAGCCTGTGTACAACGGACATACAACAAAGCGACCTACCCTGATCTGCTCAAAGATCACGAGGCTGGATCGGGAGCTAAAACCTATACAAAGTGCAGCTTCATTATTTCCAGACCGGTCAATAACAGCTTGTCAATAACCAGCCCAGGGTATTAATAGGGCCAAATATTACCAGCCCCCCGACCAATAACCATAAGGACAATACCTACATAGGTCTAAATTGAATGCCAAACTGCAACAAAACTTTGCTAACAGCCCCCAGACAAACCCGCCTCAACACTTTTTCACTCCCAATTCGCATTGATACAGCCCTCTCTATCTGAACTCCAATTGAGCTGACAACTCAGCCACAAGCGGGCAAACTTAGCCTCATAGTTACGTTTGATTGGAGAGAGTTATGGGTCTGCTCGATAGTTTGAAAGGCTTATTCAGCGGTGCTGAAGGCAGTGACAAAGGGGCTGAACAGCAGCAGGCCTATGAAGAGCAGAGCATCGATTACGAAGGCTTTCATATCACCCCGGCGCCGATCAAAACCGGCAGCAGCTATCGGGTCGCTGCCACCATCACCAAAGGGGAAAAAGAGCACCACCTGATCCGTGCCGATGAGATGCCTTCATTGCAGGACTGTATCGAGATCAGCTTGCGCAAATCGAAGCAGATGATTGATCAGCAGGGTGAGGGATTGTTTGAGTCTCGGTGACCAGCTGGATCACCACATCGTATCCGCTCCAGACTCGCTGAGAAGAGACTGCTTGAGCAAATAACGCGTTGTATATTCACGTATTCTCTTGAATTAACGCGCTCACCCCTTAGCTTCATTGCGCCCCGCCGGGCGCCTTCATTTTGTCAATCGCGACAAAACGAAGCAAAACCGCTTTTCGGTGCCAGCCGCCTGCTGCCACCCTAACGGATTCGCTGCGCGCGCAAGCGCAATTCGGGGCGCAGCAACGGGGCTCCTGCCCCGACGCTGCGGCTCGGCGTCCCAGCCTCGCCCCTCTTTACAAAAGAGGGCCTGGTCCGAATTTCGCTTACGTGCTCACCGGCAGCAATGACAGGTCTTCGACTCGACAACGGAAGTGATGGCTTGCACCCAATCCCCCTTCGACAACGATAAATTTCGAACTGAAACAGGCCCGTTAGGGTCGCGTCATGGACGACGCGACGGGGCGCAGGGGCATGGATGCCCCTTCGACCCGCCCAGTCCGGAATTTATAGCGCCGTAGGCGCGTACCCGCAGGGCGTTATCGCAGGGGCCGCCTAGGATTCTTAAGGATATGGCGGCGCATATCCTTAAGGTGCCCGGCATGGCACTAAGAGGAGTCCAGGTTAAAGACCAATGCTTAACGTTGGACTCAAGATCAAGAATTACTGCTCCCGTAATCCCAACACCGGGTGAGCCTCTTCTTCCTCACCCTTAAACCAGGCCAGCTTATCCCGCAGCTCAACCACTTCACCGACGATAATCAAACTCGGAGGTTGCAGCGGATTGCGCTCGAGCTCCTGTTCGATCGTCGCCAGGGTACCGACAACCACTTTCTGCTGCGGCGTCGAACCACCCTGCACCAACGCCACCGGCGTTTCCGGTGCCTTACCGTGGGTCACCAGCTGCTTGGCAATATGGCCGACCCGGTGCAGTCCCATGTAGAACACGATGGTCTGGTTTTCCTGCACCAGCTCGGGCCAGTTCAGGTCCGAGGTACGATTTTTCAGCTGACCGGTGATGAACTTGACCGACTGGGCATAGTTTCGGTGGGTCAATGGAATACCGGCATAGCTCGAACAGGCTGAAGCGGCGGTAATGCCCGGCACCACCTGGAACGGAATCTGGTGCTCGAACAGCTCTTCCAACTCCTCCCCGCCCCGACCGAAGATAAAGGGATCGCCGCCCTTCAGGCGCAGCACTTTATGGCCCTTGAGAGCCTGCTCCACCAACAGCTGGTTGATCCCCTCCTGGGGTACCGCGTGGTTACCGCTCTCTTTGCCGACATAGATCCGCTCAGCATCACGCCGACAGAGCTCGACAATACGCGGCGAGACCAACCGGTCGTACAGCACCACGTCGGCCTGCTGCATCATCCGCAGCGCCTTGAAGGTCAGCAGATCGGGATCACCGGGACCGGCACCGACCAGATAGACCTCTCCGGTGGTCTGCTCCTGCGACTGCTGCAGCTCTTTCTCCATCCAGGCTTCCGCTTCCTGCAGCTGGTTCGCCGCCAGTTTTTCCGATACCGGACCGTACAACACCCGCTCCCAGTAAGCCCGACGCGAAGCGATCTTGCCGAAACGTTGTTTGACCTTGTCTCGGAAGCGCCCCATCAGATTAGCCAGGTCCGCATAGTAACGGGGAATCAGCGCTTCCAAGCGTGCCCGCACCATCCGTGCCAGCACCGGCGAGGCTCCACCACTGGATACCGCGATCATCAGCGGTGAACGATCGACGATGGCCGGGAAGATAAAGCTGCACAGCTCCGGGCTATCCACCACGTTGACCGGGATTCCGGCGGCCTGGGCATCGCCATGGACCTGCACATTGAGTGCATGATCATCGGTGGCCGCCACCACCAGCAACGCTCCCTCCAGCATCTCGGCCTGGTAGCCCTGCTCCAACGCCTCGCCATCGTACTGGTCCAGCAGCGCGTGGATCTCTGGACGGATTTCAGGGGCCACCACCCGCACCCTGGCACCGGCACGGCACAGCAGCTCGGCTTTACGCTCGGCCACCATCCCGCCACCGACCAACAGGCAGGGCTTGGTTTTCAGATCAAAAAACAGCGGTAGATATTTCATACAACGTCCCGGTCTTATCAAGGAATAGGCCAAGTTTGGGCCATCCTAACCCAGCCCGACAACGACGATGATCAATTTTGCAGAAAAAATTTGCTAAATATCACAATCGTTTTAAGCCATTATTTCACCAAAGCTGGGAATTCAAACCAGCTTCCTAAAGCAGCCACAGACAGGCCCTTTTTCCAGCTTAATCCACCGATCGAAGACCCATATCTGGATTCTTCTGCCATGATCCTGCACTATCTCGGCGTCTGCCTAGCGGGTACCCACCCGGAGCATCGGTAAGCCTCGTCTCCATAAGAGCGACTCCAAAGCTCCAGCTTTTCAACAAATGCAACGAAGCCATAATCTATGTCACTGCCACCCTGCCCCAACTGCAATTCCGAATACGTCTATCAGGATCAAGACCAGCTGATCTGCCCCGAGTGCGCCCACGAGTGGAACCCCGCAGATACTACCGCCGACGAGGAGGTCATCACCGCCAAAGATGCCAACGGCACGCTTTTAAACGCAGGCGACAAGGTCACGTTGATCAAGGACCTGAAGGTCAAAGGCAGCTCCCAAGTGCTGAAGATCGGCACCAAGGCGTTGATCAAGCGGATCGTCGACGGTAAAGACCATGAGCTGGACTGCCGCGTCGATGGCGCCGGCGAGATGATGGTCACGGCCAAATTCGTCAAAAAGGCCTGATCACTCTTAGTTCTCCTCCCGCCTGCACAAGCCCCATCGACAGATCAAAAAAAACCCGGCCTAGGCCGGGTTTGAACAAACTATCGAGCAGCCAAAGAAGGGGTCACTGCCGATAGATAGGACGCGGATCGTCTTCCGCACCTTGGTTGTTGACGCTGATCTCACCGAAGGCGCCAAGCATTTCCGGGCTGAAGCGATCTTCGGCAATCTCCATCGCGTCGATGCCGCAACGGTGCATAAAGCGCAGGCGGTCCCGGGTCACGTCACCGCTGGCGCGGATCTGGCCTTTGAAACCGGCCCGACGCAGCAGACGGGCCTGTGAGAAGGCACGGCCATCGGCAAAGCTGGGGAAGTCGACTGCAATCACGCTCAGTCGCTCCAGCAGCGGCTCCAGCTCGACCACATCCAGATCGTTGGGGATCGCCACCGCCAGCTCGCCGTCGGCAGCCAGCAGCTCGTCGCGCTGCTGTGAAAACAGCTCCCAGGCCAGAATCGCCGGGTTGTTACCCAGCTGGGCCAGTTGCTCGGTGTCGTCTACCCGCACCCAGTGGTCGTCGGCGACCACTTTCTGATCAATTAACAGCGGCATAGACACGCTCCTTAAACGGCTTGTTACCTACCCGGCGAACGGTATCGATAAAACGCTCGCCCTCTTCACGAATTTCAACAAACACCGACAGGATCTTCTCCAGGGTGCTAGCGACGTCGTCGCGCGGAATCGATTTGCCCAGCACCTTACCCAGCGATGCATCGCTGGCGGATGAGCCGCCCAGCGTGATCTGGTAGTAGGACTCACCGTTCTTGTCGACGCCCAGGATACCGATGTGGCCCACGTGGTGGTGCGCACAAGCATTGATACAACCGGACAGTTTCAGTTTGATCTCACCCAGGTCGTACAGGTAATCCAGATCGTCGAACTTCTGCTGGATCTGACGGGAGACGCTCAGGGTCTCGGCGTTGGCCAGGGAGCAGAAATCCAGCCCCGGGCAAACAATCATATCGTTGATGGTACCGACCACCGGACGGGCCAGATCCAACTCGACCAGCGCCTGCCACAACGGGTACAGGTCAGCCTGATTGATGTTGGCGAACACCAGATTCTGTTCGTGGGTGCTGCGGACCTCACCGAAGTTGTATTGGTCGGCCAGATCGGCAATCGCATCGAGCTGCACATCGGTGACATCACCCGGCGCCTTCAACAGGCCCTTCAGGGTCAGGGTCACGGCACGGTAGCCCGGCACCTTGTGATCGAAGGTGTTGCGCTCGATCCAGACCGCGAAGTCCTGATCGCTGTTCAGCTTCTCGTCGTAGCTGCTGCCTGAGGCGGCATCGGCAGCGTAAGCCGGCAGAGCAAAGTCAGCTTTTACCCGGTCGATCTCGGCCTGGGTCAGCTTCAGTTCGGTATCACGGATCTGTTCCCACTCGGCTTCGACCTTGGCACCAAACGCCTCAGCACCCATCGAGTCGACCAAAATTTTGATCCGGGCCTTGTACTTGTTGTCACGACGACCCAGCAGGTTGTAAACCCGCAGAATCGCTTCGAGGTAAGACAGCAGGTCCTGCTGCGGCAGGAACTCGCGGATCACTTTGCCGATCATCGGAGTACGGCCCAGGCCACCGCCGACCAGCACTTCGAAGCCGACTTCACCGGCGTCGTTCTTAGTCAGACGCACACCGATATCGTGAACCTGGGTCGCGGCACGGTCCTGCTCGCAACCGGTCACGGCGATCTTGAACTTACGCGGCAGGTAGGCGAACTCAGGATGCAGAGCGGCCCACTGACGGATGATTTCACTCCACGGACGCGGATCTTCAATTTCACCGGCAACCACACCGGCGAACTGGTCCGAGGTCACGCTACGGATACAGCTACCGGAGGTCTGAATCGCGTGCATCTGCACGGTCGCCAGCTCAGCCAGGATATCCGGCACCTTCTCCATCTCCGGCCAGTTGAACTGGACATTCTGACGGGTGGTGAAGTGGACGTAGTTCTTGTCGTAGTCACGAGAGATCTTGGCCAGCATCCGCATCTGGCGAGAGGACATCAGACCGTAGTTGATCGCAACTCGCAGCATCGGTGCATGACGCTGGAAATAGAGACCGTTCTGCAGACGAAGAATACGAAACTCTTCCTCCGGAATCTGACCGGCCAGGTAGCGTTGAGTCTGATCGCGGTATTGTTCTACCCGCTCTTCGATCAGCCGCTGGTCCTGCTCGCTGTATTGATACATCGTGTTATACCTTTATTTACCTATACCACCCATCGGGGTTGAGCCTTTCAGGACAACCAGGGGGACGGGACCCCGTTTCTAATTTCCAGCCGGTTAACCGGCCAGCACAAATCGTAATCCGATCACCAGAAGCAGCGAGCCCATCAGCGGCTGCATAAACTTCGGTGACAGTTTCGCGCCCAGGCAGCCGCCGAGATAAACCCCGGGCAGCGAGCCGAGCAGCAGATACATCAGCAATGTCATGTCGACATGACCCAGCTGCCAGTGACCCAGGCCCGCGATACCGGTCAGCACCACGGCATGAACCAGGTCGGTGGCGACGATCATCGGCATCGTCATGTGCGGGAACAGCAGAATCAGCAGTGCTGTTCCCAGCGCTCCGGCGCCAACCGACGACAGTGTCACCAGCATGCCCAGCACAAAACCCGCCAGTGAGGTGACCGGCAGACGCCAGCGACGACCGGCGGCCTTCAGCTTCGGTGCATCCAACTCGATCACGTAGGTACGGATCCGATTCCGTAGGAACACTGCGACCGAGGTCAGCACCAGACTGACCCCCAGGGTCAGGTTGATCAGATGTTCCAGCAACTGGGGCTGTTCGATACCGCTCAGCAGCCACAGGGTCAGCAACGAGCCCGGCACACTGCCGATCAGCATCGCACGGACAACCTGCCAATTAACCAGCTTCTGCTTGGCGTAGGGCACCACTCCGCCCATCTTAGTGACGGCGGCGTACAGCAGGTCGGTACTGACGGCGACAGCAGGGCTGATGCCGAAGCCGACGATCAGGATCGGCGTCATCAGGGCTCCACCACCGATCCCAGTCAGACCGACGATAAATCCCACTACCAAACCGGCAAAGCTGTAGGCCAATTCCATGACGTTGATTACCCAAGCCATTCACTATTACTAAAGGCGGCTATAGTAATGGCCACCAAATATAACGCAAAAGAATAATTAGAAATTCACTTAGTTCCAAAAAGAATAACCAGAACAACTAAAAGAAGATCAACCGCTTCCACTGCCAGACCTCTTAGCAAATAACAAAAAGAAATAAATAGATTCAAATATATTCTTTTTTATTTTAAGAAGACCTCAAGTAAGATAGGCGCCCTTAGGATTGGGGAAGGCCTGTGCAACGCCCTCCCCCGCAAGTCATTCAGTTGATGACCCACTCTGTTGAGACCAAAGAAACCATGAACGCCCAGCCGCAGCTGTCAGAACAACGCCTGACCCACCTCAAACAGCTCGAAGCCGAGAGCATCCATATCATTCGCGAAGTCGCCGCCGAATTTGAGCGTCCCGTGATGCTCTACTCCGTCGGTAAAGACTCCGCCGTGATGCTGCACCTGACCCGCAAAGCGTTCTACCCGGGCAAGCCGCCGTTCCCGTTGATGCACGTCGACACCACCTGGAAATTCCGGGAGATGATCGAGTTCCGCGACAAGATGGCTGAAGAGGCCGGCATGGACCTGATCGTCCATATCAACCAGGAAGGGGTCGACATGGGCATCGGCCCGTTCACCCACGGCTCTAAAAAGCACACCGACGTGATGAAGACTGCGGCGCTGAAACAGGCACTGGACAAGTACAAGTTCGATGCCGCCTTCGGTGGCGCCCGTCGCGACGAGGAGAAATCCCGCGCCAAGGAGCGTGTATTCTCATTCCGCGACAAGAACCACCGCTGGGATCCGAAAACCCAACGTCCGGAGCTGTGGAACCTCTACAACGCCAAGATCGACAAGGGCGAGAGCATCCGGGTATTCCCGCTGTCCAACTGGACCGAGCTGGACATCTGGCAGTACATCCATCTGGAGAGCATCCCGATCGTTCCGCTGTACCTGGCCAAAGAGCGCCCAGTGGTCGAGCGTGACGGCCTGATGATCATGGTCGACGATGACCGGCTGCCGCTGGAGCCGGGCGAAAAGCCACAGATGAAGTCGGTCCGTTTCCGTACCCTGGGTTGCTACCCGCTGACCGGTGCGGTCGAGTCGGAAGCGGCGACCCTGCCGGAGATTATTCAGGAGATGCTGCTGACCACCACCTCCGAGCGCCAGGGCCGTGCGATCGACCACGATCAGGCGGGGTCGATGGAAGAAAAGAAGAAAGAAGGTTACTTCTGACGAATCGATTTCAGGACAGACTCGGCACTCCCGGCCGTCGTTGGGGAAGCGCTCAAAATGCTCATTTGCTTCAGCAAACTGCGCTTTTTCAAACGCCTCCGCCTAGCCCAATCGCACCGGTCCGCACCCTGAGAGAGTTTTTATTCCGGTTAAAAAGAATCAGCAAGAATTTGAAACGAGCGACACCATGAGCCACCAATCCGAACTGATCAGCAGCGATATCCACGCCTACCTGGCCCAACATGAGCGCAAGGAGCTGCTGCGGCTGCTGACCTGCGGCAACGTCGACGACGGCAAGAGCACCCTGATCGGTCGCCTGCTGCACGACTCCAAGATGATCTATGAAGATCAGCTCGAAGCGATCAAGTCCGACAGCGTCAAATCCGGCACCACCGGCGAAGAGGTCGACCTGGCCCTGCTGGTCGACGGTCTACAGGCCGAGCGGGAGCAAGGTATCACCATCGACGTGGCCTACCGCTACTTCTCCACCGCCAAACGTAAATTCATCATCGCCGACACCCCGGGACACGAGCAGTACACCCGCAACATGGCCACCGGTGCGTCCACCTGTGACCTGGCGGTTATTCTGATCGACGCCCGTCATGGCGTTCAGACCCAGACCAAGCGTCACAGCTTTATCACTTCGCTGCTGGGCATCAAGCACACCATCATCGCCGTCAACAAGATGGACCTGGTGGACTTCTCCGAGCAGGTATTCAACGACATCCGTAACGATTTCCTCGACTTTGCCGAGGGACTGAACATGAACGATGTCCGTTTCGTACCGCTGTCGGCATTGAACGGCGACAACGTGGTCAACCTGTCCGAATCGATGCCCTGGTACAAGGGCAAGCCGCTGATGGAGATCCTCGAATCGGTCGAGATCGCTTCGGATCGCAACTTCGATGACCTGCGCTTCCCGGTGCAGTACGTCAACCGCCCTAACCTCAACTTCCGCGGTTACTGCGGCACCCTGGCTTCCGGAGTGGTCCAGCCCGGTGACGAGATCAGCGTACTGCCGTCGGGTAAGCGCTCCAAGGTCAAATCGATCGTCACCTACGATGGCGACCTGGACCAGGCGTTCGCGCCGATGGCGATCACCCTGACCCTGGAAGACGAGATCGACATCAGCCGTGGCGATATCATCGTCCATGCCGGCAAAGAGCCGGTCGCTTCCGACCGCTTCAACGCCCACCTGGTGTGGATGAACGAAGCGCCGCTGCTGCCGGGTAAGGAGTATCTGGTCAAGATCGGTACCACCACGGTGACCGGCCACATCTCCAGTCTGCGCCACAAGATCGACGTCAACACCCTGGAGCAGCAGCCCGGTGCCGAACTGGCACTAAACGAAATCGCCCTGTGCGAGCTGAGCCTGGACCGTCCGGTAATCGGTGATGATTACAGCACCCACCAAGGCACCGGCAGCTTTATCGTGGTCGACCGTCTGAGCAACCTGACCGTCGGCGCCGGCATGATTACCCAATCCGTCAGCCATGACTCGGTTCAACTGAGTGACTCCCAGCTCAGCGACACTGCGCTGGTCAGCCGTGAAGATCGCGCCCGCCGCTTCGGCCAGCAAGCCACCAAGCTGTACCTGACCGGCGCCTCCGAAGAGCAGCGCCAAGCGGTTGCCAACAGCCTGGAGAAGCAGCTGTTCGACCTGGGTCGAGCAGTCACCCAGATCAGTGACACCCAGCTGCAGCTGGCGATCAATCAAGACCTGGGCGGCTCCGACAGCAGCCGTGAGCAAGCCGCGATGCGCCTGGATGCGGTAGCCGAACTGATGTTGTCAGCCGGCCTGATCTGCCTGTGCGTCAGCGATACCGCGCCGAGCTACGCCAAACACCGCGTCCAGATCAACCCGGATTCCCCGGCCGATGCCATCCCGGCAGCACTGGACCTGCTGAAACAAGCTGGCGCGCTTTAACCGGACCTAACAGGCAACAGCCAGGCTACTGTCAGGCTAAATCAGGTCACCATCCCGGCATCGCCGGGGTGGACCCTCTGCCGGACCTACTGCAACGCGGAACAAATCGCCCAAATTGAGGGCGCCAAGCATGACGAATCACTGCTTTGGCGCTAGAATGGGCGATTTTTCATCGACCCGTTTCCCGATTCGGGTAATACCGCAGCTGCGAGATGGCCAAATCGCCAACCCTCAGCCTTTGTTAGACGACGTTTTCGACGAGAGTACAGGTCACCATGACCGACTACCTGCTAATTCTGATCAGCACCGTACTGGTTAACAACTTCGTGCTGGTACAGTTTCTGGGCCTTTGTCCTTTTATGGGGGTTTCGAACAAACTCGAAACCGCCATGGGGATGTCGTTGGCCACCACGTTCGTACTGACGTTGTCGTCGATCTGCTCCTATCTGGTCTACCAGTACCTGCTGCTGCCATTCGATATCACCTACCTTCGCACCATCAGCTTCATTCTGGTGATCGCCGTGGTGGTGCAGTTCACCGAGATGGTGGTGCACAAAACCAGCCCGTTGCTGTACCGAGTACTGGGTATCTTCCTGCCGCTGATCACCACCAACTGTGCGGTACTAGGGGTTGCGCTGCTGAACATCAACAAGCAGAACAGCTTTGTCGAATCGGCGATCTACGGTTTTGGTGCCGCACTGGGCTTCTCGCTGGCGCTGATCCTGTTCTCGGCGATGCGCGAGCGGATCGCGGTTGCCGATGTTCCGGCACCTTTCCGAGGCGCAGCGATCGGCATGATCACCGCCGGCCTGATGTCATTGGCTTTCCTGGGCTTCACCGGCCTGGTTCAGTTCTGAGGATCGCGCGTTAATGGAAGCAATTCTGATCGCAGTACTGATTTTGCTGGGCGTGGCACTGGTGTTCGGCGCCCTGCTCGGCTTTGCCTCGATCCGCTTTAAAGTCGACGGCAACCCGATCGTCGACCAGATCGACTCGCTGCTACCCCAAACCCAGTGTGGCCAGTGCGGTCACCCAGGCTGCCGTCCCTACGCCGAGGCGATCGCCAACGGCGAACCGATCAACAAATGCCCTCCCGGCGGCGAAAGCACCATCAATGCGCTGGCCGACCTGCTGGATGTCGAACCGCTTCCGCTGGACGCCGAGCATGGTGAAGAGCAGGTCAAGTCGGTCGCCTTTATCCGCGAGGATGAATGCATCGGTTGCACCAAGTGCATCCAGGCCTGCCCGGTGGACGCGATCCTCGGCGCCGCCAAGCAGATGCACACGGTTATTGTTTCTGAATGTACCGGCTGCGACCTCTGCGTCGAGCCCTGCCCGGTTGATTGCATCGACATGATCCCGATCGAAACCACCCTGTCCACCTGGAGCTGGGCCGAGCCGATGCCCGGTGTACAGCTGATCGCCACCGACCGTGGTCGCGGCGCGGATCAACAGGTAAACAACGACTCAGATAATCACACGGATGATTCCGACCAGCGGGGGAATGCCGCATGAGCCGGATCTGGAGCTTCCACGGTGGTATCCATCCGCCGGAAAACAAGCAGCAGTCGCTGCTTAAACCGCTGCGTCAGGCGCCGATTCCGCCGCAGCTGATCATCCCGCTGCAGCAGCATATCGGTGCACCGGCCACACCGCTGGTGGAAGTCGGCGAACGGGTCCTCAAGGGTCAGGCCATCGCCGAGCCCAGCGGTCACGTCAGCATCTATCAACACGCCCCCACCTCCGGCATTGTCAGTCATATCGGCAACTACTCGGTACCCCATCCGTCTGGCATGGAAGGGCTCTGTATCCAGATCGATACCGACGGCAAGGACGAGTGGATCGAGCATCAGGGCGTCGAGGACTTCCGCAGTCTGGAGAAACCCGCGCTGGCCGAGATGATCCGTTGTGCCGGCATCTCCGGCATGGGCGGCGCCGGCTTCCCGACCGAGATCAAGCTACACCTGGCCGACGATCACATCATCAACACCCTGATCGTCAACGCAGTCGAGTGTGAGCCTTACATCACTGCCGACGACATGCTGATGCGTGAGCGGGCCGCCCAGATCATTGGTGGCATCGAGATCGCCGCCCACCTGATCAAGCCGACCCACTGTCTGATCGGCATCGAAGACAACAAGCCGGAAGCGGCCATCGCCCTGACCCAGGCCGCCCGGGCCAGCGAGATCGAAATCGAAGTGGTGGTGGTACCGACCAAGTACCCCTCCGGCGGTGAGAAACAGCTGGTCAAACTGCTGACCGGGGTCGAAGTCCCGTACGGCAAGATCCCGGCCGACATCGGTATCGTGGTTCAGAACGTTGGCACCATGTCCGCCGTGAACCAGGCCGTCAAGCAGGGCAAGCCGCTGATTTCCCGGATCACCACCCTGACCGGTGATGCGCTGGACAGCCCCGGCAACTTTGAAGTGCTGCTGGGTACCCCGGTGGAGTTCCTGCTGCAACAGGCCGGACTCAACCCGATGAGCCTGAACCGCCTGGTCATGGGTGGCCCGATGATGGGTTACACCCTCAGCGACACCTCGGTCCCGGTGGTTAAAACCAGCAACTGCGTAATCGCCGCCACCGAAGAAGAGTTCCCCCAGGCCCCGCCGGCACAGAACTGCATCCGTTGCGGTCAGTGCGAGCAGGTCTGCCCGGCTGAACTGCTGCCGCAACAGCTGCACTGGTTTGCCAAGGGTAAAGAGTTCGACAAGGCCCAATCCTTCAACTTGATGGATTGCATCGAGTGCGGCGCCTGCGCCTATGTCTGCCCCAGCAACATCCCGCTGGTGCAGTACTACCGCTTCGCCAAGGGCGAGATTCGCCGCGAGCAGGCCGAGCAGCGCAAGGCCGAGCAAGCCCGGATCCGCTTCGAAGCCCGTCAGGAGCGCCAGGAGCGCGAGAAGGAAGAAAAGGCTGCCAAACGTAAGGCCCGTGCCGAAGCTGCATCACGCTCCCAGGCCAACCGCAAAGACCAGGTCGCTGCCGGCAAGCCTGCCGCCGCCGATCCGCAAGAGCAGATCAAAAAGCTCAAGACCGAAGCGGCCGTGGCGCGTACCAAGCTCAAGAAAGCCGAAAAAGCGCTGGCCGAAGACACTGCCAACACCGAACTGCAGGCAGCCGTCGAAGTCGCCCGCAGCAAGTCTGAACAGGCTCAACAGGCCTTGGAAGCGGCCGAAAAAGCCAGCCCGGCGCCGGCACCGACCCTGGCCGAGTTGAAGATCGCCGCCGCCACCGCTCGTACCAAGGTCACCAAGACCGAGAAGGCCCTGGCCGACGCCGAAGCCAAGGGTGCCGCCAGTGCCGATAAGCTGCGCGCCTCGCTGGACGGCTTAAGGGCCAAGGCCGAAGCGGCTCAACAGGCACTAGAAAAAGCGGAGCAAGCGGAAAAAACAGGCAGCTCCAGTAAGCCAGCCGCTCCGGCTGCTGATCTCAAGCAATTGAAGAGCGCCGCCTCGATCGCCCGTACCAAACTGAAGAAAGCGCAGAAGGCGCTGGACCAGGCCCGTGAAGACAGAGCCGACACCGCCGAGCTGGAACAGCAACTGGCGACGGCGCAACAGAAAGCCGACACCACCCAGCAGGCCTTCGAGGCCGCCGAGAAAGCAGCCGACCAGGCCGACGGTGGTCAAGCGGCTCCGGCAGCCGACGCGCCAGATCTGAAAGCGCTGAAGAGCGCCGCCTCGATCGCCCGCACCAAGCTGAAGAAAACCCAGAAGGTGATCGATCAGGCCCGCGAGGACGGCAAGGATACCGGCGCGCTGGAGCAGCAGCTGGCCAAGCTGCAGCAGAAAGCCGACGATGCCCAGAAAGCCTTCGAAGAGGCCGAGAAGGCGGAGCAATCCAGCAGCCCGGCACCGCAACCTGCTGCCGACAAGCCCGATTTGAAAGCGCTGAAGAGTGCCGCTTCGATCGCCCGCACCAAACTGAAGAAGACCCAGAAGGTGGTCGATCAGGCCCGCGAAGACGGCAAGGACACCAGCGCGCTGGAGCAGCAGCTGACCAAGCTGCAGCAGAAAGCCGATGACGCCCAGAAAGCCTTCGAAGCGGCCGAGCAAGCCGAAGCCGGCAGCAATACGTCACAGCCCACAGATGCTGGCTCGGACCTGAAAGCGCCCGACCTGAAGCAGCTCAAGAGCGCCGCAGCCATCGCCCGGACCAAGGTCAAGAAGACCGAGAAGGCCCTGGCCGATGCCCAGGCTCAAGGTTCCGAGTCGGCCGATTCACTGGCCACCGCGCTGGACAAACTGAAAGCCAAAGCTAGCCAGGCCGAACAGGCGTTGGCCGAAGCCGAACAGAATAGCGAAACCGTAGGTTAACCCGATGGCTCTGATCCACGTCAGCTCCCCCCACACCAATCGCAGCGGCAAAGCCGGACATGTGATGCGTCAGGTGATCCTGGCAACCCTGCCGGGATTGGCAGCGCTGTGTTACTACTTCGGCTGGGGACCGCTGATCAATGTCTTGTTTGCCAGCGGCCTGGCACTGCTATTCGAAGCTGCGGTCTTGAAGCTTCGCAACCGCCCATTGGGTTTCTATCTGGGTGATCTCAGCGCTGTACTGACCGCCTTTCTGCTGGCGCTGGCACTGCCGCCCTATATTCCCTGGTGGGTCACCACCATCGGCATCTTCGTAGCGATCGTGATCGCCAAGCAGCTCTACGGTGGCCTGGGGCAGAACCCGTTCAACCCGGCGATGATCGCCTATGCGCTGCTGCTGATCGCTTTCCCGGTCGAAATGACCCGTTGGAGCGCGCCGGAAACCCTGCTGGAAGGCCCGCTGCCCGGCTTTGGCGACAGTCTGGCGATCATCTTTGGTCAACTGGCCCTGCCCGATGGCGTCACCCTGGCCACACCGCTGGAGACCTTCAAGCACAAGGGTGGCCTGACCGGTGAAGAGCTGTGGGCCAGCTCGACCCTGCTGAATAACTTAGAGCCCTGGCAGGCGATCAGCCTGGCCTACCTGCTGGGCGGGGTTTACCTGCTGGTCCGCAAGGTCTACACCTGGCATATCCCGGTATCGATGCTCGGCAGCCTGCTGCTGATCGCCGGCCTGTTCTATGCCGCCGATCCGAGCAACTACGCCCCGCCGCTGTTCCATTTGACCGTGGGCGCGACCATGCTCGGTGCCTTCTTTATCGCCACCGACCCGGTCACGGCCGCCACCAGCAACAAGGGCAAACTGATCTTCGGTGCCTCCATCGGCATTCTGGTCTACCTGATCCGCAACTGGGGTAACTACCCCGATGCGATCGCGTTCGCGGTGCTACTGATGAACCTGACCGCACCGTTCCTGGATTACTACACCCGCCCCCGCACCTACGGCCATAAGCAGGCCGAGCGCGGCATTGCGAGGAAGTGAGCATGGCTATCGTTACCGCCATTCGAAATAACGCCCTGGCGCTAGGCCTGTTTGCCGTGCTCACCGCCGGTGCCATCGCGCTGACCCAGAGCGCTACCCGCGAGGCCATCGCAGACAATCGCGAACAGGCGCGGGCCAAGGCACTGTTCCAGATCGTACCGACCACGGCGCACGACAATGACCTGGTTCGTGACCGTTACACCCTCAACCGAACTCAACGCCTTGGCTACGAAGGCCCGGTCGAGGTCTACCGGGCCCGCACCGACGGCCAGGTTCATACCGTGATCCTGCCCGCCATCGCACCAGACGGCTATACCGGCAATATCGACCTGATCGTCGGCGTCAAACGCGACGGTAGCGTCGCCGGTGTTCGGATTCTGCGCCACCAGGAGACCCCGGGGCTGGGTGACAAGGTCGATGTGAAGAAGTCCGACTGGGTTCTAAGCTTTAACGATCAGCGCCTCAACGGCGAAGACGATCCTGACTGGGCGGTGAAGAAAGACGGTGGTCGCTTCGACCAATTTACCGGCGCCACCATCACCCCGCGGGCGGTGGTCGGGGCGGTCAAACAGGCGGTGCTGACCTTTGAAGCCAACCGTGCTGCCCTGTTGGAAGACACCCCGCTCAGCAGCGCCGAAGAGAGCACTATAAAGACCACTGCAGGAGACGCCAATGGCTGATTCATCGCGCCCGATCGACTGGAGCAAGATCACCTACGACGGCCTGTGGCACAACAACCCGGCACTAGTGCAACTGCTGGGCCTCTGCCCGCTGCTGGCGGTTACCGGCTCGGTGGTCAACGCCCTCGGCCTGAGCCTGGCCACTATCGCGGTACTGGTCGGTTCCAACCTATGCGTGTCACTGATCCGCAACCTGGTACCCGACACGGTCCGTCTACCGGCCTTCGTGATGATCATCGCCTCGCTGGTAACCTGCGTCGAGCTACTGATGCAGGCACTAACCTACGAGCTGTACGAAATTCTCGGCATCTTTATCCCGCTGATCGTGACCAACTGTGCCATCCTCGGCCGCGCCGATGCCTTTGCCCGCAAAAACCCACCGCTACCGGCTGTTCTCGACGGGCTGATGATGGGCCTAGGTTTCAGCGCCGTACTGGTGCTGCTGGGAGCGATGCGTGAATTGCTCGGCACCGGTACCCTGTTCGCCGATATGCAGCTGCTGTTTGGCCCGGTGGCCGAAAGCTGGAAGCTGACCCTGATCGACGACTACCGCGGCTTCCTGTTTGCGGTGCTGCCGCCAGGCGCCTTCGTCGGCATGGGACTGATCATCGCGGTCAAGAATCTGATCGACGAGCGCCTGAAACAGCGCGCCAAGCCGGTCAGCTCCGAGCCGGCCGCCAACAAGCGTGTTCGCGTTACCGGCTAAGCCGGATAGCTATCCCGTTGATACCGAGTCCGATCGATGAACAAGCAAAAGCGACAAGAGATCTTTGCCCGGCTGCGCGATGACAATCCCAACCCCAAGACCGAGCTGAACTACTCCAACCCGTTCGAGCTGCTGGTGGCGGTCACGCTGTCGGCCCAGTCCACCGATGTCGGCGTCAATAAGGCCACCGACAAACTGTTTCCGGTGGCTAACACCCCGGAAGCGATCGTCGAGTTGGGCGTTGACGGCCTGAAGTCCTATATCAAGACCCTCGGGCTCTACAACGCCAAGGCCGAGAACGTCTACAAGGCCTGCCAGATACTGGTCGAAAAGCACAACTCCGAAGTGCCGGACACCCGCGAAGCCCTCGAAGCGCTGCCCGGCGTCGGCCGCAAGACCGCCAATGTGGTCCTCAATACCGCCTTCCGTCAGCCGACCATGGCGGTGGATACCCATATCTTCCGGGTTTCAAACCGTACCAAGATCGCCCCCGGCAAGAACGTGCTCGAGGTGGAGAAAAAACTGCTCAAGTTTGTTCCCAAAGAGTTCCTGCTCGATGCCCACCACTGGCTGATCCTGTTGGGGCGCTACATCTGCACCGCCCGCAAACCCCGTTGCGGCGCCTGCCTGATCGAAGATCTGTGCGAATTCAAGGACAAAACCAGCTAGACCGGCTACCTCAGCCAATGGCCGGGATATCAGGTCTAGCAGCCTAAAGCGTTGGCGTTATCTGCAGCCACACACTGACCCCTCCAACGTTCATCGGCACCGATGCCAAAGATCGGTACTCAACGAACCCTTCGTGACACTTTGGTGAAAAATCGAGCTAATACTATAGCCGTTGGCCCCCATTTCGGCGTATAAAGGGTTTTACGCATATAAATCACAGGGGTAGTGATATGCATAAAGCTGTAGCGGTCTTTCTGGTGGCCCTGGCGCTAGCACCACTTCAAGCCAATGCCGCAACCGATGTCTATAAGTGGATCGACAAAAACGGCGTTCCCACTTTCGGTGAACACCCGCCCGAAGGGGTGCCCTACACCAAGATGAAGTTTTACGGCGTCGCCCGACCGCCATCCCGGACGCAGCAACCGGCCAAACAAGCCTATAATCCGAAACCCAGTACCGGCCTGAGCGCGCAGCCCAAGGCCAAAGCCACACCGGCAACCGATCCCGGTTCAGGTGCCGCGGGACAACAAGCCAAACCCTGATCGGTTAGCCCCCCCCTAACCCGCGAATGAGACTCCCGTCCGGTTGACCGGGCCGCTATAATAGCGGCCCCATTTGCTGTCCCGGTATCCCGATTTGACCACCTCCTCTGTTGACTACGACGCCATCATTATCGGCGCCGGTGCCTCCGGCCTGATGTGTGCTGCCCAAGCCGGCTACCGCGGTCGCCGGGTACTGGTACTGGATAAAGCCCGCAAGCCGGGTCAGAAGATTCTGATCAGCGGTGGCGGTCGCTGTAATTTCACCAATCGCAGCGTCGATCCCAACAACTACCTGTGCAGCAATCCGCACTTCGTCAAATCGGCTCTGGCACGTTTCAGTGCGCAAGACTTTATCGACCAGGTCGAACGCCACGGTATCGATTTTGAGGAGCGTGATCACGGCCAGTTGTTCTGTATCGAATCGGCCAAACAGATTGTCGAAATGCTGCTGACCGAGTGCGACTGGGCCGGGGTCGAGATTCGGTTGAACACCGACGTGCAGTCGATCCAACGAATGAGCGAGCGCTATCCGGGCCAGCCGGGCTGGTTGGTGCATACCGGCGAGCAATACCTCAAGGCTGACAAACTGGTGATCGCCAGCGGCGGCCTGTCGATTCCGAAGCTGTCCTCCGCCTTCGGCTACCGCATCGCCGAGCAGTTCGGGTTAAAGATCCAGCCGACCTCCGCCGGCCTGGTCCCCTTTACCCTGCACACCGAAGACAAAGAGCAGTTCAGCAACTTCAGTGGAATCAGCCTAGCGGTGGAAATCAAGGCGCTGAACGGCCCCACTTTCATCCGCGACCTGCTGTTTACCCACCGAGGCCTATCCGGACCGGCGGTGCTGCAGATCTCCAACTATTGGCAACCGGGTGAGCCGGTTCAGATTAACTTTCTACCCCAGCAGGATCTGGATCAACTGCTGGAGCAGCAACTCGAAGCCCACCCGCAGCAATCGCTTAAGAATGCGCTAGGGCGCTACCTTCCCAAGCGGCTGGCCGAGCTGCTAACTGCACCGCTAGCCAGCGCCTCAGAACCACTCATCCAACTGCGTCGCGATGATCGTGAGCTGCTACGCCAACGGCTGCATCACTTCGAGCTAAAACCCAACGCCACCGAAGGCTACCGCACCGCCGAAGTCACCCGCGGTGGTATCGACAGCGACGAGCTCTCATCCAAAACCTTTGAAGCCAAACGCGAACCTGGACTGTTCTTTATCGGTGAGGTTATCGATGTCACCGGCTGGCTGGGCGGCTACAACTTCCAATGGGCCTGGGCCTCCGGACATGCCTGCGGGCAAGCTCTATAGTGTATTTATAAAATTAAAACGAAGACTGTTGTAATAAAGCGAAGACAATCTATCCGCTTTTTTCTAAGCAGAAACGAAAGTAGGCGGTCTCTAAGCTCGAATTGTCTTCGTTTTTACACTTCTAGAGAGCAAGCTAACCCCAGCCACCTCAATTTCAGGCCTAGATAGCTTTAGTTAACTCCATGTGGATAGCTCAGATCGGTATTTCGGCTTAGATATCCTTGAAGCAGTGAGCTTTGACTGGCTGCATTCACCCAAGATCGGACATTGGGGCAACACTTGTTAGGAGTCCCCTAACAACACTTTCCTGCCGCTGACGATCCATCTTCCTGGGACCTCCCGAATCAATCTTATTTTCTCGTAAGCAGACGTTGGTCCGCTTGAGTCTTCTGGACTGGACGTGCCAAAGCAGCCATCAGAGCCCTTGGCATTACTGTGTATGAATACAACATATCTAGCCGTTTTTGCTAACCGCGCTCGTTTTGTCGAAATTGGTGGCACGGTTTGCTCTGGCAAGTTTCCCTCAACTCCTGCATGATCAGTGCTTTAGGGACAGCAGGCACTGAGATACTGTGCCACCCCACCAAGATATATGCGCATGCTCGTTTTCATAGGAGGAAGATGACAGGTGTTTTCCAATTCTTCTTTTTATTCAGTCGTTTGCCAACCTGTATTCAGGATATCGATATGGCAAAACGAGCGCGCTCAAGAATAAAGCTGTTATGTGTAGAAATAAAGATGAATGAAGAAGCATCAAAAATAGTTATAGATTTAGCTAAGGAATTAATCTCCTTTGTTTCTTCTCAAGAATCGAATTGGAAGACAGCATATTTTCGTTTCCATATAAACGGAAGCAATTACGGTTCTAATGGTTCCTATGAAATATCTGAATCTATCAAGCTATTTGACCCATTCGAAGATGAGTCATTCTTTGACACAATGAACACGCAAGGAAAAAAGCTTCATAATATTCTTTCTAAAAAATCAGAGCCCTTTATAGTTATGCTACTTACAATTGATCACTCAGGTAACTACAAAGTACTTTTTGAAAACAAAGACGCTGATAAATGGAAAATTTCAAAAGCAAACGGGGGTACGGGTGTGCCTAACACATAACAAGCAAAGGCAGCATCGCCCTATGGGCTGGACGCGCTAACGCGCGCCGCTGCTTTGGGCGTTAAATTGCAAGGAGCGATACGCAAGTTGGAAGCAATCAACACAGTCGGAATAGTGGCAACGGTCCTCGTATTCACAGTATCCGTTGTTCTTGCGCCTATTGCTCTAGTGCGTATCGCCAAAAGCTATTTGCGTGTCTGTGCACATGTGAAGCCTTCCGCACTAGAAAGACATTCCACACTACGGTGGAATCGCTTCAACGCTTTGTTCTTTCCTGACGCACTTGATGAGGTCGGGGCTGCAGCCAGAAGATCTGTGCTACGAAACACAGCCATTTTCTTTACGTTAATCGGCCTTACAATGGCCCTGGCGGTTACAAATGGGCTTGCAACTTAACAAGGCAATCAACTTCAGCCCTTCGGGCTCGGAACTCCGCAAGCAAGCTTGCTCCGCCCCGTTATTGCGGCGTTATGTGGCATAGATAATGAAGCTAATACTCTACTTTCTTTTGACGATTTTTATCGCTACGGGGTGTACTGAAAAGCCGATAGATAGAGTTACCGGCTTACTAATAATTAATGAATCCGGGCAGGCTTCAATCAAGGAGTGTGGAACGGATCTCATGTTTACCTTCGGGCAAAAGCTGTCACCATCTTTCTATGTATTCCTACAAGATGGTAAGCAATTAGCTAAAGCCGGAAGTATTGTGGTTTCAGTAAGCGGGGTTATCAAAGATCAGGTCATACTCGAACCACAAGAGCATGACATGACCAAAGGAGTGTGCAGCAATGCCACATAACAAGGCCGTCAACGTTCAGCCCAACTACGTTGGGCACGGAACTCAGCTGCTACGCAGCTTCGTCCCGTTACGGCGGCGTTAGCGATACTGTGTGGAAGCCCCGAGTGCAAAAGGAAATATTGGTTTGGCCGCAAAGATCTTCACAGGTTTCATTACTCTGCTGCTGGTTTTAGAAGCTATCGCAGCATCAGTCTCCGTACCAAAGTATGAAAGTATCTTTACTGGTTTTGGTGCAAAGCTCCCCTTTTTCACTGAAGTCATCGTGGCTAGTACATTTTGGATTTGGCTGCTCCCCTTAGCTGCCTTAGGCATCATCTATCAGCGAATGCCTAAGGGTAAAAGCTACGTACTCCCAGTGCTGTTTATCTTTGTCCTGGGCGTGCTATATGTACCCGCAGCACTCTATGGTCTCTATTTACCAGTCTGGGAACTAGCGGAGGCTCAAGCCTAGTGATCGCTAACAAGGCAGTCAACTTAATGCCCAACTACGTTGGGCACGGAACTCCGCCGCTACGCGGCTTCGTCCCGTTACTGCGACGTTATGTTTCAAGGAGAGATCGTGCCTTACAAAATGAATGAGCAGCAGTTCCAAGCTGTGAACGATCTCTCAGACGATGAGCGTTACCGCCACTTCATTTCCAAGGTCGCCGACTGGCAGCAAGTTTGGGGTGTCCGGAATTCCGAGGGTTGGCTTACCCCAGCAACGCCTGACGATTTAGATTACTTCCCCTTTTGGCCTCATCCTGAATATGCTCAACGCATCGCTGACGAGCACTGGCCTGGGCATGAGGCCGAAGAATTTGATTATGAGTTCTTAATCACCGAAGGTCTTGAACAACTAAGCAACGACGGCATGAAAGTCGCTGTCTTTCCAAACCTCGGTTGGCAGTGTCTGGTTTTAGATGCCAAGCAGTTGCTAAACGACTTACTGATAGAGTCTGAGAGGTACAGTTGAAACATAACAAGGCATTCAACTTCAGCCAGCAAGCTGGCTCGGAACTCAAAACCGCTGCGCGGTTTTTCGTCCCGTTAATGCGGCGTTATGTGCTCTAATGGCTGATGCTCAAAGGTAAGGTGTAATGTTTTATCCAAGGGAAGCCAAACGTGATTTTTATTACACAAGCAGAATTTGGTCATTAATTCTTACATTCCCCTTTATTGGATTAATTCTTATATCAAAGAACAGCGCCATTTCCTATGCAGCAATAAATGCTTTCCCGGTAGAAGCAACGGCAAGTGTGAGTAGCGTAAAGGATTCCGCTACACGTAGAAAAAGCATTGTCATATATTATTCATTTAGTGACAGCTCGGGAAAAACTCAAGTAGGCCAGTACATCAAGTCATACAAAAAAAGGCACTTGAAACTATACAAAACAAAAGAAATATCAATTATCTACTCATCCTTGCTGCCTAAATTTAGTACAGCAAAAGAAGGAAGATATGATAACTCAATAAGTTTTTACATATTCCTAGGTGGCTCGATTGTAATAATTCTTTGTATTGTTTTTAATTTTTACAGCTTTTATAAAACAACAAAACTTAAAAAAGAAGATATTTACTATTAATAAACAAGTTTCAATTAATGCACATAACAAAGCGTTTAACTTTACGCACTACTATGCGGGGCGCGGCGTTATATTTCCTAGAGAGCACAATGGAATACGATAAATCGAAGTTTAAGAGTATGGATGTCTCATTCGGTTACACTGGGATAAAACTATTCGATCCTAGCGAATTAGATAAAGCTCAATTAGGGTACTCCGTACATCCAAATGGAGAACCCCTTACGGGCATGGAACAAGGCGACTGGCAAGAATCCTGGGTCGTAATTGGTCACATCACCGATTGTGGTGACCCAATATTCGTAGATATTTCAACTGATGATTTGGTGGTATTTACGGCTACCCATGGTCGAGGTTTTTGGGTAGCAGAATTAATCTCTAGTTCATACTACAGCTTTCTCGCTGTAATGGATAAGTTTTTAAAGCTGTCTCAGGACAGAAGTTTTCCCGTCGAATTAGAAAACAACCCAATGACACGGGCGGAGTATGACGAATTCGTTTCTTTTGTTTCAGACACCGCAAAAATATCTGATACTTTCTTTTGGGAGCTTTTGGTTTCGGATGAAGAGTCAGGCATTGGGCCTGAAATATAACAATTACAGACAATCGGACTTCCGCAGCTGCGCTGCTCCAGCCCGTTAAGGCGGCGTTATGGCGAACTCACCTACCCCGTTAGTGGCTAACAGGTGGCGTTAAATAGGCATTCAACGCTTCAGCCTACATCCAGATAAAGCGGCTTTCACCCAGTTCATCCCCCGTTCAACATACTACGATATAGTGAGTCTGCATCGACCATTGCAGTGCTTCGTCAAGCAAAGGAATTCTGAATCATGAATGCTAAATATCTACTTATCACACTCGCATTATCGGCTTCGGTGACTAGCCTTCCTGCCGTCGCTGATTCTCATAAAAAAGCGGAACGAGAGGCTCGCTTAGAGCAACAACGAGAGGAAAGAGAATACCGCTTAGAGCAACAGCGGGATAAGCGCGAATATCGGTTAGAGCAGCGAGAAGATGAACGTGAACACGCCATGCGTGAACGCGAGCTTGAGAGGGAAGAGCGCCTTCGCTATCAGGAACAGCAACGCGAAGAACGTAAAGACTATGCAGAGCGCGAACGCGAAGAGCGGAAGCTGAGTGAGGAGATGGAGCGTGAAGATCGGAAGCTGCAAAAGGAAATGGAGCGCGAAGAGCGCAAGCTGAAAAAAGAGATGGCTCGAGAAGACCGCAAACGCCGAAAAGAGAATGGCCGTGGTCGTAGTGAGTGATAAACCCCGTTGACGCAACAAAGCTCTATTTAATTTTTTAGAATGATTTGTCCGGCGATATTATCGGGCGATCTAATTCAAACAAAGAAAGCAAGGAAGATTGCTGCGTCTGAGTTTAAGATTGACGAAATGGCGGATCAGGCCTATCTTTTTCGCCACATCAAATTAAAGTAGATCCAACTACTTAGACGTTATACCCGTAGAAAAAGGCCCACTTATGAAAAAATGTTTTATGGCATGTGCACTGGCATTCTCGGCTGTCCTTTTACAGGGCTGTTCTCCTGAAGTAGGGAGTAAAGAGTGGTGTACAGATCTCAAGGAGAAGCCGAAAGGCGAATGGACCGCAAACGAAGCCAAAGACTTCACTAAACATTGCATTCTTTAAAGACTCGCCTTTAAACCACCCGGCCGCTGATCCTGTACTGCAGGCCGGGTGAGCTTCCTGCTCAACCACCTCACCGGCAACCTTCTGCGCCTCTTACCTCTGGGTTACCCAGCCTCTTAGAACCGTGCGACAGACGATAACCACAGCCTAGCCCCCAGCGGCCCGCTTGAACTCAACGATCGACTAATCGCTGCGGTCCTTATTCATTGGAATAAAGACAAAGATAGTGGCCACAACCAAGATAACGCCCCCAGCTATATAGCCGAGACGTTCCAAGCTAATCTCCGTCATCGCGTTGGCCTGAAAGAACAGATAAAAAGCCAAGCAGATCGATATAATTGCGCCGATTATCTTCATGTTTACTCCTTTGGTTTTGAACTTTTCATGTTATGACCGGGATCCTAACATTGGCTTATCATGCCCTATTGCCGAGGTTTTAAGGCTGATAAATCTGCGGACCAATCCTAGCAGGCGTCCATCGAGCCGAAAACCGCCTTGTCAGAAGCTCTGCCTCCGGAGCAAGACTCATTCATTGCTCCATCTTCTTGTCTTTTATCTGCTCTTGCACTATCCCGTTAAGATAGCCGTCCACTATTCGCTGTCTACTAGAGATTTTTTGGCCTGATCTACCAAGAGCTGAAGTGACGCCTGAATGGCGTCCCACGAAGCAGGCCAGCAGCCCTCTAAACGCATTTGAGGGCTCTCGTGCTCTTTGTTCTCTTAATGCTGCAGTAACGAATAGAGAGGTTACCCATCCTGACAGAAGCGTCGTAAGCAGTGCCTCTGGATTGCCCACAAGAGGTGATTGATATGAGCTATCTGAACCTATTCCCAAACCGAGTGTTCTACGTAGGTGTCATTAGTGCGGCGCTACTGACCGGCTGCCATCTGCATTTCGTCAAAAATGACAACCCCATCTACCCTAATGTCAGCCCGGATCCGAACCGATTCGAGCTGAATTTCACCGTCAAAAACGGCACCAACAAAACCTATGAAGTCGGTGAACTGATCGCCAATATTGATGTGGTTTTCAACACCGATCATGCCGCACACTCCTGTATCTTCGAGTACGAAGTACCGCTGAAGCGGTTGGAGCCTGATCAGCAAGTGGTGTTTGAGGGCTTCAGTATTGATGACAATGCCGCCCCCGGTGATCCCTGTCGCTGCCTCAAGGGAAGCTGCGCCGGGCGCGTGGTGTTAAGCCTGAAAACGGCAGGAGGGTCGGTATTGAGCGGTACCGGCAAACGCTATCAGGTTACCTGGCAGAAGTCCGGCAAGCTCGAGGATGTCAGCGTCGTCCATCAGGGTTGAAGGGTCAACTGGACGCGCGCCAACCGCAGGCGGTGACCGCCACGGTCTTTGCCTTCGTCCCCGTGGCTAGTCGGCAGCGTCAAAAATCGGCGCTAGTTGGCTGAAGGTTTCAAGCTCCACAGCGGGAGAGAACAGGAAACCCTGGCCGTAATCACAGTTCGCGGCGATCAGCAGCTCCAGTTGCTGCTCGGTTTCGATCCCTTCCGCGATGACCTTGATCCCGAGTTTATGGGCCATCACGATGATCGCTTCACAAAGCGCATAGGAGTCGGAGTCGGCAGCCAGATTCTTAACAAAGGCTCGATCGATCTTGATGTAATCGATGTCATATTCCTGAATATAAGCCAGCGAAGAGTAGCCGGTGCCGAAGTCATCCAGCGCCACCTGAATTCCCCCGTCTCGGAACGCCAAGAGCTTTTCCAGACTGGCGGCATCGCTGTTCATCAGCATGCCTTCGGTGATCTCCGCCACGATCGCACTGCCGTCCAATCCCTGTTGCTGCATTTTGGGCAGCCAGTGGAGCAGATTATGGTCCGCATCGGAGAACTGTGCCGGGGAGAGATTAACGCTGATCTGAAAACTCTCCCCATATTGGGTTCGAAGGACCTTGACCGCCCGACAGGCCTCTTCGAAGACCCAGCCACCAATCGCCGAGATCAAGAAAACTTCTTCGGCCAACGGTATGAATGCATCAGGCCTGATCAACCCCTTGTCCGGATGATTCCAGCGTATCAGCGCTTCGGCTTTATGCAGGCGGCGACTCTTCAAGCAGAAAATCGGTTGGTAGTTAAGGCTGAATTGGCCCTCATCCAGCGCGATCCGTAGGTCTTTGATCATTTCCATTCGATGAATGGCACGATCCTGCATCTCCCGGGTAAAGCAATTGAAGCGATTGCGCCCGCCGGCTTTGGCGGCATACATGGCCTGGTCGGCAGACTTGATGAGTTCATTGCTGTCAGTGGCATCATCGGGATAAAACGCGATTCCGATGCTGACCGATACATAGATATTGTCCTCATCGATGCGGAAGGGTTCGCTAAGCAGTTCAATGATGGTTTCAGCGACCCGCTCGGCCGGCGCTATCGATTCGATATCCCCCATCACGATCGTAAATTCGTCGCCGCCCTGTCTGGCGACCGTGTCCTCTTCTCGAACGGCGCGAACCAGTCGTTGCGCGACCTGTTGCAGCAGCAGATCACCCTTATCGTGCCCCAGGGTGTCATTGACCTCCTTGAACAGGTCCAGATCAAGAAACAGCAGCGCCACCGAACTACCGTTGCGATGGGCCTTTTTGATCTCCTGATCGATGCGATCGCCGAGGGTATTTCGGTTAGGCAGCCCGGTCAGGTCATCGAAGTGAGCCTGACGCCATATCACCTCGGCCGCCTTCTTTTGCTCGGTGATATCTCGATACAGCGCCACATGTTGGGCAGGCTCACCGTACTCATCAAAGATCGTGTTAATGCTCAGCCATTCCGGGAACACTTCACCATTTTTCTTACGGTTAAAGATCTCACCCTGCCAGCGCCCTTCCGTTTTCAGGACGCCCCACATCTCCCGGTAGAAATCTTTGTCATGTCGGCCGGATGACAGTGCGCTGGTCTTGAGCCCGATCACCTCCTCTTTTCCATAACCAGTCACCCGGGTAAAAGCGGGATTAACGTTCAGAATGATGCCGTTTCGATCGGTGACCACCATGCACTCGCTGCTGTTATCGTGGACCAGAGCAGCCAGGCGCATGGAGCGGTCCGCTTCTTTTTGCCGGGTAACATTCCGGATCACCAGCACCGCATCATCCGAGTTATTGATGGAGCTGACCCGGGCCTCGAAGTACAGCTCCTGACCATCGATAAGCAGGGGATATTCCCAGCTGGTGAGCTGCTTGGTCTTGAAGTGCTCGGTGAGTTTGTCTTCGAACAGCTCAGCCGTGCCGGGCGGCAAGACGTCGACCATCCTGTTGCCGAGAAACTTGTCCGAACTTGTGTAGAGCTCGTCAGGGTTGTTGGCCTTATAGTCGAGGATCACCCCTTCGATATTGAGCCTGAAGTACAGATCCGGCAGAGCATTAAAGATCGAATCCAGCTCCTCGCGTTGACGATTGGATCGACTCTCGGCGGTGAGTCGTGCTCGTGCCATGGTTTCGAAGTGGGTACTGAGATCCTGGATCTCGCGAACGCCACTGAGGACCGGCTGGTGGCTGAATTCGCCCTGTTCCAGCTTCGAAGCCGCAACTGTCAGTCTTTGTAGCGGGCTGATGATACTCAGGTGCATCGCCCGGGCAGCGATCAGGGCCACAACGACCATAAACAACGCGAAATAGGACAGACTCTTATAGAAAGCGATATCGGCCTGCTCCAGCGCCTGATCGATCGGTATCCCGATACTGACGTTAACCCTGCTGCCGTCTTCCTTGGCGTAGAGGGTGTTATGGATAAACACCCGGTTGCCATCCTGGGTCTGGATAATATCGGCGCCCAGGGCGTAGTCGGTGGCGCTGTCGATTGATACGCCGTAGCTACTGGCGGGCTTCCCCTGGCGGCCCAGTTCCGGCGGGTAATTCGCCACCACCAGCCCGGTGGAATCGGTAATAAAGGCGACCGTTCCCTCAGGCAGCTTGTGTTCGGACAACTGCCGGCTCCACCAGTCCAGTGAGACCACGGCAACCGCCACCCCCGCAACCTGGTTATCGGGATCAATCACGGGATAGGAAAAGTTGACGCTGGTTTTTCCGGCCGCACGATCCAACTGATAGTTTCCGATGGCAAAGGTTCGCTTGGTCAGACTCTGCTGGAAATACTCCCGATCGAAGACGTTAACCTTTTTAGTCAATGGCAGAGCGTTACAAAGCAGTTCACCATCAGCACCGGGGACGCCGATATTGATGTAACTGGGATTGAGCTTCAATACTGAGCTCAGAAAATGGCCACAGCGTGGATGGGAAGGATTTTGTACCTGGATGGAGGAAGCGAGAAACCTAAGGTAATCGCGGGTTTCGTTGATGATTTTGGTTTGTCTGATGGAGAGATCTTCAGCCGTTTCTATCGCCTGTCGTTTACTCTGGGCAATAATCGACTGCCGCTTTTCGACAGCCGTTTGCTGAATCGTGAAAACGCCCGGTAGCGCCACCAAACAGAGTAAAAGAAATAATCGCGACTTCAGAGAACTGAGCATATGCACCGTAGCAACCCGTTACTGAATCGGGTCAGTATCGTCCATAACCCCAGCTATCTCAATGCCGCCAAGTTGGTGATTTTTCAAACCTTGTAAGCGATACTGTGGCGCTGATAAGGCGCTATTGACCTATACTCCGTGCAGGCCTTGAGGAATGAAATCCGGCGTAGCAGCTGTGGCTTCCATCCTGCACCAAGCTCAGACCCAGCAAGTGTATGATTCGATCTGATGATGAGATCTCGTATTAATATCCGTACTCTGGTGCAACAGCCACCCATGAATCCGCGCCTGCTGGGGTTGTCGCTGTTGTGCTTGGTGATACTGTTGGTCGCGCTCTCCTACCCTGCCCGGGCAGCCACACCGTCGGAACTGCTATGGCAGCAGCAACCTTTCTTCGGTGATCTGGATAAACTCCGAGAACGCCAAACCCTAAGGATACTGGTTGCCTATAGCCGCAGTAATTTCTTCACCGATCGGGAGCAGATTCGCGGCTTTGAATACGAGCATATGGAAGCCTTCAAGGATTTCTTGAACGAAAGCGATCCAACCAGGCCGGTCAAGTTTGACTACATTCCGGTGCCTTTTGCCCAGTTGATTCCGTCGTTGTTGGCAGGCAAGGGAGACCTGATCGCCGCCAACCTGACGATTACCGAACAGCGCAAGCTGCAACTCGCCTTCTCGACCCCTTACCTCAACAACGTCCAGGAGGTGCTGGTCAGTCACCGTTCCAGCCCCGCGATCAAGCAACTCGCGGACCTGGCCGGTAAATCAGTTTATGTCCGTGGCAACAGCAGCCACCTTCAACGGCTTAGCCAGCTGAATATCGACATGACCCGCCAGGGGCTGGAACCGATCGATATTCAGATCGCCGCTCCCCACCTGGCCGCCGAAGACCTGCTGGAGTTGGTCAACGCCCAAGCTATCCCGATGGTGGTGGCCGATAACCATATCGCCGAGATCTGGCGCTCGGTGTTGGAGGGGCTGCAGGTTCATAGCGCCTTCCCCCTGCTGAAAAACGGCAAGATCGCCTGGGCTACCCGTTACGACAATCCCAAACTGCTGGAGAAATTGAATCAGTTTGCGGTTCAGCTAGAGCGCAATAACAACAGCGAACTGTTCCAGCGTTACTATCAGGACACCCGTTGGATCGCCAGTCCACTGCAACCGGATAATCTCGAAACGCTCGGCCATCTGGTGGACCTGTTCACCCGCTATGCCGAACGCTACAACCAGGATTGGATCTCCCTCGCCGCCCAGGCCTACCAGGCCTCCAATATGGATCACTCTAAGCGGGGCCGCGAAGGTGAGATCGGTATTATGCAGATCCCACTCGCCTACCAACGTCGATCCGATCTGCAGGTCGGCAACACCCACGATCTGGAGAATAACGTTCACGCGGCAGCCAAGTACCTGGATTATCTGCAGCGTAGCTATTTCGCAGATCCGGGAATCTCAGAACAGGACCGGCTATTTTTCAGCTGGGCGGCCTACTTTGCCGGCCCCGATAAGATCCGCCGGGTTCGCCGCCTGGCGGAACAGCAGGGGTTGGATCCGAATCGCTGGTTCGACAATGTCGAGCTGACCACGGCTCGCTCCCTCGGTCGTCAACCGGTGGATTATGTCCTTGGCAGCTACAAGTACTACATCAGCTATCGACTCCATCTGGACTCGATCCAGCTCCAGCCGAACGACCTGAAGGGCATTCAACGGGCACTGACCGCCGGTTAAGGAACCTGCGAACAAGCCCTTGCATAGGCAATAAAAAAGGCCGCCAATCAGGCAGCCTTGGTTTTAGAGATTGTGTCGTCGATATTCAACGGCTAGCAGCTATTGCAGCCCTTCGACTATGCGCTGTGATCCCAGCCATGGTTACTTCGGCGGCTTACCTTTTTCGAACTCGTTGACCATGGTCAGAATATCGCTGCAACTCAGCATCCCGACCAGCCGCTCTCCATCCATGATCGGCACCCCATGATGCCATTGCCGCTCCACCAGCATCTCCGCCACATCGACGATGTCGTCGTCAGGACCGGCGGTTACCAGCTCGGTCTGCATAAAGTCACCGATCTGACCGCCCACTTCTTCGAAATAACTGCCATGCACCAGACTGCGCAAACAGCACCACTGTGACAGCATTCCCACCAATCGACCGTCCTTGTCCAACACCGGCGCACTGGAAACATCTCGTTGGCGCAACCCTTCGATCGCCCGGTACATGTCATCCGTCGGGCTGAACTTCAGGACATAGTCGTTCATGTAATCTTTCACTTTGATGGACTTCATGATACTTCCTCCCAAACCTTCAGATCAGTCGTCACCAGGCTCTACAGGCGCCTGAAGGCGATAGAATCTCAGCCTAATCCCAGAGCCAACAGTAAGTTTTATGGCTTCGGGAATAACCACGATTCTGCCTATAAGCCTAGCCTGAATTTTCGGCAAAGTGGCACTAATCACTCATCCGAAGCCGCACATTCCAGCAATGGCTTTAAACGCTCAAACACCTGCGGCTGGTCCGCACAAAAAGCCGCGTTGAAGCGCAGCCAGGGAGAGATCGACTGTTGCGGACTGAAGATATTGCCAGGCGCCAACATCATTTCGCTCTCCAGCGCTCGATGGGCCAGCTCCGCCGCGTTCCATTCACAGCCCGACGGTAATCGGGTCCAGAGGAAGAAGCCGTATTCCGGCTCGGCATAGAGCCCCATTCCCAGGCTTTCCAACGGCCCGATCGTCTGCTCGCGTGCGCGCTCCAAGCGGCTACGCAATCGCATCATCGATTTACGATAATGCCCTTCACTCAATATCTGATGAATCAGTCGTTCGCTGGTTTCACAACTGGTCAATTGGGTGAGCAACTTCAAATCCACCAGTTCCTGCGCCAGATCCGGATGGCAGGCCAGGTAGCCGACTCTAACGCTGGCCGAAATCGTTTTGGAGAAACTGCTGACATAGATAACCCGATTGAGTTGATCCAGCGCCGCCAGTCGGGTCGCCCGCCCGCCATGGAAGTCACCGTAGATATCATCTTCGATAATCATCAACTGGTACTTCTCCGCCAGTTGCAGCAAGCGATAGGCGACCGCCTGACTGATGCAGGTACCGGTCGGGTTATGCAGCACGGCGGTGGTAATCATCAGTTTGGGATGATGCTGCTGGATCAGTTGCTCCAGTTTTGCGGTATCGGGTCCATCCTGATTACGCGGCACGCCGATCAACTCCGCACCCAGCAGCTTCAGAGGACCGAACAGGTTGAAATAAGCCGGGTCCTCCACCAACACCTTATCGCCGGGGCGGATAAAGTAGCGAAACAACAGATCGAGCGCTTGGGAGACACCGTGGGTCGTTACGATTTGATTCGGCGATGCCGCAATCTCCAACTCCCCCAGCCGCTGCTGCAGGTCCTGACGCAGCGGCAGATAACCAAACGCATTGCCGTACTCGACCAAGGCGCGACTACGCCCCCGCGCCAGGGTGCGTAACCCCCGCTGCAAAGCACTGGCATCCTGCCACTCGGGGGGCAGCCAACCACAGCCGGGCATCAATTCGAATTGGCGCTGCTGCATCGATTGCCGCAGCAACCATAGGATATCGACGGCCCGATCCAGATCACAGGCAGCCTCATTCGCCGCTACCGCATCCACCGGCTTGCTGACGTAAAACCCGGAGCCCTGACGGGATTCCAGATATCCCGCCGCCACCAGGCGATCGTAGGCCTGCACCACGGTGAACCGGCTGACCCGGTGGTCGTTCGCAAACTGACGGATCGACGGCAAGCGAGCCCCCTGCCGCAGTACCCGTTCATCGATCTGGCGGCTGACTCCTCGAACCACCTGCTCCACCAGCGGCAGCTCATCCTGCTGGTTAATACTGATCATCACCATGGTAGTTGCCCTGTCACTTGGTCCCGACGACTGTACCGGCCACTACACCAGTACAGTTTTCAAACTTATCTTCAAAATTGTACATGTATTGTCAGATCCAGCAATCCTAGACTGCCAAGTCATAAGGAGCAAAGCCGGCGGCAACCCACAGGACATCGACCATGAACAGCATCACTCTCTACCTCACCACCGTCATGATCTGGGGATCGACCTTCTACGCGATCAAGTTCCAGCTCGGCATGGTCGATCCGCTGGTCTCGGTGGCCTACCGCTTCCTGCTTGCCGGACTGTTGCTGCTGGCATTCTGCAGATTGACGGGAATGCGTCTGTCGTTCAGCCGCCGTGAGCATCTGTTTATGCTGCTGCAGGGTCTCTGTCTGTTCGGAATCAATTACTGGCTGATGTACCAGAGCACCGCCCATCTGACCTCGGGGCTGATCGCGTTGACGTTTTCCACCATCGTGATGATGAATATCGTCAATGGCGCCCTGTTTCTGGGCCAACCGGTGCGCAAAGAGGTCGTGATCGGAGGTCTGCTGGGACTGCTCGGGATCATGCTGGTATTCCAACCGGCCGAAGGCAGTTTTGATTTCAGCGGCCCTCAGTTTCAGGCGTTGCTGATCGTTCTGCTGGGGACCTACTGTGCGTCCTTGGGCAATATCTGTTCGGCCCGCAATCAACGCAGTCAGTTACCGGTAATTCAAACCAATGCGTTCGGCATGAGTTACGGCGGCCTGGCGATGCTGGTGATCGCACTGCTGAGCGACAAGCCGTTGGTGTTTGATACCGGGCTGCCTTACCTGGCCTCGTTGGCGTACCTGACGCTGTTTGGTTCCATCGTCGCGTTCGGCTGCTATCTGACCCTGGTGGGACGTATCGGTGCCGACCGGGCAGCCTACGCCACCCTGATCTTCCCGATCGTCGCATTGCAGATCTCCACCTGGCTGGAAGGCTATCAATGGAGCCCGGAAGGGCTGGTGGGTATCGCGCTGGTACTGCTGGGTAACCTGATTATTCTGGTATCACCCCAACAACTGCGGCAATGGCACCGACGCTGGCTGGCCCGCAGCTGCTGATGTTGAATGAGTGAGGGAGTTAGACGTCGATTAGCTGGATTCTGCCTTGGGGCGATCGTTCAACCCTTTGCTCAGGCCTTGAAACCAGCGTTACTCACTTAGCAGTTCAAGCCAGTCATCCTCAGCGTTCAATCCGATAGCTATTGGTTGAGATCCAACCCTCCCTCTCGACCGTATACACCTGTGAAACGACCAAACTATATGAGGTTAGGGTCAACAATCACTCGGCTAACCGCTGAGTTCAGAGGGTAGTACCATGAAACTTCACTTATCCGATCTCCAAGCCCTGCAACCGATCCATAAGGTTGTGATCCATGCGTTTGAGCAGATGACTTATCAGGTATCGGTAACCCAAAATGACCAGGTCAGCCTGCTGTACTATGGCGACACCCCCTACTGCAGCCGTAGCCTGACGGAAATTCGCGAGCTGATGGAATCGCTCCAGGTAGAGCAATATGTTTTGCGCCATGATGGGGTCTATGAAGAGATGATCGGCATGCCGAATCCCACCGGTGATTCCGCCTTGGAAATTCCGCTGGGTTGGCATTCACGCGCTCACTGAGCACGATTGGCCTCTACTAGTATCAGCGGCGCTCGCTGGTATCGGCGCTCAGCCATGACGTAATCAGGCGGGAGTTCAGAGACGGTACTCCCGCTCGACCCGCGAAATGCGCACACTGAAGTCGGCATACCAGCGCTCTCGCCCCAGAATCTGGGCTTGCTGATGTTCGGCGTTGGCTTTCCAAGCCTTGATCGCGTCCAGATCACGCCAGTAAGAGACCGTGATACCCAGTCCGTCACGGACCGATTCCACTCCGAGAAAGCCCGGTTGCTGGGCGGCCAGCTCGACCATCCGCTCAGCCATCTCGGCATAGCCGTTATCCCCGTCGGTGCGGGTACTGGTAAAGATCACCGCGTAGTATGGCGGTTTCGGTGTCGATGCGATCTGGGTCATGACAGTGCGGCTATGCCTCTGGATGGGTGATACCTGTTTGGTCGCAAAACCGGTTGAAGCTTTGCTCAACCTGCTGCAGCTCATGGCGAACCCAGCTTTCGAAGCGCTTCACTTTCGGGCGGTTGAAATGCCGTTGCGGCGCGACCAGGTAATAATCGTAGGCACAGCGTAGCAGCATCGGCAGCGGACAGACCAGCTGACCGCGCTCCAGCAGCTCGTAACAGAGACTGTAGCGCAGCATTCCGAACCCCTGGGCACTGAGTAGCGCCTCCACCAGCATGGTGGCATCCGACACCAACAAGCGGCTGGAAGCCCGGTCCACATCGACCCCGATCTGCTCCAACACCTCCTCTCGGATATGCTCCATCTCCGGCGCCACATCCGACAGCAACGGCAGCGCCTGCAACTGCTCCGCGGCGGGTCGATCCAGATCGATCAGGGAGGGGTGGCACACCGGCAGCAGGTACTCCTTGAGCAGCAACCGTGATTCCAGCCCCGGGTACTGTCCCTGGCCGAATCGAATCGCCAGGTCCAGCTCGGTACCTTCGAAATCGGCCACCGTCAGACTCGGCGACAGCTGCAGGCTCAGCTCCGGGTTTTGCTGCTGAAAGCTACCCAGCCGGGGCACCAGCCAACGCCCGGCAAACGAGGGCAGCACGGTCAGGTTCAGCAACTCCGGCCTGGGATCCTCCCCCAGCCGCTCCACTCCCTGCTCCAGCGTTTCAAAGCCTCGACTGACATAGGGCAGCAATTGGCGTCCGGCGTCGGTCAGCACCACCTCCCGGGTTAGCCGGGTGAACAGCGTCACCCCCAGAAATTGTTCCAGCGTCTTGATCTGTTGGCTGATCGCCGCCTGGGTCACGTGCAGCTGATCGGCCGCCTGCTTGAAGCTCAGCTCCTCGGCCGCAAAGCGGAATGCCTGCAGCGATTTCAACGGAGGTAGACGTTTCACGGCGGCCCCTATGGATAAATTTTTCTTAACCATAGAGCAAAATTAGTCGTTTGTCAGATCTCGCCAATATCCAGAATATAGGCCTTGTCATCAAGACAAACGGAGATCAACACCATGCACAGCAACAACATATGCTTAAGAGAACATCTAGCAGCTGATCGTACTGAGAATGCCGTCAGCAGGGCTTGCAACCGGCGCTCACTGTCACTGACCTCTTTGCGCCTGCTGTTGCGGCACTGGCATCAGAACTGGCGCACAAGACGCCAACTGGCCCAGCTGGACAGCCATCAACTGAAGGATATCGGTGTCAGTATCGGAGACGCGCAACAGGAAGCAGACAAACCGTTCTGGCGTGATTGACCGGCCTCACTTTAGCGGCTTGATCAGCGATAACAGATCGGACAGCACTCGGAGCTCATGGATACGCCCGCTGGCATCCACAACTGGCGGCAGTTCAAGTCCTTGCGGGTTCAGCCAGCACACGGTCAAACCGGAGGCCAGTGCTGGCTCAACATCCTTGGACAACGAATCGCCAACCATCACCACATCAGCGCCCTCACACCCCAGCCGGGCCAGGATGCTGGGATAATAGTCGACCGAGTCCTTACCCAGACCCAGGTTCTGACGGCAGAAATAACCACTCAGGTAGCTATCCAATCCCTGGCGCTCGAACTCGGTTCGTATTTCCGTTTCGCTGGAATCCGCTGCACTGGTGGCCAGGTAGAGCTCCGCCCGGATCGATAAGGCCGCCAGCACCTGACGGGCACCTTCGACAAGATCCACCTTCGGCCAGTCGGCCATCTTGCCCTGGAATCGCTGCGGGTCGATGCGCGAGTGATCCACCATCAGGGTGTCGCCCCAGTCGAACAGGAATACCGGTTGGTTGAGCATGGCCATCGGGAAAGCTCTCGACGTTATCCGACTGTAAACGACAGCAGCATACTGATATGGCTAACCGGGCGGCCACTTTGCTGCTGCCAGGTGTTGAAGGCATCCTGCACCTTCTGCAGATCCCGCTTGGCGGTCGGCGCCTTATCAATCACCCCCTGCGCCTTCAGCGCGGCGATAACGTCATGACTGAGGCGGAAGGTATCTTTGCCCACCATGCGCAGGAACGAAGCCCCCGACTGTCCCCCCAACTGGGCTCCGCGCTTTTTCAACAGCGCCCAGAGGCCGATAATATCGTCCACCGGCCAATCGGCGATAAAGCGCCCAAAGCCGTCATGGGTCTGCGAGAGCTCATGCACCATCAACGCATTGGTTCGGATCGACTTGATCTTGCCCCAATGGCGAATGATCGCCTTGTTCTGCATCTGCGCCTCAAGCTGTTCGTCGCTCATATAGGTCAGCTTCAGCGGGTCAAAGCCGAAAAACGCCGTTTCGAAGGCTGGCCATTTACTGTCCACCAGCGAGTGTTTCAACCCGGCACGGAAGACCCGCCGACACATATCCGACAGATAGCGATCATCACTGATCGCTATCAGCTGTTCCGGGGTCTTGACCTCAGGAAGGCGGCTGAACGCGTAGTCAGCATCTTCCCGGTTGCTGACATGCTCCAGAATCCAGTCAAAGTTTTTCATCGTGCCCAGCCCTGCATCTAAAGGTCGACACTTTAGCGCCGCTTGGCTTTCGACGGCAAGGGATCGACCATAGACAGCAGGAAGTTCGATCCTGCCGCCAGTATCGACAAGCGCCCCTCTACACTCCTGCCCTGCTACAGCTGCTCGGCCAGAAACTCGCTGAATCGCTTCCAGGATTGCTTATCGGCCCCTTCCCGATAGCGGGGCGAACCAAACACGGTAAACGCATGGGGGGCACCGCTGTAGGTGATCATCTCATGGGGGACCGAACTGGCTTCCAGTTGTTCTCCCAGCGCGGCAAACTGGCTCAACGGAATGGCCGTATCGGCGCTGCCATGCATCACCAGCACCTTGGATCGAGTCGCGCTGTAGTTCTGCCCTTCGGGGGTTTTCAGGCCGCCATGGAAGGTCGCAAACCCCTTAAGATCAACCCCGGAACGAGCCCACTCCAGCACTGCCGCTCCACCGAAGCAATACCCAGCTGCCACCGCCTGAGTCACGTTCGCGCCCTGGCTACGAGCCACCTCCATCGCGCCGTTCATCAAGGCTCGCATCTTGGCGCGATCCTTATACAGCTCCCCGGTATGCTGACGCTTATCCTTCACTTCGGTCGGTCGAACCCCTTTACCAAACAGATCCATCGCAAACACGGCGTATCCCTGCGCCGATAGCATCTGCGCCCGTTTGACTTCGTAGTCGGTCAAGCCGTCCCAGTCATGGATCAGCAACACCAGCGGTGCGCCGTCCGATGGACTGATGTAATAGCCTTCGTAATCCTGACCATCGACCTGATAGGTCAACATGCCGCCATGATGCTGGGCCATCAGCGGCGCACTGGTTGCCAACAGCAACGCTGCCAGCAGGGGTCCGATCGTTTTCATGGGTGCGTCCTCAATTTTTTAACTCATCTGTAATCCGATCAAACTGCTCAAGCATTAAGTGTAGTCATTAGCGGGCGCTTTACTGCGGCATGATTCCAAGGCCCATCAAAGCCCCAGAAAGCCCGTACTTTGTACCTTTGCCCACTTCCCCGTCCCCAGAGCGACACGTATGATTGGAGCTTTGTACGCCAAACAGCCGGAACTCGGGATAAAGGGGAAAAGATGTCCGTCGTCAGGAAATCCAACAAGCTGATCAACGTTTGCTATGACATTCGTGGACCTGTACTGGAAGAGGCCAAACGTCTCGAAGAGGAAGGTCAGCGGATCATCAAGCTGAATATCGGCAACCCGGCGCCGTTCGGTTTTGACTCCCCCGAAGAGATCATCCAGGACGTGATCCATAATCTGCCTGCGGCCCAGGGTTACTGTGATTCCAAAGGCCTGTTTGCGGCTCGCAAGGCGGTGATGCACGAAACCCAGCGTTTGAAGATCCCCGGCGTTACCATCGACGACATCTATCTGGGCAACGGGGTCAGCGAGCTGATCGTGATGGCGATGCAGGCGTTGATCAACGACAACGATGAGATGCTGATCCCGGCGCCGGACTACCCGCTGTGGACTGCCGCCGTGAGCCTGGCCGGCGGCAATCCGGTTCACTACCAGTGCGACGAGCAGGCCGACTGGTACCCGGATATCGACGACATCCGCAGTAAGATCACCGATCGGACCCGAGGCATCGTGGTGATCAACCCCAACAACCCCACCGGGTCGGTCTACCCGCCCGAGTTGCTGGAGCAGATCATCGAACTGGCGCGCCAGCACAACCTGATCCTGTTCGCCGACGAGATCTACGACAAGATTCTGTTCGACGATGCCGTTCACACTCCGATGGCCTCACTGAGCGATGATGTGCTGACCCTGACCTTCAACGGTCTGTCCAAAACCTACCGCTCGGCCGGTTTCCGCTCCGGCTGGATGATTATCAGCGGCCCCAAGCACCGCGCCCGCGACTATGTCGAAGGGCTCGACATGCTGTCCAACATGCGACTCTGTGCCAATGTCCCGGCCCAGAACGCCATCCAGACCGCCTTGGGTGGTTACCAGAGTATTCAGGAATTGATCGTGCCCGGCGGTCGACTGCGAGATCAGCGTGACGCCGCCTACGAGATGCTGACCGAGATTCCCGGCGTCAGCTGCGTCAAGCCAAAGGGTGCGATGTACCTGTTCCCGAAACTGGATCCCAAGATGTATCCGATCCACAACGACGAAAAGCTGGCGCTGGACCTGTTGATTCAGCAGAAAATCCTGATCGTACAGGGATCTGGCTTCAACCTGCCGGATACCCAGCATTTCCGGATCGTCTTTCTCCCCCGAGAGGACGATCTGCGAGACGCCATCGGCCGGATCGGCACCTTCCTGTCCAGCTATCAGCAATAAGAATGCCCAGACGGCGCCCGCTTGCCGAGCGCCGCTTTACTCACTAGGATGGGCCTAACTTATGGAAAGTGGAGCTTCCTGATGGCACGAATCGTGGTTTTGCTACTGGCGCTGTTGTCGTTCAACAGCTATGCCGAAACCCCCAATAATATTGCCACCCTGTGCAAATCACAGTGGCCCGGCAATAAAGGGATGCAGACCTTCTGTATCAAAGAAAAGCGTAACTACCAAGACTGGATGAAGTACGTGCGCAAACGGGTTTATCGCGATGTGAGTGAGCGCGAAAAGATCGATGAATGTATCCTCGACCACAAACCGGACTACCGCGAAGCTTATGATTGCTACTTCAACGACGGCGTCTTCAACATAAGCTTCTTCTAAACGAGTGTCTGCTAAACTCGAAGAGTCGATCCAATGGATCGGCTTTTTTTTACCCCGTCAAATCTGCCTCGTAGTAACTCGATGATACTTGCTGCTGTCTTATACCGTCGTTTATTGCCGCTTGGGTTCGCCCTGATGACCGGGCTGCTGTCCGTCGGCGCCCAGGCCGACCCGATTCGAATAATCGCAAATCAGGACTTCAAGCCCTTCACCTGGTGCCAGGACGGCAAGCCCAAAGGGATCGACATCGATATTATTCAGGTCCTGTTTGAGCGGGCGCAACGCAGCTACACCCTGGAATGCCAGCCTTGGAAACGCGCCCTCAACCTGATCAAAACGGGTAGGGCCGAGATGCTACTGTCGGCCTATAAGACCGACGAGCGGCAGAAATTCGCCTACTTCTCCGCCCTGCCGATCCACCTCAGCAGTTTCCATCTGTTCACCAACCGGGGCCAGCACTTCAACTATACCGGCATCGAAAGCTTGCGCGGCCGCCGAATCGCTATCCCGGCCGGTTACAGTCTGGGCCCGGATTTTGACGCGGCCCGCGAGGCCGGCGCCTTTCAAGTCACCTTCAACTACAACACCGAAAGCGGCCTGTTGATGTTGCTCAACGGCCGCGTTGAGTTCTACATCGACGCTAAGCAGGTGGTCAACTATACCGCCAAGCAGCTGGGGCTGAGCGAAGCGATCAGCATGGTTCAGCAACCGCTGAACAAGCCCCGCCCCGCCTTCTTTATGTTTTCTAAGGCTGCGTCGGTGGCTCAGAAGCAAAGCCTGTTGTCTGTGCTCGACGAATCTCTAGCCCAGGTTTGGGCTGACGGAACCATGGAACGGATCGTCAATACCTACACGCACCCTGATCCGCATCAAGGAAGTCACCTTTTTAACTCGCTTTTACCCCAACTCTCCCACCATACTTACGCCCCGCTGATGTTCTACTAAGGTAGGATATAGCAGCGCGCCCTCGATAGGGGGCATGGCCCTAAAACAATACTTATAAGGTAGGTCAGGACCAGACCTCCCAACCTCACATAGCAAGGACACTTGAGTTAGACGTTCGTCCGTGTTGGAAATGCGGATCGGGAGAGATACATGCAAGTTACCCAAAAAGTTGCGCTGGTGGCCTCCACCATCGTGGCACTCGCCTTTACCCTGTTTTCCTGGCTCCAGTACCACTCGGTACAGCAAGCCCTTTACGAGAAAACCGAGAACAGCGTTGCTGAATCCTCGGTTGTGCTTTCACACCAGATCACCAACTGGCTTAACGGCAAGCTGTCACTGATCGACATGATGGCCGAGAGCATCGACGCTAACTTCAGCGGCGATCGCATCCAGCGGGTATTTGATACGCCGATGCTGAAGGATGAATTTATCCTGATCTTTGGCGGCCTCGATACCGATGGCGCCCGTATCACCAATGACCCCAGCTGGAATCCGACCAACTGGGATGCCCGCAAGCGTCCTTGGTACCCCTATGCCCGCTCCAACAAGCAAGCGGTGCTGACCGACCCCTACCCTGATGCCGCCAGCGGTGAGATCCTGATCTCCGCGGTGGCCAACTTTACCGACAACGGTAAGTTTATGGGTGCCTTCGGTGGCGACCTGAGCCTGAAGACCGTGTCCGATGCGGTCAACACGCTGAACTTCAATGGAACCGGCTACGCGTTCCTGTTGAATGCCAACGGCGGCATCATCAGCCACCCCGATGAAACCCTGAACGGCAAACAACTCAACGAACTGTTCAGCGGCCAGCAACCGCAGCTCAACGGCACGCTGCAGGAGCTGGAGATCAATGGCAGCAAAGTCCTCACCGCCTACAAATCTCTGGACAACCTGCACGGTAGCCAGTGGCTGATCGGCGTGGTGTTGGAGAAAGACAAAGTGATGGCAGCCGCCAACGCCTTCGGCACCCGCGCCATCATCGGCACCGTAATCAGCGTGCTGGTCTGTATCCTGGTGCTCTACTTCACCATGGGCCACCTGCTGAAACCCTTAACCGGGCTGCGCCTGTCGCTGCAGGAGATCAACAAGGGTGAAGGTGATCTGACCCGTCGACTGGATGTCAGCAGCAAGGACGAGTTCGGTCTCCTTTCCGGTGACTTCAACCAGTTTATCGAGCACCTGCAGAGGCTTATCACCGAGACCAAAGAGGTGTCGCAGGAGATCCGCAGCAACACCGATCAAACCACCGAGTCCGCCAACAGCGCCGCCGGCCTGCTGCAACAACAACTGCAGGAGCTGGATCAGTTGGCCACCGCGATGAACGAGATGGCCTCTACCGCCCAGGATGTTGCCAGCAACGCCCAGCTTGCGGCCGACTCGGCCAAAGCCGCTGACGGTGCGGCTGAGCAGGGTGTGAGTGTAGTTTCGCGCACCACCGAATCGATCCAGAAGCTCAGCACCGATATGAACGAGGCTGTCAGCACCATCAGCGAGCTGGCCAACTACAGCAACAATATCGAATCGATCCTGACGGTCATCACCGGCATTGCCGAACAGACCAACCTGCTGGCCCTGAATGCCGCCATCGAAGCGGCCCGTGCCGGCGAGCAGGGACGTGGCTTCGCGGTCGTCGCGGACGAAGTACGGGCGCTGGCATCCCGTACCCAGGAATCCACGGAAGAGATTCAGAAGATGATCGAGCAGCTGCAAAACGGCGTTCGCAAAGCCGAACATACCATTAACGAATCTCGCCAGATGGCCAGCGATACCAACGAGGTTGCGGCGGAAGCCAACCTGGCCCTAACTGAAATTCGCGAAGGTATCCGCCAGATCAACGATATGACGATTCATATCGCCACGGCGGCGGAAGAACAGAGCGCCACCAGCGAAGAGATCAATCGCAATACCACCAATATTCGCGATATCTGTCAGAACGTTTCCCATAGCGCTGAGCAGCAATCGAACCTCTGTGGAACCATGATGGAGTTGACCCGCAGTCAAGACCGGACCCTGAACCAGTTCAAGGTCTAAGGAACCTACGAATAAGTCCTTGCTAGCTTCTGGCTGTCAGCTTGGTTCGCAATCCAGACGCAGTTTTGAAGCAATGTCTAGACCTTGCGAAAAGCTGCAACGCAGGGTGCGGATCAAGCTGACAGCCCCGAAGGGCAAGGCCTGAAGTACACAATCTCGTCGTTGCAACCTTTACTAAGGGCAACGGCCATTAGCTGCAGCTTGCGCCTAGAGCTTGCACACTTCAGGCGCTTGCAGAAGCTGCAGGGACTTGTTCGCAGGTTCCCAAGCGTTACAGCAACTCGTCAAGCCCAACACCCCGGCCTTTGTGCCGGGGTGTTTTCGTATGGGGCGGCAGATTTGCCCCTGATTCAATATCATGCTGATTTTTGTCAAAAGCTTATATCTGTCAACAAAATTACCTTAATTTTCTGGATTTTAACGGCTTTGGTTGCATAGCGGTCGAGCCGATATCCCCCTAGTATTCGAACCAATAACCACAACGGATATGGGTCGATGACAACAAAAATCAAAGTACAAAAACCGCTCGTTATCCTGCACGGCGATGAGATGGCGCAGGTCGCGTTTGAGCAGATCCTGGAACAGTTTATCCACCGCTATCTGGAGATCGAGCTGGTCGAGATCGATCTGACCGCCGAGAATCGTCTGGTGACCAACGGTGACGCGGTACGCGATGCCATCGCGGCACTGAAAACCCACGGTGTCGGGATCAAAAACGCCGGCATGACCGTCAACCGCTCCCAGTTGGACGACCTGCTGGCCGAATACCCACACATCGATGAGAGCCAACTCGATAAGCTGGCCACCAAATCCCCCAATGGCGCGATCCGCAAAGGGATCGGCGGCAACATCACCCGTGAAGATATTCAGTTTCGCAACCTGCAGCAGAATCCGCCGAACTGGATCGACCGCGATATCGATGTCGACACCATGGAACATGGCGGCAACAAACACAGCGCCAACGCGCTCTCCAAGGCCACCGGCATCGTCAAACTGATGTTCGTCGGCGCCAGCGGCGATCCGGTCGAACTGCACCGGCGCAAAATCAAGAAAGGCGACCCCTGGTTGCTGTCCACCAACGATCTGGATGCCGTCCGCCGCTGGGCCCACCGCTTCTTCCAACGCGCTCTGGATGAAAAACGTGACGCCTACCTGGGACTCAAGGACACCGTTATCCCGGGCTACGATGGGGTGATGCGCGAAGCGATCGAAACCATCTATTTCGAGCAGTACCAAGCCCAATTCGAACAGGCGGGTCTGAATTACCACTACGAGCTGATCGATGCCCAGGCGGCCCGGATCATCGCCAATCCGCCCGAGCGGGCACTCTGGGGCGTGCCCGACAACACCACTGGTCGGAAACTGTTCAAACTGGTGCGGGAGCTGAAGAAATACGGCATTCCCAGCCGCGACTCCAACACCTCCATCTCGCGGATGAGCGCCGGGGGCGGCGACCAGTACGGCAGCTTCAATATGCCGGTTCCCGAAGACGGGATCGTCAAGGTAGTGATCGACGGCGTCGAAAAACACGCCCGTGAGGTCAAGGCCGGTGATCCGATCCTGTTGATGAGCAACGACCGTCGCGCCATCAAAGACTGGGTCCGGCAGGTGTTTGAGGATGCCTCGCGCAACAGCAAGGAGGTCTACTTCGGCCTCAAGCGCGAATACATGGAATACGATGACGTCTTCAGCGACGTGATCAACGAGGTTCGCACCGAGCTGGCCGCCGACAACACCGCCCCGCCCTCTTTCATGATCATGCGCCCGTCAGCCCAGCTGAAAAAGATGATCGCCGACCCGGCCCGTAGCGCCATCTACCCGGCGTTGAACCTGGACGGGGATATCTTCTCCGATATCTCCGCCGCGTTGGGCGGCAGCCTGGCCACCGCCAGTTCGATCATCCTCAGCAAGGATGGCACCCTGCTCTACGAAGCCCCCCACGGCACCGCCCACGACCTCTACCTGCGCTACCAGGAGACCGATGGCAAAGAGGCCAACTTCAACTCTTCGGCGCTGCTCTACGCAGTTGCCAACGCTCTGGAGACACTGGGGGATCGGGAGCAGAACCAGCCGCTGATCGACTACGCGCTGGGGCTGAAACAGGCTCTGATCGATACGGTTGGTCAGGGCACCATCACCGGCGACCTGAAAGGCAAGACCCTGGAGCCCGACAACGAGAAGATTGTCGACCTGTACGGTTTCCTGGATGCGATCGAAGCCAACCTGGCGTCAAGCCACTGACCGGTGCTCTGCCGGTAACGCCTCACCGGAAGCCAGCGGCAACCGGTGAGGCAGTCCGTTAACGCGAATCCTCTTCCCCATCGGGTGAGTCGATCCGATTCATCCGATTCAAGTCCGCCGCGATCGCCGAGGTGGTGGCCGCTGCAGCCAGCTTGGGATCGACCGGCGCCGATTGAGCGTCCTGCGTGCCCGAATGCCCCTCGACCTGCGCCTCCGAGTTTTCCGGCTGCGGCATCAGCACATGCACCGCCCGGTGGGCAAAGTGAATGCCGTTGGCTTCCAGTCCCTCTTTTACCCGGCGGTAGGCTTCACGCCGGATGATCCACTGCTCTCCCGGCTTGGAGGTAAATTTCATCCGGAAAATCAGCGCCGACTCCTCCACCCGCATCACCCCTTGGGACTTCAGCGGCAGGATGATATTGGGCCCCATCTCCTCATCGTCCATCATCGCCAGACCGATCTTCTTGATGATCTTACGCACCTTCTCGACATCGGTATCGTAGGGCAGTCGGAACTCCAGCTTCATCGTGACCCAGTCACGGGAGAGGTTTTTGACCGTGGCGATCTCACTGTACGGAATCGTCTGCACCGCCCCCAGATGGTGGCGCAACCGCATCGAGCGGATGGAGATATTTTCCACCGTGCCGCGCATACTCGCCGCCTCGATATATTCCCCCCGGCGGAACGCATCATCGAGCAGAAAGAACACCCCGGAGATCACATCCGCCACCAGCTTCTGAGCCCCGAAGCCGACCGCAATCCCCACAACACCGGCGCCGGCCAATAACGGACCGATCTCCACTCCCAGCGAACTCAGGATCGACAGCACCACCGTCACGACCAGGATGGCGAGGATAAAGGAGCGCATCAGCGGCAGCAGGGTTTCGGTGCGGGTCGCTCCGGCACCACCGCCCTCGCCCTCCGGAGTTTCGCTGTCCTGCTCGGGTGGCTCCGGAAGCCGTCGCTCGATCGCCGACTGAATCAACTCCCAGGCGATAAAGGCCACCAGGATGATCACCAGCATATCCACCAGCGCCTGCAACAGTTGCCGTATCCAGCCCGCCTCCATCATCGCCATGGTCTTGTAGCCCCAGCCTTCGGCCAGGAAGAACACCGCCAGCGCCAGCAGGATCAAGCGCAATCCATTTTGCAAAATGCTGCAAAAACGTTTGGCACGAAGCTCAAAGCGCGGACTCTGCAGCAACCGGATCGTCACCAGGTTGGCCAGTAATGCCGCAAACAGACGGTCTGCCAACGGGAACAGCAACGTGATCCACCAACTGATCGACAGCTGTTCGGCGGCCTGTCGGTCGCCGACGAAGATCGTATAGCCCCACAGCATCCACAGGCTCAGCAACCAGATACTGGCCAAGATAGGCCAGGACTGAACCACGACCTGCTTGAGGTTGGTATCACGGGAATCCGGATTGCTGAACATCTGGGTAATCGTGGCCCGCTGATTCCAGACGAACGCATTCACCAGCAAGTTGAGCAACAGACCTGCACTCGGCAGCAGCAACTGCACCATCACCGGCTCCATCCCCAGCGACACGGCCAGCCCCGTACCGTTGACCAGCGCCGCATAGTAGAGACTGAACGCGAATACCCACCAGTAGATGGTTGCCGCCTGCTGACAGTGCAATGCCAGCGGCCGGATCCCCTTGGCCCGTGGCGCCAACACCGCCTGTGCCAGCACCATTACCAGCCTGACCGTGACCAGCATGCTCAGTATCGCCAACAGCGCCGAGCGCCATGGCGTTTGTGCCTCGGTAACCAGCAAGGCCAACACCAGCGCTCCCAGCCCGAAGACCGCAACGCCAATCAGGTTGAATACCATCCGCAAGCTCAGGTAGCTGAGGGTGGTAACCCAGTTACTGGAGTTTTGGTGCGAGATATTGTCCGCCAAGCGCAGCAATCGCCAACCGAACAACTTCTCCGCCAACACCCCCGCCAGCAGCATCGCACCGACCAACAGCAACAGCTCGCCAATACCCAGCCAGCCCTGCTCGGCGCTGAGATTCTGCCAGATCAGCTGCTGCTGTTGGTCCCAGCGCTCGATACTGGACTTCAACAGCGCCAGACTCTGCTCGAACCGGCTGGATGACTGCTGCACCTGCTCAAGCATACTCGACGAGTCAGCGGCGGTACTCTGGGCTCCCGAACCGGAGTTTTCGTCCGGCGTTGTCATCATCTGCATCAGGGTTTGCCGCACCTCGGCGTCGGTCATGTGGGAGATGTCCGCCTCTTCAGCCACGCTGAAGCTGGAGAACAACAGCAAAACACTCACCAGTAGCCAGATAAGCGGATCGGTCAGGCGGTTGCAGCAGGGCATAGAACGTCCTCGGTACGCAATAGATCAACGGACAGGCAGTCAACAGATTCCAAAAAGTGTAGGGGCGCAGCTGCTCGGAATCAATCAGATACTTGAATAGCAGGAACCCCGAAGCACTCAGGAAAGCCAACTAAAACAGAAACCTGGAAGGCCTTTACACAGAGGAGCCGACACCCGGCATGGGAAAGAAGCTGATCAAGCCAGACGCTTGCAGCTGAGTAATTTAAGCCGCTGTCAGGCTAGAGTGGAACCGTCAATGATCACCAATCCAGATCGCGACGATCAAATTGCGACCCTGCCAATGGCTGCTGACGATAGTATCGACAGAGTCCATCGACCAACTGCTGTGCCCGCTCGCTGAGCCCCTGCTCCAGATAACGCAGAACCTGAGCGTGGACATTATCTTTGAAGTTGCTGGTGTCGGTCGCTTCACCGTTGAGGTTGTCGCAACTGATGCGGAAATGGAAACCACAGGCCCGGGCGATGATCCACTCCAGCGCCTGGGGCTTGACCTCAACCCGCTCAAACTCGGCCTGCTCGTCGGCGGTGCGACCATCGGGTCGATACCAATAGCCGAAATCTTCCAATAAGCGCCGTTCAGGCCCGGCGATCAACCAGTGACTGATCTCATGCAGCGCACTGGCAAAGTAGCCGTGGGCGAAGATGATCCGGTGGTGGGGATGCTCGGCATCCGCCGGCAGGTAGATCGGTTCATCATCGCCGCGCACCAGAACGGTGTTCTGGGTGTCGATAAACAGGCCATTAAACAGCGCGATCAGCTCGTCACAATCATGCTGAGGTGCGACAGATAGCGGCTCTTGGCTGTCGGCCACCCGAGGCTGGCACATCAGAAAGGTTCCCACTGATTGTCTTTGAGCCACCAGGAGATACCGTTATTGCGGTCGATACGAGCCGCCACAAAGCCTTTGATATCGTTAGGATTAGGTTGCATCACCACCTGGTATTCGGAGGCCGGTAATACGCCGACCTCTTGGATCTCGAGCCAGTCTGCACCGTCAGCTTTCCAGGTTGTTCCGCTCAGGCGATCCAGTTTCAACAGAATCCATCCCTTGCTGCTGTAAACCGACACCAGTTGGTACGGGGCCTGATCCGTGGTGGCGGAAGCGCTGACCGACTGCTGGGAGGACTCGGCCGACATCTGCTCGAGTCGAAACACCAGTTCGGTTAACTGATCCAGCGTCGAAGGACCGGAGTTCTGCTCCATCTGCCGCTGTACCTGCTGGGTCTGCAGCTGCTGCAAGCGCTGCAAGCCGGCCAGCTGCTGGCCGCCCTGAACGCTGAGCCGTTCGATCCGCTGGTTCAGTTCGATCAGTTTTTCCTGCATCAACACGATGCGTTGTTCGACCGACTCGAACCGCTCGGCATTGGCATCATTAACACGCTGGGCCAGCTCCGCTGCGGCTGCCGGCTGAGATGCGACAGCAGCCGCCGGTTCGGCGCTGGGCTGCACCGCATTGGCCTGGCATCCGGCCAGCCCCAGCAGGGCCATCATCATTAACAGCGGTGAAAATCTAGCCATCATCGTCTTCCATTAAACTCGGTTCGCCAGAGTCTATCAGAGCGACAGGATATCCAGCAGCTCCGGCGGCTGGGTTTCGTCGTCCGTCGCGCCTGCCAGGGTGAAATTGTCAAAATCGAACAGCTGATTGTCTACCAGATGGGACGGCACCACGTTCTTGAGACTGCGGAACATCACTTCGATCCGACCGGGGAAACGCTTATCCCAATCCTGCAACATCGCCTTGATCGCCTGGCGCTGTAGGTTTTCCTGTGAGCCGCACAGGTTACACGGAATGATCGGGAACTCGCGCAGTTCGGCGTAGCTGACAATATCTTTCTCGCGACAGTAAGCCATCGGTCGGATCACGATATTTTTGCCGTCATCGCTACGCAGTTTCGGCGGCATGGTCTTGAGCTTGCCGCCGTAGAACATATTCAGGAACAGGGTTTCCAGAATATCGTCTCGGTGATGCCCCAGGGCGATCTTGGTAAAGCCGTGCTGCTGGGCAAAACGGTACAGGGTGCCACGTCGCATCCGTGAGCAGAGCCCACAGGTGGTCTTACCCTCCGGCACCACCTCTTTAACCACCGAGTAGGTATCGCGCTCGATGATATGGAACGGGATACCCTGGCCGCTCAGGTACTCGGGCAGCACATGCTCGGGGAAGCCGGGTTGCTTCTGGTCCAGGTTGACCGCCACCACTTCGAAATTGATCGGAGCACTCTTCTGCAAGTTCAGCAGGATATCGAGCATGGCGTAGGAATCTTTGCCGCCGGACAGGCAGGCCATCACCTTATCGCCCTCTTCAATCATCGAGAAATCATCGATCGCCCGACCGACTTCTCGACGCAGCCGCTTCTGCAGCTTGTTCAGCTGAGTCTTCTGCTTCTTGCTGACGGCTTCCGGGCTATCTGTTTCCGAGCCGTTCACTTCGACAGCGGGTTCCGATAACGCCGTATCAGCGGGCTCAACGATCTCGATCGCTTGAGCGGGAATATCAACAACATCGGGGGCTTGGGGGTCAAAGGTCTGGGTCGACATTACTACGAATCCGAAACGGGGCAAACGACCCGTCAAGGAGGGCCGCCGCCAATGGCTATAACAGGCGCGCGATTGTACGCCAAAAGGGACATCCCAACCAGACAAAACGGTTAAAAAACAATCAACACAGCGGCCCGATCAAGGGCAAAATTGATCGGGGGCAAATTGAACCCTGCCGCACCGATCCTAGTGCAACTCAGAGACCCAGATAGGCCCAGGAAAGCAGTAGATAGCGCCCCAGCTTACCGGCAACGATCATCAGCGCGCAGAGCCAGAACGGCTGCCGCAGCCAGCCGCTGATCAGGCATAGGGGATCGCCGATCAGCGGCAGCCATGACAGCAGTAAAACCGGGCTACCGTGACGCTGCAGCCAATTCAAAGCCTGTTGCTGACGCGGTTTCAACGGCCGCGACGGAAAGCGACGCCCGAGCCAGTAGCCCATACCCCAGGTCACCAGCCCGCCGAGGCTGTTACCGGCACCGGCGGTCAGCACCAGCAGCCAGACCGGGTGTTGAGCCTGCTCCAACAGATAGAGCAGCAGCAGCTCCGAACCGCCGGGTAGCAGCGTCGAAGCGATAAAACCGGAGCTGAACAGCCCCCACAGCGGCAGCAAATCCATGACCTATTCCTGCAGCAGCCCTTACAACCGCTGCTGGCGTTGCAGCTCAAGCCGAACGCAGTGCAGCAGCGCCGGCTCGAAGCGATGATCCAGGCTTTCGGCCACCTGCTTCAGGTCCCGAACGCCGGCATCATGGAAGTGCAGCAATGCGGTTTCGATCTGTTGCTGCTCGGTATCGGTAAGTTCTAGCAGCTGTTCCAGCGGCACACCGTCGCGCTCAACCAGTGCCGCAATCTGCCCCATCACCTCGGACACCCCGGCCCCCAACCGCGCCGCTGCCTGCTGCGGCGTCATCCCGGCCTGCAACAGACTCCGCAACTCTGCGCGCTGCTGCTCAGCAGCCTCGGCGCTGTTGTCGGCGCTGAAATCCTGCAGCAGTTCGAGAAAATCATCGCCGTAGCGTTCCAGCTTGGTTCGACCAACCCCACTGATATGGGCGAACTGCGCCAACGTGGTCGGCTGCTGCTCAACCATCTCCATCAGGGTGGCGTCGTGGAAGATATAGAACGGCGGCACGTCCTGCTCGTCGGCCAGCCGTTTTCGAAGCTCACGTAGTGCGTCCCAGAGTTGCTGTTGCTGCGGGTTCAGACGCTGATGACTGGCCACCCGTACCTTGCGCGACTCCACCGCCCGGGCGGCACGTTTATCCTTGCGCAGCTGCAGTTGTTGCTCCCCACGCAGCACCGGCCTGCACCGCTCGGATAAACGCAGCGCGCCATAGTTATCGTGATCGACATCCAGCAGCCCATGGGCCACCAACTGGCGGAACAGCGAGCGCCACTCCTGCACGTTAAGCTCGGCACCGATACCGAAAGTCGACAGTTGTTGGTGGCGATACTGGCTGATCTTCTCGGTCTGCTTGCCGATCAGAATATCGATCACATGGCTGACCCCAAAGCGCTGACCACTGCGGTATACCGTCGACAGCGCCTTGCGCGCCGCTTCGGTGCCGTCCCAGGTCTCGACCGGTTCCAGGCAGGTATCGCAGTTGCCGCAGGGCTGGTGATCCTGCTCACCAAAATAGCTCAACAGCGCCTGACGGCGGCAACTGGTGACTTCACACAGCCCCAGCATCGCTTCCAGCCGCTGCCGCTCGACCTGCTTCTGCAGCTCCTCGGCGTCGGAGCTTTCCAGCATCTGACGCAGGAAGATCACATCCTGCAACCCATACACCATCCAGGCATCGGCCGGCTCGCCGTCGCGGCCGGCACGACCGGTCTCCTGGTAATAAGCCTCGATACTCTTGGGCAGATCCAGGTGGGCGACAAAGCGCACGTTAGGCTTGTCGATCCCCATCCCGAAGGCGATGGTGGCCACCACGATCACCCCCTCCTCGGTCAGAAAGCGGTGCTGGTGCTGGGCCCGGGTTTCGGCCGGCAGACCAGCATGGTACGGCAGCGCCTGCCAGCCCTCGGCGCACAGAAAAGCCGCGGTTTCCTCAACCTTCTTACGCGACAGACAGTAGACGATACCGGCATCGTTGGGGTGCTCGGTCTGCAGAAACTTCTTCAGCTGCTGCCGGGCGCTCTGCTTCTGGGCGATACGGTAGCGAATATTGGGGCGATCAAAGCCCTGCACGAACACCGCGGCCTGCTCCAGCGCCAGCCGGCGGATGATCTCCTCCCGGGTGCGTTGATCGGCGGTAGCGGTCAGTGCGATTCGGGGGACCTGCGGAAACTGCTCGTGCAGCACCGACAGTTTCAGGTATTCAGGGCGGAAATCATGGCCCCATTGAGAGACACAGTGGGCCTCGTCGATCGCAAACAGCGATAGTTTGACGCTCGACAGCATCCCCAGAGTGCGCGGCTGCAACAGTCGCTCGGGGGCGATATAGAGCAGCTCCAGCTCCCCATTGAGCAGCGAGTCCTCCACCCCGCGAGCCGCTTCCGGATCCAAGGTCGAGTTGAGGTAGGCGGCCCGTATCCCAAGTTGGGACAGGGCCTGGACCTGATCCTGCATCAGCGCGATCAACGGCGAAACCACCAACGCGGTGCCTTCTCGGATCAGCGCCGGCAGTTGATAGCACAACGACTTCCCGCCACCGGTCGGCATCAATACCAGCGCATCCCCTCCCTGCAACAGGTTATCGATCACCTGGTCCTGGGGGGGGCGAAATTGGTCGTATCCGAAGGTGGCGCGCAGGCGCTCAAGGGCAAGATTTAGCATGGCGGCTGATTATCCGGGATCGGCCTGCCGCTGCAAACTATTTCGTGATCCAATCGACGCGGAAACCGGGTTTTTCCGTTTCCTCAAAGGACGGTACCTTCCACCGCCCCCAACGAGTACAATGGCCGCTGTTTTCCGATCCAGGCCCTAAGAGAGACGCCATGACCGAACTAGCCAATGCCAGCCCCCTCGACGAAGCCGAAATTGATGAGCTGGAGGCTTTTCTTTTCTCAGACTCAGTTTCCGAAGAAGCGCTGGATTACCCCAGTCTCCACGGTCTGCTGAGTGCTGTCTCGATCTGTCCGTCAGCCATCGCGAAAGCCGAATGGCTTGAGGCGATCTTCGACGGCCAGCCCCGCTATGAGAACAGCGATCAACAGCAACGTATCGAGCTGCTGCTTCAACGTGAGCTGGACGGGATTCGGGCCGAGCTGGATCATGAGGAGCCGCCGGAGCTGCCCTGTGATCTGGAATTGGATGAAGACTCGCTGCTGACCCCGTGGAGCCAGGGCTTTATGGAAGGCGTCTTTATGCGTGAGGAGGACTGGTTCGGAAGCAATGAGGAGCAGGTCGCCGAGCTGCTGCTGCCGATCATGATCGCTTCCGAGCTGTTCGACGACGATGCCGAGCTGCAACAGATGCGCGCCAATCCGAAGCTGATTCAAGGTCTCTGTCAGGAGATTCCCGATCTACTGACCGATCTCTACCTGCTGTTCCGGGTACCGGAGCAGGGACAACCCAAAGGCCCCAAGGGTAAAGGCGGAAAAGCCAAATCCGGTCGCAGACGCTAAACCCGATTCCGGGTTTCGGCTAAGACGAGCGTTACTGCGGATCCGGGCAGCGTACCGGACTCCGCAGCCAGTAACAGATAGGGTTCTATACCGAGTTGCGCTGTTTGATCTTGGCGACAACCAGACCCAACACCATGCCGCCACCAAAAGCGCTTAACAGCGGCCACATTCCCCAATCCAACGCCAACACAGCCAGTGCGGCCACCAGGGCCAATACAAAGGCGATCCATTGCGCCGCCAAAAACCGCTTCGAAGGCGCCGCATAGTAGGCACTGAGCACGCCTGCCAAACCGGTCAGACCGGCAACCAACAGGAAAATCGCTTTCTCCACCGCCAGCAAGTCACCGCTGTAGCAACTACCTTCAAAGCGAGCCTGATCTGGACAGGCAATATCGAGAAACAATAGATAGCTGCCGGTACCCAGCGCCATTACCAGAGCGCCGACCGCAGCAACCACCAGAGGCAGCGCCATCCAGCGCCAGACCGAGCCTTCAGACATGTTATTCCACTCCTGAGACACTGTGAAAAACCTGCCCGTATCTCCACGTCAGGTTATGTAGCGGCAGGGTATACCAGCAACGAAGAAGTCGAATTGATATGGGTCAGAAGCCGAACGGCTTTGCAGCAACCGGGCCACATTCGCAGAGCAGATGCTCACCGGCTCTACGAGTCGGGGTCTTTCTCGGGTATCAGCTGCAGCGCCTTGAGCATCATCCGCCGACCGGTCTCCCACTTCTCCTCAGGGCTCATATCCGCGCGCTCCAGACTGATCTGGATCGAGTATGCGGCAATCAGCGCCGCTTTACAGAGCATCCGGTTGGGTTTGAGGTATCCCATCGACAACAACGGCTGCTCCAGCAGGTCGAGAATAAAATGGCGATAACCGCGGGAGTAGTCCCTAAGCTCCGGCAACCGATCCACCTCCACCAACAACGACGGTAAGCGGGAGCCCTGATCCAGAGTTAGTTTCAGGTGCGCTTCGATGGCCGCGCAAAAGAGTTCATCCGGAGAGGAAAACTGCTTACCGCTGATCGCCTCACGTAAAGCCTGGGAAGTGACTTCCACTTCGGTCTCCAGCAAACGCTTGAGAACCTCTTCCTTGCTCTTAAAAAAACGGTAGAAATGGGTTCGAGAGGTATTCGAGGCGGCCAGAATGTCCGCTACCCGACAGTCGTGATAGCCCAAGTCTGCAAAGGCCTTAGCAGCGCCCTGTAGAATCGTTCGATCTGCATTGCTGCCACGGGGCCGTCCCCGCTTTCGCTTTACCGGCAAATCCGTCGTTTCCATCTTTTGGTTCATGCTCCTTATGCCTCATCTTGCCAAGCCTGCCGGTTCCATCCGACGGGGAAAGTTGGATCTTGCTCAGCGCTGCAACGACAAGTCAGCCTGCCAATCTGCTGCACCGAACATATTAGGTAAATCTAAATGAATTATAGCCTTATCGGCTTGCTAAAGAAGCCTCTAATCGGGTGATTCGAGGGTGGCATATCTTATCCATCCGATTCCATGCTATCAAAACACTCACTTAACAGGCGGTATGGGGTATTCACCCTATTAACCTTAGAAAACGTGTGTTTATACCTTATATCCCCGGGCTCAGTAAACAGCGATAGGGGCATCTTTAGGTGAATATGGGATGGATCGACGGGATCCTGATCCCGCGGATCAGGACCGTTCAGGTTTGGATCGACAAAGTGTCGATCATTGCGTTACAGCTAGAGTCGGTTAGCCAATCCCAATCGGGCCGGATAAGGCTGCAGGTAACGCTGCGCCCGGATATAGTCGCTACCGTGTAGCTGAACATAGTGTTCCAACATCGCCAACGGTGTTGCCAGATTCACTTCACCCAGACGATAACGTTCGATCAGGTTCAAGATCTGGTGTCGAGCCTGTTGCTGCACCGAACGTTTCAGATAACCGAAGATATGCAGCAACACATTACAGTGGTTGCGACGGCTGGCAGGCTTCGCTATCGCCTGCATAAAACGATGATGATACTGGTCACGCAGCTCGGTGAGCTGGCCCGCACTGGCTTGCGCCAACAGTCTGCCTAACGCGCGATACTCTCTCTGGTTGTGCGCCATCAGTACGTACTTGTAGTCACGGTGAAACGCCATCAGGCGACCCAGGCTCAACTGACCATCGACCTGCATCCGGAAATGGTGGTGAGCATAAACCCGCAGGATAAAATTCTCCCGCAGCCGATCATCGTTGAGTCGCCCCTCCTCTTCGATCGGCAGATCCGGATAGCGCTCCTTCAACGCCTGGGTAAATAACCCCATGGTTCTCTGAGTATGGGGATGACCATTGGCCTGATAGACCTTGACCCGCTCCAGCCCGCAACTGGGAGAGTTCTTCATCAGGATGTAACCATCCAGTTGTGCCAATGCCCCCAGCATAGGTGTCACCGCTTGCTTAAAGCGATCGGTCACATCCTGCTGCTGGTCATTGGAAAATACCATTCGCGGGGAATCAGGGTCCCCCACCAGGCGTAACGTAGGACGAGGTACGCCCAGCCCGGTGGCGACTTCCGGGCAGAAACTGCGAAAGTTGAAGTGTTCCGCCAGCACGCGGGTACAGAGTTTGGAGTGACTATGACCGCCGTTGTAACGCACTTCATTGCCAAGTAGACAGCTACTGATGCCCACCGAAATTGCGCCATCATTTACTGTTGTCGCAGTGAGAGTCTCGGTGGCGGAGTTTGAGGTAGCGATAAGCTTCATCGGGCGGCCCTCCAGGAGGTAGTGGCGGTAACTGGCCCGAGCATTAGCTGCACGGCCAACTTCAATCTAGGCCACATGTTTGATTTTGTCTAAGACAAATACTACCTTTATCGATGAAAATAATTAATACTCCGGTAAACTTTAGATCTATGAACTCCCTCCCTACTGCACCTATGACAATCGATGAAGTCGCCCGCGATAGCGGCCTGGGTAAGGACACACTTCGGGTTTGGGAGAAACGCTATGGCTTTCCAGATCCGTCCCGCTCAGACAATGGCGAACGCAGCTACCCGGCCGAGCAGGTGCAACGGCTTCGGTTGATCTGTCGCCTGATCAACCAGGGCAGGCGTCCCGGGGCCGTTGTCCCCTTGCATCCCGAACAACTGGAAGTGATAGCCAGAGAAGCTCAACAAACGGCCAGCCAGGAAACCGATCCTCAAGTTGAAGCCCTGGTGGCACTGTTGCAGGCGGGAAAGACCGATCAGTTCCGCCAAGAACTCGCCCTGCGGGTTGAACAACAGGGCCCCCAGGACTTTATCCATCAAACGGCCGAACCGTTGCTGAGGCTCACCGGCACCGCCTGGGCTGACGGGCAGATCCCGATCTATCTCGAGCACTACATCACTCAGCAGCTGACCACATCGATCAATCTCGCCCTCAGCCAGGTGGCGGCACCGGCAACCGGGTTACGTATATTGCTGACCACCCTGCCCGGTGAGCCTCACGGTATGGGGATCATGATGGTCGAGCTGCTGCTGCGGTTACAGGGTGTCGAAACCATTAACATCGGCCTGGAAACCCCGATCGATCAACTCCAAGACGCTTGCCAACTCCTGCAACCCCATGCGATCGCGCTGTCGTTCAGTGCGATCCAAAAGCGCCCGCAGACCCTCAGCCAGCTGCAGGAGCTGGAGCAGAATATTCCCTCCTCGATCGCGATCCTGGCTGGAGGTCAGGGTATCACCAGGCTTCGGGCGCTTCCTGGGCGGATCCAAGTGGTCAGGCAGATGACTCATTTGAAGAAGGCGCTCAAGCCACTGCTGAAGCAGTTGAACGAGTCGCATACAAGCTGATTGGCAACCCGCCCCCCATGACAAGGAGCCGCAATGAACAGCATCAATCCCAGCAAGCTCCTCCTGTCAAAATGGACGGCGGTCAATCCTTCGGATAATGAAAAACACTTCCAGGTCACTCGGGTTTTCCCGACCGCATCACGAAATCTGATCCAGATCGAACTGCTGGCGCTCACCTCCAGTAGAAAACGCCGCATGGTCTGGACCGAACTCAAAGACGACCAACAGTGGCAGCCGGGCTGGCGCTAGTCGAATACCCTCTCCACCCGGTCTCACTGTTTTATCGCCGCAAAAGCCGCCAGTGCCTCGGCCCGACTGAGTTTCAAATCCACCATCGGACGGGGGTAATTTGTCCCCAGTTGGACGCCGGACTTTTTGAGCACGCTGACCGGGGCCTGCCAGGGGCTGTGCAGATACTTATCCGGTAGCGCCGCCAACTCCGGACAGAAGCGTCGAACATAGCCCCCCTTGGGATCAAACTTCTCTCCCTGGGTGACCGGATTGAAGATCCGGAAATAAGGCGCCGCATCCGCCCCGGATCCCGCCACCCACTGCCAACTGGCGCTGTTGTTGGCCAGGTCCGCATCCACCAGCGTATCCCAAAACCACGCTTGCCCACGATGCCAATGTTGGCGCAGGTTCTTGACCAGAAACGAGCCGACAATCATCCGTACCCGGTTGTGCATATAACCGGTCTGCCACAACTCACGCATCCCCGCATCCACCATCGGGATTCCCGTACGTCCCTGCTGCCACGCCCGGAGCGACTCGGGATCATCGGACCAGTCAAAGCGATCAAACTTGGGCTGAAAGTTGCTCTGCGGCAGTTCGGGCCAGTGATACAACAGGTAGTGGCTGAATTCCCGCCATCCCAACTCGGCCATAAAACGCTCTCGATCCGGCTCACAGGCTCGCGGCAATTCGGCGTGCCGGGCCACATACCAGATCTGATTGGGGGAAAGCTCGCCAAAATGTAGATGTGGCGATAGCCTCGACGTGGCATCCAATCCCGGATGGTCGCGACCCCGCTGGTAACTCGCCAGTCGTTGCTCGACAAAGCTCGCCAACCGATCGCCGGCACCGGGCTCTCCCGGCTGCCACTGCCGGGCGATCTGTCGGTACCACGGAGAGTCAGGCAATAACTCCAACTGCTGCAATGACAGCCCGTTCGGCGCCGATGACATAGTTTTGATCGAAGGCGGCGCGGGCAGTGGATAACGTGGTTCAGGCTGTTTCAAGCAGCCATGTCGAAAAAAGGGGGTATAGACCCGGTAGGGACTGCCATCGGATTTCAGTACCTGCGTCGGTTCCCATAACAACGAGGCGTTGAAGGTTGTTACCTGGATACCCTGTTGTTCCAGATGTTGCTGCAACCGCCTATCCCGCTGCATCTGCGCCGGTTGAAAGTCCCGATTCCAGTAAACCTTTTTGATGCCTGTCTGATGCAACAGTTCTGGTATCAGCTCCAGCGCCTCTCCTTGGAAGAGTCGTAACGCCCCACCCAATCGCTTCCCCAAAGAATCCAGCGAATGGTGAAGCCACCAGCGACTGGCTGCACCGGGAAACCAGCCGTCCTGCTGCGCCGCTGGCAGGATATAGACCGGTAAAATCCGGCCCTGTTTCGCTGCCTGATAGAGCGCCGGATTGTCATTCAGGCGCAGGTCCTGTCTAAACCAGACCAGTACTGCCTCATCAGCCATGCTTAATTCCACCATTCAAAGACTACCAATCCGCCCCGACAGAACCCTGCCCGGACACACCTCAGACAAAACCAAAACAAAACACGATTTGTCTATGACAAATATAGACAAAAACAAATAAATCTTGCGGAAAAATGATCTATTTGGCAGCACCGGGCGTACTTCTAAGTAATCGATCACTACGGAGGAATGAAGATGTCCACTCACACAGAAACCCAACACGCGGACTTTGCCCGCTGTCTACCCTGCAATCAGGTCGACACGCTCGCCGCTTTCCACTGGCTCAAACTGGCTTGGAACGATCTACGGGCCGCACCGCTGGTCAGCTTGATCTACGGGCTGGTGTTCAGCCTGATTCCGGCAACCATCCTGTATATGACTATCAACTCGGGCACACATCTGGTGATCCTGCCGGCCATCGTGGCGTTCGCTTTGGCCGGTCCTGTGTTCGCCGTGGGGCTATACGATGTTGCCTGGCAACTGGAGAAAGGCCAGCGCCCCACCCTGCTGCATAGCCTGCGATCGATGTTCCGCAACCCGGTGGGAGAATGGGGCTTTGCCATCGTGCTGACACTGGTGATGATCGCCTGGATGCGGTTGGCTACCCTGCTTCATGCGCTCTATCCCACGCTGGGACAACCCAGCCTGCTCGATATGGCACCCTTCCTAGCATTCGGCAGTCTCGTTGGCATGGTTTTGATGGTGGCCGTTTTCGCACTGTCGGCCTTTACGCCGCAGATCTGCCTGGAACGAAAAGTTGATCTGATGACCGCTATCGTCTCTTCGGTCCACGCGGTGCGCACCAACTTTCCCGCCATGCAGGTATGGGCTGCCACCATCCTGGCACTGGTCACCCTTGGGTTCGCCACCTCGGCGCTGGGCTTCATCCTGATCATGCCACTGCTGAGCTTCGCCAGTTGGCACGCCTATATCGCCGTTATCAAGACACGCACCCAACGTCACTACGAATAGGCGACGGAAATTGAAACCAGCGGCTCGGGCTTAACCGATCAGGAGTTCCCATGACCACCAACAATGCCATCATCAACATCAGCAACCTTCGGCTCAGAACCTATATTGGTTTCAACACCGAGGAGAAACGCAAACAGCAGGACATTATAGTCAATGCCGAGATTCATTATCCCGTCACACAGCAATGCCTGTCCGACCATGTCGACAACGCGCTGAACTACAAGACGTTGACCAAACGCATCATCGCCCATATCGAGCAGGGCCGTTTCCTGCTGCTGGAGAGACTGGTGGCGGACACCCTGGCGATCTGTACTGACCACCCCTGGGTGAGTTTCGCCCGAGTCACCATCGATAAGCCCCATGCACTGCGTTTTGCCGACTCGGTGTCGCTGACGTTAGAGCAGCAGGTGCAACAACCTGCGTCCCCTGAACAGGAGTGACCCTGATGATTTCACCCGAAGCAGAACGGGTCCAAGCGGCCCTGATCGAGCACCACCTGGAAACCCCGCTGGTAGAAACACCCTACACGGCCGAACAGAAATACGAGCGCATCCGGGGGCTGTTAACCGAAGTGGTCGCCACTTTAGGGCTCGATCTTGACGATGACAGCCTGTGTGAAACCCCACACCGGATCGCCAAGATGTACGTTCATGAAATTTTTGCTGGGCTCGATTACGACAACTTCCCCCGGATCGCCGTGATCGAGAATAAGATGGGGGTGGATGAGATGGTCAAGGTCAAGGGGATCGATCTGACCAGCACCTGCGAGCACCATTTTATAACCATCGATGGCTCGGCCCGGGTCGCCTATATCCCGGCCCAGAAAATCATCGGCCGTCGAAGATCAACCGCATCGTCCGCTTCTTTGCCAAGCGCCCCCAAGTGCAGGAACGGCTGACCCAGCAGGTTCTGGTGGCCCTTCAGACGCTGCTGGAAACCGACAATGTCGCCGTGTCGATAGAGGCCACCCACTACTGTGTCAAAGCCCGCGGGGTCAAAGATGTGAATTCATCCACCTCCACCACCGCCCTGGGCGGCATTTTCAAGACCAACCACCACACCCGAGCCGAATTTCTCAGCTAGACCCGGTGGGAGAATGTCATGCATACACTACAACGTCGCAACCAGGTCCAGGTTTACAGTTGGTTGGGAGTCGTGCCCTTCATCTTATTGGGAGCCCTGTTACCAGTCTGGCCCGCATCGATGCAAAGCCAAGCGATCGAGTCTTTCGGTGCCTATGGCGCAGTAATTCTGGCGTTTATGGCCGGTGCAATCTGGCTACCCGCCATCCTGACCGAAGAATCTAAGCCGCTACCCACCACCAGTATCGCGGTCCTGTTGTCACTACTGGCGTTTTTGGTGGTGTTGCTGCCGATCGAGCTGGGGCTTGGACTCAGCGGCAGCGGCTTCTTACTGTTGCTGGTCACAGAGATCCGGCTGCGCTGGAAGCTGCGCTACCCCAACTGGTACTGGTCGATGCGGATCATGCTGACGGCCACGGTGACCCTTTGCCATCTGCTCGCCGGGTTGTGGCTATGGCTATAACCGCTCTGGTAAATGGTGCCAACGGCGGTATTGGTCTGGCATTGACTCAACGGTGGCTGAGCCAAGGCCGACAGGTGGTCGCCGTCAGCCATAACGCCTCAGCAGAGCTGCAACAACTCACCCTACAGCACCCCGATCTAAGGCTCTACACGACCGCCAGCAAAGGAAATTACCAGGGCTTTGCACGATGGCTGAACCAACAGCAGCTCAAACCCAGCCAGCTGGTCTCTTGTTGTGGCCTGCTGCACCAAGGCTCCCACTCACCGGAGAAGCAGCTACGTCAGCTCACGGAGTCGTTCCTATTGGATAACATCCGGGCCAATTGCCACAGCGCTATCTCCATGGCCCAGGAGTTGGAACAGCTCTACCAACGCAAGGATACCTTCCGATTCGGGGTGCTATCCGCCAAAGTCGGCTCGATCGGCGACAACCGTCTCGGGGGCTGGTACAGCTATCGGATCAGCAAGGCGGCGTTGAACATGTTTGTTCGCACTCTGTCGATCGAATGGCGCCGCAACCTCCCCAACGCCTGTGTCGTTGCGATTCATCCAGGCACAACCGACACCGCGCTTTCCCAGCCGTTCCAGCGCAACATACCGGCCAACAAGCTCTATTCGACCGGATTAACGGCCGAACGGATCGGTCAACTGATGGACAGGGTCGGTCTGATCAACAGCGGGGAGTTTTTCGGCTGGGATGGCGATCCGCTACCCTGGTGAATCAGGAACAGGGTAAACCAAGGATCAAAAGACAGATCTGGAGTTGAGCAGATCCCTCCCTCCAGCGGTAGGAACGGAATCTGCTTCAACGGAGCGTCGCGAACATCACCCGGGCGGGCAGGTCCGCGACTAAGAGGAGCAATTAAGCGGGGCGGGATTCCAGGCAGCGGGCGTAGACCGCACCAACACGGCAGCCGTAAACACCAACTTCGCCTTTCCAACGCATCCAAGTAATGAAGTCTTCAACCGCCAGCAGGGCTTTGCTCAGCATGGAAGGCTCGTCGGCCTGGGCCTGATCATAGGCGCCCATGGCCTGCAGTTCAGCCTCGATACGGCGATCATCGTTAGCAATACCGGTATAAACATTGGTGTTCATTGATCAGCTCCAAATGCTTAAAAATTAGACTTAAGCATCATACACCCATCTTCGCAGCGCACAATCCAGATGTTCAAAAAAACAGCAGATTCCGCTTGATCAAATCTTGATCGGCGTCAAATTAGCGTCTGATTTACCAAACCCGCAGTTTTTCCTCAACCATTGCTGTCGCCAAACTGCTCGATCAACCACTCGGCAACTCGACGGTTTTTCGCCAGCTGTGCCTTGTGAGCCGGCACAATCAGGTAGTAACCGTAACCACTGCGAAAACTGCTCTCCAACGGGTTAACCACATCACCCCGGTAAAGCGCGGCGGCGGCCATAGAATCCGGTACCAGACCGAATCCCATTCCATGCAGTACCGCTTCCAGGGTCATATAAAAATGCTGGAATCCGGCGCCAAACTGAAACCCGGCCGGAGAATGCGACGCCGATTCATCGAACTGTGCGGCCAAAAAAGCGCTCCATAGTTGCGGCCGGGTCAGATGAGGAATCAGGGTCTGGGCTGACAACGCCTCCATGGTACGTAGCGGGGCTTGCCGTTGTTGCTGGGCATTGGCAATCAACAGCAATCGCTCCTCAGCGATCAGGCGGGCTTCGGCGTAGTTACCCAGCGGCAGACAGCGGATCGCGATATCCGCATTCAGGGTCTGGGCACGGATATTGCCGTCACCAACCTGAATATCCAGATGGATATCACCATGACGGGCGTTGAAATCGGCAAGCCGGGGTATCAGCCAGAGTGAGCTCAGCGACGGCGAGATATCCAACGACACCACCTTGCTGATATTGCCGGCCTGACTCAGCTGAGCGGTGCTGGCCTGCAGGATGTCAAGGGCCTGGCAGACCGGCGGATAGTACAGCTCGCCGGCGGCGGTGAGCTGAATCCCGGTCGGTAAGCGTTCGAACAGGCTTTGATCCAAGTAATGTTCGAGCTGTTGCACCTGCTTGCTGACCGCCCCCTGGGTCAGAAACAGCTCTTCGGCCGCACGGGAGAAGCTTAAACAGCGGGCCGATGCCTCAAACGCTTTCAAGGCAGCCATTGAGGGTAGATTTCGTTGCATGGCTGTTCTCCCCGAACCCGATCAGATATTCCATTTGGTAATACCTGCTCAGAATAACTCGTTTGTCGCCACGATTAAACGGGCGTCTAATTCGCCCAAATCACGCGGACTTCAACCCCAACGACTCACTGACGCACCGAGACTAAAAATGAGCCAGGTATTCCACCGCCACTGCCACACCCCACTTCGCACTGCCGTTCGCGGCGAAGGGGTTTACCTCTTTGACCAGCACAACAATGCCTATCTGGATGCCTGCGGCGGTGCTGCTGTTTCCTGCCTGGGTCACAACCATCCTGGCGTTCGTCAGGCGATCAACACCCAGGTCGAGCAACTGGCGTACGCCCACAGTGGTTTCTTCACCTCCGAAGCCTGCGAGCAGCTGGCCGAGCAGTTGGCCGCCAAGGCTCCCGGTGATCTGAACCACGTCTATCTGGTCAGCGGCGGCTCCGAAGCGGTGGAGTCGGCGCTGAAACTAGCACGGCAGTACTTTGTCGAGATCGATCAGCCACAACGGGTCCACTTTATCTCCCGGCGCCAGAGCTACCACGGCAACACCCTGGGGGCGCTGGGCGTGGGCGGCAACCTGTGGCGTCGGGCACCGTTCGATCCGATCCTGACCAGCGCCGAGCATATCGCCGCCTGCTACGCCTACCGTGACAAACATGCGGGGGAAACCGACTACCAGTACGGCCAGCGGGTTGCCAACGAGTTGGAGCAGAAACTGCTTGAGCTGGGACCGGAAAACGTCGCCGCCTTTATCGCCGAGCCGGTGGTCGGCGCCACCGCCGGCGCCGTTCCGGCGGTCGAAGGTTACTTCACCCGGATTCGCGAGATCTGCGACCAGTATGGCCTGTTGCTGATTCTCGACGAGGTGATGTGCGGCATCGGCCGCACTGGCACCCTGTTCGCCCAAGAGCAGGAGCAGATCCAGGCCGATATCGTTACCGTCGCCAAGGGGCTGGGCGCCGGTTACCAGCCGATCGGGGCGATGATCGCCAGCTCCCGACTCTACAACGCAGTCGCAAACGGCAGCGGCTTCTTCCAGCACGGCCACACCTACATGGGCCATGCCACCGCCTCGGCGGCTGCGCTGGCGGTGTTGCAGGCATTTGAGCAGGATCAGCTGCTGGCGCAAGTGCGTCGTCAGGGGCAAGGTCTGGCCGAACGGCTCAACCAGCGATTCGCCAGCCATCCCCGCATCGGTGATATCCGCGGCCGGGGACTCTTTATGGGGTTGGAGTTGGTGCAGGATCGTGACAGCAAGCTGCCGTTCGCTCCGCACACAGCACTGGCAGCCCGGATCAAGCAGACCGCAATGGACAACGGCCTGATGTGCTACCCGATGGGCGGCACCATCGACGGGGTACAGGGCCACCATGTGCTGCTGGCACCGCCCTACATCATCAGTGACAATCAACTGGACGAACTGGTCGATAAACTGTCGCTGAGCCTGAATCAGGTATTCCACTCTATGGCCAAGGAGGCCGCATAATGAGTACCCCCTGTCTGATCATCGTTGCCCCCAACGGCGCCCGTCGCACCAAAGCCGACCATCCGGCGCTGCCGATCAGCCCGGCCGAGATGGTCGATGAGGTCGCCGCCTGCGCCGAAGCCGGCGCAGCGATGGTGCATCTGCATGCCCGCGATGCCGAGGGTCGGCATAGCCTGGAGATCGACGACAACGCCGCCATGCTCAAACAGGTAACCGATCAGCTGGGCGATCAGGTGATCGTGCAGCTGACCACCGAAGCGGTCGGGATCTACCAACCGCCGCAGCAGATGGAGTTGATCCGCGAGCTGCAGCCAGAAGCCGCCTCCTTTGCCCTGCGCGAGCTGATTCCCGATGACAGCTGGCTTGAGCAGGCCGCCGACTTCTTCGGCTGGGTCAGAAGCCGCGGCATTCTGGCCCAGTACATTCTCTACAGCGCCGATGACTTGGCCCGATACTACCGCTTGATCGATCAGGGCGTATTGCCGACCGACCATCATCACCTGCTGTTCGTGCTCGGACGCTACAGCCAGGGTCAGCAATCCAATCCGCAGGAGCTGTTGCCGTTCCTGCAGCAGCTCGAACAAAGACAAATCCCGACGGTTCCCTGGGCGCTGTGCGCCTTCGGTCAGCGCGAGCAGCAGTGCCTGGCGGCCGCCTGCAGCTTCGATGGCGATGCCCGGGTCGGGTTCGAGAACAACCTGCTGCGCAGCGACGGCACGCAGGCTAACAACAACGCCGAGCAGGTGGCTCAGTTACGCCAAACCATACTGAGTATGGGACGGGAGTTACACAGCGCCGCCAGTGTCCGACAGCACTACAAAGCAGGCTGACTCAGACCATCTTGATCAACCCGCCAGCATCGCCGACGGGGCGGTGCCGAACTGGCGCTTGTATTCGCGGCTGAACTGGGCCGGGCTGTTATAGCCGACCCGGTAGCCCGCCTCGCTGACACTGTGTCCGGCCATCAGGTAGGTCTGGGCTTTGTTGAGGCGGATCAGCTTGGTGTACTGCAACGGTGACAGATGCATCACCTCTTTGAACTTCTTGTGGAACCCGGACACGCTCATATTCACCGTCGCGGCCAGCTCGTCCACGGCGATCGTCTGATCCAGGTTTTCGTGCAGGTATTCCACCACCCGGGAGATCTGCTGGATCGGCCCTTGCTGACGTAGCAATACCTTCAAGGCACCGCCACGTTCATCGCTGAGAATCCGGTAGTAGACTTCATCGATGATCGACTCGCCCAATACCGACGCCTCGGCGGGATCATCCAGGCACTGCAACAACCTCAGCGAGGTCTGCATCAGCTTGTCGCCGATCGGAGCCGAAAAGACCGCCGAACTGTTATCGACTTCCGGCATGTCATGCTGGGGCTGTACCTGCTCCATTTTCAGCAGCAGGCTGGCTAAACGATGTCGATCCAAACAGATCGCCATCCCCAGCATCGGTTGATCCGGGCTGGCACCCACCACCTCACACTCGAACGCCATCGGAGTAAAAATCGCCAGCAGTTGACCGGCGCCATAAGCAAACTGCTTACCCTCCAGATACAGGAACTTCTGCCCCTGGGCCGCCAGAATCAGCATCGGCTCATACATCGTCGGCTTGCCCCGATAGGACTCACTGCCTCTGAAAGTCACCAGCTGGGAAATCGGCGTTTCGTTCAAGCCCTCATGTGGAGCATGGCGATCGATCAGATCGCGTAACTGCGTCAAGGGAGAAGCGGTCTCTGCCATACGGGGCTCCGGATTTCATCGATTCAGTAACTTACCTGCCCACCTTAACAGCCGTTCGGCAGGCACCAAACGTCTCTCTTGGCTTTTAGAGTTTTGTGCAAGTGATAGGCAGTTTAGTGCATTCGTTTGACGCCAACCCCGACCTATATTGTCAGGACCGATCTCAACCAAGTCGTCTCCTTCACCCCTTCGCTTGGTCGTATCCATCAAGAAATGAACCAACCCGGGAAGTCCGGGTTGCCACTAATAGCGCAGTTCCCAAGGTTAAGAAACAACAGGCACGAGGCAATCATGGCGATTCAACTGACAATCAATGACCAGCTGCACCATCTGGATGTAGCTCCCGACACCCCACTGCTGTGGGTTATCCGTGATCAGCTGGAGCTGACCGGCACCAAGTTCGGTTGCGGTGTCGCTTCCTGCGGCGCATGCACGGTTCACCTTAACGGCACCCCGATCCGCTCCTGCGTCACCCCGATCAGTGTCGCCGCCGGGGGCGAGATCCGCACCGTCGAAGGCCTCGAAGGCAGCGGTGATCCGATCGCCGAAGCCGTCCAGCAAGCCTGGGGCGAGAAGGATGTGGTCCAGTGCGGCTACTGCCAGTCGGGACAGATCATGTCCGCCGTGGGGCTACTCAAAGAAACCCCCAACCCCAGCGATGAGCAGATCGACAGCTACATGTCCGGCAATGTCTGCCGCTGCGCCACCTACGTTCGCGTCAAAGACGCGATCAAAACCGCATCCGACAAGCTGGAGGGCTGATCCATGAGTGTTGCTATCTCTCGCCGTAATTTCCTCAAAGCCGGCGCCAGCGGTGCCGCTGTGTTGCTGGTCGGCATCAATCCGCGCGGTGCGCTGGCCGCCGGTCAGCAGAGCACCGAGTTCAACCCCTTTGTTCGTATCGATGCCGACGGCATGGTCACGGTGATCATCAAGCACTTCGAGATGGGCCAAGGAACCACTACCGGCCTCACTACCCTGGTGGCCGAAGAACTCGACGCGGACTGGAGCCGGGTCAAACCGCAATTTGCCCCATCCGATAACGCCAAGTACAAGAACCTGGCGTTTGGCTCCCAAGGTACCGGCGGCTCCACCGCCATCGCCAACTCCTTCATGCAGTACCGCCAGGCCGGTGCCGCGGCCCGTGAGCTGCTGGTCAAGGCCGCAGCCCGGGTATGGCAGGTTGCCCCGCAACAGATCAGAGTGGAAAAAGGCGTGCTCAGCGCCGGTAACCACCGAGGCAGCTTCGGCGATTTTGTCGAGCTGGCCGCCGGGATGGAACCCAATCCGGAACCCATACTGAAGTCCCCGGAGCAGTTCCAACTAATCGGCAAGCAGAAGCTGCCACGCAAAGATTCCAAAGCCAAAACCAACGGCAGCGCTCGCTTCGCGATGGACGTGAAGCTGCCGGGCATGCGCTATGTGGTGATTCTTCGCGCCCCCAAGTTCGGCGGCAAACTGATCGACTTCGATGCCAGTCAGGCAACAAAGATCAGCGGTTTTGTCGATGCCAAGGCACTACCCAACGCTGCCGGTGTGGCGGTTTATGCCGAAAACACCTGGGCCGCCCTCCAGGCTCGAAATGCGATCCAGGCCCAATGGGACCTATCCGGCGCCGAACAGCGTAGCAGCGATCAGCTGGTGGCGGATCATCGTGCCGTCAACCAATCGCCCCAGCATCAGGCCAAGTCCGACGGCACCGAGCAAGTGGCTGCGCTGGTCGATGCCGCGCCGAGACGCATTGAGGCCGAATTCAGCTTCCCGTTCCTGGCCCACGCACCGATGGAACCGCTGGTATGCGTGTTTGAACCGACCGCCAACGGTGTCCGGGTCCTCGACGGCTGTCAGTTCCCGGCGATCGCCCATGGCACCATCGCCGCGGTACTGCAGCTCAAGCCGGAACAGGTCGAGATCGAAACCCTCTATGCCGGTGGCTCTTTCGGCCGTCGTGCCACCCCCACCGCCGACTACCATGTCGAAGCGGCACTGGCCTATGCCCTGCTGGGACAGAAGCTACCGGTCAAACTGATCTGGAGCCGTGAGGACGATATCCGCGGTGGCTACTACCGTCCGATGGCACAGCACCGGGCCAGCATCGGCCTGGATGAGAACGGCCAGATCATCGGCTGGGATCACCGCATCACCGCCAAATCGATTCTGATCGGCAGCCCGTTCGAGAGCGTGATGGTCCATAACGGCATCGATCACACCACCATCGAAGGGGTCGCCGATAGCCTCTACACGCTGCCGAAGATGTCGGTCGGGGTGACCAATTTCGAAACCCCGGTACCGGTGCTCTGGTGGCGTTCGGTAGGTCACACCCACAACGCCTATGTGATCGAAAGCCTGATCGATATGCTGGCCCACGAAACCGAACGGGATCCGGTCGAACTGCGACTGTCGTTGCTCGATCGCAGCCATAAGGAGCAGGCCCGTCTGGCCGGCGTGATCGAGGCGGCACGGGATCTGGCCGATTGGAAACCGGGCCAAAAACGCGGTTTCGCGGCCCATTACTCGTTCAACACTTTCGTGGCTGTGGTGGCCGATGTCAGCGCAGACGGTGACAAGGTGCATGTGGACAAGCTGCATATCGCGGTGGATTGCGGTGTTGCCATCAACCCCGACGTCATTCGCGCCCAGATGGAGGGCGGTGCCGGGTTCGGCCTCGGTGCCGTGATGCGCAACGCCATTACGCTGCAAGACGGTGAGGTGGTCCAGAGCAACTTCCCCGATTATCAACCGCTGCGGATGGCCGACATGCCCGCCATCGAGGTCCGCATCGTCAGCTCCAACGAAGCGCCCACCGGAGTGGGTGAACCGGGCGTTCCGCCAACCGGCCCAGCGGTGGCCAATGCCATCTTCGCCGTCACCGGCAAGCGGATTCTGGACCTGCCGATGACCAACAGTGGACTGAGCTTTGTCTGATTTCGATCTGATTGTTTCCGATCTGATCGCAAGACCGAGAAGCCGATTGAGAAGGAGCCTACAATGAGCAACCAACTCTCCCACCTGCTTAGCGCTTGGCAGGCATCGGATACCGAGGAGTGGGTGCTGGGCACGGTCTACAAGACCGAAGGCTCGGCCTACCGCAAGGCCGGTGCGATGATGCTGATCAACGGACTGGGGCAACAATACGGCCTACTGAGCGGCGGTTGCCTGGAATCGGATATCGTCCGCCAGGCCCGCCGGGTGATTCACAGCGGCCGCCCGACAACACTGACCTACGACGGCAGTGATGAGGACGATCTGGCCTTTCAACTGGGGATCGGCTGCGGCGGTATCGTGCATATCATGCTGCAACCGCTGAGCCGCGAGCATGACCTGGATCTGGGAGCCCTGGCCGAGACGCTGAGTCGTCGTGAGCTGGGCACCTACTACCAGCAGATCGGCGGCATGGGAGCCCGGTTCCAACCGGGCGAACAGCGCCCGTTCGAGCGCAGCCGGATCGAAGCCGGCTGGCTGGTCACCCCGATCCGGCCCGAACCCCACCTGCTGGTGGTGGGCGGCGGGGTCGATGCCCGGCCACTGGTGCAGATCGCCCACACCCTGGGCTGGCGGGTCACCCTGGCGGACCCGCGCCCGGCCAATGCCCGCGCCGAACATTTCTCCCAGGCCGACCGAGTGCTGCGCTCGCTGGATCACAGCCTGACCGAATACTCCATCGACCATCGGGTCGATGCGGCGGTGTTGATGTCCCATAACATCGAGCTGGATGCCGAGGGTTTACACCGGCTGCACCGCAGTGGTCTGCAGCATATCGCCCTGCTGGGCCCGCAGCATCGCTACCATCAAGTGCTCGAGCGAGCGGGTTTGGAGGAGCGCCAACTTGGCTGCCACGTTTCCGGTCCGGCGGGACTACCGATCGGCGGCCAGTTGCCCGAGAGCATCGCGCTATCGATCCTGGCCGAGTGCCATGCCGTTCTGCACCAAGCGGTCGAGTCCTGTCCACAACCGATGGCCGTAGGGCAATAACCGATGGCGATGCGAATGGCCTGCCTGTTGATGGCCGCCGGTGCCGGCTCCCGTTTTGGCTCGGTCAAACAGCTGGCCGATATCCACGGCAAACCGATGCTGCAGCACGCGCTGGAGCAGTTGCAGCCGCTGTTCGGCGAGGACCTGTTCTGTGTCGTCGGTGCCCACCGGCAGCGGCTCGCATCGATTGTTCAGCCTCGGGCGCAACTGATTGAAAACCCCGACTGGCAGCAGGGGCTGGGCGTCTCCATCGCCCGAGGTGTTGAGGCGATCAGGCGACAGGATAAGGACACAAAGGCCAACGACTCAAACAAAAACTACGACGCCCTGCTGATCGCCCTGGCCGATCAAGCCGCGCTGCTGACCCAGGACTACCGCTATCTGATTAATCACACCGATGGTGATCGGATCGTGGCGGCCGAATATGCGCAACGAGCCGGTGTGCCGGCACTGTTTCCCGCCAGCTTCTTTAACGAGCTCGAGCAGCTTGACGGGGACCAGGGCGCACGTCGCCTGCTCCAACCCCAGGAGCAATGTGGCCGCTTGATCAAGGTTGCCCTGCCCGGCGCTCAACTGGATATCGATACTCCTGCCGATCTAAAGGCACTTGTCTAGCCACAGAAATCGACAGCGGTCATCACCCCCCCACCTGAAAGCACTACACTGACAACCAGTGGTTATCGGTTTCTCTGGTGCATGAATCGAGGAGGCAGATGTTGTTCTCCCTACGCGTACTGCTGGCGTTACTTCTTTGGGTTTGGGCAACCAACGCCCGCGCCGAGACGGTGATCGTCTACACCCACAGCGCCGACGCAGCTACCGAGCGGGATGCAGACGGGCAGCTACGCGGTTTACCCCACGCGGGACGGCGGGCCTTTCTGGTCGAACTGGTCCGCGAGCTGATGCAGCGCGTTGGCCAGCCACCCAAGATCCAGTCGATCCCATTGGAGCGCGGTATCCGAACCCTGAGTCGTCAAAAGCTCAGCGCGTTGTTCAATCTGAACCGCACCCCGGAACGCGAGTCCCATTTCAAATGGGTTGGCCCGCTGCAATCCAATACCGTCTCGTTCTATGAGAATGCCGGCGCGCCAACGGGGATCTCCAACCTGGCCGATGCTAAGCGCGTCGAAGCGATCTGCGTTCGTCGCGGTAACTCCCATGCCCAATACATGCGCGCCAACAGCTTCACCAATCTGATCGATGCCGATTCCTATGAAAGCTGCTGGGAGATGCTCAAACTCAAACGGGTATCGCTAACCACCCTGGGGGATGACCTGGAACCGCAGATGCGCCTGCAAACCCAAACCGACACAGATTCGATCGCCAATACCAAGGTCCCTCTCTACGCCACCGACGGCTATCTGGCCTTCTCTACCGATACCCCAGATAGCCTGATCGCGCTATGGCAGACCAAACTGGATCAGATCAAAGCCTCCGGACGCTACGATCAACTATTGACCAGCTACTACCACCTAGCATCGCCGTCGAAAGGTTTGCCACCCTAGACTTATAACGGCTTTGACCGGTTCAGATCAGAGTCTCAACCAGCAACGTCACCGCGATCAGCTTCATAGCCCACTTCAGCAACAACCTGAAGCGGTGCTCATATAAACGTCCCAGCAACAAGGCCCCAAGCCAGGTACCGACAAAGCCCGTCACCATCATCGCCAACACCACCGGCAGCCAGGGTAACGGGTTAAACCCCAGTGATCCGAACACCGCGATTTTCATCAGGTTCTGCCCCAATAGGCAGACTGCCATCGTGCCCACCAACGTCGTTTTAGCGAAATCCAGACCCTTCATCAATTGATGCGTACGCATATATATGTCAACCAAGAGTCAGATTTTCCTTGCCGTCTTGCTAATCCACGATTAGCTGACCCTCAACTGTCCAGCCCTGAAAAACCTATACTTACCTACATCAGCCCCGCGTAATCGCTTATGGCTAAGCCCGCCCCCTACAATTGGTCGCGTCCACTGTTGTCGTTACTGGCGCTACTGTTATTGACCCTGTTGTTGCTACCCCCTGCGGCTCTAGCCCAACAGACTTCTCCGTCTGACTCGCCTGTCGGTTGGAGGCTAAAATTGGCCGGAGGCATCGGCCCGGCCAGCAGTGATCTGGTCGAGCGTACCATCAGCGACGCGGCTGATGCCGATGCCCAGCTACTGGTTATCGAGCTGGATACTCCGGGCGGGTTGGATAAATCGATGCGAAGCCTGATCAAGCAGATCATCGCCTCGCCGATTCCGGTGATCAGCTATGTCTCTCCCCAGGGTGCCCGAGCCGCCAGCGCCGGCACCTATATTCTTTACGCCAGCCATATCGCAGCGATGGCCCCGGCCACCAACCTGGGTGCAGCGACCCCGGTACAGATCGGCGGCCCCAGTGCACCACGCTCGCCCTACCCTCGCAGCCAGGATGATCAACAGCCCGATGACAATGCCACCGCCCTCAGACGCAAAGTAGTCAACGACGCGGTGGCTTACATACGTGGTCTGGCCGAACTACGTGGTCGCAATGCCGACTGGGCCGAAGCGGCTGTTCGCGAAGCTGCCAGCATCGATGCCGCCGAAGCGTTGAAGCTGGAGGTGATCGACCTGGTGGCGGTCGATATCGACGACCTGCTTCGCCAGCTCGATGGCCGAGTAGTACAAGTGCAGAATCGTGATTACCCACTCCGGACCCAGGGCATGCAGTTACAGCTGATCGAACCGGACTGGCGCCATCAGTTTCTGCTGGTGATCACCAACCCCAATGTCGCCTACATCCTAATGATGCTCGGGGTCTACGGCCTCTTGCTGGAGTTCTACCACCCCGGCATCGGTTTGCCAGGGATCGTCGGCGGCATCTGTCTGCTGCTGGCGCTTTATGCCCTGCAACTGCTGCCGATCAGCTATACCGGGCTGGCATTGATCGCCTTGGGTATCGGCCTGATGGTGGTGGAAGCGCTGTCGCCCAGCTTTGGTCTGTTCGGCCTGGGTGGCGCTATCGCCTTCGTCATCGGCTCGGTGCTGTTGATGGATACACAGCTACCGGCTTATCAGATCGCCCTGCCGGTAATCGCCGCCTTTACTCTGATGACCTTGGTACTGGCGATCCTGGCCCTGGCTTTGGCCCTGAAAGCAAGGCGTAGCGCGGTGGTCAGCGGTGTCTCGACCATGCTGGGCCAACAGGCAACAGCCCTGGTCAGCTTCGAAGGTGACGGCAAGGTGTCGATTCAAGGTGAAACCTGGAACGCTCACAGCGTTGAGGCGATCAAACGGGGTGACAGCGTCACCATCACCGCAATCGATGGGTTAATACTCGAAGTTAAAAAGGGAGACCGATGATGCTCGCCCAATACTTTACCAACGCCTTTACCATCGCCATGGTGATCCTGGTACTGGTGCTGCTGGTCAGCATGTTCCGCATCCTGCGCGAGTATGAGCGCGGGGTGATCTTTATGCTGGGTCGCTTCTACCGGGTCAAAGGGCCGGGGCTGATCATCGTCGTCCCCCTGATCCAACAGATGGTACGGGTCGATATCCGTACCGTGGTGATGGACGTTCCCACTCAGGACGTGATCTCCAAGGATAACGTCTCGGTCATGGTCAACGCGGTGGTCTACTACCGGGTCACCGACGCCCAGCCGGCGATCATCAATGTCGAGAACTTTCATGAAGCCACCAGCCAGCTGGCCCAGACCACGCTGAGGTCGGTGCTGGGCCAGTACGAACTAGACGATATGCTTAGCTCCCGCGAGACCCTCAACAGCGCCATCCAAACCATTCTCGATCAGCAAACCGACAGCTGGGGCATCAAGGTCAGCAACGTCGAGATCAAGCATGTCGACCTGAACGAGTCGATGATTCGCGCCATCGCCAAGCAAGCCGAAGCAGAGCGCGAGCGGCGCGCCAAGGTGATCCACGCCCAGGGCGAGCAGGAGGCGGCTGAAAAGCTTAGCCAGGCGGCCAAAACCCTGTCCCAACAACCCCAAGCCTTGCAGCTACGCTACCTGCAGACCCTGACTGAGATCGCCGGCGAGCACAGCAACACCGTGGTCTTCCCGCTGCCGATCGAAATGCTTCAGCACCTGCAAAAAGCAACCGAGGGAATGAGTAGCGATGAAACGGCAAACAGTTAAAGCTTCTCTGGGATCAGTAACAGGTGCTAATCGATGAGCCAAGGAGATCAGCCCATCAAGGTTTTTTACGATGGTGCCTGCCCGCGCTGCGTCCAGGATCGGCGCAACTACGAACAGCTGGATTCCGGTGATCCTGAGCAAGTCTGCTGGGTCGATATCACCGACCGTGAAGCCGAGCTGGAGCGCCTAGGGATTGACCCAAATAAAGCCCTGACCGAGCTGCATCTCATGACCGCCGACGGCCGGATACTTTCTGAGCTGGACGCCTATATTGTGCTGATGCGACGAGTTCGCTGGTTAAAACCGATGGCCTGGCTGATCGGCTTGCCGGGTATTCGACCGCTACTATCTCGCGGTTACCGATATACGGTCACCCGGCGACTGCAACGCAGTGGCCGCCTGCCTGAATAACGCGTTCAGAAGTGACTACTCGGCAGGCACCCCAAAGTAGTTAGCTAAAAAAGCGGTTAGCTAAAATTAGAGAAGCACCGATTAACCCGATCACCGAGACAACGTTATGGGAACCGTCACCAATATCAGCCGAGCTAAATTCTGCGTCGGGCAGCTGATCCACCATCGGCTATTCAACTACCGCGGCGTTGTTGTCGATGTCGATCAAACCTGCCAGGCCAGCGAAGAGTGGTATGAAACCGTTGCCAAATCCAGACCACCGAAAGACCAGCCCTGGTATTCCGTACTCGTCCACCAAGGCACTCACACCACCTACGTGGCGGAACGCAATCTGGAGGCCGATGATAGCGTCGACCCGGTCATCCACCCTCTAGTGGAGCAGTGCTTCTCACGCTTTGAAAACGGTCGCTACATTCGCCACAAACCGGCCAACTAGACCCTAGCCCCTACCTAGCCTAAGCCCGGTAGAAAGCCTCTTTTCATTTGAGTTATTAGCTATATTTACAGAGCTATCGATCATCACTGACAAGATCGGAGACCCTTGTGAAACTTGCCTACCTGCTCGGGCTGGCCATCGCATGGAACGCTACGGTACAAGCCGCTGAACCCACCCCCGAAACCCTACCGGAATCCCTAATCAAGAAGTTAAGGGGCGGCTCGACTATCACCATATACCCGATGAAAACCAAACCGATCCAATCAGAGAAAGAGAAGGGCTGCGGTATCAAGCGCGAATGTTTCCTGGTCCAGTATGGCGACGGTGCTCTACGAGAGGAGTGCTACGTGATTAAAGACTGCCACCTGTAGCCCCGTTTACCGGGTCGATGCCAGTCCAGGACAACGACTGGCCCAAGCCATCGCTGGCGGTTTCTCAACTAAACTATTCAACCAGTTAGCTTACAACCCCGCTCTCGACACGCCCTGACCGGGGTCATCGCGCTAAACCAGCCTGTGGAGAGAGACCGTGGCTGACCTTGCCGAACCCCAGCCGCTCAACGATACCCAAACAGCCGAGAAACTCCTGACTCTGCTCGAAGCCCTACGCCAGGAGATTCAACCGGGGCGAACCAGCGCAGCACCTGTCAGTCTCGACAGCTCGCTAGATCAAGACCTGGGGTTTGACAGCCTGGCCCGGGCGGAAATGCTGGTGCGGATCGAGCAAGGCTTCGGCGTGTCTCTGCCCGAATCCCTGCTGATGAACGCCGAGAGCCCACGCGACCTGTTACGGGAGTTGCTTCGCGCCGGCCGACCGGCGGATGGTCAGCACAGCGCATCGACACCGGAACCGCAGCTGCAATCCACCGAATCAGATCCGCTGCAGGCGAAAACCCTGCAGCAGGTCTTGGCCTGGCATGTCGCCGCCCATGGCGATCGCCCTCACCTATACCTTTATAGAAATGCCCTGCAGTTTGAAACCATCAGTTACCGCGACCTCCACAACGAAGCGATGCGGGTGGCTACGCTACTGCTATCCAAAGGGATACTGGCCGGACAAAGCGTCGCCATTATGCTGCCAACCAGTCGCGAATATTTCGCCACTTTCTTCGGCATTCTGTTGGCCGGTGCCGTGCCGGTGCCCATCTACCCGCCGCTACGACCGTCACAACTGGAAGAGCATCTACGCCGCCACGCCGGCATTCTCAATAACGCCCAGGCCCGCCTACTGGTAACGGTGCCCGAAGCGCTGACCGTGTCGCGGTTTCTGAAAACCCAGGTAGCCACGTTGCAAAGCCTGATATCGGTGGCCGAATTCAACGAACTGGAGGCAGTAGAATTCAACTACACCTCGCAGAGCCAGGATACCGCTTTTTTACAGTACACCTCCGGCAGTACCGGCAACCCCAAAGGCGTCATCCTCAGCCACGCCAACCTGCTGGCCAACATCCGTGCTTTCGGCCAGGCGCTGCGGGTCGACTCCACCGATGTCTGCGTCAGCTGGCTACCGCTCTACCACGATATGGGATTAATCGGTGCCTGGCTGGGCAGCCTCTACCATGCCGCGCCGCTGGTGGTGTTCTCACCGCTGCTGTTTCTAGCCCGGCCACTACTGTGGCTCCAGCTGATCGACCAGCACCGCGGCACCCTGTCGGCAGCACCCAACTTCGCCTACGAGCTGTGCCTGAGCAAGCTGCAGGAACCGCAGCTGCAAGGGCTGGATCTCAGCTGCTGGCGCGCAGCACTGAACGGCGCAGAGGCGGTCAACCCGGCGACCCTGAGGCGTTTCAGCGAACGCCTGCGCCCCTATGGGCTCCGCCCCCAGGCCATGCTACCGGTCTACGGCTTAGCCGAGTCCTCGGTCGGGCTGGCGTTTCCCCCGATCGAGCGCGAACCGCTGATCGACCGGGTACAACGCGAACCGCTGATGCGCGATAGCCAAGCGCTCGCTGCTGCCGACGACGAGTCTCAAGCGCTGGAGTTTGTCTCGGTCGGACGACCGTTGAGTGGCCACCAGATCCGTATCGTTGACGCCTTGGGCAACGAGCTGCCCGAGCGTCAGCAGGGAGACGTCGAGTTTCAGGGGCCGTCGACCACCAGCGGTTACTTTCGCAACAACGAGCAAACCCGCAAGCTGTTCCGAGGCGATTGGCTCGATTCCGGTGATCGCGGCTATATGGCCGGCGGCGAGCTGTTTATCACCGGCCGCAGCAAAGACATCATCATCCGTGCCGGTCGCAACCTCTACCCGCACGAGCTGGAACAAGCCGTGAGCGAGCTGGCCGGCATTCACAAAGGCGGTGTCGCCGTATTCGCCAGCCCCCAGCCGCAGGGCGTGGAACAGCTGGTGATCGTAGCCGAAACCCGGGAGCAGGATCGCCAGGAGCGGGATCAACTGCAGCAGCAGATCCAACAGCTCTGCCTAACCTTACTCGGGGCTATGGCCGACAAGGTGGTGCTGGCACCACTGCACAGCGTCCCCAAAACATCCAGCGGCAAGGTGCGACGAGCCGCCTGCCGGGAGCTCTATCAACGTGACCAGCTCGGCAGGGGCCGCACCGCGTTATGGTGGCAACTAGGCCGCCTGGCGCTGGCCACCATCGGCCCGCAGATTCGCCGCAGTGGCCGTACTATCGCCGAGTATCTCTACGGCGCTTACCTGTGGATGCTGCTGGCCGTTTTGGGAACAGTGGTCTGGCTGCTGATGCTGCCGTTGTTTAACCAGCGGTGGTGTCGATCCCTGGCCAAAAAGGCGATGGGCCTGGTGGTTAGCATGAGCGCAACCCGTATCGACCTGGAAGGCGTGGAGCACCTTCCGGAGCATCACTGCGTGCTGGTCGCCAACCACTGCAGCTACCTGGATGCACTGCTGTTAACGGCGGTGTTGCCGCCAGATTTCGGCTTTGTCGCCAAGGGAGAGTTTAAACGCAACCCGGTGCTGTACCTGCTGTTCAGGCGCGTGGGGGCAAAGCTGGTGGAACGCTTTGACCTGCAGCGCGGGCTCGCCGATGCCCGCCGGTTGGCTCAGGATGTAGCCCAGGGCCAGTCGCTGATCTTTTTCCCTGAGGGAACTTTCGACCGCATTCCCGGCCTGCGCCCCTTTCATATGGGTGCCTTTGCGGCCGCCGCCGAAGCCGGGGTCGCCGTGGTACCGGTCAGCATTCGCGGTTCACGCTCCAAACTGCGCGCCGGTTCCTGGCTGCCAAGGCAGGGCTCCGTTCAGATCCGAATAAGTCAGCCGCTGATACCCGAAGGCAGCAACTGGACGGAGGTGGTCAAGCTTCGCGACCAGGCCCGCTCGCAGATCCTACGAAGTTGCGGCGAACCTGACCGTGGCGAGGAGTGATGGCCGCCCGGATATGACGGATTTAGGGGCAAGCTATCTAGCCCGTTATCTTGATTTAGCGAAACGATAAACCATAGTTAAGGAGCTAAAACGGCCAGTGCTGAATGGGAGGTTATCGCCATGTCCAGAACTATCACCGTTTCCAATGAGGTCTACGCTGCAATCGCGGCCCGACGCCAACACAAAAACGAATCCGACAATGCCATTTTGAGCCTGATTCTGGCCACTGCCGGCAGTGCTGAAGAGATTCACGCTCATATCCATCAAGATGCCGATGATGCTCACCTGATTCTTGATAGCGAGATGGATCATACATTCGAAACCGAATGATGAAATGGCGGTTGGATTATCCACTCGGTGGATACCAGTTGGCCTCTGCGTCTAAAGCCGATCGCCCTATCCTGCCAACGGCTAACTAATACAGCGACCAGCGACGGCTACACATCGCTTGCATGACCCGTGCCTTGGCCATCTTCAATGCTGCTGCACGGGGCGTAATCTGTCGCGCCAAAGCGGTCTCAAGGGTTTCAGCGGTATTGCTGCGAACCTTATCTTCGATGGCGTCTAAGGCGCTCGCCTGGCTTTGGTGTTGGTACTCCATCGCGGCGCAGATCACCCCGCCGGCATTGGCGATAATATCGGGAATATTAAGAATCCCGCGTTGGTGAAGCCGCTTCTCTGCGGCCGGCGTGATCGGTATATTGGCACCTTGGACGACCAGTCGGGTTTGGAGCTGGTCGACGTTGCCCTCGTGAATCACATCAGGGCGAGCCGCCGGTATCCAGATATCGCACTCAATACCCACCATTGCTTCAGATTCAAGCGGGAGTCCATTCGGGTAGCCGATCACACTCTTGCCTGCCGATTTGAGTGCTAACAGCTGTGCCAGATCCAGACCAAGAGGGTCATGGACGGCGCCTTGAGAGTCGGCAACAGCGACCAGTACCGCGCCCTTAGCACAAAGGAACCGGGCCGCGTGGCTGCCGACGGCGCCAAACCCCTGCACCGCTACGCGCGCGCCTTCCAGTTCAAAATCACAATGCTCCAAAGCTACCTCGACAGCATGATTGAGCCCCCATGCGGTAGCGCCTATCTCATCCAACGGGATGCCACCAAGCGTCTTGGGCAAGCCGACCGCCCGGCCGATCTCATCCTTGACCCAGGCCATACAGTTCTCATCGGTGCCCATATCGGGCCCGAAGATGTAGGCGGATTCGTTTTTGAGCGCGCAGGCAAAAGCCCGGACCAACTGCTCTTTTTCAGTAACGGGCATCCGCGGGTCACCGAAAAGCACCGATTTAGCTCCACCATGGGCCAGACCCGCAGCGGCATTCTTAAGGGTCATCGCCCGAGCCAGTCGAGCGCACTCCCGAGTGCTGACATCGGTAGCCATCCGCAGACCACCGATGGCTGGCCCCGCAGCCACATTATCGATCACCAGCACCGCCCTGAGGCCGAGACTAGGCTCGTATACATGGATGGTTCGAGTGGGGCCTAACTCATCCATGCTATCGAATAGTTCACTCATGGACTTCACCCTTGGCAGCAAAGCACTGACTAGAACACGGGGTCCGCAGTATCAGCCGCCGCGTTAGCTGCCCTCCTCCTATTTTGGCCTGCCAGCGGCGGCGATAGTTCCCAAGTCCGGATCTTGGTCGATGGCTTAATTACTGGGGTAAGCTCCATGTATAATGGCGTTTTCCTTTGTTCGTACGTTTTCTACATGACTGCCTCTAACACCACCACCGAGCCCAACCGCCGCTTCTCCGTGGCACCGATGCTGGATTGGACCGACCGCCACTGTCGCTACTTCCATCGTTTACTGAGCCAACACGCGCTGCTGTACACCGAGATGGTGACGACCGGCGCTATCCTGCACGGTGGTGCCGAGCGCTTCCTGCTGTTCAACGAAGCCGAACATCCATTAGCGTTGCAACTGGGAGGCAGCGATCCGCAGGCGCTGGCCGAGTGTGCCAGGCTGGCTGAACAGTGGGGATACGATGAGATCAATCTAAATGTCGGTTGCCCCAGCGACCGGGTTCAGAACGGTATGTTCGGCGCCTGCTTGATGGCCGACCCTCAACTAGTGGCTCAGTGTGTTACCGCAATGAAGGCCGTGACCTCCGTCCCTGTCACCGTCAAGCACCGGATCGGTATCGACGATCAGGACAGTTACGAGTTCCTGCGCCGCTTTATCGAGCCGGTGGCCGAAGCCGGCTGCAACACCTTTATCGTCCATGCCCGCAAAGCGATCCTGAAGGGCCTCAGCCCGAAGCAGAACCGCGAGATTCCGCCGCTGGATTACGAGCGGGTCTATACCTTGAAGCAGGATTACCCCGAGCTTGAGATCATCATCAACGGCGGCATCAAGACCCTGGAAGAATGCCAACAGCACCTGCAACACCTCGACGGTGTGATGGTGGGTCGCGAGGCCTACCAGAACCCGCTGATGCTGGCCGAGGTTGACCAAGCCCTGTTTGGCGGCGATGCTGTGGAACTGGAAGCCATGCTGCTGCAGATATGCGACTATTGTGAGCAGCAGTTGGCCAGTGGTGCGCAACTGGGCTGGATTGCCCGTCATCTGCTAGGCCTGTATCAGGGCCAGCCCGGAGCACGACGCTTCCGCCGCTATATCAGCGAGAATGCGTTTCAGCCGGGCGCCGATGTCGGTGTGTTGAAACAGGCCCTGGCGCTGGTTAAGCCCGACCTGTTTGCCGCCTGAAACGTTAAAGATCATCAGGGTGCCGCCGATGACAGGTGGCCCCGTTGTTATATTTCACGATAAGAGAGACCTGGAATGTCAAACCTGCTCGAACAGCTTAAAGCTATGACCACGGTAGTGGCCGATACCGGCGAGTTCGCCGCCATCGAGTGCTACACCCCTGAGGATGCGACCACCAACCCGTCGCTGATCCTCAAGGCGGTTCAGCAGGAGCAGTATCGCCCCCTGCTGGATCAGACCCGTACCTGGGTCGAGCGCCAGAACCTGAGCCAGACCAGCGCTCTGAACCTGATGGCCGACAAACTGGCGGTCAGCTTTGGTGAGCAGATCCTGAAGGTGATCCCTGGCCGGATCTCCACCGAGGTCGATGCCCGTCTATCTTTCGACACCCAGGCCACCATCGAGCGTGCCCGCGGTCTGATCCGCCTGTACGAAGAGGCCGGCATCGGCAAAGAGCGGGTGCTGATCAAGATCGCCTCCACCTGGGAAGGTATTCAGGCCGCCCGTCAGCTGGAAACCGAAGGGATCAACTGTAACCTGACCCTGCTGTTTGGTTTCGCCCAGGCGGTCGCCTGCGCCGAGGCCGGCGTCTATCTGATCTCACCGTTCGTGGGTCGAATTCTGGACTGGTACAAGAAAGACACCGGTCGTGACAGCTATCCGGCGGCGCAAGATCCGGGCGTACTGTCGGTCTCCAAGATCTTCAACTACTACAAGCAGCACGGCTATCACACCGTGGTGATGGGGGCGTCCTTCCGCAACAGCGGTGAGATCATCGAGCTGGCCGGCTGCGATCGCCTGACCATCAGCCCGCAGCTGCTGGACGAGTTGGCTTCCACCGAGGGCCATATCGATCGCAAGCTGGATCCGAGCCAGACCGGTGCCGAACAACCCAAACTGAGTCTCAACGAGTCCCAGTTCCGCTGGATGATGAACGAGGATGCGATGGCCACCGAGAAACTGGCCGAAGGGATCCGCAACTTCACCGCCGACCAGATCAAACTGGAGCAACTGCTGCAGAGCTGATCCGCAGAGCGGTGTCACCGATCGCCCTGCCTTCTGGCAGGCAGGGCGACTCAGGTTGACGAATCAGTTAAAGGTTCCGCATCGACTGGATCCGTTTCGGCACCCGGCTCCTGCTCACAAAACCGATCACGCCCTTGCTGCTTGGCCTGATACAACGCCCTATCGGCTTGCTTCAGCAACCAGGACAGCAACCCATCACGGCTGTGACCATCCCACATCACCACCCCGACGCTGATGGTTGTTGAAACCAGCTGCCCGTCACACTCAAATTCCAACTGCCTGACCTGATTGAGCAGCCGCTCGACTAGAGGCCGAGCCTGCTCCAATCGGGTCTGCGGCAACAGCATGGCAAACTCCTCGCCGCCGATACGCGCCAAAATATCTGAGCTGCGCGCCTGACGCTCCAATGCATGGCTGATTCCCTGCAGCACCCGATCACCGAAGTCATGGCCGAAGCGGTCATTGACCTGTTTGAACCTATCCACGTCGATGATCAACACCGTTACCGGCGTATTGAAGCGAACCGCCCGCTCCAGCTCCACCCGCCCCATCTCGCTGAAGCGGCGCCGGTTCAACAGTCCGGTGAGCGGATCCACCGAGGACAGGGTCCGGTAGCGGTTGGCTTTCTGTTCATTGAGTACGCTGCGCGCTTCATCGTATGAGCCCTGCAGGATCTCCACCCGGCATCGTTCGTAGGCGGTCAGGATATGGCGCAGCTCGTCATCGGCCATCAGGTCATTCAGCAACACGGTTTGATCACCGCTGGCGAGCCGGCTGAGCGCGACCGTCACCTTTTCCACCGGCTCGACAACGCTACGGATCAACAACCATGACAGCCACCACAACAGGATCAGAAACAGCCCGGTCAACAGCACCGTAAAACCTACGATCCGTTCCTGCTCGGCCCTGTCGTGTTGCATCTGCTCCACGATGATCAGGGACAGTTGATCCAACAGCACCTGTAACTGGTTCATCCGATCGGTAAAGCTGCCCCACCAGTCGTCACCGCTGAGCTGAGCCAGCTGGTTGGTGTCGATCCGATCCAATAGGCGTTGCTGTAAACGCAGCACTTTTTCACTGATATCTGAGCGCTGCTCAGCCTCCAACAACTCACTCAACGCCGGGGACGCCGCGTTGAAAAAAGCTTGCAACAGCGCCTGCTGCTGTCCCAGCAGTTGGTAAAACTGGCCTAGGGTTTGCCCTTCCATCTTCCCGTTTTCAATCGCCTTCAACCCCAACGCCCGCTCAAGCCCGAGTTTTTCCTTGTAATGAATCAGGGAGATATAGGCGCTGATCGAATTACTGACCGCGTTGGACATCGGAACATGGGTGATCCGATCGGCAATCTGCAGCAATTCCTCGATATAGGCGGTGTAGTAAGCCTGAATCTCATCGCTAGCCAGCAACTGGTTATCGACGGCCACTCGGATCTGCGCCAGTTCGTCGCTACGCAATGCCAACAGCTCGCCCAATTGAGGCAGCAGAGGATACAGGTTGCTCTGCTGGAGCCGGTTCAGGTAGGTCTGGAAATGGAGCACGGTGGCGTCCGAGTCGCTTCGCAGCGTACGTATCCGCTCGGTAAACTGCTTCGGCCGGGAAGCGGGCAGCCCGATGCTCAAGCCCCGCTCGGCTTGCAGCGCATGGACCAGGTGACTGGATTCATCGGCCAGTTGATAGAGTGATTCCAGATCGGTTAGCGCGTTGGCTTTGGCGGCACTCTGGAGAACCACGTAGAGACTCAAGCAGACCATGCCCAGGGTCGGGATCAAAGCGGTCAGCAAGACGCGGGTTCGAAACGGCACCGTGCGGGTAAAGCGGGCGATGACTCCTCCCCAACCGGGCTGAGTCTGCTGTCGCGATGTCTTGATCAGGTGCGCCAGCTTGGTGTCTTCGGCAACGATATGGTGAATCAACCACTGGGTCAGAAAGTCGATCGCCTTCTCGGCCACTTCGCGACTACTGCTGCTCAGCAGTTCCGCTTTCAGCTCTCGAACTCGGTCGGTAAAGTTCCGATGCTGAGCCTGATGGTCCGCGCGGTCAGAATAGTGGTACTGCGCCATCAACGCCTCTTCACGACTGAAATGACGGTGAATATAGTCTTCGAGCCGATCAAAGCTGTCTTCGATGCTGTGCTGAGTATCGCCTTCATCCAGCGCGACAAAAAGTGCATTAATCAGCGCAATCAATGTCTTATGATCGTTGTCGATCTCCTCGACACCGACACTCAAGCCATCATTCCATTCGATAACCGGCATCCTGAATTCCCCACAGGGACCCGCATAATTTAGGCTTCGGGAGGCACCCCTGGCTTGTTCAGACAGCAGCAGAGATACAAGCCAGCATCCTGCTATAAGCTCAAAGTCCTTCCACCAGCGCAGGGTGATCGATGACAGTATCCCTGCCCCCTAACGACATCAAGTTGAAATTGATCAATTATTGATCGACCTCAGGATTCTGATGGTCGCCAGCGGATGCTGAAGACGATTTCTCCAAGGTGTAAAGTCGAACCTTACCTTCACGACCTCGAACCATGGCTTCGGCCACATAGGCCAGAGGCTCGCCTGTTAACTGTCTGGCCGTGGACTCGCTGACCAACAGGCGGGTGCCGTAGATCTTATTCATCGACTCCAACCGCGCCGCCAGATTCACCGCATCACCGTGGACGGTATAGTTCAGTCGCTGTTTGGCGCCGACGCTTCCGGCCACCAGTTCGCCGCTGTTGATGCCAATACGGCAATGCAGCTGCTGATCGCAAAAACGGCTCTGCTCTACCCGTCGAAGAATGTCGCAGCCCGCTTGCCAAGCTTTGCGAGCGTGTTCCGTATCGGCCAGAGGCACATTAAATATGGCCAACACCGCATCCCCTTGAAACTGAGTCACAACCCCACCATGAGACTCGATAATGTCGACCACGCTGGAAAAATAACTGTTGAGAGTTTCGACTAGACGGGAGGGTTCAAGCTGCTGGGAAAGTCGGGTAAAGCCCTCCAGGTCACAAAACAGCACGGTCGCCTCAGATTGCCGGGGTTTTAGCTCTCCCTGCTGCTGCAGCAGCTCATGGGCTACCGCCTGGGGGACATACTGACCAAACAACCGCTGGCTGGTTTCGTTCTCGCGCAACCCCTTCAGCATTCGGTTAAAGGCCAGAGAAACCCGGTTGAACTCCTGGATTCGGCTGCCGGGAAGGTCTTCAACCTGTTGCAGCGGATGATGGCCAACCGCATCGAAACCGGCCACGGTGCGATCCACCACCGCGCCGATTCGGCGACTGATCCAGATTACCAGCAACAGAATCACAACCACCAAGGCAAGACCGCCAATCAAGATGTCCCACATTCTCTGAAACACATCGGGAATCTGCTTGGGATCCAGATAGGTTCCGACGACCCAGGGTTTATCGCCATAGCGTTGCATCGGTCGTATCAGGTAGAGCAGACGGCTATCCGAATCGTTGAGCGTGAATGCCTGGGCATTTTCAGGCATCACAAAGGGATCCTGCTTGCGCCTGGGCCCCCAGATCTGCTGTAGGGCGGGATCGCCAATCTCGCCAATCTTGGGCAGGAAACTGCTTCTTCCTTCCAGTGCGCCCTGATCCACCCACTCGTCCAACAGGTGGTTCAACTTGGGATGCGCCAGCACCTGATCGCTGTCGAACAGGATAAACACGGGGGATTCGACCTGGGTCGAGAGCTGAGAGACAAAGTCAGAAAGATTGGAAACTTCAATGGGAGAAATGATCAGGCCGACAAATCGCGGTCCTCGGTAGACCGGCTGCACCAGCGGCAACACCAACTTACCAAGCCAGGGGGAGTAGGTCGGCTCCAGCCAAAGTGAGCCGGTGGGCGGTTGCTGCATCAGCAGCTCCAACCGTTCACTTCGGCGCTTTAGCCAGGAATCGATGGCAATCTCATGCTGGTCCCGGTCGACCCAGACTCGCCCACCTTGATGGTCGAGCATCAGCAGGCCTGTTACCTGGGGCGTGGCGGCCAAGGCGCCTTCAAACAGCAGGCTGACGGCTTTTTTATCGTCAAAAGGGAATTGATCGGCGCCAACAGCCCTCGCCAGGTATTCCAGCTGGGTCTCAACCGGTTGAAGCTGGCCGTCGATCTGGTCGACCACGGTTTCTATCAGCCCGTCCGACAACTCAGACAACAGAGTTTGGGTGTTACCGCGAGTTCCACTGAAGCCGAGAAACAACAACACCCCCAGCCCCACCAGAACCAGCAAGCCAAACCCGCCGCTCAGCAAGCGGGTGAAGGTGATTGTCAGGGCAGGCTTCAATCAGCTACCCGTATCAGCTGCGCGGTTACCTTGCGTAGCTGTTCGCCACTGCGATAACGGTGAAACTCCAGCAACAATCCTTTGTCATTGAGGGTGCGATCGTAAACCTGCATCTCGTAACCACCGTCCTCGGTGATCACCAGCGTGTGGACCGTCAGGGTGTTACCCTTGATTCGCGCCCAGACGAAGGGGTCGCCCTTGAGCGGATCCAAGGCGATCTGACCTCCGAACACATTGGTCTTCATCGCCGACGAGTAGATCCCTTCTCGCCGGCTTCGACGGAATTTAATCTCGTACGCTTTGCGCTTGAGCGTTTGGTCGGCCTTTTCAAGCACCGTGGTCCATTTGACGAAAAACCCCCGCTTGGCAGTCGGGCCGATGGTGACGCTCAGGTCCCGGCGAATGGACTCTCCACCCTCGGTCTCGGTGGTCTGGCCGATATACTGGCCGTAGAAGGCCTCCAGGGGTTGATTCGCCAGTGCTGACCCACAAGCCAGGCTGAACCACAGGGCCAGCATCCAAGCCCGCAGCATACGGATTTTGTGCATGAAACAGAAAACCTCTTAAAAACTTGCAGCTTATCTTTCTAAAAGTATATCAATTGGACCAATTTAGCTGCATAAATTCCCCAGGTTTAGCTCGATAAGAAATTAATTTTCATCTATTTTTTATAGGTTACATTTTTTCTCCGTCAATCAGTCGAGAACTGCATGAAGCAACCGCCCGCGCTACTCGAAATACGCAATCTTGCTGTGGAATTTCAAATGCACGGCACCCCTATCACCGCTGTTAAGGATCTATCCTTGACCCTGCGTGCCGGTACCACCCTGGCGCTGGTCGGCGAATCCGGTTCCGGCAAGACGGTTACCTCCCAGGCTATTCTCGGTATTTTGCCGCGCTCGGCCCGAATCAGCGCCGGTGAGATACTGTTCACGCCGCCAGGTGAAGAAACCGTCGATATCGCTCAACTGCACCCGGATCAACCGGCCATGCGAGCACTTCGTGGAGATCAGATCTCGATCATCTTCCAGGAACCGATGGTGTCGCTCTCTTCGATGCATACCATCGGCAATCAGATCATGGAGGCGATGCTGCTGCATCGCGACTGCAGCAAGCAGGAAGCCCGAGAGGCCACCATCGAGATGCTGCGCTTGGTCGGTTTTCCGGAGCCGCAAAAGGCGATCAAGCGTTATCCGTTCGAACTCTCCGGCGGCTTGCGTCAGCGCGCCATGATCGCAATGGCGCTGATCTGCCGCCCGGCGCTGCTGATCGCCGACGAACCCACCACTGCCCTCGATGTCACGGTACAGGCCCAGATACTAAAGCTGATCAAGTCACTGCAGCAGGAGTTCAACATGGCCGTGCTGCTGATCACCCACGATCTCGGCGTGGTCGCCAACATGGCCGACGATGTGGTGGTGATGTACCACGGTGAGGTGATGGAGCGCGGTCCGGCCAAAGCGCTGTTCGAAGCTCCCCGTCACCCCTATCTGAAAGCCCTGTTCTCGGCCGTGCCCCACTTCGATATGCGCGCCGGCGAGCGACTAACCCCGATTCGCGAAATCGAACATGACATCGACCACTTCCGTCGCCTGCGTACCCCCTGGACCGAAGAGCAGATGACAGCCGGTCCGCACCTGCAGGTGAGCCAGCTGAGCAAAAGCTTCAGTGCCCATAGCGGCAGCTGGTTTGGCGGTGGGGAAGTTCATCACCACCTGGCGGTACAGGACGTCAGCCTGGAGATCGGCTGCGGCGAGTGCTTCGGTCTGGTGGGCGAGAGCGGCTGCGGCAAGACCACCCTGAGCAAGATGCTGATGCGGGCGGTGCAACCCGATTCCGGCAAGCTGCTGTATAACGATCGCGGTCGGATGATCGACCTGTTGAAGCTCGAAGGCGAAGAGCTGCGGGCATTCCGGCCCAAGATGCGAATCGTGTTCCAGGATCCGTTCAGTTCCCTCAATCCTCGGATGACGGTGCTTAATATCCTGGTCGAACCGATGCAGATTCATCAGGTCGGCGACGCCGCCTCACAACTGCAGCGGGCCCGAGAATTGATGGCGCTGGTGGGACTCGATCCGCGTTATCTCAACCGCTACCCCCACAGTTTCTCCGGCGGCCAACGTCAACGGATCAGTATCGCCAGGGCTCTGGCACTCGACCCCGAACTATTGATCTTCGACGAGCCGGTCTCGGCGCTGGACGTGTCGGTTCAGGCGCAGATCCTGAATCTGCTCAAGGATCTGCAACACGAGCTGGGGCTGACCTACCTGTTTATCTCCCATAACCTGGCGGTGGTCGACTACATTGCCGACCGGATCGGGGTGATGTGTCGTGGCCAACTGGTGGAGGTCGGTCGACGCGAGCAGATCTTCCGCAATCCCCAGCACCCTTACACAAAGGCGCTATTGGCGGCCGTCCCCTACCCGGACCTGTCCCGACCACTGGATTTCGAGCTGCTGGAGAGCGGCCGCCACAACGTCCCCGAACTCTGGCCTGATCCGTACTGCGCCCCCAGCGACGGCGATCTGGAACTGATCGAGATCGAACCCGACCACCAGGTTCGTCGCCAGCCCATCGAACAGCTTGAACGGAGCCTGATGTCATGAAGTGGCTATCCCTGTTCGGATTCATCCTTTGCAGCCAGGCATTGGCACAGCAACCGCTGGCATCAACCTACTCGTTGTTGGAACCACCCTACTTCGCACCGAAGGTCGAGCAGGGTGAACTGCCACCGTTGTCCCAACGGTTACCCCAAACACCCCTGGTTGACCCTTTCGAAACCCTGCCTGGACGCAGCCTGGGCCTGTCCGGCGGCACCATCAATCTGCTGATGGGCAAAGCCAAGGATGTTCGCCAACTGGTGGTCTACGGCTATGCCCGGCTGGTGGGATTCAACGAATCTATGCAGCTCCAGGCCGATATCCTGCAGGACTATCAGGTCGATGAAGGGCGAATTTTTACGCTGCACCTGCGCCCCGGCCACCGCTGGTCCGACGGTACCCCCTTCACCAGCGAGGATTTCCGCTACTTCTGGGAATCGATGGCCAACAATGCCGAGCTGTATCCGTTCGGCCCGCCGAATAAACTTCTGGTGGATGGCAAGCCGCCGACGGTCGAAATACTCGACCGCTATACCGTGCGCTACAGCTGGCACCGACCCAATCCGGAGTTTCTGCTGTCGCTGGCCGGCCCTCGGCCGCTCTACATCTATCGTCCGTCCCACTACCTGAAGCAGTTCCATCCGGATTATGCCGACCCCGATGAGTTGGCCGACAAGGTTGCCCACGCCAAGACCAAGAAGAAATCCTGGGTGGCGTTACACCAACGCAAGGACCATCAGTACAAGTTCGATAATCCGGATCTTCCGACTCTGCAGCCCTGGATGCCGGTCACTAAGCCACCGGCCGAGCGCTTCCACTTTGTCCGCAACCCCTACTACCACCGCCTCGATACCCGGGGTAACCAACTGCCCTATCTGGACGAGCTGATTGTCGATATCGCCAGCAGCAAGCTGGTGCCGGCCAAGACCGGCTCCGGTGAATCCGATCTACAGGGGCGCTACCTGAGTCTGGATGACTACACCTTCCTGCACGAGGGTGCCGGCAGAAACCATGTCGATGTGATGCTGTGGCGTACCTCGCGCGGATCACGGATGTCGCTATACCCCAATCTCAATGCGGTCGACCCGGTCTGGCAGCCGCTGCTGCGTGATGTGCGGTTCCGCCGCGCCCTGTCGCTGGCGGTCAATCGCTACGAGATCAACCAGGTAATCTTCTTCGGGCTGGCCCTTGAAGGCGCCGACAGCCTGCTGCCCGAGTCACCGCTGTTCCAGCCCCAATACCGCAGCCGTTGGGCCGAGTTCGATCTGGATGAAGCCAACCGACTGCTGGATCAGCTGGGATTGACCAAGCGAGACCCCAGAAAGATTCGACTGCTGCCCGACGGTCGTCCAATGGAGATCATCATCCAGTCCGCCGGCGGCAGCACCGAGGAGTCCGATATTCTGGAGCTGATCCACGACAGCTGGATGGAGATCGGCATCAAGATCCACACCAAACCCACCGAACGGGAGGTGTTCCGTAACCGAATCTTCGCCGGTGAAGCGCTGATGTCGGTCTGGACCGGCCTGCCCAACGCGATCCCGTCATCGGACATGAGCCCGGCTCAGCTGGCCCCGACCTCTCAGCAACAACTGCAGTGGTCCCAATGGGGCAAACACTACGAGACCGGCCAGGGGGAAGCCCCGGTGCTGCCCGAAACCCAGCAATTGCTGCAGCTAAACAATGCCTGGCGTGAGGCCACCGATGACGATCAACGGCAGCAGATCTGGCAGCAGATGCTCGATATCTACAGCGACCAGGTCTACAGCATCGGCACCGTCGCCCGGGTTCTGCAGCCGATCGTGATTCGGTCGGACCTGCGCAATGTCCCCGCCGAAGGGCTTTGGAACTGGGAGCCCAACAGCTACTTCGGTGTCTACCGGCCGGATCGTTTCTGGCTTGACCCTGCGCTTTCGACCACAACGACAAATACCCAGGAGGCGAACTGATGGGCCGCTATATCCTCAATCGCCTGCTGCTGATGATCCCGACGCTGATCATTATCAGTTTCATCATCTTCGTGATCATCCAGCTGCCGCCGGGAGACTATCTGGAGAGCTATATCTCCGAGCTGGAGAGCCAGGGTGAATCGATCGATCATCACCAGATCGAGATGCTGCGCCAGCAATACGGCCTCGATGAGCCCTTCCTGATGCAGTACTGGACCTGGGCCACCGGGATGCTGGTGGGAGATTTCGGCTACTCGTTCGAGTACGGCCTGCCGGTCACCGATGTGGTCGGCGACCGGTTGTTCCTGACCACGGTGATCTCAATCTTCACCATCGCCTTCACCTGGATGATCGCATTCCCGATCGGCATGTACTCAGCCACCCACCAGTACAGCTGGGGTGACTATGGCTTAACCTTCCTTGGTTTCCTCGGCCTGGCGACACCAAACTTCCTGCTGGCACTGGTGATGCTCTACTTTGCCAACGTCACCTTCGGCACTTCGATCGGCGGCCTGATGGATCCCGAGTACGTCAACCAAGCCTGGAGTTGGGACAAGCTCAAATCGGTGCTCGAACACCTATGGATTCCAGTCGTCGTGATCGGTACTTCCGGTACCGCGGCGATGATTCGACGCCTGCGAGCCAACCTGCTCGACGAGCTGCACAAGCCCTACGTGGTCACCGGTCGCGCCAAGGGGGTTCCGCCGTTCAAGCTGCTGGTCAAATACCCGCTGCGCACCGCGCTGAATTTCTTTATCGCCGACATCGGTAATATGCTGCCGAGTATCATTTCCGGCGCCGAGATCGTCGCGGTGGTGCTGTCGCTGCCGACCACCGGCCCGATCCTGATCGCCGCGCTGCAGAGCCAGGATATGTACTTGGCCGGTTCCTTCCTGATGTTCCTGGCGATCCTGACCGTGGTCGGGGTGCTGGTGTCCGACCTGGCGCTGGCGCTGCTTGATCCACGAATCCGGCTACAGGGAGGGTCGCGCTGATGGCTACTCACTCCTCAGAAGCACCGATGCAAAACGACCACTGGGTCAGTCAGAAACCCTTCGACCCCCAATCGATCGAGGCGATCAGCCCCGAGCAGGAGAAGTACTACTTCGCGTCCCAGTGGCAACTGATCTGGTGGCGCTTCAAGCGTCACCGCCTGGCGCTGATCTGCGGCATCTTCCTGGCGCTGATGTACCTGTCTATCCTGATTACCGAGTTCCTGGCGCCCTATGCCCTTTCGACCCGGCACACCGACTACATCTACTCGCCGCCGCAACCGGTGCACTTTATCCATGAGGGCGAGTTTGTCGGCCCGTTTGTGTACGGCTGGAACTACGAACTCAATATGCAGAAGCTGCTGCGCGAGTACAGCGAGGACAAAAGCCAGGTCTACCCGCTACAGTTCTTCTGCAAGGGCGACCCCTATAAGTTCTGGGGCTTGTGGGAATCCGACCGGCACCTGTTCTGCGCCCCGGAGGGTGCGACACTGTTCCTGCTCGGCACCGACCGACTCGGCCGTGACCTGCTCTCCCGGATCACCTACGGCGCCCGAATATCGCTGACCATCGGCCTTATCGGTATCAGCCTAAGCTTCTTCCTCGGCATCCTGATCGGTGGTCTGGCCGGCTACTACGGCGGCTGGGTCGACTCCAGCGTGCAACGGATCACCGAGGTGATCCGCTCGTTCCCGGAGCTGCCGCTATGGATGGCACTGTCGGCGATCCTACCGGTCACCTGGAGTCCGCTATGGGTATTCTTCGGCATCACCCTGATCCTGGCCCTGCTGGACTGGACCGGCCTGGCCCGGGCAGTTCGCTCCAAGCTGTTAGCTTTACGGGAGGAGGACTACTGCCTGGCGGCCCAATTGATGGGGGCCAAACCCAAGCGGGTTATCGGCCGTCACCTGCTGCCGGGGCTGTTCAGCCATCTGATCGCCTCGGCCACGCTGTCGATTCCGGCGATGATCCTGGGCGAGACCGCACTGAGCTTCCTCGGTCTGGGTCTGCGCCCACCGATCACCAGTTGGGGAGTCCTGCTCAATGAGGCTCAGAACATCAACGTGGTGGCGATCTATCCCTGGCTGATGTTCCCGGTACTGCCGGTTATCGTGATCATTCTGGCGTTCAACTTCTTCGGTGATGGTCTGCGCGATGCCGCCGACCCCTACAAGCATTGAGCAGATTGAATGGATAGCCGATAACGATGGGGAACTGCCGATATTGTCTGAACGCCTCGCTGATCAACAAGCTGGGGCGCTGCCGTGATTGCATGCTCAAAGCCTGGATCTTCGCGCTGCTGTGCTGGGGGTTATGGGGTTACTTGGCTTGGAGCGGGGCTGAGCCCACCTCCACCCTGGCAGCCCTGGTCGGTGCGTTGCTTCTATCACTGCTGGGGATCAGCCACTCACTGATGGCTATACGTCACCGTCGCAAAGAGAAGATATAAACAGTATCTGCACTATCAGCGGGTCAAGTTAGAGAATGCGGTAGGTCAACGCCGAGGGCTTGTTATTTCTTCTTGTGGCTACCATCGCACAGAGGCTTAGACGCCGTGCCCTTACAGCCGCAAAAGAACACTTTCTTTGATTCCTCGGCTTCATACTTTACCGGGCTAAAACCGGTCCCCTTATGCGAGCCATCGCAAAAGGGCTGATCTTGGCTCCTGCCACAGGCACACCAGAAATAAGACTTACCGGCCTCGACTTCCACGGCATAGGGGGTATCCGACGCTCTTCTTGGTTTATTCATTTTATGCCTCCCTAGGGATAGCCTAGCAGCTTGCTGACAGGACGAACCTACGAAGTCCCCACAAAGGGGCTGAGGCCATAGTCACTTGTTGGGCGGTACACGCTTAGTTTTCATTGAGTATCCTCGATACGAAAAAGCTTGCCCCTAATAAAAACGGCAGCTACCAAAATAATAGCGGCAGAAAAGATACTGAAAAAAGAACGCCAATATTGGCCACCATGCGCGATCAATGCTTTGGCCTGTTGTTTGCCAGAAGTAAAGAGAAACAGCAGCACAAGAAACTAAAACCGCACCAAGTGTGTAAAAGTTGAACCGCTGAAACGCCTTTCTTTTTTGTTGTGGAGGCTGAACACGTACAAACAGCCAAAAGCTTATGGCTAGTATCGGAAGTAGACTGGCTGATGCTAAAATCATGTATGTACGCCTAACGCCCTACATAAAGGGCCGGAGCGCAGCGACGGTCTAAGCCCGAAGGGCGACTTTTGATGTTTTTGTTAGGTGTTTTCCAACTCAATGGGATTATCCCAAAGCTGACAGTCATTAGTTCGTTCCTTGAATTTAATTAGAGGCTCAATCGGTATGTCCCAACGCCTACAAATAACTAATAAGCGGATAGTTGCTTCTTCACTTATAGGGCTAACGAACTGAATAGTTAGCTTCGTTCCATGACCAACAACCTGATCAAAACCTTGAAGGTCGCTCAAACACTCAAAAAAGAGATTTTCATCTTCCGGATCGTAAAAACTAGGCCCTTCTATGGTGATTTCCATTTATACACCTAACGCCGCGCTAACGGACTGGTGCTTCGCAGCAGCGACAGTCCAAGACCAGCCAAGCTGGGCTGAGTGTTGAGTGCCTTGTTAAATAGAATCATGAGTATTGATACCCCATGTACCAAGTTAGCCCCGGCAAAGCATAAAGTGCGCCGAACCCAAAAAACATAACAAGGCCATCTAAACCACGAGTCTTTGCAAGATAATATGGCAGTACAAGTGGCCAAAAGATAAACATGAAGAATCCGTACTCATAAGGCCAACCTTTGCCTGTTTTGTCACGGTCACACCACATGGCTATTAGAACAGTAAACAAGCACATCCATAGCGTATAGATGCTATCTGTAGACTCTATTTCATGCAGCCCCATGTAAAATTGCTGAGCTGCAAAAATCAAACTAAGCCCTATGATTGTTATTGCCAAATACTTGGGCGCTTTCTCCATGACATCCTTTTCCATTTAACGCCACGCTAACAGGAAAATTGCGAGCGCAGTGAGTATTTTTTCCTAGTTGAGCGTTTTGTTAGTACTTATTACTTCACAAAACTCATTTATTTCTTCTCTGCTTTGAAGCCTTACCTTCTTTCCACAGAACTTTTCAAATAACTCATTGTGGTAAGAGTGAGATGTTTTGGTTTTCCTAGAATTGTACTCTGATGCCCACTGTAGAAGTTCATTGAAGCCCTTTTTGGCAGCGGCTGGGTCCGATAGTTTTTCGCTTACAGTCCCTCGACTCAAAAGTCCTTCTCGACAATCCTTCCATGGGAGATCAAGAAATATCAAAAAACTGGCGACATCACAGAAAGGGGTAATCAGTTTTCCAAACACTCCTTCGACTACCCACTTCTCGCTCACTTTGATTCGCTGAAGCCTTTTATATACGTCGGCTTCATCCCTTTTTATCTGTAAGCCGCCAGCCTCCCAGAACACTTTGTCCAACCCTATATACGGTAGCTCCAATGACTCAGACAAGCACTCGCCTAGCCAAGACTTTCCAGAACCCGAGTTACCTATAATCAATATCCTTTGCATCTGTCTCAAGAGTACTAACGCCGCGCTAACGGACTGGCGCTGCGTAGCAGCGCCAGTCCAAGAACAGCGAAGCTGGGCTGAGTGTTGAGCGCCTTGTTAAATGCAGAACGCTGCGCTGCTGTTGTGGTTTGGGTGTAAGCCATTACTTTATTCAGTTTGTTTTTGTTGTCTCTGGGAATCACTTTGCACGCCACGTGATGTATAGGACATACAAAGAAAAGCAAAGCATGCCAGCAAAAAACACATAGGATTCAGGAGGCTGCATTGTTATGAAGTGGCCCGTTCTTGTGCCGAAGCCTCCATTGAAAAGAAGATCTAAGCCTAGCCAAACTGGCAATATTGCTAAAGCTAGACCACAGAGTTTTTTCACTAGAAAATCACTGTTTTTACGCATAGGCATTTAACAGCCTGGTTATGATGACAACGTCCACATAACAATTATTAACGGGACGTCCATATATCCCGCGCTTAGAATCTTGCTGCTTCTCATAACCATTTGTTTATCTGGATAATTCTACGCCAAGTGTTCGATTAAGCCGCGGCAAATATGGACACCAGCCTATGCTCGAGACACAAACAAGGACAAGCCTGTAGAAAACAGAGCGTCAGAGTGGATTACGCGCATGTCATGATCTCCATTTCCATTCTTGCAGTCCTTTGCCGAGTCTATGACTGTTCGGCGTTATGGCAAGCCAAGGATCAGTCTTACCGATATTGGATCGAGTCTTTCAAAATCTTCCATTGAAGAACACAGATCCGTCGTTGGAATTTAGAGACTTAGTTCGTCTCTTTCAATTCCGGCTGATAGCAGATGTCTCCGTCAACCAGGCTGTAGCCCCCGCCTTCGTGCTGTTGCTGGTTCTTCAACTGGTTGTCATCGGCCGACAGTGTCACACCCGGATACAGGGTCTTGCGGGCGATCAGTTCGACCCCGGCAAACAGCCCCTTGCGCTTCTCCTTGAGCTCTTGCCGCTTTTGATCCCATTCCACGGCTTGGTTACCGACCTCAATACTCTGCCGCAGTGCCTGCTTGTAGGCCTTCTGGTTCTCTGGGGTTTTGGGCTGGGATGACAGGCTGCTCAGTTGCTCTTTCACCTCGGCCAGCTGCTGCTCCTGCTGCTCGACCGCATCAACCAACTGCGCCATCTGCTGGTCAATCTCAGCCACCGCCGCCGGATACAACTCAACCTGGGTCGGAATAAAGGCGTCGGTCCCGATATCCCCGCTGACCAACTGCTTGCCGACCCGACTGACACCGCCGATCAGCTTGGCGTTACGATCACCGCTACGACCCACTTTAAGTGATTGCCGGGCCTGACTCAGGCAGTGGATCAGCTGCTTATCGACCAGGATGTCGCCTTCGGATTGCAGTCGCGCATATTGGGCAAAGCCGACATGGATATCGCCCTTGGCGTAGAGCTCGCAAGTCAGATCTTCACTATCGAAGTGGTGATCATCGTCGGAGCGTTGATGCCCCACCACCCCCTTGCGGACCTGCAGGTCGCCCCCGGCCTGTAGATAAGCCGACTGGATCGAACCACCGATGGTGATGTCGCCACTGGCCACCACCTTCATCATCTCGGCCACATCCCCGCGGACCACCACACTGCCGTCAAACTCGATATGACCACTCTCGACGTCAACCTGGGATACAACATAGATGTTATCGACCCGCATCCCTCCGGGGATCTCCACCGGTAGGCCGGCCCGGGCGGCGATCAACTGCTTGCCGTCGGCTGACAACTCCACCCCTTCGGATTCGACAAATTCCGCCTCGCGGCCAGGCTCAGCCTCCAGCACCTGACCACAGACGTCCGCGCCTGGCTCACCCGCTCCCGGCGGCACCAGCTCCATCAACAGGTCGCCCTGCTGCACGCTGGGTATCTCGCCGTAATCGAGCAGGTCGATCAAGCCCTCCTGATGCTGGCTTGGGCGGTCGGTGGTATGGGAGGTTTCGATCAGGCTGTTCCAATGCCCGTTGCGGCCTTTGACCGCCGCACGCCCCTTGGCGATCACCGCACTGTGCAGCGAACCGGGTTCGGCCCGGTAAGCCTTCTTCATCAGTTGGGACGCGGCCTGGGTATCGATCCCATGCCGGATACCGGCTTTAACCAGGGCCCGTTTAAAGCAAGGCGCATCCACCGGCGCGCCGCCATAGGCGCTGCAGATCTGAGCTTCGACCCGCATTCGGTCTTCACTGAGTTTGAGTTTGAGTTCGGCATCGATTCGGGTTGCCAGAGTCACGGTGGTGGTAACACCCACCGGGCTGTCCAGGTCACTGCTCGCTAGGCTCTTGGCGCTGCTGAGGAGTTGCTGCAGCGCTTCACTATCGAGTTTGAAGCGGCGGTAATCAGAAGCCTGGATCAGGGCTAGAAGCTGTTCACGGCTGGGGGCGTCTTGACGACGCAATGCGTCGACGACAATCTCGGCCTGAAGTTGTTGCTGATCCGCTGATAAGCTAAACCGAATTGCGTCCACAGTATCCTCCAATGATCGATTTCCTAGGCTCCACTACCTTGAGCCTCAAACAGAGCCCGCATAACCTGACACAAAACAGGGTTTTATGCTTCTGTTTATTATCGACCGTTGCGACGATATCTACAGCGCTACGGGTCAGGGCGAATCAATCAGGCGGATACCCTCGGGTTCGATGTCGATGCGGCGCTGCTTGTAGAGGGTGCCAATTGCCATCTTGTACTTCTTCTTGCTGACCCCAAAGCGTTTCTTGATCAACTCGGGATCGGAGCGGTCGGATAATGGCAGGAAGCCACCCTGCTGCTGCAACTGTTGCAGAATCCGTTCAGCCAGCCCCGTCACCGGGGCAAAGCCGGGCTGTTCGAGCAGCAGGTCGATCTTTCCGTCTGACCGTACCTGCTTGATATAACCGCTGAGCGGCTGCCCATAGTGTAGTTTGCGGAACAGGTCCTTGTTATGTACCAGCCCCCAATACTGCTGATCAACAATCGCCTTGACTCCCAGATCGGTACGCTCGGCGATCAACAGATTGACCTTGTGATGGTTGCGATAGCTGCAGGGTTCAGGATTCAGGAAACGATCCAGCTTGGTAGAGGCGGCAATGCGGTTGGTGTTATCGAGGTAGACGGCCACGATCACCGTTTGGCCTTCGCTAACCGGATTGCGCTGCTGTTGAAACGGCAACAACAGATCCTTGGGCAGGCCCCAATCCAGGAATGCACCCACCGGCCCGGTCGAGACCACTTTCAGCGCCGCAATTCCACCCACCTGAACCAGCGGTTCCACGGTGGTTGCGATCAGATCATCCTCGGAGTCCAGGTAGACGAAGACATCGACCTCGTCACCTTCGGACACCCCCTCGGGCACATAGCGTCGCGGCAGCAGTACCGTACCGAAACGACCAGCTTCCAGAAACAAGCCGATATCCCGGTCACGCTTGACCGTCAGGCGGTTATAGCGGCCGATCTGAAGTTCAGTATCGCGGTTACCCGATGAGTAGATCTCGTTAGTCATAGACTGCACACTTAGGCTGGCAAACCCTGCCAAATGCGGCCGGGGCTGCCCGGGACAAGCCCGGAGGGATTGGAAAAACGCGCCAGTGTATCACGCCGGCCGCAGCTCCCGTAACTCGCCATGGCCCAGTTCCAGAATCCGATCGAAGCCGTCGGCCTGGTCGGCCCGACCGCTGAGCAGAATCAAACCGCGACCGATCTGCAGTTGGCGTACATTGGTCAGCAAGCGTTTTTCGGTATTGGGATCCAGGCCATTGAGGGCATCGTTAAGGATCAGCACATCCGGTTGCTTGATCAGCACTCGAGCCAGCGCCAGTTTCTGACGTTGCGCCTGGGACAGCCTCGATCCGGCGGTGCCGACCTGAAAGTCCAGCCCTACCTGCTGGATACTCTCCTCCAGCCCCAGCTGTTCGACCACCCGCTGTACCAGCTCGGTTACCCGGCGCCGCGCTGATGCCTGGCCGTAGGCCAATCGACCAAACAGCATATTATCCATCAGGCTCAGGCGGTTGTTGAAACGCTCCAGGGCGAAGAAATCGATCTGCAGATCCGCATCGGTTTGCTCAGCCAGCTGTGCCGCCAGCTTATGTCGGGCTTGGACGATCTGCTGTTGAATGGTCGAATCGATCAAGCCCAAACGATGTCGTGCCGGACAGAGCTGGAAGGTCAGGGCCAGGAATTTGCTACAGCACTCAACATCTTCAAGGTCTATGCCGTCAGCGGTCTTATTCAACAAGGCTCGATAGTCCGGCAGGTCCTCATGATGGATAAAGCTGAAGCGTTCGAACAGGTCACTGTCCGGCTCCACGTCGGAGAACAGATCAACCATGATCTCGGTGACTTTACGGCCGATTTTGACAAAGTCCTCGTATAAGCCAGCCTGTTCCAGGAACTCACGCACCGTCGGGCTGGCAGCCTCGGTGTGGGTGTCCCTAGGATTATCCGTCGTACCGAACAGGATATTTTCCTGCACCGTCAGGTTGGTGTTATAGCGATCCCAATCGAACGGCTCCACCAGATCTTTGAAGTTGGGCTCACCCAGTTGCTCGCGGATCAGCTGCCGAGCCTGCAACACCTGCTGCTCAATCTGATCGCAATCCTGCTGTTCCAGCCGACCGGCCAAGCCCATCTGGAACAGATCCGCCCCCAGGTCGGCGGTATCGATCGCCTGCTGAATCCGGGCTTTGAAAGCCCGCTGATCGGTCAGTTCGAGACTGTCCAGATCGAACCAGTTGCCGTGCGGATCCTGAATACTGTTTCCCGACTGTCTGGCCCGCAGCTGCATCCGCTCACGTTCTGCATCGGTTTCGGCAGGTTCAAGTTCTCGATTGCGTAATGGATAGAGCAGGTTATCCCGGATCGAACCACTGAACAGATGGGCACCGGCGGCCACATAGCCCACATGATTGGCCATCGCCGATTCCGGTAACTGGTCCAACTCTGCGCCGGCCAGTGCCAGCCCCCCCTGGGACGGCGTTAACAGCCGTACCAGCAGCTCGCCTAACTCCTGTCGACCGCTGCCTTCGGCGCCGATTAACGCATTGTGACGGGTGATATCCAGCTCAAAACTGAGTCGCCCAAAGCGACTCTCGCCCTCGTCTTCGGCATATCCGAGTCGGGTTGCCTTCCAGCCCCCTTGAGACAGGTCCAACGACAGCCGGGGAGCGTCCAGCAGCTTCTGCTCCATCATCCCGTCGGCCTCGAACATCTCGACCACCTGTTCGTACTTGATCCGAACATCTTCCTTGGTCTGGTAGTACTTCAGCAGCTCTTTCCAGGGAGCATTCAGATCTTTATAGGCCGCCAACACCGCCACCAGAGCACCGAGTGAAAGCTCTCCCTGAATCACGTAGTAACCGCCGGCGCTGTAGAAGAAGAACGGGGTTACCTGGGCGAGAAAGTTATTCAGAAACTTGATAAAGAACTTTTTCTTGTAGATCTCGAAACGGATCTCAAAAATCCGCCCCAGCCGCGAGCTGATCTCGGCACGCTCGTAATGACTGGTGTCATTGGCGTGCACTTCGCGAATACCCGAAATGGTGTCACCGATCCGGTCACCCAGCTGGCGCGCCGCCAACACCCGCTGTTTACCGAGCTGGTTAACCTTGCGCTGCAGCTTCGGAATAATATAGAGCTGAAACGGATACAACACCGTGGCGGCTGCGCCCAACAACGGATCCTGGTTGAAGATAAAAAAGATGTAGGTCAGCAGAATACCGCCCTGGAACGCCGGCAGCGCAAACGCCTCACCGATAAAGCCACCCAGGGGTTCGGTTTCGGCGGTGATGATCGGAATCACCTCCCCCTGGCTCAGGCGCTTAAAACGGGGCAGCGGAAAACGCAGCACCTGGCAGAACAGATCGTAGCGCAGCCGTCGCAGCATCCGCTCGCCCACCACCCCACGATAGACATTGAGCACGTATTTGATCGCGCCGTTGATCAGTACCAACCCCAAAAATAACCCGCACAGCAGGAACAGATAGCTGACCTGATCCATCGGCCAACCAAACAACTGCTCCGGAATGTCCACTCCACCAATCGCGTTGTTGATGATCAGCTTGGGGACTTCCAGCGACGCGTAAACAAAGGGGAAAGACAGCAGGGTCAGCGCCAGAATCAATATTTGATCGCGCTTGGTATGCCGCAAAATAAACTTAAAAATCGACGGATCCATGGTCCGACCCGAACGCGGTTCCTTGTTCTGCATCCTTTAATGTCTCTCTAGGCTACGCTGACACTCGGGGCATAATGTTGACCAGCTCCCATCCTGCTGCATCTGCCGCAGCACCTTCGCGAGTGGTGCAATCTGTGACTGATGACGATGATGCAGCAATAAATACAGGTTGCTCTCAAGCAGTACCGCAGAGCGCTGTAAGCGTTGTCGTAACTCAGGCTCAAGCAACAGTGACAATGCTTGGTCCTCATATAGCAACACATCAAAGATCTGCAGTCGTATCAACTGGGCCATCTGGCCATCATCATGCAAAGGCACGGCACTACCGTAATACTCCGACCGACTGTCGAATACCTGCCAGCCTGCCGGATAGGTTACCTGGTGGCCTTTAAGATCCTCCCAGTCAGCGATCTGCAAATCAGGATCGAGCGAATAGGCATAGTAGCTGGAGCGATAAATAGGGACCGGTACCCGGATCAGGTTCGGATAGAGTTCATCCACACTGGAAGTACGCAAAAAGTGACCATCGACATGACCGCCGTCTGCCAGCATCAATCCTCGCTGCTCGGGATAGATCTCAACCTCGGCCTGTCGATCAAGACGTTTGAACGCCTCCTTCAGCAGCAGATCGACCTGACCCCGGCCATCCTGAGCGGAAAATGGGGGCTCGAGATAGCTGCTTAACCGAATAGGATCTGCAACCAGAGTGCCCTGGAATATGAGCATTAGGACCAACGCAATCAGCGATCGAAAAAACACTACAACCTAACCTAAGCAACTGAGCTCACGAAAAAATCAGCTTACACTAGCGGTGCCCTATATTATAGTTGCGCACGCCCCGAGGAGTCTGTGAAAAACCCTCCTAAGGCTTATTCGTAGACTCCCTAACCGATCTGATACGAGAGAATACCGTTGTCCTCCCAAATCGCCGTTGTCCTTAAAGGCTATCCGCGTCTGTCCGAAACCTTCATCGCTCAGGAGCTTTACCAACTGGAACAGCGAGGATTGAAGCTGATCATCGTATCCCTGCGCCACCCAACCGATAAGGATATCCACCCGATCCACAAACAGATCCAGGCTCCGGTCCTCTATCTACCAGAGTATCTTCACCAGGAACCGTTACGGGTACTTCGCGGCTTGTTCAGCGCCCTGAAACGACCGGGGTTCGGACGCGCACTTCGTAGCTGGTGGAAGGACCTGCGTCGTGAGCCTAGCCGCAACCGGATTCGTCGTTTCGGACAGGCATTGGTTCTCAGCCGCGAGCTGCCCGTCAGCGTGCAGCAACTCTATGCTCACTTTATCCATACCCCGGCCTCGGTGACCCGCTACTGCGCCCAGATCAACGCCCTACCCTGGAGCGCCTCGGCCCACGCCAAGGATATCTGGACCCTGGAGGAGTGGGAGTTACGCGAAAAGCTGGCCGAGCTGGAGTGGCTGGTCACCTGCACCCGCGCCAACACCGAACACCTTCAAGGCCTGAGCGCCGACCCTACCAGGGTCGAACTGCTCTACCATGGGCTCGATTTCGATCGTTTTCCAGCCCCTGCTAACAACAAGCACCACGACGAGGAGCAGCCTCGCGATGGCTCCGATCAGCCGGTACGGTTAATCTCGGTGGGTCGAGCGGTGGAGAAAAAGGGCTACGACCACCTGCTCAATGCCCTGGCGGCGCTACCGCCGCAGCTGAACTGGCATTTCACCCATATCGGCGGCGGAACCCTGCTCAAACAGCTTCAGGCCCAGGCCAACGAATTAGGTTTGAGCGATCGGATCGACTGGCTCGGCGCACTACCGCAGCTGGAAGTGCTTGAGCGCTACCGCAACGCAGACCTGTTCGTACTGGCCAGCCAGGTTATCGGCGATGGTGATCGCGACGGCTTGCCCAATGTGTTGATGGAAGCCCAAAGCCAGCGATTGTGCTGCCTGGCGACCAACATCTCCGGGATACCGGAGCTGATCGACCATCAACAAACCGGTCTGCTGGTAGAACAGCGCGACGTTGAAGGCCTCAGCGTTGCCCTGGAGCAATTGATTCGCCAACCGGAGCTGCGTGACCAACTGGCCGAGGCTGGCTATCGACGGGTCACCGATGGTTTCTCGGTCCACCGAGGTATCGATCAGTTGATGCAGAAGTTCTCCCATCTGACGGCTGAAAAAAGCACCCAGCAGGACGGAGGTGCGTAATGAGCCGGGGGCGTCACAGCCGCACTGAACCATCGGCCACGCCGATCGCGTTCTACGCCCCGCTCAAGCCACCCTGTCACCCCAACCCATCCGGCGACCGACTGATCGCTCGCCTGATGCTGCAGGCATTGGCCGGAGCGGGGTTTGAGCCTCAGCTGGCAAGCCGCTTTCGCAGCCGGGAAGGCCAGGGAGACCCGATACGACAGCAGCGGCTTAAATCGGTGGCTCAACGTCTAGCCGATCGCTTGATCCGGCGCTACCGCAAACTCCCCGCCGATCAACGCCCGCGACTCTGGTTCAGCTATCACCTGTACCACAAAGCGCCGGACTGGATCGGACCCCGAGTCAGTCAGGCGCTGGGGATACCCTATGTGGTCGCCGAAGCCTCCTACGCCGCCAAACAGGCCAACGGCCCCTGGGCTAACGGGTTAGCCGATACCACCGCCGCGATCGAGCAGGCCGAGCTGATCCTCAGCCTCAATCCCCAGGATGACGAAGGGCTGCGCCAATGTCGCGCCGATGCCCCAATCCGCCGGCTCTATCCCTTTGTTCCCGGCGTCTGCGACTCCGCCGTGGAAAACCCACGAGAACAGCTGGCCCAACGCCTACAGCTGGACCCCGATAGCCGCTGGTTGATCTGCGTTGCGATGATGCGACCCGGCGACAAGCTGCATTCATTTCAGTTGCTGGCGGATTCGCTGCAACAGCTGCCAACCCAAGATTCTGCGAGCTCCAACTCAACACTGGCCCAGCCCTGGCAACTCCTGGTTGTGGGCGATGGCAGAGCCCGCAATCAGGTCGAGCAGTTGTTTGCCCCGCTGCAATCCCGGGTTCGGTTTTTAGGCCGTCTACAACCCTCCCAGATCGAGCCGCTGCTGCAAGCCAGTGATCTTTACGTCTGGCCGGCAGTCAACGAAGCCTTTGGCATGGCTCTATTGGAAGCGTTACAGGCAGGCACTCCGGTGCTGGCCGGCGATGAAGGGGGCGTTTCCTCACTGGTTGAAAACGGCAACAATGGCTGGCTGACACCGGCCCGTGATAGCAACGCCTTTGCCCAGACGCTTCAGCAATTGCTGCAACAACCCGAACGACTGACCGAAGCTGGAACAAACGCCCGCGAACGGGTGGATCGGTACCATAGTCTGCATGCCGCCGGTCAACGCTTACAGCGACTGCTGATGCCGTTGATCAGCCCAACAGCAGCGGGCTCTCAATCTGATACCAGGAAGCCAAGCGATGCTTGAACTGTTACTGATTCGCCACGCGGCAACCGAATGGAACGCCGAAAAGAAGCTGCAGGGACGCCGTGACATCCCGCTCAGCCAGCTCGGCCGCGACAGCCTAAGCCAACGCGCTATCCCTCCCGAGCTGCGTGAGCGAGACTGGTTCTGTAGCCCGCTGCTTCGAACCCAACAAACGGCAGAGCTGCTGGGTATCCCGCACCCCAGCCTGAGCGACAGCTGGATCGAAATGGACTGGGGCGACTGGGAAGGTCGACGGATCACCGAACTACGCCAACAGCAGCCGCAACTGATGAAGATCCAGGAGCAACGCGGCCTGGACATGACCCCGCCCGGCGGCGAATGTCCGCGTCAGGTGCGTCAACGCATAGGTGCCTGGCTCGCCAGCCAAGACCCGCAGGACTCTCTGAAGCGCATCGGCGTAGTGACCCATAAAGGCGTGATCCGCGCCCTACTCAGTGATGCGCTAGAGTGGGATATGCTGGCCAAATGCCCGATCAAGCAGGACTGGCAATGCGCGCTGCTGCTGCATTACCAACAGGGCAAACTGACGCTCCAGCAGCACAACATCAGCCTGCTGACCGACGCTGATTGAAAACAAACGCGTTGATCAACCTGCCGGATTGAACAGCTCGGCACCGGTAAGCCACCGCACCGGCTGATCATCCAAGAAGCCGAACAGGCGTTCCAGAAAATCCCAACAACCCTCATCATGGGCCAGGTGGTGGCTCATCAGCCCGGTGGCCTCCTGCGGGTCCACCTCTGCCAGTCGTCGCTGGCGCAGATGGTTGATCAGCTGTCCCAGCACCTGGGCATCACCAGCAAAACAGCGGCCCTCGCGCCAGTTGATCAGATCGATATGGACATGGTTAAGCCGCAAACCGGACGCGACCTCAGCCTGCCGAGGCCCCAACGTCGATAGACCGACAAAGTCTTGGGACTGGAGCTGATCCACCAACGCTTCACTGAGGCGGTTCCAGGGTGGAACCAGGGCCGGAACAAAGGCTTGCCCCAACAGCTGAGTCAGGCGCACCCTACCCCGGGATAACTGCTCCATGATATCGGACAGCGGTCGATCATCGCCCAGCTCACACTTACGCTTGGAAGCCGGCGCGTGGTTCTGGTGGCTGTAGCCGTGCTGCAGCGCCTGCAGCCTGGGTGTAAATTGGAACAACGGCCGCAGACTTTCATCGGCACCGGCGGGAATAACGGCCAGAGATAGCGGTATCGCAAACTCACGACTGAGTCGGCATAGCCGCTGCAAAGCCTCGCTATCCTGCTCAGCATCATCATCGCGCCACCACAGGGTCGGCGTCCGGTCTAGCGCTCGCCAACAGTCCAGCTCATCGGCTAACAGCTGCCAACTCTGGCTGTCATCAATCGGCGTTGGATTCATCGTCGCCTCGGAAAATGATCAGAAAACGGTTACTTGTCGAGAGTTTCGAACAACTGCTGCAAGATAGACGCGGACTTCGCGGCACCGTTGCAGTCGAGTTGAAAATTATTACCGGCAGGCGCGTTCAGGGCTTTGATGATTGCTGCGCAGACCGCCTCAGGGCCTAATTGAGCTTCGCTGACCCACTGACACAGCCCCAGCTCCGCCAAACGTTCGGTTCGGGCTCGTTGCTCTGTTTCACTGCTGCCTTCGAAGGGCACCACCACGGCTCGCGGGCGCGCAGACAGAAGATCCATCAGGGTGTTGTAGCCCCCTTGAGAGATCGACAGCCGACAAGCTTTGAGCAGATCGACAAAGTCCGGACGCAGCGGTTCCAGAATCACTCGATAGCGATCAGGATCGGCCGCCTGGGCCAGCTGCTGGAGTTGCTCGGTTTGCTGCGTGGTCATGTTCGGCCCCAACAACAGTCGCCAACACACCGGCCCATTGCCACTCAACGCCTGGGCAAGCTCGGGCAACTTCAGCGCCTCCAAGCAAGCTTTCATCAAACTGAACCCAACCGCACCGCCACCAGCAGACACCAACACCTCATTACTACTGCCACCGTCTTTGTTATCGAATGAGCCGGGCGATTCGGTCACATAACCGGTGTAATGTAGCTTGTCGGAAAGCTCGGTGCTACGCGGGAAGGAGTCATGCAGCGGAATAAAGGCCGGATCACCGTGAACCAGCACCGCATCAAAGTGGGCCTCGATCAGATCCAGGCTCTCCTGCTCCCGCTCAGGCTTGCGGCGTTGGAGGATATCGCGGATAGAACAGACCCGAACAGGCGGTTTATCGAGCTGCCCGGCACGGATCAACAGCGGTTTCAGCTCCCAACGCAGCTGGCGACGGCCGAACGGGTAGTTTTCGATCACCAGCAGATCCGGCTGGGTCTTCTCCATCGCCTGCAGCAACTGCTGACGGCGACGTTGTTTGAACGCGTCACTCAGCGGTTGGCCCTGCTGGTCAACCAGGCCGGAGAAGGCGGCATCGCTGGCCCGTACCGGCGGTAGCTGTATCAGCTCGGCGCCATCAAAACCAAACTGTTCGACGGCTTCTCCACCACTGACCACACTCACCTGCAGTCCGGCATCCAGCCAGCCGCGCACCAGCAGTGAGGCCCGCTTGATATGGCCGATACCCAGCAGATGTTGAACGTAGAACAGAACCCGGGGCGAGCTCATGATCGAGGCATCAACGCCAGTGCCCGCTGACAGACCTTATCGAGGCCGTTGAGGAAACAATCTGCCACCAGCTCACGCGGCGGAGACTGCTTTAACAACGCCTGTAATGCGCGATGCATCTCTGTCGCATCGATCCCCTTGCGAGGATCCAACAGGCTGACCAGCCCCAGATCACTGGCTTTCTCGGCACGAATCAACTGCTCTTCCCGGGGGCGGGTTCTGGGGATCAACAGGGCCGGTTTGTTAAACGACAGAATCTCGCAGAAGGTGTTGTACCCTCCCATAGCCACCACGGCAGCGGCATTGTCGATTAACGACTCCATCCGGTTATCGAAGGTTACCAGGCTGGCATTCTCAATCCGGCTGATCCGCTCCCGAAATGCCTGCTGTTCCGCCAGCGCCATAAACGGGCCGAGCACAAACAGGCCATGGGGCAGACTGCTCGAATCTAACTCGTAGGCACGCAGCGCCCAATCAACCATTTCAACGCCGTCACCCCCGCCACCCGGCGTGATCAGCAGATAGTTCTGCGGCACTCCGAGCAGATGTTTGGAAGGTACTGATTCGGGAACTTCTCGCTGCAGATAACCGGTATAGTGGGTCATCTGCTCGATTTGCGCCGGCAGCCCTAGCCCTTCAAGGGGGTTGCCCATCGAGCGGTCACCGTATACCCAGACCTCGTTGTAGTATTCCTGCAAAGCCGCGCCAGCCCCCTTGGACTCCCACTCCGGGCGCAGCAGATGGGGAGCATCGAGCACATCCCGGATCCCCAGCACCGTGGCTACACCTTTCTGTTTCAGTAGCTTGAGAGTGCTTTCGACCTCGCCTTTAAGGCCCAGGGGTTCTTTATCAACGAGAAACAGATCCGGCTCGAAAGCTTCGGCGGTATGCAGGATAATCGACTCACGTAGCTTAAGGGTATGCTGCAGGTCGATATGCAACCCCAGTGACGTGTATTCACCGTTGTGGAGTTTGATCACGCCGGGTATACGGACAAAGTCGACCCGGGCTTTAAAATCGAAGCGGCCGATAATCGGCGATCCGGTCAGGATCAATACCGACAAGCCCTTGTACTGCTCCACCAAGGCGTGGGCGAGGGTACGACAGCGGCGCAGATGCCCCAACCCGAAGGTGTCGTGGCTGTAGATCAACACCCGGGCGTTATCGAGTTTATCCGGCAGCGGGGAATCGGCCATCTTACTGCAATCCATCCACAGAGAAACGGCAATCTTAGTGGATCAACAGGGCCTTTACAAACACACAGACTGCCTCTCAAGAACCAAAGTATCTGCTGAAAACTTCCACAGGAACAGTAACATCCACCTAGCTCCATCGTCTAAGCTCAGCACACCGGAACGGACGGAAGCCAACATGACCCTTACCACGGAAAACTCCAAGTCGACACAGGATCTGCATTCGCGCATGACGGCCACCCGTGCCAGCCAACTGACCGGTCGCTTGAAGCAATCTTTGATCCAACATCAAGCCGGTAGTGAACGCCTAGTGGCCTGGGTGCAATTCTTCGTGGTAGTCACCTTCTCGCTACTCTATTCACTGGCCCCGAAAACCTTTACCTCTGAAGCCGAGTTCGCACCGGTACCCTGGGTATTGGGCGCCTACTTTTCGTTCACCGTACTGCATCTGTATGTCTGCTACCGCCGTCTGCCACCGGACTGGTTCACCTATCTGTCGATCGCCGTCGACATGGCGCTGATCTATGTTCTGATCTGGAGTTTTCATCTGCAGTACATGCAGCCGCCGTCGTTTTACCTCAAGGCACCGACGCTACTGTATGTGTTTATCTTTATCGCGCTACGAACGCTACGCTTTGAGGTCAAGTTCATCCTGTTTGCCGGCGGTTCGGCAATCTTTGGCTGGATTCTGATGATCCTGTATGTCTTTACCGCCGACCCCGGTAACACCATGGTCACCAAGGACTATGTGCAGTATCTGACCTCCAACAGCATGCTGCTCGGTGCCGAGTTCGACAAAATCATCAGCATGCTGATCGTGACATTGGTACTGGCCACCGCCGTTCATCGCAGCAAACGCCTGCTGTTGAATTCGATTATCGAAACCCGGATGGCGGAAGACCTGTCGCACTTTGTTCCCGATCAGGTACTGCACGATCTGAGTCACAGCGACGACGCCCCCCGAGCCGGTCAGGCCAGCCGCTTCCAGGCTGGAGTGCTGTTCATCGATATCGCCAATTTCACCAGCATCAGCGAGAAATTCAGCCCCGAACAGCTGGTCTCGACCTTGAATGACTACTTCACCGAGGTCGGCGCGATCATGGAGCGTAACGGCGGCACCATCAACCAGTTCCAGGGCGACGCAATCCTGGCCAGCTTCGAGCAGTCCCACGATGGCCTCAACAGCTCCGAATGTGCCATCAAGACCGCACTGGAGATCCAGCAACGGCTTGAACAGGCCCGTTTCGGCGATCAGCAGCTCAAGCTAAGCAGCCGCATCGGTATCAACAGCGGCGAGGTAGTCGGTGGAATGATGGGATCGCGGAACCGGCTGATCTATACCGTCCACGGCGACGTCGTCAACCTGGCGGCCCGGTTGGAGCAGCATAATAAACAGGTCGGCAGTGATATTTTGGTCTCGCGCGATACCCGACTGGCCTGCCGTGACGGTCTGTTTGAGTTTCACCCCGAGGGCGAGGTCAAAGTGAAGGGGCGGGATGCCATTACCCGGATCTACTCGGTCAAGTCACCGGATACGCAGAGTTAACCCGCCAGGCTTTCGGGAGCATCCTGGCATTCCGGGCGCGCTTCCAAGAGTTCAATCAGCTGGATGATATTCTGCCTAGCCGCCGGTTCATGGTCGGCCCGGAACTGGGCATGGTGATACAGCTGCGGCCGCCGGATCAGTTCGCGTAAGAACTCCAATTGACCTCTATAGTCGCAGGCTGGGTTAACCAACTGCCTCTCTTCCTGACAACGGACAGTATCGCGAAGATACTCTGCCCAAGGGCGGGCAAAACTGGCCAGGTCGATATCCAGCATCAACGCCTGCTCCGGATCATCGACCGGAGTTTGGTGAGTGGTCAGCGCAATCATGGTACAGATCTTGTCCAGCCGTTGCGGTGCCATCCGGTCCTGCGCCAGCTCTCGTAATAGCGCTGCTCCGCGCTCTTCGTGCCCCTTGGGATCAGGTCCGTAACAGGCATCATGGAACCAGATCGCCAGTTCCACCGCGTCCGGATCTTCAATGGTCTGGCGGTAGCGGTCCAGCCATAACAGGCACTGCTCGATATGGCTACCATCGTGATAACGGCGACAAGGCTCGCTGTAGTTGGCCTTCAGACGATCAAAAACCGCCTCACCATCGGACTCCTGGTCGGGATTGAGATTGCGCATCCACAGCTGACCAAAACGATAGGCATCCATCTAAGGACCTCCGCACACCTGGGTGGACAGTTGACGTTGCAGCAGGTTGTTGGTCTCCTGCGCTTCTGCCAATTTGTCCGATAACTGGCGCATGACGTCAAGGGCCACGTCGGAGTTGCTGGTCAACAGTTTGACGAACATATCCCCTTCGATGCGTAACACCTTCAGGCCATCCCGTGCCCGGATGGCAGCACTACGCCCCTGTTTTGAGATCACCGCCATCTCACCGATCAGATCACCGCTGGTTCGGGTCAGTACGACCTTTTCCGTGCAGCTTTCTTCATCACAATCGGGTTTAGCCATCACCTCGGCCTCGCCCTGCATGATCAGGTAGACGTCATCGGCAGGGTCATCTTTGTAAAACAGATAATCTCCCGCCCGGTATTCAACCAGCCGACTGGTAAAAGCCAGTAGTTTGAGCTTGGAGTCATCCAGTTTAGACAGCATAGGAATACTGCGTAAAAACTCCACTTCCTGATTGATATCCAAAACCGACTCCCAACGACGGAAAACTAAGAGCCTCGCACTGGAGCTCCTACAGTGTCAAGCACACCCAAAATCCCCGGGAATTATTCCCGGAGATCTCATTAGTGTAGATGAAAGCGTAAGTTTGTGACGAATCAGTGTCAGTCGCGCTCTAGCGCACGGTACTCTTTATCCCAGCGCTTGGCTTCTTTCTTGGAGGGGCCGCCGACCACTCCCAGGGCGTGGCGAACCCGGGCACGGCTCAGATCCGGCCCCAGCAACGCCATCGATTCGATCACCGAAACCGAGGCAGCGCTGCCTGAGATCGCCACGAACAACGGCGCCAGCAGATCACGAATCTTCAGTCCCATGGCTTTGGACAGTCCATTCAGGGTCTGGAAGATCGCATCCTTTTCCCACTGCCGCAGCGCTTCGAGATCCCAGAGCGCATACTGCAGCACCTTACGAACCTGCTCCGGCTCCAGGCTCTTGTGGGCGAACTGCTCCTCGTCCAGATCCAGCATTCCAGCCATAAAGAACCCGGCCAGCGGCACCACGTCGGAGAAGGTATCCACTCGCGGCTGAATCAGCGGAATGATCGGCATCAGGTAGTCACGATTCAGAGCCCATTCCTTGACCCGCTCGGCGAACGCCTCGGCATCCAGGCCTTCACGAATCCACAGGCCGTTGAGCCAGCGAAGTTTTTCGGTATCAAAGACCGGTCCACCCAGGGACACCCGCTGAATATCGAAGGCGTCAAACATCTCCTGACGGCTGAATTTTTCCCGCTCGTCCGGCATCGACCAGCCCATCCGTCCCAGGTAGTTCAACAGCGCTTCGGGCATAAAGCCCATGCGCTGGTAATACAGGATGCTGGTCGGGTTCTTACGCTTGCTCAGTTTGCTCTTGTCCGGGTTGCGCAGCAGCGGCATATGGCACAGATGCGGCATCTCCCAACCAAAGTATTCGTATAGCAGCTGATGCTTAGGCGCAGAATTGATCCACTCCTCGCCCCGAAGAACATGGGTGATCTTCATCAGATGATCGTCGACCACATTGGCCAGGTGGTAGGTTGGCATGCCGTCGGCCTTCATCAGCACCTGCATGTCGACCTGGGCCCAGTCGATCTCGATCTGGCCGCGCAGCATGTCATTGAAGGTACAGACACCTTCGCGGGGCACCTTCATCCGGACCACATGGGGCTCGCCACTCTCGAGACGACGGGCGACCTCCTCTTCGGACAGGTGCAGGCAGTGTCCGTCATAGCCCAGCTGCTGCTTGTTAGCCATCTGATCCTTACGCAGCTCATCGAGTCGCTCGGAGGAACAGAAGCAACGGAACGCATGTCCGTTATCCAGCAGCTGCTGGGTATGCTCTGCGTAGATTTCACTGCGCTCACTCTGGCGGTACGGACCATGGGGGCCACCGACATCCGGTCCCTCATCCCATTCCAGCCCCAGCCAGCGCATCGAGTCCAGAATCATCTGCTCAGACTCCGAAGTACTCCGGGCCTGGTCGGTGTCTTCGATCCGGAGAATAAACTCTCCGCCTTGCTGGCGGGCAAACGCCAGGTTAAACAGCGCAATATAAGCGGTACCTACATGCGGATCACCGGTAGGAGACGGAGCAATACGAGTACGAACGGTCATATCTGGACAGATTCCGTGGCTAGAAATATTAAGGGAGGCGCATTATAGCGGAGCCGGACAAAGCAATGCCAATGGATGGTTGTCTGCGACACCGATTTGGTTACACTATAACATTACATATAGATCGCTGAATTCTATTCAAATTCCAGCGCCAACCTAACTATCAACAAGCTGAATCCAAACCATGCCGCATTTTTCTGTTGCCGCTCTGTTACTGACGGCAGTCTTAAGCCTTATTTCTGTTCAGGCACGAGCCTTGGACGTCGTCGCCACCATCCAGCCGATTAAACTGCTGGTGGCCGAAATTACTGACGGGGTCGTGGAGCCCAAACTGCTGTTGCCGGCGAACACCTCGCCCCATGATTTCCAGCTGAAGCCGTCGCAGCGACGGACCATCCAGCAGGCCGATGTGATTTTCTGGATCGGCCCAGATATGGAGATGGCGCTGAACAAGCCCCTGGCCCAACTCGATGATCACACCCTGCTAGTGACTCTGGCCGAAGGCGCTCTGGATAGTGAGAAGCTGCACCAGGAACACGATGAACATGAGGCTCATGAAGAGCATGAAGCCCATCAGGATCATGACGAGCACAAAGAAAACGACGCTCACGACGAAGAACATGATCACGATGAGCATGAGGCCCATAAAGAGCATGCTGAGCACGAAGAGAACGATCATGACGACCATGCTCAGGAAGCGGCCAGCCATGAACACGGCCACGATCACGAACACGGTGAAGACCTGCACCTGTGGCTTGATCCCCATGAAGGCGAACGTATCGCCAAGCTGGTCGCCGAGACACTAAGCCAGGCAGATCCGAACAACCGTCCCAAATATCAGCAAAATCTGGCTGAGTTCCTAACCGACCTGGAAGATCTGGATAAGCAGCTGAAGCAGCGTTTGAAGCCTTTAAGCGGCAAGGGCTACTTTGTATTCCACGATGCCTATAACCGCTTTGAGGCTCACTACGGCCTCAGCCACCTGGGTGCTATCACGATCAGCCCCGAGCGCAGTCCTGGAGCAAAGCATGCGGCGGAAATCCGTGAGCGTCTGATCAAGAATGAAGCGGTATGCGTATTCAGCGAGCCGCAATTCCCGTCGCCTCTGGTCAGCAACCTAATCGAGGGAACCGATGTAGGCAGTGGTGTTCTGGATCCGATGGGTGGCCAGATAGCACAAGGCCCTAAGGGCTACCTGCGCTTTCTGGAGCAGATGGCCGCTGATTTCGAAGCCTGTTTGAGTCAGTCCAACAATTAAATTTGTCAATCGCGGAACTTTGACTGACCGTCCCAGTCACAGGAAGCAGAGGCACATGGCCGTGCATCTCTCCTTCGTTTGTTAGCCCCGCCCTCGCGGGGCTTTTTTTTGCCCAAACCTCGCTGGAGTGCGTTATTAGCTTCAGGTCAGCTGGGCGCGGTATCTCTCGATAACCTCTTCAAACTTGGCACGCTGATCTTCCGGTACTAAACGACGGTAACTGTCGGCCATGTCGGAAAAGTGAGACATCAGTTCCAGATCGGACTGATGGTGAGTACGGGCTCGCCAACGCAGATAGTCCACATCGTTTTCCATCTGATGACGTAATCTTTGCAAGGTCATAATGCAACCTCCCTGTTGCCGCAAGCCGCATCGATCCATCGACCTTAGGTCATCCGCGCGGCGAAGAATTAATCACAGCCGCGGTAAACACCGGCGGTCTGCGCGATTAATTTTAATTGGCTTTTAATCGAAGCGCAAAAGCGCGCCCGGCCAAGTCTGTTTACTGCATGTCGATATAGGCGCGCTGTACGTCACGAATATCGAGTTCCAGGATGGTCGCATAGGTATCTTTTTGAATCGGATAACTTTTTACGACACGAGCACCACGAATGATGCCACCGACTGCAGCATTGAACTGATCATTCTGTACCACCATGTCGCGGACCTGATTGGTACCGAACAGGTGCTGACCGTGGACGATCGCGGTTAATTCCTGATAGGCACGCAACTTCGATGCCCGCATTGCCATCAGCATCTTCTGCTCTCGGGTCTGTCCCGGTTGCAAACTGATCGGCGCATAACCGGTAGCCGAGATGATCTGTGGCGCCGGATCGACCTGAGGCACCGAGCTGTACTCGGCCTCTTCGTGCCGGTTGTTCTGAGCCTGGTTGTAGTAGTACTTCATGGTGTCGCAACCACCAAGCAGTACCATTGCCAACAGCGCGACTGTGGCTCGAACAGACTTACCCATAGTTAAACTCTCTCGCATATCCTGTCTCTGGGGGGGATTACCCGATTACTGCACCGGCACGCCGCCGTTCTCGATGATCATACCGTCTTGGCTGCTAAACGGATCATAGCCGGGAAAAGCTCCTTCGAGCTGTTCGATACCGAAGTCCGACTGCCCTGTTGCCACCACTTGCTGAGTCACCGTATCCAGCATCCGAGCATTGACGGTTACGCCGGAAGAGTTGACGTTATAGGTTCCTCCAAGCACATAGCTGATCCGATGACGCCGGTAATACTCGGCCAACGGTAGATTCTCGAGGCTGCGATCGGCAAATGGCAGCGCCCGATGATCGATCAGGTTAAACCCTCGGGCCTGCAGCTCATGGTAGAAGCCTTCGGCTAATTCATCACCAAGCGGACGCTTTTCCGTTGCCGCTGACAGCTCCACAAAGGGCGTGATCGCAATCGGCAGCCGCTTGATTCCCCGCTGGGCCAAACTGGTTTCGATCTGCTCGGCCATCTGCCGCACCGCACCGCCCAGATAACTGACCGGTTCGGCAATCGCCGAACGCTCGGCCGGATCGGTTGGAGTCGGTTGCAGCGCTTCGGGGTTGGTGACACGGGTAGCGACTTCGTTATCGACCACCACATGAATCGGTCGATCGGCACAGCCGGCCACCAGTGACAGGGTAAACAGCGTTACGGCAAGTTGTTTCATCGGACTCTGGACTCGCATTAAGGGTCTAAAACGACCACAAGTGCAAAGAAAATATCACAAAAAACGCTGGGCTGGACGGTTTGCATAGGCCAAAGATTTTAATTAGCTTAAGCGGTTCAATTTACTGCTCCAATATAGGCCCGCCATGGCGTCGTTGATCTGCTCGCTACCGCGTACTCTGCTGGTACTGTTTGTTATCCTGCTCAGCCCTGCCGTCCTGGCCGTCAGCATCGAAGCCGAAGGCTCTGCCTTGATTTACAACCAGGACATCAGTTCCGCCCGCCACCAGGCTCTGCGCAACGCCTCACAGCAGGCACTGCTGCAAGCCGGTGCCTATATCAGCAGTTCCCAGAGCATCAGCCAGGGCGTTATCAAGACCGATAACCTGCGAATCCGCACCCGGGGCAATCTCAGCAATGTTCGGGTTATCGACGAGCGGGTCAAAGGCGATCGTTTCTGGCTGCGTATTCGTGCCGATGTGGATACCGACCAAAGCTGTGCACTGGGCGATGCCCATACCCGCTATACCAAATCGGTAGCGGTTGCAGCCTTCCCGCTGCAACATCGTCCGCAGGCGGCTCTGGGCAACCTCTACGGCGCTGAGCAGCAACTATCGGCCTCGTTAACCTCACTGATCAACGCCGAAGGCCCGCTCCGTGCACTGAACGCCTCGCACCTGAGCGTCAATCCGGCTCCCTCCACCGCTGCGACCTATCAGCAGGATCAAGGCCCACTGACCGAGGCGCTGCAGAACTTCAGCGAACTGGATGTCCAGTTTATCGTTTCCGGGGTGATCCGCGACCTGAGCCCCTATGACCCCAGTCGCCACGATGAACAATTGATCTGGAAAACCCTCTACGACCAGCTCGACGTCCGTGGTCGCCAGCGTCTACGCAACTTTGCCGTCGATCTGTTTATTCACGATGGCTATACCGGCACCCTACTGTTCAGCCGCAGCTACCGCACCGGGGGGTTCTGGGACGCCGACGATGTTGACCAGGTGGGTTTCTACACCCCGGCATTCTTGAAAACCGATTACGGCCAGAAGGTGCGCAACCTGCTGACCCAGGCAGGACGCGATATCAACAAGCAACTGCAGTGCGAACCGTTCCGAAGCCGGATCATCCGCGCTGAACAAAACCGCTTAACCTTTAACGCCGGTTCGGTAGTCGGGATCCAGCCCGGCGACCAGTTCCGCCTGTTCCGTAAATCGATGTTCTTCGACACCCTCGACCAACCCCATATCAAGCTCGAGGACACGCGCCAGACCGTGGTGGTCAACGAAGTGCAGCCGCGCTTTTCGGTCGCCAATATGGAAAACGACGCGGTGGAGCTTAATATTCAGCAGGATGACGTGTTGATAGCGTGGTAGCGCCTGACAGGTCGGGCAACTAAACCCGACCTAACTCTGCCCTTGATCAATTTTAGAACGGCCGCCCGTCTGCTAAAATCGCCGACCTTTGACCCCTTACCGGAGCAGCGGCAATGCCCAAGGCCTGTGACCTGAAAAAAGGCGATGTGATCGAGCGCGATGGCAAGCTCTATATCACGCGCCAGATCGACGTTAAATCCCCCTCCTCCCGTGGGGCTCAAACGCTGTATAAGACCAGGTTCAATCGCATCCCAGACGGCCAGAAGCTGGAACTCTCACTGACCGGGGACGAACTGCTGCAAAGCGCAGATCTACGCCGTGCCCCTGCCCAGCTTCTGTATCAGGAAGATCAGCTCTACACCTTTATGGAGCAGGAGGAGTACAGCCAACACAGCCTCAGCAGCGAAGAGCTCGAAGGCCAGTTGCCCTACCTGTACGACGGCATTGAAGGCCTGACTGCACTGATAGTGGACGATCGCATGGTCGCCATTGAGCTACCGGCTTCAATCAGTCTGCCGATCGTAGAAACCTCACCGGCGATCAAAGGCGCCTCGGCCAGTGCCCGGACCAAACCGGCCCGCCTACCCACCGGTCTTGAGGTTCAGGTACCCGAATACCTGGCCGAAGGTGAAGTGATCCGGGTCAATACCAGCACCGGCAAATTCATGTCTAGGGCCTGAACATGAACCGCATTGCCCGTCCTGCCATCGCCCTGCTGCTAATCGCCCTGTTCGGCTGCCAGCCGTCGGACCAGAGCCACACCGTGAAGGGGCCACAAACCGACTCGGAAGGCGCTGAACAGCCGGCATCCGAACCCGTCGCAGCGGCAAAACCACTGCAGCGCAGTAGCAATGCGCCCAGCCTCCGTCTCCCGGAGCCGGGGCCGACATTACCCGACTTCGGCGCAATCAAGGACGTGAAACAGAAAAAGCAGCAGTTCTTTGCCTATCTGGAGCCGATGATCGCGCAAGAGAATGCGCACACCCAAGCCCTGCGCAGCCATTTCGAGCAACTGCTGGAGCTGCTCGAGCGGCAGCCACAATTGCATCCGGACGATCAGCAGTGGCTTGCCCAGGTCAATAAGTCGTTCCGTATCGATGCCGAAACCGAGGCCGACCAACTCCACCAGTTGCTGGCCAAGGTCGATCAAATTCCGGCCGCTCTGGTTAAAGCCCAAGCCGCCAATGAATCGGCCTGGGGCACCTCCCGCTTCGCCCGGCAGGCCAACAACCTGTTCGGCCAGTGGTGCTTCACCCCCGGCTGCGGAATCGCCCCGTTGCAACGGGGGGCCGACCAAACCCATGAAGTCGAAGCCTTCGATTCGGTGGCAGCGGGAATACGCAGTTATTTCACCAACCTCAACGGCAACAAGAGCTACAGCGATCTTCGTCAGATCCGCCGGTGCCTGCGCAACCAGCAGCAACCGCTTCGCGGGCGGGCGTTGGCGGCTGGTTTGACCCACTATTCGGCCCGTGGCGGTCACTATGTCGACGAACTCCAGTCGATGATTCGCATCAACAAGCTGGAGCCTTGGGCCGCCAGTTGGTGGGGTGACAGCCAACCCAAGCACCCCTGCTACCAGCTGGTTCAGGTCGAAAACGACCAACCCGATCCAATTTTGGTAGCCAGCGCTGCACCAGAAGCTGCTGCCTCGACGGCACCCACAGCCCAGCAACCTGAATCCAACCCAGCCTCAGGCTCGGTTGCCTCGGTGGATCCAACGCCTGTCGCCAGCGACCTGTTGGCGGCTAGCGCTCAAGTCCAACAGCCAACGGCGGCGATTGAAAACTTGATACCGCCGACGCCTGCGCCTCCTCTGGAGCAAGGCAAAGAACAGCCAGCCGGGCCGATCCAGTCAGCCACAATACCGTCGAACAACAACTCGGACACAGCCGAGCAGAAGTAACACGCTAAAGACTAAGGGAATCGAACAACGGATGCTGGTAAGCTTGCCGAAGCTGTACAGAGCTTGGCGTAGAGGACTGCTGTGAAGACTCAAAAGCTCGTCATCATTTACATCCTGACCCTGGCCGCATCCGCCCTGCTGGTGGGGTTGTCCTGGTCGATGAACCAGAAAATTCTCAATGCCTCGGCGATCGAGATCGCTCGCGTTAAGGGCCAGTCCGCCTTTCAGTTACTTCAGACAATCCGCAGCTGGAGTGCCCGCCACGGCGGCGCCTACGTGCCGGTGACCGAGAATTCGCGCCCCAATCCCTACCTGCACACCGATGATCGCGACATTGTCGATAGTTCGGGACGCCGTCTCACCAAGATCAACCCGGCCTACATGACCCGGCAGATTTCAGAGTTGCTTCAGGGTGGCGATATCGAAGCCGGTATGACCAGCCTACGGCCGATCAATCCGATCAACAAACCCACCGAGTGGGAACGCCAGGCGATGATCAAGTTTGAGACCCAACACCTCAGCGAGCTGGTCGAACTGATCGACGACCGTTACCGCTATATCGCCCCCCTGTATGTCGAACCGGCCTGCCTGAAATGCCACACCCAGCAGGGCTACAAAGTCGGCGACGTCCGTGGTGCCATGCATATCAATTTCCCCACCTCCCAGATCGATGTGCTGGTGGACAAGCAGAAGCAGATGTCCAATCGGGCACACCTGATCGCCTTCGTGGCGATCACCCTGACCGGACTGCTGATGATCCCATTGGTTATGCATCTGCTGAAACGGATCCAGCAGGGATCCGAGCAGCGAGAAGAGTTGGAACGTCGGGCTCGCTATGACCAACTGACCGGGGTACTGAACCGTAGCAACGTGCTGGAGTACCTGCATAACGAATTCCAACAGGCGGCCCGGCAACAGCAGCCGTTTTCACTAATCATGGTGGACCTGGATTACTTCAAGACCATCAACGACACCTACGGCCACCGTGCCGGCGACAAGGTGCTGCGGTGTACCGCCGAGATGATCCACTCGCAGCTGCGCGAGAATGATCAGATCGGCCGGTACGGCGGCGAGGAGTTTTGTATCCTGCTGCCCGATACCAACCTCGACAGCGCGCTGGCCGTCGCCGAACGGATCCGCAGCCTGATCGAACACTCCGAGATCTCTACCCGGCTGCATCCCAGCATCCGCACCACCGTCAGCGTCGGGGTTGCCGAGCTCAGCCAGAGCGACTGCAGCGACTCGAAGATGCTGATCGAACTGGCCGATCAGGCGCTTTACCTGGCCAAGAACCGCGGTCGTAACCGGGTCTGTAGTCAGCTTGACCTGAAGACCAACTGAGCCGACCTGGAGCCGACTCTCCAGGTGCTGGCGCGAGACCTGTCCACAGCTAGGACTCCTGCCAACCAGCCATCGGACGGCTTAGACGATCTTACGAATCCACTCTTCGCCGCGCTGGTCGATCTGCGGCTGCTGCGGCAGGTAGACAAAGAAGCTACTCCCCAAGCCGGGCCTCGAGCGCACGTTGATCTCGCCCCCTACCCGCTCCAGAATCCCGTAGCTGACCGACAGCCCCAGCCCTGTACCACCCTGACTACGGGTAAAGAAGGGGTCGAAGATCCGCGGTAGGATCTCGCTGTCGATCCCGCAACCGTTATCGCGGATCAGCAACAACACCCCCTCCCCCCGATTTCGGCTGCGGATGCAGATCTCACCGGCACCGGGACTATCCTTGAGCTGCACCTGGATCGCGTTGACCGCATTGACGATCAGATTGATCAGGACCTGCTGCAGCTGCTGCGGATTCCCCTTTACCGTCATGTCGGCGCGAAGATCCAGTCGCAGACGGATCGACTTCTTGGCCAGGTCATGACGTACCAGTACCAGCGAGTCCTCCACTACCTGATTAACCTGCATCGGCGACAGCTGGGCCAGGTAATCGTTGGGCCGTGAATACTGCAGCAGATTGCTGATAATGGCGCGGATTCGATAGACCTGCTCGACGATCAGCTCCGACTCCCGTCGCACTGGTTCGGCCGCGGCCTCATCCAGCTCCGCCATCAGCAGATCCATATTGCCGAGGATCACCGCGGTGGGGTTGTTGATCTCGTGGGCGATACCGGCGGTCAGCTCGCCGATCGCGGCCAGTTTCTCTTTCGCCACCAGCTGCTGGCGGGTTTTTTTCAACAGGTCCAGATTGCGCTGCAAGTCATCGGTACGCTGCTGCAGCTGCGCGGTCCGTTTTTCGACCTTGACCTCCAGTTGATCAGCGTCTGCTTGGATCTGCTGATGTTGCTGACTTAGCTTATCCAGCATCACATCCATCTGCTGGGCCAGCATGCTCAGCTCGTCGCGGGTTTCGAGCCCACCGATTCGCTCATCGCCGCCGGCCCGCACCCGCGCCATCACCCGGGTCATCGCCTCGATCGGCTTAAAGATCGACTTGGCCCCCCGCACCGCCAGCGTCACGCTGAGCAGGGTGACCAGCAGGAACAGTCCGCCCAGCCAGCGCAATGCCTGGAAATAGGTTTCCTTGAAGGGGGCCTCCAGAAAACCGGCATAGAGCATGCCGATACGACGACCGTAGATATCGATAATCGGCTCGTAGGCGGAGATATACCATTCGCTGACCACGAAGGCGCGGTCGATCCATTTCTCGCCCCGCTCCAGCACCTGATCGTGCACCGCCTTGGAAACCAGGGTACCGATCGCCCGCTGTCCCGGTGCTGCGAGTTTTTTGGGAACATTGGTATTGATCCGCACATCGCCCAGAAACACCGTCACTGTGCCCAGACTGTCCTCGGCCAGGCTGCCCTTGCCGTACACCAGCCGTTTGAGCTGATCGACAAACTCAAAATTGCCGTTGACCAACACCCCGGCACTCAAGAACGCCTGGATATCACCCTCGGCATCGCGGATCGGGTAATAACTCAGAAAGACCATGCCGCGATCTTCGGCATCGCGCTGCTGGGGAATCGCCCAGGGTGTGCTTTGAATCGGCAGGTAGACCCGTTCGGCCAATGCCGGATCGATCCGGGCAAGATCGGCCGCCTCGAACAGGCTTACCCCGACACTACCGTTTTCGATTCGGGCCCGCTCCATCATCGGCAGCCGTTTCAGACCACAACCCAGATTGCCGGTCAGATCACAGCCCGAGTTATCGATCAGAAATACAAAATCGAACAACTTGCGCTGCTGCAATCGCTGTAGTTGCAGTGTCAGAGGGGCCAGCTCCGGCCGATGTCCGAACGCCTGCTGGGCCGCCTGTTGGAACGGATAGGACTCGGCGGTCAGGGTCAGCTGCTGCAGGTAGTCACGCTGCTGATCCTCAAATGCCTCATGAGCCACCGACAGGTCGGTGCTGACCTTCATCAACAATTGACGGTAGCTGACCTCGTTACTCCACAGATAGGCCATACCGACCACAAACGGCATAACCAGTAGAATCGGAAACAGCACCAGCGCCAGCAGTCGATAACGCAGGCTGGAGCTGATCAGTTGATAGACTCGGTTCAGCATCAGAGTGTCGCGCGGCGGGCCAGCAAGCCCGGCTCAAGCGCTCCAGGCATGCAGTTTACGGTCCAGGGTTTTGCGGGCGATGCCAAGCTGGCGCGCCGCCTGGGTCTTGTTGCCATCGGCCTGGTCCAGCACCCGCAAAATATGATCCTTCTCGACCCGGTCCAGGTCCCATTCGCAGGGATAGCCCTGACCCGAGCCTGGTTCCATCATCTCGTCACCATTCTGCAGCGCTTCGGCCGGCAAACGCCCCAGCAGCAGGCAACGCTCGATCATATTCTTCAGTTCCCGAATATTGCCGGGCCATTCGTAGCTCTGCATCCGCTGCAGATCGGCATGGCTGAACGGGATCGCCGGTAAGCCCAGTTTTTTAGCCAGTTGATCGCTGAAGTGCTCCACCAGCAGCGGTATATCCTCGCGACGCTCGCGCAACGCCGGTACCCGCAGCCGCAGCACGTTCAGCCGGTAAAACAGATCCTGGCGGAAGTTGCCGTCGGCCACCTCCTGTTCCAGATCCCGGTTGGTTGCTGCGACCAGGCGGACATTGACCGGAATATCGCGCTCGCTACCGACCGGGCGGATCCGTCCCTCTTCCAACACCCGCAGCAGTTTGGACTGCATCAGCAGCGGCATTTCACCGATCTCATCGAGGAATAAGGTTCCGCCGTCGGCGTAGGAGAACAGCCCCTCTCGGGCCTGCTGGGCACCGGTAAAGGCCCCCTTAGTGTGGCCAAACAGCTCCGACTCGATCAACTCCGGCGCGATAGCACCGCAGTTGATTGGAACGAAGGGACCGCTGCGCTTGCTCAACTGGTGCACCGCATTGGCCACCAGCTCTTTACCGGTTCCAGATTCACCCTCGACCAACACCACCGATGGCGTGGGCGCCACCCGCTTGGTCAGCTGACAGATCTCGGTGATCGCCGGTGAATTACCGACCATCCCCTCCATCGAGTAGAGCGCGTCGACCCGTCGCTTCAGCACGAAGTTTTCCCGCTTCAGCTGGCGCCGCTCCATCACATGCCGGACCGCCGAAACCATCTGCTCGAGCCGAAACGGCTTGAGAATGAAGTCAGAGGCACCGACCCGCAGCGCGCCGATCGCCTTGTCGATATCGGCAAACGCGGTCATGAAGATCACATCGGACTGGAAGGCCGGCGTCATCACTTCGCTGAGCCAGTCGACACCGGAGAGTCCCGGAAGGCAGATATCCACCACCAACAGGTCGAAATGGCAGCGCGACCTCAGTGCCTCGGCTTCCTCAGCCGAGCCCACCGCTTCGACCAAGGAGTACTCTTTGGCCAGCGCTTTTTGAAGAAATTCCCGGATACCCTGCTCATCATCGACGATCAGGATGGATAATGCCTGCCGCCCCTGCTCCGTGGCATCGGGAACAAGCGCATCAGCACTCGCACGGCCGACCGCCTGCGAGCTTCGGGGGAGTGTTATGGTCACGCAGTCCACCTTAATAATTGTGTTATTGGTGCTCTACTTGCGTTTTCAGCTACAGCGCCAGTTCGCCACTGCAACCTTAGAATTTCATCACCCGCCGTCCCTACCCGGCAGGCCATGTACCGCAACAGATTCTAAATTTTTACCATCTTGATATGGCCCACCGCCGTCTTTGTGCAGCGGTCTAACCCGGGCCGCTCTTAGGCTCAGTCCGCAATTGACGGCCTTTATATGCCCAAAAATCCGTTTTAAATACTCGAGGCATTGGTACAAACAAGTCAATTAAACTGACGTATAAGCCGAGCTCCAGACCTAACCTGGATCAACTCGGGTCATTTTGACCCTGACCACTCTGGCGGCGTGACATTTTGCCCAATCCCTGCAAACGAGCCGACCTGTCCGAGCCGGTTTCACTGCCGCAAACCCTCCCTACGCTGCCTTTCGCGTCAAACATTGAAGCTGGCACTCTCCTTGCTTTGAACCTGTTGATAAGCACCAACAACAGCCCCTCGAGTTAATCGAGCGATAACAAAAGAAGAAAAAACAAGCGCAGCCGGCTGTAGCGCCCATGACAATAAAGAGATGAGGAATCCCCATGCCCACCCCACTGAGCCGTAAACTGGCCTCACTGATCTCCCTGTGCCTGCTGGCACTGGGCAGTACCAGCCTGCAAGCCGAAACCCTGAAACTGGCCACCACCACCAGTACTTACAACTCCGGCCTGCTCGATTCGATTCTGCCCCAGTTCGAACAAGCCACCGGCACCGAAGTTCATGTGATAGCGGTCGGTACCGGCGCCGCACTTCGAATGGGGCGTGATGGCGACGCCGATGTACTACTGGTCCATGCCCCGGCTGCCGAGCAACGATTTATCGGCGAGGGCCACGGCATTGACCGCACCGGGGTGATGTATAACGATTTTGTAATCGTTGGCCCAAGCAGTGACCCAGCCTCGATCGCCGGCCAGTCGGATGTAGCCAGCGCCCTGCAGCGCATCGCCGAGGCGGGCGCCCTGTTTGTCTCCCGCGGTGACGACTCCGGCACCCACAAGAAGGAGAAATCGCTCTGGCAACAGGCCCAGATCAGCCCTTCCGGCGACTGGTATCGGGAAGCCGGTCAGGGCATGGGTAAGGTGCTACAGATCGCCGACGAGGTCGGCGGTTATACCCTGACCGACCGGGGCACCTGGCTGGCCTATCAGGGCAAACTGCAACTGAACCTACTGCTCGAAGGGGATCAGCGCCTGTTCAACCCCTACAGCGTCATGAAGATCAATCCGCAGCGTTATGCCGACCTGAATCATCAGGGCGCCGAGGCCTTCCGCCAATGGCTTGTCTCCGAGCAGACCCAGCAGCAGATCGCCGATTTCCGGATCAACGGTGAACCCTTGTTCGTACCGTCGGCCGTCACCCCGGTTGCCAGCCAATAAGCGGCCCCCATGCAAAGCCTGAGTGCCACCACGCTGGAAGCGATCTCACTGCTGTTGAGCGGTGACGCCAAACTCTGGTCAATCATCGCAGTGTCCTTCAGCACCACGCTGAAGGCAATTGTGATCGCCACTCCGGTGGCGTTTGTGGTCGGCTGCGCGCTGACCCTACTGCAATTTCCAGGCCGTTGGGCGCTGATCTCACTGTTTAACAGCCTGTTGAGCGTGCCTACCGTGGTGGTCGGGCTGCTGCTCTATCTGCTGTTGTCGCGCAGCGGCCCCTTTGGCGACCTTCGCTTGCTGTTTACCGATACAGCGATGGTGCTGGGCCAGATCGCACTGGCATTTCCGGTGCTGGTGGCCATGAGTCTGGCCTGCTTCAAGGGCGCCGATCGCAGTGCCTGGGAGACCGCCCGCACCCTCGGGGCGTCCCCACTACGCGCCTTCGGCACCCTGATCCTGGAGTTACGTTATGGCTTGGCGGCGGCCTGTATCGCCGCCTATGGACGAATCATCTCCGAAGTGGGCTGTTCGATGATGGTCGGCGGTAACATCCTCAACCACACCCGCAATATCCCCACCGCGATTGCGCTGGAAACCAGCAAGGGAGAATTTGCCCAGGGGATCGCACTGGGACTGGTACTGCTGTTGCTGGCGCTGGGACTGAACATCTGCATCGCCTACCTGCACCGACGTGTCGAGGGTCGCGCCGAATGCTAACCCGAATTCTGAGTCTAACAATCACCACCGAGCCGATGGGTTCGATGAATGGGTCGCGACGGCCCAACAGGAGCACCTGATGCACGGCAACGCTTCCACCCCGTTACTGGATGCCCGCCAGCTCAGCAAATCGTACGGTGAACGGGCACTGTTCCACATCGATGCGCTGGATCTACACCGTGGCGAAGCCACCCTGCTGACCGGCCGTAACGGTGCCGGGAAAAGCACCCTGCTCAAAGTGCTGGCGGGGCTCGAGCCCCAGCACGGAGGGCAGTTACGTTACTGCGGCACCCCGCTGACCCAACGCCGCCACCGCCAGCTGGGGGGAAAGGTGATCTACCTCCACCAGCACCCCTACCTGTTCGACACCAGCGTCGCCAATAACATCGGCTATGGCCTCAAGCACCTGTCGCCCTCGCAGCGGCAGCAGGCGATCGACCGGGCACTGGACTGGTCCGGCCTGAGTCATCTACGCGAACGTCGCGCCAAGACCCTGTCCGGTGGCGAAAAGCAGCGCATCGCCCTGGCCCGCGCCTGGGTGATGGAACCCGAGCTACTGCTGTTGGATGAGCCGACCGCCAATATGGATGCCGAAGCCCGCGAGCAGACCCTGTTTTTGATTCGCCGACTGATCAATGACGGGGTTGCCGTGCTGTTATGCAGCCATGAGATAAAGGTCGACAAGCGACTGATCCGACGCCAGCTCCACCTTGAAGATGGCGTGCTCCATGAACGCTCGACCGCTGCGGCTAGCGACAGCCCGCTTCAGCATTCGCTTCATTCCGACAACCCCGTTCCCCTGATGCAACTCACGGAGGCCTGACGATGTCCAGCACACTCATAAACTCAAACCAGATCAGCGCCCTGATTTTGGCTGGCGGTAGAGCCCAACGGATGGACGGTTGCGACAAAGGACTGGTCTCCCTGCATGGCCAACCGATGATCTGTCACGTCATCGATACCCTCAAACCGCAGCTGGAGCTGATCCGCATCAATGCCAACCGCAACCAGAGCGCCTACGCTGCCTTGGCCCAGGATCTGGAAGAGACCGATAAGGTAACCAGGGGCATTCCCGGTTATGAGGTGGTCGGCGATAATCTGCAAGACTTCCAAGGCCCCCTGGCCGGTATCGCGGCGGGACTGCAGCAGTGTCCGACCGAATGGATGCTGATCGCCCCCTGCGACACCCCGTTTCTACCGGCCAATCTGGTCGAACGGCTGCGACAGGCGGCCGAACGTGAGCAGGCAGAGATTGTCGTTGCCCACGATGGCAAACGACTTCAACCCGTGGTGGCGTTACTTCAGCGACGTTTACTGCCGAGCCTGCTTGGCTACCTTGAGCAGGGCGAGCGCAAGATCGATCGCTGGTATGCTAAGCACCAGTGCCGTCCTGTCGATTTTTCAGACCAGCCCGAGGCCTTTTTAAATATCAATACGCTTACGGAAAAGCAGCTGTTGGAGAATCAAGTCGTATGACCGCCAGCATCGAATCCCCGCTTCCGCTGATCGGGTTTGCCGCCTTCAGCGGCACCGGAAAAACCACCCTGCTCAAACAGCTTATTCCGCTGTTGAATGAGCGCGGTATCCGCATCGCCATGATCAAGCACGCTCACCATCGTTTCGATGTCGACACCCCCGGCAAGGACAGCTACGAGCTGCGCAAGGCCGGCGCCGGTCAGGTGTTAATCGGCTCGCGTCACCGCTGGGCCCTGATGACCGAAACGCCCGAAGAGCAGGATGACCCGGATCTGAACTACCTGATCCAGCAGCTGGACCCCAGTCGCCATGAACTGATTCTGGTTGAAGGATTCAAGATGCTGCCGTTCCCAAAGATCGAGCTGCACCGTCCCAGCACCAGCAACCCGCTGCTGTTTCCGAACGATCCGAATATTATCGCTGTCGCTCACGACGGTGAACTCGCCCAACCAACCACATTGCCGACCCTGGATATCAATGACCCGGCGGCGCTGGCCGACTTTATCGTCGACTACTGCGCGCTGGCATCCGTTCAACAAGCGCAGCGGAGCCAGGGCTAATGAACAGCAACGAACGCGCCAACGAAGAACAACACCAATGCTGTGGAGGGCCGGCCAGCAATCTGTTACCGGTCGAACAGGGTCGCCAACAGATTCTTGAGACGGTCACGGCTTTGCCCCAGACCCAGCAATTGGACCTGCGCCATGCTCTCGGACGGGTGTTGGCCGAGCCGGTGGTCTCCCCGATCAATGTGCCCGCCTACAACAACTCGGCGATGGACGGCTACGCGGTACGCAGCGCCGATATCCAGTCCGATGGTGACACCCGGCTAGAGGTCGTTGGGAGCGTGCTGGCAGGCCATCCGTTCAGCGGTGAGCTGCAACCCGGTCAGTGCGTCAAGATCATGACCGGCGCCCAGGTCCCCGACGCCCTCGATACGGTGGTGATCAAGGAGCTGTGTCGTTGCGAAAAGAGCTCGCAACAAGAGTTCGTTATCTTTCCCGCCGGGGCCAAACCCGGCCAAAACCGCCGTCTGGCCGGTGAGGACCTGGCCGTTGGCTCTCCGGCTATCGGGGCTGGCACCCGCCTAGGAGCCGCCGAATTGGGGATGATCGCCTCTTTAGGCCAAGCCGAGGTTTGCGTCACTCGGAAGCCTCGGGTGGCCTATTTCTCCACCGGCGATGAAATTCGTAGTCTGGGCCAGCCGCTAGAGGCGGGCCAGATCTACGATTCCAACCGCTATACCGTCACCGCGATGCTGGCAGGAATGGGGATCGAGGTAATCGATCTTGGCGTGATCGCCGATCGCCCCGACGCGATCGAAGCCGCCTTCAAACAAGCCAGCGAACAGGCCGATGTGGTGCTCAGTTCCGGTGGCGTGTCCTTGGGCGAGGCCGACTTCGTCAAAGACTGCCTGGATCGATTAGGCCAGGTTGGTTTCTGGCGCCTGGCAATGAAACCGGGGCGGCCGTTGGCTTTCGGCCATGTCGGCGAGGCACTGTTCTTCGGGCTGCCAGGCAACCCGGTGGCGGTCATGGTGTCGTTCCTGCAGTTCGTCAAACCGGCGCTGCGAAAACTCGGCGGCGAGAACCACTGGCTACCCTCCGAAGCCCAGATTCGCTGCACCGAGCCGATCAGAAAGCGTCCCGGACGGACCGAATACGTCCGCGGTATTATCAGCCATGGGGCGGATGGTCAACCCGAGGTGCGCAGCAGCGGTCATCAGGGCTCCGGTATTCTCACCTCCATGAGCCAGGCCAACTGCCTGATCGTACTATCGGATCAGCAGAGCCCGGTGGCTGCCGGCGATTGGGTCCGGGTACAGCCGTTCGACGGCCTGTTATAACAGCAACAGCCCTTCTCCCGACACGGAGCCGCGATGGCTCCGTTTTTCTTGGCCGCTAAAACTCAACTGGAAGCAATAACTTGCAGGCTGGTCCTGTTGTCTATACTTGCCTGCAACAACAACGTGTTCCGTCAATTTTATCCCTTGAGAAGTACGCTACCGGTTCAAGACCCGCAGTTTTAGCGAGAGTTACGAGGTCAGTCCAGCATACCCAATGCGGGAGGAATCCATGGCCTATCAAGAGCTGAATCGCGGGGATAGAGGGCAAGATGTCGTCATTTTGCAGACCCTTCTCAATCGCGTCGGGGCGATGTTGATCGCCGATGGCGACTTTGGCAGCGGCACCGAACGAGGAGTTCGCTACGCCCAGAATGTCGCCGCCATGCCTTCGACCGGGACCGCCGACGACAATCTTTGGCAATGGCTAGAGGCCCAGCCCGATCCCTATCCGGAGCTATCAACCAACGGTATCGCCTTTATCGCAATGGAGGAGACCGGCGGCCTGAGGTACTACCACCAGGTCACCCGCTGGCCTCACTATCCCGGCGTGGCCAGTGGCGTCACCATCGGCGTGGGCTACGATCTGCGCTTTAATTCCGAAGATAATTTCCGTGAACTTTGGGGTGACCACCTACCCGCCCCGATGATGGATGAACTGGCCAAAGATATCGGCAAAAAGGGCACCAAAAAACGGGTCACCGAGCTTAAACGGATGGGAGTCGAAGTCCCGTTCAAGGCGGCTTGGCCGGTTTTCGTCCGCAAGATATTGCCCGCTTATTACGAGAGCACCGCCTCGATCTACCCCTCAATCGCATCCCTGCCCGAACTGTGCCGATCGGTACTGGTCAGCATCGTCTTCAACCGTGGCAGCAGCCTGGCCGGCTCCCGGCGTACCGAGATGCGGGCGATCCGCGATATTTTGCAGCAAGCCAGCGGCGCGGAGATCAACAAACCGAAGCGCAAGATGATCTTGAACGATGTTGAAGACGAGATCGTTTCGATGAAGCGACTCTGGGGCGTCCGCTCGGGGTTGGCCAAGCGGCGCCAAGCCGAAGCCAACCTGTGGCGGAAAGGCTTATCCCAGTGGTGAGCAAGATCGATAAATACACCACCTAACAACAATCTACCTGCTGGTCTTCGGCCTTGGATCCATCGGGCCGTCGCGTTAGTCGGACAGGGCTAAACCAGGAGATCATTATGGCCAACGGCAAGGTCACCAAAAGGGTAGCCCCCTACACAACCGGACTCCATGACGGCAACGCCTACTGGATGGCACGGCTGTCAAAAGAGGTCTATTTAAAAAAATCACCCGGCAACCAGATACCGGACGAAGAGCAGATCCTGAAAAACCTGAAACAGGATGACGGTCGTTTTCTCAGTGTATTCGGGGTCGATAAGAACAGCGCCCAGGCCGCGCTGATCGAGCATGAAGAGTTTCTCTGCATGGCCTTCCGGGGCACCAACGAACTGAAGGACTGGCTCGACAACATCAATGCCTTTGCCACCCAGCAGCTTTTCGGCGAATTCCACCGGGGCTTTTGGAACTCGGTCGAAGATGTCTGGAAACCATTGAACGACAAGTTTCGCGATCTACAACAGCAACGCAGACGCCCCCTGTTTCTGACCGGCCATAGCCTGGGTGGTGCAATGGCAACGGTGGCCGCCGCCCGCATGGTTCACGAGGACAAACCCTTCACCAGCGTCTATACCTTCGGCCAGCCACGGGTGCTGACCCGCAGCACCGCACGAACCTTCAACAACGAATGCAAATCACGCTATTTCCGCTTCCACAACAACAACGATATCGTCACCCGCGCCCCGGCCCGGCTGATGGGCTACAGCCATATCGGCAGCTACCTGTATATCTCGGCGGAAAAAGAGATCCATCCCGAGGTCGGCTTCTGGTTTAAGTTTGTCGATTACTTCGATGGGGCACTCAGTGCACTACTCGAAGACGGGATCGATGCCGTTGAGGACCACAACATGGATCGCTATTTGGCCGCCGTCAACGCCTGGCACCTTAAAGACTGAACGTTAACTGCGGTTGCGGCAGTCAGCCGCAGCCGTTTAAGCTCCTTCCAAACCGTCAATCCAGTGTCACCCCTCGATGATCGAAAACAACCCACCCCGGCATCGTCCCCCAAAGCTACGGATCCGGCTCGCCAGCCCGAAGGACGCCGCTGAGATCAAGCGCGTGGCGGCCGCCCTCGGCTACCCCGATGACTCCGATTCAATAGCCCGAGCACGACTGCTGACACTGCTTAACAGCCCTAGCGACCAGGTCTGGGTCTGCGAACAGGACGGCTCTGTGATGGGTTGGATTCACGCCTTTGTCGCCCATCGGCTGGCCTCTGATTCCTTCGTCGAGATAGGCGGGCTGGCAGTAGAACCGAACTCCCGGCGTCTGGGAGCGGGTTCAGCCCTGGTGCAGCAAGCCAGGCTCTGGGCCACGGAGCTCGGAATGGGATTGCGAGTGCGCTGCCGGATCGATCGCGATGGGGCTCACCAGTTCTATGCTGCCCAAGGACTACAGCCCGGCAAACAGCAACAGGTCTTTGACAGCCTGGAACCGGATAACCAATCCTCAACCCGCTCTTCCACTGAACAGCTAGACCGATGATCAACTCCCTATTTGTTTATGGAAGCCTGGCCCCGGGGCAATCGAATCAGCACCTGCTCGCCGAGCTGCCCGGTTCATGGCAACCGGCACACGTGCAAGGGAGACTCGAACAGCTCAGCCGGGGGGCGGCTAAGGGGTACTTGGCCATCGAGCTGGATGACAAGGCCGATGAAGTTCCTGGCCTGCTCTTCTGTTCGAAAGCCCTGGCAGGCTTCTGGCCGCGGCTGGATGCGTTCGAAGGCGTTGCCTACCGGCGGGTACTGACCTCAGCGCGACTCGAGAATGGCAGCCAGGTCGAGGCCTATGTCTATGAAATCAACCGTCGCTGAACATCAGCAACACCATCAGGGCTCCATCCCCTGGCGATGTAGCTCGTCCAGATCGGTAATCAGCTGATCCAGCTCTTCCAGCAGATTCTGCTGCTGCGACTCCTGCAACTGACCCAACTGCTGCGCCAGAAAGCCGGCCCATTGTTGACGGCTATGCTTGAGCTGCTGGCGCAACTCGGGCGGCCTTAGCCGCTGCGGCTGAAGCACCAATTGCTCAAACTGGTGCCAATCACGTTGCTGTAACGCCAGGTCGAAGGTAGATAACCATTGCTTGCGGTAATCCAACCAGGCCTGGGTGGTATCCGGCAATCCTTCGGTAAACCGGCGCAACGATAGTTGCTGTTGTTGAGTCAGCGATCCGATCCAGAACTTAAGCCGTTTCTGGTAACGCAGATAGCGGTGTTCAATCTGCTGCTGCGCTGACCGCTGCTGGTAGACACGGAGTCGTTTGGCCAGGTCCCGCTCGAGCCGCACCATCATCCGCTTCCGCTGCTCAGGACTGATCTGGAGGAACAGTTCGCGTAACAACGGCTCAGCATCGGCCCGCAGTTGCGCCCACTGCTGCTCAACCTGTTCAAACATCAGTATCAGTGTCTCCGAATCGAGCTCAGAGCGCATCAGATCATGGCGAACCTGTTGCAGTAGCTGGCTGTACGCGGGTAATCGCTGCTGCCGGTGCAACCGGTGAGCACGATCCAGCAGCCGCTCCATCTGCAACTGCTGTTTCGAGGTCAGGTTGGCATAGTCATCGATACGGTCCAACAGCAGGGTATCGAGATTGTTATAGGCCAACTGATATCGACTGCAGCCACTGAGTCCAATCAGTGCAACAACAAGGATCAGGGTGATCCAATAGTGATTCCAATCCTTTGATCTATCCAACGGCAAGGCGTAACTCCTCTATTTGCTGTCTTTAGCGTAGCCGAGGCGATCATCCAAATCGCAAGGGACTATGTGTTTTTGACAACGGATCGATTCGATCGGTGCAGTAGTGATCGAATGGTAACGCCTGGTATCAGCGACCCTTACGTTGTGCGTGCCAACCACTCTTTGATCAGAGCAGCGGTTTGATGGGGTTGCTCCATCGGGAAGCAGTGCCCTTCTCCCCAGACCTGGTAGCTGATATGCGGATTGATCTGTGCGGCACGCCGGGTGCCTTTCAAGATGAACGGAAAGCTGTTGCGCGCACAAAGGACGTGAACCGGAATACGGACCTCACGAATCGCCTGAGTTAGTCGCTGCGGCACGCTGGAGAAGATCCGGGCCTCCCACTCCGGCGGGCAGCTCAGCTCTACCCTTTGAGCAGCCCCCTGGGCCACCACCTGATGGCCGCCAGCCACAAATCCGGCCAACGCCTGCGGATCCCAACTTCGATAAAACCCTTTTTGGGCCAACTGTTGATGCATCAGTGACACCGACTGCCAACGGCTGTCACGACGACGAGTCACCTTCGGCATCGGCATCCAGCGCCAGAGTCCAAGCGCCTTCAGCACCTGCTGAGCCGCAACAATACCCGGCGTAAACAACACCGGATCGAGCAACAGCAGTCGATCAAATCGATCCGGATACTGATGGGCCTGCAGCAGGCTGACCACCCCACCGAGGCTATGGCCGATCCCGATCCGCTCCACATCCGAATTCGCCGGAAGCTGCTGGACCATTCCCTGCTCCACATAACTGGCCAACTCACGCCAGACCGGCCAGGGCTTACCCGTGGTTTGCGAATGTCCGTGGCCGGGTAGATCGGTGGTATAGAGCCCCAGGCCGGTTTGAGTCGAATAATCCGGATCACTGAGCGCTGCCAGAATCGGCGCATAAGCCAGGCTGTTGAAGCCATTACCGTGCAACCAGCAAATCTGTCGACGGTATTCTCCCTCAGACAGACTGCGATAACCGCCGAGTCGACGACCATTGACAGGAACCGACCAGCGTTCAAAGCGTTGCTCGAACTGCTGTTGCCACAGCTGGCATTCACGTGAGTGGTCTGATGAAGTCGAATCTGTTGGCTTTGGTATCTTGAACATGGGGGCAAACATCCACACGCGGCACAATTTGAACAGCGTCAAGATAGCCTGAAAAATTGGCTATTCCAAGCCATAAGGGGCTCAGACTTTAGCCAAGGCGATAAATGGTTAGATAGATGAAGGATTCACGCCCAAAGATAAGCGGTCGTGTTTCGATAGCGGAGTTGAAAGGCTGGACGGTTAGTGTCGGATCGAACCAGCCTTTTATAGAGCATAATTAGTTTAGGTAGAGGTAACCCAAAGCACTTCGGCGTCTTCTTCGCTGATCGAGACCAGCGCATGGCCCATGCCGCCGTCGTAATAACTGCTGTCACCGGCTTCCAGATCGACCGGCTCGTAAAATTCGGTGTAGAAACGGACCTTGCCGCTTAACACCAACAGAAACTCCTCGCCGTCATGACGGACCCAGCTGGGGTAATCATCAAAGGAACGGGAGCGAACGATCGAGCGGTAGGGCAGCATCTGTTTATTGGTCAGCTGGCTGGCCAACATCTCATGCTCGTAGGTCGGGGTCGGATGCACACGTCCCTGACCGGCCCGGGTAATATCCCGTCGACCGGCACAACGCGATTCCTTGGCGGTGGCGAACAGCTGCGGAATATCGATATTCAAGCCATTGGCCAGTTTCTGCACCGCCTGGAAGGTCGGCGAGATCTGTTCATTCTCGATCTTCGATAGGGTCGAACGCGCCAGTCCGGTCCGTCGACTGGCTTCTTCCAGCGTCAGGTTGTGACTCAGGCGGATCTCCTTGACCCGTTTACCCAGCTGCAATTCGGTGACTCGTGAGTCAGCGGCGGAACCGTTATCGTCCAACGAACCTTCCATCTCTTTTTGACGCTCTTTATCCAGCACCGAGTAAGGGGCTTCTTGATCGGACATGCTCCAGCTCCATGAGTTTCCTAAAGTAAACTGCAAAAAACTTTGTTGCCCATCTGCACCATCAATGGGCCAATAATTCTCGCTTTATAGCCTTTAATCATACAGCAATCCCCACACCCCACCAATTTCGACGCCGCTGAGATGGCATCGGTTTCATGAAACCTTTCAGAATGAATAAAGTTTCCTATTGGAAATTTTTGTTGACTAGGTTTCTAATTCCTATTAATCTGGTCACATCTTGAACAACGGGGTTGTTCGGATACTTTCAACCCCGGGACGCAACAAATAGTGCATTTATGACACTTAGCGTCCGGACAACGCGAAAACAAAACAACACGAGCCAGACTCGTACGCGGAGTTTAATAAAGATGTCATTAAGTCTTTTTGATCTGTTCAAAGTTGGTATCGGTCCTTCCAGCTCTCACACCGTTGGACCCATGTGGGCCGGACAACGCTTCCTCGATCTACTCGATTCCCAAGATCTGTTCTCCCAAGCTGGCCGTGTCAAAGTCACCCTGTTTGGTTCTCTGGCCATGACTGGCAAAGGTCATGCGACCGATCTCGCCACCCTGCTAGGCCTGCTGGGCGAGCGCCCGGACGAAATCGATCCGGACAGCGTCGATGCAAAGATCGCCACCATCCGCGAACAAAAGGTGCTGAACCTGGGTGGTCGAGTCGAGCTGCCTTTTAATGAAGAAACCGATCTACCGTTCGCCTTCGGCGAAAGCCTGCCGCAGCACCCCAACGGCATGCGCTTTGAGCTGTTCGATCGCGACGGCATTCAACTGATCAGCAAAGTCTATTTCTCCGTCGGCGGCGGCTTCGTGCTCTGCGAAGACGAGATCGAACTGCCGGCTGATGAGGTCGTCAACCATCCGATCCCCTACCCGTTTGAAACCGGTCGTGAGCTGCTCGACCGTTGTGAAGAGAGCGGTTTGAGCATCGCCGAGCTGGTACTGGCCAACGAACGCGCCATGCGCTCGGACGAAGAGGTTGACGCTAACCTGCGCCAGCTGTGGAACGTCATGGAAGCGTGCATCGAGCGCGGCTGCCGCGAGACCGGCGAACTGCCCGGTGGCCTGGGTGTTCAGCGTCGTGCCGCTCAACTGCGCAAAGAGCTGACCGATCGCCCCGAAGCGGCCCTGCGTGACCAGCTCAGCGTGATGGACTGGATCAACCTGTACGCCATGGCCGTCAATGAAGAAAACGCCGCCGGTGGCCGGGTCGTGACTGCGCCGACCAACGGTGCTGCCGGTGTGATCCCGGCCGTGTTGGCTTACTACCACCGTTTCGTGCCCGGTGCCGATGAGAAAGGCATCTTCGATTTTATCGCCACTTCCGGTGCCATCGGCATGCTGTACAAGAAGAATGCGTCTATCTCAGCCGCCGAAGTGGGCTGCCAGGGTGAAGTCGGCGTGGCCTGCTCCATGGCGGCGGCCGGTCTGGCTGCGGTACTGGGCGGCACCCCTGAGCAGATTGAAAACGCAGCCGAGATCGGCATGGAGCACAACCTGGGACTGACCTGCGATCCGATCGATGGTCTGGTTCAGGTCCCTTGCATCGAGCGCAACACCATGGGTGCGGTTAAGGCGATCAACGCCGCCCGCCTGGCACTGCGCGGCGACGGTAACCAGCGCGTACCGCTCGATAGCGTCATCGAAACCATGCACCAAACCGGCCTGGATATGCAGGACAAGTACAAAGAGACCGCCCAGGGCGGACTGGCTGTCAACGTCGTCGCCTGCTGAAGCACCCGGCCGGTTTCCAAACCTAATAACGACATAACAACGTACCACCAGAGGGATAAACATGAGCATCAACGACCTGTACGGCTCTGACTCGAAGCGCGAAAGCTTTTTCACCGCCGCTCTTGCCGATATCGATCCGTCGATCAAAGCCTCGGTAGACCGTGAATTCGACCGCCAGGAGCGCCAGATCGAGCTGATCGCCTCCGAGAACATCGTCTCTAAAGCTGTCATGCAGGCCCAGGGCACTGTACTGACCAACAAGTACGCCGAAGGCTACAGCGGTCGTCGTTACTACGGCGGTTGCGAATACGTCGACGAAGTTGAGTCCCTGGCTATCGATCGCGCCAAGCAGCTGTTCAACTGCGAATACGTTAACGTTCAGCCCCACTCCGGCGCCCAAGCTAACGGCGCGGTGATGATGGCACTGCTGCAGCCGGGTGACACCATCCTCGGCATGTCTCTGGACGCCGGTGGCCACCTGACCCACGGCGCCCGTCCGGCTCAGTCCGGCAAGTGGTTCAACGCGGTTCAGTACGGTGTTAGCGAAGCCGATTGCCGCATCGATTACGACGCCATCGAAGCCCTGGCCGTTGAGCACAAGCCGAAGCTGATCATCGCCGGTGGTTCCGCCATCCCGCGCGAAATCGACTTTGCCCGTTTCCGTGAGATCGCCGACAAAGTAGACGCCTACCTGATGGTCGACATGGCTCACATCGCCGGCCTGATTGCCACTGGCAAGCACCCAAGCCCGATGCCTTACGCCGACGTGGTAACCACCACCACCCACAAGACCCTGCGTGGCCCCCGTGGCGGCATGATCCTGTCCAACAACCTGGAGCTGGGCAAGAAGATCAACTCTGCGGTATTCCCGGGTCTGCAAGGCGGTCCGCTGATGCACGTAATCGCAGCGAAAGCGGTTGCCTTCGGTGAAGCACTGCAGCCGGAATTCAGCGACTACATCCAGAACGTACTGGACAACGCCCGTACCCTGGCCGAAGTCATGGTCGAGCGCGGCTGCGACATCGTCACCGGCGGTACCGATACCCACCTGATGCTGGTCGACCTGCGTCCGAAAGGACTGAAGGGTAACGCCGTTGAAGAGAGCCTGGAGCGCGCCGGTATCACCTGTAACAAGAACGGCATCCCGTTCGACCCGGAAAAGCCGATGGTCACCTCCGGTATCCGTCTGGGTACTCCGGCCGGTACCAGCCGCGGCTTCGGCGTCGACGAGTTCCGTCGCATCGGCCACCTGATCAGCGATGTGCTGGATGGTCTGGCTGAAAACCCGGAAGACAACAGCAAGGTAGAGCAGCAGGTCCGCGACGAGATCGAAAACCTGTGCAAGCGTTTCCCGCTCTACCGCTAAAAAGACCAATGTTGCCGGTATCTATCACGCTGCCGGCAACGCTAACCCTCTAATTAACAAGATCTAATTCAGGAACAGAACGATGAGCAATATCCCAACTAACCTGCGTTTTGCCAAGAGCCACGAATGGGTACTGGATAACGGCGACGGTACCGTAACCGTTGGTATTTCCGACCACGCCCAAGAGCTGCTCGGCGATGTCGTTTTCGTTGAAATTCCCGAAGAAGGCCGTGAAGTCGAAGCTGGCGAAGAGTTCTCACTGGTTGAGTCTGTCAAAGCGGCTTCCGACGTTTACAGCCCGGTCAGCGGCGAGATCATCGCGATCAACGAACTGCTGGAAGAAGCTCCGGAAACCATCAACGAAGATCCGTACGGCGAAGCTTGGCTGGCAAAGATCAAACTGTCCGATGCCGACGCCCTGAACGCACTGATGGATGCGGCTACCTACTCCGATCTGATCGCACAGAGCGAGTAAGCCCTCCCAACGCGCAGCCCAAAGGAGTCAAACTTCTTACGGCTGCGCGCTACAGAACGGATAACACGACCGAACTGACAGGTTAATTAGTTATGAATGCGACCTCCCTACCCCGCCTGAATGCGCTGGCCAACGCGCTGGAATTCACCGATCGCCACCTGGGCCCCGATGCCGCCCAGCGTAGTGAAATGCTGAGCTACCTCGGCCTGGAATCGATCGAACAGTTGATCGACCAGACCGTCCCTGAAGCGATCCGCCTGGAACAGCCGCTGGCGCTGGCCGATGGCAAAAGTGAAGCACAGGTGTTGGAGTATCTGGGTCAGGTCGCAGACAAGAACCAAGTCAACAAATCCTACATCGGTAGCGGCTACTACAACTGCCGCGTCCCGAATGTGATCCTGCGCAACGTGCTGGAGAACCCAGGCTGGTACACCGCCTACACTCCTTACCAGCCGGAGATCGCCCAGGGCCGTCTCGAAGCGCTGCTGAACTTCCAGCAGATGGTAATGGACCTCACCGGTATGGATCTGGCCAACGCCTCGATGCTGGATGAAGCCACCGCCGCCGCCGAAGCGATGGCGCTGTGTAAGCGTTCCAACCGTAAGAAGAGCAACCTGTTCCTGGTTTCCGACCAGGTACACCCGCAGACCATCGACGTCATCAAGACCCGTGCCGAATACTTCGGCTTCGAGATCCTGGTTGGCGATATCGACACCCTGCTCGACGAGCAGGACGCCTTTGGCATCCTGGTTCAGTACCCGACCACCGAAGGTAACGTCGTCGACATCAAGCCGCTGATCGATCGTGCTCACGAGAAGAAGGCACTGGTTTCCGTTGCCGCCGATCTGCTCAGCCTGGTGCTGCTGCAATCACCGGGTGAGCTGGACGCCGACGTGGTGTTTGGTTCTGCCCAGCGCTTCGGCGTACCGATGGGCTTCGGTGGCCCGCACGCTGCCTTCTTCGCCACCCGCGAGAAGTACAAGCGTTCTACCCCTGGCCGTATCATCGGTCAGTCTATCGACAGCAAAGGCGCCCCGGCCCTGCGGATGGCGATGCAGACTCGTGAGCAGCACATCCGCCGCGAGAAAGCGACCTCTAACATCTGTACCGCCCAGGCACTGCTGGCCAACATGGCCGGTTTCTACGCCATCTACCACGGTCCGGAAGGTCTGAAGCGGATCGCCGAGCGCGTTCACCGCCTGACCACCATCCTGGCTAAGGGCCTGATCGAGCGTGACATCACCCTGGCCCACGATAACTGGTTCGACACTCTGACTCTGGTCGTCGGTCGTCAGCAAGAAGCGATCGCCAAGCGCGGTTACCACGCCGGTATCAACCTGCGTCTGGTTGGTGATGACAAGCTCGGCATCAGCCTCGACGAAACCACCAGCGCCGCCGATATTGAGCAGCTGTGGGAAGTGATCCTGGGTGTTGGCCACGGTCTGGACATCGATCTGTACGACAGCGCCCTGAGCGCGGGTTCCAGCGACGGTATCCCGGCCGAGCTGCGTCGTACCTCCGAGTTCCTGACTCATCCGGTATTCAACAGCTACCACTCTGAAACCGAGATGCTGCGCTACCTGAAGCGTCTGGAGAACAAAGACTTCAGCCTGACCCACGGCATGATTCCGCTGGGTTCGTGCACCATGAAACTGAACGCCAGTGCCCAGATGATTCCGCTGAGCTGGCCCCAGTTCGCCAATATCCACCCGTTCGCGCCGCGTGACCAGGTCCAGGGTTACATGCAGCTGATTGACGAGCTCGAAGCGATGCTGGTCGAGGTGACCGGTTACGACAAGGTCTCGATGCAGCCCAACTCCGGTGCTCAGGGCGAATACGCCGGTCTGCTGGCGATCCGCAAGTACCAGGAGAGCATCGGTGAAGGTCACCGCGACATCTGCCTGATCCCAAGCTCCGCCCACGGTACCAACCCGGCCTCTGCCGCGATGGCCGCGATGAAGGTGGTTGTGGTTGAGTGTGACGAGCAGGGTAACGTCGATATCGACGACCTGAAGGCCCAGGCCGAAGCGCACAAAGATGATCTGTCCTGCCTGATGATCACCTACCCGTCCACCCACGGGGTGTACGAGGAAGGCATCAAGCAGATCTGCGACATCGTTCACGACAACGGCGGTCAGGTCTACATGGACGGCGCCAACATGAACGCCCAGGTCGGTCTGTCCAAGCCGGGTCTGATCGGCTCCGACGTCTCCCACCTGAACCTGCACAAGACTTTCGCTATCCCGCACGGCGGTGGTGGCCCGGGCATGGGTCCGATCGGTGTGAAGAGCCATTTGGCGCCGTTCCTGCCGAACCACGCTGTCAGCCCGATCGAAGGCCCGCTGGCCTCCATGGGGGCGGTATCCGCGACGCCGTTTGGTAGCGCCTCTATCCTGACCATCTCCTGGGCCTACTGTGCCCTGCTGGGTGCCCAGGGTCTGCAGAAGTCCACCGAGGTGGCGATTCTGAACGCCAACTACCTGACCGAGAAGCTGTCGGCGCACTACCCGATTCTGTACCGCGGCCGTAACGATCGCGTCGCTCACGAGTGCATCGTTGACATCCGTCCGCTCAAAGAAGCTTCCGGCATCTCCGAAGAGGATATCGCCAAGCGTCTGATGGACTTCGGTTTCCACGCCCCGACCATGAGCTTCCCGGTTGCCGGCACGCTGATGGTTGAGCCGACCGAGTCCGAGTCCAAGGCGGAGCTGGATCGCTTTATCGAAGCGATGCTGACGATCCGTGAAGAGATCCGTCAGGTGCAGGAAGGCGAGCTGGATGCGGATAACAACCCGCTCAAGAACGCGCCCCATACCCAGGCTGACATTGTTGCAGCCGAATGGGATCGTCCGTACTCACGCGAACAGGCGGTGTTCCCGGTTCCTAGCCTGAAGAACAGCAAGTTCTGGCCGTCCAGCAACCGGATCGACAACGTTTACGGTGACCGTAACTTTATCTGTAGCTGCCCGTCGATCGACAGCTACCGTGACTGAACTCCGTGCCGGCCAAGGATGATCTCCTAGGTCGGCACAACCAGAGGGCCTTGGGCCGCGGCGCTGCAGGTGAATCTACCCTGATACGCCGCCTGTTAGCACTCCCAGCCGCGGTCATTTTTTTAGTACCTCTGAGTTCTGCTATACCAACTACGGACAATAAATAAAAAATTAAGATAGAGAGCCATTTAGACACAACTATCGAATCCTTTTTTTACTTTTCAGCCACACCGGCTCGGGCCTACCAAGGCGGTCGACTGGAAAAGCTCAAAACAGCCGCTCACAAGGCGGCATAACTATAAAAACCATGAGGGTAAAACTATGGAGATGCTCACTGGAGTGATCGAAACGATAAACGGCATCGTCTGGGGACCGATGATGCTCGTTCTGATTCTGGGTGTAGGCCTGTTCCTGCAGCTGGGTCTACGACTCTTGCCGATTCTGAAGTTGGGAACCGGTATCAAACTGATGTGGGGTGGCCGTTCGGCCCGTAAAGGTGAGGACCAGGAGGGTGAGATCTCCCCGTTCAACGCCTTGATGACCGCCCTGTCCGCTACCGTAGGTACCGGTAACATTGCCGGTGTTGCTACCGCCATCTTCCTGGGTGGTCCGGGCGCACTGTTCTGGATGTGGTGTACCGCTCTGGTCGGTATGGCAACCAAGTTCTCTGAAGCCGTTCTGGCTGTGAAATACCGCGAAGTCGACGAAGAAGGCAACCACGTTGGTGGCCCGATGTACTACATCAAGAACGGTCTGGGCAGCAAGTGGGCCTGGATGGGTACTCTGTTCGCCATCTTCGGTACCATCGCCGGTTTCGGTATCGGTAACACCGTACAGTCCAACTCTGTTGCCAGCGTCATCGAGTCCAACTTCGGCGTGCCGATGTGGGTTTCTGGTGTGGTACTGATGGTTCTGACCGCTGCGGTTCTGATCGGTGGTATCAAGCGTATCGGTAACGTTGCTGGTCTGCTGGTACCGTTCATGGCGATCGCTTACCTGCTGGCAGGCCTGACCGCACTGGCGGTTAATGCCGATGCTATCCCGGCTGCGTTCGATCTGGTCTTCACCCACGCCTTCTCACCGGTTGCTGCTCAAGGTGGCTTCGCAGGTGCTGCTGTGTGGATGGCGATCCGCTTCGGTGTTGCCCGTGGTGTATTCTCCAACGAAGCCGGTCTGGGTAGTGCGCCGATTGCTCACGCTTCTGCGCAAACCAAAGATCCGGTCCGTCAGGGTCTGATCGCGATGCTGGGTACCTTCATCGATACCATCATCATCTGCTCCATCACCGGTCTGGTTATCATCACCTCCGGCGTATGGACCAGCGGTGATTCCGGTGCGGCTCTGACCTCTGCGGCCTTCGCCGGTGCACTGCCGGGTGTGGGTAACTACCTGGTTGCCATCTCGCTGGCTATCTTCGCCTTCACCACCATCCTGGGCTGGAGCGTTTATAGTGAGCGTTGTGCTGAGTACCTGTTCGGCGTCAAGATCATCAAGCCGTTCCGTCTGCTGTGGATCCTGGCCGTTCCGGTCGGCACCATCGTCAGCCTCGACTTCGTCTGGCTGCTGGCTGACACCCTGAACGCCATGATGGCGATCCCGAACCTGATCGCTCTGGCACTGCTGAGCCCGGTTGTGTTCAAGCTGGCGCGCGAGTACTTTGCTCGTCAAGCTGGCGACACCGCAGAAAGCTCTCAATCCTGATGGCTTAAAGCCTCAGGAGTGATATTCGGAGCTTAACGCTCCCCCCTGGAGCCGTGCTTGACTCACGGGCACGGTTCCTCCCCTCGGGGAAACGAACTTTTGGTTTGCTTGAGCGCATCAAGCGATGTGCTGAATCAAACCCAAACCTGGCCTGGACTTGATCCATTAGATCCGGGCGGTAAACAAACAACAGTCCATAAACTGCTTGCAGGAGACACCCCATGTCACAGAACGAACAAGCCCTGGCTAAAACAGCCCTGTACGATCTTCATGTAGAACTGGGCGCCAAGATGGTGCCGTTCGCCGGATACGAAATGCCGGTTCAATACCCGCTGGGTGTCAAGAAAGAGCACAACCATACCCGTGAGCAAGCCGGTCTGTTCGACGTCTCCCACATGGGTCAGGTTCTGCTGCACGGGGAAGGCGCCGCCGCAGCGCTGGAGAAGCTGGTACCGGTCGACATCATCGATCTGCCGGCCGGTAAGCAGCGTTACGCTCTGTTCACCAACGATGCCGGCGGCATCATGGACGACCTGATGGTCAGCAACCTGGGCGACAAGCTGATGGTTGTGGTAAACGCGGCATGCAAGGAGCAGGATATCGCTCACATGCGCGCCAACCTGGGTGAAGGCGTTGAGATCGAAGTTCTCGAAGACCGTTCCCTGCTTGCACTACAGGGCCCGAAGGCCGTTGACGCCCTGGCTCGCCTGCAGCCGTCTGTCACCGATATGGTCTTCATGGATTTCCAGACCGTTGAGATCAACGGTATCGACTGCTACATCGGCCGTGCCGGCTACACCGGTGAAGACGGTTTTGAAATTTCTGTTCCGTCCAGCCAAGCCGCCGAACTGGCCAAAGCGCTGCTGGAACAGCCAGAAGTAGAAGCCATCGGCCTGGGTGCCCGTGACTCCCTGCGTCTGGAAGCCGGTCTGTGCCTGTACGGCAACGACATCGACACCACCACCACCCCTTACGAAGCCAGCCTGCTGTGGGCAATCAGCAAGAACCGTCGGCTGGAAGGCGAACGTGAAGGAGGCTTCCCGGGTGCAGAAACCGTACTGGCACAGATCCAGAGCAAGAAAGCCGATCGCAAGCGCGTTGGCCTGCTGGGTCAGGGTCGTGCACCGGTTCGCGAAGGTACCGAGCTGGTCAACGCCCAGGGCGAAACCATTGGTACCGTCACCAGCGGCACCTTCGGCCCGACTGCCGGCGCACCGGTAGCGATGGGTTACGTAGCCTTTGAGTATGCCGCGATCGACACCGAAGTCTTCGCCGTCGTCCGTGGTAAGCAACTGCCGATGACCGTCGCCAAGACGCCGTTCGTCCCGCAGCGCTACTACCGTGGCTAAGTAAGAGCACCTAAGCTCGCACCACCGCTGCTGGTTCCTTTCAGGCAAACGGCAGCGGTTGCTGATATCCCGCAGTAAACCAATCCCTATTCAACACGTCTTCAGCGAACTCTGTTCGTTGCGGACACTCGTGCAGCGGTCCCAGGCATTTCAGCCTGTTCAATAGAACATACGGCCGCATTTGGTGTTAATCCCGGAGGCACCTATGGAACTGATCGAAACCGTCGAACTGAAGCAACTCAAAGGCGAGTCGAAGATGTCACGGCTGAAGATAAAGCCGGACCCCAAGCGTCAACGCCTGCGTAAACCCGAATGGATTCGGATCGACGCCCGCAGTAATGCGAATGTCTCCAAAGTTAAAGCCGAATTGCGCGAGAAAAAATTACACACCGTTTGCGAACAAGCCTCCTGCCCTAACCTGGCCGAGTGTTTCAGCAAGCGCACCGCTACCTTCATGATCATGGGGGCTATCTGCACCCGTCGCTGCCCATTCTGCGATGTCGCCCACGGCAAGCCGATGGCGCTGAATCCGGAAGAACCCCTTGAGGTGGCCAACACGATCACCAAGCTGGGTCTGGCCCACGCGGTGATCACCTCGGTCGACCGTGACGACCTGCGTGACGGAGGTGCGGCCCATTTCAGCGCCTGTGTCCGAGAAAACCGTCGCCTGAATCCGCAGACTCGGATCGAAATTCTGGTTCCGGATTTTCGTGGCAAACTCGATCGCGCTCTGGAAGAACTCGCCCAGGACGCTCCCGATATCCTCAACCACAACCTGGAAACCGTACCCCGGCTCTATGCCAGTTGCCGCCCCGGCGCCAGCTACCAGGGCTCACTGGAGCTGCTGTCGCGCTACAAACAGCAACACCCGGAGGTTGCCACCAAATCCGGTCTGATGGTCGGTCTGGGAGAGACCCTGGAAGAGATCGTTGAAGTAATGAAGGATCTGCGAGCCCATGACGTCAGCATGCTGACCATCGGCCAGTACCTGCAACCCAGTCGCCACCACCTGGCGGTTGAACGTTATGTGACTCCGGAGGAGTTCAAGCAGTTGGAGCAGACCGGTTATGAGCTAGGCTTTGAAAGTGTTGCCGCCGGCCCCATGGTCCGTTCGTCCTACCACGCTGATCGCCAAGCTGATGGCCAGCGGGTCGACTGAGCCTCGTCAGATCTTCACGGAGGAAACCGTATGCAATCCTTGAATCTGGTCAGCCTGCAATCCGGCACCGTGCATTCCGCCGAACTGGTGGCCGAACCTAGTCTTGCCGAGCTGAACCTGCAAGGCAGACAGGACGATCAACGACTGATGATTGCACTGGGCCAAACCCTGGGCTGCCCTCGTCCGATCAACCCCAAAGGGATCAGCCGTTGCCGAGACCTGTTGTTGGTATGGCTCGATCATGCTGAAGTGGTGGCCATTGCTCACCCTCGCTTTGGCTACGACCTCGAAAGCGGATTACGCGCGGTACTGGGAGACCAGATCGAAATTGAGCTGATTCCGGATACCAGCCTACACCTGAGCCTAGACAGCGATAGCTGGAAAGCCCTGCAGGCGCTGGAATACCATTCCATCGATGCTGACGGCCTAAGTGAACAACCGGATTCTTTATGTGTCCGCCCCAGCTCAGCCTGTCGCGAGCTCAGCCTGTTGCTCCAACAGCAAGACCACGAGCTGTTTCAGCGTTGGATACAGCAACTCAGCCATTAAATCCGGTCTGCTAAGTGCCAGCCCATTAAAACGGCAGCCCATTCATAGGCCAAAGCCGGATCGGCTGGCTTTGGCCAGAACAGAAAGACCCTCTCTATCCTGCTCCCCTTCTATCCGCCCATCCGCCAAACCAGCCCCTGCTCAACAGCCCCATTGTGTAGTTGAGCTAGCGATTCTTCTTAACAGAAGAGTGCTGGTTTGATGCGGAGCAAATAAGCCCAATAGCGGATGGATCTTGGTATCCCTGCCTGCCAAACTAGCGCCTGACACCTCCGGAGCCAAGCCATTCATGCCGACTCTAATCCAGCTGTCCGACTGTCAGCGCTATCTCACCGTCTATCAAAGCGGTCCACTTTCGGTCGCCGAGATCAAACAGGCGCGCCTCGACTCGGCTGGTTTCTACAACAACTGTGACCGGGCTCTGGTGGATTACCGCGAAGCAGATCTGAGCCCGTTAAATCTGCTGGAGCTGGACAATCTGGCGATGGAGTTTAAACAGGACCTACCCAGCTGCAGGCGGATGGCAATCGTGCGAACCATCGGTTCCGATGATAACTATTACGAACATCTGACCAACGTCTGCACCATCGGGGGCGTCGACACCCGTGTCTTTGAATCACCCAGCCAAGCCCTTGACTGGCTGCTCAGGGACTAGCTCAGCTCCCAAGCCAGGCGGTACGGCCCCAACGTAGGATCCAGGTTCAAATCGAGGTGCATAGCTTGACAAGCAATAAGCGAAATCAGGATAAATAGAGGAAAATTGGTGGAGCCTAGCGGGATCGAACCGCTGACCTCAACACTGCCAGTGTTGCGCTCTCCCAGCTGAGCTAAGGCCCCACGACTTCCGAATGGAAGAAAAGATGGCGTCCCATAGGGGGTTCGAACCCCTGTTACCGCCGTGAAAGGGCGGTGTCCTAGGCCACTAGACGAATGGGACGCTACGGTACACTTTGGGTAAGTGTTCGTTCTGCAAATTCTTAACCGAATGGAAAGAATTGGTGGAGCCTAGCGGGATCGAACCGCTGACCTCAACACTGCCAGTGTTGCGCTCTCCCAGCTGAGCTAAGGCCCCGTGCAAAACGTGGGCGTATTCTATAGGCACTTAGGCAAAGGGATCAAGGGATTTTTTAAGAAATATCAGACTAAAATCTGGTCCCTGATGGGGTTGAAACAATGGTCAAAAAACGTCCGTTTTTTAGCGGGATCAACCCCTGTCTTAGCCTTCGATCTCCAATGATCGAACCAGATCCTGAAACTTCTCCCGATTGTCGTCGTTGAGTTCCATCAGCGTTCGGTGAGCATCCAAAACACAGGAGCGTACGTTCTCTTCCGAGTCCTGCAACACGTCCAGCTCCTGTAGTGCTGCCTGCCCTTCAAAGGTCTCCTGGATCAGGATAAAGACACGATCAAAGCCCATGCTCAGTAGAACACGGGTTATATCTTCATTGGTGGAGATGATGGTGGGCAGCTGTTGAAAACGCTGCTTCATACGCACCGAGATTTTGGCCAACAGCCCAAGAGACGTGCTATCGATCCCTTCGGTCTCGGTCAGATCAATCAAAACTGTCTTAAAGTTGTCATTCTCAAGCGTGGAAGCTAGAAACTGATCCAGAGTTGAGCAAAGAGTCAGGCGCACATCGCCAACAAACTTCAGCACATAGTTGCCGTCTTGCTCGGCAAAGAGAATTTTTCCACTCGACATGGTAGCCGTTATAACCGTCTGGTAACACTGAGCGCGGCGATATCATCCGGCGCGTCATCCACATGATCAATACCCAGCTTCCGTGCCAGATCGTCTAGGTCATCATAGCCCTGCGCCGCAACATCCAGCAAGCACTTTTCCTTGGCTTTAAGGTCCGGTTGATCCAGCACCTCCAATACGCCATCGGAGAATAGTGTCAGGCTGAATTCATCCTCTAACTCGACAATCCGGCCTTCGAACTCGGCATCATCGAACAACCCTACCGGCATACCGCAGCCTCCCAGGTATTCGGCCCGATCCCCCTGTCGCAAAATCGGCATCGGAAAATGGCCACCTACCCCATACTGAAGGGTGTTTTCGATCCGGTCCAGCAGCCCGACAAAGATCGTCATATGCTTGCCCAGCCCAGTATCCAGCAACTCCTTATTGACCCGCGCCAACACATCGGTTGGCGACAGAATATGGAAACTGGAACCACGGTTGTAATTGCGCAGCAGTCGGTTGGTCATATTCTTAAGCAACACGGTCACAAAGGCCGAGGAAGCACCATGACCGGAGATGTCGGCCAGGTAGAACATCGATAGAGATTCTGAGATACGGAAGTAATCGACAAAGTCACCACTGAGAAACAGCGATGGCTTGATCCGATACTCAAAGTGATAATCGTTGATAACGACCTGATTGGAGGGCAGCATCTTCAGCTGCACCTGGCGCCCTGCCTGCTGATCCTCTTTCAGCAGCGCCAAGCTCTGTTCCAACTCGTCGCGGAAATACTGGCTCTGATTCAGCAGCTCAGCACGTTCTAGATTACGGGCCAAGATATGCTCGATCGCCTGCCGGTCAACGATTGGTAATGCCAGCAAGTCCGAGGCACCGCGACCAAGCAAAGTTATGCCCTCAGCCGCAGAAGAGGTATCAACCAAAGCAATCGTTGGGCAGGGATAAATCGCCTGACTGGCTTGGCTCAAAAATTCCGGATCAGCATCCCAATCCGGTTGAGTAATCAAAAGAAGTGGCGGTCGCTGCTTTATGGCTTCGAGCGCCTCTACGGGGTTATTAAAGACCGCCAGCTGCAGCGAATCGTCCTCGCCCAGCAACTCTATCAGCTGCCCGATACCGGGGTAAACTCCGCTATCGGCAACCAGTATGCAGTAACGCGCGCTACTCATAACACCCCGCTTCCCCTCGCTACACCAACCGTAAGCCCGACCTTGGTCGCCGATCCTGGCTTACAATGTCAAACGACGGGTTTAAAAGTCATCTTCGTCGCCGAACTCGTCATCGATCATACCATCGTTGACCTGAAATTCACGGCGCTGCAGATAAGCATCACGGATAAAGCTGTAGCGATCGCCGCTGATCAATCCTTCGGTCTCGATCAACCCGGCACGTCGATCAACTGCCCACAGAGCCACTAAGCCCCAGTAGTAGCGATCCTGATCCATCTGTGAGGTCGGATGAATCATCACGTTGGGATACCAGGCGATTCCATCGCGGACGTTGCTCGGCCCCAAGAACGGCAATACCAGATAGGGACCGCTAGGCACTCCCCAATATCCCAACACCTGCCCGAACTCTTCATCCTGTTTAGCAATCCCCATGGGCGTGGCAACATCGATTAGACCGCCCAGACCAAAGAAAGTATTGGCTACCACCCGACTCGTATCCTGGGCTGCATTGTGCATCTTCAGCTGTAATAGATTGCTCACCAAAGAGACAAAATCGTCCAGATTACCGAAAAAATTACTGACCCCGGTCTGAACCGGCTCCGGCGTCACCGCGATATAGCCTTCAGTCACCGGCAACAGCAGGTTACGATCAAAGAATTCATTGAACTCAAAAACTTTGCGGTTAAACCCTTCCCAAGGATCTACCTCTTTGAGTTCCTGCGCCTGCAGACTAAACGGCAGCATTAAACAGGACAGCGCGACCAGCGCCCAAGATAAACGTCGACCTTTCACAACATTCCCTTCAAATCTTATCTGTGTATCCTCTGACCGAGGACAACTGTAACCGACAACCTAGCGGTAGACGATAGACAAGTCATTGATCCGAGTCCATTAAATATGCACAAAAAAAGGGCTCCCGAAGGAACCCTTTAATGCATAACTCTGTTAACTAAGTCTTAGAAAGACAGAGTGTATTCCAGAGTCAGAGTGTCGTTCTTACCAGCGTCTTCAGCGTCGCTGTTGTAGCTAGCATAGTCAACACCTACGGAAGCCTTGGCACCCAGAGCGTAACGCACACCTACCAGGAACTGCTCCTGATCGTCTTCACCAGACACATCGGTGTCATGGACAGAGTAGATCGCAGCCAGAGTAGTCTTACCCATAGTGTAAGATGCAGCCAGGTCGATAGTTTCCGGCTCTACAGAGGTGCCATCGGTGTCTTTCTTCGAGTAAGAAGCAGCCAGGTAGACATTCTCGATACCGGTGTAGTTAACACCAGCAGTGATGATATCGAAATCTGCTACTTCTGCAGCAGCGGTAGTAGCGACAAACGCATCGGCAGATGCACTGTAAGTCACAGCTGAGCCATCAACGTTTGCAGTAGTAGTACCACCTTCAACGTTGGTGATGGCCGCAGCTACACCAAAGCCAGCACCGGCCCAGTTAACAGCCAGTACGGTTGCATCTACGTCATCTGCACCCAGAGCATCGCTATCGGTGTCAGAAGAACCTTCAGAGATAACGGCAGCAACCGCGTGGAAACCACCGAAAGTCGGAGTTACGTAAGCAACAACGTTGCCCAGACGGTCAGGGTTCATGTGGAACGCTGCAGAGTCGTTGCCCAGGATGTCGGTCATCGCTTCAGCAGGGTTAGCCGGGTTGTTCTGACGACCCAGAGAAAGAATACCGAAGTCACCCTTCATGTAGACGTTGGACTTACGCATAGCAACAGAGCTGCTGTTAGTTGCGGAAGTAGCAGAACCATTACCGTCGAATTCCCACTCAAACTGGAAACCGGTGGTCAGACCTTCGATATCGTTATCGACGGTACCTTTAACACCCAGACGGGTTTTGGCCATTTTGGAGTTGAAAGACTTGTCGTCTTCAGCAACGCCACGGAACTGAGCGATACCGTACAGGGTAGCGTCAGCTTGAGCAATCATCGGAGCAGTCAGAGCGCCGGCAACAGCCAGAGCAATCAGTGACTTCTTCATGTAGTTTTCCCCTTCAATTTTTAACGTACTAGTAGTTAAAACGGTTTTAACTTCTTTGTGGCGCACCTCTCATCCATTCCCCAATGGACCTAACGAGAGATGCCCTGTATTCCAAGCGATTCCAACTCTAACCCAGCAATTTGGAAAAATGTAGGCCTGACAACAAAAAAAAGAGCCTTTTTGTCCATTTTTTTAACCGGAATTGAATATTTTTTAACCAAAAACAGGTTTGTTATTAAAAAACATTCATCTAGCGTCAATTTCAACACTATCGGCTTAACAGTGAATACCAACCAACCTATCGGTTTGATCCCAATCAATCACTGAGCTTTTTGATATTACCGACAAATAACGTCAATTATTTGTATGGCTATCCGTTTGCTTCATTTCTTGCGGCCTAAGGACTATCCCCCTTGCCTTGTATCCTTAAACGGACAAATGAAGTTCAGACAGCATCAGTTTTCGATCGGCATTCAATCACGATGTTTTTAAGCGGTCAACCTAGCCAAAATGAATACCGACCTCTAAATCTGACACTGATCAAATAACTGTTTTAGGCGCTTATCGGAAACCGGCTTGAGTGCTCCCAATTGTTGGGCGAACAGTGATATCCGGTACTCCTCCAACATCCAACGGTATTCAATCAACGGCGCAGAGCTGATTCCCGCCTGCTGCATTCGAGTCTGCTGATTGCAGTACCCTTGCCACAGCTGCTGTAGTTGCTCGCTGTGCATCCGTTGCTGATTCAATTGCTGCTGATATTTCTGCAAGCGTATCTCAATGGCTTTCAAATACAACGGCAGTCGAGACCACCAGCTAGCCGGTGTGGCTTTCATAAATCCCGGGTATATCAGCCCTGCTAACTGCTCACGGATATCATTTAATATGGGTGCCCACGCCAGCTGAATCGAACCTGACAGTTTTTTATTAATCGTCTGATATTGAAGCAGCAAGGTATGAAGTTGCTGTGACAGGACTTCAGCTTCCGGCACCAGATTCGCCAACTGTTGTTTGTAGAGTGCCTCAAACTGGCCAGCTTGCCGTGGCAGCACTTCAAGCGGTTGCTGACCAGTACCGGCCAAGCTCGGCTGGATAAATACCCGATCATATAGTGCATCGAAGAAATCGGCTTCGAACTGCTCTCTCCGCCCCAGCTTGCTGAACAGCAGGGCACTTCGTTGCAGCTCCGGCAGTCGCTTGGTCAATTCACGCTGTTGCCGCGACGTTCGAAGCTGTAATAGTTTCACCAGCCCCCATCGATGGGCTTCCAAGGCCTGCTGTCGACTGGCGTGCAGACTCAGGTTGAGTCCTTCTTTGGTCACTGTCAGCGCCGGAAATGCAGGAATTTTCATACCAGCCTGTTCCAGTTCGACCTGCTGCGGTAGCCCGCCAAAGTCCCATTCGGTTATACCAGTTCGCTGCCACTCCGAGTCGGCTCGCGGATCAGCCTGCTGTTCCTGCTGTTGCCCGGCAAATCGCTCGGCCAAGCTATGCCAGTCACGCCCCTGGGCCAAGGTTTTACTACGTTGATCCAACACGCGGATATTGAAACAAAAGTGCGTTTCCAGATTCTCTTCGTTCCAGTCATCAGGTCGAATCTGTACACCGCATTGGCGCTTCAACGAATGGGCAAGCGCCTCGGTCAACGAACTGTTATCAGCCGCCGCATCCTGCAGAAAGCGATCGACCCTGTCCGGCACCGGCACACACTGCTTACGGATCGACTTGGGCAGGTTTTTGATCAAGGCGATGCACTTATCCCGCAATAATCCCGGAACCAGCCACTGTAGCCGTTGCAATGGTAGTCGTTGCAAAGCGGCAGCCGGCACGTCGACACTGACACCATCATCCTCTGCCCCCGGCGAGAAGTGGTAATGCAGCCGGAACTTGAGCCCCTCGTGTTCTAGATAGTCCGGATACTGATTTTGATTGATACCGCTGGCCGAGTGACGCATCAGCGCCTCACGGGTCATAAACAATGCTTTCGGATCCCGCTGCTCCAGCTTCTTACGCCACTGTTCGAACGAAGCACCGTTAACGACCCGATCGCCACCCTGCTTCAGCATCAGTTCCAAGTAAAATTCGTAGAGTTGCTCCTCATCCACCAGAATATCGCGACGACGGGACTTATCCTCTAACGCGGCGACCTGGTCGAGCAGCTCACGATTATGCTTGAAGAAGGGCGCCCGGGTATGGAACTCCCCCTCTACCAGCGCCGAACGGATAAAGATCTGTCGGGCCTGTTCCGGATCGATCGCCCCAAAATGGACCCGCCGCTTGGGCACGACCACCAATCCATACAAAGTTAACCGTTCGTAGGCGATCACCTGGGCGGCTTTCTTCTCCCAATGGGGCTCGCTATAACTGCGCTTTAATAGATGCGGCGCCAGAGGTTCAATCCAAGCCGGCTCTATCTTGGCCGCCATGCGGGCAAACAGGCGACTGGTTTCCACCAACTCGGCTGCCATCAGCCATTTCGCTTTACCCTTGGCCAACACCGAGCCGGGGAACGGCATAAACTTCCGGTTCCGAGCTCCCAGGTATTCCCGATTTTCCTGTCGAAAGCCGATATGTCCTAGTAAACCGGCCAGCAGTGAACGGTGGATCTCGGCATAACTTGCCGGTTGCTTATTCTCCGTTAATCCCAGTGATTTGCAGGCCAGATGGAGCTGCCTGTGCAGATCGCGCCATTCGCGCATCCGCATAAACGACAGAAACTGTTTCTGGCAATACCGCCGCAACTGCCCCTGACTCAGTTCTTGACGCTGCTCTTCATAGTGATTCCATAGATTGATGAAACCGACGAAGTCCGAATCTTTGTCCTGGTGAACCCGATGCTTCTCGTCGGCCTGCTGCTGTTTATCATGGGGTCGCTCACGTGGATCCTGAATCGCCAGCACCGAGGCGACAATCAACAGCTCGGTCAGGCAATCGTAACGGGCCGCTTCCAGCAGCATCCGGCCGATCCGGGGGTCAACCGGCAAACGACTCAGCTGACGTCCAAGCTTGGTCAGGCGGTTATCCTGAATCGCACCCAGTTCCTCGAGCAGACGAACCCCATCGCGGATCTGGCGCGGGTCAGGAGGATCGATAAATGGGAACAGCTCCATCTTGCCCAATCCCAGCGCCTCCATCTGCAGAATGACGGCCGCGAGGTTAGTGCGCAGAATTTCAGCATCGGTAAAACTGGAACGGGATTGAAAATCTTCCTCACTATAAAGGCGGATACAGATGCCGGCCGAGATCCTCCCACAGCGCCCCTTACGCTGGTTGGCACTGGCCTGGGAGATCGGCTCAACCGGAAGGCGCTGGATCTTGGAGCGCACACTGTAACGGCTAATCCGCGCCACCCCGGCATCGATCACGTAGCGAATCCCCGGTACCGTCAACGACGTTTCCGCCACGTTGGTGGCCAAAACCACCCGGCGCCCCCGCCCACTGGGGTTGAATATCTTGTTTTGCTCGCCCTGACTCAAGCGGGCATATAAAGGAAGCACCTGAAGATCACGCAACTGACGATGGGTGACGGCCTTACGCAGTTGCTCGGCCGACTCACGGATCTCCCGCTCGCCGGGCAGAAACACCAGCACATCACCCAACCGATGCCCTTTACCCGCCGATTCCAGCTGTTCGATCTCTTCGACGGCAGCCTGAACCTGCTGCGGCAGGTTCAGCGCTCGGCTGTCTTCATCCCCCTGCTGCAGCTCTTTCTGCAGCTCGGGCGGTCGGTAGAGCACCTCGACCGGGTAGGTACGACCGGAGACTTCCAGCACCGGCGCATCTTCAAAGTGCTTGGAGAAGCGCTGCACATCGATCGTCGCCGAGGTGATGATCAGCTTCAGGTCCGGTCGTTGCGGCAACAGGCGCTTCAGGAAGCCGAGCAAAAAATCGATATTGAGGCTGCGCTCGTGGGCTTCGTCGATGATCAGGGTGTCGTATTTCTGCAGCAGCCGATCATGCTGGATCTCGGCCAGCAGGATACCGTCGGTCATCAGCTTGACCCGGCTCTGTTCGCCGAGGCTATCGTCAAAGCGGACCTGATAACCGACGCTGTGACCCGGCGCCTCGCCTAGCTCTTCGGCAATTCGTGATGCTACCGCCCTGGCAGCCAGCCGACGCGGCTGGGTGTGTCCGATCAATCCGGCGGAACCACGCCCCAGCTCCAGGCAGAACTTGGGCAACTGGGTGGTCTTACCCGAACCTGTTTCACCGGCCAGCACAATAACCTGATGATCGCGGATCAGTTCCAGAATCTGCTCACGCTTCTGGCAGATCGGCAGGCTGTCATCGTACTGGGGTCGGATCGGCTGACTACGCTGCAGCCGACGAGCTTCGGAAGCCTCTGCCAGTGTCTCGAACTTGCCCTGCAGTCGATCATAGGGTTTGCCGGCTTTGGCGTTACGTCGGATGCCTTTCAGCAACTGCTTCAGCGGTTGTTGATCCTGAAGCAGGCATTGGTCGAGTCGGGCAGAGAGGGATTTGAATGGGTCAGTCATGGGGCCGGGATTATACGCCGTTCATCTCCTATTCGGCACCTGTTGGCTCCTGTTGCCCCCTGAATAGCAGGGTATTACCGCGCTGAGACAATGAGCAATTACTGCTATAATCGCCAGCCGTTTTGCTCCAAACCCTGAAACACGACTCGCCAGCAGCCCGAACACCATGATCCCAAGACTCGCCGACGCCAATCCCGTACAGTCCCGTTACCTCAAGTTTATCGAGACCCTCAAGCAGCAGGGCTTTGCCGGTGACCTGAACCCGGATTATGCCAACCGGGTGGTGCTGGCGACCGATAACAGCATCTACCAGCTGCTGCCCCAGGGTGTGCTTTACCCGCGCAGCACTGATGACCTGGTGTTAATCACCCGGCTGGCCGATCAGCCCGAGTTCGACGATATCGTCCTCAGCCCCCGTGGTGGTGGTACAGGCACCAACGGCCAGTCGCTGACAGACGGGCTGATCGTCGATCTGTCCAAGTACATGAACCAGATTCTGGAGATCAATGCCGACGAGCGTTGGGTGCGGGTCCAGACCGGGGTGGTCAAGGATCAGCTTAACGCCGCGCTGAAACCCTTTGGGTTGTTCTTTGCCCCGGAGCTGTCGACCAGCAACCGCGCCACCATCGGCGGCATGATCAACACCGACGCCAGCGGCCAGGGTTCGTGCCTGTACGGCAAGACCCGCGATCATGTGCTGGCACTGGAGACGGTACTGCTGGACGGCCAGCGTTGGCGCTCCGCCCCGATCGATCAAGCCGAGCTGGAACAGATCCAGCAACGCGATGACCGGATCGGCGAACTGCACCGGTTGGCCGATACGATCCAGCGCGACAACGCCGCGCTGATCGAGCAACGCTTCCCGAAGCTGAACCGCTGCCTGACCGGTTACGACCTGGCCCACCTTCGCACCCGTGAAGGTCAGTTCGATCTGAACTCGGTGCTCTGCGGTAGCGAAGGCACCCTCGGCTTTATCACCGAAGCCAGGCTCAATGTGCTGCCGATTCCCCAATGTGCGGCGCTGATCAACCTCAAGTACGACAGCTTCAACGACGCCCTGCGCGATGCTCAGGACCTGATGAAGGCCCAGCCAACCTCGATCGAGACGATCGATTCCAAGGTCCTGAATCTGGCCATGGGCGATATCGTCTGGGATACCGTGCGGGACTACTTCCCGGCCACCGAGGGCCGCACGATTCAGGGGATCAACCTGGTCGAGTACACCGCCGACGATCCGGCCCAGCTCGAAGCCAACGTCAAACAGCTGACCGACCAACTCGATGCCGAAGCTGGTCAGGCCGGCAAGAGCTTTGGCTACACCGTGGTGTACGGCCAAACCGAGATCAACAAGATCTGGGCGATGCGCAAGAAAGCCGTGGGTTTGTTGGGTAACGCCAAGGGCAGCGCCCGGCCAATTCCGTTCGTCGAAGATACCGCCGTACCGCCGGAGAACCTGGCCGACTTTATCCTTGAGTTCCGCGCCCTGCTGGATGGTCTGGGGCTGGAATACGGCATGTTCGGCCATGTCGATGCCGGGGTGCTGCATGTGCGTCCGGCCATCGACATGAAGGATAAAGTCCAGGAAGCCCTGATCCGCGAGGTCACCGATCAGGTGGTCGAACTGACCACCAAGTACAAGGGGCTGCTCTGGGGTGAGCACGGCAAAGGGGTGCGTTCGGAATACGCCCCGGAGCTGTTCGGCCCGGAGCTGTACCGCTGTCTGCAGCAGCTTAAAGCCGCCTTTGATCCGCGCAACCAGCTCAACCCCGGCAAGATCTGCACCCCGCTCGATAGCGGCGCCGAACTGTACCGGGTCGATGGCGTCCCAACCCGGGGCCAGCAGGATCGGCAGATTCCGGTGGCGGTACGCGAGCAGTACGACAGTGCGATGAACTGCAACGGCAACGGCGCCTGCTACAACTACGACCCCAACGATGCCATGTGTCCGTCGTGGAAAGGCACCCGCCAGCGGATCCACTCGCCCAAGGGGCGCGCCTCGCTGGTGCGCGAGTGGCTGCGGCTGTTGAGCAATCACGGCAGCAACGCCCTGACCGAGAAACGCAAGTTGCAGCTGGCGCTGCCGCTGCGCGACCTGCCCGCCAAGATTCATAACAGCTGGAAGAAACGCCGGGGCGAGTACGACTACTCCCACGAGGTGTATGACGCGATGCAGGGCTGCCTGGCCTGTAAATCCTGCGTGTCGCAGTGCCCGATCAAGGTCAACGTGCCGGAGTTCCGTTCCGAGTTTTTGGCCCTGTACCACGGTCGCTACCTGCGTCCGGCCAAGGATTACATGGTCGGCACGCTGGAGTACCTGATCCCCTGGTTGGCGAAGTGGCCAACGCCCTACAACTGGGCCATGACCAACCCGACCATGGCCAAGCTGATGCGCAACTACCTGGGCATGGTCGACAGTCCCAGCATCTGTACCCACTCGCTCAAGCAGGGCCTGGAAGCGCGGGATATCCCCTGGGCCAGTGCCGATACGCTGCGTCACCTGTCCGAGTCTCGTCGAGCCAATTCGGTGATTCTGGTGCAGGACGCCTTTACCAGCTATTTCGAAACCCAGCTGGTACTCGACTGCGCCGAGCTGCTCAAGCGACTCGGTTTTGAGGTCTTTATTGCGCCGTTCAGCCCCAACGGCAAACCGCTGCACGTGCACGGCTTCCTGAATCAGTTCGAGCGCACCGCCCGCGCCAGCGCTGAGCGACTACAGAAACTGGCCGAGTTCGGGGTGCCGCTGATCGGGATCGACCCGTCGATGACGTTGAGCTACCGCCAGGAATACGCCAAGGCGCTACCGGATATGGCGTTGCCGCAGGTTCAGCTGATTCAGGAATGGCTGGCCGGCAAGACCGAGCAGCTAAAGCCGATCGCCAGCGCCGGAAAACGGTTCCAGCTGATGGCCCACTGCACCGAGCGCACCAATGCGCCAAGCTCGGTGGCCCAGTGGCAGCAGATCTTCAAGGCGCTGGGACTAGAACTAAGCCACCAGAACCTGGGCTGCTGCGGCATGGCCGGCACCTACGGTCACGAAGCGGACAACCTGGAAACCTCACAAGCGATCTACAGCCAGAGCTGGGGACCGGTAGTCGAGCAGTACAGCCCGGCGGATGCGAACGATGAGCCGGAAATCACCCTAGTCGCCACCGGCTACTCCTGCCGTAGCCAGGTTAAGCGGATGGATCAACAGCAGATAGCGCATCCGATGCAGGCGCTGCTACAGGCAATGCGATAACTCGAACAGCACTAGAGATGAACGGAGGCCTTAACCGGCCTCCAGCTCGATTCCCCATTCTTGCCAGACCGGATCAAAGTCTCCTTTGATCGGAGGGTACTTACCCAGCCGGCTCCAGTGAAACTCGCTGCGATGGAAATCGCTGCCGACCGACATCTTTAAACCGTGTTCACGGGCGATACGCACCAGATCGATTATCCGGTGAGGGTTCTCGCCGCCGTAACTAACCTCGATCGCGCCACCGCCAGCCGCGACAAAATCGTTCAACATCAAGCGCAGTCGACGCCAGTTCAGATCGTATTTGAGCGGGTGAGCGAGCACGGCGACACCGCCGGATTCTTTAATCCAACCGATCACCGTTGCCAGTGAGGGCCAATGGCAGCGGATATCCCCCTCCTTGCCTGAGCCCAGATATCGGTTAAACGCCTCCACCTCGGTATCGACATAGCCCAGTTGAACCATCGCCTGAGCGAAATGGGGCCGCCCAAGTGCATCGGTAGCGCCAAATTGTCGAGCCCGCTCCAGCACTCCGGTCATGCCCCGCTGCTGAAGCGCTTGGTCGATCTGCTCCGAGCGTTTAATCCGGGCCTGCTTCTGTTGCGCCTGAGCCTGCTGCATCGACGGATGGTCCGGATCCATCCCCAATCCCACCACATGAATACCGCAATTGGCCCAAATTGAAGAGAGCTCGATGCCATTGATCAGTTCAACACCCTGCTCGGCTGCAGCCTCCCGGGCCTCACCCAGCCCAGCGCAGGTATCGTGATCCGTCAGTGCCAGATACTTTAGGCCGTTTTGGTGCGCCAGTTGAACCAGCTGCGAAGGCGAATGCCCGCCGTCAGACGCGGTGCTATGGCAATGAAGATCGATCGGAAACCACATTTGAATACCACTGAAGGGATCGGAAAAGGTAGGCGTTCTGTGTGCCAGTACCGCCAGCATACTGGTTTTTCCCCTTGATAGGGAGCCTGCCCGATAGTCGACCGATGCTGAACTCTTTATACTGTCGGACTGTCTTTATTCTGTTAGCGGCAAGCCCGATCTTGGCGCTAACCCAGATTCACTAGCGGAACCTCTATCCATGAAGCTGTTGTTTGATTTCCTGCCGATCGCCATCTTCTTCGGCGTTTACAAATACACCGGCGATATGATTATTGCCACCGCCGTGTTGATTCCTGCCACCGCCCTGCAAATGCTCTATACCTGGATCAAAACCCACAAAATCGAGAAGATGCAGCTCATCACCCTGGGTCTTGTCGTGGTGATGGGTGGCGCCACCGTATTGCTGAAAGACAAGACCTTTATCCAGTGGAAGCCGACCGTGGTCAACTGGTTGTTCGCTGTGGCCTTCCTCGGCAGCCAGTTTATCGGTGCTAAACCCCTGGTTCAGCGGATGATGGAAAGCGCGGTCGAACTCCCCAAGCTAATCTGGCTACGCCTAAACCTGGCCTGGGTTATCTTTTTCGTAGTGATGGGTGCGCTGAATTTGTTCGTCGCCTACACCATGAGCGAAGAGACCTGGGTCAACTTCAAGCTGTTCGGCATGCTGGGGTTAACACTGGTATTCATCGTCCTGCAGGGCATCTACCTGAGTAAACATATTCCGGAAAAAGCCGAAGAGAACGGCGGTTCCGAACCTGTCGAGCAAGACAAGTAATCGTCATCAACAATAACAATCCCGAACTTAAGGATTCCTCCATGTATTACGCCATTATCAGTGAAGATGTTGAAAACTCGCTGGAGAAGCGCCTGGCCGCCCGTCCGGATCACCTGGCCCGGCTGCAGCAGCTCAACGACGAAGGCCGCCTGCTGGTGGCCGGCCCACATCCTGCCATCGATAGCGAAGACCCGGGCCCGGCTGGTTTTAGCGGTTCACTGGTGATCTCCGAATTTGACTCACTGGAAGCCGCTCAACAATGGGCCGATGCCGACCCCTACATTGCCGCCGGCGTCTACGCCAAGGTTGTGGTTAAACCCTACAAAAAGGTGCTGCCGTAACCAACAACCCAATAAAAAAACGGGGCTTAAGCCCCGTTTTTTGTCGCCAGATTACTACCTAACTTCAGCTAATCAGGCCTTGACAGGTTCTCAAAGCAGTAGTTGGTCGCCTTGACGTATCCCGGCACGCTACCACAGTCGAACCGCAAGCCCTTGAACTTATAACCGATCACCCGGCCCTGCTCGGCCTGCTTCATCAATGCATCGGTGATCTGGATCTCTCCCCCTTTTCCGGGCGGGGTCTGACGAATCAGCTCGAAGATATCTGGGGTCAGCAGATAGCGGCCAATAATCGCCAGGTTGCTGGGAGCCTGATCCACCGGCGGCTTCTCCACCATCGCCTCAATCCGGTAGATACCCTCCGCTTCTTCGGTCCCGGCGATCACGCCGTACTTGTTGACCTGATCCATCGGCACTTCTTCGATCGCTACGATCGAGCACTGGTAGCGCTTGTAAAGCTCAACCATCTGGGCCAACACACCATCACCCCCGGGATTAACACACAGGTCATCGGGTAGGATAACGGCAAAGGGCTCATTTCCCACCACCGGTTCGGCGCAGCCAATCGCATGTCCCAAGCCCTTGGCCTGGAGCTGTCGGATCGAACTGATGCGGCACTGCTCCATCAACCCATTGACGCCCTCGAGCAGCAGCTCTTTGCCGCTACCGGCAATCTGCTGCTCCAGCTCCACATTGCGATCGAAGTGGTTCTCGATCGCCTGCTTATGCCGCCCATTAACAAAGCAGATCTGGGTCAACCCTGCAGCGGCTGCCTCTTCAACGCCGTATTGAATCAACGGCTTATCCACCACCGGCAACATCTCTTTCGGAACCGCCTTGGTGGCCGGAAGAAAGCGTGTTCCCAATCCAGCTACCGGAAAAACACAGCAGCGAACCGTATCAGTCATAACTTCCCCGCATCAGCTAGTAAATCAATGATCAAATCTCGACACCGTTAGAACGACCGATACCGATATAACGGAACCCTTGGGCTTGCAGATAGCCCGGGTCATAGATATTGCGCCCATCCAGAATCAAACGACTTGGCATCAATTGCGCCATCCGCTCAAAATCAGGGCTCCAGAACTCTTTCCATTCGGTCACGATCAGTAGTGCGTCGGCTCCTTCCAGCGCCTCATACATGCCATCGCAGCAAGCCAGATCAGCACGTGCACCTGCCCATTGTGCCACCTGCTCCAACGCCTTGGGGTCGTATAACCGAACGGTTACCCCCTGGGCCCAAAGCGCCTGCATCAGGGTCAAGCTGGGTGCATTATCGATCCGATCAGTACCCGGCTTAAACGAAGCCCCCCAGATCGCCACGGTCTTGTCCTGCATATCCGCCTGCCACAGCTGCCAGAGTTTGCGGAACAGCACCTCTTTCTGCTGCCGATTGGTCTGCAACACGGTACTGAGCAGGTAGGAATCTTCGACGCGCTCCTCGACCGCTTCAGCCAGGCGCATTACGTCGTCGGAGAAGCTCAAACCCCCGAAGCCACAGCCCGGGTAGATATAATCGGAACCGATCCGGGGGTCGGAGCCAACACCCTTACGAACCTGCTCGATATCGACCTGGAGCTGATCGGCCAGATTGGCCATTTCGTTCATAAAACTAAGTTTGGTGGCCAGCATGCCATTGATCGCATACTTGGTGAACTCGGCCTCACGGGTCGACATCCCCAGCCAGCGTTCATGATTACGATTGAACGGGCGCAACAGTTCCTGAACCCGCTTCAGACCGACCTCTTCGGCGCCGGTTCCGCAGCTATCGCTGCCCAGCAGGATTCGCTGCGGCCGGGTAAACCCCTGAATCGCGGCCCCCTCCTGCAAAAAACTCGGTAACGCCAAGCAAGTGACAGACTTCGCCTCATCGGAACGCTTCGCTCGCATCTGCTGCTGTAGCCGCTCGGTGGTCCCGACCGGAAAGGTGCTCTGATTTAACAACACAATCGGCGCGCTGGCCGCCTTGGCCAAACGCTCGCATAAGGCTTCCGCCTGAAGCTGATCCGTAGATTTGTAGGCAAGGCAATGCACTTCACCGTGAACAAAGGCGTGTGTTTCCGTTTCTGCTGCCAGCAAACGTCCGGTGATCAACTGCTCTTTGAGGCGATCCTTCAAGCCAGGTTCATCGAATCCGAGAACCAGTTGACGCAGCTTTCGCAACGTCTCCTGCCGACCGGGCCAGAGCAAGACTTCATTACCAACATCGGCCAACGCCCAGGCGGTGACCAAGGCGGTCAGACCGCTTCCGTATACCGAAACCCGCATCAGCTTTCCTCCTGCGCATCGGCTTGGATCTGGCCGATAAAATCCAGCAGCCCGTCGGTAGAGCTTTCGTCGAAACGGTAGTCAGGCTGGTCGATCGCCGAACGGGTTTTGTTGGCAATCTGTTTGCCCAACTCGACCCCCCACTGATCGAACGGGTTGATCTCCCAGATCACCGACTGAACAAAGACTTTGTGCTCGTACAATGCCAGCAGCTGTCCCAAACTGAATGGGCTCAACTCCTGCAACAACAGGGTACTGGACGGCTGGTTGCCGGGGTAACGTTGATCATTACGAGTCAGCTTGCGACGCTCCTGATCGCTCAAGGCATGATCGCCCAGCATCAACACCCGAGACTGGGCCAGACAGTTAGCCAAGGTCAGGCTCTGCTGCTGACGCAGGGTCTCGCCGGTGCCTTCAGCCGTATTCTCGCGGTAGCGCAACACCGGAGCAATAAAATCGCAGCTGACCGGCTGGGTGCCCTGGTGCAGTAACTGATAAAACGCGTGCTGGGCATTGGGGCCGACTTCGCCCCAGATGATCGGGCAGGTGTCGTAATCGACCCGATCCCCGTCACGATTGACCGATTTACCGTTGCTCTCCATCTCCAACTGGGTCAGGTAATGGGGAAAGTACTTGAGCCGGCCATCATACGGCAGTACCGCATGACCACGGCTGCCGAGAAAGTTGTGATTCCAGATTCCAACCAACGCCAGCAGTACCGGAAGATTCGTTGCAGCCGGAGTGGTCTGGAAATGCTGATCCATCTGATGAGCGCCGCCCAACAACTGGCGAAACCCCGTCATGCCGACCAACAGAGCGATCGGCAGGCCGATCACCGACCAGAGCGAATAACGTCCACCGACCCAATCCCAGAATTGCAGTTGATTAGCCGGATCGATCCCCCACTCGGACATTTTCTGCGGATTGGCAGAGCTGCCGATAAAGTGCTGACGCAGTAAGATCGCCGGATTGTCGATCTTCTCTTCCAACCAACCACGAGCGGTATCGGCATTGGCCAAGGTGTCGATGGTGGTAAAGGATTTCGACGACAGGATGAACAGCGTCGTTTCCTGATTCAGGTGCTTAAGCAGCTCGGCCAACTGGGAGCCGTCGATCGAAGAGACGAAATGGATCCGCAAATCCGCCGCGGCTTCAACCCGAAACTCTTCCAAGGCATGGCAGACCATCTGGGGCCCCAGGTCAGAGCCCCCGACGCCCAAGTTAACCACATCGGTGATCGGCTTGCCGCTGAATCCCCGCCATTGGCGATTGTGGATCTTTTCCACCAGTCCAGCCATCTTATCCAGATTGGCATGAACATCCGCCGTGACGGACACCCCCTCGGCCAGATTGTCGCGACCCCGCGGTGCTCGCAACGCGGTATGCAGTGCGGCACGGCCTTCCGAGCTGTTGACCGCCTCGCCGTCAAACAGACGCTTGGTCCAGCTATCCAACCCTTGCTGCTCTGCCAGCTGAATCAGCAACCGCAGCGTCTGTTGGTTCAGACGCTGCTTGGAAAGATCCAGCAACAGTCCCGGTTGCTGGAAAGACAACGAGGAAAAACGATCCGCCTGCTGATCGAACAGCTGACGCAGATCGAGATTCGAGATCTGCGCCCTGTAGTGCTGTTCCAACGCCTGCCAGGCGGGACTCTGCTTAACCGTCATATCACTCCTTGTATCCGGCTTGGTCGCTGGACAGATCGATCAGTCGACCCAAACCCGTGCATTACGGAACATCCGCATCCAGGCACCATCTTCGCTCCAGGCATCCGGCGCCCAGGAGTTCTGGACCGCCCGGAATACACGCTCCGGATGCGGCATCATGATGGTCACCCGACCATCTGGAGTGGTGACACCGGTAATGCCGGCCGGTGAACCATTCGGGTTAGCCGGATAGGTCTCGGTAATCTGACCACCGTTGTCGATATAGCGTAGCGCCACATTGTGACTGTTCTGCAGTGCCGCCAGATGGTCGGCATCCTTGAACTCGGCTTGGCCTTCACCGTGGGCAACAGCGATCGGCATTTTGGAGCCGGCCATACCGGACAGTAGGATAGACGGACTGTCCTGTACCTCGACCATCGCCACCCGGGCTTCGAACTGCTCTGACAGGTTACGGACAAAGTGCGGCCACAGCTCGGCTCCAGGAATCAGTTCATGAAGGTTGGAGAGCATCTGGCAACCGTTACAGACCCCCAGTGCAAAGCTGTCATCACGCTTGAAGAAGGCTTCAAACTGGTCCCGTGCCCGCGAGTTGAACAGGATCGACTTGGCCCAGCCTTCACCGGCACCCAGCACGTCACCGTAGGAGAAACCACCGCAGGCCACTAGGCCTTTGAACTGTTCCAGGTTGCGTCGTCCCGACAGGATATCGCTCATATGAACGTCAACCGCATCGAATCCGGCCCGATCAAAAGCCGCCGCCATCTCGATCTGGCCGTTGACGCCCTGCTCACGTAGCACGGCGATCTGCGGCTTAACGCCGGTGGCGATCATCGGCGCCGCCACGTCTTCGTTGATATCGAAGCTCAGCTCGGCGTGCAGCCCCGGATTATTCTTCTCCAGCAACCCGTCGAACTCCTGCTTGGCACAGTCGGCGTTGTCGCGCAGGGCCTGGATTTCGTAACTGGTCTGCGCCCACCAGCGCTGCAGCTGCTCACGGGATTGGGTATAGATCTCTTCGTCGTCAAAACCGATGTTGATCTGATCGTCATCGTTCAACGAGCCGATCACCATCGCAATGTCGCCCAATCCGGCGGCATTCAACTCGGTCAGCACCTGTTCGCTGTGCTCGCGCTTGATCTGTACCACCGCACCCAGCTCTTCGCTGAACAGCGCTGCTGCCAGTTCGGCTGATTCGGCCGCCAGCAGGTCCAGATCGATATCGAGACCGGTACGCCCGGCAAACGCCATCTCAACCAAGGTGGTGAACAGGCCACCATCGGCACGATCGTGGTAGGCCAACAGCAGCCCCTGCTCGTTCAGCTCCTGAATCGCAGCGAAGAAGGTTTTCAGCTGTTCGGCGTCCACCACATCGGGCACGTCCTGGCCAACCTGATTGTAAACCTGCGCCAGGGCCGACAGACCCAGACGGTTGTGGCCGTTCCCCAGATCCAGCAACAGCAGATCGGTTTCGCCCAGATCGGTACGCAGCTGCGGGGTCAGGCTCTTGCGGGCATCCAGAACCGGCGCAAAGCCGGAGATAATCAGCGACAGCGGCGCCGTGACGCTCTTCTGCTCGTCGTTATCGCCGCTCCAGACCGTCCGCATCGACATCGAGTCCTTGCCCACCGGCACGGTGATGCCCAGCTGCGGGCATAGCTCCATACCCACCGCCTTGACGGTGTCGTACAGTTTCTCGTCTTCGCCCGGATGGCCGGCGGCACACATCCAGTTGGCCGACAGTTTGATATCACTGAGCTGACCGATACGGGCACCGGCCATGTTGGTAATGGTTTCACCGATCGCCATCCGACCCGAAGCCGGACCATCCACCAGCGCCAGCGGGGTACGCTCGCCCATCGCCATTGCTTCACCAGCGTAAGTGTCGTAGGCGGCAGTAGTTACGGCGCAGTCAGCAACCGGCACCTGCCAGGGACCCACCATCTGATCGCGGGCCACCTGACCGGTAATGGTTCGGTCACCGATGGTGATCAGAAAGCTCTTGCTCGCGACCGCCGGCAGTTTCAGCACTCGCTCGGCCGCCTCGGCCAGATCGATTGAAGTACTATCGAACTCAGCTACTTCGTAGCTGATCCGCTCGACTGAACGGTGCATCTTCGGCGGTTTGCCGAACAGCACGCTCATCGGCAGGTCGACCGGCTTATTGTCAAAATGGGTATCGCCCAGGGTCAGGTGGTGCTCTTCGGTGGCGGTACCGACCACCGCATAGGGGCAACGCTCGCGTTCACAGATCGCTTCGAACAGCGGCATATCTTCCGGCTGAACCGCCAGCACGTAACGCTCCTGGGCTTCGTTACACCAGATCTCCAGCGGCGACATGCCCGGCTCGTCATTGTTGACGTTACGCAGCTCAAAATCACCACCGCGGCCGCCGTCTTTGACCAATTCCGGGAAGGCGTTGGACAGACCACCGGCGCCCACGTCGTGGATAAATGCGATCGGATTGGCATCACCACGCTGCCAGCAGCTGTCGATCACCTCCTGACAGCGACGCTCCAGCTCGGGGTTGTCCCGCTGAACCGAGGCAAAATCAAGATCGGCCGAGCTGGAACCGGATGACATCGACGAGGCTGCACCGCCGCCCAGACCGATCAGCATCGCCGGACCACCCAGGCAGATCAGCTTGGCTCCGACTTCGATCTCGCCCTTGTCCACATGGGAGTCGCGGATGTTACCCATGCCGCCGGCGATCATGATCGGCTTATGATAACCACGAACCTCTTCACCGTTGGCACCGTTGACGGACTGCTCGAAGGTGCGGAAATAACCGGTCAGGGCCGGACGACCAAACTCATTGTTGAACGCCGCGCCACCGATCGGGCCTTCGATCATGATATCGAGAGCCGAAACGATGCGTTCGGGCTTGCCGTAGTCCGATTCCCACGGCTGCTCAAAGCCAGGAATGTTCAGGTCAGAAACCGTAAAGCCGGTCAGGCCCGCTTTGGGCTTACCGCCCTTACCGGTGGCGCCTTCGTCGCGGATCTCACCACCGGAGCCGGTCGCTGCACCGGAATGGGGTGCGATCGCGGTCGGGTGGTTGTGGGTTTCGACCTTGATCAGGATCTGAATATCTTCGTCGTTGTAGCCGTAACTCTTGGATTCCGGATCAGGGAAGAAGCGGCCAGCACGGGAGCCTTTCAGCACCGCAGCGTTATCGGCGTAGGCCGACAGTACATTGTCGCCGGAAACCTGGTAGGTGTTGCGGATCATCGCGAACAGCGACTTCTCCTGCGCCTCGCCGTCGATATCCCAGCTGGCGTTGAAGATCTTGTGGCGGCAATGCTCGGAGTTGGCCTGGGCGAACATCATCAGTTCGACATCGTTGGGGTTGCGGCCCAGTTCGGTAAAGCTCTCTACCAGATAGTCAATCTCATCCTCGGCCAAAGCCAAGCCCAGTTCTATGTTGGCACGAACCAACGCATCGCGACCACCCGCAAGCACATCAACCTGCGACATCGGCTTGGGCTGGGCATGGCTGAACAGCGCCTCGGCCTGATCAACGCTATCGAGCACCTGCTCGACCATTCGATCGTGCAACTGGTCGATGACCGTTTGACGCTGGTCGGCACTCAATTCAGCCGATGCGGTCACATAATAGGCCAGGCCTCGTTCAAGACGGACAACCTGCTCAAGGCCGCAGTTATGGGCAATATCGGTGGCCTTGCTCGACCAGGGCGAAATGGTACCGATCCGCGGCACTACCAGCAGGGCGTCGCCCTGGGGCTCTTCGACCGCCACCTTAGGTCCATAGTGCAGGATCGTCTGCAGCTTCTGCAGATCCGCATCGGACAGCGACTCGGCCAGTTCGGCAAAGTGAACGTATTCAGCATATACTGCGCTGACTACCGGGACCTCTGCTTGCAAACAAGCGAGAAGTTTTTCACGACGGAAGGAGGAAAGAGCGGGAGCGCCACGCAGTTTTAGCATGTCGTTTACAAGCCTCTGGAGAGCAGTTTTGGAATCGATCCGCCCACCCAATTGCGGGGCGGAAATTGAGGCCAAATAATACTGGAATCACCCTGCTGTTGCCATGTATCCCCAAGGATTTTTAGGAGTCCGACAGGCTCGATGAGAAAAGCGCTAATCAGAAAATTGCCGCTGTTGATCGGTGCCGGTATCGCCCTGTCGTTTGTGCCGGTGATCTCGGAGTACAATCCGCAGTCACAACTGGACAGTATCCTTGAACGCAAGCAACTGCGGGTCATCAGCCGCCTGAGTCCAACGACCTACTATCTGGAAGACGGACGCCCGGGGGGCTTTGAGTTTGAACTCAGTCAGGCCTATGCCGATTATCTGGGGGTTGAGCTGGAGCTACTACCCTCCTCCTCGATCCAGGACATCTGGAATGCCCTGCGACTCAACAACGCTCAGCTGGCGGCTGCCGGACTGGCTTTGACCGATGATCGCACCTCCCGCTTCGATTTCGGACCCGGCTACCTGACCAGCAAGGTGTTTCTGATCTACCGCTCGGGAGATGGCCACAAGCCACCGAAGAGTCTGGAGGAGGTCAGTGAACCGATCCATGTGATCGCCGACAGCAGTCACGCCGAATATCTCGCCAAACTCGATCCACAGCCGCCCTGGATTGAAGCCCAGCCTGGGGTTGAGTTACTCGATCTGATCCAGCAGATCGATCGTGGTGAAATTCAGTACGCACTGGTTGATGCCGAAGCGTTTGAGGTCAGCCGTGCGCTGTTTCCGCGGCTTAAAGCCGCCTTTGCCCTGGATCATCCGCAAGTGTCGGTGTGGTGGCTCAAGCGCAGCGCGGACAGCAGCCTGCAACAGAGTTTGATCGATTTTTTTGAGCAACCCAGCACGCAGGACCTGATCCAAGACCTGAAAGAGCGCCACTTTGAGATCGATCATCGTCTCGGACTCGTCGACAATCTGACCTTCCGCCAACACCTCAAGAGTCGCTTTCCCAAACTCAAAGCCTGGCTGATTGAAGCGGCGGCGCAACATCAGATTGAATGGGAGCTGCTGGCTGCGATCGCCTACCAGGAGTCCCACTGGAATCCCAAAGCCGTCTCTCCGACCGGCGTACGCGGCATCATGATGCTGACTCAGAATACTGCCCGAGCGATGGGAGTCACCAAACGCACCGACCCCAAGCAATCAATCTTCGGCGGCGCCCGCTATTTCGCTGAGCAGTTTCAACGGATACCCGAGCGCATTCAGGGAGAGGATCGACTCTGGTTTGCGCTGGCCTCCTACAATGTCGGCCGCGGACATCTGGAAGACGCCCGAGTCTTATCCCAACAGGCCGGCGACAACCCGGATCGCTGGGAAGATGTAGCCAAGCATCTGCCTAAACTGGCGCAGCCACGCTGGTACAACAAGGTAAAACACGGCTTCGCCCGTGGTTATGAGCCGGTCCAATACGTGCAGAATATACGTCGCTACCAGACCATGCTGCAGCTGGAGAGCCGCCACGAAGCGATTCAAGAGATGATGGCGGTACCCGAAATCATGGGGCCGCCGGCACCATCTGCCGGCACCGACCTGGAGAACACCCCGCAAACCCTGTAATCGGTTATTCCGAGGTGGCTTGCTTGCGCTGTTTTTTTAACGCCCGTCGCTGCGCAAAAAATTGACTCAACTGGGTACTGCAACGCTCGGCCAGCACCCCGCCCTGCACCTCAACAGCCCAGTTAAACCAGTCGCTATCGAGCAGCTGAGCTTGACTGGCGACCACCCCGGCCTTGGGCTCGGTGGTGCCGTACACCAACCGACTGATACGGGAGTGGACCATGGCGCCCGTGCACATGGTACAGGGTTCGAGCGTGACATAGAGCGTCGCGCCCGGCAGCCGATAATTCTGCACCCTCTGCGCCGCCTGCCGGATCGCCACCACTTCGGCATGGGCACTGGGATCCTGGCTACCGATTGGCTGATTCCAACCTTCGCCGATCACCTCTCCGTCCAGAACCACCACAGCCCCGACCGGAACCTCGCCCTGTTCCGCACCGAGCTGAGCCAGCTCAAGCGCCCGCTCCATCCAGTGCCGATCTTCGGCCAACTGTTCAGCGGCAGCCGGATCCTTGTCCATATCAGAAGCCAACGTCTAGCGAACCTGGCGCCGCTTGATCGATTCCATTGAGCGCACCCAGGGCTTATCCCGCAGGCCATAGCGGGTGATCAATTCACCCCCCTGCCGCTGAGCCGACTTGATGGTCCCGAATTCTCCCACCAGCAGCACCTGCCAGAGCTGGTCATCATTACGGATCTCGACCACCCGACTATCTGGAATCTGTTGCAGCTTGCTCATCCGTTTCCGGCAAGGCTCGGCGTTGCAGGCCAACAGCTGCAGGGTATAACGACCTTCCGCCAATGCCGGCGGTTCGGCAACGGAACGAATGCCGGAGCCTGCATTGGCCGCCGGCAGCTTGATCGAGGAATCCGCCTCTGTCTGCCCGCTGAACTCCAGCGCGCTGATGTAGTGCTCACTGCGAAACACCGACATCCGGTTGTCTTTCCAGCTGGCGCAGATCCAGGCCTCGGCCTCCGCCTTACAGGCGGTCAGACTGGCAACCTCGGTCGCCGATAGCAGAGGAGCAACAAACAGCCCAGCAATCAGGCAAACGAATCTGAACATCTCACTCATCCTAAGAACATGCGAAAAGACCGCCATCATCGGTAGACCAGCACCTGCTCGATATGCCGAAAGGCGATCGGCAAGGTCGCATCACCAGTCCCAACCTCGCGATAGATCCGCAGCTCATCATCGCCTACCGACAACAACCGCCCCTGCAGCAGGAAGCCGTTCTGGGTCCGGATCCGAATCTGGCTACCGATAAAGCCGGGTAGCCGCTCCATCGCTACCGTCTGGTAGCCACCACTTGGCGGCGTGTAACTGCTGAACTGTTCAACCTCGGGCGCTGGCGGGGTCTCGGGCTCATCAGCCTCTTCAATAAAGGGGCTCTGCAACAGCTCGTTCAACGCCTCGACCCGGGTTCGAACCTCCTCCTCAATCGAGGCCTCACCCTGCTCCGGCGACACCCAGGCCACCTCCAGCGGCTCGATCGGTTGACCGTCTATCCACAGCTTCGGAGCCAGCTGCTCCAGCAACAGCTCCGGAGTTATCCCCAACAGGCTTGGTCCACCCAGCTGCTTTCCACTGAGCAGCTCCAACTGCAACTGCCCCTTTCCGAGTAGAAACTGGCGATAACCGGCCACCAACGCTGGGCCCGGCTCGAGCCCAAACAGGCGGTAACGCTGCAGCAACAGCTCGATATGGCTGTCGACATAGGCCTCGACCTCCACCCCCAACCCCTCAGCACAGAAACGGTTTTGTCGGCCGTTGAGCGACTTATCCTGATAGTCGAGCTGAATATCACTGATCCAGGGCTGGGCAAACTGTAGGTTGTGCTGATCGAATTGGTTGATCTTTAAATCCAGTACGATCCCCAGATCCATCTCATAACCATCGGCCATCCCGGTGTGAAGGTCCACCTGCAGCTGCTTATCGACATTATCAAACCAATAGCTGATCGACAGATCCAACTCCAGCTGCTGATATCCCAAGCGTTGCATCACCTGAGTCGGAGTCAAGGTCCCCATCGCCTGCTCACAACCCAGCATCCAATCGCTCTGATGCTGTTGCTGCGGCAGCATCTCTTGATACTGCAGCAGTACCGGTGAATCGGCGGCCAAACGCATCCCCTGGATATCCACTCCCAGACGCTGCGGCAGCTGTCCTTTCTCAATTCCCCAGTGCAACTGCATCAACTCGAGCGGATCCGAGGCCCGGAACAGAACCCGATCGACCGTCACCCCTTCCTTCTGACCTTCTGGAATCAACTGCAACCCACTGACGCCGGCCACACCATCCAGTCCGGCCTCTATCTTGCTGTAACTGAGGGTGGCAAAGGGGGACAGCTGACGGGCAAAGTCCTCCACCACCGAGCGAATCTGGTACCAGTAATAGCCGTAAGCACCACCAGCAACCAGCAGCGGCAGCACGATCACGGCCGATGTGATACGAAGAATTTTACGACGCAGAAGCGGATTCAAAACCCATCACCTTAAGCATTTCCTTAACTGATTAAGCCTACAATTTAGCAGCTACCGATGGCAATTCAGTCGGTTCAGTAACGATCCCGACGCCAACGACTCCGAATTCTATAGAGGTTAGATAGCTGATGTTAATCATAAAACGGCAATGATACCCCCCTATGATCTCAATTAAACAACTCTCCTACGCCGTCGCGGTTGAAAAGACGCTTCACTTCAAGCACGCAGCCGAACTCAGCCATATCAGTCAGTCGGCCCTTAGCACGGCGCTGAATGAACTGGAAAAACAACTCGGACTGCAGATTTTTGAGCGGGACAATAAAAAGGTACTGATCACCCCGATTGGCCATCAGGTATTGGCGCACGCCCACGCGATCTTGGCGCAGGTGGACAGCCTGGAGCAACTGGCCGACAGCCAGCGAAGCCCGCTCAGCTTTCCCATCAGCATCGGCATTATTCCAACCATCTGCCCCTACCTGCTCCCTCGATTTCTACCGTTATTGAATCAACGCCACCCGAATGCTCAGCTCAACATCGTCGAGGAGCAATCGCAAGTACTGGTGGATCAGGTACGCAGCGGCGAAATCGATACTGCCATCCTTGCCCTACCCTACGCCTGTGACGGCCTGCTGACGATGGAGTTCTGGCAGGAAGATTTCTATTGGGTCAGTTTGAAAGAAAAGCAGTTCGCCGATCGGACAGAGATCACCAGCGGCGAGCTGAATCACTGCAATCTGATGCTACTCAAAGAGGGGCACTGCCTTAAAGAGCATGCCCTTGAAGTTTGCCGCCTGCCACAGCAGATCGCCAACCAGGGCGTCGGCGCCACCAGTCTTAACACTCTGATCGAGATGGTGCTGGGCCAACTGGGGACCACACTGGTACCCCAGATGGCGTTAGAACAACTGATTGGTCGACACCAAAGCCTGTCGGCCCTGCACCTTGGCGAACCCGGCCCCCATCGACGGATCGCGTTTATTCTGCGCCCCAACTCGACACGGATGTCGAGTGTCGAAGCGCTAATTGCGCTCTGCAAAGAGGCACTAGCTCAAAGCGAGGACGATAGCTCAGGAAAAAACTGAATATCAGCTTCCAAATTATCAAATGTACCTGCCACCGGGACTGGATCATCCTGATCAAGAACCCGATCCCCACTCCTTAGGAGGGCAGACAGATGATAAAAAAAACCATCCCCTTGGTGGCTGCTGCTGTACTGACAAGCCTAACCCCGCTAAACCTCTCAGCATCTGAGCTTGCGACACCATCCAACCAGTTCTGGTGGCCGAAACAGCTCGACCTTGATCCGCTGCGGAACCACAACAACCGCTCCAACCCCTACGGCGACAGCTTCGATTATGCCGCCGCCTTCAGCAGCATCGACCTGGAGGCGCTAAAGGCTGATATCGAGACAACCCTGACCACCTCACAGGACTGGTGGCCGGCGGACTGGGGCCATTACGGCGGCCTGATGATCCGGATGGCCTGGCACAGCGCCGGCACCTACCGGGTCCATGACGGTCGCGGTGGCGCCGATGGCGGCCAACAGCGTTTCAACCCACTCAACAGCTGGCCCGACAACGCCAATCTGGACAAGGCCCGGCGCTTGCTGTGGCCGGTAAAGCAGAAATACGGTCGCAATATCTCCTGGGCCGACCTGATGATCCTGGCTGGTAATGTGGCGCTGGAATCGATGGGCTTCGAAACCCTTGGTTTCGCCGGTGGCCGAGTCGATGATTGGGAGGCCGATGAGGTCTACTGGGGCGCCGAAACCAAGATGCTCGGCAACGATAAACGCTACCGAGACGGCAAGCTGGAAAAACCGCTGGCAGCGGTCCAGATGGGGCTGATCTATGTGAATCCCGAAGGCCCCAACGGCAATCACGACCCACTGGCGGCAGCGGCCGATATGCGCGAATCCTTCGGCCGAATGGCGATGAACGACGAGGAGATCGTCGCCCTGGTGGCCGGCGGTCACACCCTGGGTAAAGCCCATGGGGCTCGCAAAGGCGACTGTGTCGGCCCGGAACCGGGTGCCGCTCCGATCGAAGATCAAGGACTCGGCTGGCAAAACAAGTGCGGCAAGGGCAATGCCGAAGATACCCTGACCAGCGGCCTGGAAGGAGCCTGGACCTCAACCCCAACCGCCTGGTCGATCCTCTATCTCGACAATCTGTTCCGATTCCAGTGGCAACAGAGCAAGAGCCCGGCCGGCGCCACCCAGTGGGCCCCGATCGACGAAGCGGCCCAACAGCTGGTCCCCGACGCCCATATCGACGGCAAACGTCATCCACCGGTGATGTTTACCACTGATATGGCGCTGAAGAAGGATCCGGGCTTTCGTGCCATCGCCGAGCGATTCTGGAAAAATCCCAAAGCCTTCGACCAAGCCTTCGCCCGTGCCTGGTTCAAGCTGACCCATCGGGACCTTGGTCCCCGCTCGCGTTATCTGGGTAGTGAGGTGCCGGAGCAGCAGTTCATCTGGCAGGATCCGATACCGGCGCTTGATCACACGCTGATCGACGATAGCCAGGTAGAGGCGCTAAAAGGCAAGATTCTCGACAGCGGCCTCAGCGTATCCGAACTGGTCAGAACCGCCTGGGCTTCAGCCTCCAGCTATCGCGGCTCCGATATGCGCGGTGGTGCCAACGGTGCCCGTATCGCGCTGGCGCCGCAGAAGGGCTGGCCGGCCAACAGCCCCGATGAGCTGGCGCGAGTGCTGCAGACTCTGACCGAAGTGCAGCAAGGCTTCAACCAGTCGCTGCCCGAGGGTACAAAGGTCTCGCTGGCCGATACCATCGTACTGGGCGGAACGGCTGCGATCGAACAGGCCGCCAAGAGCGGAGGTATGGACGTCAAGGTCCCATTCAAGCCGGGTCGCACCGATGCCAGCCAGGAGATGACCGACGTCGAATCCTTTGCGGTACTGGAGCCAAACGCCGATGCATTCCGAAACTACTACAGCCCTGCCGCCTACGGCTCGCCGACCGAGATGCTGATCGAGAAGGCCGATTTGCTGGGGCTGTCGATTCCGGAAATGACCGCGCTGATCGGTGGAATGCGGGTGCTGGACGCCAATAGCGCCGGCTCACGACACGGTATCCTGACCGATCAGCCCGGCACCCTGAGCAACGACTTCTTCGTCAACCTGCTCGATATGTCCACCCGTTGGGAAAAAGCGGAAGACGGCGTATACCAAGGTGTTGACCGCGCCTCGGATAAACCGAAATGGACCGCCACCTCGGTTGATCTGATCTTCGGTTCCAACACCGAACTGCGGGCGGTGGCGGAAACCTACGCCTCCAGCGACGGCCAGGTTGAGTTTATCGAGGACTTCATTGCCGCCTGGAGCAAGGTGATGTTGGCGGATCGATTTGAGCTGAACTGATTCGGCCAGGCCGATGCGGGCAAACAAAAAAGGCGGCACATCAAGCGCCGCCTTTTCTTTCACTATCCGTTCAACTTACCGAACGCAGCAACAACCGTTTATTCCCACTCGATGGTGGCCGGCGGCTTGCTGGATACGTCGTAGGCGACCCGGGAGATACCCGAGATCTCGTTGATGATCCGGCCGGACACGGTTTCCAGCAGGTCATAGGGCAGATGGGCCCAGCGGGCGGTCATAAAGTCGATGGTTTCGACCGCACGCAGTGAGACCACGTACTCGTAGCGACGACCATCACCGACTACGCCAACAGACTTAACCGGCAGGAATACTACAAACGCCTGGCTGGTCTTATGGTACCAACCGGATTTGTGCAGCTCCTCGATAAAGATCGCATCGGCTTCACGCAGGATGTCGGCGTATTCTTTCTTCACTTCGCCGAGAATCCGAACACCCAGGCCCGGTCCCGGGAACGGGTGACGGTAGACCATGTCGTAGGGCAGACCCAGCTCCAGACCGATCTTGCGAACCTCGTCTTTGAACAGCTCACGCAGCGGCTCGACCAGATCCAGCTTCATGTCGTCGGGCAGACCGCCGACATTGTGGTGGGACTTGATCACATGGGCCTTGCCGGTCTTAGCAGCAGCAGATTCAATAACATCCGGGTAGATGGTGCCCTGGGCCAGCCATTTAACATTGTCGATCTTAGCCGCTTCGTCGTCGAACACCTCGATAAAGGTGTTACCGATAATCTTGCGCTTCTGCTCCGGATCGCTAATTCCCTTGAGTTTGCCCAGGAACAGCTCTTCGGCATCGGCGCGGATCACCTTGACGCCCATGTTCTTGGCGAACATGTCCATCACCTGGTCGCCCTCGTGCTTACGCAGCAGGCCGTTATCAACAAACACACAGGTCAGTTGATCGCCGATCGCCTTGTGCAGCAGCGCTGCCACCACGGAGGAGTCGACCCCACCGGATAGACCCAGCAGCACGTGATCGTCGCCAACCTGCTCGCGCACCTGCGCGATCGCGTCTTTGACGATATTGGTCGGCGTCCAGAGTGCTTCGGTGCCGCAGATATCACGCACGAAGCGGGACAGGATACGATCACCCTGCTTGGTGTGAGTCACTTCCGGGTGGAACTGAACCCCATAGAACTTGCGCTGCTCGTCGTACATACCCGCGATCGGTGCACTCTCGGTGGCCGCCATCAGGTGGAAACCTTCCGGCATTTCGGTGACCTTGTCGCCGTGGCTCATCCACACGTCCAGCAACAATACACCGTTGTTGGCCACGTGATCTTCGATACCATCCAGCAGCGCACTCTTGCCTTCGGTACGAACCTGAGCATAACCAAACTCACGCAGATCGGAGCTTTCAACCTTGCCGCCCAACTGCTCCGCCATGGTCTGCATGCCGTAGCAGATACCCAGTACCGGTACGCCCAGTTCAAACACCAACTGCGGCGCCCGCGGGGTGTCGGAACCGGTCACCGATTCCGGCCCACCAGCCAGGATGATCCCCTTGGGATTAAACTCGCGGATCTCCTCCTCGCTCATGTCGAAGGCACGAATTTCCGAGTAAACCCCACACTCGCGCACCCGACGGGCGATCAGCTGAGTGTACTGGGATCCGAAGTCCAGAATCAGAATACGTTGCGCATGGATATCTTGGGTCACGGTATTAGTCTCCGCCGACGGTCTGTCACCGTCTGTATCTGCTTATCAAATAAAGCGATAAAAAAACAATGGGGCTGCAACTACAGCCCCATCGGTTTACTTATTCTGCTTAGCCCACGCGATAGTTGGGCGCTTCCTTGGTGATGGTCACATCGTGGACGTGGCTTTCCTTCATGCCGGCGCCGGTGATGCGAACAAACTGCGGCTCGGTGCGCATCTGCTCCACGTTGGCGCTACCGGTGTAGCCCATGCTGGAGCGCAGCCCGCCCATCAGCTGGTGCACCACCGCAGCCATCGGGCCTTTACAGGGCACCCGACCTTCGATCCCTTCGGGGACCAACTTCTCTGCTCCGGCGCTGTTATCCTGGAAGTAACGATCCGAGGAGCCTTGCGACTGCGCCATGGCGCCGATCGAGCCCATGCCGCGGTAAGCTTTAAAGGCCCGACCTTGGTACAGCTCAACCTCACCGGGGGCTTCGTCGGTACCGGCCAGCATGCCGCCAACCATTACCGCTGAGGCACCGGCCACAATGGCCTTGGACAGGTCGCCGGAGAAGCGCACACCGCCATCGGCGATTAGAGGCACACCGCGCTCAGCCAGCGCTGCCGCCACGTTGGCGACCGCTGAGATCTGTGGAACACCGACACCGGCAACGATTCGGGTGGTACAGATGGAACCCGGACCGATACCGACCTTAACGCCATCGGCACCGGCATCAGCCAGCGCAGTCGCCGCCTCGGCAGTGGCGATGTTTCCACCGATCACCTGCAGCTGCGGGAAAGTCTCTTTGGCCCAGCGAACGCGATCGATCACACCCTTGGAGTGACCGTGAGCGGTATCAATAATCACCACATCGACACCGGCATTGACCAGCGCGGTGATACGGTCCGGAGTTTCCGGGCCGGTACCGACCGCAGCACCGACAATCAGTCGGCCTTCGCTATCTTTGGCGGCACTGGGGTAGGCCTTGGCCTTGTTCATGTCCTTAACGGTCATCATCCCCTGCAGACGGAAATCCGCATCGACCACCAGGATCTTCTCGATTCGATGCTTACGCAGCAGATTGCGAACCTTGTCAGGATCGACCCCTTCCTGGACCGTAACCAGACGATCCTTGGGAGTCATGATGGAGGCAACGGTGGCGTCCAAGTGACGTTCGAAGCGCATATCCCGGCTGGTCACGATACCGACCAGGTCATCCCCATCGAGAACCGGGAAACCGGAAAAACCATGCTGCTCGGCCAGCTTGTGCAGCTCACCGACGGTCAGATCGGAACTGCAGGTGACCGGATCCTTGACCACACCGCTCTCGAAGCGCTTCACCTTAAGCACCTCGGCAGCCTGCTGCTCGATGGTCATGTTCTTGTGGATGATACCGATACCGCCTTCCTGGGCCATGGCAATGGCCAGGCGCGATTCGGTTACTGTATCCATCGCAGCCGATACCAGCGGGATATTCAGCTCGATTCCACGGGTCAGACGGGTCTTGAGGCAGACATCTTTGGGCAGTACCTCGGAATAGCCGGGTACCAGCAGAACGTCGTCGAAGGTCAATGCTTCCTGAGCAACACGCAACATGGGTAAAACCTCCAAATCGGGCAGGGGCTGCGCCTAGGGAACCTGCGAATAAGTCCTTACGCGCTTCTGGCTTTCAGCTTGATTCGCAATCAAGGCGCAGCTTTGAAGCAATGTCTAGACCTTACGAAAAGCTGAAACGCAGAGTGCGGGTCAAGCTGAAATCCCCGTAGGGCAAGACCTGAAGCACACAATTTCGTCGTTACAACCTTTGCCAAGGGCGAAGGCCATTAGCTGCAGCTTGCGCCTAGAACTTGCGCACTTCAGGCACTTGCAGAAGCCGTAGGGGCTTGTTCGCAGGCTCCCTCGGGAAAAAACGGCGGATTATATAACGACAAACAGCCCTGAACAATGGCTATTCAGAGCTGTTTGCGGTAATAGACGAATTTTTGGCGTTCGAAACGAGAGCGGCGCTGCTCGCTAGTCCATCTCGTCGATCCAGGCCGCCTGGATCGCCTCTAGGATCTTCTCGCCGCAGTGCTTGGGATCATCATCGAAATCTTCCAGCTCCAGCACCCAAGTATAAAGATCGGTAAACCGGATCGATGTCGGGTCGACGTCCGGGTACTTTTCACTCAGCTCGATCGCAATATCGAGGGTGTCGATCCACTTCAGTGACATGGGTCTTCCTCCCGGCATTAATTAAAGGTATCAGTGATTCTCGGACACCTGATTAAGGGTGTACTTCGGAATCTCGATTACCAGATCTTCGTCAGCAACCACCGCCTGACAGCTCAAACGTGAGTCAGGCTCCAGCCCCCAGGCCTTATCGAGCATATCGTCCTCGAGCTCGTCGGACTCCTCCATCGAATCGAAGCCTTCGCGAACGATGACATGACAGGTGGTGCAGGCACAGGATTTTTCACAGGCGTGCTCGATCTCAATCCCTTCGGCCAGCGCCGCATCAAGAACGGTAACACCCGGCTCAACCTCAACCACCTTACCTTCAGGGCAAAGCTCGTGGTGGGGTAGAAAAATCAACTGGGGCATCGGAACTCCTCGTTTTGGGGTGATTAACCCACGGACAATTAGTTACTTCTTTAAACAATCGGGCAGGTCGGACAGCTCTTGCTCGTCTGGATTGAGCTCGTCGACCGCATGGCCAGACAGCGCTTGGCGCACACCTTCATCCATCCGACGGGCGGCAAACTCGTCACTGGCCGCCGACAGCACCTCGATTCCCTTGGCGATCAGCTTGTGATCGGTTCCCTGACGAACCCGCTTAAGCTGCTCAACCCCCTGGGAGAGCGCAGCCAGATCATCGGCATGGAGCAGCCGCTCACCATCGGCCGCCAAGGCACTTTCGAGCGCTTCTACCAAACGATCCGCCTCGACCTGCTGCTCACGCAATGTACGGGCATCATGGTCTTCCTGGGCATGACTGAACGAGTCCTGGATCATCCGGGCAATCTCACCATCACTCAGGCCGTAGGACGGCTTGACCTCTACCGAGCTCTCGACACCGCTGTTCAGCTCGCGAGCCGTCACCGCCAACAGGCCATCGGCATCGACCTGGAAGGTCACCCGCACCTTGGCATTGCCAGACGCCATCGGGGGAATGCCACGCAACTCGAAGCGCGACAATGAACGACAATCATCGACCAGTTCGCGCTCGCCTTGCAGAACATGGATCGCCATCGCAGTCTGGCCATCCTTATAGGTGGTGAATTCCTGGGCACGAGCCACCGGGATCGGCGTGTTTCGATCGATTACTTTCTCGACCAGACCGCCCATGGTTTCGAGCCCCAGCGATAGCGGAATCACATCCAGCAACAGCATCTCAGCATCGGGCTTGTTGCCGGCCAGCACATCGGCTTGAATCGCCGCACCGATCGCAACCACCCGATCCGGATCGATCTCACTGTGAGGCACATTGCCGAAGAACTTTTCCACCAGTGTGCGCACATGGGGTACCCGGGTCGATCCGCCTACCATCACCACTTCACTGATCTGGTCGGCCTCGACACCGGCGTCCTTCAACGCTCGACGACAGGCACGCAGCGTTTGCTTGATCTTGGGTTCGATCAAACCATTGAACTGCTCAAGGCTTAATGCCCCCTGCCAGGACTGACCATCCAGTTCAAAGCTCAGCTCGGCCTGATCGGCCCCGCTCAACTGCTCCTTAACCGATCGAGCCAGATCCAACAGCCGGCGCTGCTGTTGCTGAGCCAGCTGCTCAACCCCCATCTGCTGCAGCACCCACTCGGCGATAGCATGGTCGAAGTCATCCCCGCCCAAGGCACTGTCGCCGCCGGTAGAGAGTACTTCGAAGACGCCACGATTGAGACGCAAAATCGAAATATCGAAGGTTCCGCCACCCAGATCGTAGATCGCGAAGGTCCCTTCAGCCGCACTATCGAGTCCATAGGCCACCGCCGCTGCAGTCGGTTCATTGAGCAACCGAAGTACGTTAATACCAGCCAACTTGGCGGCATCTTTGGTGGCCTGGCGCTGAGCTTCATCAAAATAGGCCGGAACCGTGATTACCGCACCGACCAGCTCGCCACCCAAGGCTTCATGACCTCGGTCAGCCAGGGTCTTAAGAATATCGGCAGAAACCTGGACCGGACTCTTCTCGCCGGCCACGGTCTGCAAATAGGGCATGCCGCCATCAGTCTCGACAAAATCGTAGGGTAACTGATCGCCGAGGCTCTTCACATCAGCCAGACCACGGCCCATAAAACGCTTCACCGATACGATGGTGTTAAGCGGGTCCCCTGACGCAGCCTCGCGGGCACTGTATCCGACCTCGGCGGCCTGATCACCGCCATGATAACGCACCACCGACGGCAACAGATGACGCCCCTCCACATCGGCCAGCGTATCCGCCTCGCCGCTGCGCACGGTGGCCACCAGTGAGTTGGTGGTTCCCAGATCGATCCCAACCGCCAGTTTATGCTGATGGGGCTTGGCACTTTGCCCCGGCTCCGCAATCTGTAGTAACGCCATCTAGGTTTGTATCCTTTTGGTTCAGGCCCTGCGTTGGTCAGGGTATTTAGAGATCATCCAGCTCGTCTTCGACCCGCTCGATCTCATGCCGTAATTTGTCAAAGAACTGTAATTTTCGCAGATTATCCAGCGCATCGCTCAGCACCGCCGGATCATCACTTTGTAGCTGCGATTCAAGCGACTGCTGCAGCTCAGCCTCACTACCCTGCAACTGCTCAAGCAGCTCTTCTAGCGCCTCAAACGGATCATCCGCGTGCCGTGCATCATCAAGCTGTTCGCGCAGCATCATCTGCTGCATCAGGAAAGCACCATCGGAAACCGTTTGATGACTGACATCGGTATCCACACCCTTGAGCGACAACAGATAGGCAGCTCGTCGTAGCGGTGATTTCAGCGTTGCCAGCGCTTCGTTCAGATGCGCCGAGGCTTGAACAGCCTGCAGCTGTTCGCGCTCGCTCTTATGGGCATAACGATCGGGATGGAGAGTCTTTTGCAGGGCCCGATAACGTTCGGACAACAGCGCTGTATCGACTTGATACTGCTGAGGCAGCTCAAACAGGATGAAGTAATTTTGTTCGATAGCCATGGATTCAGCTTAGGTAGGTTCCGTGTCTGCTGGTTTCAGGCACTGAAAGGGAGGCTAAAACCTGCCTCCCGAGGTTCGGTTCGGACGCCAGCTGCTGTGGCTTTATTTCAGGTATTGAGGGCTCGCCTCAAACGCTGAAGCTTTCGCCACAACCGCATTCACTGCGGGCATTGGGGTTATTGAACTTGAAGCCTTCGTTCAGACCCTCTTTGACGAAATCAAGCTCAGTCCCATCCAGGTACACCAGACTCTTGGGATCGATCACCACTTTCAAGCCTTCGATGTCGAACACCTGATCTTCTTCGGCCACCTCATCGGCAAACTCGAGTACGTATCCCATTCCGGAGCATCCGGTGGTACGTACCGCCAGACGAATACCCACGCCACCGCCTCGATTCTCGAGGAACCGGCTGACATGGTTATGGGCTGCCGTAGTCATGGTGATTGCCATAGCACTTCCTTAATCTTGTTGATCTGACCGGGCACAACCACCGCACCCGACCGACCAGCTATTACCCGTTTTTCTTCCGATAGTCAGCGATCGCTGCCTTGATCGCATCTTCGGCCAGCACGGAGCAGTGAATCTTCACCGGCGGCAATGCCAGCTCTTCGGAGATCTGAGTGTTTTTCAGATCCGCCGCCTGATCCAACGTCATCCCCTTGACCCATTCGGTCACCAGGGAGCTGGAGGCGATCGCCGAGCCGCAACCGTAGGTCTTGAACTTGGCATCCTCGATGACACCCTCGTCGCTGACTTTGATCTGCAGACGCATCACATCGCCACACGCCGGGGCACCAACCATGCCGGTACCGACCTGCTGGTCTTTGTCGTCCATCTTGCCGACATTACGCGGGTTTTCGTAGTGGTCCAGTACTTCTTCGCTATATGCCATCTCTCTCTACCTCTTGTTGATCGGTGGGGGCCTTAGTGGCTGACCCACTCGACCTTGTCCAGATCAACGCCGTCTTTGTACATATCCCACAGCGGCGACAATTCACGCAGCTTGGAGACCGCAGTCCGGATCTTATCAATTGCAAAGTCCACATCTTCTTCGGTGGTGAAGCGACCGAAGCTGAAACGGATCGAGCTGTGTGCCAGCTCGTCGTTCATGCCCAGCGCACGCAGCACATAAGAAGGCTCGAGGCTGGCCGATGTGCAGGCCGAACCGGAGGAAACCGCCAGGTCCTTCAGCGCCATCAGCAGCGACTCGCCTTCGACGAAGTTGAAGCTGACATTGATGTTGCTGGCCACACGCTGGTCAAAATCGCCGTTGCAGAATACCTGCTCCAGGTCCTGAACGCCGTCCCACAGACGCTGACGCAACTTCAACAGACGCTTGTTCTCTTCATGCATCTCGGCTTTGGCGATCGCAAAGGCCTCGCCCATGCCGACAATCTGGTGAGTCGCCAGGGTGCCGGAACGCATGCCACGCTCGTGACCACCGCCGTGCATCTGCGCTTCGAGACGAACCCGCGGCTTACGGCGGACATACAAGGCACCGATACCCTTGGGTCCGTACACTTTATGGGCGGAGAAGGACATCAGATCGACCTTCAGACGCTCCAGATCGATATTGATCTTACCGGCGCTCTGAGCCGCATCGACATGGAACAGCACCTTGTTGGCACGGGTCAACTCGCCGATCGCTTCAATATCGTTGATCACGCCGATCTCGTTGTTGACGTGCATGATCGACACCAGAATCGTATCTTCACGCAGGGCCTCGGCCACCGACTCCGGGGTCACGATGCCATTGGGCTGCGGATCCAGGTAGGTCACCTCGAAGCCTTCACGCTCCAGTTGACGACAGGTATCCAGCACCGCCTTGTGTTCGATCTTGGAGGTAATGATGTGCTTGCCCTTCTTGCTGTAGAAGTGGGCCACACCTTTGATCGCCAGGTTGTCGGACTCGGTCGCACCAGAGGTCCAGACAATCTCGCGGGGATCACAATTGACCAGATCGGCCACTTGGCGACGGGCGGTCTCCACCGCTTCCTCCGCCTTCCAGCCGAACAGGTGGGAACGTGAAGCCGGATTACCAAAGTTACCTTCCAGAGTCAGACACTCGGTCATCTTTTCGGCAACCCGCGGATCCATCGGTGTGGTCGCAGAGTAATCCAGATAAATCGGCAGCTTCATTCTAATCTCCGTTCTGCGAAGCCCAGGGTTAACCGGTAGCTTCGATACGTTCAAATTCGATCGATTGCAGGCGGACGCGATCCTGTCGCTGAGAGACCTCCTGCACATCACGTCGGGCAACCAGATCCGCCAGTGAGATTCCGCTCAGGAACGCATGGATCTGATCACTCAGGTCACACCACAGATGATGGGTCAGACAGGCTTCGCCCTCGTGACAGTCTCCCTTACCACCACAGCCTGTAGCGTCGACGGACTCGTTAACCGCATCAATCACCTGCACGATATAAATGTCGGCCTTGTCCCGGCTCAGCTGGTAACCACCACCAGGGCCTCGAACACTTTTGACCAGATCATTGCGGCGCAGCTTGGCAAACAACTGCTCCAGATAAGAGAGGGAAATCAGCTGTCGTGATGAGATATCAGCAAGACTGATCGGACCACGCCCTTCATGCAGTGCCAGATCCAGCATCGCTGTAACAGCGTAACGTCCCTTGGTTGTTAATCGCATGGTTGCCCCCCGGTTATCATTATTTCTGGCGAGGATTATCTATTAGCCGACTATTTTAGTCAATTATTTATCCGACTATTTTGATCAGTTATAGATAATTCGACCGGCCCGTTTCCGAGGGAGGAGGGGCGTCCACTCTACCACAGTGCTTGCAAGGCTAAAACCACTGCCAAAATCCAAAGCCCGAGATGATAGCCAGCCCCCGGAAACAGGCCTTGATAAAACTCAAGTCACGGGCAGACGAACCACCCGCGCAACCCACTTAAAGCCCGGCTTTACTTGCTATCCAGCTTATCAACCGTTTCGGATACGGGGCGATCCTCTTCGACCGCCGCGAAGTCCTCCGCCTTCAACTCGGGGAGTTTTTGGTCCGGGCACTTCACTCCGACCTGATTCATCGCCTTGGTCATGACCTCGAGCCGGTTATCGACCGCCTGCATATGATCCAGCAGCGACTGAATCGCATGCGCCACCGGGTCAGGCAGCTCACTGGTCACCCCGTAGGCATCAAAGCCGATCTTATCGGCCATCTGCTGCCGCTTCTGATCCGCTTCGTCCATCGATTCCGGATCGATCCGACTGCGAACAATACGACCCGGTATACCCACCACGGTAGCACCCGCCGGAACAGCCTTGGTGACCACGGCATTGGAACCGATCCGCGCGCCTTCACCAACCTCAAACGGACCCAGAATCTTGGCGCCGGCACCAACAACGACACCATCACACAGGGTCGGGTGGCGCTTGCCTTTATTCCAGGTGGTACCACCCAGCGTCACGCCATGATAGAGGGTCACGTCATCGCCGATCTCGGCGGTTTCGCCGATCACCACACCCATGCCGTGATCGATAAAGAAGCGACGCCCGATCCGAGCACCAGGATGGATCTCAATACCGGTCAACCAGCGCGACAAGGTCGAGATCATCCGCGCCAGCCATTTGAAGCCCCGCTTCCATAGCGCATGGCACAAACGGTGGTACAGCAGCGCGTGCAAGCCCGGGTAGTTGGTCAAAACCTCAAAGGCATTTCGTGCGGCCGGATCCCGCTCAAAGACCGACCCGATATCCTCACGCAGCTGATTAAACATGGTCTCCACCCTGTTTCTGTACTTTCTGTGTCGCGGTCAAAATTCCACGCAAAATACCGATCTCCACCTTGTCTGGATGGGATCGCATGTAAAGCCGGCGTAACCGGGTCATCAGTTGACGCGGGTTATCCGGATCGAGAAAGTCGATCTCGATCAGCGCCTGCTCCAGGTGCTCGAAGAACCGCTCCAGCTCATCGGACGTGGCCGATTCGATATCCCAAGCAGTACCCCAGCGGGACACGTCATTCAATTCGGACGCCGGATCCTCGGCCAATGCGGCCATCCGCAACTCGTAGCAGATCACCTGCACCGCCGCCGCCAAATTCAGCGAACTGAAATCCGGGTTGGAGGGAATATGGACATGGCGGTGACAGCGATGCAGCTCTTCGTTGGTCAAACCACGGTCTTCGCGACCGAATACCAAGGCCACCTCGACCGCTGCGTCAGATTCTTTCTGGACCGCGGCTACCTGCTGGGCCATTTCGCGAGGATTGACCACCGGCCAGGGAATATGACGACTGCGAGCACTGGCACCTACGACCAGCTGACAACCTTCCAACGCCTGCTCCAGGGTCGAAACCACCTCTGCAGACTCGAGAATATCGGTAGCCCCCGAAGCCCGAGCCGTGGCCTTTTCGCTGGGAAACTCTTTGGGATCCACCAGTACCAGCTTACTGATCGCCATGTTTTTCATCGCTCGGGCGACACCACCGATATTGCCGGGATGGCTGGTGTTCACCAAAACGATCCGCACCGACGCAAGCATCAATCCGCTCCATCAATTTCGAAGGCCGCAAATTCTAGCAGATAACTGAGCGATCCTATAAGACAATCCACACCTGTTAATCAAAGTAGATTGCATCGATGGATGGTTATCCAGCCCGGTTCTTTGTATAATTCGCGGTCGCTTATTCTCACTAGACGTAGCTCTTTATCATGCAACCTACTTTGAACATCGCCTTGCGCGCTGCGCGTATCGCCGGCGAGCAGGTCGCCCGTGCCATTGAACGCCTGGACATCATCAAGTCCGAGCAACAAAGCGTGGCCGATTTCATCACAGAAACCGCCGCCGGCGCCGAAAAGTCCGTGGCTTATCACTTGCTCAAGGCCAACCCGGGTCACCGTATCCAGGGCCAGCACAGCGGCAACATCGGTGCCGAAGAAGCCAGTGATTTTGAATGGTTCGTCAACCCGATCGACGGTCTGACCAATTTCGCCAACGCACTGCCCTCCTTTGCCCTGACCATCGTCTGCAAACTGCGTGGAAAAATCGAACACGCCGTGATCCTGAATCCGATCACCGGCGAAGAGTTCACCGCCAGCCGTGGTCGCGGCGCCCAGGTCAACGGCAAACGGATCCGCGTCAGCGATCTGAAAAGACTGCCGAACTCGCTGATCGGCTGCCACTTCTCCGGCCAGAGCGACGAAGCCCGACTCGAGCAACAGCTCAACGGCAGCCGCCAGCTCTACCTACAGGGTGCCCAGCTGCATGTCGGAGGCTCCAGCGCCCTGGCAATGGCTTACCAAGCCGCTGGTCGTACCGACGGTTGCTGGATTCTCGGCGCCTACGAATGGGAACTGGAACCGGGCTTACTGCTGCTGCAGGAAGCCGGCGCCCTGGTTGGTGATCTCAACGGCGGCAACAAGTTTACCGACAGCCTGGTCGCGGCCAACCCCAAACTGTTCAAGCAGATGCTACAGACGCTGGCCAAGTAAGCCGACCCAGCAAAAGAAAAAGGCGACCTTAGGTCGCCTTTTTTGTGACTTTGATAGCAGCAGTCAACAACCAGACTGTTAACCACAGCGCTCGCCTTGTGCCAGTTCACCGCAGGTACTTACAATACCCGCGCAAAACCCTCTAGAGATTAAGCCCGGGAAGCCCCTCTCTATTTGCCTGATCCAGATAAAACGCCAATGGCTTGGGCAGACCCAACCCAAACCCCTGCTGCAGCTTAATTCCCATCTGCGCAAGCAGCTTAGACTGCGACAAAGATTCAACCCCTTCCACAACCGCCTCAAATTTCAATGACTCGATCAGATGCTGAATACTGGAAACCATCGTCGCATCGTCTTCTACTCGCTCGGTAAATGACCGATCAATCTTTACGTGAGTTGCCGGAATTCTATACAGATAAGCCAAGGATGAATAACCCGTGCCAAAATCATCGATACTGATCGACATCCCCTGCTCTACGATCTTTGATGCTGCGTTATCGTTCCTGTTCAAATCAAATAAAAGCGCGCCTTCAGTCAGCTCTATATTAATCGCAGAGCTATCAAACCCATTCTCATTTAAAGCCTGACTAACGAATCCAACAAAATCCGGATTAGCGAAATATTTTGTAGAAACATTTATCGCAATGGTCACGTCTGAATCGAAGAGGCACCTAAACTCCTTCAGATCTCGGATCGCCGTTGAAATCACCCACTTTTCGATTTCGATGATAACGCCGATCTCTTCTGCCACCCGAATACACTCGTCGGTAGGCACCCAACCTAAAACTGGACTCTTCCACCTCAGTAACGCTTCCAGCGAGCACACCTGCCGGCTTTCTACATTAAAGATTGGCTGATAGTGGAGCGAAAACTCATCTTGATTGAGCGCTTGGAACAGGTGCTGCGCCAGCTTACTCTGTCGCTGCAGCGTATCTTCCATGCCGTCTAAGTAATTGACCCAGCGATGCTTACCCTGCTTCTTGGCTAGATACATAGCGGCATCAGCCTTTAATATCAGGTTCTCAAAGTCAGCGCCGTCCTTAGGATAATGAGCAATACCGATACTCACCGAAACAGTGATTGGCCGCCCTTCAGCATCATAGAAAGGCCGATTCATCATCTCGATCAGCTGATTGGCCGCCTGTTCAATACTACTATCCAACAGCGCCTCATCTATCACCCAAATAAACTCATCGCCACCGAATCGACAGGCATGACCTTTGCTCAGCTCCGCCGCGGCCAGGCGCTCTGCCATTGATTGAAGCACCCTGTCCCCGACCCCATGGCCCAATGAGTCATTGATCAGCTTAAACCCGTCAAGATCGATATAAAAAACCACAAAGTCCTTCTGACTCTGCTCAGCCCTTTTAAGGACTCGCTTTAAACCTCTTCGATTTAACAATCCCGTTAATGAATCGGTAACCACCTCTTTCTCTAACGCGAGCTCTTCTCTCTTTCTATCATCAATATTAAATTGCTGGACCAGCATCTTCTGATCGGATTTAGCATTCCCTCTGATGCTGATAATAAGCCGATGCCATAAAATCCTATCATTAATAGTTATCTGAACATCGCCCTCATAGCTGCGCTCTTCATCGACGACTTTCATTATTTCAACGTAGTCATCTTGATTAGCAAAAAGCGATTTTATATGTACAAACCCCTCATCCTGAGTGTTTAAAAATGGCGGATTACCGCTAACGAACTTCCCATCCAAGGTGTAGGTAGAGAGCGATACGATAGAGCCAGCCGCGTAGTCTTTTTTCACATGGTCAGCGTCTATCGCCTCAACCATAAGTGCCATACGGCCATCTTCAAGCGTATAACCAGACAACTGGCAGTAGGCTTCCTTTAATATCCCTTTCGGTGAATACTGCCAAAATCTAGATAGCGTCTGGCCCGACTTAAAGACCTGTTGATAGTCCCGCAACGTTTGCTGAACAGCATCTGAGCTACCCGGCTTGAAATCCCTGCTGCTCAGCTCTTCTAGGGAATTACTCTCCCATAAGTGAAGCGCCGCATTATTGGCCCAAACAATACGGTAATTATCAATATCGTATATCCAAACAGAGGTAACGAGACTGTTTAAATAACTATCCATAGATTTCTGGCAAGAACGCTTCTTCACACTATCAACAGGACTAAGATTGGTTGAGGTTTGGCAATTAAGCCTAGCCGCCAACCAATTTTGCTGCATAACGAAAACAAAAAAAGCGGCCAGTTGGCCGCTTTATCATCTGGTGCGAGTATTTAACTACAGGCTAACTCAGGCGTCGAACGCACTGCGTAGGACGATAGTCTCGTTGCGATCCGGACCAGTCGAGACGATGTCGACCGGCGCACCGACCAGCTCTTCCAGGCGCTTGATGTAATTTAGCGCCGCCTGCGGCAGCTGATCCATCGACTTGGCACCAAAGGTGGTTTCGCTCCAGCCCGGCATCTCTTCGTAGACCGGCACAACCGCATCGAAGGCCTCACTGTCGACCGGCATCGGTACCGGATTGCCGTCGGCATCCTGGTAGGCAACGCAGATCTTGATCGTCTCCAGGCCGTCCAGCACGTCCAGCTTGGTCAAGCAGATGCCGGAGACACTATTGATCTGGATGGAGTGACGCAGTGCCACTGAATCGAACCAACCACAGCGACGGTCACGACCGGTGGTCGCACCTACTTCGTGCCCTTTGACTGCCAGGTGTTCGCCGATATCGTCGAACAGCTCGGTCGGGAACGGACCGGAACCTACACGGGTGGTGTAAGCCTTGGTGATACCCAAGATGTAATCCAGGTACAGCGGACCGAAACCGCTACCGGTAGCCACGCCGCCAGCGGTGGTGTTGGAGGAGGTCACGAACGGGTAGGTGCCGTGATCGATATCCAACAGCGAACCCTGAGCCCCTTCAAACAGAATGTTGTCACCGTTGTTACGGTACTGGTGCAGCTTTTCGGTGACGTCGATCACCATCGGGCGCAGCTCTTCGGCCATCTGCATCGCCTGATCCAGGGTCTGCTGATAGTCGATCGCCTCAACCTTGTAGTAGTTGGTCAGCACGAAGTTGTGGTATTCCAGCACTTCTTTGAGCTTGGTAGCGAAACGCTCCGGGTTCATCATGTCACCCAGACGCAGACCACGACGAGCAACCTTGTCTTCGTAAGCCGGACCGATACCCCGACCGGTGGTGCCGATCTTGGCATTACCGCGGGCCAGTTCACGGGCCTGATCCAGAGCAATGTGATACGGCAGGATCAACGGACAAGCCGGGCTCAGACGCAGACGCTCGCGAACCGGCACACCGCGCTGCTCCAGCTCGGCCATCTCTTTGAGAAGCGCTTCAGGGGAGAGCACCACCCCGTTGCCGATCATGCAAAGCACGTCTTCGCGCAGGATGCCAGACGGAATCAGGTGCAGAACAGTTTTCTCACCGTCGATAACCAGTGTATGACCAGCATTGTGACCGCCTTGAAAGCGAGCCACCGCTGCCGCCTGCTCAGTTAGCAGATCGACAATCTTGCCCTTACCCTCGTCGCCCCATTGGGTACCTAATACAACGACGTTCTTGCCCATAGATCGAATATCTCAGTTAGCTAGAAAATTTACTCGGCAGCAGCGACGTCCCAGACGCCGTCACGCAGAATCAGTTGTCGGTCACAGCCCTGCTCCTGAGCGGAACAGTCAACGCCGGGCAACGCCCGCATGACTCGCTCACCCTGCAGGCGCAGTGCATTTATCTTGTCGGCCAGCGTCGAATCACCATCGGCCGGCGCCAAAATCGCGCCACGTCGATCGGCATGATCCACTGCCAACTCGGCGATGACTTTCAGATCGCCACTAAAACCGGTTGCCGGTCGAGCCCGACCGAAATCCTTGCCGATCTCATCGTAGCGACCACCCTTGGCCAGCGGCTGGCCAAAAGTCGGTACATAGACCGCAAAAACTGCACCGGTATGGTAGTTGTAACCACGCAGCTCACCCAGGTCGAAATAGAGTGAAACCTGCGGGAAACGGGTCAGGACCGCCTCGGCAATCGCTTCCAGGTCATCCAGTGCGGTCGCAATACTCGGGTATTCCTGCTGTAGCGCCTGGCGGGCGCGCTCGATGGTATCGCGACCACCATTGAGCTGAGCCAGCAGGCGGAAAGCATTGCGCTGCGATTCACTCAGCTGCAGCGTCTCCAGCAAGGCATCCAGTTCGGTCAGAGACTTTTTCTGCAACAGACTAAACAGCTCGGCCTGATCATCATCCTGCAGCTCAGCCTGCTCAACCAGCGCACGGTAGATCCCCACATGACCCAGATCCAGAGTCAGCGGCTGTCCCAGCTCAACCTGGGTCAGCGCCTCGAGCATCAGGCTGATCACTTCGATATCGCTATCGACGCCAGCATGGCCGTACAGCTCGGCACCGATCTGCATCGGCGAGCGACTGGTCAGCATATTGGCCGGCACGGTATGCAGCACCGAATTGACGTAACAGAGTCGGGTCGGCCCCTGACGATTAAGGCTATGGGCATCGATGCGCGCCACCTGCGGCGTGGTGTCAGCCCGCAATCCCATCATCCGACCGGTCAACTGGTCGGTCACTTTGAAGGTATTCAGCGCCAGATCGTTGCCGGTACCGGTCAGCAGAGACTCCAGGTACTCGATCATCGGCGGCATAACCAGGTCGTAACCCCAGCAATCGAACAGGTCGACCAGTTTACGCCGCAGCGCTTCTACCTGGCGCGCCTGCTGCGGCAGGATCTCATTGACCCCATCCGGTAATAGCCAGCGATCAGCAATAGACATCAGTATTCAGGCTCCCTTAAGAGCGATAGCAGTTAATTCGGGCTGTCAGTGAACCAGATACAACAGCCCGGTTCCGGCCAGCATACAAACCAGTCCGGTAATCCGTAAGGTGCGGTCATCCACGTTGGCCAGCTGCTGTACCATCGAGCGCCAGCGCTGCGGGTAGAGGAACGGAATAATACCCTCCAGCACCAACACCAGGCATAACGCAATCAGCAACTCACGCCACAGTTCCATAAGGTTCTCGACAGTTCCATTGAGCCCTCGACAGCTCCCTGGCCTCCCGACAGCCTCTCAACGATCCCGGCGCGGGCAAAAACACGGCATCCACACACAAAAAAACCGGGACAGGGTCCCGGTTGCGGAATAATACACGAAGCGCTCGTCGATGGCAGCCCCAAAGGACCGCAATCGACCGGCTTCGAATAAGGCTTTAGTTGGCCAAGCCAGCCCCGCCTGCTGCGTTCAGGTACTTGAAGAAGTCACTACCCGGCTCCAGCACCATCACGTCATCCTTGCTGTTGAAGGTGTCCTTGTAGGCATTGAGGCTGCGGTAGAAGGAGTAGAACTCCGGATCCTTCTGGTACGCCTGGGCGTAGGTGGAAGCAGCCACTGCATCACCATCACCTCGGACCTGCTCCGCTTCACGGAAGGCTTCAGCCAGAATTACGGTCTTCTGACGGTCAGCATCGGCGCGGATACCTTCGGCCAGCTCGTTACCCTTGGAGCGCAGCTCCCGGGCTTCCCGTTCCCGCTCGGTCCGCATCCGATCGTAAACCGACTGACTTACCTCGGTCGGCAGATCGATCCGCTTGACCCGAACATCAACCACCTCGATACCCAGCTCCTGCTGAGTGATCTCGGTCAGCTCTTTGGTCAGCTGCACCATCATCTCTTCACGATCACCGGAGACTACCTCGGTCAGGGTACGACGACCAAACTTGTTCCGCAGTCGGGTATCCATCCGCGAAGCCAACAGGTCAGCAGCACGGAATTCGTCACCGGAAGTTGCGGTGTAGTAGGTCTTAACGTCGGCGATCCGCCACTTGACGAAGGAGTCAACGATCAGACGCTTTTTCTCCAGGGTCAGGTAATCCTGCGGACGCGAATCCAGCGTCTGCACCCGACCATCGAACTTGGTGATCGAGTTCACGATCGGCATCTTGATATGCAGCCCGGGCTTGAGGTCCGGATTGACCACCTCACCGAACTGCAGCTTCACCGCACGCTCGGTCTCTTTGATGATAAAGAGCGAGTTATTGGCAACCACAACCAGCAGCAGCAACGCTGCCATTACGGCAAAAGTACGTCCACTGTTCATGTTAACGCTCCTCCCGTCTGATGGTGGATTGACGACGTCGTAGACGCTCGATGACCTCATCGGCAACCGCGTCGACACTGCGGCTATCGAGACTCGAGCTGCCGCCCAAGTTGATCTCACCACCGCCGCCACGGCGATTGACGATCTGATCCAGCGGCAGATACATGATGTTGTTGCCGCCCTCGACGTCCATCAACACCTTGGACGAATTGGCCAGAACCGAAGAAACCGCATCCAGGTACATCCGTTCACGGGTAACCACCGGTGCCTTGGCATACTCGGTTTGCAGCTTGCTGAAACGATCCGCCTCACCCTGGGCCTTGGCCACTACCTCTTCGCGGTAAGCGTTGGCTTCTTCCAGCATCCGCTGAGCCTTACCACGCGCTTCCGGAACGATACCGTTGGCGTAGGATTCCGCTTCGTTCTTAACCCGCTGCTCATCCTCTCGGGCCTTGATCACGTCATCGAAGGCCGATTGCACCTGGGTCGGCGCACTGGTGCTCTCGATGTTGACCTTGGAGATCCGTAGACCAGTGCCGTAGCTGTCCATATAGGCTTGCAGACGATTCTGCACGTCGGTTGCCAACAGCTCACGACCTTCGGTCAGAATGAAGTGCATCTCGGAGGTACCTACCACATGACGCAACGCACTCTCGGTAGCGTGACCCAGACTGATTTCGGGATCACGTACTTTCAGCACGTAGGACTGCGGATCGGTAACCCGGTACTGCACCTTCAGCCCGACTTCGACGATATTCTCGTCTTCGGTCAGCATCAGCGCCCGGTGATCCTTAGAACGCACCTGAGTCACATTGACGGGGAAACGCTGGTCGATCAACGGCGGATTCCAACGCAGGCCCGGCAGCTGAGTATCGTGGAATTTACCCAGACGCAGGATAACCACCCGCTCCTGTTCGTTGACGGTGTAGAAGCCCATTGCGGCCCAGACCACCAACAGTCCAGCGATCAACAGCAAGATGCCGCCGGTACCGAGCGAACTGCCCTTGCCAGAGCTTGAGCCAGAACCACTGCCGCCGCCACCGAAGATACCGTTCAGTTTCTCCTGCAGTTTGCGCAGCGCCTCATCCAGATCTGGCGGCCCTTCACCCCCACGGTTCCCACCGCCGCCGCGATTGCCACCGCCGCTCCAGGGATCCTGGTTGTTACCGTTGCCACCCGGCTCATTCCAAGCCATAAGCGTCTCCGTTTTATTAGTAATCAGTTAATAATCGTTAAGTCGTTGTTTATACCGACACATTCTAGGTAGCCGCCGGTGGCCATGCAACACAGCCAACGTCTACCATCCCCTACCAGGGGTCGTCTTCAACTGGCGGTAAAAACCGTTCCGGATCGATACCGACCCGGGTCAAAATCTGTAACAGGTCGCGCTTTTGTATTCTGACCTCCAGCGCCAACTGTCCTGCCTCGTCCACCTGTTCGTCCAACACCGCATTCTGGGCATAAAGTTGAGCCCGGAAAGCCCCTTCATGCGGTGCAAGGTGTAGCGTTTGGTGGACAACTTCGTCACCCAGAAGTTCGGCAATCGCCTGTGGCAACAGCTCGGTTCCGGCTCCCGTCGCAGCGGATAACCAGACCCGCTGTGGCCTGCCTTGATCGTCCCGTTCGATCCGAGGCTGAGCCTGATCGATCAAGTCAATCTTATTGTAGACCTCAAGCACCGGTACCGTATCAGCGCCGATCTCATGCAGCACCGAGCTGACCTCTTCGATGTTGGCATCACGCTCTTCGCTTGCCGCATCAATAACATGCAGCAACAGGGTCGCCTCGATGGTCTCCTGCAGCGTGGCCCGGAACGCCTCCACCAATTTGTGCGGCAGATGACGGATAAACCCGACCGTATCGGCCAGTACCACCGGCCCCACATCGGCCACTTCAATCCGGCGCAGGGTCGGATCGAGGGTGGCGAACAACTGATCGGCGGCATAGACCTCCGATTCGGTGATGCGATTGAACAGGGTCGATTTGCCTGCATTGGTGTAACCGACCAACGAGACCGTCGCGATCTCGGCACGCTGGCGCTGGCGACGCCCCTGGTCCCGCTGTTTGCGGACCTTGGTCAAGCGACTCAGGATCGATTTGATCCGAGCCCGCAGCAAACGTCGGTCGGTTTCAAGCTGGGTTTCACCCGGCCCACGTAAACCGATCCCCCCCTTCTGCCGCTCCAGGTGGGTCCAACCACGGATCAGGCGGGTCGACATATGCTCCAGCTGAGCCAGCTCAACCTGTAGCTTACCTTCGTAGGTGCGGGCACGTTGGGCAAAGATATCCAGGATCAAGCCGGTACGGTCCAGCACGCGACACTGCAGCAGCTGCTCCAGGTTACGCTCCTGACCCGGCGACAAGGCATGATTGAAGAGCACCAGCTTGGCGTCATGCTGACGCGCAACCTCGGCGATCTCTTCGGCCTTGCCCTGGCCGACAAAATACTGGGGACTGGGACGGTTGCGGGATCCGGTGATCAGCGCCACAGGATCCGCACCGGCGGACAACGCGAGCTCTTCGAACTCCTTCGGGTCTTCCCGTTCGGATTCTTCAGCCAGATCGAGATGAACCAATACCGCTATTTCGCCCGATTCAGGCCGTTCAAAAAACAAAGCTGTCCCTAATGGTAATAAATTGAGAAGAAGCTACGCCTTAAGCGTCTTCACCCTCGGTTGCCTGTACCGGCGTCTTAACCGGACGGGAAGGCACGACGGTCGAGATGGCGTGCTTGTAGACCATCTGGCTGACGGTGTTCTTCAGCAGAATGACAAACTGATCGAAGGATTCGATCTGGCCCTGCAGCTTGATGCCGTTGACCAGAAAGATGGATACGGGTACCCGCTCCTTGCGCAAAACGTTGAGGTAAGGGTCTTGTAAGGTTTGCCCTTTTGACATTGTGTACTCCTTTCAAGTACTGAAAATACGATTAATAAATACAGCAATAAGCGGTCAATAACGAAAACCGACGGCTAAAGCTTAGATAAGCCGTCGTAATCAAGCACGCGCTAATGGCCCGTAGTCCACCTATATAAGGTAGTCATCTATCAATTTCAAGGTATTACCCAGGATATCGTCGTCGCGTGCGTCGATTCGATGATGGTCGGGCCAGCCCCGCAGCCAGGTTAGTTGGCGCTTGGCTAGCTGGCGGGTCGCGATAATACCACGCTCAACCATGCTGTCGAATCCAATCTCCCCATCCAGGTAGGCCCACATCTGGCGATACCCGACACAGCGGATCGATGGCATTGAAGGATCGAGGTCTCCGCGTTGGTACAGCGCACGTACCTCTTGCTCAAACCCCTCATCGATCATGATCCGAAAACGCTGCTCGATACGCTGGTGAAGCCAAGCTCGGTCAGCCACGTCGATACTCAACTGTAAGGGCTGAAACGGCAACTGCACCTGCTGCTGTTGCTGCCACAGTTCGGTCAGACTCTGGCCGGTCAGCTCATAGACCTCCAACGCCCGCTGCAGACGCTGGGGATCGTTGGGGTGAATTCGTTGCGCCGAGACCGGATCGACCTCACCCAGGCGTTGATGCAACGACTCCCAGCCATGGAGCTGCGCCTGATCCAGCAATCGCTGACGAACCTCGGGATCCGCCTTGGGCAGGGTCGCCAGCCCCTCCAGCAGGGTCTTGAAATAGAGCATGGTCCCGCCGACCAATAGCGGAATACGCCCCTGGGCATGGATCGCTTCGATCTCGGCCAGCGCATCGGCTCGAAACTCCGCCGCCGAATAGCTTTCGGCCGGATCTCGAATATCGATCAGCCGGTGCGGGGCTCGGGCCAGCAATTCGGCATCGGGCTTGGCGGTGCCGATATCCATCTCGCGGTAGATCAGTGCCGAATCGACACTGATCAGATCGCAGGGTAGCTGTTCGGCCAGTCTGACCGCAAGGTCGGTCTTGCCGGTAGCGGTGGCGCCCATCAGACAGATGACCGGGCACTGTTCAACCTGGGAGTGGGTAGAGGAATTCATACTACTGCCCCCTCAGGAACAATTTATCCAGCGCATCCATATCCAGCTGGGTCCAGGTCGGCCGGCCGTGGTTACACTGGCCACTGCGTTCGGTACGCTCCATATCCCGCAGCAGCGCATTCATCTCCGGCAGAGTCAACTGGCGGTTAGCCCGGACCGAGCCGTGGCAGGCCATGGTCGCAAGAATCTGGTTCATCTCGGCCTGAACCCGGTCGCTATCGCCCAGCACCCGTAGATCAGCCAGCACATCGCGCACCAACTGCTCCACATCGGTCTGCTTCAACAGCGCCGGTACCTGACGGATCACCAGCGACTCTTCGCTCATTCGGGCCAACTCAAAGCCCAGCTGCCTGAACAGCTCGGCAAACTCTTCGGCGCAATCGGCTTCCTGACTACTCAGCGCCATCGATTGGGGCACCAACAACGGCTGCGAGGTAATCCCCTCCTCGGCAAAAGAGACCTTCATCCGCTCGTAGACCACCCGCTCATGGGCCGCATGCATGTCGACCACCACCAGCCCCTGCTCGTTCTGAGACAGGATGTAGATTCCGTGTAACTGCGCCACCGCATACCCCAGCGGCGGTGTTTCGGTTGCCGACTCTGACGAGCTCGCGGTCGGGTCCGGCATCCCATACCCCATCGACGGGGGCGGCACCGCAACCGTTGCCGGCTCGATATTTGGCGCAACCCCTGGCGGATGCAACGCGCCGTAGGCGGCAATCTGCTCCTGCACCCGTCCGGGGGTCGGTTGCGGAGCAGCAGGGCGAGAAAACCCCAACGGCATCGCTTGTTGTTGCAACGACGAACCTTGATCAGCAGCAGCCGGCCCCGAATCGAGCTGGGTCAATCCCGGCGGCGAGATTCCTCCCGCTTCAACTTGGTCGGCCGGACTGACCTCGGCCAAGCCGCGATGCAGGGTACGGAATAGAAAATCGTGGACCAACCGGCCATCGCGGAAACGCACTTCATGCTTGGTGGGATGGACATTGACATCCACATCGGCCGGATTGAGCTCCAGAAACAGCACAAAGGTCGGGTGACGCCCGTTGTAAAGTACATCCCGATACGCCTGACGCACCGCATGGGCCACCAGCTTGTCGCGGATCGAACGGCCATTAACAAAGAAATATTGCAGATCGGCCTGAGAACGGGAGAAAGTGGGCAGGCCAACCCAACCCCACAACCGCAAGCCGGCAGCTTCGACATCCAGCGCGACGGCATTCTCCATAAACTTGGGGCCACAGAGCGATGCCACTCGGCGCTCCAACTCGGCCTGGCTACTGGCTGGGCGCAGCTGATGAATCACCCGTCCGTTATGGCGCAAGCTGATCGCAACATCGAAACGACTCAATGCCAGCCGTTTAACCACCTCTTCCAGATGACCAAATTCGGTTTTCTCGGTCCGCAGGAATTTGCGTCGCGCCGGCGTATTAAAAAACAGATCACGCATTTCGATGGTCGTGCCCGGCGGATGGGCGGCGGGTTGTAATTCCGGCACCATCTCACGCCCCTCGGCCCGCACCTGCCAGGATTCGGATTCTCCGGCGGCGCAGGAGGTCATCGCCAACCTCGACACCGAACTGATACTGGCCAGCGCCTCACCCCGGAAGCCCAGGGTCGCCACTGCCTCAAGATCATCCAGATCTTTGATTTTGCTGGTGGCATGACGACTCAGCGCCAGCGCCAGGTCCTCTTTGAGAACTCCCGCGCCGTTATCCCGTATCCGGATCAATTTGACCCCGCCCTGCTCGACATCGACCTCGATTCGATCCGCCCCGGCATCCAGGCTGTTTTCCAGTAGCTCCTTGACCACCGAGGCCGGACGCTCAACCACCTCGCCGGCGGCAATCTGGTTAGCAAGACGGGGGGATAACAGTGAGATTCGGTTCATGCGTAGGTGGCTCAGGGTAACTCGGTGGCACGATTCTGTTGGGTTATTTCAGACAGGCCGAGACTACTCGGGTACCCGTCAGAAAGAGACACGGCGAACACCTGGGGAACCTGCGAATAAGTCCTTGCTAGCTTCTGGCTTTCAGCTTGGTTCGCAATCCATGCGCAGTTTTGAAGCAATGTCTAGACCTTGCAAAAAGCTGCAACGCAGAGTGCGGATCAAGCTGAAAGCCCCGCAGGGCAAGGCTTGAAGTACACAATTTCGTCGTTGCAACCTTTGCTAAGGGCGACGGCCATTAGCTGCAGCTTGCGCCTAGAACTTGCGCACTTCAGGCGCTTGCAGAAGCCGCAAAGACTTGTTCGAAGATTCCCTAGGTTCGCCGTTGTCAGCTCGATTTTTTAGAGAGGGGTTAGGATGCGGGAATCCGCAACACCTGTCCAACCCGAATCACGTCGGATTTGAGTCCGTTAACTTCCCGCAACCGCTTCAACGCCACTCCGTTGCGGCTAGCGATCACCGACAGGGTATCGCCGCGGGATACTTTATAACGGGTAGTATTGCTATCACCGCCGTTCTGCTTCCAGGCCAACAGGGTCCCTGGAGGCGGTTTTTTGCTGAAATGCACCTTAATGCCGTTGAAGATCGACTGCGCCAGTTTGCGCTGGTGACTGCGCTGCTGCAGCAGACGGGCTTCGCCGGGATTCGAAATAAATCCGGTTTCGACCAAGATCGACGGAATATCCGGTGACTTCAGCACCATAAAGCCGGCGTGTTGAACCTGCTTCTTATGCATATGGGCCACCTTGCCCATATATCGCTGCACATGGCTGCCTACTTCTCGAGAGTGACTGATACTGGAGTGCATCGACATGTCCAGCAGCACCCCTTCGAGCACATCGTTGTCGTTATCTTTGCTCAGGGTTCCGACGCCACCGATCAGGTCGGTGCTGTTCTCACGTCCCGCCAACCAGCGCCCCATCTCACTACTGGCGCCCCGCTCCGACAGGGTCCAGACCGATGCCCCACGAGCGCTGCTGCGTTTAAAGGCATCCGCATGGATCGAGACAAACAGGTCAGCTCCAGCATTACGAGCCTTGCGGGTCCGGTTACGCAGCCCGACATAATAGTCGCTGTCACGGATCAGCACCGGCTTGAATCCCGCTTCGGCCTTGAACAGCGCTGCCAGTTCGCGGGCGATCCGCAGCACCACATCCTTCTCTTTAACTCTGCCCGGGCCGATGGCACCCGGGTCTTCACCCCCATGGCCGGCATCGATCGCAATCACGATATCCCGCTTGCTGTTGCCTTTGGTGGCGAGCTGTTTGACCGTCTTGACCTCGGCCTTTTTCTTGTTGACCAGATCAACTACCAGACGGTGACCGTACTTGGCATTGGGTTTAAGGCTGAAACTGCGCGGCTGGGTCTGACTTTTCAGGTCGAGTACGATTCGCAGCCCACTGGCACCACGTTTACCGCTGCGAATGTTCTGAATCGGGGTTTTGGCCAGCTCTAGATTACTGAGCTTGGCCGCCATCTTGCTGTTTGCCAGATCGATAACGATCCGGGAGGGATTGGCCAGCGTGAACAGCTTATGTTCGGCCTGACCGGACAGATCAAATACCAGGCGCGTATGATCAGGCGCCGGCCAGACCCGCACCTGTTTAACGGTTGCAGCCGACAACAGCGTACTGCTCAGCAGCACCAATAGGCCAAGCAAACCGACCGTTACCCGATGAATTCCCCTTCTCAACACCTGCTCACCTGTTGATCCGACTTTTATTCAGTTTCTTATTCAACCCGAAACGTACAAACAGGGCTACCCGCCCAACCGTACTCAGCCAGCCGAGCTCTCAACCAGCCGAGTCAGTACCTGCTCTCCGAGGGTGTTATTGGCTTTGACCGTCACCTGGCGTCCAGTTCCCTGCTTTTCGATCAGCAGTTCCAGATCCGCCCCCGGCAAAATACCATCCCCTTTCTCCGGCCACTCGATCAGACGAACCGCTTCGATCGAGAAATAGTCGCGAATCCCCAGAAACTCGAGCTCTTCGGGATCGGCAAGACGGTACAGATCAAAATGATAAACCCGTCCCTGTTCCAGTTCGTAGGGCTCCACCAGCGTATAGGTGGGACTCTTAACTACGGCTGTATGCCCAAACGATTGCACCACACCACGACTGAGGGTGGTTTTACCCATCCCTAGGTTGCCATGTAGATAGATGGTCGCCTGGGGTCTGGCGGCTTGCCCGAGTTGTCCGCCAAATTCTACCATCCGGGCCTCATCGGCCAGATCCCAACGCTGTACTTCAGCCATTGATGCCCTCAAAGTCTGCTCGCTCACTACTTTCCAACTGCTTCACCGCTAACGATGGGTTGAGCAACCATCGAATGGGTGCGATCAGGTCCGTCGCCGCCAATCCTCGCTCGCCAGCCTTAGCCGCCAACAGATCCGCCGCACGACCATGAACCTCGACCGCCACCGAGGCGGCATCGAAAGCGTCCAGCCCTTGAGCTAACAAGGCAGCCACGACGCCGCTGAGCACATCACCCATGCCGCCACTGGCCATCCCGGGATTACCGCGACTGCAGAGTCGGATACGAGCTCCATCGCACACCAGCGTTCCGGCACCCTTGAGCACCACCACGCCACCATAGCGTTGCTGTATCTGTTTAACGGCGCTAAACCGGTCGGCTTGAATTTCCGCCACCGTACAACCCAACAACCGGGCAGCTTCACCGGGATGAGGCGTCAGCACCCAGTTATCCCGACGTACGGGTTCGATCAGCTGACCTTCCGCCAGCAGGTTCAAACCATCAGCATCGACCACCAGCGAAACCTGTTGCGCCTGCACCACCCGCAACAGCTGTCCCGACCAGGCATTCTTCCCTAACCCGGGCCCTATCGCAATCACGCTGGCCCTTTCGATCAAAGGCTCCAGGTCCTGCCCTGAGTCCACCCCATGGGTCATCACTTCGGGACGATGACCGGTACAGAGCGCCACATGCTCGGGTCGGGTCACCACCGACACCAGACCACTGCCGCTTCGAAGCGCCGCCTCAGAGCTCATCAGTACAGCCCCGGCCATCCCATGATCGCCGCCGACCACCATCACATGACCGAAGCTGCCCTTGTGGGCGGTTCGATCCCGTGGCCCCAGGCACCGACTCAACAACGAGGGGCCGATCACTCGGATCCCGGTGGGTATCGCCTGGTAAACCTCGTCGGGCACCGACAGCGAGTCAAACAGCACCTTTCCACAACAGGCGGGCCCCTGATGGGTCAGCAGTCCGGTATTGATGCCGATAAAGCTGATCGTCAACTGCGCTCGGATGGCAGCCCCCAGCTCGGCTCCGGTATCGGCACAGAGACCCGAAGGGATATCCAGCGCCAATACCGGCAGCCCGCTGGCATTGATCCGCTCAATCAGCGATCGATAGTCGCCACGCACCTCGCCGCTGAGACCGGTACCCAGCAAGCCATCGACGATCAGCTCGCCACTGAAGTCCTCTTCTGGGTCATAGGCCCGCACCTCGACACCTCGCCGCTCGGCCCACTCCAGCGCCTGTCGCGCTTCACCGCGCAACTTCTGCCGGGTCTGCTCACCCCCGAGCAGCAGCATCTGCACCTGAAACTGCTGTTCCAGCGCCATCGCTGCCACCACCAAGGCATCGCCACCATTATTACCGCTGCCGCTGATCAGGGTTAGACGGCGCACATCAGGCCAATGCTGGCGCAAGGCTCGGTAAGCAGCTCTGCCGGCTCGCTTCATCAGCTCAAAACCGTCGATACCCTGATCCTGGATCGCGCTGCGGTCCAGCTGTCGAGTCTGCTCGGCGCTATAGAGCCCAAGGCCGTTTTCCGGGGGCGAGAATGGCATCGCAACTCCTGTTGTCGGTATCATTAGGATTCTTGGTGAATAGTTGACGAAACAACGCCGGATCCACCGCGTATTTTCGCAAATTCTCTATAAAGTATAGTTTTTTGACCCCGTTTCCCATGCCCAGCAAACCCGAGCCGCAAGCCCCGACCCAGCCCTCGATATCGGCCAGCCCCGAACAGTTGACCGCCCAGGTCAAAGACTGGGCCAAAGAGCTGGGCTTCAGCGCCGTCGGCATTACCGGTATCGACACCGCCGATGCGGTTCAGCGCCTTGAAGCCTGGTTGAACAAGGGCTTCCATGGCTCGATGGGCTATCTGGCCAACCACCGGGAACTGCGACGCCACCCCGAGCAGCTGCACCCAGGCACCCTGAAAGTGATCAGCGTGCGCATGGATTATCTGCCACCGGAGGTGGAGACGGTGCGGGTGCTGCAAAATCCCAACCAGGCTTACATCTCGCGCTATGCATTGGGCCGTGATTACCACAAGACTCTACGCAAGCGGCTGGTCCGACTGGCCAAACAGATCGAACAACACTGCGGCAGTTTTAACTACCGCCCCTTCGTCGATAGTGCACCGGTGATGGAGAAGCCGATGGCCCAACGGGCCGGACTCGGCTGGCAGGGCAAGCACAGCTTGCTGATCGACCGCAAAGCCGGCAGCTATTTCGTGCTGGGGGAGTTGTTTACCGATCTACCGCTCGTGGACGATGCCCCCTACACCGAAGATCACTGCAGTCGCTGCAGCGCCTGTATCGATGTCTGCCCCACCGATGCGATCCCCGAACCCTACGTGCTGGATGCCCGCCGATGCATCTCCTACCTGACGATCGAATCGAAGGAGCCGATCCCGCTGGAATTGCGCCCCCTGATCGGCAACCGGGTGTTCGGCTGCGATGACTGCCAGCTGGTTTGCCCGTGGAACCGCTATTGCCACTTCACTGGCGAGAGTGATTTCAACCCCCGCCACCAGCTCGACACTATCGAGCTGGCCGAACTGTTTCAGTGGGATGAAGCGACCTTTTTGAAGAAAACCGAAGGCTCACCGATCCGGCGTAGTGGTTATCAAGGCTGGCTAAGAAATTTGGCGGTGGGGTTGGGTAACAGTGGCGACAAGGCCATGATCGAGGTGTTGAAGCAGCAGCAGGACAACCCGTCAGAGCTGGTCCGTGAACATGTCGCCTGGGCGATCGAGCAGCTTAGCAGCGAGCAAGGGCCTTCACCGCTGCCGTTGACCGACAGGCAGCCACGCAAGGTACGCCACCTGCTCTAACGCCTGCTCTAACTAATCAGCCCTTGCGGGAATTTAAACCGGAAAACGCTCGCTCAGGTGGGCAATGATATCGTCGGATTCGTACATCCAGCGGACTTGGCCATCCGCTTCTTCAATCCGCAGACAAGGCACTTTGACCCGACCACCCTGCTCCAGCAGCTCCTGGCGCTGTTGGGCATTTTTCTTGGCATCACGCAGCTCGATCGGCAGATTCAGGCGCTGCATCGCACGGCGAACCTTGACGCAAAACGGGCACGCTTCGAACTGGTAGAGCGAGTAGGCGGCCAGTTGCTGTTCAACCTGTTGCTGTGACTCAGACGGACGTTTGGCCGACTTGGGCCAGGTCAGCCAATTGATCAACAGCACAATGCGTCCCACAAACCAGCGAACGAAGCTCATTTCAGTACCTCAAAATAGTGAAGCTAAATAGGAAAAATCTCGGGCGCGCGATTATTTCATAATCAACCGCCCGAGATAAAGAACCGATCAATTCTTCAAGCAAGGTAGCCGGCTAAGGAACCTGCAAATGAGTCCTTGCGAACTTCTGGCTCTTGCAGAAGCCGCAGAGACTTGTTCGCAGGTTCGCTAAGGCATCTGAAAGAAAGTCTCGCGGTAGTGGACCAGTTCGTTGATCGAATCGCGGATATCATCCAAGGCCAGGTGGGAGCCCTTCTTCTTCACCCCGTCGAGAACCTCCGGGCGCCAGCGTCGAGCCAGCTCCTTGATGGTGCTGACATCCAGGTTACGGTAGTGGAAAAACGTTTCCAGTTCGGGCATGTAGGCCACCAGGAAACGACGGTCCTGGCCGATGCTGTTGCCGCAGATCGGTGAAGCGCCTTCGTCGACATGCTCTCGGATAAACGCTAGCGTCGCCAGCTCGGCATCACGCTCGCTGACCTTGCTATCGCGTACTCGCTGGGTCAGACCGGACTGACCATGCTGTCGAGTGCACCACTCGTCCATCGCGTCGAGCAGGCTGTCGGGCTGATTGATCACAAGGTTCGGCCCCTCGGCGATGATATTGAGGTCCGCATCGGTGACGATGGTGGCGATCTCGATGATGCGCTCTTTTTTGGGGTCCAACCCAGTCATCTCCAGATCGATCCAGATCAGATTGGTTTGCTTACTGCTTGACTGTGACATCATCATTTCCTGTCGTATTCGGGTGTCCAGGCACGCCCTTGCGGCCAGTCCATTGCCTCTGAGAAAGCCAACAGCTGCCCACGAGTAATTGCCCGAGAGTGGTTGATAGTGTGCTATGTTTAGCCCTTTCACGAACCCACTTCAAGCACTCCGGGCATCATCGCAGGTTTTCGATCACTCAATGAGCAAACGCAAACTCAATCGTCGCCAATCCTGGCGCATCAATAAAATTCAACAAGAGCGGATCGAGCGCGCCAGCAAAAAAGATCAACAGATCGATGCCAGCCTGCAGTCGGGTGAACTGGGACCGGAGCAACAAGGCCTGATCGTGTCCCATTTCGGCTCCCAGGTGGATGTCGAAGTTCTCGAAGGCGAGCATCGCGGCGAGATCCAGCGCTGCCATATGCGCGCCAATCTCGGAGCCCTGGTCACCGGCGATAAGGTGGTCTGGCGTAAGGGCCACCCCTACGGCGTGATCGTGGCAACTCTGCCCCGTCACTCGTTGTTGTCACGCCCCAACAGCCGCGGCGAGCTGCGCCCGGTCGCCGCCAATATCGACTACATCGTCATCACCATCGCGCCGGAACCGACCCCGTTTGCCAACCTGATCGACCGCTATCTGGTGGCCGCCGAAGTCAGCGGCATAGAGCCGGTCATCCTGCTCAACAAAACCGACCTGTTGACCGAGCCCGAGCGTCGGGCCGAGCTGGACAAGATGCTCGCCAGCTATGAGCAGATCGGCTACAAGGTGCTGCACGCCTCGACCCTGTCCGAGGAAGGTCTGCGCGAACTGAAAGCCGAACTCGACCAGCGCACCAGCGTGTTCGTCGGCCAGTCAGGGGTGGGCAAATCCTCGCTGATCAACACCCTGTTGCCCGGCGTCGATATTAAAGTCGGCGCCCTGTCCGAAGCCAAACTCAAAGGTACCCACACCACCACCACGGCGCGGATCTACCACTTCCCTGACGGTGGCGACCTGATCGACTCCCCCGGTATCCGCGAGTTTGGTCTCTGGCATATCGAACCCGAGCAGCTGCTGGAAGGGTTCGTCGAATTCCGCCCCTTCCTGGGCCACTGCAGATTCCGTGACTGTAAACACCAGCAGGAACCCAGCTGTGCTCTGCTCGAGGCTCTGGAGCAGGGCAAGATCGAACCGCGTCGCATGGAGAGCTACCGCCTAATCCGACAGAGTCTGGAGGACGGCATCGGCCCCCATTGAATTAATGGCCCTGTCGTTGACATAGCGCAACCAAGGCGCGGTTTGAGCCCTGGGTCGACACTGGGAAGCGGCTCGGCGGGGTGCTATATTCCTTTCAAAAATCGGTAGTTAGGGAAGCATAAGGATTTCAATGGTGTCGACTCCTATCCCATCCGGTGCTGACCAATGGCTGGAGCTGTTGGCCGACAAGCTGTTGCCGGTTCCAGCCCGTACCGTACTGATACTGCGCAAACAGCTGCAGAATCCGGCTGTCTCGCTACAACAGCTCACTCCATTGATTGAATCCGATCCGGTGCTGTCGCTCCATTGCGTCAGCCTCGCCAACCAACTGAACCGCAACCCCGATACCAACGTCACCAGCATCGAACTGGCTGTCGCCACCCTGGGGTTGGAACGAATTACCGAGCTAGCCACCAAACTCCCGGCCATCAAGCTCAATAACGCCAGCGTCCCCCATAAACAGTATTACCATGCCCTGGGTAACAGCTTTCACGCCGCCGCCCAGGCTCGGATGCTCTGTCGATATCGCGATGCCTCGATCATCAACGCCACCCGTACCGCCGCGCTGTTTTATGGTTTGGGGCACTGGGCGCTGTGGCGCTACGCCCCTCATCAGGCCAGCGAAATCAAAATCCGGATCTACGAACAGCAGCAGGACAGTGCCGAGGCCGAACAGGTGGTACTCGGCTGTACCGTTCAACAACTCTCAGAACGGCTGGTGGAGCACTGGCAGCTATCACCGCTGGCGATCGAAGCCCTCAAACACGAGAACTCTCCAGACGCCCAGCAACTGGACCTGATCCACCAGCGCGCGGCCCAACTGGGTGAGCTGGATGAAGATGACAAACGCACCATCAAACAGCTGCTGAATGCCCAACATTACCCGGTCAAACTGGCCAACTGGCTCTGCCTGACCGCACCGATGGGTTGGAACTACCCCAAGACCGTCCGAATCTGCCAACTGATCAGCGATCTGTTGCAAAAACCGCTGGACGACACCAACGCCCTGCTCCACCAACAGTGTGTCCAGGCATCCCGTGCCCATCCGATGCCCGATCTGCTCAACCCGGCTGCCATGATGTTGCTGCTGCCGTCCGAGCAGGTTCTCAGCTACCGCCTGGACAGCGAGAGCGCGGCCACCAAAGTCGAGACCACATTACTGAAGCGGAAATCGATCCAGCCGAAAGTTGATGACGATGACGCCACCCCGTCAAGCGCTCCAAGGCCGGAGCCCGAACAGTTGGAGATCAGCGACTTTGTCGATAAGGAGCTGTTCCAGAGAATTCTCCACCGGCTGGTCAAGGCGGTAGACAAGATTAAAGATCACAGTCAGGCGATCGAGCTGGTGCAGAAGGCATTAACCGAGGCTCTGGGTGCTGAGCGCGCGCTGACCTTCCATATCGACGGCGAGATGCGCCTGAAGACCCTGTCGTTCAGGGGCTGCAGTCACGATGATCGAATCACCAGACTGACCATGAACCTCAAGCATCCGGGCTTGCTGCAGCGACTGGCGCAAAAGCCCACCGCGGTCTGGGTCAGCGAGCACAACAACCGCCAGATCCGCGCCGAGATGTCCGAGCGCTTCCGGGCGGTCTGTCATCCAGACAGTTTTATGTTGGTATCTTTGTTCCTCAACCAACGGCCCTCACTGATTGTCTACGCGGATATGCGCGACAGGGGGGCACGCCTGAGCCAGTTCCAGTTTGAAAAGTTCAAGCAGCTGATGGCTGCCGCCAACCGTTGCATGCACCAGATCAATCAGCGCGACGACGGCTGACATCGGCCCCTGCAACTAGCGCCTAACCGCGTCAACCCAACACAGCCTGTCTCCGTCGGCAAAAGCGATGACAACAGCACTGCGCAGTCCGGCGCCGATAGGCTACAATGGTCGGCCGTTTAGTTTGCTGTTGAGATGTTCTATGGCCGACCTGCCGTTGTTACTCGAACCCCAAGCACTGTCCGAGCAGCTGGATAATCCGAATCTGCTGATTATCGATCTGTGCAGCTCCGACAGCTATGCTCGCGGTCATGTCCCCGGAGCTATCTGGATGGATCCGGCCCGATTACAGCGCGGCAGCGGCCCGGTACCCAATAAACTGCCGAACGCTGATCAACTCAGCCAGCTGTTTTCTGAACTTGGACTGACCGCCACAAGCCACGTAATCGCCTACGACGACCAGCTCGGTGCGCTGGCCGGACGACTGATCTGGACTCTGGATATCGTCGGCCATCGCCACAGCTCGGTCATCCACGGCCAACTTCCCGCCTGGATCGGAGCTGGATTGGCACTGGAGCAACAACCCAATTCAGCGACGCCGAGTACCTTTGTCGCCGAGATCAATGAGTCTCTGGTTGCGGATATCCCCTATATCCTGGAGCACCTGGACGATGAGCAGGTGGCGATCTGGGACGCCCGCTCGGCGGAAGAGTACCGTGGAGATAAAGTGGTAAACGCCGCCAAGGGAGGACATATCCCCGGCGCGATCCACTTCGAATGGACCTCGAGCCTTCGTGGTCTGCAAGACTGGCGCCTACAGGATCTGGAAGCGATCCGCCGCCACTTGGACAGCCTTGGGCTGGGCAGCGACAAAACCGTCGTCACCCACTGCCAGACCCATCGCCGCTCCGGTCTGACCTACCTGATCGCCAAAGCCCTCGGATATCCGGATATCCGCTGCTACGACGGTTCCTGGTTTGAATGGGGTAATCACCCCGACACCCCCGTCGAGCGCTGATAACGCCCGATAACCTGATTAACCTTTCACCTGAACGAGATTAACGACCCAAGATGGCCCGTCTGTTCGCACTGCTGCAATACCTGATTCCACAACACCTGTTGTCTCGCCTGGTCGGCCGCTTGGCCGACAGCCGCATCGGTTGGATTAAAAACAGCTTTATCCGTCTCTTCCACCGTATCTACGGCCTCAATATGGCCGAAGCACTGGAACCCGAACCAACCGCCTATCCGAGCTTCAATGCCTTCTTTACCCGCGCCCTGAAACCCGGCGCACGCCCGATCGATCCGGACCCGACCCGCCTGGTCTGCCCCGCCGATGGTGCAGTCAGCCAGCTGGGGCCGATCGATTACGGCCGAATCTTCCAGGCAAAGGGTCACAGCTACAGCCTCACCACCCTGATCGGCGGCGATGTTGAGCTAGCCAAAGAGTTTCAAAACGGTCAGTTCGCCACCATCTACCTGTCACCCAAGGATTACCACCGCGTCCATATGCCGGTCGATGGCCGCCTACGGCAGATGATCTACGTTCCCGGCGATCTGTTTTCGGTCAACAACGCCACCGTGTCCGAGGTCCCTAACCTGTTCGCCCGCAACGAGCGGCTGGTGGCCATCTTCGATACCGCTCAGGGCCCGATGGCGATGATCCTGGTCGGTGCCATGATCGTGGCCGGTATCGAAACGGTCTGGGCCGGCCAGGTAGCTCCGAAGCCGCGTTCGGTCGAACGGGTCGACTACACTGGCAACACCAGCGCCGATCCGATCGTCCTCGCCAAAGGCGACGAGATGGGACGCTTCAAGCTGGGCTCCACCGTCATCCTGCTGTTCGGTGAAGATCAGATCGAATGGCTGCAACAATACGGCAGCGGCACCGCGACCCGCCTCGGCGAGCCGCTGGCGCAATCTCGCGCACCCAAGCCTGATTCTGACCAGACCGAAACCGAATAAGCGACAAACGGATAGCATCACCATGGCCAACCAACGCTGGATCGAATTCATCAACCAACAACCGCTGACGGCAACCGCCGACGAGTCCCAAACCCTGCTGACACCCTTGCTGTCACAACGCCTGATCGGCCTGGAGGGTCCGGATTCGATCAGCTATCTGCAAGGTCAGCTGACGGCCGATCTGGCCAAGCTCAGTAGCGAGCAGAGCCTGTTGGCCGCCAACTGCACCCCCAAAGGGATGGTGATCAGCGTATTGCGTTTGATCCAGCTGGAGCCGCAGTCACTGTTGCTACGGCTATCGAGCGCAATCGAGGAGCCCGCACTGGCCAACCTGAAGAAGTTCAGCGTGTTCTCCAAGCTAAGCTGGAACGATGTGGCCGACGACTGGTGCGGCCTGGGCCTTTGCGGCGATGCAGCCGAATCCTTGTTGCAACAGGCCGGCTTCAACGCGCCCCAAGCGCTGAATCACCAAAGCCGCAATGACGGGATCGTACTGATCAAGGTCGGCCCTCAACGCTTTGAACTCTGGTGTCCGGCCGATCAAGCCGAGGCACTTTGGCTGCAGCTGGCCGAAGGCAGCCAGGCGGCACCAGAAAGTTGCTGGCAGGCCGCCGAAATCGAAGCCGGACTGGTGCAGCTCGATGCCGACAGCATCGACAGCTACATCCCGCAGATGCTAAACCTGCAGGCGGTCGATGCGGTCAGCTTCGACAAGGGCTGCTATACCGGCCAGGAGGTTGTGGCCCGACTGCAATTTCGTGGCAAACTGAAAAAACTGCTGTTTGGCGCCCGAACCGATGCCAGCAGAGTTGAAACCGGCACTGCACTGTTCAACAGTCAGGGAAGAAACGTGGGCAAAGTGCTCCATTGCGCAGAACTGGAACGCGGTACCCTGCTTCAGGCCGTGATCAGCAAGAAAGGTGCCGATGAAGGGGATCTGCGTCTGGGTAGCGTCGATGGCGAAGCCGTGAAGTTACTCAGCCTGCCCTACGAGATCGAGCCGGAGTTGTTTGAACGCCCGGAGCGCTAATGGTTAAGCTTAGGAGGCTCGCTTCATCACGAGCCCCCTGACCCAACGCCAGCGACTGATCAGCATGGCGCCGAAAATCAATCCACAGCCCAGCAGTTGCTGCGCGCTCATCTGCTCTGCAAACCACAACGCCGCCAGCAGCGCCGTCCAAACCGGCTCCAAAATCATGATCAACGCGGCATGGCTGGCAGGCGCCAACCCCTGACCGTAGGTCTGCAAAGTAAAGCGAAGACTGGTGGCAATCAGGGCACTGGCCAGCAGCCAGCCCCAGATACCGGCCTCGACCACCTCAGGCCAGGGTTCGATGAACACCGAAACCAGGCCATTGATCATCCCTACCATCAACAGCTGAACCGCAGCCAGAATCACCGCCGGCATCTCGCTGGCAAGATGGGCCATCAGGGTAAAATGCAGCGAAAACAGCAAGGCCGCCGCCAGGAAGTAGAACTGGCCGGGATCGGTATTAAATCCACCGTTAAGCGATAATAGCGCCAACCCGGCCACCGCCACCGGCAGCGCCAGCAGGGTATTACCGCTCGCCCTTTCACCGTAGATCAACCAGGCGGTAACAGGAACCAGCACCACCCCCAGGCTGGTGATAAACGCCCCTTCCCCCAGGTGCTGGCCCTTATCCAGCCCCTGAATCCAGGTCAGGATCGCCATCGCCATCACCACCCCCAGCAACAGGGCCCGAGGCAGCAGGTCGGCGCGCTTGAGCCAGTGCCACTTGGCGCGGCTGATCAGCAGCAGCACCAGTCCAGCCAGCACAAACCGAATACCGATAAACAGCAACGGTGGCAGGCCCTGCAGCGCCTCTTTGGAGAAGATCCACCCGGCAGCAGCCAACAGGGTTACCAGTACCAACACCAGGTCGGCACGGGCGGAGGTTGAAAGGGGCAAGGGATACCTCGGCAAGCGGAGAATTAGCGGCGCTCGATTTCGATCTGCGCCTGACAAACAGGGACGCAGCTTAAGCGATATCAGAGACAGAAAGAAGCCAAGCCCTGAAACGGGCAAATAGCTGAAGAAATAGAGGGGCGAGAAAACCGCAGAGAAGCAGCGGCCAACCTGGCCGCTGCTGGATGGGAATCCGCTGGATCAGTAGTCGCGATACTCGTTGACTACACTGACCTCTCCCGACTCGGATAAACCATAGACTTTGAAGTCATCTCGGCGGGCACCGGGGTCATCCATTCCGGGACCGCCCGACGGCATTCCCGGCACCGTCAACAAACGGATATCTCCCGGATCGGCCAGCAGGCGTTTGATATCCTGCGCCGGCACATGCCCCTCGATCACCTTACCGTCGATAACCGCGGTATGGCAGGACGCCCCCTGAGGCGGCACGCCATGCTGCTGTTTAATCGCGTTCAGGTTATCGACGGTACGATCATCAACGATAAAGCTGTGCTCTCGCAGGTGGTCGATCCAGCCTTTACAGCAACCACAAGAGGCGGAGCGATAGACCGTAATCTGATGGCTCTCGGCGGTACGCCCCTCTAGCCAGACCGGGTCACCGGCCTGAACCGTGTAGGAAGGGAGCCAAAGGCTTGCGGCCAGCGACAGAGTAAGAACAATGGGTTTGATGGACATAATTAATATTCTCCACGCACTTCGATAGTTTAACTTTTATGCCGCTTTAACCAGAGCTGATAGCCCTGATCCGGCCAATAACTTTGGAAATAGGCGATCAAGCTACTGATCTGCTCAGGGCTTAACTTGTCCCCCCAAGCAGGCATAGTTCCCTGACTTCCCTCGCTGATGGTCTTCATTAATTGTGGGTATGGGTGATGCCAGGCATGGGCACTGCCATCCAGCGGAGGCGGTGGGTAAAGTCCCCGCGAATCCGGCTGCATCCAGTTGCTAGCCCCCTGGGCTCGCCGGCCATGACAGACCGCACAGTTTTGATCGAACAGCAGTTTGCCCTGCTCGACCTGCGACGAGCTATACCAGCGCCCGGTCTGTGGATCCTTCTTCCAGGGAATATCATCCTGGGCACAGCCCCCCAGCAACGCGACAAGCAGAGCCAATATCAGCGCTCGACCTGCCATAGGTCTAACCGGCCGTCGAACCGGAGAATTGATTGATTTCATCGATGTTGCCTACTTCATCGTTGCAGACCATGCCGCAACGCTTAAATCCATGGCCTGGTTTGATCAGGCCATCCTCGATTCGCTTGAGAGCAACTTATAGACGCAGAACGCAGTGTAATACGCGGTGACTGGGTGGAATAAACCCAGCCTGATAGATCGGCTTTGCAGTGTGATATGGCCCGGCTCGGATCCGGTCACTTAGACTCAATGACTCGGTAGCGACGTCAAAAACCTGATCCAGATCCAGTACAACCGCGGCGTCCGTGTCCAGAGCCATGGACAGACTGCTATTCAGGGTCGCACTGCCCCAGCAGGGTAGGTCAGCGAGTGTTAAGGGATTGGAGTCGTCCTGCGGTTGGCAATGCGTATGCATTGAAGGATAGGTCGCTGACTTCTCGGTTGAGATCTCAAATCGGTCTTCGAACTCAACCTCATCGCCCACGGCTATCATCGGAACCGATGATGCCATCGCCAGGCCACAGAACAGCGTACTGACAGCCAACAAGATGGCGATCAGAGAACGATTTCTGAATGCGAGATGGTTGATCCAAGACAAGAGACGATTTATCCAAGCCTGCTAGTTACTGACATTATGATTATCAAAGGGTAAAAGAGTTTCCATGATCGTGCTCAAGATCGCCAAAATGACAAAAAACTGCAGCTAGGGCTGAAGCAGTGTATATTCAGATCAATATCTTAAGGAGAAGAGGCGTCATGACCAGAACCTTCGTGTTGAGCCTGCTGGTAGGCGGAATGCTGCCGTCCCTGGCTCAGGCCGAATCGATGAACCTGCGTTGCAGCTATACCGAAGCCAGCTACAGCGCGGCCTACATGAAACAGCCTGAGAGCCGTAAGTGTCCGCAGACGCGCTGCTACTATGACCTGCGTTTCAACACCGAGCAGACTCAGGCCAGCGTCAATCAGGCCGAAGGCTACCAATTCAGCCAGACCGAAGAGCAATATAAGCTCTACCGTGAGATGGAAAATCCGATCGTTGAAGGCATCGACAAGTCGGCCTTCCTGATCAACAAGAGCGATCTGAGCTACCGTTCACGCAAGTCCACACCGCCGGATGTCGTGATCGAAACCAGCGGTCAGTGCGAAGCGTTCTAAGGGCACGGGCTCTGGCAGTGTGTTAACAGAGCCCAACATCGTCCCAGCAATCACCCCAACTAGCGGCCAATGCAAACTCCAGGCGTTAAGCTCCCGGCGAACCGTTCCGGTTGCAGCTACTGCGGAGAACTTACTTAACCCTGCCCCATCTGTTTCAACAGCCGATTCACCGCCTGCAGATGTTCCGGATCATGATGGCACTGCCCCTGGACCTCAGCACAGATCGCCAGGAACTGATCCAGCGCGGTGGTTTCACTTAATTTCAGTAAGCGCTTGGTCTGACGCAGGGCATAACTCGGTTTGGAGGCGATCTGCTGCGCCAGCTGCATCGCCCGCGGCAGCAACTGCGACTGCGGCAGCAACTCCAGCACCAATCCCAGCGATACCGCCTCGGCACCTTCCACAATCCGTCCGGTCAGAGCCAGCTCCGCCGCCCGTTGCGGACCTATCTTACGGGGCAGGAACCAGGCACCACCATCACCGGGTATGATCCCCAGATTGACAAAGGTCTCGCCGAACTTGGCCTTCTCGCCGGCCAGCGCCAGATCGCACATATTGACCAGATCAAAACCGGCGCCGATGGCAGCACCGTTTACCGCGGCGATCACCGGAATCTCCAGTTCGCTCAACGCCAGCGGCAGACGCTGAATCCCCTGTTGATATCGCTGCGCCAGCTCGTCAGGCGAGCCGGCAAAGTCGTTACTGCGCTCGGCCATATCCTTAACATTACCGCCGGAGCAGAATGCCCGTCCGCCCCCGGTCAACACCAGGCACTGCACCTCCGACTGCTGATTCAACCACTCAACAAGCAACAGGATATCGTTAACGATCCGGGTCCCGGTCAGGGCATTACGGACATCATCACGATTAAGGGTCAGTAGCGCGACGCGGCCATCGATCTGGAGTAGGCAGTCGGTAAGTCGGGGAGCGGTCATGGCGAGTCCTCTATTCAACAATACGCAAGCGTATCTTCACCGAACAGAGACTGCCGGGCAAGTGGCAGCAGAGCCGAGATCTATTCGATCAGGTCCTCGTAGCAGTGCCAACTGGCATAACCCAATACCGGAAACAGCACCGGCATCAATACCAGCCCGGTGATCACACCAATACCGAACAGCACCAGAATCATCAAGGCCCAGCACAACATCGTCAGCGGATTTTGCAGCACCGTCCGGATGCTGCTTCGTATCGCCCGCATCGCTTCGACATTGCGGTCGACAATCAGCGGAACCCCGGCTACACCACAGACAAACACCACCGTCAGCAACAGCAGCGCCAACCCCAGCATCAGTATCAGCGCGCTCTTGGCACCGGGAATATCCTGCATGGCAGCGCTAATCAGGGTCTGGTCGGTCGGCAATTGATGCGCCTGCAACGCCAGAATCAGGGCGGAGAGTTTGACCCAGATCGTCAACACGATCAGCAGGCAAAAGCCCAGCAGAGCCAGGTTGCCCAGCCGGGTCAAAATCAGCGACAGGCTTTCAGAGATCGAGACCGGGAAACCGTTCTCCAGCTGCCAGGCAGCGGTGTAGGTACCCAACGCCAATAGCGGGCCAACGATCAACAAGGTCGCCAGATAGACCAGCAGAAAGCCCGGATAGGTACCATTGAGCAGCATCAGAACACCGCAAAACAGGGTGAAACTGGCGCCATAGAGCAAGCTGTGGCCGGGTGAAGTGATAAAGTCCCGCCAGCCGGCAGCCAGCCACGCAAAGGGCTGGTCGCGATCCACCCGACGGACCTGAATCGGTTCGCTGGCTCGATGATGTTGATTGTGGGAATAATGCGCTGTCATCAGCTACCTCCAGACTCCCTTACTGATAGCCTAACCCTCCATGGAGCAGATTGCCTTCTTTTTTCGTCACTTAGGCGATCGCCACTGACCAGATACTACGTCTAACCGGCGTCAGAGAGAATGCGATAGCGCAATAAATGCTCAATTCGCGTTGTGCAGCGCAATGCAGCGGGTATAATGCGCAGCTCTTTACACACCCCCGACCACAAAACACGACCAGCCGTAATTCTGCGCTCTGCAGCACGACGATGCCTTTCATTTGCGCGTCGGTTCCGGTACCGGCTGTCGCTAGCATCCTTGGGTCGCGGGATCAGGATTATCGGGGAGAAGTATGTTTGATCTGGTCGCCAGTCGAACCCAAAACATCAAGAATGACGTCCTATCCGGCCTAACCGTGGCACTGGCGCTGGTGCCCGAAGCGGTCGCCTTCGCCTTCGTGGCCGGCGTCGAACCGCTGGTGGGCCTCTATGCCGCATTCATGGTTGGACTGATTACCGCCGCCATCGGTGGCCGCCCCGGGATGATCTCCGGTGCCACCGGTGCCCTGGCGGTAGTGATGGTCGACCTGGTCGCCGAACACGGAGTCCAGTACCTGTTTGCTACCGTGGTGTTGATGGGGATTCTGCAGATCGGCGCCGGTGTGCTACGACTGGGTAAATTTATCCGCATCGTGCCCCACCCGGTAATGCTTGGCTTCGTCAACGGACTGGCGATCGTGATCTTCCTGGCCCAGCTGAGCCAGTTCAAATTTATCGATGAAGCCGGCAAGGCGCAGTGGCTGCAAGGCGATGCGATGGCCATCATGGGAGGCCTGATCGCGCTGACCATGGGTATCATCTACTTCCTGCCGAAGCTGACCAAGGCGGTACCGGCGTCGCTGGCCGCGATCCTGACGGTCAGCCTGGTGGTGATCTTCGGCGGCCTGGATACCAAGACCGTCGGTGACGTGGCCTCGATCGCTGGTGGCCTGCCGACCTTCGCCGTTCCGATGGTACCGTTCAGCCTGGAAACTCTGATCATCATTCTGCCCTACGCGGTGATCCTGGCCGCCATCGGCCTGATCGAATCGCTGCTGACCCTGAGCCTGATCGATGAGATCACCAATACCCGAGGTCGCGGTAACAAAGAGTGTATCGGCCAGGGTACCGCCAATATCCTAACCGGCTTCTTCGGTGGTATGGGCGGCTGCGCGATGATCGGCCAGAGCATGATCAACATTAACTCCGGTGGTCGGGGTCGCTTGTCCGGTATTACCGGCGCCCTGTGTCTGCTGGCCTTTATCCTGTTCGCCTCCGACCTGATCGAACAGATCCCGGTCGCGGCGCTGGTCGGGGTGATGTTTATGGTGGTGTTGGGCACCTTCGAGTGGTCCAGCTTCCGGATCATGGGCAAGATTCCCAAGCACGACGCTTTCGTCCTGATTCTGGTTTCCGGTGTCACCGTCGCCACCGACCTGGCCGTGGCGGTTGTCGTGGGCGTAATCGTATCCGCGCTGGTGTTTGCCTGGGATCACGCCAAGCATATCCGTGTTGTTACCAGCATGGAGGGTGAGTCGAAGATCTACCGCCTGCACGGCCCGATCTTCTTCGGTTCGGTGAATAACTTCTTGGAGCTGTTCGACGATATCGCCAATGACCCCAACGACGTAGTGATCGAATTCCAGTACTCGCGCGTTGCCGACCACTCTGGTCTGGAAGCGATCGATACCCTGGCCGAGCGCTATATTGCCGCCGGTAAAAAGCTGCACCTGCGCCACCTGAGCCCAGAGTGTCGCCGTCTGCTGAGCAAAGCCGGCAGTATGGTTGAAGTCAATGTGATTGAAGACCCGAACTACCGGGTTGCGTCAGACCGACTGGCCTGATTTGGAAGTAGAGCCGGGTTGTACTGATCAGCCCGGCTCAGCGTATATAACCTGACACCGTTTAGCCCTGCGTCAGTTCCCGCTTAAACAGTAACCCATCTTCACGACCTTCGGCTTCGTCCGGCGTTGCTGGCCGACGATAGTAGTTGCGTCGAACCCCTACCTGTTCAAACCCATTAGCCCGGTAGAAACCGATCGCGGCTTCGTTGGAGACGCGCACTTCCAGAAATAACTCCTGCACCTGTTGAGACTGCAGTTGGGTCAACAGTTGAGCCAGCAGTTGAGCCGCGATGCCCGAGCGCTGACACTTCGGCGAGACGCCAATCGTCAACAGATCCGCCACACCGCCACCACTGCTGGCCACCAGATAGCCCACGGGAAATTCACTCGGTTCAGGAGAGTTGCTTAGCGCCACCCAGGCCGGTTGCTGCCGCTCCAAACTACGCTGGAAACGAAGCCGATCCCAGGGAGTCTCGAACAGCTGCTGCTCCAACTCCACCACGATCTCGATATCGTCGAGCTGCATCGGCCGTAATCGGATCGTTGAGGTTCGCTTCACCGGATTAGCCGTTACGCAGCAAGGTACGCAACGATTGCAGTTGCTGCCAAAGTTCGGCCTTTAAGCCCGGAAGTCGCAGTACTTCATTGAGGCCATGGCAAGCCAGCCAATGGCTGCCTTCTCGCTCGATCATCCGACCGAACTCGAGGCTATCCGATTCCGGATAGCTGTAGTTGATCGCAGCCTGACCCATCAGCAGGGTCACTTTCTGCTCCGATTGCCGAAGCGCCTTCAACTCCAGCGCCAATGCCCGTGCCGCAATGGGTGCCGACTGATCGAAACTAGCCATCGGATCCAACGGCCAATTAACCTCGCGCTGGCCTTGGACCCCCTCCTGCCCCAGTCCGATCGAGGCCAGAATGGCCTGTAGCAGTGACTGATGCTGTTCGGTCCAGAACAGTGTCGGGTTGGTCGGCAGCTCCGTCACCACCAGGCAGTCGGCAAAGCCCAACAGCATTAATCGGAAGCGCGGAAAGGTGGTCGGATTGAGCGGTTGCTGTAGGCCCTGCGGCTGAGTTTCGGGAGTGAGATCAGCTTTCGGCGATACCGATTCAGGGTCAGGTACGACAGCTGGCTTAGAGACTGTAGCGCTCGCTGACGGCTGTGTCGGGATCGGCTCTGGTGTCGAATCCGGGCTCAGTGGCGACGTTGGGCGCGCCACCGGCTGCGGCTCAGACTCGGTAGGAGCAGGCTCAGCTGGCACTTGCGCGGACAACAACTCTCGCAGCGGCGCCTTGCGGGTGCGAGCCTGACCGGCAGCGGCTGCAGCCACAGCCGTTGACGGTACAGACGACTCAGTAACCGGATGCGTTTGAAGCTCTGGCTCGTCGGTGCTCCATTGCCATTCGGGCGAGGCCGCCGCCCCCGGCAAAGCCGAGCGGGGCAGCCAACGGCTAACCCCCATCGCAGCCAGGTACTGCTGACGAAGTTGTTCCTGCTGTTGCTGCTGGCTCAGTGCTGTTTGCGGCATCCTGTTCGCCCTATCCGCCGGTTAAACCTGCGGGTGGGCTTTTTCCACGTCCGACAACAACAGGTTGGCGGCATTGAGGTAAGCCTTGGCCGAGGCGATCACGATATCAGTATCGGCGCCCAGACCGTTGACGATGCGTCCGCCCTTCTCCAGACGCACAGTCACCTCACCCTGGGAGTCGGTGCCGGAGGTGATCGCGTTGACCGAGTACAGCTCCAGGCTGGCTTCGGTCGCGACAATGCTTTCGATCGCCTGGTAGGCCGCATCCACCGGACCACTACCGGCCGAGGTCGCCTTGACCTCTTCGTTATCGACCATCACCACGATCTCAGCCACCGGCGTTTCACCGGTCTGCGAGGTCACCTTCAACGAACTGAGACGGAACTTCTCGTTGTAAGCCTCGGAGCGGGTATCGGAGACCAGCGCCTGCAGGTCTTCGTCGAAGATTTCGTGTTTCTTGTCGGCCAGGTCCTTGAAGCGGGCAAAGGCCGCGTTCAATTCCGCATCGGTGTTGAAAGTGGTGCCCAACTCTTCCAGACGGGAGCGGAACGCCGCCCGACCGGAGTGCTTGCCCAGCACCATCTTGTTGGTGTTCCAGCCCACATCCTGGGCGGTCATGATCTCGTAGGTTTCACGGTGCTTCAGGACGCCATCCTGATGGATACCGGACTCGTGGGCGAAGGCGTTGGCACCAACAATCGCCTTGTTGGGCTGAACAGGGAAGCCGGTCACACCGGAAACCAATCGAGAAGCCGGGACGATCTGGGTGGTATCGATTCCGGTCTCCAGGCCGAGGATATCTTTACGGGTACGGATCGCCATTACCACCTCTTCCAGCGAGGCGTTACCGGCCCGCTCACCCAGGCCGTTGATGGTACATTCGATCTGACGTGCACCGTTGGCTACGGCAGACAGGGAGTTGGCTACCGCCAAGCCCAGGTCGTTATGGCAGTGGACCGAGAAGATCGCCTTGTCGGCGTTTGGAATCCGCTCGATCAGCTGGCCGATGGTGTGGCCGAACTCTTCCGGCACCGCGTAACCGACGGTATCGGGGATATTGATGGTACGGGCACCGGCATCGATCACCTGTTCGATGATCCGGCACATGAAATCCAGCTCGGAGCGGCTGGCATCTTCCAGTGAGAATTCCACATCGTCGATCAAGTTACGGGCACGCTTGACCGCGTACACCGCCTGCTCCACCACCTTGTTCGGATCCATCTGCAACTTGTACTTCATATGGATCGGCGAAGTGGCGATAAAGGTGTGGATTCGACCGGAGTTAGCGTTTACCAACGCCTCACCGGCGCGATCGATATCCGCATCCAGCGCACGGGACAGGCTACAAACGGTGCTGTCCTTGATCGTATCGGCGATCGATTTGACCGACTCAAAGTCGCCGGGGCTGGCGATGGCGAAGCCAGCTTCGATCACGTCGACGCGCATTTTCTCCAGCGCTTTGGCGATCCGCAGCTTCTCGTCTTTGGTCATGGAAGCGCCTGGGCTCTGCTCGCCGTCGCGCAAGGTGGTATCAAAAATAATGACTCGATTGTCGCTCATGTTTGTGCTCCGTCGGGGCGATAGTTCGGGGCCCCGGTGTCGATAAATTGGGGTAACGTATGTATTAAAGGTGTAGGAAGCTGGACTGCCTTACGGCAGTCGTAGGAGCAGCGGACGAGCGACCTGATAGACAGCACCCAAGGCTGGCTGGGAGCCGGCAGAAGCGGTGGTCTTGTGGCCGAAAGTAAATTGCATCGTCGCTCAACAGATCAGAGTGGAATTTAGCTCATCTTACTGCGAAAACAGTCGATTGCAAGCCCGATCAGTGCATTGGATGACCACCTGCCCATATTGCGGCGAGTCGGTCGGCTGGGGTAGATTGCAGCGAGTTCGTTTTTATCGACACACCTCTGTAGAAGGCCGCAGCATGAGTTCAGAATCCCGCTCCGAATCCTCTATCGAATCGCCGTTTGACCGACCGATCGATCGACAGCTCACTTCCAGCCAGAAGTGGGACAAGTACCGCGACCAGGATATTCTGCCGATGTGGGTCGCCGATACCGACTTCCATGCCCCCGGCCCGGTGATCGAAGCGCTGCAGGAGCGGGTTGCCCATGGCGTGTTTGGCTACACCAATCCGCCGCAGGAGCTGGTCGATGTAGTGATCGAACGTCTGGCACGTCTGTACGACTGGAAGATTGAGCCCGAGTGGATCGTCTGGCTACCCGGACTGGTCTGCGGCCTGCATCTGGCCTGTCGCAGTGTCGGCGAACGAGGCAGCTCGGTGATCTCCCCGACCCCGGTCTACCCGCCCTTTACCAGTGCTCCGGGACTGTCCGAGCGTCGCCTGATCCAACTTCCGCTGATAGCGCAGGGGGATCGATCGGTGATCGACTTTGATCGACTGGAAGCCTCGATCGAGCCGGACACCCGCCTGATCCTGTTCTGCAACCCCCACAATCCGGGCGGTGCGGTTTACCGTCGCGATGAGCTGGAACGACTGAACGCCATCTGCCAGCGCCATGATCTGGTCCTCTGCTCCGACGAGATCCACTGCGACCTGATTCTGGAGCCCGGTATCGAACACATTCCGGCCGCCTCCCTCAGCGCTGACGCGGCTGCCCGCACCATCACGCTGATGGCACCGAGCAAGACCTTCAATATCGCCGGCCTGGGCTGCTCGTTGGCAATCATCCCCGATCCCAAGCTGCGCCAGGCGTTTCGCCGCACCCGCCGGGGAATCGTGCCGGACGTCAACCTACTCGGCTACACCGCCAGCCTGGCGGCCTTCCGAGACGGCGACGACTGGAACCGGCAGCAGTGCGACTACCTTCGCAGCCACCGCGACTACCTGCTCCGCGAGATCAATGCCATCGAAGGGATCAGTCTGGCGCCCTTCGAGGCCACCTATCTGGCCTGGATCGACGTGTCGGCACTGGGGTTGGAAAACCCACCCGCATTCTTTGAAGCCGCCGGGGTCGGACTCTCTCCCGGTGCCGACTTCGGTGATAAGAACTACATGCGGATGAACTTCGGTTGCACCCGTGAACTGCTTGAAGAAGCGGTGCGGCGCATCCGCAAGGCCGTGGAGCAGCATCAGCAAACCCAGTAGTTTTCGGCGGATCTTTTCCAAGCAGTGACTTAAATCAAAGGTGTGGCGCCGATAACTGGCTTGCAACGGGATGACTACATACACTGAAAGTCGTCCCGCCAGCCGGGCATTTCGTAACCAACTGAATCGGTGAACGTGTTATGCCAGCATCCAGCGCCACTCAAGCCAGCAATCCCAACCAGCGACGCGATCGCTGGATTCTGGCGTTACTGGTTCTAGCACTGGTGTTGATGGCCGCGTCCGGTTTGGCGTACAGCAAGCGAGATCTGCTCCAACAACACCTGTTTGGGGACAAACCCAGCGCCCAACCCCAGGTTCAGCTGACAAAGCTACAGCAGCAGTGTCAGGACAAACTGGTTCAATACCTCGCTCAGGGCGGTATCGACATCGAAGCCCAGATCAATTTCGGCGATATGCAGGGCTGTGACTTCAGCACAGAAAGAGAGCGCGCAGAGCAGCAACAACGCCGCGCCGGCAGCACCGCCAGCCTGAAAATTCAGTAACCGAGCTTCTCGGGATCACGCAATCGCTAGCGGGAACGCAATCACCTGCTCGATTCGCTCAACCCCCAACTTCAGCATCAACAGTCGATCCACCCCCAGCGCAACTCCGGCACACTCGGGAATTCCGGCCTGTAGCGCTGCCACCAGTCGCTGGTCGGTGGGGTGACAGGGATAACCCAGTTGCTGACGCCGCGCTAGATCCCGCTCAAAACGTCGAGCCTGCTCATCGGCCTCGGTCAGCTCGAAATAGCCGTTGGCCAACTCAACCCCGTTGACGAACAGTTCAAACCGCTTGGCCACCGACTGCCCCTGCTCATCTTGATCAACCCGTGCCAAAGCCGCCTGACTGGCGGGATAGTTGTACACGAACGTCGGTTTGATCAGGGTCGGTTCCAACTCATGGGAGATCAGCAAGTTGAGGAAATCGTCTCGATCATCGCTATCCAGGTCCAGATCCAAACGCTGCTTCACCTGCTGGCGCAGCACCGCCAGCTCGACCCGGTGGGGGTCAAATCCGAGTTGGCGTTCAAACAGCTCTCGGTAACTGAGTCGCTCAATCAAACCGCAGCCCAACACCTCGTCGACCAATTCCTCGATCTCGTCCATCAGCTGCCGGTCATCAAAGCCGGGGCGATACCACTCCAGCATACAGAACTCGGGATTGTGACGGGATCCGGTTTCGGTATCGCGAAAAGCTTTGGCCAGCTGATAGATCGGGCCGCTTCCCGCCGCCAACAACCGCTTCATCGCGTACTCCGGCGACGTCTGCAGAAACAACGGCTGTGCACTATCAACCCCGAGGTCGGAATAGCTGCTGATCATCGGCACCAGATAGGGGTCGGATACCGCCGCCTGCGACAGCACCGGGGTATCCACCTCCAGTACCGAACGCTCGGCGAAGAAGCTACGGATCTGGGCGTATAGCTCGGCGCGAGCTTGGATCGCCTCCAGTGAGGCGGTGGGTTGCCATTGCATAACTTTGTCTCTTTCATCGGTTCAGGTGGCAGGTATAGAACGCTCTTAAATAAATATCGAGAGTGTTTGGTGTTGCCATACCTGACCTAACAAGCTCGGCACTTTTCCTGAATTGAACAGCCAACCCTGCCCCTCTATTGCGCCCTGCCGGGCGCCGTCATTTTTGTCAATCGCGACAAAAACGAAGCAAAAAACGCTTTTCGGTGCCAGCCGCCTGCTGCCGCCCTGAAGGGTTCGCTGCGCGCGCAAGCGCAACTCGGGGCGCAGCAACGAGGCATCCTGCCCCGATGCTGCGGCTCGGCGTCCCTGCCTCGCCCCTCTTTAAAAAGAGGGCCTGATCCGAATTCCGTTTACGTGCTCACCGGCAGCAATGGCAGGTCTTCGACTCAACAACTGACGTGGCGGCTTGCACCCAATCCCCCTTCGAAACCGATAAACCTCGGACTGGAACAGGCCCTTTGGGGCCGCCTCAGGCCGGGGTTTATAGCGCCACAGGCGCGTACCCGTAGGGCGTTTTCGCAGGGGCCGCCTAGGATTCTTAAGGATATGGCGGCGCATATCCTTAAGTCGCCCACGGGGCGAAAAATACGCCAAGCAATCCAATAATTTCGAGCCAAGCACGCTTGAACGGCCCCTACCCAAGTGGGTACGAGCCACAAAAAAGGCCGACCCAAGGTCGACCTTTAATCGTCTTCGTCAACGCTTACTTGGCGCGGCTGACGTACTCACCGTTACGGGTATCGATCTTCAGCACTTCACCCTGGTTGATGAACAGCGGTACCTGAACCACTGCACCGGTGCTCAGGGTTGCCGGCTTGGAGCCACCCTGGGCGGTGTCACCCTTCAGACCCGGATCGGTCTCAACCACTTCCAGCTCCACAAAGTTGGGCACGGCTACCGCCAGCGGCGCACCGTTATACAGGGTCACAACGCAGACATCTTGCTCTTTCAGCCACTTGGTGCAGTCGCCCACAGCATTGGCATCGGCACCGAACTGCTCGAACGAACCGTCGGTCATCATGAAGTGCCAGAATTCACCGTCGGTGTAGAGGTACTCCATGTCACGCTCCATCACGTCGGCGCCTTCCAGGGATTCGCCAGACTTGAAGGTACGCTCCCAGATACGACCACTCTTAAGGTTACGCATCTTAACGCGGGTAAAGGCTTGACCCTTGCCCGGCTTAACGAAATCAACGTCGACCATGGAGCAGGGCTCACCATCGACCATCACTTTAAGACCTGACTTGAATTCGTTGGTAGAATAGTTCGCCATTTTTCCTCACCAAACCTAGCTGTACAGCTCCGCCGGTCTTTGCCGGACGGGGCCAAAAAAAGAGCCAATGATACAACGAACCGGCGCCACTGTGCAGACTGATTCTCCGATCGAGACAGTCCAACTCGACAAATCCTGGCAACAACTGCTGAGCGAAGCGGTCAGTGAGCCCGAACAACTGTTGCAACGACTGCAGTTACCGGGTTCGATGCAGGCCTCTATGCAGGCTGCCAGCGAGAATTTCGCCCTACGGGTGCCGGAGCCGTTTCTGAAATTGATCGAACCTGGCAACCCTCAGGATCCGCTATTGCTGCAGGTCCTGCCCCAGGCCCGTGAGCTAGACCAACTCCCCGGTTACGTGGCCGATCCGCTGGCGGAACAGAGCAGCAACCCCGACGCCGGCATCATCCACAAGTACCACGGCCGGCTGCTGTTGGTGATCAGTGGCGGCTGTGCGATCAACTGCCGCTACTGCTTCCGACGCCACTTTCCCTATCAGGACAATCAGCTCAGCGGCACCCAGTGGCAAGCCGTGCTGGATTACCTCAACGAGCACCCGGAGGTCGAAGAGGTTATTTTCAGTGGTGGCGATCCGCTAGCGACCCCCGATAGCCGCCTGATTCGACTGATCGACGATCTCGAACAGCTGCCGCAGCTCAAACGGGTTCGTATCCATACCCGGCTGCCGGTGGCCATTCCGCAGCGGTTGACCGACGCCCTACGCCAACGCTTGAGCCGATCGCGTTTACAGGCCGTGATGGTGCTGCACCTTAACCACCCCAACGAGATCGGTGACGAGCTCAAACATTGGCTGCAGCCCTGGCGCCAGAGCAATATCACCCTGTTGAACCAAAGCGTACTGCTCGAAGGTATCAACGACCGTGCCGAGGTGTTGATCGAACTGTCCGAGCGACTGTTCGCCGAGGGCATCTTGCCCTACTACGTGCACCTGCTTGACCCGGTGGCCGGCGCGGCCCACTTCGATATGGATGAACAGAAAGCGCGCCAACTGGTCGGCGCCATGGCCGCCAAGCTACCCGGTTATATGGTTCCCAAACTGACCCGCGAACAACCCGGGGTCAGCGCCAAAGTCCAACTGAGCCCGGATCTACCCGACAAAAGCTGAGGTTTGCGACTTGAAAAGCCTACGACTTTAGTCAAACTAAATCGGTAGAGCCGCACGCGCACGGAGGTGACCAATGAAGCTCTACGGATTCGCCATCAGCAATTTCTACAACATCGTCAAACTCGGGTTGTTGGAAAAGCAGTTTGAGTTTGAAGAGATTCCCACCCCGCCCTCCAACCAAGCCGAGCTGCTGGCCCATAGTCCAATGGGCAAGATCCCGTTCTTCCAGCACGGCAACTGTTTTCTATCCGAGTCCCAGGCGATTCTGTTCTATCTGGAACTGCTCAAGCCCAATCCCCGCCTCTACCCGGTCGAACCGGAGCGAGGCGCCCGAGCCCAGCAGATTCACCAGTTTATCGATCTCTATGTCGATCCGGAGGCTCGGGTGCTGCTCAACGCGATGCGTAATCCCGAACAGGTCGATAATGCGCAGATCAAAACCTGCTGCGAGAGGTTGGTTTACAACATTCAGGCCCTGAGCCAACTGGTCGAATTCGCCCCCTTTATCGCCGGCGAGAAGCTCAGTCATGCCGATCTGGCCGCCTTTATGACCCTCAACTTCGCCCAGTCGATGATGCAGCGCTTCAGCGATCAGGACCCGCTGGCCCGTCTCTCCGGAGTCGGTGCCTACATGGATATGATGGAACAGCGCGACAGTTGCCAGCGGGTTCTGGCCGACCAACAGCAGGCACTGGCCAACTGGCTATAGATGCCGTCCGGTCACCAAAAGCGCCTTGGTGAACCATCCGGCTTAGGCTACCATCGGGCTTCTTTTCATTGCAGGAAGCGACGATGCGCAAATCAATATTTTTATTGGCCACGGCGGCCCTGCTGCTGAGCGGCTGTACCCAGGAAACCCAGAACAAACTCGGCCGGGCGGTACAGAACTGGACCGGTACCGACGGGGTACTGGAGGTATACGCCGGTGACAAGTTGGTCAAACGTTTTTTGAAGATCGACAAGATCTCCACCGCCATGGGAACCAGCGACAGCAGTCCCCGCCCCTACCGCTTTGGCTATGGTGTTCTGGACGCCAATCTCAACGGTGTTAAAGATGCCGGTGAGAAGAAGGTTTACTTCGAATTCAGCGACTACTCCACCCCTTACGTATTCTACGAGCAGCCTAAGTGAGCACACCGCTTTCGCTACTGCTGGTAGCCGCGCTGGGCGGCATCGCCATCACCGTCCAGGGCCAGTTGATGGGAGTCATGGACAGGCAACTGGGAACCCTGGAGAGTGTGTTTCTAACCTACGTGATCGGGGCGGCTTGTATCGCCCTGGTGATGTTGGTCTACCGTGGCGGCAACCTCAGTCAATGGCAGCAGCTGCCTTGGTGGACACTGACCGCCGGCTTAGTGGGCTTGGTGATCGTCGGTTCGATCGGCTACAGCGTGTCCCGTCTGGGGGTTGTCAGTGCCTTCATCCTGATCACCGCCGCACAGTTTATCGCTGCCGCAGTGATTGATCAGTTCGGCTGGCTAGGTGCCGAAGTCCGACCAATCGATAGCAGTAAATTGATGGGCATCGGTGCCATGATGCTGGGTGTGTGGCTGACCATCAAATAGCTCGCCCCTGATAAACGCAGTAAGGAGTCAAACGCGATGCAGTCTTTCTGTCGCTGGCTAGCCAAGAAACTGGGATGGACCCTGGTCGACAATATCCCCAATGAAAAACGCTACGTGGTGATCGGCTACCCCCATACCAGCAACTGGGATTTTATGCTGGCGATGCTGTTCAAGTTTGCAGTTGGGTTTCAGTTCAACTGGATCGCCAAACACACCCTGTTCTTCTGGCCGCTGGGCATCCTGATGCGGGCGCTGGGTGGTATCGGAGTGGACCGTGCTCGCACCAAGGGTTTTATCGGCGAGCTGGCCCGTGCCTTTCAAGAGCACGAGCGCATGGTACTGGTGATCACCCCCGAAGGTACCCGGGGTCATACTGACTGCTGGCGTTCCGGCTTCTACCATCTGGCCCTCAGCGCCGAAGTACCGGTGGTGCTGGGTTTTGTCTGCTTTAAGACCAAGCGCATCGGGCTGGGCCCGATGATTCACCTGAGCGGTGATGAAGAGGCCGACCTGGCCAAAATCCGCGAGTTCTATGCCGACAAGATCGGACTCTACCCGGAGCTGGAGGGCGAGATCTGTTTCAGACCCCGCCCCGAGCCCAGCAACCAGACTGAGACTAAATCAGACTGATTCCAATTCAGGCGGATTCCAGGCCGGCAAAGGCGTCGCGGGTCAGATTCTCCGGCGCCTGAGCGGTGATTCGCAGATTATCCTCGATCCGAATTCCACCGTACGGGAGCAGTTTCTCCACTTCCGACCAGTTGACCAGCTTCGCGGCCGGGCTCTGCGCCATTTCCGCCAGCAGTGAATCGATAAAGTAGAGCCCCGGCTCGATCGTCAGCACCATATCCTGTTCCAGCTCGCGGGTCAGCCGCAAGAACGGATGCTCCGACGGGGGCGCCAGCGCGGTGCCCTTGGCATCACAGACCCGGCCAGCACTATCGTGCACCAGAGTACCAAGCAGGTGCCCAAGCCCATGGGGCATAAAGGTGCGGGTAATGCCCTGATCCAGCGCCGCCTCGGCGGAACAACGAACCAGCTTCGACTCAACCAGCACCCGTGCAAGCAGTTCGTGACAACGACGATGCAGCTCGACAAAGCTAACCCCGGCCAGCGACTGCTCGCATAGCTGTTGCTGGAGTTGCTCCATCTGTTTCAGTAGCGCGTTGAACGCCACGCTGCCGGCCGAACCGGCGGGATAGGCCCAGGTCCGGGTGATATCGCTGGCGTAGCCATTCACCTGAGCCCCGGCGTCGAGCAGGAAGCTGTGGATCTTTTCCGGTGCCATGCGCTGTTGGTGCTGGTAGTGCAACACCGCCGCGTTCTCATTCAACGCCACGATATTTCCGTAAGGCAGCTCGCACTCTCGCTGCCCGGTGGCGGCCAGATAGGCCAGATTGATACCGAATTCGCTGTAACCTTCAAGAAAGGCTTCGCGGGCGGCCAGATGACCACGGGCGGCAATCTGCGACGCTTGGCGCAGGCTGGCGAGCTCATAGTCGGTTTTGATCGAACTGGCCCAGTCCAGTGCGTGCAGCAACGGCTCAGGGTTGCAGTGGTTGATGCCCCAGTCGGTGGCCAAGGCGGTTTCCTCGCCGACGAAAGCGATCGAAGCCGGGTCGGTCAGGGCTTTGCCAATCTGCTCGGCGCGCTCGATCTCGACAATCTCAAACGAGTCGACCCAGAAGCCCTCCGGGCGACCGGCGCTCTGATGCCAGAAATCACTGGGGTTGGGGTAGAACAGTTTGGGCTTTGAGCCCGGCTCAATCAATACCGCACTATCGGCCAAAAACGGCAACGGCAATAGCCGGCGGAAATAGGGGTTGGCGTGGAACGGGTAATCATGGTCATCCCGGAACAGCGTCTTGGCGGCCCCACTGAAGATCAGCAAGCGCTCGCAGCCGGACAGCGGAAGCGCCGCTTCAATCTGGGCCAGTTGCTTGGCCAGATGATCAGGATAAAGCTCGCTCCAGACCGGTTGGCTGGGGTTAGCGGCGGCATCAGCGTGCATAGCATTCACTCCGACAATAGGGTCAACATAAGAAAAAGGATCGATTCACAAACCGCGGCCTAGCCGCGAACAACTTTGAGCGTGGGGGGTTCCTGGGACAGTGCCCGCTGCCAGAGTTTCTCCAGCTGTGGCGACAGGTTGCTGCGCGACCGATACAGGCGCAGTTCCAGATCGATCGCCCAACTCTCATCACCGGCGGCAACCAGCCCCTGCTCGCCCCCTTGCAGCAGCAATCGCTGGGGCAACCAGCCAACGCCATAGCCCTGACTGATCATCGCTTTGACGCTGATCGCTTGGGAGTTCTGGTTCACTTGCAGCAGATGGGGTAACTGTTCGATCTTACGCAGGTGATCGGCGATCACCGGGTAGAGGAAAGTGCTGTCGTTGTAGCCGATATACGGCAGCGGTGCGGCATCGGACCCGGGCAGTAGGAATCGAGGCTGGCCCTGCTCATCGACGGCGGTCACCGGCATCAACCGCTCATGGGCGATGGTCTGGTACTGGAACTCACGCCCTTCCAGCGGTCGCAGAAAATCGATCGATGGATGCCAGTAACAGAGCACCAGGTCGCATTCACCATGCTCCAGCGCCTGACAGAAATCGGCGCCGATCCAGGAGGTGGAGTTGAGGTTCAGGCTCAGATCGATCTCATCGCTGAACTGCGCCACCCAGTCCGGGTAGAAACTCAGATAGAGCGTCTGGTTGGTGGCAAAGCGCAGCTTCTCGGCTTCGGCCCGCTCCAGATCCAAACACTGCTCACGGGCTTCGCGCAGATCACGACTGATCCGCTCCGAAGCTTCCAGAAACAGCTTACCGGCCGGGGTCAGACTCAGCGGCAGGGTGTTGCGGTCGATCAGCATCACCCCGATCTCGTCCTCGAGCATCTTGATTCGCCGGCTGAAGGTCGGTTGGGTCACGTTCTGCTCTTCGGCAGCCCGGGAAAAATGCCGGGTCCGAGCCAGAACTCGAAAATCTTCCAACCACTTCAGATCCATGGGACGACAACTCTGCCACTAATCAACAGTATGACCATAGCACCACAGCGGATGCAGCAGCCAGCACCGGTTTAATTAGCAGTTAGAGCCTACCCTCTTCGATCCCGTGGCAGGCCACCTTGGAACCATCATCGCAGGCGATCAGTTCCGGAATCTCGACCTTGCAGCGCTCGTTCGCGTGGGGACAGCGTCCGTGGAACACGCAGCCGCTGGGCAGGTTCACCGGGGTTGGCACCTCACCCTGCAGGCGGATATGGCTCGGGGCATTGTCCTCCAACCGCGGAATCGCGCTCAGCAGCGCCTGGGTATAGGGGTGCTTGGGCGTGGCGAACAGCGTCTTGGTCGGCGCCAACTCGCACAGTGTGCCCAAGTACATCACCGCCACCCGGGTACCGAAGTGCTCCACCACCGACAGGTCGTGGGTGATAAACAGGTAGGTCAGGTTGTGCTCTTCCTGGGCCTTCATCATCAGGTTCAGCACCTGGGCCTGAATCGACACGTCCAGCGCCGAGATCGGCTCATCCGCCACCACGAATTCAGGATCCAGAGTCAGGGCCCGGGCAATGGAGATCCGTTGGCGCTGACCACCGGAGAATTCATGCGGAAAACGCACACCCCAGCTCGGGTCGATGCCGACGTCGAACATCACTTCCTTGACCTTGTCGGCCACCTCGGTGTTGCTCATCTGCGGGTTGTGGAAGCGAACCGGCTCTTCCAGGGTCTGGTTGATGGTTTTGCGCGGATTCAGCGACGCATAGGGGTTCTGGAAGATCATCTGCATCTTTTGCCGATAGGGCAGCAGCGCCCGGTCGGACAGCGAATCGATGCGATCGCCCTTGTAGTGGATCGAGCCACCGCTGGGCTTTAGCAGGCCCATCACGGTGCGGGCCACGGTCGACTTGCCGCAGCCGGACTCGCCGACCACGCAGAGCGCTTCACCCGGCATCACGTCGAAGCTGACGCCATTGATGGCGTGGACATGCTCCTGCTTGCGGACGATCTTGCCGCCTTCAAATTTCAGCTGGTCGAGAAAATCGCCGGAGATATTGAATCGTTTGTACAGATCCTTGATCTGCAAAATAGGTTGGGCGGCGTTCATTTCACTTCCTCGCTGCTGTCGACTGGCTGCACGGTTTCCGGATTCTGCTTCATCGCCCGCACCATATGGCAGGCCACCGAGCATCCGCCGGAACGGGTGAATTCGGGCAGACGGGTCTTACACTCGTCCATCACGAAATCGCAGCGGGGGTTGAACGCGCAGCCACTGGGAATCGCCTGCAGCGACGGCATCGAACCGGGGATCTGATTCAATCGCTGACCCGGTACGGTCTGCTGCGGCAGCGCGTTGATCAGTCCCTGGGTATAGGGATGCTGAGCATCGTTGATGATCTCTTTGGTCGGACCCTGTTCGATAATCCGACCGGCGTACATCACGATCGCCTTCTGGGTGATCTGCGATACCACCCCCAGATCGTGGGTGATCAGAATCAGACCGACGTTGTTGGAATCACACAGGTTCAGCAGCAACTCCATGATTTCGGCCTGGATGGTCACATCCAGCGCCGTGGTCGGTTCGTCGGCGATAATCAGCACCGGATCGAGCAGCAGCGCGATGGCGATGATGATCCGCTGACGCATCCCGCCGGACAGCTCATGGGGATACTGATCGATACGGGTTTCCGGTGACGGAATCTGCACCTGGCGCAGTTTCTCGATCGCAATCGCACGGGCATCGGCGGTGCTTATCTTGCGGTGCGCCTGCAGACACTCAACCATCTGCTGGCCCAGGGTCAGCACCGGGTTCAGCGTCATCATCGGATCCTGGAAGATCATCGCGATACGGTTACCGCGGATGCTGCGCATCTGCTTGTCGCTGAGTGTGGCCAGGTTCTGGCCTTCGAACAGGATCTCGCCGTCGGTGATCTCGCCGGGGCGGCTGATCAGGTTCAGGATCGAGAATGCCGCCACCGACTTACCGGCGCCGGATTCACCGACGATCCCGACCCGCTCACCGCGCTCGACGGTAAAGCTGACATTGCGCAGCGCCTTGACCGCACCCTGACGCAGTCCGAAGCTGACTTCGAGGTTGTTGACTTCGAGTAGTGCCATCGTCGTTTACCCCTTGTACAGTTTCGGATTCAATACATCACGCAACCAGTCGCCGAGCAGGTTCATCACCAGCACCAGCACCACCAGCACGATCCCCGGAATAACCGTGATCCACCAGGAGCCGCTGAAGATGTACTCGAAGCCACTGGAGATCAGCGAGCCAAGCGAGGGCTGCGACACCGGCATTCCCAGACCGAGGAAACTCAGCGAAGCTTCGGAGATGATCGCGTTGGCCACCTGCACGGTCGAGATAACCAGAATTGGCGACAGCGTGTTGGGCAGAATATGGCGCCACATGATCCGCGAGCTCTTGAAGCCCATCACGCGAGCAGCGTCGACATATTCCTTGTGTTTCTCGGCCAACACCGAGGCCCGTACGGTCCGAGCATACTGGGGCCACTCGGCGATCCCGATCACCAATATCAGCATAAAGATCGCCAGATCGGCGTATAGCTCAGCGCCGAAAGCGGCTTGGAATACCGCCAGCACCACGATCGCCACCATCATGGTGGAGAACGACAGCTGGATATCAGCCAGACGCATCAGGAAGCTGTCGATACGACCGCCGAAGTACCCGGCGGTCAGGCCGATCATCACACCGAGGAACATCTGCAGCATCACCGCACAGATACCGATCATCAGCGAGATCCGGGTGCCGTACAGCATGGTGCTGAGCATATCCCGGCCCTGGGCGTCGGTACCGAGAGCAAAGCGCTCATCGGCCTCTTCCTGCCATGCCGGCGGAATCTCCGAATCCATAATATCGATCGCTGAAGGATCGTAGGGGTTGTAGGGCGCAATCAGCGGCGCCAACAACGCCGCCAACAGATAGAGTACGAAGATGGTAAAACTGACCATCGCCAGCTTGTCACGGCTGAAGCTGTGAACCAGCTGACTGTCCTTGAAACGCTGCCAGCGGCTCGGCGCGGCCGCCGGGGCCAAAACGTCGCTGCTCATGACTTGCCTCCCGCCAGTTTGACGGTCGGGTTAACCAGACCGTAGATCAGATCCACCAGAGTGTTGGTGATCACAAAGATTGCGCCGACGACGATCAGGTACGCCACGATCAGCGGGGTATCGACTCGGTTTACCGCTTCCAGGAACAGGAAGCCCATGCCCGGCCATTGGAAAACCGTCTCGGTCAGGATGGTGTAAGCCACCATCGTGCCGATCTGCACCCCGCCGACGGTGATAACCGGCAGCATGGTGTTCTTCAGCGCGTGGAGAAAGTAGATCCGCTTCAGCGGCAGCCCCTTGGCCTTGGCGAACTTGATGTACTCGGATTCGAGCACCTCCATCATCTCGGCCCGAATCAGGCGGATAAACAGCGGCAGCATGATCGAGGCCAGCGAGACGCAGGGCAGCAACAGGTGCAGCAGGCCGTCAACGGTGAAGAAGCCGGTTTCCCAACTGCCGTACACCGGTACGGTCTCACCGCGTCCGTAGGAAGGCAGCCAAGCCAGCTCCACCGCGAACAGGTAGATCAGCATGATCGCGGTCAGGAACACCGGAATCGAGATCCCAACGATACTGAGCCCCATCACCGTCTTCGATAACAAACTGCGGGGATTGATCGCCGAGTAGACCCCCAGCGGCACCGACAGGCAGACGATGATCAGGGTGGCGCCGAACACCAGCTCCAGCGTCGCCGGCAGCTTTTTCAGGATCACATCCAGCGCCGGTTCCTTGAAGAAATAGGAGGTTCCCAGGTCACCCTGCAGCGCCTTGCCGGCAAAACGCAGGTATTGGGTCAGGAAGGGGTCGTTTAATCCCAGTTCGTCGCGTAGTTCCTGCCGCTCCTGTTCGGACACCGACTGACCCACCAGCTCACGCAGCGGGTCACCCAGGTTGTCCTGAATCGAGAAGCTGAGCAGGCTGATGACGAACATCACAATCATCGCCTGAATCAGGCGACGGATCACAAAGGCGATCATAGCGGTCAACTCTTACAGATGGTGCGCCTAGAGACAGCCCCGGGGCCGCCGAAACAACAGCCTTTCCGAGCGCAGCGCTACCGTTTTATAAAAATATTTAGGCGCTGGGAAAGGCTGCTGACGCCCCACCCCGTGAGTGTTGGGCAAGGCGACAGCAAGGCCGATGGACGGGAGACGAGCCACCCATCAGCCGGGTTTGATGGCGATTATTCGACCACCAGATCTCCCAGATAGGGGAATTCCATAACGTTCAGAACCGGAGCTGCCTTAACTTTTTTGGAAGCACCCCAGGCCAGGTTCTGCCAGTGCAGCGGCACGAACGCAGCTTCGTCGTGCAGGATCTGCTCGACTTCCTGCAGCATCGCGGCACGCTTGGCCGGATCGGTTTCGGTGCCGCTCATCTTGACCAGCTCGTCAACCTTCGGGTTGCAGTAGTTACCGCTGTTGTACTGGCCGGCACCGGTGTCGGTGTTCGGGCAAGCCGCCAGGAACTCAGTGAAGTTGGCCGAATCTTCGGTGTCCGCGTGCCAGCCGATCATCATCATGTCTGCGGCGCGGGCATCAAATTCGGGCCAGTACTGCGCCTTCGGCATGGTCTTCAGGTCAACCTTGATGTTGATCTTGGACAGCATCGAAGCCACCGCCTGAGCGATCTTGGCATCATTGGTGTAACGGTTGTTGGGCGCCATCATGGTGATGGAGAAACCCTTCTCGTAACCGGCGTCCTTCATCAGTTGCTTGGCCTTCTTCAGGTCGTAGCGCGGTTTCAGGTTGGCATTGTAGCCAGCATAACCTTTAGGGCTCTGTTGAGCAGCCGTGGTGGCGAAGCCCTTCATGATCTTCTTGACGATACCTTCGTTGTTGATCGCGTGAACGATCGCCTGACGAACACGAACGTCCTTGAACTCTTCACGACGGTCCTGGTTCATCTGGAAGGTGATGATACGAGTGCCCGGCATGGTGACCAGGTCAACCTTACCGTTGCCGTTGATACGCTTGTGATCGGTCGGCGGAACCGGCGCCATGAAGTCGATATCACCGGACAGCAGCGCGGCAACACGGGTCGGGGCTTCTTTGATGGGAGTCAGGACGATCTTGTCGACGTTACCCGGGGAGTTGGTGTCCCAGTAGTCGGCAAAACGCTCCATCTCAACCTTCACGCCCTGCTCGCGGCTGGTGACGATAAACGGACCGGTGCCGGAAACATTGGTGGAAGCGAAAGTGCCGGCAAATTTAACCAGCTTGTCTTTCGGCTCACCTTTCTCATCTTCACCGGTGTAGAACTTGGAATCCATCGGGAAGATGTAGGTGGCCGAGTGCAGCACCAGCGGGAACGGCTTCTTCGTGATCAGATCGAAAGTCAGATCATCAACAACCTTGATGCCTTCAAACGGCGCGAAGATCCCTTTGAAATCCGGGCTGCTCTTCAGACGCTCGAACGTCCAGCGAACATCTTCGGCACTCAGGGTGTTGCCGGAATGGAACTTAACCCCGGAGCGCAGCTTGAAGCGCACGGTTCTGTCGTCGATCCGCTCCCAGGACTCGGCCAGACGACCGTCAAAGCCCAGGTCGTTGTTCCAGCGAACCAGCGGGTCGAAGTTCAGGTGCGATTGCTGCAGGGTACCGCCGGAAAGCTGCTCGTGCGGATCCAGTGATACCGGGTCGGCATCGTAGGCCATCTTCAGCGTGGCAGCGTGGGCGCTCAGCGAAAGACCCAGCGTCAGGGCGGCGCCGGCCATCAGGTTGCTAATTTTCTTCATCGTTCCATCCGTTTATGGTTGTTGTTATCAACGCACCGCCAACAGCCGACCTGGCTTGCGGCGGTTTCGATAGAGCTATCGTGTTGAAAATACCGAATCAGAGCCTAGGTCAACGACTATGACCCCACAATCGAAATGTTAAAGGGCGGTGATACAGGAAACGCATAGCCCCCGCTGACAGGGCATTTGCGCGGAACAAACAAGTTAAATATTTTTTACATCGACGGAGCATAACAGCGATTTTAGCGACCGTTTGAGTCCGGTTCTCGTTGTCTGCCACTGCAGCAAACTGGCCTAAGCCGTAAGATCGTCTATAGTCGGCAGTGACAGCTTAGAGCATCCGTTATGGCCACCATTGAGACCTTTTTTGATCAAACCGATGCCACCTTGACCATCTTGGTTAAAGGGGTCGTGACTATCGAGGAGATCAACCAAACCATCAGCAAACAGTACCCCCTCACCCGCTGTCAGATGGTGATCTGGGATTTCTGTGAAGCCGACATGAGCCAACTGCCGACCCAGCAGATGGACTCGGTCATCAAGACCGCCCGTCAGTACAGTGACCATCGCCGCGATGCGCCCACGATCTACATCGGCAACCGCCCTTTTCTCTACGGCATGCTCAGAATGTACGCGCAGAAGTCAGGCATCACCCGTCAAGGGGCATTGCTGACGGTATTTCACGACTGGGATGAAGCTAACGAATGGCTGCAACAACGCGATCTGACACCACGGCAACGCCCGCAATAACTGCTCGAGTCCACCCCATTAGTAAAACTGGGGTCAATTAAATCAATGGCTTGAAAATCAGCAGCTGCCAACCCGCTCCCGCCCCTCAAGTCTGCTCGATTCCTGCCGCTAAAAAACCTTACCCCTTATGAAAAACCGGGCCTGTCGGAAACAGCAGGAACCGGGCCATGCGTTGCCCCCGCCAGCCGTCCTGAAGCCGTTTCCCCCAGTGCCCAAGCGAGTCACTGATGCGTATCGAATCCAGCCAGGTCAACCTCCAGGCCGAGCACCGCGCCGATCAACAACTGCATGAACGCGAATCCCTGCGTCTGTTTCAGGTCGACGAAGACGGCCAGGTCACCCGCTCGGTCGAACTGAGCAGTGAAAGCCGACGGCGGCTGTCACTGGAGATGAGCCAGCAGCAGGCGATGGCCAACAATCGCCCCGGCCAACAATTGCCGGCCGAACTGGGCACCCTGGCCCCGGATGAGCGCCAGATCAACGAGCCGGTCCCGCTGCTTTCGTCGCCAACAGCGACTATCGAGCCCGATCAGGACGAAGCCTACAAACCCGAACTGTCGCCGCGTCTGAAGCTGATCAAAGCGCTGCTGGAACAACTGACCGGCCGCGAAATCAACCTGAGCCAGCCGGAGCTGGATACCGACCCGAACCAAGCAGCCGCCGACGTCAGTGCTGGCGCCGAGACCGGTATCGCCCCGCTGCCCCAGGCCGGGATGCGCTACGAATACGAGCGCACCTACATCGAATCGGAACAGACCGAGTTTCAGGCCCAAGGCAAGGTTCGCACCAGCGATGGCCGCGAGATTGATTTCGCGCTGGATCTGAAAATGTCGCGCGAATATATCGAGCACGACCGAGTCCTGATCGAAGCCGGCGCCAAGCTGAAGGACCCGCTGGTGATCAACCTCGATGTTCGCGCCGCCGAGCTGCGTGCCGACAAGTTTGAGTTCGATATCGACGCCGACGGCCAGCTCGACGAGATCAACCAACTGGCCAGCCACAGCGGCATGCTGGCGCTGGACAAGAACGGTGACGGCACCATCAACGACGGCCGCGAACTGTTCGGCGCCCTCAGCGGTAACGGTTTCGCCGATCTGGCCGCCTATGATGACGACAACAACGGCTGGATCGACGAAGCCGACGACGTCTACGACCAACTCCGGGTCTGGATCAAGAAGGACAACGGCGATGACCAACTGCTCAGCCTCAACGAACTTCAGGTCGGCGCCCTTTACCTGGGTTCCACCGACACCCCGTTTGAGCTGAAAAACAGCAGCAACGAACTTCAGGGAAAAATCCGCGCCACCGGGGTTTATCTCTCCGAGAACGGCCAAGCTGGCACCCTACAGCAGATCGACCTAGTAACCTGATCCAGCATGGTTTTCTTTGGCCGTTGAGTATGAAACACTCAACGCTACCCAGAGCGATTGTCGGGCTATCTTAGCCCAGCCGCTTAGCAACGGAATGCATTCGGGAGATAAGGATATGCAAGGTAGTCTCAACGGCGCTCTTCTACCGCCTCCGCCCCAGTTAACAGCATTCACGCCGCTTATACGTCCACATTTCACGTGGCGACAACTTACTTTGGAAGACAAAGCTGTTACTAAACAGATGGTTACCAAGAGGCTAGTCAGTTTCTTGAGGGGATAGATGGACGTCCCGCTAATAATTGTTATGAGGACAGCGTCCTCATAACCAGACTGTTATACGAGTAGATCCAACTATGGTGCTTGAATTCACCGCAACTGAAGCCTCAACTACAGAAGAATTTGATACGGTCATATCAGGTGCCAGAGGTTCTGAGGATAGTTCTGGGCACTTTCAGTATGTGGTGTTTCAACGAGGTGTAACCCTCGGCGACGATGATGACTGGGGTGTCCACCTAGAGTACAGCGATCAAATCAACTCCGGGTACAACTGCATATCACAGTGTGAAGTTTCTCGAAGTCACCTTGAAATACATCTATCAAAGCCGTTTGATCGTTTACCAAACATTAGGTGCTTCAAAATTACTTTCGACATTGGAGACGAAGCCTATAGCTCCTTTGTGAAAGGGCTTAACCATATTTTCAGTGACCAAAATGAAATATATAGAGTCATCGTATAACAAAGCAATCAACTACGCGCCTGCGGCGCCGGACAGCTTACTCGCCGCTTCGCGTCGATCCAGCTGCCGGTTATTGCGGCGTTAAATTTCCTATGACTCAACTTCAGCGATCCAGCAGCAAAGCCAGAAACAAAGCCCTCCTTTTCGGGGTGCCTACTGCGCTCATCTTTGCTTTATTCATCTATGGCAAGGCCGCCTGGGTTGGCTGGTCTTTTTTTGCCGTTCTAGGCGTAGGGGTCGCATTATTTTTCAAATTAAAAACTGATATATCTGATATATACGAAGCAGAAAACGAGAAGTTTATTGAAGTCACCAACGATTTCATAAAGATGGTTGAGCCAAGCCAAAACTATGAGGGGTTCATTCGCTTCAAAGACGTGGCTTCTGCTGAAATATCAACGCTTCATGGAACTCCTCAAAAAATACGGTTCTTCATGCAAAATTCTCAAAAGATTGATATTTCTGGCTACGAAGGGCTCACAGCAGCAGCGCAAGCAGTAAAGGATTATCCAGGCCTTGCCGTTACGGAAATTTAACAAGGCGCTCAACTTAACGCCCAACTTAGTTGGGCTTGTAACTCAACCGCTACGCGGCTTCGTCCCGTTAGCGCGGCGTTATGTGTCTTCGTAGAAATGCCTAAAAATATTGTTTCATTAGCTTTAGGGGTATTTATGCTGGTATGTGCATTATCTGCCCTTGCCACAGGAGAGACTTTAGGGATTGGGGGTAAGCACTCTATATCAAGATATATTACAAGAGAGGAAAACCCTATCGAGTTTATTGTTGTGGTAATTATAAATTTCGCGATCAGCTATTGGTTGCTTAGAGACTTTATTCGTCAAGATCCTTAACGTTGTAAAATGGAGAAGAAATCAACCATACAAGGCAATCAACTTAAGCCAGCAAGCTGGCTCGGAACACCAAACCGCTTCGTGGTTTGGATATCGTTAATAAAGAATTATTTACCATGATGTATCAATCAAACTAAGGAGAGTTAAATTGAATTACATAAAAAACCTTTTGGTAGCAATTTCCATGCTTGTTTCATTCAGTGTTGTCGCTGATTCTGGAATGACGGAGAATGATGTCCGAAAAATGCTAAATCAGATGGAGCAGGCAGTTTTGTCTCATGATGCTGACAAGCTAATATCTTATTTAGCTGATGATGCCGAGATAATATTAGAGCTGCCTGCAAACATGGGCGGCAAGGTGACGCTCAACGTCGATAGTTATAAGGCGATGCTTAAGCAATCTTGGGCTATGCCTGCGAACTTCACATACGAAGTTAGAGACATTGAAATTAATATGGGTCCAAACGGGCATCGAGCAACCGCTAGTGATGTTACCCTCGAAACCGTGGAAATGAACGGTCAAATTATTGCTTCATCGGAAACCGTAGAGACCATCGAAATCATTTACAAAGAGGGAAAACCTTTGATCACCAGCATCCACGGCAAGGTAGATCTCAAGATGTAAATGGATAACAAGCGCAGTCAGCAGGTACGCCTATTCATCGCTTCGCGATGCGAAGGCGTACTCCGCTTCATACGCTAAGGTTGTTATCGATATTGGTGAGAAACATGGGTTTATCATTTGCAAGCTCAAGACTGAGCGTATCTGAGCTAACAGGTAGCTTAACCTCGTGTAAGCACACGTCTTTGCTTGAGCGGATACCCAAAATTTTGACTCCGCCCGTAGTTGAAAACCTTCCCCCTTACTTTCATGGTATTGACTCGAAAGAGCTAGCTGAAATCTGGCTTGATCGAATGTTGTCGGAGAGCCGATTGTTTCTCGTAACCTCGGTAGAGGGCACTCTGATTGGCTTTTTGTTCGCCTCTGTCGAAAACGACACTGATGCTCATATCGGTTACTTGCTTGCTGAAGACTACTGGGGAAAAGGGTTAGCCAGTGAATTACTTACAGGATTTATTGGAGAAATTTCGAACAACGAGTCTTGGGTAAAGTTAATCGCTGGCGTTGAGGAGTCCAATGTCGCATCAGCCAATTTACTTAAAAGACAAGGCTTTATAGAGCAGCCAAATAGTGGAGATGGTGTTGTTTTTTTTGAATATACGATCTCCACGCCACGCACAGAGAACACTGATGGTTAGCCTTGAGTTAAAGATCCCACCGGTGTTACTGGTCATTCTCTTTGCTACGCTGATGTGGGCGATCGCTTGGCTGCTGCCCAGTGTAGCGGTCCCTCTGGCAGCCAGAATCACTGCCTTGTTGTTCTTTGCCGCCATCGGTGTGTGTTTCTCTGTATCCGGCGTTTACAGCTTCAACAAGGCCAAGACAACGGTTAACCCAACGACACCGAATGCCGCTTCGGCACTTGTTACCAAAGGCATCTACCGACACACACGAAACCCCATGTACGTCGGTTTTTTATTCGCACTGATCGGTTGGGGGCTTTTTCTGGCCAATCTCTATGCTCTGGTCTTAACCCTCGGGTTCGTTTGGTATATGAACAGGTTTCAGATTCAGCCAGAAGAGCAAGCGCTGGATTTATTATTTGGATCAGACTTCTTGGCTTACAAGAAAAAAGCTCGAAGATGGCTGTAGACACACCAAGCCAACAATTTCTGCTAGCCAATCAACCCCATGATGAACGCTCTAGAGCTGCGGCCAGCACGGGAAAAGCCAGCATAGTGGCGCAGGGATGTTAACCCCAAAAGCCTGGATTCTTTTGCCGCTCGCGGCGGTGCTCACTGCGGTTCTTGCCATTATTATTGCAGGCGGCCCTGGGCTGGACGGCGCGGCCAGATCGACCGCCGTAGTGTTTTGGTTTCTTCCTATGATCTTTTGGCTGGGTTACCAAAGCCTTACTCACTTGAGGCAACTCACACTCAGTAAAATCGGCAAGGTATGTTTAGTATTGGCTTGGTTGATCCCCGCGATCCCGCTGAGCTTGATGTCGATTTATGGCATTTTGCTGCTTTCTGAGACCGGATTTGGTGTCTTACTGTAGAACCTGCACGACAAGGATAACGTCATGCTCGCACTCTCTCTGGTGGTTATTGTCCCGATCTTTTTGCTCCTGCTGGGGGTTATCTTTGTCAGCTACTGCGTTGTCGGACTGCTGGCTTATCTGCCGCTATTCGTCCTGAAAGAGGTCGAGACGAAGCGATCTTGCCGCTATGGCCGGGTAGTCCACACCTCTCTGGCAGCAGTTTGTCTCTGTATTGGCTTTTTGATGGCGGCGCTGGTGTTTCATTACAGTAAGCCCCTTTACGTAATTACCGCCGATCTCTGGTGTGATATTTCCGGCGCCTTTGATGCAACAGGTCGGTCGACCAGGCAGTGTGATTCACAGTTTCGATGGCTTGAGCAATAGACCCCATGAAGATCCGCAACTTCCAATCCGTCGACAGTGACGAGATCGCCGATCTGTTCCACCGTTCGGTCTATGCCATCGATGATGCGATCTATACGCCGGCGCAGAAACAGGCCTGGGCGCCGCCGACGGATTACGCCAAGTGGCAGGCGCGGCTGCAGACCAGCCAACCGTTCGTGGCAGTTTCCAATGGCCAGATCGTCGGCTTTATCGAACTGCGCGAACACGGCTATATCGATTGCTTGTATGTGCATCCGGATCACCAGCACCGGGGGATTGCCACCGCGTTGCTGACCCACCTGTGCCGGGCTGCTTATCAGCTTGGGCTGAATACGTTAAGCGTGGAGGCCAGCAAGGTTGCGCTGCCGTTTTTCGAGCGTCACGGATTTGAGATTGTGGAGGCTCAGGTAGTGCTTCGCTACGGCCAACGGCTGCAAAATTTCCGCATGCAGTTATCCCAGCAAGGCCTTCGAAAGCTTGTCGGCTAGGCGATCTTTACACTTTCTTTAACTTTCCCTTACCCCGCCTTTACCTCCATCCCGCTATAGTCCTTCACTCAAAAGAAGCTTTGCATAACCGACACAGCACCACATGGCGTCGTTGGAAACGGGTTCAAAATGCTCATTTACGATCAGTAAACTGCGCTTTCTTACCCGTTTCCGCCTAACCCTGCGGCACTGTTCCTGAATATGCAGAAAACTACATGGCGCTAACCGGCCGTTTGTCCATCCATTGCCAGTAAACAGTAAGGAGATCTCATGTCGCTGCGTGCCCCCCTTTCCGCTTTCGCACTCTGCCTGCTGGTGACCGGTGCTGCGGCTACGGTCGGCGGTAAAGATCACTGGTTGTCGACGCTCAAGCCAGCCGCGCTGGAGGCCGGTCAGCAGCTGTCAGAGCAGCAACTACTGGATGCTGCCTCGGCACTGAAGAACGCGGAACAGCTGATTATCCAGTCGATCTCAACCCCGATGGTGTTCTAACCGCACACTAGCTAGCCACGACCCGATCAGCAGCGCCGTCCGGTGCGGCAACAAAAAACCTGGCGCCGGAATGAAATATTTCCCGCTTTTCTGCATCTAAACCCCCAGTTACTGCGTATAGCTAATAACAACGATCGATACAGGGGTTAAACAATGAAGTTGCTTTCCATTTTTTCCGGCCGACTTCCCGGGGTATTGGCGACCGTGATTCTAGGCGCCGGCCTTGTCTACACCAGCACCATGCGTGCGGCCAACAACTACGAGATTCCCGAGCTACCCGAAGGTACCGCCTCCGCCGTGTTTGCCGGTGGTTGCTTCTGGTGTACCGAATCCGATTTTGAAAAGGTCAATGGCGTGATCGAGGCCGTGTCGGGATACACCGGCGGTGAAGAGGATCGCCCCACCTATCGTCAGGTGTCCGCCGGTCAGACCGGTCACATCGAGGCGGTGATCGTCTACTACGATCCGACCAAGGTCAGCTACGACTACCTGCTGCAGGTGTACTGGCGTCATGTGAATCCGACCGATAGCGGTGGTCAGTTTGTTGACCGGGGTCCGCAATACCGTCCGGCGATCTTCTACTCCGATGCCGAGATGAAGGCCCAGGCCGAAGCCTCGAAGCAGGCGCTGGAAGCCACCGGTCGCTACGACAAGCCGCTGACCGTCGAGCTGCTGCCGCTGGAAACCTTCTGGCCGGCCGAAGGCTATCATCAGAACTACTACAGTCGTAACCCGATCCGTTATAAGTTCTACCGTCACGGTTCCGGTCGCGACCAGTATCTGGAGAAAACCTGGGGCAAAGACCTGAAGTTGGCACCGCCTGAGCCGCCGATGATGGTTAAAACCGCTCAACCTGAACAAGCCGGGAAGATGACGATGAATGATTCCAGCCCAAGCTACAGCAAGCCTAGCGACAGTGAAATCAAGCAGAAGCTGACCTCGCTGCAGTACAAGGTCACCCAGCACGAAGGCACCGAACAGCCGTTCAATAACGAGTACTGGGATAACAAGCAGCCGGGCATCTACGTCGATATCGTCAGTGGCGAGCCGCTGTTCTCCTCGACCCACAAGTACAAGTCCGGCACCGGCTGGCCGAGCTTCTACCAGCCGCTGGAATCCGCCTATATCGTCGAGAAGCGTGATTTCAAACTGTTGCTGCCGCGCACCGAAGTCCGCAGCAAGCACGGCGACTCACACCTGGGCCACGTGTTCAAGGATGGTCCGGAGCCGACCGGACTGCGCTACTGCATCAACTCCGCCGCACTGCGCTTTGTGCCGGTAGAGAAGCTGGAAGAGGAGGGCTACGGCCAGTACGCCGCCCTGTTCCAGTAATCGATGACAACCCTGCGCCTGCGCGATCCCTGGTCCCAGGCGCTTCGATCATCCAAGGAGGTGTCCGGTGACCACACTGATCTTGGAGTCGACCCTGACGTGCCCGCACTGCGGGCACTGCCAGCGGCTAACCATGCCGACCAATGCCTGCCTCTACTATCACTGCTGCGCCAACTGCCAACGGCTGATGAAGCCGCACCCCGGTGACTGCTGTGTATTCTGCTCCTACGGCGATGTGCCCTGCCCGCCGATTCAACACCAACAACAACCCTGCTGTGGGAACACAATCGGCTAAGCGCTAATCCCGCCACTTGATCGAGCAGCCCATACTGGGATGCTGAATCTGCGGCCCCTGTCCGGTGCTGGCGATCTGGCCCATCGCCTTGAGCAGTTCGGCTTCCCGATCGGCACTGTCGGCCATCTTGGCGTCATCCAACCGGCCCCGGTACTGCAGCTCGCCCTTGCCGTTGAAGCCGAAGAAATCCGGCGTGCAGATTGCACCATACTCGCGCCCCACCGATTGGTCCTCATCGACCAGATAGGGAAAGGCAAAGCCATACTCGGCGGCAAAACGCTTCATGTTGTCCGGCGCATCCAGCGGATGGCGCTGGTAGTCGTTCGACATCACCGCCAGTACACCGATGCCTTGGTCCATCAGTTGCCGGGTATCGGCCGCCAGTCGCTCAGCGATCCGCTGAACATAGGGGCAATGGTTGCAGATGAACATGACCAGCAGCCCCTTATCGGTCAGGTGGTCGCTCATCCGATGGAGTTTGCCGTCCGCATCCTTGAGGCTGAATTCCGGCGCTTTCCAACCAAAATCGCAAACCGGGGTATCTAATAACATGGGCGTCTCCTTCTTGTCCGTTGTCGTGATTAGCCGACCCGGCTCATCTCGTTGAGGGTGAACTCCGCCACGGCTCCCTCGGTGGCGGCCAGGTAATCCTGCAGATGCTGGTTCGCCATATGAGCCTGCCACAGCTCGCGAGATTCCCAGTTCTCGTAGAACAGGAAGTGGGCCGGGTTGTCGTTATCCTGATGAAGATCGTAGTTGATGCAACCCGCCTCGGCACGGGTAATCTCGATCAGTTTTTCCAGCTCGGTCTTAACCAACTCGATCTTGTCGGCTTCGGCTTTGATATTGGCAACGATGGTTAGTTGGCTCATGGTGGACCCTTTTGTGTTGCGCTTAAGTGATTAGGATAGAAAGCTAGGTTAGAAACCTTCCAGCACCTGCTTGCCGATCGCCCGACCGCTCTCCTGGTGAGTATGGGCCTGCTTCAGGGTATCAACGCTCAGTTTGCCCAGGTTGTTAGTCACGGTAGAGACCAGCTTGGCCTTGTCGATCAGGCTTGAAACCCGACTCAACAGCTGGTGCTGTTTATCGATATCCTCGGTCTGGAACATCGAGCGGGTGAACATAAACTCCCAGCTGAAGCTCAGCGCTTTCATCTTGCCCGGCTTGATATCCAGCACCTGCGGATCATCGATCACCGCCACGTGCCCGCGAGGCTTGATCAGCTCCAGAATCGCACCAAAGTGATCGTCGGTGTTGGTCAGCGCGGCAACGTAGCGCGGTTCGAGCTCCAGCGCCTTAACCTGATCGACCAGCGATTCGCGGTGGTTGATGACATGGTCGGCGCCCATCTTCTTGACCCAGTCGATCGTCTCCGGGCGAGAAGCGGTGGCGATCACGCTCAGGCCGGTAAGCTGCTTGGCCAGTTGGATCAGAATCGATCCCACTCCACCGGCACCACCGATTACCAACAGCGTCTCGCCCTCGCCTTCGCCCTCTTTCAAACCGAACGCATCGAACAGCATCTCCCAGGCGGTGACGGAGGTCAGCGGGAGTCCGGCCGCCTCGGCGAACCCCAGTGATTGCGGTTTCTTTGCCACGATCCGCTCATCCACGGCGTGGAGTTCCGAATTGGTGCCCGGACGGGTGATATCGCCGGCGTAGAACACCTCTTCGCCGACCTGAAAGTTGATCACCTCACTGCCGATTTGGCGGACGACACCGGCGGCATCATAGCCAATAATTTTGTGGCCCTGCTCCGGCGAGACGTTGGCGCGAACCTTCACATCGACCGGGTTAACCGAAATCCCCCGCACCTCGACCAGCAGATCCCTGGGTCCCAGCGTCGGCTGTTCGGTCTCGAATTCGATCAGGGACTCTGCAGCGTCGATGGGGCCGGCCTGTGTATAACCAATGGCTTTCATGGTTGTTGTCTCCTCGGTGATTGATGGCGACATTCTGGCTCAGCCTTTCCATACTAAAAACCATGCTATGATTTAATTATTTTCAAATTATTTTTGATAATGAATCTGACCGATCTGAATCTGTTTGTCCGCACCGCCGACAGCGGCAGCATCACTGCTTCGGCCCAGCAACTGGATATCACCCCGGCTGCCGCCAGTGCAGCGCTGAAGCGGCTTGAGAAGCAACTCGATACCCAGCTGTTTATCCGTTCAACCCGACAACTGCGGATTACCGACGAGGGAGAAAGGTTCCTGCTTCACTGCCGACAGGCCCTGGCCTCAATCGATGAAGGCAAAGCCTCTATTCAACAGAGCCAGGGTAAAATCGCCGGACAGCTCCGTTTCTCGGTCTCATCCGACCTGGGCCGTAACCTAGTCCAACCTTGGCTGGATGAGGCGATGGACGAGCACCCCGACCTGTCGCTGAACCTAATCGTGGGTGATTCGGTATCGGACTTTTACCTGGATCGGGTTGATGTCGCGATGCGTTACGGAGAGTTGGAGGATTCTTCAATGGTGGCGTTCGAACTCGCCACGGTTGATCGCATCGTCTGTGCCTCTCCCGGCTACCTCGCCAAACAGGGTGAGCCCCAGCACCCCAACGAACTTCGGAATCACAACTGCCTGCTCTACCGGCTCGACAAAGGGCTCTATGACACCTGGGAGTTTCGTGACGATCAGGGGCGTTATCGGGTCAAGGTGGCAGGCAATCGTGAGAGCAACGATGCAGAAATTGTGCGGCGTTGGGCGGTGGCCGATAAAGGCGTGCTATTCAAGTCGAGACTGGATGTGGCGATGGATCTTCAACACGGTCGACTGGTGCAGCTGTTCAAAGGTTTTCAAACACCGCCGTTGAAGGTCTGGTTGATCTGCCCCAGCCGTCGTCAGGTTACCCCGGCTGTGCTGATGCTTCGTGATCTGCTGCGCCAACGATGCATCGAACTGCTGTCCAATAGCCGTGACAATTAAACCGCTGAAAGTAGTTGATAACTCAGCCTATTCATGCCGCGTATCGACCCGAACATTTTTCGCTCAGTCCGCTGCAGGCACCATGAAACTTGGCCTTCCAGCTACTACCCCGAGCCGATCCCCAATTTTATCCACAGATATTGGGGATAGCCTCAAGACCTCCAACCGCTCAAATCCTACATTTATCCCCAACTCCACCGACGGATTTCAAGCCGGTGATTCGACATCGCTGTATTTTTAGCAGGGCAGATGCTAAGAATTACTTGTTCCTTCTAATATAAGAAAGTCTGCAACTGATAAACCCAACGGGATTAAGGAGGATCAGTATCGACTGAGGTTTCAAGCCGATAATCCATTCCCGCCTGGCAGAGTAAATCGGCATGATTGATACACGACAACTCGCAGTACCCGAGCAGATGCTCCAGCACTGGCAGAAAACCGTCGACCTGATCGCCGAGATCGCCGAAATCCCTGCGTCCCTGGTGATGCGCGTACATGAGCAACAGATTGAGGTTTTTGCCACCAGTCATAGCGACGGCAACCCCTATCCGGTCAATGAGATGGCTAATCTGAATACCGGGCTGTACTGCGAAACCGTGATTCAAACCCGCCAGGAACTGCTGATTCCCAATGCGCTGACCGACGAGGATTGGAATCAGAACCCGGATATCGAACTGGGGATGATCTCCTACTACGGCCTGCCGTTGAATTGGCCAGACGGGCAACCGTTCGGCACCCTCTGTATGCTCGACGGCAAGGAAAATCACTACAACCGACGCAGCAAGGAGCTGCTGGCCCGGTTCCGGGAAACCCTCGAGGCGGATCTTAAAATCCTCTACCAACAGCACCAGTTGATTATCAACAATCAACAGCTGGAACAACGGGTTCAACAGCGCACCATTGAACTCCAAAAGCTAAATAATCGCTTGGCCAGTGAGATCGATCGACGCAATGCGGCTGAAAGCGTGCTCGAGCACAACCGTCGCTTCGACCCACTGACCGGCCTGCCTAACCGAGCTTCGCTGACCGAGACTTTGGGAAACATGATCCAGCATTATGCCAACTCCCAACAACAACTGGCGGTGATCTGCCTGGGGCCGCGTAATTTCAAGTCGGTCAATCACAGCTACGGCCACACGATAGGCGACGAGCTGCTGAAAGCCCTGGGACAACGCTTGCGAAGCGGCCTGACCATCGAGCATAGCGTGGCCCGAGGTAACGGCGATGAGTTCCTGATCCTGCTACCCTGCGCAGCTTCCACCGATGCGGCGATGCAGTCGCTGCAACAACTGACTCAACGGCTGAGCCAAGCGTTCGAGATCGACCATCACCAAATCTCACTAAGCTTCAACGCCGGTATCGCCGTCGCCCCCAGCGACAGTACTGAACCTCTCGCCCTGCTGCAGAAAGCCAGCGCCGCGTTGGCGGTGGCCAAAGAGCAGGATCAGCCGTTCTGTTTCTTTAGCCAACAAACCCAGGCCGAGCTGGATAAGCGCTATCAGCTTGAGTCCTATGTGGTCGATGCACTGCGCAACGAAGAGCTTTCAGTCCATTACCAACCGGTCGTATCGGTCCAGAATCAGCAGGTGATCGGTGCCGAGGCGCTGCTGCGCTGGAACAATGCCCAGTTGGGTGAAGTCGATCCGGAGCAGTTTATCGGCATTGCCGAGAAGACCGGACAGATCAACGAGATCGGAAACTTCGTGCTGCGCTCTGCGATTCAGCAGGCCAAGCAATGGCAGGACCGTCTCGGTCGTCCATTTCGCATCGCCATCAATATTTCACCGATTCAGATCAGTGATCCGAGACTGGTTCAGCAGATCGACCAGTTACTGCGCTGCTACGATCTCGATCCCCGTAGCCTGGAATTGGAAGTGACCGAAGGGGTACTGCTACAGGACAGTTATCAGGCCGAGATCGTGCTGCGACAGTTGCGCGATCTGCATGTCCGTGTGTCGCTGGACGACTTCGGTACCGGCTACTCATCACTGAGCTACCTGCAGAAATACGCCTTCGACACCCTCAAGATTGACCGTAGTTTCATCACCGACTCCCACAGCAACGCCCAGGACCGGGAGCTGGCCCGAGCCATCATTGCACTGGCTCGCAAACTTAATCTCAAAGTGATCGCCGAAGGGGTTGAGACCGAGCAACATCACCGCTTCATGCAGCAAGAGAACTGCGACTACGGCCAGGGATACTGGTACGGTGTACCGGTGCCGGCGGATACTTTCGACGCCGACTATATCGGCCTGAGCCGGACTGCACACTGAGCGTTATCCGTCCACCCGATGGACCCGAGCCTGAAGATCCATGGAGGGTCAGATTATCCCTATTGAGACCCAGCGGCTGACTATCCGCCCGCTAACGCTTACCGATCTGGAACCCCTGTGCCGAATTCTGAGTGATCCGCAGGTGATGAAACACTCCATCCGCGGTGTCTGTGACGAGCCGGCAACCCACCGGTTTATTCTCTGGTGTCAGACCAGTTATGCCGAACAGGGATTCGGCCCGTCAGCGCTGATCGACAAAGCCAGTGGCGAGCTGGTGGGGTTTTGCGGTGTCGGTATGGAGAGAATCGCGGAACGGGACGAGATCAACCTCGGCTATCGACTGGCGCAATGCTATTGGAACCGGGGATTGGCGACCGAAGCGGCCAGGGCGGTGATCGACGATGCGTTCCGACACTTCCCGGTAGAGTCGATCGTGGCCATCATCGAGCCGGACCATCAGGCCTCCTTACGGGTGGCCCAGAAGGCCGGTTTGCACCTCGACGCAAAGACCGACTTTCACCAGCGAACGGTGCATCTTTACCGACTAACCCGTCAACGCTGGCTGCAGCAAAACACAGCCTCGATTAGGCCAACAACGCCTGCAACAGATTGATAAAGGCGGCACTGACCAACGCGGCAAAAGTCAGTGCCATGCCGAAGACCCGAAAACGGAAGTCTTCTTTGAGCTGACTGACACCGTAGGCATGGCTCAGCCGTCCCAGCAGCAGGCAGAGACCCAGAGCATGAACGACAACTGTGCTGATCTGACTCAGCTCCAGCATCGCAATCAGTACCAGGCTGATCGGCACATACTCAACAAAGTTGGCATGAACCCGCATCGCTCTCAACAGCGCCTTATCGCCGCCGTCTCCAACCGCCACCCGTAACTTACGTCGCAACAACAGTGTGCGAACACTCAGGCCGACAAACAGTAGTGCCAGCAGTCCGGCATACAGCGGGGTGATCATCAACATGATCCGTTATCTCCTGACGAAGCCTGAGCGCGAAGTTCGTTGTTAACAACGTAAATTCAGGCTGCCGCCTTGCGTTTGACGTAGAGGATCTTCTTCACCTTGGCGACCAGCTCACCGTGTTCGTCGAGGATCTCCAGCCAAAACTCCGGGTAATGCTTGTCGCCGCCGTCGGTGTGGGATTTGATCTGAGCCAGCTGTTGTTCGGTCACCCGAATCACCGAACTGACCCTGCCCTTCACCGCCTTGATGTACTCGATCTCGGCGGCTTTGTCCCACACCAGATAGTCCCGGCCCAGCTGCTGCATCAGCAGCAACATCAGATGCGGATCGATCATCGAGTAGAGGCTACCGCCGAAGTGAGTCCCCACGGCGTTGCGGTTGTACCAACGCATCGCCATCGACACGTGCAGTTCGCTCCAGTCCTCGCTGATGTAATTCACTTTGACCCCGGCCCCCAGATAAGGCGGGTAGAAGTTGAGCAGTTTTCTGAGGCGGTTGGGCGACAAATTCATCTTATCTTGGTGTTTTCCAGGGCGATTGCTTGGCAAAGGTGGAGATATAGAGATCCTCGACCTTGGTTCTGGCCCACTGGGTCTTGCGTAAAAACTTCAGCGACGACTTGATCGATGGATCCTTCTTAAAGCAGTTGATATCGATCCGCTGGGACAGTTTTACCCAGCCGTAATGATCGACCAGCTTGGTGACGATCTGTTCGAGCGTGATGCCATGCAAGGGATTGTTGGGTTGTTCGGTACTCATCGTCTTATTGTTTCGCCTCGTTTGGTTTGAGTGACTGATAGTCAACGGCCACGATGCGCTACGCTAAAGCCCGGTTTACAGAAGTCGCAGAGCTGTAATGACGATCTTGCGACTTTTCCCACACTCGCTCCAGTACAAAAAACGCCGCATTGCATCCGTTTTCGAGCCAAATTGTCACTCCGGGGTGGGTATACTCTAGCTTTGTTTACAATAACGAAAGCCACCATGGAATGGACCCTCAGCCACTTCGCCATCGCCACAATCAGCGTCGCCAGCGGCGCCCTGCTGCAGGCGGCAACCGGCTTGGGCGCCGGTTTGATCGTGGTGCCGCTATTGGCGATGCTGAGTTTGAGCCTGGTGCCCGGACCGATGATATTCGCCAGTCTGGCATTGTCGACCACCATGGCGATCGCCGGTCGGCAGCAGATCGATTTCGAAGGATTCAAGCCGCTGCTGGGTGGATTGTTGCTGGGGACGGTAGTCGCCGCTGCTACGGTGGCCAAGCTGCCGTTGGAGAAACTGGGGCTGCTGTTCGGGGTGATGATCCTGCTGGCGGTAGGGCTGAGCTTGCGCCAACCCCGCTTTAACTTCAGCGTCGGCGGTTGTTTCGGTGCGGGACTGCTGTCCGGGGTGATGGGGACCGCCGCCGGTATCGGCGCGCCGGTGCTGGCGTTGCTGTATCAGCACCATAGCGGTCCGACCCTAAGAGCCACGCTGGCGCTACTGTACTGCCTGTCGTCGCTGATGATGCTGGCGCTGCTTCACTGGGCCGGACGCTTCGGCCAGGCCGAGTTGATCTCGGGCCTGACTCTGGTGCCGGGCTTTGTGATCGGCTATCTGATCTCACCGCGGCTGGCCGGTTTTATCGATCAGGGTTACGCCCGCCCGGCGGTACTGATCCTATCCAGCGTCAGCGCGCTGCTGCTGATCGGTCGCAGCCTGTTTTAGGCGTCTCGTTTAAGCCCTCAAGCACTATCGAGACAGTGTCTTGATACCCTGCTCCATCCCTTCCAGCGTCAGCGGATACATCCGCCCTTCGAACTGCTTGCGGATCATGCCGATCGACTGGGTGTAGTTCCAGTACTGCTCGGCCATCGGATTCAGCCAGATGCACTTATCCCAGGTATCGAGTACCCGCTGCAGCCAGACCTGGCCCGGCTCTTCGTTCCAATGCTCGACACTACCGTGGGCGTAGGCGATCTCGTAGGGTGACATCGACGCATCGCCGATAAAGATCACCCGGTAATCGGGGCCGTAGGTGTGCAGCAGATCGTAGGTCGGAATCGACTCACTCTGACGGCGGACGTTGTTCTTCCATACTTTCTCGTAGAGGCAGTTGTGGAAGTAGAAATACTCCAGATGCTTGAATTCGGTTCGGGCCGCCGAGAACAACTGCTCGCATTGACGGATGTACGGATCCATCGAGCCGCCCACATCAAAGAACAGCAGTACCTTCACCGCGTTGTGACGCTCGGGCACCATCTTCAGGTCGAGGTAGCCGGCGTTGTTGGCGGTGGAACGGATGGTATCGTCCAGATCCAGCTCTTCGGCCGCACCGGTGCGGGCGAACTTGCGCAGTTTGCGCAGCGCCACCTTGATGTTGCGGGTCCCCAGTTCGACGCTATCGTCCAGATCCCGGAACTGGCGCTTCTCCCACACCTTGACCGCACGTTTGTTGCGACTCTCACCCCCGATGCGAATACCTTCGGGGTTGTAGCCGCTGTGACCGAACGGTGAGGTGCCACCGGTACCGATCCACTTGTTACCACCGGCATGACGCTTCTGTTGCTCTTCGAGGCGCTGCTTGAGGGTTTCCATCAGCTTGTCGAAACCACCCAACGACTCGATCTTGGCCTTCTCCTCGTCCGACAACTGCTTCAGAAAGTCAGCCCGCAACCAGTCTTCCGGAATCAGCGCCTCCACCAAACCTTCGCCTTCCAGCTCGGTCAGGTTGCTGAAATAGGCCCCGAAGGCGCGGTCAAAACGGTCGAAGTATTTCTCATCCTTGACCAGGCAGGTACGGGACAACAGGTAGAACTCTTCCAGGTCGGCAAAGGCGAAGCCGGCTTCGATCGCTTCGAGCAGCGACAGCAGTTCTTTCAGGGTGGCCGGCACCCGCGCCTTGCGCAGCTCGCCGAAAAAGTCGATCAGCATAAGACTGTTCCAGACTATTTAGCGGGATTCACGGCGAGCCATAAACGCCAGCCGTTCCAGCATATGCACATCCTGCTCGTTCTTCAGCAGAGCGCCGTACAGCGGCGGAATCGCCTTGGTGGGATCGCGGTCGGCCAGCACTTCCGGCGGAATATTGTCGGCCATCAGCAACTTGAGCCAGTCGATCAGCTCCGACGTGGACGGTTTCTTCTTCAGGCCGTTGACCTCGCGAACCTGAAAGAACACCTCCAGCGCCTGCTGCACCAGTCGGGCTTCGATCTGCGGGAAGTGGACCTCGACAATCTGCTCCATGGTCTGCTTATCGGGGAACTGGATGTAGTGGAAGAAGCAGCGGCGCAGGAAGGCGTCCGGCAGCTCCTTCTCGTTGTTGGAGGTGATGATGATGATAGGGCGCTGCTTGGCCTGGATCCGCTCGCCGGTCTCGTAAACGAAGAACTCCATCTTATCGAGTTCAACCAGCAGGTCGTTGGGGAATTCGATATCGGCTTTATCGATCTCATCGATCAGCAGCACCACCTGCTCATCAGATCCGAACGCCTCCCACAGCATCCCCTTCTTGATGTAGTTGGCGATATCGTGAACCCGGTCGTCCCCCAGCTGCGAGTCTCTCAATCTCGACACCGCATCGTACTCATACAGGCCCTGCTGCGCCTTAGTGGTGGATTTGATATGCCAGCGCAACAACGGCTTACCCAGCGCTGCAGCAATCTCTTCGGCCAGCATCGTCTTACCGGTTCCCGGCTCACCTTTAACCAGCAGCGGACGCTGCAGGGTAATCGCGGCGTTAACCGCCATTCGCAGGTCATCGGTGGCGACGTATTGGTCGGTGCCTTCAAAGCGCATAACAGAGCTCCCCACTCGGGTTTAATACTGGAAAACCCGTAGTCTAACAGAAGTTTTTAACTGAGGCTGGTTTCTGATGCTGTTCTGAATTACTGCGAAGATTGATAGATCCCGTTGCGCCTTGCCGGGCGCCTTCATTTCTTTTGCCCGTGCAAAAGAAACAGAAGCAAAGAAAAAACGCCCCACTTGCTTGGTCGGCGTTGCCGACTTCATTGCGCGCTTCACCTGTCAATGGCCGCGATTTTAACTCGCTCGCTTCGCTCTCTCAGACATAAATCGCTCTTCTCCATTACCAGTCTGCAGTGCTCACCGGCGCAAAAGGGGGGAGTTGGAGTTTATTCTGAAACAAAAATGTGGAGCTGAAAGATCGATAGATCGGCTGGCACGGACTCAACCGCCCTTGACGCAGCCGAGCACTGGTTTGAAAAACGGGTCAGCGACGATGGCTGTCTGAGGCCGGAGGCCGAGTTTCCATCGGAGCCCGTTTTGTAATCCAGCGCGCAGGGTAGCCCGAAGGGCCAAGTCATCGGGCTAGGCGTTTTCTTGCTTCGTTCTTTGCCGCTATGAGCAAAGAATGAAGGCGCTCGGGAGAGCGCAATAAGAACTATCAGTAAACTGAGATATTGAGCAGGAAAAAAACGGCAGAGCACTCAAACCCGAGCAACTCTGCCGTCAACGAGCAAACCCCGATTAAGACTTGATCGAAGCCCCCGGTAACAAATCCTTAATCGACCCAATCGACCCCAGCAGCGAGCTGGCTTCATAGGGCAGGAACACCCGCTCACCGTCTTTGGCGATTTCGGGCAGGGTCTTCATGTATTCCAGCGCGATCAGGTAGCTGAGGATCTGCTCCTCTTTCACCGTGGTACCGGTCGCTTCCATGATTGTCCGGATCGCCTGGCGCTGACCTTCGGCGCGCAGGATCGCGGCCTGTTTTTCACCTTCGGCGACATTGATCTGAGCTTCCTTTTCCCCCTGGGCAGCGGTCACGGTAGCGCGGCGTTCACGTTCAGCGCTCATCTGCTTGCGCATCGCCTGCTCCACCTCTTCCGGAACGATGATGTTCTGGACTTCTACCCGATTGATCTTGGTGCCCCATTTATTACCGGCTTCGTCCAGCGTCACGGTCAGCGCATTGTTGATCTCGGCGCGGCTCTCCAGCAGCTTGTCGAGCTCCATCTCACCAACCTTGGAACGCAGCGAAGTCTGGGTCAGGGTCTCGATCGCCTGGATCAGGTTCTCGACCGCCAGCACCGCATCCTTGGGCGTGATGATCTGGAAGTACAACGCCGCATCAACCAGCACCGTGACGTTATCCTTGGTGATCACCGGAATCTTCGGGAAGTCGGCCACGATTTCACGACGATCGATCCGGGTGGACAGGGCCGTCACCGGAATCTGCACACCGTCCAGGGTCTGGTAGCGGCGCATCTGGATCGCTCGAGGCTGATCGATAAACGGAATCAGCAGGTGCAATCCCTGCTCCAGGGTACGCGAGTACTCACCCAGGCGTTCGATCACCATCGCCTCACTCTGTTGCACGATGACCAGGCCCTTGACCAGGAAGATGATGATCGCCAAGGCAAATACGGCGATCAGAATAGTAACCGGAGTTATTTCAATCATGATTATGGCTCCTTGCCGGCATCGTCGGACTCGGATGAGTCCGAATTGAGTGGACACACCATCGCGGTGATACCACTGAAATGTTGCAGTTCAACCCGTTGGCCCACCTTGAGTTCACGCCCGTCGGACGATTCGGCGGGGAAGAAATCCCCCTTGATCTTGACCCCGATCCGCCCCTGTTGCTCCAACAGCGTACAGAGTTGACCACCGCTACCGCTCTCTCCCACCAGGCTGATCTTGTCATCACCGCCCTTGCGGGACTGAAACCAGCGCACAAATAACGGCGTTAGCAGGATCGCCATCAGGGCAGTTGCCGCGATCTGTACCGTCAATGATGCTCCGACCAGATCCGCAACTGCACCGGCAATACAGGACACCCCCAAGGCCAAGGCCACAAACGCCAACCCCAGCATCTCCATCGCCGCCAGTACCATGCCGGCCAGCAACCACAGGTGCCAGGCTTCTATTTCCCAACCCATCCTTGTGTCACTCCTTCTTCAATACCGGAAGCGGCTCCGCTCCGGTCCATTTGGCAATTAACGCATTGAACTTTAAAGTAGTTGTACTTCAAGGTATATCCCCTGGGCCTGTTTACAGCCCCCTGCCAACGGAATTTTCGATGCACGCCGACACCCGCCTACAGGTCCATCCCGACGCCATCTGTCCTGAGCTACCCGAGGGTGATCTGTGGGTGTTCGCCTACGGCTCGCTGCTGTGGCGACCCGGGTTCGACTTTACCGACCGGCTGCCGGCCCGGCTTTACGGTTACCACCGTTCGCTGTGCGTCTGGTCCCACACCCATCGTGGTACCGTTGAGAATCCCGGCATGGTGTTGGGGCTGGATCGGGGCGGCTCCTGCCGCGGCTGCGCTTATCGGGTCGATCCACAACAGAAGCAAGAGATCGCCGATTACCTGTTTGCCCGTGAAATGCCGACGCCTCTGTATCACGCCCGCTTTCATCCGCTGCAGCTGGAGAGCCCCTATCAAGGCCAATCGACCGTCATGGGTCTGACCTTTGTGGTCGATCGCGACAGTCCCCAGTACGCCGGTCGCCAGAGTCCGACCGAATGCGCCCGCCATGTCCGCGATGCGGTCGGCATCAGCGGTTCCAGCCGCGATTACCTACTCAACACCATCGAGCACCTGGACCAGTTGGGGCTGCACGACCCGCACCTGAGCGAAATCGCCGACAAGCTGTAGTTCAACACCAACAAACTAGAATTACCCTATTCGGGGTATGGAGGCCGACCCTGAGCAGGGCCTATTCTGAATGGGTGGCTGTCACTCCGAGATAGCCACATTCGTTGTAGTAACGACGGCTCTTTGGTCGCCCCTGGGGGGGTGAGCACAAGAACATAACGGCTCCCGTACCGTTATGACTCTTTCTACCGCTGCCTTCGGGCAGCGGTTTTTTTTTGCTTCGAAGCCTTTCAGCCTCTCAATAGAGGGGCTTCGATCAATTAAGGGAATAACGATCGATAATCGCGCGGAGCGAGCCATCCTGCTTCATGCTTTTCAAGGCCGAATCGATTGCCGCCTTGTCACTGGGTTGAAGCGATTCAAAGCCCAGTAAGAAGTGGACCTCGCCGCTGTATAGGCTCAGCGGATGGATCGCAAACCGTGAAATCTTGCAGCAGCTTCTGGCCGAGTGAATCATGCTGATCGGATCGCCGAGCATCATATGGATACGCCTGCGCTCCAACATCTTCACCCGCTGTACATTGCTGTGGGTGATCAACAGCTGCTGTTGAAAGCGCTCATCTTTCACCAGCTCGGCGTATTCGGGACCATACCAGCCTTGTCCAGCACTGATGAGGATATCGGTACCGATAATGGACTTCAGTCTATCGAGCGGGTACTCCTGCGCCTCACCCTTGCGGATCATCAAGCGGATCTCTTCCTGCCGATAGGCTTCGGTGAACCAGCCCAGCAGCTTTCTCTCCTCGGTAACCGACGCGCCTCGGAGCATGTCCACCGCGCCATTCTTCAGTTCGATAAAGGCCCGTTTTGAAGATACCTGCCTGAATTGATAGTCACAGCCCGCCCGCTTCATCATCTCGGCGATGATTTCGGCATCAAGACCGACCACGGTTCCATCGGTCTGGGTGTAGGTGTAGGGAATCCAGTCGTCATAGGCCACCAGTATCGTCTTCGAGCAGGCGGCCCCGGCAAAGCGGGAAAGTCCGAATAGCAGCACGGTCAGTAGGATCAGGCGGATTCCGAACTGGGTTGATTTCAACTGATGAAATCCTGGTTGTTGGGTCACAGTCTGTCGTTCCAAGGCTTATAGAAGCCGTTGATAAGGTTCCGGTCGATAAGTCGGCCGACGGTTCAAGTCCATTACATGGGGTGAAGCACCGTCGCTTCCGGCGGACGGGCGTGTTTGAGCAATAGCTCCTTAAACAGCGATAGGATCCGGTTTTGCAGATTCTGCGGACGGATCATCAACTGGTAGGTATTGGTGTAGCCGAACTGACGGGTCAGCAGCGGGTGCAGATCCGCTTGCCAGGGTTGCTGTCTGGCCAGGTGTTCGGGCAGGTAGCCGATAAATTTCCCCGACAGGATCAACGCCAGGCGTGACTCCTGATGCACCGCTGAGGCCTGGGTGCGCCAGTGCTCCATCGCCGGATCAAACTGGTGCCCGGCCCGCATCCTAAAGGATTCGATGAAGCTGCAATCATTGAGTCGCTCCAAGGTCTGGCGGTTATCCGGGGCACCGAACAGCTCGTGGCCACGGGCGCAGTACAGCGCCATTCGCTCATCAAACAACCGCTCACAACGCAGCTGCGGTTGCGGGTACAGCAACATCGCAATCCCGGCATGCATACTGCCATCGGCAATCGCCGGTGGAATCGATTCGGCCGCCAAGGTATGCAGGTGCAGCTTGACGCCCGGTGCCACCTCGTTGAACTCACGCAGGGTGTCGACCAAACCGCTGTTCTGGATATAGATCACCTGCTCGGCCACGGCGATATGCAGATCCCCCAGCAGCTGATGGTGGGTCTGGTTGATCCGGTTGCGGAACTGTTCCAGCGCCTCGATCAACTCCTGGGTTGCCTCATACACCACCCGCCCCTGCTCGGTAACGCTGAAGCCCGCCCGCCCCCGGGTACAGAGGCGCATATCGAGGCGTTTCTCCAGATCGCTCATGTAATTGGAGATGGTCGAGGTAGCGACATTGAGCTCGGTTTCGGCGGCTGAGAAACCGCCTGCATCCACGACCGCTTTGAAAATCCGCAGCAGTTTCAGATCGATATCGGCCAGCTGACGTGACAGCGGGGTTTTTTGGCGTCCCATATAAATACCACCAAGACTTCTTAGTTTTGATTATGCAAAAGTAAAGATAGCAATAATTATATTTTTCCCAAAAGTGTTTCTGCTTTTAATGGCTCCATAGACACGTACAGCCCCGCGTGGGGGCGCTTTGCACTCAAAAAGCGGATCCCATCAGGGTACACCAACAAAAATCGAGTCTGGCGAACGCATTGCCGACCAATGACATGAGGACATCCACGATGACCATCCAACTCAACGATATGAGCCTGATCAAAACTCGCCCCTACGTTAACGGCGAGTGGATCAAGGGCGTAGGCACACTGGATGTGACCAACCCGGCTACCGGCAAGCTGATCACCAGCATCGAAGTGGCGGGTGCTGCCGAGACCGAGCAAGCGATCGAAGCTGCCGACAAAGCGATGCAGAGCTGGAAAGCACTGCCGGCCAAGGCTCGCGCCGATGTACTGCGCGCCTGGTACAACCTGATCATGGCCAACCTGGAAGACCTGGCGATCATCATGACCGCCGAGCAGGGCAAGGTACTGGCCGAGTCCCGTGGTGAAGTTGCCTACGCCGCTTCCTTTATCGAGTGGTTTGCCGAAGAAGGCCGTCGCCTCTACGGCGACGTTATCGCCCTGCCGCAGACCGACCGTCGCGGTATCGTGGTCAAGCAACCGGTTGGTGTGGTCGGTGCGATCACCCCGTGGAACTTCCCGAGCGCGATGATCACCCGTAAGGCGGGCCCGGCACTGGCCGTTGGCTGCTCCATCGTTATCAAGCCGGCTTCTGAAACCCCGCTGTCTGCCCTGGCACTGGCCGAACTGGCCGACCGTGCCGGTCTGCCTGCCGGTCTGCTGAACGTGGTTCCGGGTTCTTCCCGCGAAATCGGCGCCGTTATCACCGGCAGCCCGACCGTTCGCAAGTTCACTTTCACCGGCTCCACTCCGGTCGGCAAGCTGCTGATGAAGCAATGCGCCGAAACCGTGAAGAAGGTTTCCATGGAGCTGGGCGGCAACGCACCGGTCATCGTGTTTGACGATGCCGACCTGGATAAAGCCGTTGCCGGCGCTGCCGCTTCCAAGTACCGCAACTCCGGCCAGACCTGCATCTGCGTCAACCGGATGCTGGTTCAGGAAGGTATCTACGACAAGTTCGTCGCCAAGCTGGCCGAGACCGTCGGCAACTACAAGCTGGGTGATGGCCTGGAAGAGAGCAACACCCACGGCCCTCAGGTTACCGCCAAGGCCGCTCAGGACATCGACAGCATCGTTCAGGACACCGTCGCCCAAGGCGCCAACCTGCTGTGCGGTGGTAAGTTCAGCGAGCAAGGCCCGACCTTCTACGAGCCGACCATCCTGACCGATGTCGACAGCTCCATGCGCGCCTACCGTGAAGAGATCTTCGGCCCGGTCGCTCCGATCGTGAAATTCAAGACCGAAGAGGAAGCGATCGCGATGGCCAACGACACCGAGTTTGGTCTGGCTGCCTACATCTACACCCGCGACATCGGCCGCAGCTGGCGTGTGTCCGAAGGTGTTGACTACGGCATGGTCGGCGTTAACGAAGTGGCCATCACCTCCGACGTCATCCCGTTCGGCGGCATGAAGGAGTCCGGTGTGGGTCGTGAAGGTTCCAAGTACGGCATCGAAGACTACATCGAAACCAAGTACATCTGCATGGGCGCTCTGGATCAGTAAGCGACCCGTGACATCAGTGCGCGACGGCCCAGGTCGTCGCGCCGTGCATATAACAACTGTCCGTTGAGACAGAGGATCATAAAGAGGATTACTGATGACTACTAACGCAGAACTGCAGGCGCGCAAAGAGAACGCAATCGCCCGCGGCCAGGGCACCCTGGCTCCGGTTTACGTCGAGCGTGCCGAAAATGCTGAGCTCTGGGACGTCGAAGGCAAGCGCTACATCGACTTCGGTAGCGGCATTGCGGTCGGTAACACCGGTCACGTTCACCCGAAGGTGACCGCGGCTGTACAGGAGCAGATTCAGAAGTTCAGCCACACCTGTGTGATGGTGACTCCTTACGAAGTAGCCGTTGAGCTGGCCGAAAAGCTGAACGAGCTGGCCCCTGGCGACACCCCGAAGAAAACCACCTTTGTCACCACCGGTGCCGAAGCGGTTGAGAACTGTGTCAAGATCGCCCGCGCCCACACCGGTCGTCGCGGCGTGATCGCTTTCAACGGTGGCTTCCACGGCCGTACCAACCTGGCGATGGCGCTGACCGGCAAGATCACCCCGTACAAGAACCTGTTCGGTCCGTTCCCCGGTGATGTGTTCCACGCGCCCTTCCCGGCCGAAGCCCTGGGTGTTTCCGTTAAGGACTCCCTGAAAGGCCTAGAGACCCTGTTCAAAGTGGATATCGCACCGACCGACGTGGCTGCGATCATCGTTGAGCCGGTTCAGGGTGAAGGTGGTTTCTACCCGGCCCCGAACGAGTTCCTGCAGGCGCTGCGCAAGCTGTGTGACGAGCACGGCATCATGCTGATCATCGACGAAATCCAGTCCGGCTTCGCCCGTACCGGTAAGTTCTTCGCCGCCGAGCACGCTGGTGTTGAAGCAGACCTGATGACCTCCGCCAAGGGTATCGCCGGCGGTTTCCCGATCGCCGCCGTGATCGGTAAAGCCGAAGTCATGGACGCGCCGCTTCCCGGCGGTCTGGGTGGCACCTACGGTGGTTCCCCGATCGGTTGTGCCGCTGCACTGGCCGTTATCGATGTGATCAAGGAAGAGAACCTAGTCGAGCGTGCCAACCACATCGGCGCCCTGTTCAAGGAGCGTCTGGTGGCAATGCAGCGCGACCACGCCGATGTGATCGGTGAAATTCGTGCCGACCGTGGCGCCATGATCGCGATGGAGCTGGTCAAAGAGGGCGACAACGAGCAGCCCAACGCCGAGCTGCCCGGCAAGCTAGTTGCCAAGGCTCACGAAAAAGGCCTGGTCCTGCTGTCCTGCGGCTACCGCGGCAACGTAATCCGCTTCCTGCCGGCCCTGACCATCAGCGACGAGCTGATCAACGAAGGTCTGGATATCCTGGCCGAGTGTCTGGCTGAGCTGGCCTGATCAAGCTGGATAGTTTAGGCCGCGCTCTCTAACAGGCCTGAACAAATCCTTCTAAAGAAAGGGTGAGCCTCTGGCTCGCCCTTTTTTGTGCTGCTTTTCCTACTCTTTAGCCCACCCTCGGGCTGGCAGATTGGTCCGATCCGTGTAACATCAGCCCGTGTAAATCAGCGGCCTCTTAGCCATCCGCTCCCCAGCATCAGCCACCCGCGTTCAAGCCCGGCCCACAACGCGTTACCGAGTTCGTCATGTCTGCTTTTCTCCTTTCGCAAATTCTTGCCGGGTTGGTAATCCTGGTCGATGCCACCGCCTTGCAGATGCGAAAACGCAGTCACCTGCAGCTCTGTCTCTGTCTGGCCTCATCGCTGCTGGCGATCCATTTCTTTCTGCTCGATAAGCAGACCGCCGGCTGGATGATGGTCCTGGCCGCGGTGCGCTTCTTTATCACCATCCACTGGCAGTCGAAGTGGCTGGCCGCGCTGTTCGTCGTCGTATCGCTGACGACGACCGCCTACACCTTCGCCGGTTATCTGAGCCTGCTCAGCGGTGCCGGTAATCTGCTCTCAACCCTGGGCAGCTTCTGCAAGACCGACCGGGCCCTGCGGCTGATGCTGATCAGTGCGTCCTGCTGCTGGATCGTGCACAACACCCTGGCCTTCACCCCGCTGGGCATTTTGGTCGAGGGGATTTTCCTCAGCAGCGGCCTGATTGGCTTCTACCGCTACCACCTGCGTCCTAAACCCAAACCCTGTGATGCCCCTTAGCCCTAGCCGATAAAGATGTTCATTTGAGTTATAGCTATCTGGTCCGTTGGAGCTTTTGATAGCCGATAAGCCCCCTAACCTGCCCGGATAAACGGAATGAAATCCAGTCTCGCTCAATTGAAGACCACGAACAGCCTCAGCATCTCTGGCCAAGGGTAACCCGATGTCTCCCTTGCAACCCTTTACAACGCTCAGCCGCTGTCGCCTAGAAGGAGCTAACCATGACTGACACCTATGACTACCTGATCGTCGGGGGCGGCATCGTTGGACTTTCGACCGCCTGGCAACTGCAGCAGCGCTGCCCCGACAAGCGCATTGTACTGCTGGAAAAAGAGGACCAGTTCGCTCAGCACCAGACCGGCCATAACAGTGGAGTGATCCATGCCGGCGTCTATTATGCGCCGGGCAGCCTGAAGGCCGAGTTCTGCCGCGAAGGTGTGAATAAGACCATCCGCTTCTGCGAAGAGCACGGCATCAACTACGACCAGTGCGGCAAACTGCTGGTGGCCACCAACGCGGTCGAACACGAGCGCATGCTGGCGCTGTACGAGCGCTGCCATCAGAACCAGTTGGATGTCGAATTGCTGGAGGCGGATGAACTTAAGACCCGCGAGCCCAACATCCAGGGGGTCGGCGCCATTCTGGTGAAGACCACCGGGATCGTCGACTACCGTCAGGTCTGCAACAAGATGGCAGAGCGTTTCCGCGAGCTGGGTGGCAGCACTCAGCTCAATACCCGAGTCACCGGACTCAAAGAGACTCCGGATAGCATTCAGATCCAGACCAATCAGGGCACCCTGGCGTGCCGCTTTCTGATCTGCTGCTCCGGTCTGATGGCCGACCGCATGACCCGCATGCTGGGCATCCCCACGGACTTCCAGATCGTGCCGTTCCGCGGCGAGTACTACCGCCTGCCGCCCGAGAAGAACCAGATCGTCAAACACCTGATCTATCCGATCCCGGATCCGGAACTGCCCTTCCTGGGTGTTCACCTGACCCGGATGATCGATGGCTCCGTCACCGTCGGCCCGAACGCGGTACAGGGCTGGAAACGCGAAGGCTACGGCAAGATCAACATCAGCCTGCGGGATATCTGGGATATGGTTCGTTTCCCCGGCTTCTGGCGGGTGCTCAAGGAACACCTGGGCACCGGCCTGGTCGAGACCAAAAATTCCTGGTGGAAACCGGGCTACCTAAAGCTGGTGCAGAAATACTGCCCGTCGGTTCAACTCAGTGATCTGCAGCCCTACCCGGCAGGCATTCGGGCCCAGGCGGTACTGAACGATGGCACCCTGGTGCATGACTTCCTATTTGCCGAAAGCCCGCGCTCGCTGCATGTCTGCAACGCGCCGTCACCGGCGGCAACTTCAGCAATTCCGATCGGCAACCATATCGTCGAACGGATTCTGGCAGGGCAAGGAACCAACAAGTCATGATTCGCCCCCTGGTGACAGTCCCCCGACCGCTGTATCGGCTAGCGCTGATCCAGTTACTGTCGCACCCCCCTGGGCTGCGCGCAGAAGAAACCTCCAACCTACTGCAGCAGCTTTCTGCGCGCCTGCAACAGCGGGAGCTGTTGGTGATCTGCGCCAACGTCGATGGCGGCGCCTATCCCGGCACCTTCTAGGTCGGAGGCAAAAAAAAGGCGTACCGCCAACGCAGTACGCCCGATCGGGTGAGTATCCGATCAGAAATTGAAAACCCGGGTGCCCGGTTCGGTCAGCGCCTTGGCCATCACAGCCGGTTTGGCAGCCGTCACACCCTCAAGCAGACTGTCGGCCTTCACGCCTTTGTTGGGCAGATAGAGAGCACAGACCTGTACACCGGCCCCGCCCTTCATCAGCTTCTTCATCAGCTGCTCCGGGGTCACGTTCTTCGGCTTGAGCTGCGCACTCTGGTGATCTTTCAGTGCCATATCGCCGGCGCTGTCGCACAACAGCACATTCACCTTGGCGCCTTGGGCCTGCATGGTGTTGCCCAATACCATCGCCATCCCACGGGTCTGCTGCTCGGCGCTGGTCAGGGTAATCAGCACCTTGTCGACCGACTCGGCTTGGCCCACGGCGGGGACGGCCAGCAGCGCCGCCATCAACGATACCTTGATCGCTTGTTTGATCATCTTCATCTCTCCGGTTACGAATTGGGTTGCCAAGCCACCGCCTGGTCGATTTTGTAGCTCCAGGGCAGTCCGGAATTACGCCAACCGTTCTGAGCCCGAACACCCTTGGAGTCACCCTGCTTCAGCTTGCCGCCTTCAAAGCCGTCCACCACGGTCCAGACGTTGGTGTAACCCTGATCTGCCAGCAGATTGACCGCCGGTGCGCTGCGGGTCGAACCCGAGCGACACATCACAATAATCGGGGTACCCGGTTTGGCTTTCAGCGCCGCCAGGCGGTTACTGAGCTGGGCCTCAAAGTCCGGATTTTTCACCATCGCCCAGCTGCTGCGCTTGGCGCTCCAACCGTTACTGTCGGCAACCATCCAGGGCACGTGGATCTGGGTCGGGGTGGCAAAGCCGGTGAACTTGATCTCAACCGGATCACGAACATCCACCAGAATGGCGTCCTGCTGCTCCTGCATCATCTGCCAGGCTTCGGTGGCGGTCAGATACAGATCGAGCTTGGTCTGAGCCGTTGCTTTGGCCGGTTTCTCAGCGCCAATCACCGACGGCGATGCCAATGCACAGACCAACGCCATCGACAATGCTGTACGTGTTATCGGTTTTATCATCATTCACCTCTTTAATTAGATATACCTAATGTTAAGATCGCGAGATGATATTAGCTTTTGCTAATTAATGAAAGCTCATTTTCACTGCCCGGATAAATTCAGGCTCGATAAAGCCGTCGACGTAGACGCTGGGAATGGTGAAGTTCGTCAGCGACAACCTAACAAAAACGGTTGAGTGGAAAGGAATGAAAGAGAGGAAGGAAAAGCAGCAAGCGTCCCGTGGAGCTGAAGCCACGAGACGCATCAGGTAGGAAACTGATTGGAAGCTCGCTGGAAACGACTAAGCCTATATCAGCCCTTCTTGGCCTTCTTCTGCTCGTCGAGCATCAGATCCAATGCCTTGAGCAGATCCAACGCCGACAGCATGCCCACCAGATCCTGATCCTTGTTCAGCACCGGCAACGCGCCGAAGCGATGTTGGGTCAACACCTTGGTGGCCTTGGCGATAGTGTCATAGGTATGGGCCACCACCACGTTGGTGGTCATCAGATCGCCAACGCTGAGATTGTCGTCCAGGTTGTAGATATGGGACAGGTCAGGCGCTTCATCGACCCACTCCGGACGACGCAGATCGCGGTCGCTGATGATGCCGACCAGATTCCGATCCTCATCGACCACCGGCATATGCCGGACATCGTTCTCCCGCATCCGGAAAAATGTCTGGCGAATCCCGTCCTCGGGATTGGCGACCAGAACTTTAGAGGTCATAAAGGTGCTGACTTTCAATGGCATGGGTGACTCCTTGTATGCCTGATTTGGGTGTTCAGACCCCAGTACACCCAAAGCTACGGGTGCTTGCAACCAATAAGCTTATAGAAATCGAGGGAACTGATCCGGATCAGGGTATCTAACAGTCACGAATCTCAGACTTGAGCAAACGTCCCTCAAGGATTAAGTTGCGCTCTTAGACTGCACAAGGATATCCCGAGCTATGCCGCTGTTACGCCGCCTGATCTACGTTCCTCTGCTAATGCTGGCCCTGCCGCTGTCGACACAGGCAGGGGCCGAACCTCCCGCCCTGTTACAGCTGCTCTACAGTGGCAACCTCGATGGCGAACTCGAACCCTGCGGTTGCACCCTGGATACCGATTTCGGCGGTATCCAGCGCCAGACCACCATGATCGATAACCTGCGCGAGAAAAATCCCGAACTTCTGCTGCTCAACAGCGGTGGCCTGTTCGGCCCCGATATGGGCCACGACCAGATCAAGCACCGTTTTATCCTCAGCGGCATCACCGAACAGCAGTTCGATGCCTTTGGAGTCCAATGGGCCGACCTGCAACATGGCGAGCAGATGCTCAAAGAAAGCGGCCTGCCGTTCGTCGCCGGCAACTGGAAGGACGACCAGTTGGCCAAAGGCCAGACCCTGATGCGCGGCGATACCCGTATTTTCTTCAGCCACTGGCTGGAACCGGAGAACTCCCCGTTCGTGGGTATGCAGGCTCAATCCCCAATCACCGAAGATCCCAAGCCGGTTCAGCAAGCGCTGGATCAGGCCAAGCAGCGAGGCCTGCTGACCGTATTGAGCACCTCGCTGCCATTGGAGAAAGCCCAGCAACTGTTCCAGCTCGACAGCGTCGATATCCTGCTGATCAAATCCGCCTACGAGCAGTTCGCCGAGCCGCAACAACTGGGTAACACCCTGGTACTGCAGCCCGGATCACGGGGACAGCGCTTCGCGCTGCTGAACCTGGAGCTGGGTGCTGAGAAACGTATTCTGAACTGGAGCCAACAGGTGTTCGATCTGCCGGTCGACATTGCCAACGCCGAGCGGCTAAACCAGTGGTACGAGGACTACAACGAAACCCTGCGCCAGGACTATCTGGAACGGGTCAAGAAGCGCAAGGCGCTGAAGAGTGGCGACAGCCCCTACGGCGGTCAGCAGCTGTGCCAGGCCTGCCACCAGCCCCAGCATGAGATCTGGAGCCAGAGCCAGCACGCCCAGGCGTTTACCGATCTGGAGGAGGTCGGCAAGGCGTTCGACGGTCACTGCGTCGGCTGCCACGTGGTCGGTTACGAGCAAGAGGGTGGTTTCCTGGATCAGGAGCTGACCCCGAACCTGAGCGGTGTGCAGTGTGAAAACTGCCACGGTCCCGCCAAGGAGCATGCTCTAAGCGCCGGTAAAACCGCGACCCCCAACAAGGGGCTTCCCAAGGAGCAGATCTGCAGCGGCTGTCACGTTAAGGAGCATAGTCCCAGCTTTAAGCCTGAACTCTACTGGCCCAAGATCGCCCACCCGGGCCTGCCTCCGCTGCCGCCCACGCAGTGATTTAGACATTCATTCAGGCCAAAAGCCCAACCTCTCTGACCCCGGCCATGCCGGGGTCAATCCATCACCAGCTCGCTACGATGAAAACACACCCGATATTCCTTGGGTGAGATCCCCAGCTGCTTGTCGAAGTGGTAGCGCATGCTGGTGGCATTATCGAAGCCGGACTGTTCGGCCACCTTATCGATCGAGCAGCTTTCCGATTCCAGTAGGGTTTTGGCCCGGTTTAGGCGAATCTGTATCAGCCAGGCGTTGGCCGAACAATCATAAGCCGCACGGAATTTGCGGTCGAAACTACGCCGCGACATACAGGCCTTCTCGGCCATCTGATCGACGCTGATCGGTTGGGAGAGGTTGGCCAGCACCCAGTCGATCGCCCCGGCAAACTGGGACGGCGACTTGATCACCGGGGTTTCGACAAACTGCGCCTGCCCGCCTTTGCGCTGCGGCGACATCACCAATCGTCGGGCCACCTGATTGGCCCGCTGGTAGCCATAATCCTGCCGGATCACCTCGATCCCCAGATCAATCCCGGCGGCACTGCCGGCCGAACAGCCCAACCGCCCATCGAACACGTAGAGCACGTTATCGACGTAATCCACTTGGGGAAACTGCTGCCGAAAGCGCTCGGTGTAGAGCCAGTGGGTGGTCGCCTTGCGGCCATCGAGCAATCCCAGCCTCCCGAGTAGAAAGGCGCCGGAACAGAAGGTCAAAATCCGCTTGCCCTCGGCATCAAACTGACTGACTTCGTCTGTAACCCGGTCTACCACCGGCTCCTCAGTGACCGGCCAGCTGGGGATCACCAGGGTGTCGTAATCGCTCAGCGATTCGACCTGGCGGGTGCTGATCAAGATATCGGCGCTGGTCCGAAACGGACCGCTGGATAGCGATACCACGTCGCAGCGGTACCAGTCATCGTACTCCGGGCGCTCCAGCCCGAAGATCTCCACCGCACAGGCCAGCTCAAACAGGGTGACCTGCTCATGGGCGAGTATGGCAACCCGATTCATCCGAGCCTCCGTTATCGTCTTCACAACTATTGGCTTGATCTTAGCGAAGCATGACTTTCAGGCCAATAGTTGAATCAAATTGACTGCCGCAGAATAACGACCAAGCGCTTCAACCATGACACCGCAGGAGAACTTCCATGACCTCAGCCGTATCCCGAATCCAAGCCGCCGCCAGCCCCGACGCCCTGGCCCACTTCGAAGCCCTGCTCGCGTTCGAAACCGACTGTTGGGACGTACAGCATGCAATCAGCAACGACCGTCGCGACTTTGTTCTGCTCGATGTGCGTAGCCGTGATCACTACCGGCAAGGGCATATCGATCAGGCGCTCAGCTTGCCCTACCCCCAACTCAATCAACAAAACCTGGCCGACTATCCGATGGACACCCTGTTCGTGGTCTATTGCGCCGGCCCCCACTGCAACGCCACCGAAAAAGCCGCCATCCGGCTGGCCAAGTTGGGGCGTCCATTGAAGAAGATGATTGGCGGAGTGACCGGCTGGATCGATGAAGGCTTTGAGCTGATCAGCCAGACTCAAGGCTGAGCAGTTGTCATCCCGCCCGCGGCACACCCTGGATGAATCTAAGGAGAACAACGATGCTCGAACTTCGACCCAACTGCGAATGCTGCGATAAAGACCTGCCGCCCGAGTCCGATCAGGCGATGATCTGCAGCTTTGAGTGCACCTTCTGCAAAGACTGTGTCGATCATCGGCTAAACGGAGTCTGTCCCAACTGCGGCGGTAACTTCAGCCCCCGCCCGATCCGGCCTGAGTCAAAGCTGGAGAAAAACCCGCCCTCAACCCGGCGAGTGTTCAACCCCCAGAGCTGCGGTTAACCGCGTCGGCTGCGCAGATACTGCCCCGGGGTGGTGCCGATATGGCTTTTGAACTGCCGACCCAGGTGGCTCTGATTGGAGAAACCGCAGTCCAGCGCCAGCTGCGCTAGTGACGGCTTATGGCCGATGGCAGCAGCCTGTTCCAGTTGCTGCTTGGCCCGTTCGATCCGCACCCGGGTCAGGAACTGCTGCGGAGTCTGGGCCAGGCTGACCCGGAACATCCGGCAGAAGTGGTATTCGCTGAGCCCAGCAATCGCGGCCAGTTCGGCCAGTCGGATCGGGCGCTGATAATTGGCCTGAATATAGTCGATCACCCGTTCCCTGACCTGGGGTGCCAGGCCACCGGTCAGGCTGGCCGGTTCCGGCTTATCGAGCTGCAGGTGTTTGAGCAGATTGACCAGCAGCGTCTGAACCCCCTGCTCCACCGCCAGGCTGTTGTCGCCGCTCTGCCAATCCCAACCCAGTAATCCGTATCGCCCCAGCGCTTCGATGGCCGGGTCGGAATCGAAATTCAGCTCCGGCAGTTCGACCCGACGCGGGTCCAGATCGAAGGTCTTCAACGCCAACCGCTTCAGATAGTCATCGTCGAAATAGAGATGCATAAACTCCTGGGTCGGACCGATCTCCCAGGCCGAATAGGCCCCCTTGGGCATCAGGCAGAACAGCCCCGGCCCACCGCGACGGGACTGCTGGTCGGTGCGCTGGGTGCGATGACCGCCGTCGAGATAGAGGCTGAAGGTGTGGCTGCGCTCGTTCTGGTAATAGACCCGCTCGCAACCGTTGCGGTACTGCACCAACCGCAGCCCTTCGGGTAGCCCGAGGCAACGTCGAGGCGCCGCGTTGGAGTCAAAGAACCAGGTCGGTCGATTGACACCGGACGGGCCGACGGCGCGGCTATCGGTTGGGTTACGGGAGTCGGTCATTTGCGCTGCTGGTTAGAGCCAGTTCTGTTCAGTTCGATTCAGTTGGGATGAGCCAAGGCTAGGCCAAGGGCTGAGCTTCTATCTCGGAAACTCGATACTGACCCAAGACTAGCTAAGCCGCCCCGGCTCGCCAAGCACTCCACCCCAGTTAACCGCAAGATCGTGCCAAAAACGGCAGCACGGTGAAATCCGTCTGCACCGCCCCGCGGCACTATTGCTGGATCAAGGTTGCTGAATCACTCAAATCCGGCATCCCCCCGACCAGATATAAAAAGGTACCCGCCATGCTCAACGCTCTACTCTACGTCACCACCCTGCTGGTCTGGGGCGGTTCCTGGCTGGCGATCAAATGGCAGGCCGGTCCGGTGCCTACCAGCCTGTCGATCCTGTACCGGTTCGGGCTGGCCGCTGCGCTGCTGATCGCCCTGGTGCTGCTGTTCGGTCGCTTGCAGCGCACCACACGCCGGGATCAGTGGTTCTGCGCGCTGCAGGGGGGCTGCTTGTACTCCTGCAACTTTATCGCCTTCTACCTGGCCACCGACTATATCGCCAGCGGTCTGGTGGCGGTGGTGATGTCGACCACCACCCTGCTCAACGCCGCCCACAACCGGCTGTTCTGGCAGCAACCGGCCGGCCCTCGCTTCCGCTGGGCGGCACTGCTGGGCACCATCGGACTGATGCTGCTGTTCAGCAACGACCTGCTGTCGCAGCAGTGGTCCCAGCAGACCCTCTACGGCATCGGGTTCGCACTGCTGGGCAGCTGGCTGTTCTCGCTCGGTAATATGGTCGGCGTACGCCACGCCAAAAATGGTCTTCAACCGCTGACCTACAACAGCTGGGCGATGCTCTACGGCTGCCTGATTCTGCTGTCGGTGACGCTGGTCCAGCTCGGATTTAAACCTGACAGCTTCCAGCAGGTGGCCTGGTGGGACTCCAATCCCCGCTACTTCTGGGGCCTGCTCTATCTGGCCGTACTGGCCTCGGTGGTGGGCTTTAATGTCTACCTGCTGCTGGTGGCCCGGATCGGCGCCAACAGCGCCGCTTACACCCTGGTCGGTACCCCGGTGATCGCGCTGACCCTATCGAGCCTGTTTGAAGATTATCGCTGGACCGGCACAGGTATGATCGGCCTGCTGGTGGTAATTGCCGGGAACCTGTTGGTTTTGGGAAAACCGCCAGCGCTGGGCTCTTTGCGGCGCTGGAGTGGCAGAATAAGACAGCGGTTTCTAACTTTCTAAGGCCGGTTCAAACAGCTGAAACAGTTCCAGAAGCCGCAGAGACTTGTTCGCAGGCTCGCTAGCACAGTCTCATTGAGCGATTCGAACTTGATCTCTACCTGCATTTTTAGCCTGATACAAAGCGATGTCTGCTTCTCTTAAGCTTTGCTCAATTGAGGTGTCCTTGTGCAAATGGCTTATTCCAAAGCTCAGGGTACAGCTGATATCAGCCCGATTATAAATCACTCTGTGCCATCTCACTTTTTCAAGTAACTTATTAGCAAAATGCTGGGCTTGTTCGATATCGGTTTGAGGAAGTATAAATAAAAACTCTTCACCGCCCCAGCGTGCAACAATGTCTTGTGAGCGGCACTGGTTCTTGAAGAATCCGGCTAGCGACATTAATACGTAGTCACCAGCGTCGTGACCGTATTCATCATTAATTTCCTTAAAGTGATCAATATCAGCCAACATAATGCTTAACGGCTCATCATTGCGCTTCATACGATTATATTCGTGTTGAATTTTATCCATTGCATCACGACGGTTTGATAGCTTGGTGAGCGGATCATATTTGGCTAACCGCTCAAACTCCTTACTTATTTTAACAGCATCATCAAAAGACTTTTCACGTGAGTATTCGTAAAAAGAAGATAAAAAAGTCACGGTTAAAAATGATAGTATCAGTCGAACTTTAAAGTCGGAGTCATAACTCGCAGAAATCAGGGCGTCGCCTGGATAGAACATAATCACACTAGTGATTATCACAAATAAAGCGATATCCCACAGCCCTCGCTTTAAGCCATGTAAAAATAACGCGACAGGGGCTACCATAAATATCCATAACGGCCCTGTATTACTCACACCTCCTGAATAAACAAGGTAAACCATTAAAATAATGAGCGAATACAGGATCGTATTTGAAGAAAGATCGATATTGCCGGTATATTTTTGAATCAAATATCCGACCAAATAAACTGAGCTGGCAATTAATAACGTTAAACCTAACGGCCAATTGGTTTGGACAAAAGCGACGACCCCCATCGCAAAGGTGATGGACATCCCAACAAAAGAGAATATATTAACAACAAGCGCGCGACGGTAAGAGTCGTCATACTTGTTGTCACCTAATCCGGCTTTGAAATAGGCTAATAAAAGGCGTCTAACTATAATAACTGCCTCATATTTCTAGTAACGATTAGCTATCGATATTAGCATGAAATTGTGATTATTAAAGTTGTAACGCCATACCGTGAGGCGATGTACGCTGTTGAGCCTAGCAGTTTTAAAGGAGTATAGCCTCAGGCGACGAAGGCCGAGTCGATAGTCAAATGCCTTAAGTGTTGAGGTAGACCTAACCCAAGGCTGTTGCCGACGTTTGGCACAATCGCGGCTCAGTCGCGACTAAATCTTGTCGAGTTGATCGACCAACAAGGCGCTGGCTGTATCGAGCTTACTTCAGCCGAACAGTCCCGGTTTACTCTTTCCGCCGGAACTCATAACCGGACATCTGCCGTTGCACCAAAAGCATCGATAACAACACAGAAACGCCGAAAAATACGATGCCGATGTGAACCGAAATGCTGGCCAACATGCCGAGTTTGATTGTTGCCACAAGGATGGCAACGATAAACACATCGGCCATCGACCACTTGCCGACAATCGCCAGGCGCTTAAGTGACTGTAACTTCATCGCTTCATCGTTATGTTTTTCAACGATCAGATCGCGAATCAGCTTTAACTTATAAATGGGGCCAAGGATGCTGAAGGCGAAAATCACCAGAAACAGGAAGATCTCGCCTTCTTTTAGCAAATGTAATATTCCGCCTAATAGAGAAAAGGTGTCATTAAAGATAAGAAATTTGCTAAAGGTAAACATGGGAAGAAGAATACCGGCGATAAAACAGATACAGGATACGATCCAGATATTGTTATCAGATAGCAATTTTCTTAGCATAAAATTACACATTAAATATTTTCCAATTGACGTCAAAAGAACCGGCGCTAAAACCGTCCAGTTGCTGCCTTGTTAGCTGCTTTCTATGGTTCATTTTCCATTTCTAGCAACTTTCTATCAGGAAACCGTTTTTTCATTTCTTCCGCGGAAAGCATCTGCATTCTCGTTGGCTCTCTTTCTTTCCGAATTCTATTGAATTGTTCTTCAACCCCACCAACGCGCCTATCATTTCCTTTGGGTGGGTGGCGAACGTCTACAGCTGTAAGAATATTTACACAACCTCTAATAATCGATTCGTCCCCATCGTCTTCTAGCTCGTCGTAATCATGCGGGGACTGCTCCTTATAGGTAAGGTCTAGTACAGTTGCCGCGAGTTCGCGTAACTTTTCGATATCATTGTTAATAAGAAGCATAATTACATTGCCAAATGAGATTGCTTCTTCAGTCGTAGGGACATAGCCGTTATGGATTACTTTATTTCTAAATGGGACCTCTTTGTTTGTATTAAGTAGGGTGGGGGATTTTTTCGTAAGCAGGGTCGCAGCTGTGACATAAGCTCCAACTTGACGCTCGGACATCTTTGAGAGTGTTTTCCAGCTAGAATCAATAGCATCCTTACTAATGCCCTGATGATTCATAACGACTCGCCAGTAAAACTCATAGAATCTCTCTAAAGCAGATGCAAAGGACGAAACAGCTTCACGCGGATACCCGTCGACAATGGCGTTTAGACCCATTTCGAAAAGCAGTTCAAACTTTACGTTATCTAAAATTACGCTGCTCTCATGTCCCTTGCCGCATTTTACTTCGTATTCTCCACTATCAGATAAACGTGTTAGTGGTACAGGAACATCAAGGGATGCGTGGCCATCAAACCCCTTTGTTTTTTCATAAGCACATTTTGGGCAAAATAATTTAACAATCATGGTATGTACTCTGTACAGCTAACGCCTAAATCAGGTGTGCCATAGACCTCACCTGGATTTACTTGTTAGATTCGTGAAACAATGGTGGCGCATTGGATAAAGCATGCAAAGCCAACTTCTCAATATCTCTAGCTGGCTCTGCAGAAAAATGACGGTAATATCTCATGTACTTTGGCCATTCCTCAATGTACCTACTGCCACCGTGAACTAGCTCGTTCCTAAGATCAAAAAGCCAGGGTATTTTCTCATTCCACTGACTGCTATCAGGCAATAAGCTTACACCCTGCTCAATTGACTTTGATACCGATCCAATTTTCCCATAGAGTGCATCTAGAGCTACAAAATAATGAACATAACTTTCAATGTCTGAGCTATTCATTCCCTTGTTAATAAAGTGAGCACATTTTTCTATTCTATTTCTTTGCTCGCCTGCCAACCCTTGCTCTTCTCTATACCATTTCTTTATTTTTGAGATATGTTCAACTTTTATTTCAATATTATTCCCATAGTAAGGATATAACTCACCTATCTCATTTTGAGTAAAAGATTTATCTTGGCTTTTAGAATGAGGTATTTGCATACACATTGAATAAGGCTTTGCCATAACCTTAAACCTATACTCATATTCAATGAGTGCTAAAATGACTGAAAATAACTTTCTAAACTTTAGTGAAGCTGAAAACTTATTCCCTTGGTTTGTTCCTTCTGTTTCAGTCGCAAATACATAATTATAATCTTTCCCTGAAAAGGCAGATTTATGACCATCTATGAAATTTCCTGTATGCGGGTTCCATTCACCAAAACAATAGCCAAGTTCGATAAGTTCTTCCCATTTAGCAGTGTCTTTTTTATGAATAACATGAATTTTTTCAGAATCTATAGAAAACGACCCCCCCGTAATTCTTGGGGCGGTATATATTACGCAACCCAGGGATATGGATTTTCTAACATTTTCTAAAATTTCATCTAATATGTAAGCTCCATATTTGTTTGCATTAGTTTCAGTTCTGCACTCAAAAAGCGTATCCTTACCACTAAAACAAACCAAATCACCATTGAATATGTTACTATCTACACAAATTTCATGAAGTGTTTCTCTAATAACACGTTGTATAGTTTCATGATCGCAGCTAGAAAATTCATCTATTTCTCCAGTTATAAGAAATGATAAGTTTTCGACCGTTTTGAATGTAAGCTGGGTATACCACCAAGATGTGCCCATCCCACCTGAAAAACGGAAAGGATTACGCTTACCGACAAAAAACTGTTCCATGCCATTTTGTGTGCCATCAGGACTATTCAAAAATATATTTTTTGTTAAGGTGATTATCTGACCAATTATCTTGTTCATTAACTCTATGCCGATACTTGGGGAAGAATCTAACGCCGCGTTAACGGGCTGGCGCTGCGTAGCAGCGACAGTCCAAGACCAGCGAAGCTGGGCTGAAAGTTAAACGCCTTGTTAGCTGTAGGTTTATGCGCCACTGACCAAGTCTCCAAAAGCAGCAATGATTTGAAATAAAAAACCTAAAACTAGCAACATGCTTCCCAATATTTTAATTCTTTTTTTAGGTTCCAATGCTACTCCACCAACCGGCTCGAAAGCTGGGCTGCCGAATAAAAACACAGACGGAGCTCCTGAAATGGCTGAAAAAATAACTATAGCCATAATTATTTCGCTATTAAAGTTTTCAATAAATAAAGCGGCTAACACGGAGCCGCCTAAGGTGGAGGCAGGAAAAAACAGAGAAAGCATTATTATGAACATTGCCACTTTATGAGCGATCTGTTCTTGAATCTTTTCATTGGTTAATATCGCGTAAGACAAAAGTAATACCGCGACTATATCGTATAGCAATCCTATAAGATTTATTAATTTGAAATATTGAAAATCTTGAATAAACGAAAGCTTCCATCCTGTGAATAAGCCCAACGCGACAACAACATTACGCATGATGTTGACTGCATTAACATTGAACTTTTTCAATTGAACGTTTACTCCGTTTCTACAGCTAACATTTTAATATTCAGCCCTTGCAAGGTAGCTCTTCCTTGCAAGCTTGGCCTACCTTCCTTGGAAGGTGGAATCACTAAATATCGACGCGATAAGAAATAGCGGGAGCCAGTGGCTCGTTTAGCCAAGGGCTAGATTCTCTTCAGAACGAAGCGGTTGAAAAAGCTATCCCTGCTGATCGATTCGACCTCCCTGCTCCCCGACAGGGCATCGAACTCACCGATTACGACCTCGACTCGTCCATTACCCATCGCTTGGCAATATAACGCAGCGCTCAGGTTGAACAAAGTTACTGCCAGCCCGACAGTCGCGGGACTATTCGACCTCAACCCTTTTTAGGCTGGCTAAGCAGCAACACCTTAAAGCTACCGTTATCGACCAGCGTTTCGATCTTGCCAAAATGGTTGGCAGCCTTGCGTTCCAGCGGGATAAAGCGGTTGACCACAAAGGCCGCCAGCCCATCACGATTGCACAGTCGTGCGGCGGTGGCGATAAAGCGATCGGTCAGCTCGCCTTCGACGCTGAAGCCTTGGTGGAATGGAGGGTTGCACAGCACCAGATCATGCCGGTCGTTGATGCCGGCGGCGCAGTTATCGGCCAGCACCTCGCCGGGGATAGCCAGGCGCTCGAAGTTCTGCCGACAGGCCATCACCGCGGCGGCGTTATTGTCGGTCGCCAGGATCGATCCGACGCCCTGCCCGAACGCTTTGACGCTGAGGTAACCGTAACCGCAGCCCAGGTCCAGCACCTTCGGGGCGGGTTGGCTCAGTCGTGGCCAGATATTGTCGAACTGCTCCACCAGCAGGGCACTGCCGGCGTCGAGCTTGTCCCAGCCGAACAGGCCCGGCTTGCTGATAAAGTCTTCATCGATGCTGCGCAGACGGGGGTAATCGCGGTCGTCCAAGGCTTCTCCGATGAGCTGCTCTCCACGGGTCAGTTCGCCGAAGAAGCCGCCCTTGCCGAGTTTGTTGAGCTGACCGTCACCCAGAACTTTACGGGCCTTGTCGAAGTAGGTTTTGGTGCCTTCCTGCTTGGCGCCGAACAGCTGCAGTTGACCGCCGGGCGCCAATCGCAGCGCGGCCTGGTTGATCAGGTGATGGACCACCGCTTTCTCTTTCGAGACCCGGTAGTAGATCCGTTGCAGCGAGCCTTCCGACCAGGGGGACAGATCAAAGTCGCTGTACAGCACTTCCCAGCCCATCTCTTGGGCCGCCTGATAGACATCGAAACGGTTGGTCAGCAAGCTCAGCCCCGGCCGCGGCGCCAGCGACGCCAGTCCGATCAGGTTCTCGTCGGCGATCCAGAGCCCCGGCAGGTCGGCCGGATGTTGGTTGAGCTGGTCAAGCAGGGTCTGTTCTATTAGGTCCATAGCTCCGCGGTAAATCCATCAATCAGGCGCAGTCAGAATAGGTCGATTTCGTGGGTTTCAAGGGCGCGATACTGCCCGGGTTCCAGCTCCGGGTCCAGCGCCAGCGCTCCGATCGCTTCGCGGTGCAGCCCCACCACTCGGTTACCCAGCACGGCGAACATCCGCTTGACCTGATGGTAGCGCCCTTCCTGTATCTCGATCAGCACTTCGGTCGGGCTCAGCCGTTGCAGTTTGGCCGGCAGGGTCGGCTTGGTTTCGCCCCGCAGCATCAAGCCTTCGTCCAGTCGCTGCTCGGCTTTGTCACAGAGCGGTTCGGCCAGTTCGACCCGGTAGCGTTTGAACACACCCTTTTTGGCCGCGCCGCTTTTGGGTGCCCTGCCTTTAGGTGAAGTGACTCGGTGGGACCACTGGCCATCGTCGGTCAGCAGCACCAGACCGCTGGTGTCGATATCCAGCCGTCCGGCCGGATGTACCCCCTCCTGCAGGTCGTAGGGCAGCAGGTCCAGCACGGTCTCGTGGTCAAAGTCTTCGGTCGAACAGACCACCCCGAGCGGTTTGTTCAGCATCAGGTAGATCGGTCCGCGCAGTTGCAGCGGTTCGTCGTCGAGGCATACCGACTGCTGTGGCATCACCTTGGTGGCCCCGTCGCGACAGCACTCGCCATCGACGCTGACTTCGCCCTTGCGAATCAGCTTCTGCACCTGCTTGCGACTCAGGCCACTGGCCTGGGAGACAAACTTATCCAGCCGCATCGGCCCGCTGTCTATGGAGGAATTGTCGTCAGGACTCACCGTCTGCCCTCTTATTGGTATTCATTCCTTCTCGCCCCGGTATCGAAGCACCTGATACAGCAGCCACAGATAGAGCGTCGCCACCACGAAGCCGAACGCCGTGCCCCAGGGCACGCCCCAGTCCGGATAGGTAAGCGCCACCGTCAGGGTATAACAGAGCAACGCCCCCAGCCCCATCGGGTAGTTACGGATCACGGTGTAGACCACCGCCGGGCCGTAGCTGTAGTGCATGATCAGCATAAAGGGGAACAGGGTGATCGGAAACGCCGACAGCAGGCCGGACCAGGTCGGGCCGATCAGCTCCGCCAGTCCGGTGATCAGCAGCACCGTGGCGGCGGCCATCAGCGCGCGCAGCAGCATCACCCAGCGGCTCAGGCGTTGGGTCTTCAGCGGCGCCACATTATCGATATGAGCGAATAGACGGGCCGACAACAGGATCGTCGTCAACGTGATCAAGGCTCCACCGATCAGACCGAGCGTCAGCTGTTGCAGCAGCGCCGAGGCCAATAGGAAGGCCACTACCCCGGCAACGGCGGCTACCGGCAGGTCGAACCAGACACGACCATTAGAAGCCGGTTTAACAGAGAACCGCGGGGACGATACCAGCCGAGAAGAGGCTATCCGAGAAGACGCTAAATAGTAGCCCCCGGCCAACACCAGACTGGCGCTGAAACCGGCCAGGGTGCTGACCGCCGCTTCGGCGGCAAACGCCTGGCCCTGCTCGAGGCCGATAAAGAACAGTGCAATGGCACTACCCAGCGGATAGCCGGACAGCACCCCGGCGACCTTCGGGCTGACCCGTTCGGCCACCAGCGACAACCCCAGCACCGCCAGGATCGATACCAGCAATTTCCACAGCAACAGCTCCATCTCGCCCCAGCACCCAGATGCGATTAAAAAGGGGCGCTATGATAGCAGACCCGGGGTGTCCGGGTCCGTAATCACTAGCCTGCAACGACCTTACTTAGGACGCCTGCTAGGGAACCTGCTTAGTCCTCCCCTTTGAAATATTCTCGGGTACCGTGGGCGGTGGTGGCTTCGCTGATCCGTCGCAGTGCGGCGGTGTAGGCCGCGGCCCGCAGTGACAGCGTTTCGGCCTCGGCGATCTGCCAGACCTGTTCGAACGCCCGGCTCATGTACTGGGCCAGCTTGTCGCGCACCTCCGGCAGATCCCACGGGAAGCCGCTGCGGTTCTGGACCCACTCGAAGTAACTGACGCTGACACCGCCGGCGTTGGCCAGCACGTCCGGAACGATGGTTACGCCTCGCGCATCCAACACCGCTTCGGCCTCGGTGGCGATCGGGCCGTTGGCGACCTCGACGATAGTTTTGGCCTTCACGTTGTCGACGTTGTCGGCCCGGATCACCTCTTCCAACGCGGCCGGTATCAGCAGATCCACATCCAGCGCCAACAGCTCTTCGTTGCTGATCTCGCGATGCTCGATCAGCTGACAAACCGACTGTTCGCAGTAGACCGCCCGCATCTGCCGTGACGACTGCTTCTCTTTCCACAGGCTGTCGATATCGAAGCCCTGCTCGGAGTGAATCCCGCCCTTGGAGTCGCTGACCGCGACGATCCGATAGCCGTCGGCCTGCAGCAGCCGGGCCACATGGTAGGCCGCATTACCGAATCCCTGCACCGCTACCCGGGTCTGATCCGGCTGCCAGCCCCGCTTCTCGGCCAACTGACGGATACACAGATAAGCCCCTCGTCCGGTGGCCTCGTCGCGCCCCAGGCTACCACCCAGCGGGATCGGCTTACCGGTGATCACTCCCGGGGCCCGCACTCGTCGGATCGCTTCGTACTCGTCCATCATCCAGCCCATGATCCGGGCGTTGGTGTACACGTCCGGGGCCGGAATATCGACCTCCGGGCCGACGAAATCAGCCATCGCCCGCATATAGGAGCGAGACAGCCGTTCCAGCTCCATCGGCGACAGTTCTTTCGGGTTGACCACCACACCGCCCTTGCCGCCGCCAAACGGCAGCCCCAGCAACGCGCACTTGATCGTCATCCACAAGGCCAGTGCCTGCACTTCGGCCTGACTGACCTGCGGGTGGTAGCGAATCCCGCCCTTGGTCGGCCCCAACACATCGTTGAAGCGGCAGCGATATCCGTTGAAATAGCGGGTCGAACCGTCATCCATCCGCACCGGCAGCGCGGCCTTCATCATCGCTTTGGGTTTCATCAGCGATTCCACCACCTCCGGGTCGATACCGGCGCTATCACTGAGTTGTCGAACCCGCTTGAGGGCATCATCGAACAGATCGGTCATTGGTCATTTCTCCCTGCAGTGTCTGAGTGATAGAGCGGCAAAGTGCGGCCATGTTACGACCCGGCCCGCAGATGATCTTCGCTATCTCAGGATTCTAGTAAACCTGCATCAACATAACCCAGAACCTAACCAACAAATCATTATTAGATTTTTTAATCTGTTTATTAGAATTTTTCAGAAATTTAATTCTATTTTTTGTTATAACCATAGACAACATATACCAACGAGACGCCCTTATGTGCAATAGCCGCTGGATCGCTCAGGCGATCAGAAAAATCGACGCCGACTTCAATCGTTCCGCCGACACCCACCTGATCAAGCAGGAGCTGGAAGCACTGGACGGAATCGACCTCTACCTGAAGGACGAATCCACCCACCCCACCGGCAGTCTCAAGCATCGGCTGGCCCGCTCGCTGTTTCTGTACGCGCTCTGTAACGGCTGGATCGACGAGGGTACGCCGATCATCGAATCCAGCTCCGGCAGTACCGCCATCTCGGAGGCCTACTTCGCTCGCCTGCTGGGCTTGCCGTTTATCGCCGTAGTCCCAGAGGGGACGGCCCAGGAAAAGCTGGCCCAGATCGAGTTCTACGGTGGCCGCTGCCATAAGGTCGCACCGGCCGATATCTATTCCGAAGCGCAACGGCTGGCCGAAGAGCTGAACGGCCACTACATGGATCAGTTCACCTATGCCGAGCGGGCCACCGACTGGCGTGGCAACAACAACATTGCCGATGCGATCTTCCAGCAGATGGCGCTAGAGCGCTTTCCCGAGCCACGCTGGGTCGTGATGAGCGCCGGCACCGGCGGCACCTCAGCCACCATCGGTCGTTACCTGCGCTACAGCAGCCATTGGGGTGGTGGCAGCCGGCTCTGTGTGGTCGACCCGGAAAACTCGGTGTTCTACGACTACTACCAACACGGCGGCAGCCCTACCCTGAATGCCAGCTCGCGGATCGAGGGGATCGGCCGCCCGCGGGTGGAGCCCTCGTTTATCCCCACCGTGATCGACGAGATGATGCAGATTCCCGACGCGGCCAGTCTGGCGGCGATGGAGTTTTTGAGTCGCAAGCTGGGACGCAAGATCGGCGCCTCCACCGGCACCAACTTTATCGGTATGGTGCGCCTGTCCCAGCGGATGAAGCAGGACGGCGAACAGGGCAGCCTGGTCACCCTGATCTGCGACAGCGGCGAGCGCTATCTGGACACCTACCACAACCCGGCCTGGCTGGAGCAACAGGGGCTGAGCAAACAAGTCCAACGCTGGGCCGAGAGCCTAAAGCAGTTGGAAGCCGAGGGGAGCTGGGTGGAACCGGTCTGACTGGTAAACCTTGTCGGCTAGCGCTGTTCTCTGGAACTGATCCGCCCATCCCTGCTATAACGGGCGGATCACCGATCCGGAGAGCAGCATGGCCGCCAGGCTTTCGATTCGATCCTACAGTTTCGTCTCCCACACCCACAGCCATCCGTACCATCAGTTGGTGCTGCCGCTGGTAGGCTCGGTCGATATCGACACCGGTCGCCATCGCGGTCGCGCCAGTCCCGGCCAGTGCATTATCACCCTGGCTGGCGACGAGCATTTTTTTGCCCCGGAAAAAGGCTCACGCTTTCTGGTTGCCGACCTGGATCAACTGCCTCCCAACCTGCAATCGCTGGCGCAATCCTTCATCCGCGTGTCTGAACCAATGCAGGCGTTCTGCTACTTCGCTCGCCAGCAACTCGAGCACCGGGTCAACCCTGAACTGGAGCAGCAGATGGGATCCTGGTTTACCCGCCTGCTGGCCGAAGAGGACTTCCAAACCGCCATCGACCCGCGTATCGAACGGGTACTCGACTATCTGCAACAGAACCTGCAGCACGACAACAGCCTAGCCGAACAGGCCAACCTGGCCTGCCTGAGCCTTAGCCAGTTCAAAGCCCTGTTTAAAAAAGATCTGGGGCAGACACCGGGGCAGTACCTGTTGGGACTACGAATGGAGAAAGCCCGCGCGTTGTTGGTTCATACCGACTACGCCATCGGCCTGATCGCCGAGCAGGTCGGCTATCAAGATCTGTCCGCGTTCAGCCATCGCTTCACCCGACACTTCGGCCACCCCCCCACCAAGTTGCGCAGTCGGTAATCGATGCCAAGCGGCAAGATCAGCCTACTTGACCAACCGGCTCGACACATCTTGCAAGTTCAGCTTCTCAACACAGCAAATCGGCTTTTTGACCAAATCGATAATCGCAATACCGGTTAGGCTAAATCCTGTTAATCACCAACAGGAGCCCAACCATGCTGGATTCATCACTACTGGTCTTTATCCTGACCTCACTACTGATCATCCTTTCACCCGGTCAGGACATGGTGCTGGTGTTGTCGCGTTCGATCGCGCGCAGCTCGACCGCAGGGCTGGTTACCGCCGCCGGAATCAGCTCCGGATTACTCGGACATACCCTACTGGTCGCCGCCGGGCTGGGCGCTCTATTGCAAGCCTCGGAACTGGCCTTCAGCCTGATGAAATACCTGGGCGCCGCCTATCTGATCTACCTGGGCTTCAAAGCCTTTCGGGCTCCGCCGCTGTCGTTGGACAGCCCGGTCGGCCAGAGTGACAAGCTGATGTCGCTGTTCTGGCAGGGAGCGCTGTCGAATCTGGCCAACCCCAAGATTGCGATCTTCTACTTTGCCTACCTGCCCCAGTTCGTCAGCCCAACCAGTGACAATGCCGCCTTCACCCTGCTGGCGCTGGGCACCCTGTTCGCCGTGCTGACCTTTGTGGTCAAAATGCCGATTGGGTTGCTGGCGGGCAAGCTGTCGGGTTGGATTCGGTCTCGTCCGTCGGTGCAGATCTGGCTGAACCGCAGCAGCGGTGGCCTGCTGATGGCACTGGGACTGCGACTGGCAACCGACAATCCAGCCTGATACTGGCGTCGACCACGCAGACTGCAATTTTTTACAATTCCGCCACTCTACCGCTGACTAGAATGGCCCTCAGACTGCCACCCATCCTGAGTCTGACTCTGGTTCGATCCCATTTATCCACTGTAGTCGGCAGCACTCGAGGTTAACGCAATGAACACCCAGGCCGTTTCCATCCCGGAATCCACCCCGACTTCCACCCCGATCCTGCAACAGCGGGGCTTTACCAGCGACAATATCGCTCCGGCATCGGAGCAGGTCATCGAAGCGATCAGCCGGGCCAACAGTGGTCAGGCCAAGCCTTACGGGGTTGATCCGATCAGCCAGCAGGTCGAGCAGCAGCTAAGGGAGATATTCGAGTGCGAGCTTGAGGTGATGCTGGTACCCACCGGCTCCGCCGCCAATGCCATCGGCCTGAGCGTGCTGACTCCGCCCTGGGGACAGGTGTTCTGTCACCCCGACAGCCATATCAACAACGACGAGTGCGGTGCACCGGAGTTCTACACCAACGGTGCCAAGCTGGTACCGGTGGACGGCGACGATGCACGGATCGACCCGGCGCAGCTCGCTCCCTTGCTGCAGCGGATGGTCGGCGATGTGCACTCGACCCAACCCGCCGTGGTCAGCATCACCCAGGCCACCGAAACCGGCAGCCTCTATTCGCTCGAGCAGATCCAGCAGATCGGCCAGCTGTGCAGCGATGCCGGTGTCAGGCTGCATATGGATGGCGCGCGTTTCGCCAATGCGCTGGCCGCGCTCGACTGCAGCCCGGCCGAGATGACCTGGAAAGCCGGTGTCGATGTACTCTCCTTCGGCGCCACCAAGAACGGTACCCTGGCCGCCGAAGCGATCATCCTGTTTGATCCTTCCCTGGCGACCGAGCTTGGCTACCGGCGCAAGCGTGGCGGCCATCTGTGCTCGAAGATGCGTTTTATGTCGGCCCAGATGCAGGCCTACCTGGCCGAGGACCTGTGGCTCGACAACGCCCGTAATGCCAACGCGATGGCGGCCCGTTTGGCCGAGGGGTTACGCGGCATCGATGGCGTCGAACTACAGGGTCAGCCCGAGGCCAATATCATTTTCTGCCGTCTGCCGCAGACGACCATCGAGGCGTTGCTGGATCAGGGGTTCGGTTTCTACCATGACCGCTGGGCACCGGGAATCGTGCGCCTGGTCACCAATTTCGCCACCCGGGCCGACGAGGTGGATGCGTTGATCAATGCGGTTCAAACGCTCCAACAGCGCCAGATCGGTTAAACTCAAACCGTCACCGCAGCCAAACAAGCTGGCAACGTTCAGCATTAACCAACCACTCAGGAGGACCGATGGCCGATAGCATTCAGTATCACCGTGTGTCGGATACTCCTGAGCTGGTGATCAGCGACGCGCTCTACTCCGATTACCAGTTCGAGCCCCACTATCACCTCGACTACCATATCGGGCTGGTGATCGACGGGGTTCAGCGGCAGCAGTTTCAGGGCCAGAGCGTGTTGCTGGGGCCGGGGCGGATCTCGGTGATGCCTCCCGGTGAGATCCACGACGGCAGCGGCTACGACAATAGCGCCTATCGGATGAAGACCTTCCGTTTGTCGCCTGCGCTACTGGACGATTACGCCGAGGATATCTTCGAGTCGAACCGAGACCACGACTTCGGCGGCGCGATGGTCGAGAACGACCTGATCGCCCAGCGGCTGCTGAGCCTGCATCGGCAAATTCAACAGACCCGGACCCTGTCCTCGGTCGAAGTGGAAGAGCTGTGGCTCAGCCTGATGGCACCGCTGCTGTCGCAGCTGTGCGCCATCAAGCCAAAGTCGGTCAACGGCGGCCTGTCGACGCTGCACTGGCAGCAGGTGAAGGACTACTGCCACGCCAACCTCGGCAGCAAAATCACCCTCGAACAACTGGCCGCCCTCTGCGGCTTGAGCCGGTACCAGTTTCTGCGCCGGTTCGAGAAAACCTGCGGACTCACCCCCCGCTCCTGGCTGATCCGGCTACGACTCGAACACGCCTGCCTGCTGCTACGGCGTTCCGATCAAAGCATCGCCGATATTGCCGCCACGGTAGGCTTTTACGACCAGAGTCACTTCAACCGGGCTTTTCGGCTCGCCTACGGTGTTGCGCCCTCGGCTTACTGATCGGCGGATTCATCCATGCCCTGATCGGACCAGACCGCCAGCTCGTTACCACTGGGCTCAAAAAACTGGAATCGCCGACCACCGGGAAAGCTGAAGATCGCCTTGCTGATCCGGCCACCGGCCGCCTCCACCTGGGCCTGGGTCTGGTCCAGGTCTCGACTGTACAGCACCACCAGCGCCGCGCCCCGATCGGTTCGGCTGGCCTGGGAGTCGCGGAAGAACCCGCCCATCAAACCGGCGTCCTCGAAAGCGGTGTAATCGGGGCCGAAATCGGTAAAGCCCCAGCCGAATACATCACGGAAAAACTGCTTGGTGTTATCCAGATCGCGAGCAGGCAGCTCGACGTAATCAATGCGGTGATGGGTCGACATGGAAACCTCCGGAATTTGGTCAAGAGTTCCAGTATAGATCGGCTCCACTAATCCACACGGACAACGCCCTCGGGTCAGGTTTTCAATCCCTGCAGCATCTGGGTTTGGCCCTGGACCACCTGACGAAGATTATCCGCCGCCGATTCGGCCCGCTCGGCATCCTGCAAAGAGCCACGGGAAAACTCACGAATCTTTTCCAAAATACCGCTGATCTCGTCCACCACCGAGGTCTGCTCTTCGGTCGCGGTGGCGATCTGGTTGTTCATATCCTGAATCACATTCACCGATGCGAAGATCGCCTCCAGCGCAGCACCGGCCGAATCGGCCTTGACCACCACGTCGCCGACGACATGATTACTTTCCTCCATCAGCGACACCGCCCGATGGGTACCGGAGATCAGCTGCTCGATCGTGGTCTTGATCTCTTCGGTTGAGGAGTGAGTACGCTGGGCCAGGGTCCGCACCTCATCGGCCACCACCGCAAACCCCCGCCCCTGCTCGCCGGCTCTGGCCGCTTCGATCGCCGCATTCAGTGCCAGCAGGTTGGTTTGTTCGGCAATACCTTGAATCACATTGACCACGTTGGCGACCCGCTCGGTGTGGGTTTCCAGCTGCTGAATACTGTCGCTGGAGTCGTTCAAACGCGTCGACAGCTGGTTGATGGTATGAATCGTTTCCTCCACCACTCGCTGCCCGTCACTGGTGGTCGAGGCCGTGTCCCGGGCCGCCGCTGCCGCATCGGCGCAATTGGTCGCCACCTCCTGGGTGGTGTGGCTCATCTGGGTGGCGGCGGTGGCCACCTGCTCCACATCCAGCTGCTGCTGATCGGCCTGCAACTTGGCCCCGGCCACCATCCTGGTTAATTCATCGGAAACCTGGTTGATCCGGCTACCACTGTCGCCGATGTTGGCGATCAGCAAATTGATCTTCTGCAGCATCGCGTTCATCGACAGGCCAAAGCGCCCCATCTCGTTGCTGCCCTTGAGATCCGAACGCACCCGGAAGTCACCCTCGGCAACCTGCTCGGTCAAATCGACCACCTCGCCGATCGGGCGTATCACTTTGAATTGGAGATAGAAAAATGCGGCCAACAGCAGCAGCAGACTCAGCAGAACAAACCCGACAATGGCCGTCACATAGGATTGGCTGTCTTCGAACAGCCCCTCCATGTTCTGCTTGTTGGTGCTGAAGATATGCTGTCCCAACTCTTCCAGGGGTTCGGACTGAAGCCGGGCATACTTGATGTAATCGGCACTGTGCAACAACTGCATCGCCTGTTGGCGTCGGGCTGGATCGTCTCCCGCCTGCTCCATCAGCGCCAGCGCTTGCTCCTCCGCATCCCAGACCGGCGCGGCGATGGTTTCGATCTTCGCCAGCACCCGATCGCCGATCTCGCCAAACCCCAGCTGCCGGATATAGTCGGCTTCCGCCAGCGTCTTGCCGGTCGGCCAGGGCGCCTCACCAGTGAACATCGCCGCCCGTTGGTTGTACTCGTCGAGCGCCTGTGGGTTCGCGGTGTAGGCGTACTCGCGCAGCGAGCGAATCAGCAGGTCATTGGAGGCCATGTTGTGCAGGATAAAGCTGGTGCTCTCCTGCTGGCGCTCGGAGGCGTCATACAGAGCCACCTGATTGTTCAGCAGTTGCATCACCAGCAACGCCGTGATGATGAGTGAAACCGCAATACTGAGTATTGTCAGCTGCAAAATCCGCTTGATCGTCATCGTTTTCCTCCGGCCCGAACTACCGCCGTGCGTATCTCTTATTGTTGGAAGCCGTACCCAGATAAGACAGCGTATGCCGAGCGGCACGCCAACCAGTGCGACTTGATCAGGCCAATATGAGCCAGCTTTACCACCGGCACCATACCTCCAAGAGGTAGGTCAGAGAGGGCTAAAAGACTGTAAGGTCCGAGCTTTCATTCACTGGGACGGCTCGGTAATATTGGGACTCTTCAACGTCGTCAGTCAGCGCCACGGGCGCAGCTCTTCGAGCTAGACGGCAGATAGTGCGGGTGTAGTTCAATGGTAGAACGGCAGCTTCCCAAGCTGCATACGGGAGTTCGATTCTCCTCACCCGCTCCAGCTTTATCCCCTCTCATCGACTTAAAAAACCGCTCGGCCCTACTCCCGAACTCGCCAAGATCACGGTTTGCCAAAGACAATCGCGACAAAGAATCCGCTTCGTTGTGATTAAAAGATTTCAATTATTTTCTGATCACGCGTAACAACAGAGGATTTGCTTCGTCGGATATCAGCATCTGCACTAAAAACGTTTTTCTAACATGCAGTAACGAGATTGATGATGTCCGTAGAAATGTTAAGAAATATGCTGGTGGCAACGATGGTGATAGTAGTAACCCCATCGTTTGCGCAGGACAAAGCGCCCGCCACTCTGGCCGCTGACTATCAGCGCCCCCAGGTCATTCCTTTCCCCGCTTCCAATCCCTACTCGGCTGAGAAAGCCCAGCTGGGCAAGATGCTGTTTTTTGATCAGCGCCTGAGTCGCAACTTCAACATGAGCTGCGCCACCTGCCACAACCCGTCGCTGGGTTGGGAAGACGGTGTTCCCGGCGCTTTTGGCGGCCAGGGTAAAACCCTGGATCGACACTCGCCAACCATCCTCAACCTGGCCTGGGGTGAGGAGTTCTTCTGGGATGGGCGAGCGCCGTCGCTGGAGGAACAGATCAAAGGCCCGATCCAGTCACCAAACGAGATGAATATCCCCATCGCCCAGGTGGTGGATCGGCTTCAAGCCGTGCAGGGCTATCGCAACCTGTTTAGCCGCGTCTTTCCCAACGAAGGCATCTCTGAGCAAAGCATTCTGAAGTCCATTGCCACCTACGAGCGGACCATCGTCTCGGGAACCGCCCCGTTCGATCGCTGGATTGACGGTGACTCCGCGGCCATTTCAGACGCGGCCAAGCGAGGCTTTGCACTATTCAACGACGAGGCGGGCTGCAATCGCTGCCATACCGGCTGGAATTTCACCGACAACCGTTTCCACGACATCGGTCTGGCTACTCCTGACAATGGCCGGATGACCATCACTCAACAGCCCTCCGATCAGCACGCTTTCAAGACACCAGGTCTGCGCAACATCAGTCAGCGAGCGCCCTACATGCACAACGGCAGCCTGAAGACCCTGTCGCAGGTGATCGACCACTACATCAGCGGTGGGATTCAGCGCGACAGCCTGTCGCCCAAAATGACCCCAATCCCGTTAACGCCACAGCAAAAGAATGACCTGCTGGCGTTTTTGGGCAGCCTGACGGGTGAAGCCCAGGCGGTCAGCTTACCTATATTGCCGTACTAATTATTGATTGGGGTTGGATATGACTATCAGAGTAAAGATGTGGCTGGGGTTTGGCCTGCTAGTCAGCCTGTTCAGCGGCTTGGGTGTTTATCAGAACATGCAGCTCAGCGCCCTGGGTGCGAGCGCCATTGCGGCGTTTGAGTACCCGCTGGTCGCGGTGAATAACAGTCGTGCGGCCTGGGATACCTTCAGAGACAGTCGAGACCTAGTAGCGGAAAAGCTGGCCAGGATCGATTTCAGCGACGCTGCCGAAGCCGAACAACGGCTCAAAGACCAACGCCAGCAGTTTCTGCAACAGCTGGAACGGGTCCATCAGGCCACCGATGCGCTGATGGTGGATAGCGATTTCGACGCCCTCAAACAGCTGGCCGAAAACTGGTACCAGTTGAATCTGCAACGGGTCGGTTCGTCGATTCAGCAGCAGCTGCCCGATCAGCGGGTCCTCACCGAGCTGGACCATCGTCTGGGGAGCGCTCTGGAGCAGTTGGTACAAGACAGCCTTTCGTCCGCCGCGATGAACCAGGCCCAGACCATCGCCGATGTGGAGCAGACCCGCCAGGTAGCCACGGTCAGTTTGATCGTCGTGGTACTGCTGGGGCTTAGCTTGGCGGTCGTGCTGGCCCGTAGTCTAACGACGCCGATAACCGAACTGCTATCGGCAATGCGAGACCTGGCCAGGGGCGATGGCGATCTGACCCGGCGCCTTAACCAGCGTCGCAAGGATGAGATCGGGCAATTGGCGGACGAAGTGGATCTGTTTATCGAAAAGATTCACCAATTAGTCAGCGAAACCTACCGATCACTGAATCAGGCCGGCGATGTGCTGGTACAGGTGGGAGAGCTCAGCAACCAGACCCATGCCGGTGTCGAACAGCAACAACAACGACTCCAGCAAACGGCTTCCGCCGTTGACCTGATCACCGGTGCGGTGGAATCGATCTCCGAGAGCTCCACCAGTGCCAAGCAGCAGGCGGCCCAGATCGATCGCGAAGCCAAGCACAGCCTACAGCTGGTTCAGGCTTCGACCCGCAGCATCGATCAACTGGCCGACGAAGTCTCCAATGCCAGCCACAATATCCAGCAGCTGGTGGAAGCCAGCGATTCGATCACCGAGCTGGTGACGGTGATTAAAGATATCGCCGATCAGACCAACCTGCTGGCGCTCAATGCCGCCATCGAAGCAGCCCGAGCGGGCGAAGCCGGCAGAGGCTTTGCGGTGGTGGCGGGTGAGGTCCGTATGCTGGCCTCTAAGACCCGCGAATCCACCGAGGGAATCCAGGCCACCATCGAAGCCCTGCAGGGCCAGGTCAGCGACACTCGCGAGGTGATGGAACAGGGTAGAACCCTCGCGGTCGAGTGTGTTGGTCAAAGCCGGGAAGTGTCTGAAGCCCTGATGGGGATGAGCCAGAGCGTCGAATCGATCAACCATATGAATCTGGGTATTGCCGCCGAGACCGGGCATCAGCACTCGGGGATGAAAGAGATCAACCACCATATGGATGAGGTAAACAGCATCGCGGACCAGGCCTCCATGACCGCCAATCAACTGCAGCAGCGCCGACAAACCCTGGTCGATGCGCTACAGCGGGTTGAGTCCAAGCTGCAGCAGTTCCAACTCTAGCCGGCGAGTTCAGGCCCGTATTCGAACTGCCGACGGCTGAACGATTAATTCAACGAGCACGGAAAAAGGGATATCGAATTGAGAAAACTAGTGCAACGAATCTGCTCAGCCCATCGAAGCGGGCCTCTACAAAACGGCGGCCTGAAACGATGGTTGGTCGAGCTGCTATGCCTCACGACCCTGCTAAGCGCTTCGTTTGCCCACAGCGGATCGCAGCTGCAGGTTCGCGTGCTCGATGACGGCCAGTCCCCACTGGAAAATGCCGTTATCAGCCTAGTTCCTCTGTTCGAGCATCAACCAGCTAGCGTTCCCGGCGAAGCGCTGGTGAAACAACAGGGCGCACAATTTCGCCCCTTCGTGCAGCCGGTCCAGGTCGGAACCAAGGTCAGCTTCCCGAACTTCGATGATTTCCGCCACCACGTCTACTCCTTCTCCAAGGCCAAGCGGTTTCAACTGCAGCTCTACGGGCAGGATGAGAGCAAGTCGATCGTCTTCGACAAGCCCGGTGTGATCGCGCTGGGGTGCAACATCCACGACAACATGCTGGCCTTTGTCTACGTCACCGACCACCCGTTCTACAGCCTCAGTGGCGACGACGGCACCGTTTCCTTCGATGACCTGCCGGCGGGAACCTATAAGGTGTACGCCTGGCATCCGGATATCAAAGGACGCACTGAAGTCGAGATCAGCAGCATCGAGCTGGTGGATGGAGAGCCCCAATCCTTAGACGCCGAGCTTATTCTGAAGTCGGCTCGCAGTGTCCAGTATCCGCCGGATGAAAACGGAAACTACTGATGAATCTCAAATTCAGGTATCAGGCTAAGCTGACGCTGGTTTATCTGGCGCTGTTCGTGGTGGTACAGAGCCTGATCTCGCTGGTGTTCGTCCAAACCATGACCGACAACGTCAGATCGCAAGCCCTGCAGCAGCTCGATACCTCGGCACTGATCTTTCAACGGATCGTGCAACAACGCGTCGATGTTCTGGGCGCCAGCGCCCAACTGTTATCCAAGGACTACGGCTTCCGGGAGGCGATAGCCACCGAGGATGACAACACCATCCGCTCCGCACTTCAGAATCAGAAAGCCCGCTTCGGTGCCGATCTGGCCTACCTGCTGGATCTGGATGAGCGGGTTACGGCGGTCACCGATGCCAACCAGCCGATGCGGGTTCCCAATATCTCCGACGCGCTCAAAGATATGGCCGAGGTCGAAGGGATCGGGGCCAAGCTAGTGGAGCTGGATGGCCACCTCCATCAACTGGTCGTGGTTCCGGTCCAGGCTCCGATCACGATCGCCTGGGTCGCCTTTGGCTTTGAACTGGATGAGGAGTACGCCGAAGAGATCAAACGCCTGTCCGCCATCGACCTGGAAGTGGCCTTTGTTCATCGCCCCGGAAGCGATGACCTGTTCCAGTTGGCAACCGCGTTTGCCAACGCCCCGGTGTTCGATCAGAGCAGCGCCAGTAATAAAGATCGCAGCTACACCAGCACCGGATCCTTTGACGAAGCTGGTATCTTCTACAAGTACTTACCGCTGTCCAGCACGATCGACGGCCAACAGATCGCCGCGATCCTGTCGTTCTCGGAAAAAAGCGCGTACCAGCCTTACCGCTTGTTGTTCATCACGACGGTGGTGATTTTAGGGGTAGGTTTTCTGCTGTTGGTTGTCGGCAGCCTGGCGGTCGCCAGCGGTATCACCCGGCCGCTACGACAGCTGACCAACGCCGTCCAGAAGGTTGCCGGTGGCGACTACCATGAGGTCCAATGCACCAGCCAGGGTGATGAAATTGCGGATTTGACCGACAGCTTCAATGCGATGGTCAACACGGTCAGGGAGCGTGAGCAGCGGATTCTGTTTCAAGCCTATCACGACACCGAGACCGGCTTGCCCAATCGACTCCAGTTCGAGAAGAGCCTTAACGGGCGATGTTGTGAGCGGAACCCGTATACCATCGCGGTCTTCGAAGTTCAGCAGCTCAGAGAGCTACGCACCTTTTTGGATCACACCAATATCAGCGAACTGATGCAGGGGGTTGGTGCCCGTCTGAAACAGATACTCGCCACCGACGTTGCGCGGCTTTCGACCGAAACCTTCGCAGCAGTTATCCATCACCCCAGCGACACCAATCCGAAAATTGCCGAGGTGCTGAAAAGCTTTCTTGAGCCCTGCCAGGTGGCCGGCATTGTAGTGGATATTCAGCTGCGAATTGGTCTGGTGAACTTCCCCAGCGACGGCGAAGATGCCGAACTGCTGTTGAGACAGGCCCATGCCGCCCTGGATCGGTGCCGGACCAGCGGCAAGTCCTACGCCTGGTTCGATCAAGACAGCACGGTACTGCAGAAACGACGTTTGTCGATCATGAGCGAGCTACGCCAGGGGCTGAAAAACGGTGAGGTCAATTTTGCCTACCAGCCGAAGGTCAACTTGCTCAGTGGTCAGGTCGAAGTGGTCGAAGCCCTGGTCCGATGGAACAGCACCACCCACGGGTTTATCCCGCCCGACGAGTTTATTCCGATCGCCGAGCGTACCGGTGATATTCGCCACCTGACCGACTGGGGCCTGGAAACCGCTATTCGTCAGGCCAGCGACTGGCACAACCAGGGACTAGAGATCGCCGTTGCTCTGAATCTTTCGGCAAACGACCTGACCAACCATCGGCTGCCGGACCAGGTGATGGGACTGCTGAACCGCTATCAGCTTCCGATTCGTCTACTGAAACTGGAAGTCACCGAAAGCGCGGTGATGCACGATATGGATCGCGCCCTGGCCGTATTGAACCGCTTGCACGATCTCGGACTGTTCCTCTCGATCGATGATTACGGCACCGGCTATTCATCCCTGAGCTATCTGAAACAGCTGCCCATGGATGAGCTCAAGATTGACAAGGCCTTTGTACTGAAACTGGCCTCGAATATGGAAGATCAGATTCTGGTCCGTTCAACCATCGAACTGGCCCACAATCTGGGCCTGACGGTCACCGCCGAAGGGGTCGAAGATGCGCAATCGGTGGAGTTGTTGCGCCAGTACGGCTGCGATATGGTGCAGGGCTATCATATCTGCCGCCCGGTCAGTGCCGCAGATCTAGAGACCTTTGTTCGGAACCAGAAAGAAAATGCGCCGGCATAAAAGCACGATCAGCAGCCATGTATTCGCGATTGTTGCCTTGCTCTATTCGGTCTGTGGGACTGCCGCAGAAAAGGGGTTTCCCGAGCTGTCCTTCAAGTGGTTGTTCGACGCCCGCGCCCTGACATCGGATAGCCAGCCCTCCTGGCTCAACGATGGCTTGGGTAAGGGCCGCTACGACCAATCCGATCCCCTGTTGGAGCTGTCGGAAATCTCCTTGGTCGCGGAAGCCGACTTCAATTGGCAGTGGCAGGGCTTTACCCATCTCAAGTACGACCCCGAGCAGGATCAGGCGATCGATCTGGTCGAAGCTTATGTACGATTCAACCCGGTTCCGGACGGTGATATTCGCTACCGTATTCGCGCGGGTCTGCTGTTCCCGCATATCTCACGGGAGAACCGAGGTCTGGCCTGGACTAGCCCTTTCTCCATCACCCCCTCGGCCATCAACAGCTGGATCGGTGAAGAGATTCGAACGCTGGCACTGGAAGGCTCGGCGACCCACCGACAGGGTCCGTGGAAGATGACCGCCACCGCAGCCATTTTCGGCTTCAACGACCCTGCCGGGAGCCTGCTGGCGTATCGGGGTTGGGCCATGCACGACCTGAAAGTCGGCGCGTTCAGTCGAGTACCGCTGCCCCCGCTGTCCTCAATCGGCTCGCCGAGCGCGTTCTCGCCCCAACCGCTTTGGGTAGATCCCGTCCGCGAAGTCGATAATCGCCCCGGATTTTACGGCGCTCTGGACTGGGAGTATCAGCGCAAGCATAAATTCGGGGTCTTTTTTTACGATAACCGGGGTGACCCCGAAGTGTTCAAACGTAGCCAGTACGCCTGGGACACCCACTTCTGGAATCTGTATTTTGAAACCAAACTGCCTGCTTCGACCTTGCTGATCGCCCAGTACATGACCGGTCGAACCCAGATGGGACCGGAGAGCGGAGGCGCCCGACAGGTCGACGTCGATTTTGAGGGCGCCTATCTATTGGCCACCAAACAGCTGGGTAACAACCGAGTCACGCTCCGGCGTGATTGGTTCGATGCCGACGACAACAGCTTTGTCAGCATCGATAACAACGGCGAGACTGGTTCGGCCTGGACCCTGGCTTGGTCCCACAAACTGCAAAAAAACAGCCGCTTGATCGCGGAGTTCATCCGCATCGACAGTCGTCGGCCCAATCGAGCCGACCTGGGGCTGGCTGCCCGACAAACAGAGCAGCAGTTTCAGCTCAGTTACCGCCTATCCCTCTAATAGACTTGTATCTTTAGCGAACGTTTTAAACCACGCCGTGACTATGCTGCGAGACAACGCCACAAGATCCGAGCTGAGACAGCTGGTAAGCTAAGTCGCTTTGCGACAGGCACAAAAAAGCCCCGCATTGCGGGGCTTTTTTCCTCCGGATGTCCGGTATTAGAACATGTGCTGACCGCCGTTGATCGACAGGTTCGAACCGGTGATGTAACCGGCTTCATCCGCTGCCAGGAAGGCAACCGCGCGACCAATTTCAGACGGAGCACCCATGCGACCAACTGGGATACCCGCAGTGATCTTGTCTTGGATCGCCTGATCGATTTTGGCAACCATCGGGGTCAGGATATAACCCGGCGAGATGGTGTTGACGGTAACGCCCTTACGCGCACCCTCTTGTGCCAGCGCTTTGGTGAAACCGTGCAGACCAGCTTTGGCCGCCGAGTAGTTGCTCTGGCCGAACTGGCCTTTTTCACCGTTTACCGACGAGATGTTGATGACACGACCGAAGCCGCTGTTGAGCATGTCTTCAAAGACCGGACGGGTCATGTTGAAGGCGCTGTCTAGGTTAGTGTTGATAACGGCATGCCACTGATCCCAGCTCATCTTCTTGAACACGCCGTCACGGGTGATACCCGCATTGTTAACCAGCACGTCGATGGCTCCACCTGCTTTCTCTTTGGCTTCAGCCACGGCCTGCTCACAGGATTCCAGGCTGGTGACATCGACATGCTGAATCAGAAAATCTTTCCCGGCAGCTTTTTGGTCCTGCTGCCATGCAATAGCTTTTTCTTCGTTGCTGTAACCAGCAATGACCTTCATCCCTGCATCCGCAAGGGCTTCACAGATTGCCGATCCGATACCACCTGTACCGCCCGTTACCAATGCGATCCGTTGAGTCATATATAACCTCTCCTAGTGTGTATGTTGATCCATCTCATCGACCATTTCTGCATCAACAGAGTCAGAATCGATGTACAACATGGCCAGTTCCTTTTTAATTTTTTGCGACTGGTCTGCTCGACTATAGCAAAGCCGTCGCGGGTTGCACTTAGTTTTTAGGATAACCTCGTCGGGCAGACTCCCTCTGCTCTCCATTACTGATCAGTCCTTCAGTATGGTTCTTTTCCATCTATCTGCCCGGTGGTCGACGAAATCGTGATGCTTATCAATATCCTGCCAGCCGGTTTAGGCATAATGACCCCTACCTCGTTTCTTAGGCAGGAACCATCAAATGGATTTTGCTTCACTGCTGGGCTTTCTCTCCGGCCTGGCACTGATTATTGGTGCCATCTTTATCGGGGGCGACGCCGACCTGTTCGTCAACGTGCCCGGAATGATGATCGTATTCGGCGGCACCTGGGCAGCCACACTACTGACCGTACGTTTCACCGATGTTACGGCGGCGTTCCGTGCCGCCTATATCGTTTTTACCCGCGACGATACCGATCAGCAGAAGATGATCGACACCATGCTGCAACTGAGCAAGATCAGCCACCGCAACGGTTTGCTGGCCTTGTCGAAGGTTGAAACCAACTCCAAGTTTCTGCAGCGCGCCTGCATGCTGATCGCCGAAGCCTCCACCGAAGAGATGGTCCGCACCACCCTGCAGACCGAGATCGACTCGTTGATGGTCCGCCATTACGCGGTCCAGGATGTATTCAAGAAGATGGCCATGTATGCGCCGGCCTTCGGCATGCTGGGCACCCTGATCGGTCTGATCCAGATGCTCAGCAACCTGACCGATCCTGCCACTATCGGCCCGGCCATGGCGGTAGCGCTGCTGACCACCTTCTACGGTTCACTGCTGTCGTCAATGGTGTTCCTGCCGATCGCCGGTAAACTGCGGCGCCGGACCCAGGTGCAGATCACCAATCTGGAGATCATCCGTGAAGGCACCCTGAGTATTCTCAGCAACGACCATTACGCCAACGTTTACGAGCGCCTGTCCTCCTATATTCCCGAGGTGAAGCGTAAGCCGCTGACCCGTCATACCGGCGCCAACACCGTCAAGGAGCCGACCCTTTGAACGGCCCCAGCCGATCCGGTTCAGTGCTGGAGGAGGATGATGGTCCAGCTTGGATCACCACCTTTGCCGACCTGGTCACCCTGTTGCTGGTGTTCTTTATTCTGCTGTTCACCATGTCGACCGTGGAGATCGATAAATTCCGCTCGGCGATGAACTCGATTCAGGTCAGTCTCGGCCAGTCGGGTGCCGGCAACAGTATCGTGCCGCTGCCCAATGATGCGGTCCGCCGTACCCTGACCGAGCTGAATCAGGAGATCACCGACGATCCCGAGAATCCGATTCCCAACTCCCGCCAGCAACAGCAGGACCATTTCGCCAGCGCCCCGACGCCGGCCGTCGAACAGCAGTGGCGAGCCCTGGCCGAACAGCTGCGATCTACCCTGGCGGATAAGAACCTGGCCGACGAGGTTGAGATCGACACCCCCATCGACGGCACCATCGTGATTCAGGTGAAGGGCCAGGCGCTGTTTGATTCGGGCTCGGTCGAACTCAATTTTCAGGTCGACGATGTGCTCGACAATCTGGTCCGGGTATTTCACAAGCGCCATGATTTCAACATCGATATTCAGGGCCATACCGATAACCTGCCGCTTAGCAGCAGCCGCTTCGAATCCAACTGGGAGCTGTCGGCGGTGCGTGCCACCACGGTATTGCGCTATCTGCTCAGCAAAGGGATCTCACCACGTCGCCTGACCGCCACCGGCTTCGGCGACTCGGTGCCGCTGGTCAGCAACGACACCGCCGAGGGGCGCAAGCAGAACCGCCGGATCGAATTTGTGCTCGAAAAGCGGGCTCGAATCAGCAACTGATCGCAGCACGCACCATCTTTACGCAACACTCCGCTCTTTGCACCAATTGCGGGCAGCAACTCCGCCCGCTCGCACCAACTCCGTGCATATTCACTCCCCAGAATTGAACACGCTATTTTATCTCTTTGAATTCAAAGCCTTTTTTGAATGGCACATTTTGTGCTTTATCCGATACCAATTGACTTAGGGCGGCGTCAGATCGCCCACCAAGGCCCAAAAAAGGAGACAAACGTGAAACTGATCACTGCGATCATCAAGCCGTTCAAACTCGACGATGTCCGCGAAGCCCTGTCCGAAAACGGGGTCAACGGGGTGACCGTGACCGAAGTCAAAGGCTTCGGCCGTCAGAAAGGTCATACCGAACTCTATCGCGGCGCCGAGTACGTGGTCGACTTCCTCCCCAAGGTCAAGCTCGAAGCTGCGGTCAGCGATGAGCAGGTCGAGACGGCCGTCGAGGCGATCGTCAAAACCGCCAACACCGGCAAGATCGGCGACGGCAAGATTTTTGTCAGCCCACTCGACGAAGTGGTGCGGATCCGCACCGGCGAACAGGGCAACGACGCGCTTTGAGCCCGTCCCTGACGACTTTCACTGAACTCCATAGAACTACGGTAACGCCCCCATGCTAAAACGAATCGCTACCCTCGCTTTGCTGATGTCCCCGGGTATCGCCATGGCCGATGAACTCAACGGCGCCAATACCGCCTGGATTCTCACCTCAACCGCGCTGGTGCTGTTTATGACCCTGCCCGGCCTAGCGCTGTTCTACGGCGGTCTGGTCCGCTCCAAGAACGTCCTGTCGGTGTTGATGCAGTGCTTCACCATCGCCGGCGTCGCGTCGATCATCTGGATGATGTTCGGCTACAGCCTGGCCTTTGGCGAAGGCAACGCCTGGATCGGCGACCTGAGCAAGGTAATGATGGCCGGTATCAGCAAAGACACGCTGATGGGGGATATTCCCGAACCGCTGTTCATGCTGTTCCAGATGACCTTCGCGATCATTACTCCGGCGCTGATCATCGGTGGCTTTGCCGAGCGGATGAAGTTCAGCGCCATGCTGCTGTTCAGCTGCATCTGGCTGGTACTGGTTTACTCGCCGGTTACCCACTGGGTCTGGGGCGGCGGCTGGCTTGGCCAGATGGGTCTGTACGACTTCGCCGGGGGTACCGTGGTGCATATCACCTGTGGTGTATCTGCGCTGGTTGCCGCCATTGTGGTTGGTCCCCGTAAAGGCTTCCCGCAGGTGGCAATGCCTCCGCACAACCTGACCATGACCGTCACCGGTGCCGGCATGCTGTGGGTCGGCTGGTACGGCTTTAACGGCGGCTCGGCGCTGGCAGCCAACGGCGACGCAGCGATGGCGATGCTGGTTACCCACATCTCCGCCGCAGCCGGTGTGCTGGTCTGGTCCTTTATCGAATGGGTCAAGTTCGGCAAGCCCAGCGTGCTGGGTGCGGTCACCGGGATGGTGGCTGGCCTGGGTACCATTACCCCGGCTTCCGGTTTCGTCGGCCCGGGCGGTGCACTGATCATCGGTATTGTGGCCGGTGGGGTCTGCTTTATGGCGACCCAGTACATCAAGCGCACCCTGAAGATCGATGACTCGCTCGACGTAATGCCGGTGCACGGCGTCGGCGGCATCCTGGGTACCTTTATGGCCGGTATCTTCTCCAGCACCAGCCTGGGTGTATTCAGCGGCTTCGGCTTTGCCGACGGCATCGACACCATGGGCGGACAGGTCTGGGTCCAGCTGGTGGGTATCGTCGTCACCTTCGTCTATACCGCGATCGTCACCTGGATCATCCTCAAGCTGGTGGGCGCGATGGTCGGGCTGCGGGTTGATGAGGATGTCGAGATTCAAGGCCTGGATACCGCCGAACACGAAGAGACCGGTTACAACCTGTAACTCATCCAAGCGGCCTTGTGTCCGCCCTTAACTGGGTTCAACAGGGCTTCTAGGTACCCCAAAAAAACAGGGGTGTCGTTGCGACACCCCTGTTTCATTTCGGCCCCAGTTCAGGCCTGTATGGTCACCCTTAGTGACCGGCACCACATGGATGGTGCTTCGTGAAACGGGTCAAAACCCGTCTTAGATCGCGTGCATGCTGCAACTTCCCGGCGCGCTGCGCATGCTGGATATCATCCACAATCATGTGTTGTATCCGTTCTATACCCTGGTCGGTGTGGAGCAAATGTTCGCATTCTGCCAACGCCGGCAAACCTTGCAGATGCTCATGCTCGGCCACCGCATCGACTTCACTCTGATGGAGATCGCTGACTTCCAGGCAGTCCTTGTAAGTTAACATCACCAACCCCTCAAGCTTAGTTGCCAACCCCTCTAAGTGTCTGTCACCTGCCCAGTTACAGAATAGGCCGAAGCCCGGTGCAATTCAGCTGAACATTTTTCAGCCAATCCAAAGCCGCCGGGAGTCTGTTTCAATTGCCAACAGGTTCAGCCTGGACTAGTGCCGAGATCTTCCCCCAGCGCCGAGCCGGGCTGATCAGCGGCGCTTGGTAAAGGGTGCCAGGCCATCGCCGAGGGCACCGGATCCGGCCTGATCGCCGGCGGGCTTGTTACCGCTGGGTTTACGGCGTTTGCCGATCGATTTCTGGTCCCGCAGCCGCTGCTTGGGCTTCTTGGCTCCGGCTTCTGACTCGCCGCGACGCTTATCACCGCGGCCCTTGGTACGCTTGCCGATACCGGCCGCCTTGCCGGAGGACTTGAGCTTGGCCGGCCCCTTATACTTGCCTTCCAACCCGGGCACGACCCGACGCTCAAACTGCAGTCGCAGGTAACGCTCGATGCTGGCCATCAGATTCCATTCCGAAGCGCTGATCAGGCTGACTGCCAGTCCACTCTCCCCGGCTCGCCCGGTACGACCAACCCGGTGCACATGCTCATCACCGCTCCGGGCCATATCAAAATTGATCACAAGATCGACACCGCTGATATCCAGACCTCGGGCCGCCACATCGGTGGCCACCAGGATGTTGATATTGCCGCGCCGCATCCAATCCATCACCTTGTTGCGCTCATCCTGGGTCATATCCCCCTGCAATACCCCGGCACGATGGCGACGGTAGCGGATGGCACCGCCCAGGCGTTCGGCCTGAGCTTTGGTGTTGGTGAACACGATCACTTTGTTGTACTGCTCTTTCTCCAGCAGCCGGTACAGCAGTCGCTCTTTATGGGTACGATCATCGGCCAACACGATCTGCTGGCAGATATTGCCGTGCTGATCTCGGGCGCCGCTGAGGATCAGTTCTTCCGGATCCCGGAGAACCCGATCCACCACCTGCATCAACCCCTTGGTCTTCAGGGTCGCCGACAGCAGCAGGGTCTGACGCTCGGCCCGGCAATTCTCGGCGATCGCCAGCACATCCTCGGCAAAGCCCAGGTCCAGCATTCGATCGGCCTCATCGAGGACCAACACTTCCAAGTCACTCAGATCGCAGGAGTTACGCTTGATATGCTCCAGCATTCGCCCCGGCGTGGCGATAATCAGTTCCGGATTCTTACGAAAGATCGAACGCTGGTATTTAAAGTCGTCACCCCCGGTGATCAGGCCCGCCTGAAGATGGGTGAACGCGCTCAACTGCTTAAACTGCTTGAACACCTGTCGCGCCAACTCCCGGGTCGGCAGCAATACCAGGCCCCGGGTGCCGCTCTTCGGAGCGTCGGTTGCCAGAAAGCGGTGCAGGCTCGGCAGCAGATAGGCGGCGGTCTTACCGCTGCCTGTTTCAGCGCTGATCAGTAGATCTCGGCCATCCAGCGCCTTGGGGATGGCTTGCTGCTGCACCTCGGTGGGCTGTTGCAGATTCAACTCGGCCAGCGCTTTTTGCAGGCGCTCATGCAGCGATAAGTCAGAAAACACGTAAATTCCTCGGATAAAACTCGAATAGGCCGGAGGGCGGCGTTAGAGCCTGTAAACTCTATTGGAACCGAACCTACTACACCTTCTGCCTTGCTGAGCGAAAAAATGGACACAGCAGGCAGGATTCAAATAGTGTTAGCAAGCCCTAGATGGCGGCCATTCTACTCAATTTCTTATCCACAGTCTGGCACAGCACCGTTTCAGCGGTACAAATTACGAGGTTTTTATGCAGATCTGGGTCGATGCCGACGCCTGCCCCAAGGTTATTCGCGATATCCTGTTCCGAGCCGCCCAGCGGGTGGAGGTCAAATTGACCCTGGTGGCCAACCAACTGATCGCCACCCCGCCCTCACCCTGGATCAGCGCTGTGCGGGTCGAGTCGGGCTTTGATATCGCCGACAACTATATCGTCCAGCAGACCCAGCCCGGCGATCTGGTCATTACCGCCGATATACCTCTGGCTGCCGAGGTGATCGAGAAGCAGGCCCTGGCCCTGAATCCGCGTGGCGAACTCTATACCAGCGAGAGCATCCGCCAGCGCCTCAATATGCGCGATTTCATGGAAACCTTACGTGCCAGCGGGGTCCAGACCGGAGGTCCTGCGGCGCTGTCCCAGGCCGACCGTCAGGCCTTCGCCAATCAGCTCGATCGACTGCTGGCCCAAAGAAGCCGCTAATCCCGGTCGCCCCCAACTATAATTACCAGCGACGAAACGAACCGACAGTTAGCGAGTCTATTGATCAAGATGCCTTGACGCTGGGTTTAGCGCGCCATGGGCGACATCGGTTGCTGAGGCCCGTCCGGCGGATAGGTCAACCCAGGCATCTTAGATTCGGTTCAAAACGAGGTGTTAATCCGACAACACCCAGGCTGAGCTGTCAGTTGTGTAGTCCGCCATTGGCGAGGTATGACCATGATTAGTCCTGACCACTGGGTTTTAGAAGAGAAAGAACGCCTTATGCCGCTGGACAAGTGGCAGAAAACTGTCGATGTCATGGCACGGGTATTCAAAGCCCCCGCCGGCTTTATCGTTCAGTCGGGTCCTGGCGGCTATCAAGTGGTCATCTCCAGCGATCAGGACAGCAACCCCTACGAACCCGGCGTACTGATTCCGGAAGAGACCAATATCTTCTGCCGCAAGGTGGTCGAACAGCGCCGCCAGCTCTACGTTAAGGACGCTTCCAAAGACCCATTCTGGGACAGTAACCCCGAAGTGACCGACGACGGCTTCCACTCCTACCTGGGGTTTCCGCTGTTCTGGCCCGATGGTCGCCCGTTTGGCACCATCTGCGTGATGGATTTCGATAGCACCGATTACGGTGAAAGCTATGTCGACCTACTCAGTGAGTTGCGTGACCTGATCGAAGCCGACCTTGGGATCCTGCACCAGTACCAGGTTATCTCCGACCTGGCGATGACCGACGAACTAACCGAACTCTACAACCGTCGCGGCTTCAACTCGGTCGCAAGCCAGTATCTAGCGCTGGCGAAACGCTCCAGCTTGAACCTGGGACTGCTGTACCTGGATATGGACGGCTTGAAACAGATCAACGACACCCAAGGCCATGCGGCCGGAGACGCCGCCTTGCAACAGCTGGCAGCCTCTATTCGCCAGGTGGTGCGGGAAAATGACGTCTCGGCACGGCTGTCCGGTGATGAGTTTGTGATGTTGGTCGCCGCTAAAGATCAACAACAGCTGGATACCATCGCCGAGAGAATCTCCGAGCTGCTGGCACAGCAACAGTTACGCGCCAGCATCGGCAGCGTACTGCTGGATAATCCGCACAAGCCGCTGCAGTTCTGGCTTGAAAAGGCCGACCGCCGCATGTACCGGCAAAAACAGCGCTAGCACCCCCGTACTTTACTGTCGCCACCAAAGCCTCCCGGCAATCCAATCTACACTGTAAGCAGATAGCAGACGGGAGGGCCTAATCATGCCGGTCAGTGTATTCGATCTATTCAAAATCGGGGTCGGTCCCTCAAGCTCCCATACCGTTGGCCCCATGCTGGCGGCTAACCGCTTTGCCACCGAGCTGGATCACAACGGCCTGCTAGCCCTAACAACCCGCGTCCAAATTCATCTGTTCGGATCCCTCAGCGCAACCGGTGTCGGTCACGCCACCGACTGTGCCTGTTTGATGGGATTGCTCGGTGAACTGCCCGATCAGATCGACCCGGACCAGATTGAGCCCTGGTTCAATCAGATCAAGACCGAGCAGCGTATCCGGCTGCTGCAACGCCACCCTGTCGACTTCGATTATGACCAAGACCTGGTGTTCGATCCGGTACCGCTGCCCGAGCATCCCAACGCGCTTCGTTTAACCGCCTACAACGACGATGGCGACAGCCTGCTCGATCAGACCTACTTCTCCATCGGCGGCGGTTTTATTCACCAACAGGGTCAGGACGAAGCCGTCGAACAGACTCCGCTGGACCTGCCCTATCCGTTCCGATCCGCAGCACAGCTGTTGGAGCTGTGTCAGCAACACAAGATCTCGATCAGCGAACTGGTGCTGCGTAACGAATCCAGCCTGCAATCCCGGCAACAGGTGATCCAGCGTCTGGTCGAGATCTGGAAGGTGATGGATGAAGTGATCGACCGGGGACTCCACAGTCGCGGCATCCTTCCCGGCGGCCTGGCGGTCAAACGGCGAGCTCCCGAGCTCTATCAGGCACTGCGGTTGAAACAGCCGGCCAATCTGATCGCCGCCAGTCTGGAAGGGATGGATTGGGTCAATCTGTTTGCGCTGGCCACCAACGAAGAGAACGCAGCTGGAGGTCGAATCGTCACCGCACCCACAAACGGCGCCGCCGGTGTGATTCCGGCGGTGCTGAAGTACCTGATCCGCTACAACCACGGCCTGGATGACGAACAGATCGCTCGGTTCTTTCTCGGTGCGGCGGCGGTGGGAGCGCTTTGTAAAACCAACGCCTCGATCTCCGGCGCCGATGTCGGTTGCCAGGGCGAGGTCGGCTCAGCCTGCGCGATGGCCGCCGCCGGTTTAACCGAGGTACTCGGGGGTAGCCCGCAGCAGGTTGAGAACGCCGCCGAAATCGGACTGGAACATAACCTTGGACTCACCTGCGATCCGGTCGGTGGTCTGGTTCAGGTTCCCTGTATCGAGCGCAATGCCATCGCCGCGATGAAGGCGATCAATGCCGCTCAGATAGCGCTCAGGGGCGACGGTGAACATTTCGTGTCGTTGGATAAGGTGATCAAGACCATGAAGGACACCGGCCACGATATGCAGGCCAAATACAAGGAGACCTCCGAGGGCGGGCTGGCCGTCAATGTGATCGACTGTTGAGGCGGCCTGGACGGTTAACGGGGATTAACCGCCCAGCCCTCTGAACCACGCCAGCAAGCTGTCGGAATAGGCCAGTCCGGCGGCCGCCACCACCACGCCGAGCAGTGCGGCCAGCACCAACTTGGTACCACCCCTTCCACCAGCTTGGTCGCCATTGCCGTTGCGAGCCTCCGGCACCGGTCGCGACTCAGCAGCCAACCCCAAGCCTCCCTCAATCGACTCGCGGCCGCTCTTTAACTCTGCCAGTCGCTGCAGGTCCTGCAGCTTCTTGCGCAGTTGCTGCTCCAGGGTTTGCAGGTCCAGGGTCTTGACGATCAACTGATAGTTTTCGTACTGCTCGTGATGCCTTGAACGCACCGGATTGTCGAACAGATACTGGGCGCAGAAACGCTGCACCTCCAGCTGGGCGCGATTGAGCTGATCACCACCGAGGCTCGTCATCTGCGACAACCGATTGATCATGCTGTTGAGTTGAAAGTGGTAAGCCAGACCCAGTCCATACAGCGCTAGCGAACGTGCAAAGCAGGCTTCCTGCTTGCCGCCGAAGATAAAGCCGCGATGGTAGTTCATCGACCAGTTACTACCCGTGTACTTACGGGTCACGCCATCCAGGTTCGGTTCCGGATCACCGCTGGCATGGGTCAGCGTGTTCAGGAACTCCTGTTTCTGCAATCCCCGCGGCATCCAGATCGCCTGGTGCAGATACTCGCCGTAGTGGACCGGTTCATTCAGACTGAGCATCTCAGATATCTGAAAGGCGCATTGGGTTTCAAGATGCTTGCGACCGATACTGTCCATGTCTCGGACCACCACCATAATGTCGGTCTGATACGGTTTGCTGAAATAACTCAGTCCGTAAACGGTACAGTCGGGATAGTTGACCTTGGTGAAGCGGCAGTTTTCCTCGAGGGACTCGTACAGCGGTGCCACCGACGAGACTGGTAAGTTCATGCCGAAGTCGGCCGGCGCTTTGGCTTTATCCGTATTGAGTAGAAAGAAAAGACCGACCTTTGTATCCATAAAAGTTATCCAGCGGTTGCAGGGGCAAGGCGAGAAATTAAAACGTCCGTTTAAAAGACTACCCTGACAAATCTTCGGGACAAGTCTGAAAGTTAATATGGCAGACTTTTTCCGCCTGCGGTTGATCCTGGGCAAAAAAATCCCCTTGGATTCAAGGCCCAGGACTTCGCTGGCCCTGATCAAAGCGGTCCGCTATGCTGATCGACCCATTGCCCCACCGAGACTTCGGCCTTGATCACCGACCCGCTGTTTTACCTGTTTGCCATCCCTGCGGTGCTGATTGTCGGCATCTCCAAGGGAGGTCTTGGTGGAGGTCTGGGATTGATCGCAGTCCCCCTGATGTCGATGGCGGTATCGCCCTTTCAAGCCGCCGCGATCATGTTGCCGATTCTGTGTGTAATGGATCTGGTCAGCATGTGGGGGTTTCGAGGTAACTACGACCGTCGCAACCTGGTAATTCTGTTGCCCGCCGCAGTACTGGGGATCGGTATCGGCGCACTCAGTTTCCAATACCTTTCCGAATCCCATATCAAGCTGATTATCGGTGTGATCGCACTGCTGTTCACCGCCAACTTCTGGCTCAACAAACTGCGTCGTCGAGTACCGCGGAAAACCCAAGCCGACACGCTCAAAGGCAGTCTATGGGGTACCCTGGCCGGCTTCACCAGTTTCAGCGTCCACGCCGGCGGCCCGCCGATGAATATCTACCTGCTGCCGCAGCAATTGGACAAGACCCTGTTTGCCGGCACCACGGTGATCTTCTTCGCGGTCATCAACTACGTCAAACTGGTGCCCTACACCCTGATGGGGATGTTGGAAAGCGGCAACCTGCTGACCTCGCTGGCCTTGATGATCTTCGCGCCGATCGGGGTCTACACCGGCATCTGGATGCACAAGCGGATCAATGAAAACCTGTTCTACCTGCTGTGCTATGGTTTGCTGTTTCTGACCAGCCTGAAAATTCTGGTGGAAGGCTTCAACGAACTGCTGCTTTAATTCTCCATTCAGGCGCTCCGGTTATGATATGGCGCTATCTATGAGAAGGAGAGTGGGATGCTCAAGCAATTCAAGGCACTGCAACGATTCGGAATCTTAGCCCTGTTCGCACTGGGATTGAGCGGCTGTGCCACACTTCAGCCCGGCTTTGAAAAACCCCAGGTCAATCTCACCTCCTTCGAGCTGCTGCCCTCCAACGGGGTCGCCCCCAAGTTCGGCATCGGGCTGCATGTGATCAACCCGAATCGAACCCCGCTGTCGCTCAAGGGGTTGGTCTATAACGTCGAGATCGAGGGGCACAAGATCCTCACCGGCGTGGCCAACGATCTGCCGGTGATAGCCGCCTACGGGGAAGGCGATATCCAGCTGCAGGCCAGCGCCAATCTGTTCAATACCCTGCGGATGCTCAGCTCGCTGGTCAACCGGCCCAGCGATAGCCTGAGCTATGACCTCAACGCCAAGCTGGATGTCGGCTCACTGCTGCCAAGGGTCGAAGTCAATGAAAGTGGCAAGATCGATCTGTCGGGATTAAGCCGCTAATTCAACTCTCCTGTTGGAGTTGCGGCAGGGTCTGAACATTTTGCTTGTTCAGCCTCTTGTTGCGCACTCACTCGCTCCACCCAGCTGGAAGACCAAAAAAAACGGCGCCCTGAGGCGCCGTTTTCAGATCCTTTCGCCGACTTACAGGAAGGCGTGGAAGGCCACCAGAGCGACCGCCAGGATCCACATCAGCGGATGGATGTCGCGGGCCTTGCCGGTGATCAGGTGGATCGCCACCCAGGAGATCACACCCAGGGTGATACCGTGGGCGATCGAGTAAGTGAACGGCATTGCGATCACGGTCAGGAAGGCCGGTACCGCATCTTCCATCTTCGTCCAGTCCAGCTCCTTGGCCGCGCCCATCATCATCGCGCCAACAACGATCAGAGCCGGTGCGGTAGCCAGCGCCGGTACCGCAGTAAACAGCGGCGTGAAGAACATCGCCAGCAGGAACATGATCGCCACGACCACCGCGGTCAGACCGGTACGGCCGCCCTCTTCGATACCGGTGGCCGATTCGATGTAGGTGGTAACCGTACTGGTACCCAACAGGGAACCGGCGGTGGTGCCGGAGGCATCCGCCATAAAGGCGCGATCGGAACCCGGCAGCTCACCCTTGTCGTTGAGGAAGCCACCCAGACGACCCACACCCAGCAGGGTGCCGGCGGTATCGAAGATATCAACGAACAGGAACGCAATGACCACGGTCACCAGCGCACCAGTGAAGATCTGCGAGAAGTCCAGCGCCGCCAGCGTTTCGGTCGGCAGGCTCGGCCAGGCCATAAACTGCTCCGGCGCAGGTGACAGGCCGAAGCCCCAGGCGATAGCGGTCAGCACCACGATACCGATCAGAATCGCACCCTTAACCTGACGAACGATCAGCCCGCTGGTGAGGATGATACCGACCAGCGACAGCAGCACCGCCGGATCGTGCAGGTCACCCAGGGTTACCAGGGTGGCCGGGTGATCGACGGTCAGCTTGGCGTTCTGGAAGCCGATGATGGCCAGAAACAGGCCGATACCGGTCATGGTCGCAATCTTGATCGCCTTGGGTATCGCATTGATCAGCTTGGTCCGGAAGCCGGTCATCGCCAGCGCCATAAAGATCAAGCCTTCGATAAATACCGCCGTCAGCGCGACCGACCAGTGCACCCCCATGCCCTGAACGACGCCGAAGGTGAAGTAGGCGTTAAGCCCCATACCCGGCGCCAACGCGAACGGGAAATTGGCGTACAGACCCATGATCAGCGTCGCGATGGCCGCTGCCAGCGCGGTAGCGATGGCGACATCGTTGGCCGGCATCCCGGAGATGCTCAGCAACTGCGGGTTCACGAACAGAATGTACGAGATGGTCAGAAAGGTGGTCAGGCCGGCCCGGATTTCGGTACCGATATCACTGCCCCGTTCGGAAATTTTGAAATAACGCACTAATGCGTCCATACAGCACTCCCCTTACTGCATTGGTTTGGTGGGCTCAGATGCTGTTCTGATGGCGCCGGGCCCAACATGTAGATGCGAACCATCCGGCTGGTCAGAATCTGAGCGGCGTATTCTAGTCGACTAAAGTCCATATGCCGACTGTTTTTGTTGACATTTGGGCAAAATATTAAACATGGATATTGTCATCCGTGTACTAAAGTCTTAGTGTTCGCGGTTTACTTGCTGTTGGGGAGTCCCACATGATCGAAAAAGTCTATCTATCAGCCCAGGATCTGCTCGAAGATTCGTTCCGTTTGGGCTTGGAGATCTACAAAAGCGGCTTTCGCCCGGACTTTATCGTCGGTGTCTGGCGCGGGGGCACCCCGGTCGGCATCGCGGTTCAGGAAATTCTCGATAACCTGGGTGTGAAAACCGACCACATTTCGATCCGCACCTCCTCCTATGTCGGTATCGGCCAGCGTGGCAAAGAAGTTCGTGTTCACGGCCTGGATTACATCATCCGCAACGTCAACGCGCCCGACTCGCTGCTGATCGTCGACGACGTGTTCGACTCCGGCCTGAGCGTCAAAGCGGTCATCGATACGCTGAAGGAAAAGGCGCGCCTGAATACGCCCGGTGATATCCGTATCGCCACCCCCTGGTTCAAGCCGGCCAACAACCAGACCGACCTGGAACCGCACTACTACCTGCACAAGTCAGACGACTGGCTGGTCTTCCCCCACGAGCTGAATGGCCTGGACCGTGAAGAGATGCTGGCGAACAAACCCGGACTGCGCGAAATCTTCGAAGAGTACGACCTCTAAGATCGACGCTTCATCTAGTGCAAAGTCTGTTTCGAAAGCCGCTGAATTCAGCGGCTTTTTTATGGCCGCTGATCAACCCTACTGGTCCGGCCGATTCTGTTTCGGCCATTCACGGGCCCTTCCCTATTCAGTAAAGGCAACCCAGATCAATTGAGAAAAGGGGATCCGAGGTTACACTGACCGAATCTTTCCAACCTCTGTCACCGTTTTATCATGACCATCAGCAACCAAGATCACGTTGCTCTGCTGCAAACCATCAGCGCGACCCTGTCCCGTTATATCAATGAGTCCAACCCCTACCGGCTGTTCAACGGACTGTTGGAGGATCTGCTGCGTTTGACCAACAGCGAGTACGGTTTTATCGGTGAAGTGTTCTACGATCGCCACCAGTCGCCCTACATCCAGAACTACGCCACCACCAATATCGCCTGGAGCGATGAGACCCGACGGCTGTATCAGGATACGGTCGAGAAAGGGATGGTGTTTAAAAAGCTCGATAGTCTCTACGGAGAAGTACTGAAGACCGCCGAACCGGTGATCGCCAACCATCCGGCCGAAGACCCTCGTGCCGGTGGGATCCCCAAGGGCCACCCACCGTTGAACAGTTTTCTGGGATTACCCTTCTATACCAACGGCCGACTCCAGGGCGTGGTCGGCATCGCCAACCGGGAGAATGGTTACGACCAGCAGTTGGTGGATTTTCTGGCCCCGTTCCTGTCGACCTGCAGCAACCTGGTCGAAGCCTATCGCAATAACCTCAAACGACTGGAGGTCGAAGAGGAGCTGCAGCGGACCAAGAGCCGAATGCTAATGTTGATGGCGGAGCAGCCGTCGCTGACACCGCAGCAACATCACCAGACGCAGCCGCTACCGTCCGGCTATCAGTTTGATTCCAACAATCTGACCCTGACCCAGCACCAACAACCGATCCATCTGACCGTTAAGGAAGCCAAGCTGTTGGCGACCTTGATCGATAATGTCGACCAGGTGGTCAGCCATCAGCACCTGGAACAGCTGATCTGGCCAGATGTAGTCGTCAGCGACAGTTCGCTCCGCTCGCTGGTGCTTCGGCTGCGTAAAAAGGTCCCTGCGATGCAGATTCAAGGGCTGGCCGGTCGCGGTTATCTGCTCAATACTCGGGTAGACGCCGAACTCCGATAGAAAATATCACCGTAATATCACCGCTCTGTGACGCCAGGCTGACCTGCGGTTGCGTTCTTCGACATACCCTAGCGGTAGTTGAAACTACCTTGGAGAACAGCAACATGAGTGAATCCTCCCTGTACCAACGTTTAGGCGGCTACGATGCGATTGCCGCGGTCTGCCATGACCTGCTCCCTCGCCTGCAAAATGACCCGCAACTGGGCCGTTTCTGGCAACACCGCGGTGATGATGGCATCGCGAGGGAAAAGCAGCTGCTGATCGACTATCTGTGCTCCGCTGCCGGCGGCCCGATGGTCTATACCGGACGTGAAATGAAGCAGTCCCATATCGGCATGCAGATCAGTCAAAGCGACTGGGACCGCTTCCTGGGACACCTCAACGGCACGCTTGACGCTTTTGCGGTACCGATGCCTGAGCGTACTGATGTACTGGCATTTATCGACAGCACCCGCGCCGATATCGTCGAAGCCTAATCGGATTGGCTACGGCAGAGCAACCTCTGCTGTAGCCAGCTCACTCCCTCACCCTGCCAAGCCCCTCTCAACAGCCTCGCCTCAGCTCTGCCCTCTCTTTTTCCCATCTCGGGTTGAAAACCTTCGGCTCGACCACATATAGAGATCAGCGGTCGCCACCTGGGACCGCCATTTTAATCGCCCGCTCTGTGTTAGAGGGGCAACCACCATATTGCTCATTTGAGGATGTGACTATGCATATCGATTTCACCCCGCTGTACCGTTCCTCCATCGGCTTCGACCGCCTGGCCAACCTGATCGAAAACGCCAACGCAGGTTCCAACCAGGCCGGCTACCCGCCCTACAACATCGAACTGCTGGACGAGAACCAATACCGAATTACCATGGCCGTGGCCGGTTTCGCCGAGTCCGAGCTGGACATTCAAAGCCAGGCCAACACGCTGGTGATCAGCGGCAAGAAGACGGCCCAGGACGATAATCGCCAGTTCCTGTATCAGGGCATCGCCGAACGCAGCTTCGAGCGCCGTTTCCAACTGGCCGACTATGTCCGCGTCACCGCCGCTTCGATGGAAAACGGCCTGCTCCACGTCGAGCTGGAACGTGAAATTCCCGAGGCGATGAAAGCCCGCAAGATCGAGATCCAAAGCGGCAAGAGTACGCTGATCGAAGGCAACTGATCCCGATAACGGGCTTTCCCACCAAGGTGGGCAGTCCAACCAAGTACGGCAGCGCTCAGGCGCTGCCGTTTTCGTTTTACTATTTTCTGAGTTCCCCCGATGCTGTTACTGCTAGCCTGCCTGATCGTCCTTGTTTCTGCGCTGGTGCAAACCACGATCGGATTCGGCTTGGCACTGATCGCCGTTCCGCTATTGGTCTTGATCGATCCGCAGATGGTGCCGGCACCGCTGATCATCGTCTCGCTGCTGCAGCTGAGCATCTCGGCGTGGAAACATCGTAGTGAGATCCACTGGAAACCGTTGTGGATCGCGCTGATCACCCGGATCCCCGGCACCGCCCTGGCGGTCTGGTTGATGGGGCGCTACGGCATCGACGGAATCAAGATCTTTATCGCCACCTCGGTGCTGTTGGCGGTTGCCATCAGTCTGTTCAAATTTGAAGCCGAACCCAACCAGCGCAACCATGCCATCGCCGGTTTCTTCTCGGCCTTGAGCGGCACCACCACGGCCATCGGCGGGCCACCGATGGCGCTGCTGTATCAGAATCAACCGGCGGACTACGTGCGAGCCAACCTGTCGGCCTACTTCACCATCGGCAGTATGATCTCCCTCGCCGGGGTAGCCATGGGCGGCTTTATCACCGCCCAGAGCTGGGTCTACGTGGCCTGGTTCGTCCCTGCCACCCTGCTGGGCACCGTGCTCGGGCTGCGCTTGCGCCATCGAGTTAACGCTCAACTGATTCGACCGGCCATTCTGGTGCTCTGTTCGGCCAGCGCCCTAATCGTTATCGGACAGACCCTGGTGAGCTGAGTCAACCTGCGGGAACAGGCGCTAACCGAAAACAAACCGGTCTGCGGCTAAACTTTTTGGCCGCCGCGCAATCCAAACGGTTCAATCAGTCATGAATTAGGAGCCCGACCCGCGATGACGCAGGCATTTCGAACCCTCTCACGTCCCCTGATCCTGACCGCCGTCATGGCCCTGGGGCTACTCAGCGCGCAAGCCAACGCCACGCTGCCGGCCCATGACTCCCAAGGTCAACCGCTACCAACCCTGGCACCGTTGATGAAGTCGGTAACCCCGGCCGTGGTAAACATCTCCACCTTCACCAATCGCCGGGTCAGCAATCCCCTATTGCAGGATCCGTTCTTTCGCCGCTTCTTCAGCCTGCCCCAGCAACCCCAACAGCCGCAGCGCCAACGCCGCTCGCAGAGCGCCGGCTCCGGGGTCATTATCGATGCCGAGCAGGGGCTGGTGGTGACCAACCACCATGTGATCGCCAATTCCGATGAGATCCATATCGCCCTGACCGACGGTCGCAGCCTGCAGGCCACTCTGATCGGCAGCGATCCTGACGCGGATCTGGCGCTACTTAAGGTCGAAGCGGACAACCTGACCGAAGTACCGCTGGCCAACTCCGATGCGCTGGAAGTGGGAGACTTCGTGGTTGCAATCGGTAACCCCTTCGGCCTCGGTCAGACCGTCACCACCGGCATCGTCAGTGCCCTGGGACGCACCGGCCTAGGGATCGAAGGCTATGAGAACTTTATTCAGACCGATGCATCGATCAACCCTGGCAACTCCGGCGGCGCCCTGGTCAACCTGCGTGGTGAACTGGTGGGTATCAACACCGCGATCATCGCCCCGGGGGGCGGCAACGTCGGCATCGGCTTTGCGATCCCCAGCAACATGACCCGCGCCATCACCCGCCAGTTGGAAGCCAACGGCGAGGTTCGCCGCGGTAGCCTCGGCGTTGCACTACAGGATATCTCCCCGGACCTTGCCGAAGCCTTCGGCATGGGAGCCGACGAAAAAGGCATCTTGATCAGCCAGATCTCGCCGGGCTCAGCGGCGGAAAAGAACGACCTTCGCTCCGGTGATGTGATCCTTCGAGTTAACGATCAGCCGGTGAAAAACACCGCCGAACTGCGCTCCAAACTGGGCGTCTGGCTGATCGATTCCGAGATCAAGCTGGAGCTGCTGCGCGACGGCAAGCGACTGGACAAAACCGTGATGCTGGACCAGCCCAGTCAGGGCTCCACCGATGGCGGCAGCTACAGCAGCAACCTCAAAGGCGCCACTCTGGCCGAGAGCGATCAGGGCGTGGTGATCGAAACCATCGAACGCAACAGCCCGGCGGCATTCACGGGTCTACGCAGCGGCGACATTATCAGTGCCGTTAATCGCCGCCAGATCAACAATCTGGATGAATTCGCCAAGGCGGCCAATAGTCGCAGTCGCAAACTGCTGCTGTTGATCAATCGCGGCGGTAATGTGCTCTATCTAGCACTATCCAATCGTTAACCAACACCAGTAGATAGGACTGATCCGAAGTCACAGATGGAGCCCAGAAAGAAAACCGGAGCTATCAACCGAGATCGGTAATAGCTCCGGCTAGCGACGCCTTGCAATCAGACTGGAAACGATCTCAGGCTGCGGTCGGCGGACTCTTCAGGGCGCGACGCAGTACCTTGCCGACATTGGTCTTGGGCAGTTCATCGCAGAACTCGACCTGACGCGGAATCTTATACGCGGTCAGTCGTTCACGGCAGTATTCGACGATCTGCTCGACCCCGAGGCTGTCATCATTGCGAACCACAAACAGCTTCACCACCTCACCGCTGCGCTCGTCCGGGACCCCAATAGCGGCGCACTCCAGCACTTCCGGCATGGTGCAGACCACATCCTCGATCTCGTTCGGATAAACGTTGAAGCCGGACACGATGATCATGTCCTTCTTGCGATCGACTATACGGGCAAAGCCGTCATCGGCCAGAATCGCCATATCGCCGGATTGGAACCAACCATCGGCGGACATCACCTCGGCGGTTTCATCCGGACGCTGCCAGTAGCCATCCATCACCTGGGGACCACGGATACAGAGCTCACCCGGCTGACCGGTCGGCAGCTCCACCCCTTCATCATCCACCACTTTCAATTGAGTCAGCGGAATCGGTATGCCGATCGACCCCAGCTGTACCTTGCCGGGCTGATTGAAAGTGACGGCCGGTGAGGTTTCGGTCAGTCCGTAACCCTCAAGAATGCCGCAGCCGGTGACCTGTTCCCACTGTTTAGCGGCATCCATGGTCAGGGCCATGCCCCCGGATGCGGTAAATTTCAGCTGGCTGAAGTCCAGCTCACCGAACTCCTTGTTGTTGGCCAACGCCACAAACAGGGTGTTAAGCCCGGCAAAGCCGGTAAACTTCCATTTCTTCAGCTCTTTGACAAAGCCGGGAATATCGCGTGGATTGGGGATCAGTACACTTTGATTGCCGGTACCCAACAGCAACATGCAATGCAGCGTGAAGGCATAGATATGGTAGAGCGGCAACGGACCGATAAAGACCTCTTTTTTAGCACCGATAAAATCGCCGAAATGAGTAGCCAGCTGTAGGTAATTAGCGACCAGATTACCGTGGGTGAGCATCGCCCCCTTGGCCACCCCGGTGGTTCCCCCGGTGTACTGCAGAATCGCCAGATCCTCGGGACCGGGATTGGCGGGGGCATGATCAAATTCACGCCCCTGTTCGAGAGCCTGATTCAGCGAAATGGCGCCAGGGATATTGTACTTGGGCACCATTTTCTTGATGTACTTGACCACCGAGTTCAGCAGCAGCCGCTTGAACGGGCTATGTAGATCGGCCACTTCGGTGACAATAACGTGCTCAATGGGCGTATCCTTGATCACCTGTTCCGCACGATCACCGCAGCCGGCGAAAACGACCAGCGCCTTAGCACCGGAATCGTTGAACTGGTGACGCATCTCGTTGGCGGTATAAAGTGGGTTGGTATTCACGACTACCAGCCCGGCCCGAATGGCGCCGAAAACCACCACCGGATACTGGATTAAGTTGGGGAGCTGGACCGCAATGCGATCACCCGCCTTGAGTCCGAGCACGTGTTGGAGAAAAGCGGCAAAGTCTGCCGAAAGACGATCCACCTCGGTGTATGTCAGCGTACGCCCGAGACTGGTGTAGGCTGGTTGGTCGGAAAATCGTTGACAGGATAACGCCAGCACTTCATTGATCGAGTTAACCCCGTCCGGATTAATCGCTGCCAGAAAGGGCTTTTCCTGGGTGATCTCTTGGCTGGCTACTTCACTCACGTTCATTATCTGACCTAGTCCTGTTGTTATTCGAATGGGAGCAGCGATAAACACATCGGCCCGCCGGGTCTCAACCGGGCGGGCAATACCACAAGGGGCTGTTAACAGGCCCTGACTTCACTTTAGCTGACCGGGAAAAGCGCTGTCAGTCGAGTCGCCAGCATCATGTCACCGGTCACCATCAGCTTACCGGCCATAAACGCCTGCATCCCATCGGTTTCGCCGGACAGAAGCTCCTCGAAGGTTTCGTCATCCAGGCTCAGGGTGGCATTGGGATCATCGTGCTCACCGGCATTGAGAGTACAGGTACCGTCGACAATGGTCACGTAGAAGGGATCGCCCCCTTCGAGCTGATACTGGAAAACCGCATCCAGATCGCCGGCCGCATCGGCGTCAAAACGGCTCACCATGGTATCGAGCATTTGTTGATGTGACATAGATTCTCTCCCGGATGTCAGTGTATTGAGATTAGTGCTGTTGAGAAATTTGGCATTGGGCCGCCCGGCAGCGGGCGGCCTCGGAGCGCGCATAGAAACCATCGACTCACTCCGATCAGAAGGCGAAATCTTCGGCGGCCAGCGCCATCAGATTATCGGCACCGGAGGTCATGGTGGTCGCCAGAGTCTGAGTGCGCGGCAGGAGGCGGGCGAAGTAGAAGTTCGCCGTCGCCAGTTTGGCCTGATAGAACGCCTCTTCGGAGGTGCCTTCGGCCAGCTTCTGCTGCGCAACCTGAGCACTGCGAGCCCAGAAGTAAGCCAGCACGATGTAACCGGAGTACATCAGGTAATCGACCGATGCGGCGCCCACCTCTTCGCGGTTCTGCATCGCCGACATACCGATCTTCATGGTCAGCTCACCCCACTCTTTGTTGAGCTTGTTCAAGGGCTCAACGTAAGCGGCCATCGCTTCATCGCCTTCGGCGGCCTGACAGAATTTATGCACGATCTTGGTGAAGGTCTTCAGCGACTCGCCCTGGCTCATCAGCACCTTGCGACCCAGCAGGTCCAGCGCCTGGATACCGGTGGTTCCCTCGTACAGCATCGAGATCCGTGAATCCCGGACGTTCTGTTCCATGCCCCACTCGCTGATAAAGCCGTGACCACCAAAACACTGCAGACCCAGGTTGGCGGACTCGAAACCGACTTCGGTCAGGAATGCCTTGGCGATCGGGGTCAGGAAGGACAGCAGCGCATCCGCCTGCTGGCGCTCTTCATCGGTGTTGGCGTGCTTAACAATATCGACCTGCTGAGCGGCAAAGTAGATCAACGCCCGGCCACCCTCGGCAAAGGCCTTCTGAGTCAGCAACATCCGGCGCACATCGGGATGGACAATGATCGGGTCGGCGGACTTCTCCGGCGCCTTCGGTCCGGTCAGCGAGCGCATCTGCAGTCGTTCGCGGGCGTAATCCAGCGAGCCCTGAAAACCGACCTCGGCGTGGCACAACCCCTGGATCGCAGTACCCAGACGAGCGGTATTCATAAAGGTGAACATGCAGTTCAGGCCCTTGTTTGGCGGCCCGATCAGGTAACCTTTGGCGCTATCGAAGTTCATCACACAGGTGGAGTTACCGTGGATACCCATCTTGTGCTCCAGCGAGCCACAGGCCACACCGTTGCGATCGCCTAGCGAACCATCGTCGTTGACATTGAACTTGGGCACGATAAACAGCGAAATGCCCTTGGTCCCTTCGGGAGCATCCGGTAGGCGTGCCAGCACGATATGGACGATATTCTCGGCCATGTCATGCTCACCGGCGGAGATAAATATCTTGGTGCCGGAGACGCTGTAAGTGCCGTCGTCGTTTGGCTCGGCCTTGGTACGCAGCAGTCCCAGATCGGTGCCGCAGTGGGGTTCGGTCAGGCACATGGTGCCGGTCCAGTTACCGGAGATCAGTTGGGTCAGGTAGGTCTGTTTCTGGTCATCGGTCCCATGGGCCTCGATGGTGTTCATCGCACCATGGCTCAGCCCCGGGTACATGCTCCAGGACCAGTTCGCCGAACCGACCATTTCATTCAGCACCAGCCCCAGGGATTCCGGCAGGCCCTGACCACCCAGCTCGGTGTTATGGGCCAGCGACGGCCAGCCACCTTCAACAAACTGCTGATAGGCCTCTTTGAAGCCGTCCGGCGTAGTCACTTCGCCATCATTCCACTGACAGCCCTGGGTATCGCCGACCCGGTTCAGCGGTGCCAGCACCTGCTCGGAGAACTTGGCACCCTCTTCGATGATGGCATCAACCATATCCGGTGAAGCCTCATCCGCCCCCAGATTGACGTAATGCTGTTCGGTATCGAGCATCTCATTCAGGACAAAACGGATATCACGCAGTGGTGCTTTATAGTCAGGCATGTTGATCTCCCAGGCTTTATTGGGCCGACAATATTCTTATTTAACGGTACCGCCAGGCAGTACCCTGATGCTTAAAAGCATCGTTCAAGCGCCGCTAACCAACAATGTCAAATCCCACCCTATTAACTAACAATTTCAACCAAACCCAAGCTGAATCGGCGTAGCATTTCGCACCGCATCACCAATAAAATCAATCGATTGATTAAATTAAAAGACGAGAAGCGCAGGCCAATCCTGCACAGACAAAACCAGCCATCACATACAACAGGATAGTTCAAAAAGAGACAGTGCGTACCAGAAAAAAAGCCACGGCAGAGCCGTGGCAAAAGACACACTTGAAATCGGCAAGCCGATCCCAACAGGGTGAGACACCCCAGAGGAAGACGCCCAACGAGAAGCGCCTGTGTTCAAAAGAGTTAGTGTGATTAGAGGCGCTCGATAACGGTCGCAACCCCCTGCCCCATGCCGATACACATGGTAGCCAGACCCAGGGTGCCCTGGCGCTGCTCCATCACGTTCAGCAAGGTGGTGATGATCCGGGTGCCGGAGCAACCCAACGGATGACCAAGCGCGATGGCGCCCCCGTGCAGGTTGACCTTCTGCTCCATCTGATCCAGCAGCTTCAGATCCTTCAGCACCGGCAGCGCCTGGGCCGCAAAGGCTTCATTAAGCTCGATAAAATCCAGATCGGCGGTGGTCAGACCGGCCTTTTTCAGCGCCTGTTTCGACGCCGGAACCGGACCATAGCCCATGATCGCCGGATCACAGCCCGCCACACCCATAGAACGAATGCGCGCCCGCGGCGTCAGCCCCAACGCTTTGGCTTTGGCACCGGACATCAGCAGCACCGCGGAGGCACCATCGGAGAGCGCCGAGGAGCTACCGGCGGTCACAGTACCGCCCTTGGGATCAAACACCGGACGCAGCCCCGCCAGCGAGTCCAGCGAAGCGTCGGCACGGATCACTTCGTCGACCTCGATCAACTTCTTAAAGCCGTTGTCGTCATGACCCTCAACCGGGATGATTTCATTGGCAAAACCGCCCGCCAGCGTCGCGGCATGAGCTTTCTGGTGCGATGCCAGGGCGAAGGCATCCTGCTGCTCACGGCTGATGCCGTGCAGCTTGGACAGCATCTCGGCGGTCAGGCCCATCATCATCGACGCCTTGGCCGCATGCTTGCTCAGCGACGGGGTGATATCGACCCCATGGGTCATGGCCACATGGCCCATGTGCTCGACGCCACCGACCATAAACTGGTCGCCGTTGCCGCTTAGAATGGCTTGAGCGGCGGTATGCAGCGCCGACATCGAGGAGCCACACAGACGGTTGACGGTCTGAGCGGGCACTTCGTGGGGCAGTCGACTCAACAGACCGACGGAGCGGGCGATATTGAAACCCTGCTCCAGAGTCTGGTTTACACAGCCCCAGATCAGATCATCGGTCTGGTTCGGCTTGACGCCTTCGTTACGCTCGAACAGTGCGTCGACCAACACAGCCGACAGCTCATCGGCACGAACATTACGGAAAGCGCCCTGCTTGGAACGCCCCATCGGGGTACGGACGGCATCAACAATTACCGCATCGGTATCCAAATAACTCATCTCTCGATCCCCCGATTAACTGTAAAAACGCTGATTGTCTGCGGCCATCGCACGCAGCTTATCAGTCGGCTTGTATAGGTTGCCCAGGCCCGCAAAGCTGTCGGCCAACTGGCAGAATTCGGCCACACCCATGGCATCGATATAGCGCAGTGCTCCACCGCGGAACGGAGGGAAACCGATGCCGTAGATCAGCCCCATATCGGCTTCGGCCGCCGAGGCAACGATGTTGTCCTCCAGGCAGCGAACGGTCTCCATGCACAACGGCACCATCATCGCGGCGATGATCTCTTCATCGCTGAAGTCACGTTTTTCGGTCACCACTGAATCCAGCAACGCCTGAATCTCCGGCGCCGGCTGCTTACGCAGCTTGCCTTTGCGATCCTTCTCATAGTTGTAGAAACCGCTGCCACTCTTCTGGCCCAGGCGTCCCTGTTCTACCAGTTTGGCAATCGCACTGGGATTATCACTGGCCATTCGATCCGGGAAGCCTTCAGCCATCACGCCGTTGGCATGAACGGCGGTATCCAGGCCCACCACATCGAGCAGGTAAGCCGGGCCCATCGGCCAGCCAAAGCGCTCCATGACCTTGTCGATGCGAGCCAGTTCTACACCGGCTTCCAGCAGCTTGGCGAAACCGCCGAAGTAGGGGAACAGGATCCGATTAACCAGGAAGCCGGGGCAGTCATTGACCACGATCGGGGTCTTACCCATCTTCTGGGCATAGGCCACAGTAGCGGCAATAGCGGCGTCGGAGGTTTTTTCACCGCGGATCACTTCCACCAGCGGCATCCGGTGCACCGGGTTGAAGAAGTGCATACCGCAGAAATTTTCCGGCCGCTGCAGCGACTCGGCCAGACGGCTGATGGAGATCGTTGAGGTGTTGGAGGTCAGAATCGTGTCTTTATCGACCTGCTTTTCGACCTCGGCCAGCACCATCCCTTTGACCTTGGGATTCTCGACCACGGCCTCGACCACCAGATCGACTTCGGCAAAGTCACCGTAGCTCAGGGTCGGGCGAATCCGACTGAGGCTCGCCGCCATCTTCTTGCTGTCCATGCGACCACGCTCAACCTGACCGGACAACAGACGGCTGGCTTCATCCAGACCGGTCTGGATCGCTTGCTCGTTGATATCCTTCATCAGGATCGGCGTACCTTTAACGGCGGACTGATAAGCGATACCGCCACCCATGATGCCGGCACCCAGAACCGCAGCCTGCCCGACCTTGGCCGCACCTTCGACATGACTGGCAGAAACTTTCTTGATCTGCTGATCGCTCAGGAACAGGCCGACTAGGTTGGCGCAAACGTCGGTCTTGGCCACTTTGGCAAACGCCTTGGCTTCCACCTCCAGCGCCTTGTCACGCCCCATGGCTGCGTGTTTCTGCATCGCCTTGATTGCCGCTACCGGTGCCGGGTAGTGAGGTCCCGCCTTACCGGCAACAAAACCTTTGGCGGTTTCAAACGCCATCATCGCGTCCATCGGCGTCAATTTGACCGGGCTGGTCTTCTCGGCACGCCGCGCCAGATAATCGACTTTACCGGCCTGACACTGGGCCAGCAGATCCAGTGCGGCCGCACGCACCTGATCGACCGAAACAACCACGTCGGCAGCACCTTCAAACAAGGCTTTGTCGGCACGTTTTTCGTTGCCGCTACAGATCCATTCGATCGCATTGTCCACCCCGATCAGACGCGGTAGACGTACGCTGCCACCCCAACCCGGGAAGATACCCAGCTTCACTTCCGGCAGACCAACCTTGGCGCTGTCGGCCATTACTCGATAGTCAGTCGACAGGCAGAGCTCGAAACCACCACCCAGGGCCAGACCGTTGATCGCGGTGACGGTCGGACAAGGCAGGTCTTCCAGGGCATTGAAGATCTGGTTCAAGCCCAGATTCATCTCGACGATCTCTTCTTCGCTACGGGCAAAGACACCGTGGAACATGGTGATATCGGCACCGACGATGAACGCGTCCTTGGCGCTGCTCACCAGCACACCGGCAATATTGCTCTGGCCCTGCAACGCTTCGATCGCTGCCTTGAATTCTGTCAGCGCCTGCTCGTCAAACTTATTGATCGAGCTGCCTTCACGATCAAAGCGCAGTTCGAAGATGTTATCTTCCAACGCGATGACCTGAATCGCTTGTCCTTGGTAGATCATGGTTTCACCCTTATCCGGTTATCCGAATCGCTCGGAGTGGATGGTTATTGTTCTCCCGGGTCTCAGCCCGGCAGGGATAATGCATTGTTGGTCAGCAGCCAGCAGCAGACAATGTCAGTTTTGGCCAAATTAATGACAAAAACGGTCTACCTGGTTTATTAAGCGCACTCTAACGCGCAATAAACCACAGCCGTACTGCCTACAACTTAGCAGCCAGGGAGAGGATTGCAGGGATCGATGGGGTCTGGATTCAGCTGATCTGACGGCGGTAATCGCCGGGGGTCATACCGGTCCATTTTTTGAACGAACGGAAAAATGCGCTGGTCTCTTCAAAGCCCATCAGCAGGGCCACGTCGGTATTGCTGAGATCCGGATAACTCAAATAGTTGGTTGCCGCCTCGCGACGGCACTCATCCTTGATCTTCTGGTAGGAGGTCCCTTCAGCCTGCAGGCGCCGACGTAGCGTGGTTACCGACATGTGCAGGGCTTCAGCCACCTGTTCAGCCCCCGGCAGCGGGCGACTGAAATCTCGCCCAATCAGCGCCCTTACCTGGGCCCTCAGGCTGTTGTCACTATCGACCATCACCAACAGTTGATAGGGTGCGGTTTTTAAGAAGCCCTGCAGGCTCTCTTCGGTCTGAACCAGCGGCAGTTTGGACTGGGTCAACTCGAAACGTAGCTGATTGACCGGCTGATTAAATTTCACCGGAGCCTGAAACAGCACCTCATAATCACGGGCATCTCGGGGCTTGGAAAAGCTGAAGCAAACTGCTGACAATTCCACCCGACGGCCCACCAGCCAGCTCTGAAAATGGTGCCAGCAGGACAACGCGGTACGGATCGAATTTCGACCGGCATCGGCCATAATCTGGTCGAACTCTTCAACACTGACCTCTTCCAGTGGCGCCAGGGAGATGCTGCCATGGCGGCCGCGTTCTTCGTACTTGGGCTTTATTCGCGCGCCGCGACAGATCTCGTAAAACTCGCTGGCCCGCTGCATCGCCTCCCCCAGAGTCGGACAATGGATACAACACAGGCACATCATCCGGAAGGTACCGTTGGGTACCTTGCCGCCGCTGGGCATACCGTAGGATTCATCGCGCATCTGCCACATCGCCTTCTGATACAGACGACCGTACTTGGCAGCAGAGAGCTCCGGTTGCTGCAGCTCTTCGGCACTGATCTCGGCGGCTTCCAGCAGCGCCCGCAGATCGGCGGAGCTATCCTCCAATGACTTGATCAGTGAATGGACATACGCAGCGGGGACAGTCAGATCAGACACAACGACACCTTAGTCAGCATAACAGTAGCAATAGCAACCATATGACTACGAAGACATCTATTTATCAAGTCAAAAACCTGCTTTATGACTAACATAAACCGCCAACCGACCCCTTATCCTCACCACCGGGCCGAACTTGTTCGCCGCCGACGAGTCCAAATTCGCAACAGCAGCCAACAACAATCCAGTTACCTGCTGAGAATCCTTGAGCCGATAAGGTAATTCCGATGCCATCTCCTTCACACCTGGCCCTGATCGGCCTTGTTAGCCTGGTACTGAGCGGCTGCAACAGCGTCACTTCCAACGTGATCAGCTTCCATGAAAACCAGCTCGAACACCGCGGCTCCATCAGCGTTCAGCCTGCTGACCCAGCGCTGCGCGACAGCCTGGAATTTGATCATCATCGGTTTATGCTGGAGCACTTCCTGAGCCTGGAGGGCTACCGGGTGATCGACAGCCATCAACCGGGCGCCGCCCAAACCGACTTGGTTGCCCTGCTTGATTACGAAGTCGAAGGGGTGCAGACCGAAGTTCGCAGTTATCCACACTTCAGTTACGGTTTCGGCAGTTATCGGGGATCCAATTCGGTCCATTTCGGCACCCACTGGGACCGCCACGACTGGATCACCCATCAATCCATGGCCCATGCCTCAGCACAAAACCGCTTCAATCGCATCCTCAGGCTGCAGATCCGGGCCAACAGCGACGCTTCGGACAATCCGCCAATTTACGAAGGACGTGTCCAGAGCCTGGGGCGCTGCAGCAACATCACCCCGGTGTTCAACGCCATGCTGAAAGCCCTGTTTACCGACTTTCCCGGCCAGCCCGGCCAGAACCGCAAAGTCAAAATCGAATCCAACGGCGATAGCTGCTAGCATCCCGAGGCCAAGTCAGATCGCCTTCGGGCGCCATCATCAACGCCAAGGGAACAGAGTATGGCTCGCGCCCAGATAATCAGCGCCGCAAAGGTGATCGATAATGTCGGCTGTATGCAGCACTGCCTGACCCTGGAGCAGCGCATCATCGATCTAGGCCATCCCCTGCGCCAGCTCCATATCGACCCGCTTAGCACCGACTGGCACAGCCCGGAACAACCGGACCACTTCCGCAGCGGCTGTGGCCCGATCGAAGCCCTGGCACGAGCTCAGCAACTGATCCAAGAGGGTACTCCGGCGGTCGTCATCTGCGGCGAGGACAATATCAAGACCGGCTACGCCCGCCATCAACGACTGGAGTTGATGGAGATCTACGGTCAACAGCAGCCGATCACCGAAGCCTACAACGCCCTGGCACTCCGCTTCTTGCAGCTGCACCAGATCGACGAAAGCCACTTCCGTCAGCTGGCCCACGCCCTGTTCGACAACTACTGCCTCAGTTACCGCAATGTACTCAGCGATGAGTTCAGCGAAGAACTGCTGCCCGATGCCCGCTGGCACCAACCGCTGACCTCGCTGTTCCGCGGGGTCGATTGCGCCAACCCGCTGGTGGACTTTCAGGGCCGCCTGCTGATCGTCAGCGATCAATTAGCCGATCAACTGGCCTGCCCGATTGAGCAGCGTCTGGATATCCGTGCGGTTGGCCTGAGTCGACTGCAGCAGGACGGCCCCGAGGGGCTCGAACAGATCGCCCGCTACGACCATCTCGAAGCGGCCTATCAGGACTGCTGTCGCGAAGCCAAGGTCGATTTTGCGGATGAATTCAAAGCCGGTCAGGGCCTGCTCGAAGCCTATACCTGCTACCCGGTGGTGCCGATGGCATTCCTGCTGGCATCGGGCTTGGTGGACGTTCTGGAACAGATTCCGGCGTTTCTGCAACGCCACAGCATTACCGTCACCGGCGGCATGAACCTGGCCAAAGCGGCCTGGAACAACCCGGCTCTGAACGCCCTGATCAGTATGCATCACTGTCTGCTGAACGGTGACGAGCGCTACGGCATGGTGCACGGTAATGGAGGATTAGGGTATCGCCAGGGGGTTGCGCTGCTGGCCAAAGTCGACCGCTAACCGCTCCAGTACTATTGAGTTCGCGCCGCTAGCCCTGGGTGACCACCAGGTCGCCCTTGGGACGGCAGCTGCAGGCCAGCACGTAGCCCTGCTCCTTGTCCTGCTCTGACAGGCCGGCATCCTGCAGTACTTCCACCTCACCACTCTCCAGCTTGACCCGGCAACTACCGCAGAAACCTCCACGACAGGAAAATGGAATCGCCACCCCAGCCTTCTCGGCCTGCTCCAGCAGGGTACTGTGGGTGTCGCCTTCGACAAAGCTGTCCCAGGAGTCGAACAGAATCTTGACCGGCTGATCCGGCTTCGCATCGGAGGAGTCGTCAAACTCCCGCACCCCGAAGCTCTCTTCGAAGTAGTGGGTTTCCGGTAATCCCAGCGCCAACAACAACTCCTTGGCACGGGCCATAAATGGATGGGGACCGCAGACGTAGGCCTGCCGCTCGCTGAGCTTTGACACCGCCTCCAACATCGAACGATCCAATCGACCACGGAAGCTGCGCAGATCACCGGGCTTGGCCTGGGTCAGGGTGTAAACCAGCTCGCACCGGCCATGCTGGGCCGCCAGCAGTTCCAGCTCTTGGCGGGCGATCAGGTCGGCCTCGGTATGGGCGCTATGGAAAAACACGATATCGTTATCAAGCTGCAAGTCGGTCATCCAGCGCAACATCGACAACATCGGGGTGATACCACTACCAGCCGACAACAGCAGGATCTTGTCCTGAGGCGCGGCGAAACAGTGGAAATCCCCTGCAGGGGCACGCGCATGTATGGAATCACCCAGTTTCAGGTTATCGTGCAGCCAGTTGGAGATCCGCCCGCCCTCGACTCGCTTGACCGTTATCGACAACCGCTCCGGACGGCTGGGGCTGCTCGATAGGGTATAGTTTCGATGGACCGGCTCGCCGTCGACTTCCAGCTCAAGGCAGATAAACTGGCCCGGTTGGTAGTCCGGCTGAAGCTTACCGGCCAGTTCAAACGTAAAGGTGCGCACATCCGCCGTCTCATCTCGCAGATGAACGCAGTGCAGCTCGGCCAGCTCGTTACTGCGCCAGCGATGGGGCCGAACGGCGGGTTTCGGCTTCGGCGGCGCATTATCCGGATAGTGCGGCGGCTCGACAGTTTCCAGCACCTCAATCGGATCATAGAGAGTTATTTTTCCCGGATTAGCCGCCACGAAGTTCTGACCGAAATAGACCTTCCGATCCTCACCTTTGCGATAACGTGACAACGTCACCAGCGGTTCATTATCCGCATCGGGCTGAGCCGTCTGCGGGTCGATGCTGGTCAGCACACAACGTGAACAGCCGTCGGTAGCGACAAACTCGACCTCACCGATACGAATCCGCTTCCAGCTGTCCTCGGCAAAGGCTTCGCAACCCTTGGCCACCAGGTTGGGGCGAAATCGGGTCATCGGAAGCTCCCGACCAACCCGGCTGTTGAGATCCTCCAGAGAGGCTTCAGAGATCAACAACAGCGGGGAGGCATCGGCGAAACTGACCTGCCCGTCCGGCACGCCGTCAAAACCTTCTTTTCTCGGTCGCTGGGTCTGCTCACCGCAGTACAGCAACTGAACCGGCTCCTCCAGCAGACGGCTGAACCAGTCTGCGGCCGCGTCACCGCAACTCTGGCCCTGCATCGACTGACCCCAGATCTCCAATGGCCGGTAGTCATCAACGAAATCACGGTAATTCAGCGTAATGGGTTCCATCTCCGGTGCCCGAAGGTGCAAACCGTCAGCACCCAGCGCGCTGTGAACCAGCAACAATCTGGAATGGGTGCGGGCGGTGACGAAGCTGCCGTCCGGTCGGGCGACGACAAAACGGCGATCGAACGCCAGCCCCCGCTCCTCCATATAGGCATGATTCAGGTGAATACCGGTGGTGGACTTAATCGGATAAACGCTGATCTGACTGACGCAGGGGTTGGACATAATGCAATACCGCTGTTGAGGGACTGCTTGAAAGTAGCAGATCAAAACCCGTTTTTCATCAGCGGTTTATTAAAGCAAGGAGCACCGAATCAGTGATTCGATGCCGGATTGAGACGAGCAGCAGGAAGGAAGAAATTACTGCTCGTCACTCCGAGATCGAGGACTTAGGGAACCTGCGAATAAGTCTTTGCTAGCTTCTGGCTTTCAGCTTGGTTCGCAATCCAGGCGCAGCTTTGAAGTCATGTCTAGACCTTACGAAAAGCTGCAACGCAGAGTGCGGATCAAGCTGAAAGCCCCGCAGGGCAAGGCCTGAAGCACACAATTTCGTCGTTGCAACCTTTGCTAAGGGCGACGGCCATTAGCTTCAGCTTGCGTCTAGAACTTGCGTACTTCAGGCGCTTGCAGAAGCCGCAGAGACTTGTTCGCTGGTTCCTTAGCTCTGATCGTCGATCTCTGCTGCCAGGCGGGCTGCCGGCAGATAGCCGGGCATCAGGCGGCCGCTTTCCAATACCAGCGCAGGGGTCCCGGTGACACCGAAACGCTGCCCCAGGTCATAGTGATCGGCCACCGGGTTATCACAGCTCTTCGACGCTACCCGGGCACCGCTTTTGGACTGGGTCATCGCTTCATGCTGATCATCGGCACACCAGACCGAAACCATCTGCCGGTAGGTACCCGAACCGATGCCGGCGCGAGGAAAGGCCAGATAGCGGACCTCGATCCCTTGCTTGTTGTAGTCTTCCATCTCGCTGTGAAGCTTACGGCAATAACCGCAGTCCACATCGGTAAAGGCGTAAACCACCGCCTTGGTTTCACCCTTGGCCGGGAAACTGATATAGGTGTCGCTGTCCAACCCCTTCAGTGCCTCAGCCCGATACTGATCTTTGCGCTTCTTGCTGAGGTTCACGAACCGATCCTTTTTCAACTGGTACAGATTCCCGAGGACAAAATGGCTGGCATCGGGGCTAGAGAACAGGGTTTCTCCGCTGCTCAGCTCGACCTCGACCACCCCCTCAATCACCGACGGCTTGACCGCGCTGACTTCGATCATCGGATTGACCTGCTGTAGCTTATCGACAATCAGCTTGCGCTGAGAGTCACTCACCTCGGCAGCACTCAACAGGGAACTTCCCAGCAGCAGCGAAAGCGACAGGGGCAGAGAAAACAGAGAAGCGGATAAACGCATGATCACCTCAAAATCTGTGAAAAATGGCCGTGGGCCCGGTTATAACACCCTTAGAGCGCTAACACCCCCAACAAGTTCAGCCACGGGGATGATGTTGTTGATGCAGTGATTGTAATCGGTGCTGGGCAATATGAGTATAGATCTGGGTTGTCGACAGACTCGAATGCCCCAGCAGTAGCTGGACCACCCTAAGATCGGCCCCGTGATTAAGCAGATGCGTGGCAAAGGCATGCCTTAGAGTGTGGGGCGACAGCGGCTTGGTAATACCGGCTAACGCGGCATACTTCTTAATTCGATGCCAGAACGTCTGACGTGTCATCTGACGACCCAACTTGCTCGGGAACAACACCTCGCTGTCACCGCGCTCCAGCAGTAGCACCCGGCCTTGACGCAGATAGCGCGCCAACCACTCGATCGCCTCTTCGCCCAGCGGCACCAGGCGTTCTTTGTCACCCTTGCCGGTGACCCGCACCACGCCCTGGCGCAGATTCACCATCGACAACTCCAACCCCACCAACTCGCTGACTCGCAGACCACAGGCGTAAAGCAACTCCAGCATCACCCGATCACGCAGACCCAGCGGATCCGATGGATCCGGCGCCCCCAACAGCGCCTCCACTTCGACCTCGGTCAGCACCTTGGGGAGCGGCCGGGATTTTTTCGGGTTCTCGATCCGCAGGGTCGGATCGGCATCGATCTCCTGCTCGCGCAGCTGATAACGGAAAAACCCCCGCAGACAGGACAGCGACCTCGCCGTGGAGGCACGACTGTAACCCTCACGCTGGCGGTAACTCTGGTAGCGACGGATCTCCTCGTGGCGGGTCTGCATCAGCCGACCGCCAGCCTGATCCAACCAGATCGAAAACGCTTTGAGGTCACGACGATAGGCACTGAGGGTATGTTCGCTTGAGCCCTTTTCCAACCAGATCGTCTCGATAAAGGCCTCGATATCGGCGTAGCCGGGGTAGTCGTACTTACCGTATTTACGGTTGACGGATTCTGGTTTGGGCTTGGTTTTCATGGCGCCTTTTATACCACCGCAATGGATGTTCAAGCGAGCAATAGCACTACTGAAAGAAGAATCGATCATGGATGAATTGAATTGCGCATTTCCGGCGCCTTAAGGATATGCGCCGCCATATCCTTAAGAACCCTAGGCGGCCCCTGCGAAAACGCCCTGCGGGTACGCGCCCGTGGCGCTATAAACCCCGGCCTAAGGCGGGCCGAAGGGGCATCCATGCCCCTGCGACCCGTCGCGTCGTCCATGACACGACCCTGAAGGGCCTGTTTCAGTCCGCGGTTTACCGTTTTCGAAGGGGAATAGGGTGCAAGCCGTCAATCCGTTTTTTGGTCGAAGACCTGCCATTGCTGCCGTTGAGCACGTAAGCGGAATTCGGATCAGGCCCTCTTTTTCAAAAGAGGGGCGAGGCAGGGACGCCGAGCCGCAGCGTCGGGGCAGGAGCCCCGTTGCTGCGCCCCGAATTTTGCTTACGCGCGCAGTGAACCCGTCAGGGCGGCAGCAGGCGGCTGGCACCAAAAGCGTTTTTTGCTTCGTTTTTGTCGCGACTGACAAAAATGAAGGCGCCCGGCGGGGCGCAACAAAACGTTGAAAACAACCGCGATAAATCCGTACAAACCTTGAATTACAGTCCAGCCACCTTCCCAACCATTACCGCAGACAAAAAAACCGGAAGGCTCTCACCCTCCGGTTTTTTATCTTCAGACTCGCTCAGGTCAACCCGAGCTATCCGAGTTACATGCCGACTGCGTTCACCTCAACATCGAAGTTATCGAAGCCCAGCTTGTAGCCCAGAGATACGTGGTGGTAACGAGCGTTGGTGTAGTCGTCGTGGATGGCGAAACCGAAGTTGTAAGTTTGACCCACATCCAGGCTGACATCACCGGCGTTGTCGGACTTCAACGGACGCTTGAAATCAACAACCCAGAAACCATCTTCCAGCTTCGCATTGGCAGTGGAGATCGGAGTTTCGTCCATCATACGGTCTGCCAGAATGGCACCGTTCTCAAGCTTCTGCTCATCGACCTTGTAGCGGATGATGTCCATGAAGCGACCAGCTTCCAGCTCGGCCTTGATCTCGTCGTCAGACTTGCGCTTGTCCCAGCCGCCCATCGCCTTACCGCGACGGCCTTTGACTTCGATCTTGGTACGGCTTTCGGTCAGGTACTTGGTAACTTCCTGGCCTTCCGGATCGAACGGCATGGAGTCGGCATCGGCGTGACAGGTGCCCCAGCAGCCGGCACGATCGGCGTATTCAACCGCGTCGGTGGACAGCATAAAGGCGATCTTGATGCGGTTGGCCGGGTCCATCTTGTCACCGCTGGACTCGCTGGTGTCTTCCCACTTGAAGCGCAGGTACAGGTTCTCACCGTCATGGGAAGCCTGCACACCGACCGGGATACCAGCTCGCTTACCGGCGATCACGCTTGGCTCCAGCTTCTCACCGGTGACAATCTTCTGGCCCATGTCGGCGGTTTCTTCGTCATGGCAATCGACGCAGCGGTCACCGCTCTTGAAGGCACGACCACCGCCGTGCTTACCGGACTTGTGCTTACCGCCCAGCGTCCACTCGATAGAGGCTTCACCCGGGTAGAACAGGGTGATATCGCGGACCGGTACACCGGACCAGTCGACATCGCTGGCACCACCGGCGGCAGGTGCTGCTGCCGGAGCAGCAGCTGGTGCCGCGGCCGCTGCGGTTGCAGCAGGCGCTTGCGCCAGCGCTTCAGCCTGGACCGCATTCACTTCCACATCGAAGTTGTCGAAGCCCAGCTTGTAGCCCAGGGATACGTGGTGGTAACGGGCGTTGGTGTAATCATCGTGGATCGCGAAGCCAAAGTTGTAGATCTGGCCCATATCCAGGTTGATATCACCTTTGTTGTCAGACTTCAGCGGACGCTTGAACTCGACAACCCAGACACCGTCTTCCAGCTTGGCATTGGCCATCGAGATCGGAGTCTCGTCCATCAGGCGATCGGCCAGGATGGCACCGTTCTCAACTTTCTTCTCATCAACCTTGTAGCGGATGATGTCCATGAAGCGACCGGCTTCCAGTTCCGCGGCGATCTCGTCATCGGTCTTGCGCTTGTCCCAGCCGCCCATCGCTTTACCGCGACGGCCTTTGACTTCAATCTTGGTACGGCTTTCGGTCAGGTACTTGGTAACTTCCTGGCCTTCCGGATCGAACGGCATGCTATCGGCATCGGCGTGACAGGTACCCCAGCAGCCGGCACGATCGGCGTATTCAACCGCGTCGCTGGACAGCATGAAGGCGATCTTGATGCGGTTAGCCGGATCCATCTTGTCACCGCTGGACTCGGTGGTGTCAGGCCATTCGAAGCGCAGGTACAGGTTGTCGGCATCGTGGGCCGCCTTAACGCTGACCGGAATCGCACCACGCTTGCCGGCGATCACATTCGGCTCGAGCTTCTCGCCGGTAACCATCTTCTGGCCCATATCGGCGGTTTCTTCGTCGTGGCAGTCTGCGCAACGGTCACCGCTCTTGAAGGCGCGACCACCGCCGTGCTTGCCAGTCTTGTGCTTACCGCCCAGAGTCCATTCGATGGAGGCTTCACCCGGGTAGAACAGGGTGATGTCGCGAGCCGGAACACCGGACCAGTCGACAAAGCTACCACCACCGGCAGGGGCTGCGGCCATCGGCGCGCTGGCAGCCTGCTCGGCTTTCTTGGCCTCGCGCTCGGCTTTTGCCTTGGCTGCGGCAATCTTGGCAGCTTCGGCCTTGGCCTTCTGCTCAGCTTTCTTACGGGCTTTCTCTTCCTCTTCCTTCGCCAGGAAGGCAACCCACTGCGGCGGCAGATCGATCGCCAGCTCGGGGTTCGGTGCACTCAGCGCTTCCATCTCTTCGTCGCTGAGCTGATCATGGACCGCCGTGTGGGCGATACCTTTGTGACAGTCGATACAGGTGTTACCAGCCTTCATCGCGTTCATATGCTGCTTACGCGCACGCGGCTTCTGGTTCTCCGGCATCATGGTGTTGAAGTCGTGGCAGTTGCGGCACTCGCGTGAATTGGTGCCTTTCATCCGTGCCCATTCACGGGCTGCCATCTCTAGCCGGTGTTCATCGAACTTCTCGGGTGTATCGATTTTACCGGTAATTTTGCCCCAGACCTCTTTACTGGCCTGGATCTTACGAATCAGTTTGTACGTCCACTCACGTGGAACGTGACAGTCGGAACAGACCGCCTGCACACCACTACGGTTGTTGTAGTGGATAGTCTGGGTGTATTCCTCGTAAACGTTGTTTTTCATCTCGTGACAACCGATACAGAATTCCATCGTATTGGTTGCTTCCATCGCGGTATTGAAACCGCCCCAGAAGATCACGCCGACAAGCATGAAGGTCAGGCCAACGCCAATAGACGTGCCAAGAATGATCTTTCGAGATAACAACTTAGAAAGTCCCTGCGGCATAGCCATCTCTCCGAAATCTAAGAGCCTTGTGGTTCTAGTTATAGGTACTGGTTATAGGTACAACTGAAGTACTGCGAGGGGGAATGCAAGAACCGGAGGGGGAAGCCCCCTCCGGTTATCAGGTTCAACTACCGGATCAAGTTACGTGGTTGATACGGTTGTGGACGTTGAACTTACCAGTCGGTGTAGTCAGGCCCTTGATGCGGTACTTCTCTTCGAGAGTCTTCGCATCGTAAACCACGATTTCACCAGTGGCGTTGCTGTTGTCCTTACGGTTCCAGACAGAGACCCAAGCTTCAGAGCCGTCCTGAGTGAATTCGATGTGAACGGCAACCTTACCTTCTTCTTCGGTCACGCGGATGGTCTTAACGATCTCGCGAGTGTCCTTGTCGAAGACTTGTACGGACTGCTGAACTTCAACTTCAGGGTGCTTGGTCTGGTCAGCCCAGACGTACTGAGAGTCAGGATGGGTACGGATGAATACACCAGCACCGTCGGTTTCAACTTCGTAGCACAGCTTCCAGGCTTGATCCGGCTTGTTGATCGGATCGCTGCCCCAGACGGAAACAGTACCTACACCCAGGTGGGTAGTACCAGAAACCTGACCACACTCTTTGTCGATCCAGTTGGCGCCCGGACCCGGGTGCGGCAGATCAACAACGTCGATCAATGCTTCCAGCTTACGAGTCTTGGTGTCTACGACAACCATCTTGTTGGAGGCGTTAGCAGCGATCTGGAAGTAACGGCCAGACGGATCGAAGAAGCCGTCGTGCAGGAACTTAGCAGAGTTGATCTGCTCGATACGCAGGTTGTCCAGGTCGGTGTAGTCAACCTGCCACATTTGACCCAGCTCCTTAACAGCAACCAGGAAGGTTGACTCGTTCGGAGTGGTGTAGATAGCAGCTACACGCGCTTCGTTAACGTACTCGCCATCAACGTTGATACCACGGGTGGATACGACTTTCAGCGGATCCAGGGTATCTGCGTCCATGATGACGAAGTGCGGCGGCCAGTAACCACCAGCGATGACGTACTTGCCGTCGCCAGATACGGCGATGTCACGTGCGTCGTAAGCCATCTTGGTTTCAGCAACCAGCATCTTGTCAGGCGTCTGCCACAGGTCGATCTTGTTGACTTTACCGTCACGACCGATGGTGTACCAGAAACGACCTACTGCATCTTTCGGATGGTCGACCTTGTGGTGCTCGGAACCCTTGATTACGTGTACGGCGTAACCAGTGTCCAGGTGAGCGATAACTTCTTTGGTGTCGCCGTCGATGATGGCAGCTTTACCAGCGTCACGCTCGATAACTACGAAGAAGTTTTCCCAGTTACGGCCGTGCAGCGGCTTAGTCGGGTAGTCTTCCAGAGCAACGAACTGCTTGGTGTGCTCCTTCATCATCTCCAGAGACATTTCAGGCGGAACAGGCGGTTCATTCTGGATGTACTTGGCCAGCAGATCGATGTCAGCCTTTTCAAAGATATCGTCGAAGTTGTTCATGCCACCTTCAGTACCGAGCTCGATGATACGGCTCAGACGTTCGGTGCCCTTCTTCAGAGTGTCTTTCGGCAGCAGGCTCTTACCAGTAGCGCCAGTCCGCAGTACACCGTGACAGCCAGCACAACGCTGGAAGTACATGGTTTTGGCTTTTTCAAACTCTTCCGGAGTCAGTGTCGGCGCCTGATTGGCAGCCATTGCACTTCCACCTGCGCTCAGGCCCATAGCCAGTGCCAGAGTAGAGAGACCTAGAGTAGCTCGTTTCATAAGTTGGTGACCTCATTAACGACTTAAATGTCTTTTTAGAAACCCTTAACAACAAGAATTCTGAGCCCATCGGCGATGTCGTCCTTTTCTTGGGTCATAACCACTTATGAAAGAGACACTTATCTGATGAGCTGGAAAAAATAGTAAACCCCTAGGAACTTTACTGACTTGATCCTTGTCAAGTTGGCTATCCACATCAGCAAAGCTGATTTTTATCAATAATTAACTTAAGAATTTATCAATAAAAACAAACAGTTAATCAACAGAGGCTTAACATCAGCAAATATTTTATTTAAAATTAGCGACGTCTAATTAAGTCGCTTTTTTTAGTGCACAGATGGGTTTTATTTTTTCAAAAGGGTACAAATTTTTATCATTTCAAAGAAATTTCGCCTTTCACTCTCGATATGCACTCTGTCGGCAAAAAGAAAACGGCCCCTTACGGAGCCGTTATTTGAGAAAGAAGAGAGGTTGATTCTCTATTCTTGATTGGCTTAATGACTGGTTCCTGACGAATAACGGGTCTTGTTCCAGACGTTATACTTGCCCGAGGGCTTCACCATCGGTAGCCGCTTGATCTCTTCGAACGTTTTGGCGTCGTAGATAATCAGCTCACCGTCCATATCCCAGATACTCAGCAAGGCATACTTACCATCTTTGGTGAACTCGACGTGCGCAGCGGTCTTGCCCGGTGACGGCTTCAACGTCTTGACGATCTCCAACGTCGATTTGTCGATAATATGGACCTTGTCTTTATTAGGGCCAAAGAACACATCCACCCAGGCATAAGGCGAGTTCTCGTGGCTACGCATGAAGAAGCCGGGGCCTTCGGTCTCGATCATCTTGATCGTTTCGAAGCTCTCCATATCCACAATACTAACCAGCCCTTTCTTAATATTCGGTGTCGCCATCACGGGTCGGCCCTGGTAGTCCCAAGTGATCCCAGAGCCCAGGTGAGGCATACCACTCAGCTCCAACTGGGTATATTCACGGCGTGCATCCATCGACATAACCAGCGCTTCACCGTCTCGGGAAGCCCCAAATAGCAGGTCATACTGCTGGTTGAAGAAAAAGTCATCCAAGAACACCCGGGTGGGGATCTTACGGGTCGGGAAGTCCTCATGCGGTTTATTGGCGGCTTTCTCGTTCTTGTAGTCATGAATCCAGCCGGCAAAATCCTCCGACGGTTCATCCGCGTAGCTGATCTCCCAGACCTCCTTAATGTCCTTCAAGGCGGCGATAAAGCTCTCGCGCGGCGGCGCATTATAGACCGCACTGACCCTGGAACTGATCTCGACACCTTCATCATTCTTACCGATCGTCTCGATCACCTTCAGCGGCTTCATCGTTTCGGTATCGAGCACCACCAGGTTATGGGGTAGGTAGTTAGCCACCATGGCGTATCGACCATCGGACGAAACCGCCAGGTTGCGGCTGTTAATCCCGGCCCGGATCTCTGCGACAACCTTCAGGTTGTAGATATCGAACTTGCTGATCCAGCCGTCGCGGGAAGTGATATAGACATAGCGCCCGTCGGGCGAGTATTTGGGGCCGCCGTGCAGCGCGAAGCGGGTCTTGAAGCGATGGATCGGCTCGAAGGTATCGCCGTTGAGCAGGGTCACATGGTGATCGCCAATCTCAACCACCAGGAACAGATTCATCAGATCCGCTTCAAAGACCGGCTCGTCCGACAGCGTTCCCGGCTCGTGGTTAACGATACGGCTGGCCAGCATCTGCTCCATGCCCCACTCGGGCACTTCATCCAGCGGCGTGTAAACATAGTCCACCAGCGACTGGATCTGCGCCTCATTCAGCTGCTCGGCAAAGGCCGGCATCTGGGTGGCGGCGCGGCCATTGGCGATCACCTTGGCGGCTTTGTTCTTACGCAATCGCTTCAGATTCTGCGGCAGAAGCGCCGGCCCCATCAGGCCGAATCGATCGGCACCATGACAGCTGGCACATTTGTCCTGATACAAAGCGGCAACATCGTCGGCCACCGCAGGCACAGTGGCAACCGACAGCGCCGCTGCGCCCAACAAGGCCACGCTCAAGCGGCTGACCACAGCTTTAACGGAACTCCCCATCAGACGTTTTCTCCGCGTGGGTCCACAGTACGTACCTTCTTGACCCGGTCAGCGTGGACGTAGGGCATCACTTTAAGCCGCTCAACCCCTCCGTCGTAACCAATCTCGGCATCGGTCAGGTAACAGGCCGGATCTTCCGCCCAGGGATCACCGCCGGTCAGTTGGTAAGAACGCACACGGGTGTTGCCGCCACAGATTTTCAAGAACTCGCATTCACCGCAACGCCCCTTGACCGGACGCGGCTGCTGACGGAAACCCACCATCAACGGATCGTCGGTCTGACTCCAGATATCGGAGAACGGCTTATCGCGGACATTGCCCAGGTCGTAGTTCCACCAGAAGGTATCCGGATGCACGGTCCCCAGGTTATCGATGTTGGCGATATAGAGCCCGGACGCGTTGCCACCCCAAGCTTCGAGGTATTCACGGATATGTTCGGCTTGTTCCGGGAACTCCTTCTGCGCCCATTTGTAGAGGTAGACACCATCGGCATCGTTGTTGCCGGTGACGAATTCGCGGTCCCGCCCCTCTTTAACATCCTGCAGCGCTTCTTTGAGTAGCAGGTCCAGCGCGTCACGGGTGGTGCGGTGGAACGCATCGTCCTCACGGTTCTTGTTACCACGACCGGCGTAGTTCAGGTGCGACAGATAGAACTTCTCGATGTCGTATTCCTTGCTGATATCCAGCAAAGCCGGCAGCTCATGGGCGTTATCCTGGGTCAGGGTAAAGCGCAGCCCGACCTTGATACCGGCCTCATGGCAGAGCTCGACCGCCCGGAATGAAGCGGCAAAGGCGCCCTTCTTCTGGCGGAACTCGTCGTGGGTCTCCTCCAGGCCATCGAGACTGATACCGACATAATCGAAGCCGACCTCTTTCAGCTTCTCGATCACCTCTTCGTCGATCAGGGTTCCGTTGGTCGACAGACCGGTATAGATGCCCAGCTCCTTACAGCGGGCACCGATCTCATAAATGTCAGGGCGCATCAGCGGCTCACCGCCGGACAGAATCAGCGCCGGAACACGGAATTTCTTCAGATCATCCAGTACCGTAAACACCTCTTCGGTGCTCAACTCACCCTTGAAATCGGTGTCAGCGGAGATCGAGTAACAGTGCTTGCACAGCAGGTTGCAGCGTCGGATCAGATTCCAGATCACGACCGGACCGGGCGGTGTTCCCGGCTTGCGTTGGGAACCCGGGTGGACCAGCTCGCGTACATATTGAGTCAGTCGGAACATGTGCTATCTCCTTGGTGGACCTCACTCCAGAGGAGTGGACCACGGCGGCGCCTAATACCAGCTAGGGTTGGGCGCGGCTTATTTGGCTGTTGAATCTTTGGCAGTTGAATTATTGCTGCGTTGTTTGATCCGCATCCCGGTCTTTTTCAGGATACGACGGCTGTAGAGCCGTTGGTGCTGGCGACAGTCGGCCTCCAGCAGCTGTTTGAGTTGAGCCACCTTCTCCTCGACCTCGGCTTCGCTGCGACCGTGGACCATCGCGAAAAGGTTGTAGGGCCACAGCGGCAAGGCCCGCGGACGCTCATAACTGTGGCTGACAAACGGCAGCGCGCCCACCTGCTCACCCAGTTCGGTGATCTTCTCGTCCGGCACATCCCAGACCGTCATGGCGTTGTAGCGGTAGCCGAGCTTGTAGTGATTCGGCACCAGTCCGATCCGACGCACCACACCGCGATCCATCAAACGCTGCAGACGATCGATCACCTCGGCCTCTTCCAGCTCCAGCTGTTCGGCCACGGTACGGTAAGGGTGCAGATCCAGCGGCAACCCCTTCTGGGTCAGCTCGACCAGACGACGGTCGGTCGGATCCAGGCTCTGATCGGCACTCTGATCTTGGTTTAGTTGCTGGTTTTTTTGCTCGTTAAGGCTCATACGTCAAACCTCAGGCCGATAAAGAATTCCTGCAATTTCGGGAACGGATAAGGCTTGATGCCGCTGGCCTTGTGTAACTGCTCCAGCACCTCTTCGGTGTGCTCGCGACTTTCGCAGGCCAGTACAAACCACATATTAAGCTGATGTTCGCGTTCGTAATTGTGGGCCACTTCGTCGAAGCTGTTGACGATTTCGGTGACTTCGTCGTAGCGCTCGAGCGGCACTTCCATCGCGGTCAGGGTGAACTCTCCCCCCATTGCCTCGATATCGAACAAGGGACCAAACCGGCTCAGAAAACCGCTGTCGAGCAGCGTTTCGATCCTGCTGAGCACTTCTTCGGCCTCGATGCCGAGGCGGGCACCGATCTCAGCATAGGGATCGGCGCAGAGCGGAAAGCCGCTTTGGTAGTCGTTGATCAGCTGTCGGTCGATCGCATCCAGACTCGACAGGTCGGCCTCGGCCGACAGCGCGGCCGCGTCGGCGGCCCGATTGGTATTGCTGGAACCACTCATAGAAAAAACCTAGATCGCCGCAGCGGCTGCATGGGCGCTGGGCATCGACACCATCGGTCGACCCCGCTTGAGATAACGTCCACCGCACTGTTTAAAACAACGGGTGCTGAACAGCGGCTCGTGAGGGATCTGCTGAAGACCCAGCGTCTCGACCAGCTCCTCCAGTTTTTCCATCACCTGGTCACGCTGACGGCCATGGATCATGCAGAACAGATTATAGGGCCAATCCGGCAACCGACGAGGACGCTGGTAACAGAGGGTAACGGCATTCTGGGCCGCCAGTTGCTCGGCCACCGCATCGACCTGATCGTCCGGAATATCCCAGACCACCATCGCATTGGCACGAAACCCCAGGGCATGGTGCTTGACCACGATCCCCATCCGCCGGACCCGGTCGGATTCGGCCAGTGCCGCCATGGTTTCGATAACGCGACCTTCGCTCCAGCCCAGGGCTTGCCCCAGTTCGGCGTAGGGGCGCTCAACCAACGGCAACCCTTCCTGCAACAGTTCCAACAGCTGTTCAATTTCGGGGTTGTCGCTGACGACAACCTGATCAGTCAATCCGTCCATTAGAGTGCAAACCCCAGATCCAGATGATGTGCTTTGAGCATCGGCAGATTCAACAACGGCAGCTGGGTACGCGCTTCGATATCTTCCAGCACCTCGTCGAGTTGCTGCTGATCGGGCGCGGCCAACACAAACCAGAGGTTGAACCGATGTTCACGCTTGTAGTTGTGATTCACTTCCGGGTAACCGCTGACCAGATCGGCAACCGCCTCAAGCTGGTCTTCCGGTACCGCCAGCGCCGCCAGGGTGCTGGCTCCAAGACGCTGGTGATTGATCACCGCACCGACACGACTCAGGACGCCCTTCTCGTCCCAATAGCGCAGCTTCTCGATCACCTCTTTCTCGGTCATACCACAGGAGGCCGCCATCTCCGCGTACGGGTTGGGGCACAGCGGCAGTTCGTGCTGATACTGGTTCAGCAACTGCCGCTCCTGCTCGTTCAATTCGATAATTTCTGCCGCCATGATGTTGTTCTCGCCTTTACCCCTGCTCGCACTCGACCGATCAAAGACCGATCTTGTGAGCCCGATTGGTGAAGAAGATGCCACTGGGGCTGGCAACCGGTACCGAAGCCCGCTGTTCAAAGCTGGCGGTATCGAACACCTGCACCTCATTTTCGTTACGAACCGATACCCAGACCTCTTCGCCGCGTGGCGTGAACTCCATATGCAGCACCCCTTCTCCGGGCTCCATGTGGGTCAGCATCTGATGGGTATCGGTATTAAACACCTGCAGGTGGCGATTCTCCGGGAACGCGAAGTTGACCCAGATCTGACGACTGTCGGGGCTCGACATCACGAATACCGGTTGACTATGGACCGGAATCCGCTCGATTTCGGTCCAGGTATGCATATCGACCACCAGGACTTCGTGGCGGCCAACGGCCGGCATAAAGGCCTTGTTGCCGGCGATCGCCCAGCCTTCCAGATGGGGCATCTTGTAGACCGGCAGCCGCTTCTCACCCCGACCGTAGTTCGGCAGGATATGCTTGACCCCCTCTTCCAGGTGCCACAGGTCCAGCAATGCCAAACCGTCCTCACCGAACAGACCGGCGATATAGTAGCGCCCGTCCGGAGTAATCAGCGCATCGTAAGGCTGCTTACCGGCGTTATCGAACTTGGTGATTTGCGGCTGACCACCGTTGGCTTTGGCCTGGCTGAAGTCCACCACCCAGATCTCACCCGAGTCGAACAGACTGAAGACAAATTTGTGTCCGGGGGCATCGACCAGGCCAACGGTTTTGGAAGCCTGGCCATCACTACCGACAGCGGGCAGATCCAGCACCATCTCCAGGGTATCGCTGTTAAAGATACGAACACCGCCCGGCTCGTAGTTGGATACGGCTACCAGCGAGCCATCTTGCGAGATCGCACCACCGATACTGTTACCGGACTGCATCACCCGACCCACCACCGAGCGGCCGATCAGATCAACCTTGCTCAAGCCGCCATCACGGCCAAACACATAGGCGTAACGTTCATCGCGGCTGTATACCGCCGAGGCGTGGGACAGATCACCCAGGCCGTCGATCTCGGCCAGCTTTTCGCGGCTGCTGGTGTTAACCAGCGCTACCCTTCCATCGGCACGCTCGATAATAATTCCCAGATCACCGGTCGGCAGCCAGTGTTCCTGTGCCGCCGGCTCACTGGTGAGATTGGCACAGCCGGCCAATCCCAGTGCCGCAGCAGCGATAACAGATTTCAGCAGTTGACGTCGTAGCATGAAATGATTCCTAGCAATGATCACTCGTCCGGACCCGAACTCAGTTCGTACCCTTCAACAGTTGATCGGAAATCCAGCGGATATCTTCGTCGGCCAGAATCGGCCCCCAGGGCGGCATCGCCGTATCCGGCACCCCGTGCCGAATAATCAGACTGAGGCTATCGATGGTGTGGCCTTTTTGCTGCAGCAGCTCCGGCAACAACGAAGGACCCAACCCCCCTTTGAGGGTCATCCCATGACAGGAACCACAGTCGTGCTTGAGCATATAAGCCAGCGATTGCTGGCGTGAATCGGACGGCTCTGCCATGACCGGAGCCGCCAGCAAAAGTGCAGCAATTCCCAACCAGCGACGGCCTGTACCCATCTTATCGCCCATCTAAAAACTCCATTCGGTACAAATAGTTAGAAAACCATTTACCAAATAAACAAACTAAAAAAAGCAAGCGACGGAGGAGCCCAACTGGGTGTTTAACTACAAGCTACGAGCCGAATCGGTGCGTAGTTCTGAGCGCATCCATACCGCCTGCGATCGTTGCTGATCAGAATACGGGTTGACCAATCTATCGCCTTGACATAGGACAATTCCCCCTCCCAGGTGAGGGATTACACTGCCTTCCAAGCTGACACACCAACCGGGGCAGGTATCAGGTTTACCCCAACCGCTGTGTTCCCATGACAACCTGAAAGGGGTCATATCTTGGAGACGTTTCCACTCTTTCTACGCTCACAACAAGCTCGCGCATTGATTGTGGGGGGAGGATCGCAGGCAACCGCCAAGGCCCGCTTGTTGAATCAGGCCAAATTCACTATCACCATCGCCGCGCAGGCCCCCTGCGACGAGCTTTGCCAATTGATCGAAGAAGCCGGTCTCAACCATCAAAGCCAGGGCTATTTTCCCGAGCTGCTCAAGCAGCACGATCTGGTGGTGATTGCCGATATTGCTACCGACGAAGCTGCGCAGATCGCCGAACAGGCTCGAGCGCTGAACCTGCCGACCAACGTGGTCGATCAGCCGTCGCTATGCAGTTTCTTCTTCTCCGCCGTGGTCGATCGTTCACCGATCACCGTGGCGATCGGCAGCCAAGGTAATTCGCCGATCCTGGCCCACTATGTGCGCCGTCGGATCGAAACCAGCCTGCCCGGTTCGCTGGATCGTCTGGCCGAGCTGATGGCTCGCCATCGCGACCAGGTCAAGCAGATCGTCCCATCCGCAGCCGAACGGCTGCAGTTTTGGGAAGCGCTGCTCGATGCCGACCTGCCAGAACAGATCCGAGCTGGCGATACCCAGGCCGATCAGCTGGTCAAGCAGGCGCTTGAGGATTACGCGGCCAAAAAACCCACCAGCGGCACGGTGTATCTGGTTGGTTCAGGCCCCGGCGATCCCGACCTGCTGACCGTCAAGGCGCTGCGTATCATCCAGCAAGCCGACGTGGTGGTTTACGACCGCCTGGTCTCCGATGAGATCATGAAGCTGACCCGCCGTGATGCAGAGATGATCAATGTCGGCAAGACCATGGGCAATCACACCCTGCCGCAGGAACAGATCAACCAGCTACTGGTGAAACTGTCACGCCAGGGCAAACGCGTGGTACGCCTCAAGGGCGGCGATCCGTTCATCTTCGGTCGTGGCGGTGAAGAAGTTGAAGAGCTGTTGCAGGAGGGCGTCCGTTTCCAGGTCATCCCGGGTATCACTGCCGCCTCCGGAAGCTCCACCTACTGCGGCATTCCGCTGACTCACCGCGATCATGCCCAGTCGGTCACTTTCGTCACCGGACACCTGAAGACCGACCAGCTCAATCTGGAGTGGGGCAGCCTGGCACAGCCGCACCAGACCCTGGTGTTCTACATGGGCCTGACCGCACTGCCGATTATCGCCAAGCAACTGCAGGCCCACGGCATGCCGTCTGACACCCCGGTCGCGCTGGTCTACAAGGCCACCCGTCCGGAACAGCGCCTGCTGGTCGGCCAACTGGACAACATCGCCCAACTCAAGGACGAGCACCAGTTCAAATCGCCGTCGCTGATCATTGTCGGTTCGGTGGTCAGCCTGGCTGACAAAATCGGCTCGGCAAGCCAAATCTAACGACCCACCCAACCAAACCCACCTCTCTCAATCTCCGGGGATTCCACCTATCCCCGGAGACTGGTAACCTGCCGCTCGCTGCCCGACTCCGGTCGGTGTTGAGACACAACCCAGAATCTTCAGGAGCTGCTATGCGCTGGCGTCATTTTTTTCTGCTGCAACTGCTATTGATCGCCGTTGTGGTCGCGATCGGCTATCTGCACCAAGACCGACTGATCATCCTCAAGAAGCCGCCCGAAGAACTGGCCCAGTGGTACAAACCCGACAACAAGCGCCAAGTCTGGCTACACACCATGTTCAATCTGCGTCGTGAGATGCAGGCCGTGGCCGACTATGCCGAGCGCGGTGACGCGGCACTACTGAGTGACTGGAGTCAAAAACTGGAGCAGCATTATCTGAAGATCGGCGAGATGGTACCGCAATGGCAGAAAAAGCTGGACCTGGCCGCACTGGAGGCGCTGCAACAGGCCGTCGCCTCACAACAGTTCAACCAGGTCAGCGAGCCTCTGGATCGACTCCAGCAGAGCTGTGACAGCTGTCACGATGATTTCCGAGTCCAGACCGCCCTACTTTATCGGGCACCGGACTTTGGCGATGTTACCCTGGCCGACGGTCAACACTCTTCCAAGCAGATGCAGCAGCTGATTCGCCAGGTCAACGCGATCAAAATCGCCAGCGTCGACCAGCGTCCCGATGAAGCCCTGGCCTCGGTGAATGAGCTCAAGCTCGGTATGGAACAACTGGGAGAGATCTGCCTGGACTGCCATAAAACCGATCGCAAGACCTACCCCAGCCCGGCCATCGACGAAACCCTGGACAAGCTCGAACAGAGTTTGAACGGCGGTACCCTGAAAGAGCAGGGTCGTCAGCTCGGCACCCTGGCCGTACAGGCCTGTGCCCGTTGCCACGGCATTCATCGCCAGGGATTTGATATGCGGGAAATGCTGACCGACGCCAATGACTGGCCGATACTACTGAAGCATCGCTGATCGCTAACAGATCGGAATAAACGGTCAATCAGGAGAGCAGCCTGGCCAAACGGCATCAGGCTGCCATGCAGCTGGGCTCAGGCGCCGTTCACCAAACTTTGTAGATCGCTAAATTCAGCGATGGCATGTAACTCGGCCGGCAGATTGCAGAAGCTGACTTCAACTCCGCGCCGCTCACCGTTGCGGCGCCAGCTCAGCAGCAGCGACAGGGCCACGGTATTGGCCGATACCACTCCACTGAAATCAAACCGGCACTGCGGTTCAGCCTGACCATTTTGCTGCGACCGAGCCTGCTCGATCGCTTCGATACCGGCCTGACGCAGCCGATTGGCCGTACCGAAATCAACAACACCGGCAACCTGCCACTGTCCCGACTGCTGCTGTGCCAACTGTGCTGCCATCACGATTCCTCGGTTGAAAGAGCCTCGAAAGCAACCCGAGGGTTACTCTTCGTTGACCTTGTTAAACAGGAATTTACCGATCAGCTCTTCGAGAACCAGCGACGACTGGGTATCGTCGATGTAATCACCTTCGGTCAGCATCTCTTCCTCACCACCGACGGTGATACCGATATATTTCTCACCCAGCAGACCCGCGGTCAGAATTGCGGCGGAGCTGTCATAGCTCAGGTAATCGACATCGCTGTTGATCTTCATCTCGACCCGGGCCATCAACGCTTCCTGATCGATTTCGATCGCGGTGACCTGACCGATGGTGACACCGGACATCGCCACCTTAGAGCGCACCGTCAAGCCACCGGCATTTTCAAACAGGGCATAAAGGGTGTAACTCTGCTGCGGAGCGGACAGACTCAGGCCACTGATATTGACTACCAGCACCACCAACGCCAGCAATCCCGCCAGCATAAAAGCACCAACCCCTAACTCCAGGGTACGAATCCGCATGATCACAGATCTCCAAACATAAGTGCGGTCAGCAGGAAGTCGAGTCCCAGTACCGCCAACGAAGAATAAACCACAGTCTTGGTGGTCGCATGACTGATCCCTTCGGATGTCGGAATACAGTCATAGCCCTGGAACACCGCGATCCAGGTCACCACAAAACCAAACACAATCGCCTTGATGATGCCGTTCAGGACATCTTCGCCAAAGTCGACCGATGCCTGCATATTGGCCCAGAACGAGCCTTCATAGACGCCCAGCCAGTCAACCCCGACTAGCAAGCCACCCCAGACACCAACCACACTGAAGATCATCGACAGGATCGGCAGCGAGATAAAACCGGCCCAGAAGCGCGGCGCCACAATCCGGCGCAGCGGGTCGACCCCGATCATCTCCATGCTGGCCAGTTGCTCGGTGGCTTTCATCAAACCGATCTCGGCGGTCAGCGCCGAACCGGCCCGCCCGGCGAACAGTAGCGCCGTGACCACCGGTGACAGCTCCCGAACCAGGCTCAGGGCCACCATCTGCCCCACCGCCTGCTCGGAACCGTAATCCACCAGGATGGTGTAACCCTGCAGACTCAACACCATGCCGATAAACAGACCGGAAACGATGATGATGATCAGCGACAGTACACCGACCGAATAGAGCTGTTTAACCAGCAATGGGAAACCGCTGCGGAACCGGGGAACCGCCACGATCGAATGGAACAGAAACAGGCCGGAGCGCCCCAGCGCTTCCAACCGAGCCAAGGTATTGCGCCCCAGCGAGGCGATCATCTCGATCATCGCCGACCCTCCGGGTGCATCAAGCTGGGCATATAGTCGTCGGCCGGATAATGGAAAGGTACCGGCCCATCGGGCAGGCCCTGCATAAATTGCTTCACCTTCGGCAACTCCTCGGCCAACAGTGATTCTGGTGTCCCGTGGGCGACCACCTGGGCATCGGCCACCAGATAGATGTAATCGGCGATGCTGAGGGTCTCCTGGATATCGTGGGAGACGACGATACTGGTATGGCCCAGCGCGGAGTTGAGGGACTTGATCAGCTTCACCAGCACCCCCATCGCGATCGGGTCCTGGCCGGTAAAGGGCTCATCGTACATCATCAGGTCCGGATCCAGCGCGATTGCCCGCGCCAGCGCCACCCTTCTCGCCATACCGCCGGACAGTTCGCTGGGCATCAGTTCGGCCGCACCGCGCAAGCCGACCGATTGCAGCTTGATCAGCACCAGATCGCGGATCATCGACTGATTCAGGTCGGTATGAACCCGCAGCGGAAAGGCGACATTTTCGAACACGCTCATGTCGGTGAACAGCGCGCCGCTCTGAAACAGCATCCCCATCCGCTCGCGCAGATCGAACAGATCCTTACGTCCCAGCGTTGGTACATTCTGGCCGTCGATCACGATCCGGCCAGCATCGGGTCGCAACTGGCCGCCGATCAGCTTTAACAGCGTGGTTTTACCCGTCCCGCTGGGCCCCATGATGGCGGTGACTTTTCCGCGCGGAACCTGTATCGACACATCCTTAAAGATGTAGCGGCCGCTACGGGTAAACGTCAGGCCGTCGATATTGATAATGATGTCGTCTAATTGATCCATAGCCCGGTGGTTTCGGCTGTTAAAATGCGGGTCCCTACGCTGCCCACTCAACACAGACAGTTTTTGGTGCAACGAGTTTCATCCTTGAGGCACCGACCGGGAACAACAGGGGCGCTACTATAGCATCTGCCTGCATGTGAATGTAGACTGCCCAGACTCAACAACCTGACACCTCGTCAATCAGGTTAAAAAGGCTATATAAAACAACGACAAAGCCAACATTCCTGCAAAACAGGACCCGGCAAAGTTCTGCCCTATCGCCGGGTTCGCAGGTATCGAAAAACCACGCAACATCTATTTCGAGGTTAACGATGTCCGAGATGGCATTTGCCGTTGCTGCTCTGCTGGCCGGCTTTATTATTTTGATCTGGAGCGCCGACCGTTTTGTAATGGGAGCGGCGGCCACTGCAAAAAACCTGGGTATGTCGCCGATGCTGATCGGCCTGACCGTGGTCTCACTGGGCACCTCCGCGCCGGAGATGCTGGTTTCCGGCTTCGCCGCCTACACCGACGCCGGTGGTCTGGCGATCGGCAACGCCCTGGGTTCCAATATCGCCAATATCGGCCTGGTTCTGGGCGCCACCGCGCTGATCGCGCCGCTGCCGGTTAAGACCGGCTTGATGCGCAAAGAGCTACCACTGCTGCTGATCATCTCCATCGGAGCCGGTCTGATTCTGATGGACCAACGCCTGGGGCTGGTTGATAGCCTGCTGCTGATCAGTGCGCTGGTGGTAACCCTTTATCTATTCAGCCGCTTCCAGAAGAGTGCCGACCCGGAAGAGATCGAGCACGAAGAGGAAGAACTCCCCGATCTGGCCCTCAAGCCCGCGCTGTTCTGGTTGATCCTGGGCTTGGTGCTGCTGGCCGGTAGCTCAAGACTGCTGGTCTGGGGCGCCACCGAAATTGCGGTAGCGATGGGTGTCAGTGATCTGGTGATCGGCCTGACAATCGTCGCTATCGGCACCAGCCTGCCGGAATTGGCTGCCTCCGTCGCCAGCGCCCTGAAGGGACACCACGATATCGCCATTGGTAACGTGGTCGGCTCCAACATCTTCAACCTGCTGGCGGTTATGTCGCTGCCGGGATTGATCCAGCCGATCGACTTTGAAGCCACGGTGCTCTGGCGTGATTACGGCGCCATGATGCTGTTTACTCTGTCGTTACTGGCATTTGCCTACATTCTTGAGCGCGGCAAGATCAACCGTCTCGAAGGCTCGATGCTGTTAGCCGGCTATTCAGGCTATCTCGGACTGCTATATTATATGGCTTCGGCTTAACCGGCCGCCCTACACGGTGCCGTTTCGTCACCCAGACAACTGAATTGAGCAATGAGCCAAATCGACACCTTTATCCAATCCGCCCGCCGCACCCTGCAGATCGAAGCCGAGTCCGTGGCTGCGCTGCAACAGCAACTGGACCAGAATTTCAGTCGCGCCTGCGAGCTGGCACTCAACTGTCGTGGCCGGGTGATCGTCACCGGCATGGGCAAGTCCGGCCATATCGGCAAGAAGATCGCCGCCACCCTGGCCAGCACCGGCACCCCGTCATTTTATGTTCACCCCGGTGAAGCCAGCCATGGCGATATGGGGATGATCACCAGCGACGATGTTGTGGTCGCCCTCTCAAACTCGGGCTCCACGGCCGAAGTAGTGACCCTGCTACCGCTGTTGAAGCGTCTGGGCAGTCCGCTGATCAGCATCACCGGTAAGCCCGACTCGACCCTGTCCCAGGCGGCCGATGCCAACCTGGATGTCAGCGTCAAGACCGAAGCCTGTCCGCTGGGACTGGCCCCCACCTCCAGCACCACGGCCGCACTGGCGATCGGCGATGCCCTGGCAATCGCGCTGCTCGAAGCCCGCGGCTTCAGTGCTGAAGACTTCGCCTTCTCCCACCCCGGCGGAGCCCTGGGACGCAAGCTACTGCTGAAAGTGAAAGACCTGATGCACAGCGGCGATCGCCTACCGGTGGTTGACCAGCAGACCAGCCTGAGCGACACCCTGCTGGAGATCAGCCGTCAGGGTCTGGGGATGAGTGCGGTAATCGATGAACAAAAGCGGCTCGTTGGTGTCTTTACCGACGGAGACCTGCGACGCACCCTGGATCTGCAGCTGGACCTGAAGCAGACCCCGATCAGCCAGGTCATGACGCGCCAGGCCCAGACCACCACGCCGGAGAGTCTGGCTGCCGAAGCGCTGCATTTGATGGAAGAGAAGAAGATCAACGGCCTGATTGTGATCGATGACAACCAACACCCGGTCGGTGCGCTGAACATGCACGACCTGCTACGAGCCGGAGTTTTATAGATGGACGAGGTATTTAAGCGCGCCCGCGATATCAAGCTACTGGCCCTGGACGTCGATGGCGTCCTCACCGACGGCCGACTCTACTACAGCGAGAACGGCGAGCAGCTGAAAGTCTTCAACAGCCTCGATGGCCACGGCATCAAGATGCTGCAGGCCTACGGCGTTCAGGTCGCCGTCATCACCGGCCGCAACAGCCCGGCCATGGCACGTCGGATTCGTGATCTAGGTATTCAACACCTCTACGCCGGCCGCGAGGATAAACTTACCGCGCTGCAGGAGCTGTGGCGCGCGACCGGATTCAAGCCCTCCAATAGCGCCTACATGGGGGACGACCTGCCCGACCTTCCCGCCATCCGAGCCTGCCGGCTCGGTTGCGCCGTTCCCAATGCCAACCCGGTGGTCAAACGTTACGCCGACTGGGTTTCCAATCTTGCCGGCGGTGAGGGGGCGGTCCGGGAGCTGTGCGACCTGCTGATGAGCGCTCAGCAGACGCTGGATCAGGCACTGACCCCCTACCTTGAGCTACCCGACCTGCAGGAGTTCGAGTGAACCGTAGAAAGCTCAAGCTCTTTCTCTCTCTGAGCGTCAGCGTGCTGGTGCTGGGAATCTGGGGATTCCTGGAACCGGAGCGCAGCCGAGTTGAACCGCGGCCGGATTACATAGGCCAAGTGGACGCCTATGTGACCAACGCCCGGGTTAAGCAGTTCGACCAAAGCGGCCGCCTGACTCACCGTGTCAACGCCGAACGTCTCCGGCACCTGCCCGACACTGGCGTTACCCTGCTCGACCAGCCGCTGATGACCGTTTATCGTCAGAACCGCGATCCGATTACCGCCAAGGCCAGATTCGGCGAACTGGAAGCGGACCATGATGTGTTCTGGCTGCGCGAAGACGCGTTGGTGTTCAATATGATCGACCGACGCTACCGGCTCGAAGCCCCCGAACTGAAGATCACTCCGGATAAGGAGTTGGTCGAAACCGACAGTCCGGTCATAATCCGCCAACCAACCGGCGTGACCCATGGCGTCGGCATGACCGCCGACCTGGCCAACGATAAGATAACACTGCACAGTACGGTGCGAGGTACCTATGAGACAAACTAGTCGCTGCTCCCGTTTGATCGGCTCCCTGTGCCTGAGCGCATTGATGCTGGCCAGTACGGCCGTCCAGGCACTGCCGGAGGACAAGGAGCAGCCGATCAACATCGCCGCCGACAGCGCCGAGCTGGATGACGGCAAGCGCACCGCGATCTACACCGGTGCGGTCAAGCTGGTGCAGGGCACCCTCGAACTGGAAGCCGATAAACTGACGCTCTACGCCGATGATAAGGGCGACATCAACCGTATCGTCGCCACCGGCAAACCGGCCCATTTCCAGCAACAGCACCAAGCCGGCGCCCCACTGACCCACGGCTACGGCCTGACCATAGAGTTCGAGGTCCTCAAGGATCTGCTGACTCTGACCGAGCAGGCCAAACTGGTCCGCGCCAGCGATACCTTCACCGGCCAGCAGATCAAGGTGAACACCAACAGCAATGTGATCCGCGCCTTCAGCGACGAGAGCAAGCCCAGCAGCCGGGTTGAGATGGTGATCCAGCCACGTAGCGACAAGAAGGACAACAGCAAAGAGGACAACGCTCAATGAGCCGACTCGAAGCACGCCATCTGGCCAAAAGCTACAAGCGTCGCCAGGTGGTCAAAGACGTTTCGATGTCGATCGAGCAGGGTCAGATCGTCGGCCTGCTGGGACCCAATGGGGCCGGCAAAACCACCTGTTTCTACATGATCGTGGGGCTGGTGCCGTCGGATAACGGCGAAGTCCTGATCGATGGCGAGGAGATCACCCGTCTGCCGATGCACGGCCGAGCCCGCAAGGGTCTGGGATATCTCCCCCAGGAAGCATCGATCTTCCGCAAGCTCAGCGTCCATGACAACCTGATGGCGATCTTGGAAACCCGCAAAGACCTGGACAAGACGACGCGTCGCCAGGCACTGGAGCAGCTGCTGAGCGAATTCAATATCCAGCATATTCGCGACAGCCTGGGCATGAGCCTGTCCGGTGGTGAACGGCGCCGGGTCGAGATCGCCCGGGCCCTGGCCACCGATCCGGCCTTCATTCTGCTGGACGAACCCTTTGCCGGGGTTGACCCCATCTCGGTCAACGATATCAAGCAGATCGTCACTCATCTGAAAGACCGTGGTATCGGCGTGTTGATCACCGATCACAATGTGCGCGAGACGCTGGATATCTGCGAGCACGCCTATATCGTCAACGACGGTTATCTGCTCGCCGAAGGTACGCCGGAAGAGATTCTGGCCAACGAGCAGGTCAAAGCGGTCTATCTGGGCGATCAGTTCCAACTGTGATCCCCATCAAGACGGATCATAAGTTTCGGTTGTCACCCGCCAATCGCTTTTTTATCATGCCAGAAACATGCCCAGCTAGACGGGCTGTTACCAACCCTGGTCGCCCGATTGTATTTCTAGGCGCGGATTAAGGCCTTTAACCGTTTAATGAAACCCTCGCTTCAGTTAAAAATCAGCCAACAGCTGACAATGACGCCGCAACTTCAGCAGGCGATTCGGCTGTTGCAGCTCTCTACTCTGGATCTGCAGCAAGAGATTCAGGAGACCCTCGAGTCCAATCCCATGCTCGAGAACGTGGAGGAGTCGACCCCTGCCGCCGATGCTGGCAATGAGGCTGCTCCCGAACCGAAGAGCAGCGAGACGGTCAGCAACGCTGACGAAGCCCAGACCCCGGATCAGACCGAACTCAATCACGACGAGTGGTACGAACATATCCCGGTGGAGCTGGCCACCGACAGCAACTGGGATGACACCTATCAATCGGCAACCCTGAGCAGCGGTGCCGGTAGCAACGATTTTGAAGGGATGGAGTTCGAGTCCGCCGACCGCTCCAATGAAACCCTCAACGACCACCTGCTGTGGCAACTCAACCTGACCCCGATGACCGACCTGGACCGCCTGATCGCTGAAGCGCTGATCGACGGTGTCGCGCCGGACGGCTACCTCAAGGTCAGTGTTGAAGATGTACTTGCCAGCCTGGAGCTGGAGTCATTGGAACTCGACGAGGAGCAGCAGCCGGAGATCGAGGAGGTCGAGGCTGTACTGCGCCGGATCCAGCAGTTCGACCCCCCCGGCGTCGCAGCCCGCGACCTGCGCGAGTGCCTGCTGGTGCAACTCGACCAGCTGCCCGAAGCCGAGGACCTGCTGGGACGCACCCGCCAGAAGCAGGCGCGCCAACTGGTCAACCAACACCTGGCGCTACTCGGCAACCGCGACTTCAAACAGTTGATGCGCCGGATGAAACTCAAGGAGGGCGACCTGCTTGAGGTGGTGCAGTTGATCCAATCGCTGACGCCCCGCCCCGGCAGCCTGATCGATTTCGGCGATCCGGAATACGTGATCCCCGATGTCAGCGTGAAGAAAGAACACGGTAGCTGGGTCGTCAGCCTCAACAACGACGCCATGCCCAAGGTGCGGATCAACGACAACTATGCTGGCCTGGTCAAACGGGCCGACAACAGTGCCGACAACGCTTATCTGCGTAACCACCTGCAGGAGGCACGCTGGTTTATCAAGAGCCTGCAGAGCCGGAACGAAACCCTGCTCAAGGTGGCCTGCAAGATCGTTGAGCACCAACAGGACTTTCTCGACCATGGTGACGAGGCAATGAAGCCTCTGGTGCTGGCCGATATTGCCGAAGCGGTCGAAATGCACGAATCCACCATCTCGCGGGTCACGACCCAAAAATATATGCACACCCCCCGCGGGATTTTTGAACTGAAATACTTTTTCTCCAGCCACGTCAGTACCGTCAGCGGCGGCGAATGTTCCTCCACGGCGATCCGAGCGATCATCAAAAAGCTGGTGGCGGCCGAAAATCCGGCCAAGCCCCTCAGCGATAGCAAGATCGCCGCTCTGCTCGAAGAGCAAGGCATCAAGGTCGCCCGCCGAACCATCGCTAAATATCGCGAAGCGCTGCAGATACCGCCGTCAAATGAGAGAAAACGTCTGGTATGATGCCGTTAAACAGGGTCTAATCCCTTAGTAGATGCATCTTTTTCCCAAGTCGCATTAAGGAGACAGATAATGCAACTGAACATCACTGGTCATCATGTCGATCTAACCGACGCAATCCGCGACTACGTTAACGAAAAATTCGAAAAGCTCGAGCGTCACTTCGACCACATCACCAACGTTCAGGTAACCCTGACGGTTCAAAACCAACGCCAGGAAGCCGAAGCCACCGTCAAAGTATCCGGCGGAGAACTGTTCGCTAAAGACGAACATGCCGATATGTACGCCGCCATCGACGGCCTGATCGACAAGCTCGATCGCCAGGTCATCAAGCACAAAGAAAAACTGCAAAGCCACAAGTAAGCTTTTCCACCCACCACTTGGACCGGCCTTATGTTGATCCATGAGACCCTGGTACGGGAACGCTGCTTCCACGGCGTTCCCGGTAACAGCAAAAAGCGCGTTCTGGAGCGGGTCAGCGAGATGATCGCTGAACAGACCCCCGACCTGGACGCCGAGGATATCTTCAGCGGACTGATAGGCCGTGAGCGCCTGGGCAGCACCGGTATCGGTGAAGGCATCGCCATCCCCCACTGCCGACTGGAAAACTGTCGCGACAGCGTCGGCGCTCTGGTTCGACTGCAGGAAGCGGTGGATTTCGATGCGATCGACGGCCAAGCGGTCGATATGCTGTTCGTGCTGCTGGTACCCGAAGAAGCCACCGAGGCCCACCTTCAGATATTGGCAGCCCTGGCTGAAATGTTCAGCCAGGCCGATGTCCGTGAACGCCTGCGCCTAACCGAGTCTGCCGACCAGCTCTACCAGGCGGCGATCGATTACGATATGGAGCAGATTTGATGCAGCCTGGCGTGGTTGGAACTCGCCACCATCCCAACGGGAGCAACCTGTGCGACTGGTGATTCTCAGCGGTCGCTCCGGATCGGGCAAATCCACCGCGCTCCAGGCCCTCGAAGACCTGGGCTTCTACTGCATCGACAATCTCCCGGTTGGACTGTTGCCGTCGCTGACCGAGCAACTGCAACAGCAGCCGATTGAAGATAAAAGTGGCGTCGCCATCAGTATCGATGCCCGCAATACCATCCGGGGACTGGAACAGTTCCCCAGTATGTATCAACAACAGATCAAAGACCGGATCGACTGTGACATCCTCTACCTGGATGCCACTCCGACCACTCTACTCAAACGCTTCAGCTCCACCCGCCGACGTCACCCGCTGTCCGATGGCGAGAAAGGGCTTAAGCAGGCGATTGAGCTGGAAAAACAGCTACTCGAACCGATCGCTGATCTGGCCGACCTGACCATCGATACGACCCGTCTGAGCCTCTACGAGCTGCGCGATCAGATCAAGATACGGGTCGTCGGAAGAGCCAGTCAGGAGCTGTCGCTGCTGTTCCAGTCATTCGGTTTCAAACACGGTGTACCGATGGATGCCGACCTGGTGTTCGATGCCCGCTGCCTGCCCAATCCCTACTGGGACCCGCAGCTGCGCCAGTACACCGGCCGCGATCAGGCGGTCTGCGACTACCTCGACAACCAACCGATGGTCGCCGAAATGCAGGCCGATATCGCCCGCTTTATCGAGCGATGGCTGCCAGAGTTTCAACACAACAACCGGAGCTACCTGACGGTCTGTATCGGCTGCACCGGCGGACAGCACCGCTCGGTATTTCTAGCCGAGCGTCTGGCTGGCCATTTCCAACGAACCATGCATAATGTACTGGTTCAGCATCGGGAACTTCCAACAACGGGGTAAATGGATGATCGAAAAGCAGTTAACCATCATCAATAAGTTGGGACTGCACGCCCGAGCAACTGCAAAACTGATCGGTGTTACCAGCAACTATTCCAGTCGTATTCAATTGATTCGTGACGGCCGCGCGGTCGACGGTAAGAGCATCATGTCGGTAATGATGCTAGCCGCTTCCCAAGGCACGGTCTTGACCGTCACCACCGAGGGTGAGGACGAGAACGAGGCCATGAACGCTATCGAAGCGCTGATCAACGACTATTTCGGTGAAGGCGAATAAGCCCTTCCCGTCTGTCCTATAATTCCGCCAAACCCCGAGCCCACTCCAGCAAAACTGCGGTGATCATCTAGCTGATCGTCGTGGCGATCCATGAACAAGAGGCCAGCATGAGCAACAGCTTCGACGACATCGAACAGTTTGACGAAGACTTTAAGAGTAAGACCCAACTCAAGCGAGAGATGGAAGCGCTGCAGAAACTCGGCGCCAAACTGCTCGACCAGAAGCCGGATTTCCTGGCCAAGCTGCCGTTGAGCGACAAATTGCTAGCCGCGCTGGAGGAATCCAAACGGATCAAACAGCGCGAAGCCAAGCGTCGGCATCTACAGTTTATCGGCAAGCTGATGCGCGATGTCGATGCCGAACAGATCCAGCAAGCCCTAGACCGTCAAGAGGCGGGAACCCAGGCCTATATCCAGCACTTCCATAAGCTCGAACGCTGGCGTGACCAGTTGATCGACGATGAGGCCCAGATCACCCCCTTTATGGCGGAGTACCCCGAAGCCGACCGTCAGCACCTGCGCCAACTGATCCGTAATGCTCGCAGAGAAGCCACCCAAAACAAACCGCCGGCCAGCTCACGCAAACTGTTTAAATACATTCGCGATCTGGACGAGAACGGCTGAGCCTGCGAGCCTTAACTTGAGTGTTTCGGATGCCATCAGCAACCACCAGCAAGGACGGTTGCTGTTCAGTGGTTCCGATCTCGGGATGCCGATCCAGGTCCGCCAATGGCAGCAGTTGCGCTGGCTACATTTCGATCAGCATTCGATCGAAGCCTGTATCGATCTTGATAGCCCTGCCAGCCTAACCATTCCTTATACAGAGGCGATGGTGCTGGCAGCAGCACTCAAACCCGACGCCCAGCAAATGCTCAACTTAGGTTGCGGAGTTGGCTCATTTGAGCGTTATTTCAATCACCAGCTCCCACAGCTATCCATCACCTCCGTTGAAGCCAGCGCCTTGATCATTGATCTGGCCAAGCGTTGGTTTTTATTGCCTGAGAACCTCCGGCTGTATAACTGTGCTGCCGAGGAATTCCTTAAGCAGGAGCGGCAGCGCTATGACTTGATCTTTTGCGATATCCATATTGCGGATGGCCACCCCAACTGCCTGGATACGCTGCAGTTCTATCGTCATCTGAAACAGGCGCTACAGCCCTCTGGGCTGTTGGTCATCAACGTACTGCCCCGAGATAACGATCAACTGTTGCGCTGGCTTCTGTTGATTCGCGACCCTTTTACTCACTTGATGCTACTGCCCATCGACAATAAGCAAAACTGCCTGATCTTCTGTTTTGACCAGTCCCCGCCCGATGATCTTGAAATCATTGAGCGCGCAAGTCAGTGGGATAGCCGCTACGGCAGCAACCTGCTTCACCACTGTGATTCACTCGTGCGCTTGCCGGTACCGCCTTAGTTGAACCGTTTTCCGAACCGTTTAGCCACAGCGATGAGGGGCCGTATGGATCAGTTGGTCCTCAACGCTACCACGCCAATCGCTCAATTGACCGCCCACACCACGCTTTAGGATCACCCTATGTGCATTCATGCACAGTGAGTTTGCACAGATATGCTTTATCTTCAGATTTGAATTGGTAAAACTGGCCCCAACTTCCACGGCACCCGCAAGCTATCGCCAAGGCTCAAGCAATACCTTGGGGTTAACTGTGCTCCAGTAGCTACCCTTGGAAGTGTCAAGGTTTGTAAAGATGGGAACCTTTTAAATCTCAATCGCTCACAAACCGAGACTCGGCACCCTTTGGGTGGCAGAACTATACTTCAAATCCGAATATCAGCCCCTTAACCAACCAGGGAAGACAACATGAAAAAAATCCTGATTGCAGCCGCACTGACAGCCAGCACCGGTTTAGTCCAAGCCGCCGACTATAAACTTGACCCGACCCACAGCTTTATCAACTTCAAGACTGGCCACCTTGGTGTGAGCTGGCTCCAGGGTCGCTTTAACGATATCAGCGGTAATTTCAGCTGGGATGCCGACAAGCCAAACGATGCGATGATCGATATCACCATCAACACCGCCAGTGTCGACAGTAATCACGCCGAGCGTGACAAGCACCTGCGCAGTGATGACTTCCTTGATGTAGAAAAATACCCGACCGCCAGCTTCAAGAGTACCGGCTTTGACGGTAAGACCCTGAGCGGTGATCTGACCCTGCATGGTGTTACCAAGCCTATCAGCTTCGAAGTCAGCAAGGTCGGCGAAGGCAAAGATCCCTGGGGCGGTTACCGTGCCGGTTTTGTTGGCACCTATGACCTCAAACGTTCCGAGTTCGGTATCGACAAAAACCTGGGCCCAGCCGCTGAAGTGATTAAGCTGGAACTGAATGTCGAAGGTATCCGCAAGTAAGCACTAGCGGTAAGTCTGTTTAATAACAAGGATCGACCATGGGCTGGAAAAACAGCACAAACCAATTCGGCTGGATAACGCGACTGCTTCACTGGCTGGTCGCCGCCCACATCCTCGGTCTGATAGGGCTGGGTTGGTACATGGTCGATCTGAGTTATTACGACCCCAACTACCACGACGCGCTGGAATACCATAAAGCGTTCGGGGTAGTGGCTCTATTTCTGGGCGGCCTGAAGGTGCTCTGGTACCTGCTCAATCAGCAACCGCTACCTCCCGCCCCTCTCCCCGCCTGGCAGCATTGGGCGGCCAACACCGTTCATTACCTATTGTTGCTGCTGATGGTGGCCATCCCCGTTTCCGGCTACCTGATCTCCACCTCTGCCGGCGATGGAATCAATCTGTTCGATCTATTCGAGCTTCCGGCCTTGCTAACCATCAGCGATGACACCCGCGATCTGGCGACACTGATTCACGAGTGGCTGGCCTACGGCAGCCTCGGCTTGGTCGGCCTGCATGCTGCGGCCGCGTTTAAGCACCAGTTTATCGACCGTGACGGCACCCTGAAACGGATGCTTTGGTAACTGACACTCGAGGCTTAGACACTCCCTCTGCCCCTGCTCAAGGGGGTATACCCCTCTCCATACCGCCTGCGCTTCATTCGGTGTAGCCAGCTTGCACCAATTCGACCACTGTCTGCAGTACAGCCCCTCTATATCGGCATCAAGCTATTGTTTTGTCAGTAAAATTTACAACCAAGTCCACCACTTACAACACCTAATACATAAGCAACTGATAATAAACAACTATTCCTCCAAGGCCTAAATATTGCACAGCAGCAAACCGTCTAATTGTTTGATAAATAGAAGGATCTATACAAATGAGCAAGAGAGCGCCTCGATCGACACAATTGGCCCAAGTCGGCTTGATGATGACGCTGGCTGCCGGCAGTGCCCAAGCGGTCGTGTTTCAGCAGTATAACGACCTGGATCCTGCCGGTTTTCTCGGTGATGGTTCAGAACTCGCAACAGCCTTAGTTACACCGGATAGCGGGATTAGCATCGTCGGTGGCTCCTCCCAATATCAGGGTAACTTCGACAACGCCGGCGGCTTTGATGGCGAATTTGATGGCGAATTTGTCGTAGAACCGCTACCCGTCACACCCAGCTACGGTTCCGCCTCCTTCTTTCAGGATCTCAATTTCGGCACCATTGATGGAGTCGAATTCAGCCTACCCGACGGTATTTTGCTGACCAGTGGCAACGCTGCCCCGGCAGAAATGAACACCGAGTCCGGCTTTACCGGCCTGGCCAGTGGGATGGGAGATTCAGGCCTGGATCAGCTGCTGGCCAGCCAGGGCATCAACGAGTTCAGCGCTGATGCCACCGTGCTGTCATTCGACTTTACCGTCGATAGCGGCGTTAATGCGGTCAGCCTGGACTTTATCTTCGGTTCGGAAGAGTTCCCGGAATTTGTCGACTCCTTTCCGGAGATCGCCGCCGTCTTTGTGGACGGGGTGAATTACGCGGGCTTTGCCGATGGCGGGCTCTTGACCGTCACCAGCGATGCCGTCGGAGGCGGCAACTTTTTCGACAATAACATTCATGATGACGGTACCCTGACTCCAAGTGACTCTCCGCTGGCGATCGAATATGACGGCGTTAGCCGACCGTTAAACCTGCTGGGGCTGCTGGACAGTACACGCGACACCCACACCATCAAGATTGCGGTGTCAGACACCAGTGACACCGCACTGGATACTGGCATCTTTGTCGGCAACCTGCAGGGTTTGATGCTGGATGAAGGCGGAATAACCGCAGACGATCCGATTCTGCCAGATCCGGATGGTCCGACCCCAGGCTTTGACTTTGTCGTTGACGTCGGCGATACCGGCTTTGGTATCGACCCGACACTGCCGATCTTCTTCGATCCTTTTGTTGCCACCGGTTACACCTACGAGGCTAACGGTTCCAACTTTGCCACCGTGATCATCCCGAACAGCTACGGTGACGGCCAATACAATCTCTACTACTGGGATGGAACCAGTTTTGTCTTTGCCGACGTGATCGGCGTCAACGATCAATTCGACTTCCTGTCGATCGATCCTAACGGCGTCTCGATGTTTATGATCGATGGAATCGAAATCGGTGCAGCCCTTGACCCCGACGATCCCAATGCCTTCGTCACCGGTCTGACCTTCACCAACGGCGGTACCATCCAGGTAACCCAGACCGCCATCCAAACCTGCGACGGCAGTGCTGACTGTGCCTCAGCTCAGATTCCCGAGCCCGGTACCCTGGTGCTGCTACTGGGAGGGCTGCTGGGCATGAGCCGGATCACGCGACGTCGCTAGCGATAGCAGCCTTCGCACCCTGAACACCTTGGGGACAGCCCGTCTCCAAGGTGTACTTATGATCGGCTTTAGCTACCATGGACGGACGATTTCCAATGATGGAGACGCCACCGATAAGAAAGGAATCCAGACTTGAACCTTAGAAACAGAGCCTCAACCCTGCTGTTGCTGCTTGGCTTTTTTAGCTCAACCCTCGCGACTGCCGCCGACTCCCAAGGGCGCTTTGCGGTCAGAAATGCCGGGATGGTCAGCTGCGAGAAGTTTATCGAGGAAAAGAGCAAAAACTCCCCAACCTTCAACCTCTACATGGGCTGGATCGACGGTTACCTGTCGGCCGCCAACCAGTTCACAGACGAGACCTTCGACCTGGTGCCTTGGGGCAACACCCCCTTCCTGGCTGCCCTGCTGGAGAATCACTGCAACAAGAATCTGAATCAGCGATTTTATATCGCCGTCAATATGCTGGCCGGAACGCTGCTGGAACAGCGCCTGACCGAGCACTCCGACCTTGTCGTTGCGGCTAATGAGAATCAGAAGACCTATATCTACAAACAGGTGCTGAAACAGGTCCAACAACAGCTCAAGCAGAGCCAACTGTACAGGGGATCGATTGATGGGATATTCGGCAACACCACCGTTGCCGCGCTGGAGGATTATCAGCGAGCCCAAGGAATCAAGGTAACCGGCCTTCCCGATCAGGTCACGCTGTACAAACTGCTCCGATCCCGCTCAGCAAAATAAGCCGAGTCAGCGACACTGGCCCGGCGCACCCGACCGATCAGCCACGCTCGTCTCGAAACAGTTCCGGACGCTGGTGGCTGATCACCGGCATCTGTTGGCGTAACTGTCGCTGGCGCTCTAAATCCAGCTCGGCCAGTACCATGCCCTCACCTTTTTCCAGGCAGTCGAGCCGCGTTCCCCAAGGATCGATGATCATCGAGTGACCATAGGTTTCGCGTTTGGCGTTATGCACACCGCCCTGGTTGGAGGCGATCACGAAACACTGGTTTTCGATCGCCCGGGCACGCAACAGCACCTCCCAGTGGGCCTCACCGGTCACCTGGGTAAAGGCTGCCGGCACACTGACTAGGTCGGCGCCCGCGGCGCGTAACGCCTGGTAGAGTTCGGGAAAGCGCAGATCGTAGCAGATCGTCAGCCCCAGGCGGCCAACCGGGGTATCCACCAGCACCAGCTTATCACCGGGTTCAATCTCATCGGACTCGCGGTAACTGCCCTGGTTATCGCTGACATCCACATCGAACAGATGCAGTTTGTCATATCGAGCTCGCTCCTGGCCCTGGTCATCGACCACCAGGCAGGCGGCTCGGACCCGGTCACCGGATCGGTTCAAGATCGGCAACGAACCGGCCACCAACCAGATGCCGTGCTGCTTGGCCTGCTGGCTTAAGAACTGCCGAATCGGCCCCTCTGGGCTGAGTTCCTCTGCACCGCGCTCGATCAGCATCGAGGTGTTGAATACGGCAAAGTTCTCCGGCAGTAACACCAGCTCGGCCCCCTGGGCCGCGGCTTCGGCGATCCAGTGGGCCGCCCGCTCCAGGTTGTGGCGCCAGTCGGCACCGCTGATCAGTTGAACCGCGGCAACCGTCGCCGGCCGTTGGCGACGCTCAGGGGTTTGAGTATCAAGCACGGATCACCATATTCTGTTCACGCTCCTCACCGATGGTCGTGTCCGGCCCATGGCCTGTGACTACCACCGCCTGCTCATCCAGGGTGTAGAGCCGCTCTTTAATCGATTTTTCGATCTGGCCGTAATCCCCGCCCCATAGGTCGGTACGACCGATCGAGCGACGGAACAACGTATCACCGGCGATCAGCAACTTGGCCTCTTCGAACCAGAAACTGGTCGAGCCCGGCGTGTGACCGGGCGTATGGATCGCAACGCCACCACAACACCCCAGGTCCTGGTCATCCTTAATGACCTCGTCCGGATCCGGCTGCGGAACGTAGGGTACCCCGAACATCTGGCACTGCTGCTCGATCATGTCCCACAAGAAATTATCCTGATCATGGAGATAGATCGGGGCCCCGGTCTTCTCTTTCAGCGCTCCGGCTGCCAGCACGTGATCCAGATGCGCATGGGTATGAAAGATCGCCACCAGCTGCAAGCCATTGGCGTTCAATTCATTGAGAATCTTGTCGGCATCACCGCCGGGATCGACCACGATGGCTCGACCGCTCTCAGTATCCCCGATCAGGGTACAGTTGCACTGCAACGGCCCCACCGGGAAGGTACGGCGAAACAGCTTGGTGGACTTATCCGGTTCGGTCGACACGGCCTACTCCTCATTCTCATCGTTACACTAGTGCGGCAATCAGCGGGAATCATTTTTCCGTTACGGGGATTGCGCTCTTTTGATGCTGCTGGATCAGCTCCATCTTCGGATTATTCCAGCCACCCTCGATACGGTACTTCACCGACGTGAACTTACTCAACTTCTTGCCGAAGAGTTTCTGAAACAGGAACACGGCACCGGCGACCTGCGGTGTTGCCATAAAGGCTGCCGCTACCGGCAGGTTCTCGCTTACCGGCAGGGTCACCTGCATGGTCTTATTGACCGTTTCCCGATACAGATCGAGCGACCCCTCCAAGGTCAGGTCGAAGGTCGGGCCGATCAGCTCCAATGGCTTCAAGTTCATAGCGTTACCGTCGGTGATACGGTAGCGACCGGTAATGTGATCGAAGCTGATCCCCTTCTTGGTCAGATCGGAGAAGTCCAGCGTCAGGCGTCGGAAGATCGTCTTGCTGTTAAACAGACTGAACAGTTTCAGCACCTGGGCACCTTCGCCGGTATCCAGTATCCGCCCCTGACCCGCACCGATCTCGGCTTCACCGTCCAAGGTCTGCCAGTTGAACGCCAGCGGCGAACCATCCCATGCCAACTGGCTCTCGATCACCGCCGACTTGGTTTCGATCCCCGGATCCGACCCCCAGGCCTGCATCACCTTGCCCAGATCGCTGGTGGTAAACATCAGCTGGACATCGGTGTTATGGACCCCGGCCTGATAGCGCCAGTCGATAGCTCCGGTCAGGGTCAAGGTTCCCATCCGGGCATTCAGGTCTCGCACCTTCAGACCATCGGCATACGGCTCAAACTGGAAGCGCCAACGTCCCAACTCCTGCTCGCCACGGCGAAGTTGCGCCAATTTCACTTTCAACGCCGGTAAGGTTGACGGATTCAGCCCGAACAGCGGGTCCTGCTCGGCAACAAAGGGTTTCGGCGGTGTCGGCTTATCCGCACTTCTGTTGGCATCATCGGCGGCGGGCAACTGCAGATAATCCAGCTCCAACTGCGGTACCCCGGTTTTCGGTAACAGCAACTGGCCGCGCACCAATGGGCTGTCCAACGCCAGCTGCCAATGCCCGGTCGCGGGACGTAAGCGAGCGTAAAGCTGATCCAAGCTGAAGTCGCCAATCTTGAACTGATCGACCCGAAGCTCGACCTGCCGCAACAGCGTTTCAAGCGCGTTGACTTCATAGGTGGTCGTGTTTTTCGTAGTCCGATTCGAGGGAGTAGTTTCGGCGAAGGTCCGTTCGAAGAACGCCTGCCAGGGCTCCAGCTCCACCGTCGGCAGATGCCCCCGGATCCAGAGACCGTCACGGCGCCTGCTGGGGGCTGTCTGATCCCTGCCCAGCACCAGTTCCGCACCACTGAACTCTTTGCTCAGCGGCAGCAACAGATCAAACTGACGATCATAGCGTACGCGCATCCAGGGGGTATCATCCAGGCTGACATCCAGCCCCAGCTCCCGCTCGCTGCCGGCCTGCTTGCCAAAGGGTGGCGGTAGTTCGATGGCGACCCCTTTGAGCTGCGAGTCGATCCGCAAATTGGAGCAAGGACTGGCACCTGCACAGATCTCCAACCTCGCGGCGTATTGGGTGGTGCCGCTCAACGGCTCCAGCAACGGTTGTTTAAGCCAGTCCTGCAGTACCTGCATGCTGGTGGTTCCGCGACCGCTGATAATGGTACGGTCGCCGTCCGCACGCTTACGGGTCTGGATACTGGCCTGTAGCGGGAAGCCGAACAACTGGGCCTCCAGGTTCGGCGACGACAAACCCTTGTGCTCGTGATAGCTCAGCTCTCCCCCAAGCTGATCAAAGCGCAATCCCAGTTCGGTATTTTCCAGCACCGCGTTCTCAAGTCGGCTGCTGACCCGGATCAATGAGCGCTCCGGTTCATTCAGATCGACACCCAGATTCAGGTGCGATGCGCTGTTACCCTCAAGCGCCCAGGGCGTCAGGGGCTTGGCCAGCACCTTGGCTGTCGGCCCTTCGATCAGAGTCTGGCGGATATCAGCCGCCGGGCCGTTGAGCTGGCCGTCGATCTGCAACACCGGACTGTGCGGCGGTAGATAGATCCGTCCGCCCGTCAGCTCGGTCTGCAGCAGCTGCCCGGCCGGCAAGTCGATCAACAGCTCGGTCCCCTTGATCAGCACAAAGGGGTTGGCGTGACGGATAGCGGGCCAGTCGGGCTGATACTGCACCTCGGCCTCGGCCACATCGTAGAACATCTGCAGGGTAGCGGCTTGCTGCAGTTCATTAGGACGATCGATCGGCAGGTCGTAGATCAATCCACCTTTGTGTAATTGCCCCGCGTTGATCGCGCCCTGCAACCAGTTGAACAGATTCGGATCGATCACCTTATCCGGGACAAACAATGGCGTCAGCCCGGCGTCGGCGTCGTGCATCCCGATCATCAGGACCAGCCGTCCATCCTGCTGCCGGTCTTTGGGAAGGTCGAGACTGAAGCGCCCATCGGCATTAACCGTGTCGCTGCGCAACTGCAGGTGCTCGCTGTCGACCCTTACCCCCTGATCCGAAATCTGCCAGCTGACCACTCCCTGGGCCTGATCAAAGCGCCAGCCCTGGCTGAAGATCTGGGGGAATTCCATCTCGAACCCGTCGGAATGAAAGTCGACCCGGCCACCCTCGCCGGTCGCCACCAGTAGACCATCGACCCCTTTCAATGCGGGTGCGCCCTCTGCCCACGCAAAAGTGCCAACCCCGACCTGATTCAGATCGGCACTGAAACGAAACTGCGGAGATTGCTGCGGTTCAGCGCTGAACCACTCAAAGCGGGGGTTATCCAGTACCCCCTCCGGGTTCAAGCCTTGCAGCTTCTGTTTGGTGGTCGGATCGATCCAGGGCAGGGTTTCAACCAGCCGCCATAACGGCTCCAATGCCAAGCGCTGCGCCGAAAGCTCCCAATCCGAACCCTGCTTACGACCAGACAATCGTTGCAACGGCAGTTCGATACCATCGATGCTGCCCTGAATGTCGGTCAGCGCCAGCTCGCCCTGGTCCAGCCCCTGCAGCGCCAGCTGCAGCTGCCATCTCAGATCCTGCACCTGAAGCTGTTGCTCATTGCGGCTCAGGGTTAATGCAGGCACCTCAAACTGCCCCTGCAACTGGTGCTGACCATCGGCGCTCCAGCGTCCCCAGAGCTGCGCCCCGAGCTGATAATGCGGCAGTTCCTCGGGCGGGTTGGCGATAAACTGATTCCAAAATTTCTCCGCCAGCACCGGCGCATTAAACGCAAACCGCGCCTTGAACTCGCTGTCACCGGGCCAGCCCTCGGTCACGGCCTTCAGTTCAATCGCCTGTTCAGCCCCCAGCACCAGATCGGCCAGCAGTGCATGGTGATCCCCCTGATTGCGCAGCTGCAGATTAACCAGCTGTGGCGGCAGCGGTGCCTGACCTTCAAACTGGACCCGCACCAGGCCATTGCGTATCTCAATCTGATCGTGCAGAAACAGTGAACGTCCCAGCGCCCGCATATTGCCCTGGCCGTCGCCCGGCAAGCTGTCGGGGCTACCGTTCAGATCGCCGGCCAGATCCCAGCCGCCCTGCTGATCACGGAACAGCGACAGATCCACCTGATCGATCAAGATCTGGTTGAACACCGGCTCCAGGTGCCACAGGGATCGCAACGAATCTAGCTGCAGCTCCATGCGGCCGATGTCGACACGGCGGCCACCCGACAGATACAAACTGACCCGGGAGGCTTCAAGCCGGGGAGAAAAGCGTGCCCAGCGGCCGGTAAGCTGATCAAACTCGATCCGATAGGCGGGTTCATCACTGATCAGTTCGGCCAGCTCGACCCGATAGTCGGGCAATACCTGCATCGCCCAGCGACCCAGGCTCAGAACCCCGGCCAGCAGAAAGATAAGCACGACGCAGCTGAAAACGACCCAGCGTCGCAGATGGTGGATATGGCGCCTGACCATTTTCCGTTACCGCAGCACCACGTCGAACTGTTCCGGCGTGTAGAGGGTTTCAACCTGGAATTGGATCGTCTTACCGATAAAGGCTTCCAACTCGGCAACATTATCCGAATCTTCGTCCATCAGTCGGTCGACCACTGACTGCGACGCGATCACCAGGTAGGTATCGGTATCGTAGGCCCGGGCTTCGCGAAGAATCTCGCGGAAAATCTCGTAGCAGACTGTCTCCGGCGTCTTGATCGAGCCGCGACCCTGGCACTGGCTGCAGGGTTCACACAACAGCTGCTCCAGGCTCTCACGGGTACGCTTGCGGGTCATCTCAACCAGCCCCAACTCCGAGACGCCGGTCAGTTTGCTCTTGACGTGGTCCTTCTCCAGCACCCGTTCAAGCGTGCGCAACACCTGCCGCCGATGCTCAGGCTCTTCCATATCGATAAAGTCGATAATGATGATGCCACCCAGGTTTCGCAGCCGTAGCTGGCGACCGATGGCCGTAGCAGCTTCCAGGTTGGTCTTGAAGATGGTCTCTTCGAGATTCCGGTGACCGACATAGGCGCCGGTGTTAACGTCGACGGTGGTCATCGCTTCGGTCTGATCGAAGATCAGGTAACCGCCGGATTTGAGTTCCACCTTGCGCCCCAGCGCTTTCTGGATCTCCTCCTCGACATTGTAGAGATCGAAGATCGGACGCTCGCCGGGATAGTACTCTAAGCGGTCGCTGATCTCCGGAACCAGCGACGAGACAAATTCGTTGGCCTTCTGGAAGGTTTCACGGGAATCGATCCGAATCCGCTCCACCATCGGTATCGCCACATCGCGCAGGGTCCGCATATGCAGCGGCAGATCTTCGTAGACCACCCTGGGAACATCTTTATCGGCCATCCGCTCGCGAACCTTACGCCACAGACGACGCAGATAGGCCACATCGGTCTGGATGTCCTCGTCGCGGGCGCCTTCGGCTGCGGTGCGCAGGATAAACCCACCGCTCTCACCATCACTGTCCTCGGCCAGGGCCTCGGTGATCAGCTGCTTGAGGCGGCTGCGCTCCTCTTCGTTCTCGATCCGCTGGGATACCCCGATATGCTCGCGCCCCGGCATAAAGACCAGATAGCGGGACGGCACCGATAGCCGCGTTGTCAGTCGGGCGCCCTTGGTACCGATCGGATCCTTAGTCACTTGAACCACCAGCGACTGCCCCTCGCGTAACAGCGAACTGATCGGCGGTTCGGGTTGCTTCTCCTCCTGATGACCATTGTTCGGGGTCAATTCGGCCACATGGATAAAGGCGGCCCGCTCCAGCCCGATATCGACAAAGGCGGCCTGCATGCCCGGTAGTACCCGTACCACCTTACCCTTGTAGATATTACCGACGATCCCCTTCCGCTCGGCCCGTTCGATATAGACCTCCTGCAGCATGCCGTTTTCGATCACGGCAACCCGGGTTTCCATCGGTGTGAAATTGATCAGTATCTCTTCGCCCATGCCCTGCGTTTCTCCTTCATCAGGTACTGCCCGGATCAGATAACGCCTCCGGCTGGTGAATCTGTCGCGTCCAAACAGTGTTTAACCTAACACTGCGGGTCTGAATTGTGGCAGCGCTAGCTGCTATCTTAAGTGCTAACTGCTGTCTTAATAGTGGCTGAGATTGATCCGATTTGCGTATCGCCCAACCCGATTCGAGCCAGATTCGATCAGCTCTCGGGCCGTTGCCAGGCCGGGATCCCAAACTCCGCCAGCAGCGCCGCCGTTTCGCTCAGAGGCAGCCCGACCACAGCGGAATAACTCCCTTCGATACGCTCGACAAACACCGCTCCCATCCCCTGGATACCATAGCCGCCGGCCTTATCGGCGGGCTCGCCGGTTTGCCAGTATCGACGGCACTCCTCAGCACTCAGCGATCTGAACCGCACATCGGTTGTGACCCGGATCACCCGCTGGCGTTCCCCTGCCACCAACGCAACGGCGGTAATCACCTGATGGCTGCGACCGGAAAGCCGCAATAACATCTCGACACCCTGCTGCTGGTCAGCGGGTTTACCGAGAATTACACCGTCGCAGATAACCGACGTATCGCTGCCCAGCACCACGATCCCGGGGTGACGGACGGCGACGGCCTGCGCCTTCTGCAGCGCCAACCGTTCGACGTAATCAGCAGCCTGCTCGTCGGCCAACGGGGTTTCATCGATATCGGCACTATCGGTGCCAAACCGCACCCCGATCTGGGTCAACAGCTCACGCCGGCGGGGCGAGCCTGAAGCCAGGATCAAGCGGGGCTTGGAATTCATCTTAACTGACCTTCAGTGCCCGACGGATACTGCGTAACAGAACAAAGATCCAGGGCCAGAAAAAGGCACTGACCAGAGACGGCAGCAGGAATAACAGCGAGTCAGACTTGGCACCGCCCAGTGCCTGTCCCCAGTTGAGCAGGAGCTGGTACAGCCCCACCAGCACCATGACCAACAGCGCCTGCTGCCAGACCGGATACATCCGGAAACGCTGATGCAACGACTTCATCAGTGCCGCCACCAGTGCCAACGACAGCGCATGGATGCCTAACAGGCTGCCCTGCAGAATATCCAGCAGCAGCCCCACGATCCAGGCATACCAAGGGCCGACCCGGTGCGGCAGAGCCGCCACCCAGTAAATCAGTACCAACACCGTCCATTGGGGTCGCCCCCACTCCATCGGCTCCGGCATCGGAATCTCGGTCAGCATCAGGGCCAGCATAAAGCTGAGCAGAATCACCCAACTGCCACGGGCAGGAGGTGCAACCATCAGGAATCCTCCTCGGAAACGGCCGGAACTTCAGCCTCGGGATCTGGTGTCGTTGAAGACGGGGCTTGGGACGCTGTCGGCTTGGGCACCACGGCTTCCTCAACCGGCGGCACCGGTTGCTGCTGCGGCGTAAAGACCAGCAACAGATGGCGACTGGTATCCAGCCGCGCCGCAGGCTCGGCCCGCACGGTGGCGAAGGCCTGGCCGGGATCGTGAATCACTTCGGTGACGGTGGCAACCGGATAGCCGAACGGGAAGCGGGATCCCAGCGACGAGCTGATCAGCAGATCGCCAGCCTGGATATCGGCGGTATCGGGCACATGGTTGAGCAGCAGCTCACGTCCCTTACCACGTCCGATCAACAACGAACGAAAGCCGCTACGGTTATCCTGCACCGGAATCGCATGCTGAACATCGGTGATCAACAGAACCCTTGATGTGTAGGGCCCCACTTCGACCACCTGCCCCATCACCCCGTTCTCATCCAGCACCGGTTGACCCAGGTAAACCTGATCGTTAAGACCTTTATTGATCACCAACTGATTGGAGAAGGGGTCGGCACTGACCCCGATCAGCTCGGCCAACAGCACCCGCTGATCCAGTCGCTCACTGGAATTGAGCAGCTCGCGCAGATGGGCATTCTCGGTGGTCAGCGAATCCAGCCGCTGCAGCTTACGGGCCATCAACAGCAGGTCGGAGCGAAGCTTTTCGTTGTCGAGCTGGAGTTGATCCCGGTCACTGAGAGACTGGTCCAGCCCGGTCAACATCCGGGTCGGAACATCCATCAGCCAGCGTAGCGGTGTCACCGCCAGGGTCAGGTAGCCACGGTAATAGGCCATCGGCGACCACAGCAGATCGGTCGCCATCAACGAAAACGACAGCACTACGATCAGCGACAGTCGGGTACGGGAGGACTGGCCTTTGAAGATCGGTTTAATGACCCACCTCCAACGACGACAACGCCCACAAGCGGTTCAGCCTGTGGGCGGTGGTATATGCAAGCGGGGTTGGCATCGGGCACGCCATCACAGCGCCCCTCTTATTCGGCAGCCAGCAGCTCGAATGCGTGCTTGTCGATCATCTCCAACGCCTTTCCGCCTCCGCGAGCTACACAGGTCAGCGGATCTTCGGCGACGATTACCGACAGGCCGGTTTCTTCGGCCAGCAACTGGTCCAGATCACGCAATAGCGCGCCACCGCCGGTCAACACGATGCCACTCTCGGCGATATCGGAAGCCAGCTCGGGCGGGCACTGTTCCAGCGCGCTCTTAACTGCCTGCACGATCGACTTCAACGGTTCTTCCAGGGCTTCCTGGATTTCACGGCTGTTGAGGGTGAAGCTGCGTGGAATACCTTCGGCCAGGTTACGACCGCGAACATCGATCTCGCGCATCTCACCGCCGGGATAGGCGGTACCGATCTCCTGTTTGATCCGCTCAGCGGTCGCATCACCGATCAGCGAGCCGTAGTTGCGGCGTACGTAGGAGGTGATCGATTCATCAAAGCGGTCACCACCGACCCGGACCGATTCGGCATAGACGATACCGTTGAGCGAGATGATCGCGATCTCGGTAGTACCACCACCGATATCGACCACCATCGAACCACTGGCCTCTTCGACCGGCAGTCCGGCACCGATCGCCGCCGCCATCGGCTCGTCGATCAGATAGACTTCGCGCGCTCCGGCACCCATGGCCGATTCTTTGATCGCCCGGCGTTCGACCTGCGTCGATTTGCAGGGTACGCAGACCAGCACCCGAGGACTGGGGGTCAGGAAAGAATTTTCGTGCACTTTGTTAATAAAGTGCTGCAGCATTTTCTCAGTCACATGGAAGTCGGCGATCACACCGTCCTTCAGCGGCCGGATCGCGGAGATGTTGCTGGGGGTACGACCCAGCATCCGCTTGGCGTCTGTACCGACCGCTACCACCGACTTGTGGTTACCGAGTTGACGGATCGCCACCACCGACGGTTCATTCAATACCACGTCCTTGTCACGGACATAGATCAGGGTATTGGCCGTGCCCAGGTCGATGGACAGGTCGCTGGAAAAAACTCCACGTAATTTTTTAAACATTGACCGACTTCGCTAGAAAAATGATTGTGGCCAGAGCACCTATATCGATGACACAGAAGGGTGCGGGTGGCGGCTCTATCAAATAAACGGCTAACTCTAGCAATGGCGCACCCGTTGAGCAAGGTTCAAGCCAGTTATTACGGCGTTATCGGATTGCCCTGACCGGGTCGGCCCATTATCATTGGCGATCATCTTTTAGAACATCTTTCGAACCCCATTACCCAGTCAGGAAAACGCCATGTCTCTGGACCGCTCCGAAGTGGAGAAAATCGCCCATCTGGCCCGCTTGCAGATCAACGAATCCGACATTCCTGAATACGCCGACAACCTCAATAACATCCTCGCACTGGTCGACCAGATGCAGCAGGTCGACACCAGCGCCGTCGAACCGATGGCCAACCCGCTGGATGCGGTTCAGCGCCTGCGCCCCGACGCAGTGACCGAAACCGATCAACGTGAGAATCTGCAAGCCAACGCACCGGCCACCGAAGACGGTCTGTTCCTAGTACCGAAGGTAATTGAATAGCACCGAAGGCCATTGAATAACGATCGACTGTGATTGAGTGATCGTCGCTGGATTCAGGTTATCGACGATCAAGCCAACTTACGCAGCCCAATTTTCGCATCGAGTCACTGGAAAGAATCCATGCATAACAAAACTCTCGCCGAACTCGCCCAAGGCCTGGCCAACGGCGCTTTCTCCAGCGTCGAGCTGACCCAGAGCCTGCTCGACCGGATCACAACCGAAGACAGCCGTTACAACAGCTTTATCAGCATCACCCATGCCCAGGCACTGGCCCAGGCCGAAGCTGCCGATGTCCGTATCAAGGCCGGCGATGCCGCACCGCTGACCGGGGTTCCGATCGCCCACAAGGATATTTTCTGCACCGACGGGGTTCGCACCAGCTGCGGCTCGAAGATGCTCGACAACTTTATCGCGCCCTACAACGCCACCGTGATCGAAGCCTTTAACCGGGCCGGTGCGGTTAACCTGGGCAAGACCAACATGGACGAGTTCGCCATGGGCTCCTCCAACGAATCCAGCTTTTACGGCCCGGCCCTGAACCCCTGGGATACCGATCGGGTACCCGGCGGCTCCTCCGGTGGTTCGGCCGCTGCGGTTGCCGCGCGTCTGGTTCCGGCGGCGACCGGTACCGACACCGGCGGTTCGATCCGTCAGCCCGCCGCGCTGACCGGCATCACCGGCCTAAAGCCGACCTACGGCCGGGTCTCGCGCTACGGCATGATCGCGTTTGCCAGCTCCCTCGATCAGGGCGGCCCGATGGCCCGCACCGCCGAAGACTGTGCACTGATGCTCAACGTCATGGCCGGTTTCGATCCGAAGGACTCCACCAGCATCGAGCGGGATGTGCCCGATTACAGCGCCGATCTGGACAAACCGCTGGATGGCCTCAAGATCGGTCTGCCGAAGGAGTACTTTAGCGGCGACATCGATCCCGAGATCCAGTCCGCGGTACAGGATGCGATCAAGCAGTACGAAGCGCTGGGTGCCACGGTCAAGGAGATCAGCCTGCCGAACACCCAGCTGTGTATTCCGGCCTACTACATCATCGCCCCGGCCGAAGCCTCATCGAACCTGTCCCGTTTCGACGGTGTTCGCTACGGCTACCGCTGCGAAGATCCCCAAGACCTGGAAGACCTGTACAAGCGCACCCGCGGTGAAGGCTTCGGTGATGAGGTCAAACGCCGGATCATGATCGGCACCTACGCGCTGTCGGCCGGTTACTACGACGCCTACTACCTTAAAGCCCAGCGCATCCGCCGCCTGATTCAGCAGGACTTTGTCGCTGCCTTCAACGATGTTGACGTGATCATGGGACCGACCACGCCGCACCCGGCGTTCAAGATCGGTGAAAAGACCAACGACCCGGTGGCGATGTACTTGGAAGATATCTTCACCATCTCGGTCAACCTCGCCGGTCTGCCCGGCATGTCGATCCCGGTCGGCTTTGCCAACGGTCTACCGGTCGGACTGCAACTGATCGGCAAGCACTTCGACGAAGCGCGACTGCTCAATATCGCGCATAAATTCCAGCAGGCCACCGACTGGCACACCAAAGCTCCCAGCGACGTATAAGAGAGGACTGATCAGATGGAATGGGAAACAGTTATCGGTCTTGAGATCCACTGCCAGCTGGCGACCGACTCGAAAATTTTCTCCGGCGCCAGCACCGCCTTCGGTGCCGAGCCCAACACCCAGGCCTGCGCGGTTGACCTGGCGCTGCCGGGTACCCTGCCGGTGTTCAACGACAACGCGCTGAAGATGGCGGTCAAATTCGGCCTGGCGATCGATGCCCAGATCGGCAAGAAGTCGGTGTTCGCCCGCAAGAACTACTTCTATCCGGATCTACCCAAGGGGTATCAGACCAGCCAGATGGATGACCCGATCGTCGGCATCGGCCACGTCGATATCCAGTTGAAAGACGGCACCACCAAGCGTGTCGGTGTCACCCGCGCCCACCTGGAAGAAGACGCCGGTAAGTCATTGCACGAAGACTACCACGGCATGACCGGTATCGACCTGAACCGCGCCGGAACCCCGCTGCTGGAGATCGTCTCCGAGCCGGATATGCGCAGCGCCGAAGAAGCGGTTGCCTACGCCAAGAAGATCCACTCGATTGTCACCAATCTGGGAATCTCCGACGGCGACATGTCGCAGGGCTCGTTCCGCTGCGACGTCAACGTCTCACTACGCTACAAGGGCGAAGAGGAGTTCGGCACCCGTACCGAAACCAAGAACCTGAACTCGTTCAAGTTCATGGAAGATGCGATCAAGCTCGAGGTTGAGCGCCAGATGGACATCCTCGAGGATGGCGGCGAAATCACCCAGGAAACCCGGCTATACAATGGCGATACCAAGGTGGCCCGTTCGATGCGCTCGAAAGAGGAAGCCAACGATTACCGTTACTTCCCCTGCCCCGACCTGCTGCCGGTGATGATCGACGACGACTTTATCGACGCGATCCGCGCCACCCTGCCGGAGCTGCCGGATGCCCGTCACCAGCGCTTTATGGAGCAGTACGGTCTGTCCGACTACGATGCCGGGGTACTGTCCGGTTACAGTGACACGGCTGCCTACTTCGAGACTGCCACCGAGCAGTGCGACGACGCCAAGCTGGCGGCCAACTGGGTCATGGGCGAGCTGTCCAAGCACCTCAACAGCAACTCGCTGGAGATCGCTGACAGCCCGGTTTCTGCCGAGCAACTGGGCCAACTGCTGGCCCGAATTAAGGACGACACCATCAACGGCAAAGCCGCCAAGCAGGTGTTCGAAGCCCTCTGGAAAGGTGAAGGGGGGAACGGTGAAGGTGCTGCCGATGCAATCATCGAAGCTAAAGGGCTGAAGCAGGTCACCGACTCTGGCGCAATCGAAGCGATGATCGACGAAGTGATCGCCGCTGCGACCCCGCAGGTGGAACAGTACAAGGCTGCCGAACCGGAGAAGCGCGGCAAGATGCTGGGCTTCTTTATGGGCAAGGTGATGCAGGCCAGCAAGGGCACCGCCAACCCAGGCCAGGTCAACAAGCTGCTGAAGACCAAGCTGGACGCCCTCTGTGATTAAGACATAACACGGCTTGTTAGGTCTCCCTAAAGGCAGCTCCGGCTGCCTTTTTTATGCCTAAGCGGATCCGACGAATCCCTGGTTGCGCAACAGGGGCAATCTGATACATTCAGACCCATCGCCAATGATCAAGGATGAGTCTTATGGATCGTTCAGCAACAGTCTGCACCGGAGCCGTACCAGTACTAAGTCGTCGTTTACTCCGCTTTGGTCCGTTAGTGCTCCTTCTCTCCACCCTGACAATCTCGGCCCTGCTAGCAGGTCAGAGCGCACACGCCCAGATCTACAAATACCAGGATGCCAATGGGCAATGGCACTTCAGCGATAAGCCGTTCAAGCATCAGCAGCAACAGCCAACAAATCCGGCTCCAGCCGATATAGCGGACGATGCTGACCAACCGACCGAGCCCAGCACCGATATCTCCCCCACCAGCGACACTGGCATCGACTCCGTCACCAGCATCGACGATAAAACCAATCTGGCCGCACGTTTCGAACAGCGTTTCCATGCCCAAACCGAAATCGAGCGCGCCACCCAGGCGGTGGTGTCGATCGACTCTGCGATGAGCATCGGCTCAGGATTCTTTGTCAGCGACGACGGTCTGCTGCTAACCAACAAGCACGTCGTGCGCCCCACCGAAACGAGTCATTGGCAGGAACGCAAAGAACGTATTGCCGAGGAAGCCGATCAACTCAATTCGCTTAATGGCTGGCTCAGCAACGAAAAACACCGTCTAAGCCAGATGAGGCAGGAGCTGAACGAATACGAGGAACGTATTCGCAAGGCCGGGCGCAACAGCATGAAAGGGGCTGCCAACTCAGACTATCAAATCCTTTCCGAACGCTACCAGCTCTGGAAACAGGAATACGACGACACCTACGCCAACTATCAAACCCGCAGTAAAACCCTCCGCAAAGCTCAATCCGAGTTCAACTTCCAAAGCAGCTCATCCCGTGTGAAGCAGCACTTTACCGTTATTCTGAAGGACAACAGCAAACTCAAAGCTCGCTTGCTGGCCCTGAGCACCGAGCACGACCTTGCTCTGCTGAAGGTCGACGGCTACCGGACCCCGAAACTACAGGCGCTGGCGCAACCCAAGCTATTCCAGGGGCAGCCGGTCTACGCCATCGGCAGCCCGCTGGGGATGCGCGACCACGTTACCTCCGGCATCATCACCCGGATCGGTAAGCAGGGCGTTGTTACCGATACCCAGATCCTTCCGGGCAACAGTGGCGGGCCGCTGGTGAATGAGCAGGGGGAGGTGATCGGAATCAACACCCTGAAGGTTCTGAACCGCTCGATCAGCACTGAGGGCTTCGGCATCGCAATACCGCTTGCAACCATCCGAGCCGAGTTCGGCACCAAGCTGGGGAGTTTCTAACCGAAGATAGCGGGGCGGTTCTGATAATCAGGATCGTCCCTTTTATTCCCGCCCTCAGACTCTTAACTCCAAGCTACCGACTATAGTTCCTGCTATCCCGTCCGACTTTGAGCAGGAGCTAAAGCATGAAAACACGCGCCGCCGTGGCTTTCGGAGCCGCCAAGCCCTTAGAAATTGTCGACGTCGATCTCGAAGGCCCGAAGGCCGGCGAGGTCCTGGTGGAGATCATGGCCACCGGTGTCTGTCACACCGATGCGTTCACCCTGTCCGGTGATGATCCGGAAGGGGCCTTCCCCGCCATTCTGGGTCATGAAGGTGCCGGGGTGGTGGTGGATATCGGCCCGGGCGTCAGCAGTGTCAAACCGGGCGACCATGTCATTCCGCTCTACACCCCCGAGTGTCGCCAATGCGATTTCTGTCTGCACCCGAAAACCAACCTTTGCCAGGCGATTCGCGAAACCCAGGGCCGCGGCGTGATGCCCGACGGCAGCTCAAGGTTTTCGATCGACGGTGAGCCAATCCTGCATTACATGGGCTGTTCGACCTTCTCCAACTACACCGTGCTACCGGAGATTGCGCTGGCCAAGGTGCGTGACGACGCACCGTTCGACAAGATCTGCTATATCGGTTGCGGCGTTACCACCGGTATCGGTGCTGTGGCCTTTACGATGAAGGTGGAACCGGGCTCAACCGTGGCGGTGTTCGGACTCGGTGGGATCGGATTGAATGTGATCCAGGGCGCCAAGATGGTCGGCGCCGCGAAGATCATCGGCGTCGATATCAATCCATCCAAGGTGCCACTGGCCAAACAGTTCGGCATGACCGACTTCGTCAACGCCAATGAGGTGGAGGACGTGGTGGATCATCTGATCCAACTGACCGGCGGCGGGGTGGATTACAGTTTCGAATGCATCGGCAACGTCACCACCATGCGCCAAGCGCTGGAATGTTGCCATAAAGGCTGGGGCGAGAGCTGCATTATCGGGGTTGCCGGTGCCGGTCAGGAGATCAGCACCCGGCCGTTCCAGTTGGTTACCGGCCGCTCCTGGCGAGGCACCGCCTTTGGTGGCGCCAGAGGGCGAACCGATGTCCCCAAGATTGTCGACTGGTATATGGAGGGGCGGATCAATATCGATGATCTGATCACCCATACGATGCCGCTGGACAAGATCAACAACGCCTTTGACCTGATGCATCAAGGCAAAAGTATCCGTTCGGTCGTGCTCTACTAGGCGACCGTTCGCAACTGGCTCTGCTCAGCAGGGCCAGTATGAGCGCAAGCAGACAGGCAAGAGCTGTCGCCTTCCATACCGCGGTAGACCTCGATATCGGTCTCGATCAGTTCACTGATGCCGATCGAAGAGCCTAGGACCTGAACCGTCTTCTCGAGCGCGGCATAGAGCACCGCCGTCGGTATCGGATTATGTCGATGGCGAACAAAGGGCGGCGCTTCCGCTTCCCGGCTGCGTCCGATCACCGTTAAGTCGTGATGATCCAGCAAGCCCCAACTATGGGCATCGATCGCAGCCAGGTCGGCACGCCCCTCGCGCAGGTACTGCAAACTCTGCTGGTGTGAACCACTGATCAGCGGTGGCTCCGCCTCTACATCGATCCCCTGCTCGTCTAACCATTCCAACAGGGCCAGGCAACCCGAACGCGAACTCGGCGCGTTGACCACCAAGCGCGGATGCTTGATCACCGGAGCCGAGCGGGTCGTAACGATATGGCTAAAATAGCTTCCCGGCGTGCAAGCCAGATCCCGGAACACCGGTCGAGCGATCGGCTCCAGCCCAGCGGCTTGTTCGGTAAACAGGTCTGGACCACAGCACTGGCTCAATAGCAGCTCGGGCCGCTGCCAAAGCTGTTGTGGGGTCAGTTCCCGATTCAACTGCTGCGGCAATCCGGACACAGACTGCCGTTCCAGCTCCGCGCGCAAGCGGTGCCAGAACAGATCCAGTGCATTTTGACTGGCGGGCAGGTCGTACCAGGGTAGACTGGCGATCAGGTTCAACAGCGGTATCCAGCGAAGGTGGTCGTTTAAAAGCTGGCCACCTTAGCCGATCCACATTTTGTTGTGAAGCGGTTAGATCAATTCTTGTACATTGATCGACAAGGGTCCAATGGTTGGATCAGGCGCGTTGATGACCGGCCCTGATACCCAATTCCAACACCGTTCGAACCGGTCCCGCCAACCAGCCGCCTAACAACAGCATCATCAGGAAAGGGACCACCTGCCAGTTGCCATAACCGAGCACGGCGATCGACGGGCCGGGACAGTAGCCCACCAGCCCCCAACCGATACCGAACAGCGCGGCCCCCAACACTAGCGGGGCATCGAGAGACGTTTTGGCCGGCATATCGAAACGCGTCGCACAGGCTGGTCTAGGTTGCTGCAGAATCCAGTAATAGCCCGGCACGGTTACCAGCAGCGCACCGATCATGACCAGAGCCAGGGTCAGGTCCCATCCCCCGGAAACATCCAGAAAGCCGATCACCTTGGTGGTATCGGTCATGCCAGACATCGCCAAACCCGCTCCAAAGAGCCCGCCTGCCAGTAACGCCAAAAGATTCTTCATCCGGTCACTCCTACTTTTATTCCTGTACCCGTCAGCCCAATACCTATCAACCGAGAATAAACACCGTCAGCATGCCGCTGCCGATAAAGGTCAAGGTAGCCGTTAGAGATCGAACCGAAAAACGGGCCAGGCCACAGACACCATGGCCACTGGTACAACCGCTGCCCAGCCGGGTACCCAGTCCGACCAATAGCCCAGCCAGCATCAGTAACCCTATCGACGCCTGGGGAGGGGATGGCTGGGGTTGGCCGGTCAAGGCGTGAAACAACAGCCCACCGAGCACCAGGCCGAGTAGAAACATCCAACGCCAACCGCTATCGGGCTTGCCCTGTACGGACGCAAACAGAATACCGCTGATTCCAGCGATGCGACCGTTACTCCAGAGCAGCACAATCGCTGACAGACCGATCAATCCGCCGCCGGCAAGCGCCAGTAAAACTCCACTCGGGGTCAACGATACCAACATCTGAACCTCTCCTCTTTGCGACCGGACGGCCCACTCTTCGTCGCCATCCTCGAAGATCATCAAGATTAATTCAGACTTATCTAATATTCAATACAGCTAATTTAGCCGGCTTGGCATTAGATCCCATGCAACTAGATGAAGATCAACTACAGCCCCAATCCCTGCATGACATACTCAAGCCCATCGGCCATCGCGCCACAACGAGCTAAGGAGCGCTCAGATGAAAAAATTATTTCCAGCCGCCGCAATAGGCGTAGCTGCCGCCCTCAGCTGGGGAGCAGCCTCAGCAGAACCCTTGAAAGTACAGATTCACGGCGTTGAGCGGGCGAGTTTTACCGATAGCAGCGGCCAGTTGCGGGGCAAACATCATGGTGGACAACGAGCCATGCTGGTGGAATTGACCCGTGAACTGATGATGCAGCTGGAACTGGAGCCCAGCATCGAGCAGGTGGCGCAGCAGCAAGGTATCAAGGCACTGGACGGCTCAACGGCCGTCGCGCTGGTCGATGTGAGCCAACAACAAACCCAATCACCGCGGCAATGGGTCGGCCCGTTGCAAGACAATAATGTCTACCTGTTTGAGAGCAAAGATCACCCCAGCAGTATCCAACAGCTGGAACAGGCCAAATCGGTCGATTCGATCTGCGTTCGCAGCGGCAACGGCCATCAGCAACTGCTCGAGTCCCTTAGCTTTAACAACATCCGCGCCGAAGGTTCCTACAAGGTCTGCTGGGATCTGCTCGCCGCCGGCGAGGTCAGTCTGGCCACCTTGAATCAGACCCTGGTTCCCAGCGTACTGGAGTCCGATTCGGTGGCTTCGAAGCAGCTGCGCAACACCGGCGTCGCGGTGCAAAAACAGCCGGTCTACATCGGTTTCTCGGCCGCCATCCCGGCAACCGAAATCCAACGTTGGCAGCAGCAACTGGAGCAGTTCAAAGCCTCGTTGGATTACCAGGGGCTGGTGCACCATTATTACTGCCAGCAGGACTGTTTCTGATCCAACCGGCAGAGCCATAGCTCCTCGATGTCGTACCCCGATGTAGTTCCTCTATGTAGTACCTCGAAGTAGCACCTCAACATCGGTCAGGCCCCTTGCGGGCCTGATCGGTTTCAGGCTTGCTGACGTACCCGGCGATGGGGTGCCAGATAGGGCGGTGTCCGCGCCTTGGATAGCTTGTAGACGAAGTGGTAGCGGGCCACATGGTAGCTGGGGTCAAAGCCGTAGAAGTTGAGCTTCATCCGCTCCAACTCCTCGGCCCGGTACTCGGCCAACGGTTTTTCCCGCTCGTCGGCCTGACGCTGTAACTGTTTTTGCTCCAGCTGCTGAGCTGACTGCTGCTCCAGCGCCAGCAACTGCTGCTCCAGCGCCGCATCGAACTGCTCGGCAGCCAACGTCTGGTCGATCAGGCCCAGCTGCTTGGCCTCCGCTACCCCCATCGGCAACCTAAGCCCGGTGATCTGTTCGGCCCGCTCAGTGCCGACACGACGCGGTAGCAGATAAGTCCAATACTCGGAACCATACAGATTCCCCATCCCCTTGTAGTGCGGATTCAGAATCACCCCGTCCCGAGCCAGCACCCAGTCGGCTGCCAGCGCCATAAAAACACCGCCGGCCCCGGCATTGCCCCGCATCACCGCCACGGTCAGCTTATCGGTGGTTTCGATAATCGCCTGGGTCAGGTCGTCGATCGCATTGATATTGGCCCAAGACTCGTCCGCCGGACTGTCTGCCGCTTCGATCAAATTCAGGTGGATGCCGTTGGACCAGAAATCCTCGCCCCCCATCAGCACGATCAATTCAATCTCAGGATCATCGGCCAGCTGCCGATAGGCCCGACACAGCTGCTGGCAGTCGTCGGTGCCCATGGCGCCGTTGTAGAAGTCGAAGTACAGGTAGGCTCGCTTGCCGTCGATCTGGGCCCGAATCGGTTGATAACCCTCGACCACGGCTAACCCAACCGCCAGCTCCGGAAGCCCCGATAGCAACTCGGTATCCAATACCCGAGTCGCGGGCAGCTTCAGGGTTCGCGGTTGGGTCTCGGTCGGTTTCAAGCGCAGATGGGAGACCCAGACCACCGCATCACGGCTGGCCAGTGCGATAGCACCATCGCGCTGAGCCACCGGCGTGCCTGGTGAAATCCCATCAATCAGATGATTCAGGCTGAAGTCGGCACAGGCGTTGAACAGGTAGTACTCGCGACCCGCGACCCGGCTCAGCAGGCCGGGATTACCATCGGCGCTACGGATTTTTGTGACGATGGTCGCCGCATCGTCCCGAGCCCAGTCGATCGCCCGATCCGTCTGGGTCATCAGGCAGCGCCACTGGCCGGTCACGTCGTCACGGTTGTAGTCCAGCGGTTCTGGGGCGAAGTCCGGCTGCGGCAACTGCTCCAACACCTGCTCCATCGCCCGCCAGGCCGCCTCGGTGACTTCACCTCGGTACAGGCTGGACTTGCTGTCCGGACGCATGGGGAAACGCTGGCTGGCCCAGATATCACCTCCATCCATCACCTCGTTGGCCTGCAGCAGGGTCACCCCCCACTCGGTCTCTCCGTTGAGAATCGCCCAGTCGATCGAGCTGGGTCCCCGATCACCCTTGATTCCCGGATGGACGATCAGACACAGATGATTGCGCCAGATCGGCTCCGGTATCGCACGTTTGAGAAAGGGTGCCACGATCAGGTCCGGCTCAAACCGCTCGACCGCGTCGATACTCATCGCATCGTTGATATCGAACTCCACGGTGACCTGATGGCCGAGCCGTCGCAGCTCCAATTGGAAGCGCTGGGTCAGGCAGTTAAAGCTGTGGGTCAGTAACAGTATTTTCATCGATCTCTCTAACCTCTCTGACCTCAACAGATTCGTGGCAGCTGTTCGCCACTGATCCAATCGACCATCCGTACACCGCCAAAGCTGGTGCGCAACTGGACAAAGGCATTCGGATCTTCGATCACCTCGCCGACGATCGCCGCCTCCTGCCCTTGGGGATGTTCGCGCATCAGCGCCAGCAACTGATCAGCCTGCTGCGGCGGACAGAACGCCACCAGCTTGCCCTCGTTGGCCACATAGAGCGGATCCAGGCCTAGAAATTCGCAGGCCGCCGCCACCTGGGGACGCACCGGAATCTGCTCCTCATCGAGCTCGATCCCAACCCCGGCCTGGCCGGCGATCTCGTTCAGCGTTGCCGCCAGACCGCCACGGGTCGGATCACGCATACAGCGGATCTCGGGGACCTGTTCGACCATCATCGCGGTCAATGAATGCAAGCTTTGGGAGTCCGACTCGATGGTGGTTTCAAAGGTCAGGTTCTCCCGCAACGACATGATCGCCACGCCGTGATCCCCGAGCGTGCCGCTGACCAGCACCTTGTCGCCGACGCGTACCTGGTCTGCCGACAACGACAACCCGCTCGGTAGCACCCCAACCCCAGTGGTGTTGATAAAGACGCCGTCGCCACTGCCCTTCTCCACCACCTTGGTATCGCCGGTCACGATCGCCACCTCAGCCTCACGGGCGGCAGCGGCCATCGACTCGACGATCCGTTTCAGATCGGCCAGCGGGTAGCCCTCCTCGAGGATGAAACCGGCCGACAGGTAGAGCGCCTTGGCACCGGACAGCACCACATCATTGACGGTGCCGTGAACCGACAGCGCACCGATATCACCACCGGGGAAGAAGATCGGACTGATCACATGGCTGTCGGTAGCCATCACGATCCGCTCGAACGGCACACCCGCCAACGACAGATCCAACGACGCCTGGTCATTCTGGGCCCGCAGCATCGGATTATCGAACGCCTCGACAAACAGTTGCTCGATCAACTGCGCCATCGCCTTGCCGCCGGCCCCATGGGCCATTTCGACCTTGCCGTGTTTTAGATCCAGCGACTGCGGATAACGGGAGCTGGTTTTGGAGTTAGCTTTAGACATGGAGATACCTCAGAAAATCTTAACCAGCGCTGCGCTGTTGATGACGACCGTAGCTGTAGTAAGCCGCACAGGCCCCTTCGGATGACACCATGCAGGAGCCGACCGGGTTCTCCGGGGTACAGCCCTTGCCGAACAGTTTGCAGTCCTTCGGCGTCTTGACCCCGCGCAGAATGGCCGGGCATTCGCAGGCCTTATGATCCCGCCCCAACGATGGCGCCAGAGCAAAGCGCTTCTCGGCGTCAAACTCGGCGTAGGGGGCTTTGATCCGCAAGCCCGAATACGGCACCAGTCCCAGACCGCGCCACTCAAACTCCGGTCGCATTTCGAAGATCTCCGCCACCAGCGCCTTGGCTTTCATATTGCCGTGTTCGGTTACGGCGCGGACAAACTCATTCTCGACCTCGGCTCGGCCTTCGTTGACCTGGCGGATCAGCATCAGGATCGCCTGCAACACATCCAGCGGCTCGAATCCGGCGATCACCACCGGTTTCTGATACTCCTCGGCGAAGTACTCATAGGGCTGCGAACCGATCACCGTGCTGACGTGGGCCGGCCCAATAAATCCGTTCAGCGGCACCACGCCCATATCCCGCACTTCGGGGGACTCGAGGATGGTACTGATCGCCGACGGCGTCAGCACGTGGTTGCAGAACACGCTGAAATTGGCGATGCCGAGCTTTTTGGCCTGCTGGATCACCAATGCCGTCGGCGGCGTGGTGGTCTCGAAGCCGATGGCGAAGAACACCACCTGACGCTGTGGATTATCCCGGGCGATCGCCAGGGCATCGGCGCAGGAGTAGACCATCCGAATATCGGCGCCGTCGGCCTTGGCCTTGAGCAGACTGCGACGGTTGGAACCCGGCACCCGCATCATGTCGCCGTAGCTGCACAGAATCACATCATGATCGACCGCCAATTCGATCGCCGCATCGATTCGGGGCACCGGCAGTACGCAGACCGGACAGCCCGGGCCATGGATCATCCGGACATTGTCGGGCAGCAGATCCGGAATGCCGTAACGGAAGATCGCATGGGTATGGCCGCCGCAGAACTCCATAAAGGCGTAACTACGATCCGGCTCCACTTCGGCGCGGATCTTGGCCGCGATATGGCGGGCGGTTTTGCCGTCACGGTACTCGTCGACGTACTTCATGCCTGAACCTCCGACGAGCTGTCAGAAGACGCTTCGGTTTCGGCTAAGGCTTCGGCATTGTCGGCCAGCGCCTGCTCCAGCACCCCCATCTCGGCAAACAGTGCCAGGGTTTTCTCGGCCTCATCCGGATCAACCTTATTCAGCGCGAAGCCCACGTGCATAATCACGTAGTCACCGACCTGGACATCTTCCACCAGCGCCACCGACACCTGCTTCTTGACCCCGCCGATATCAACCAACGCGTTGTTGTCTTCGCACAGTTGCTCGACCCGAACCGGAATCGCCAGACACATAAACTCTACCTCGTTAAAGCACCGCCAGCGCATGGCTGTTCGGTCTGTTGATCGGCACCAGCTCTCAGCCGTGCCTGTTCAATCGCCACCCAGGCCTGTCCCAACGCCAGGCCACTGTCGTTGGGAGGCAGTTGCTCGGCGCCATAGCATTGAAGCCCTTCCACGGACGCCAACGCCTGCTGCAAGCCACTAGACAGAATCCGGTTCAGCAGGCAACCGCCGCTAAGTACCACGGTATCGATACCGCTCTGTGCTCGAGCCCGAGTCACCCATTGGCTCAGCGCCTGAATCAATACCCGGTGGAATAGATCTGCTGCCTCGGCTTGTTTCCGCTGCGGTAGCGCCAACAGCAACGGGCTGAAATCGAGCCGGTTGTCGGCATCGATCTGGAAATAGTTCTGCAGCTTCAAGGACGCTCTATCCTCAGGCGTTGCTTGCGCTTCACGGGCGGCCGACTCCAACCGCATCGCTGCTTCCGCTTCGTAGGAGCTCAGATCGCAGAGTCCGCTCAGCGAGGCCGCTGCATCGAACAGCCGCCCGGCACTGCTGGTTTGTGGGCAATGGCTGCGGTTTCGAATCATCTGCGTCAGCACCTCATAGCCGGGCCGATCGCCGTAACGCTGGCGAGCCAGCTGATCCTGGCCCTGCTCGATCAAAAAGCCCAAACCGATGCGCCAGGGTTCGCGGGCAGCACGATCGCCACCGGGCAGTGACAACGGTTTAAACGCGCCCAAGCGCGTCATCTTGCCCTGTTCAATCTTGAGCAGCTCACCGCCCCACAGGGTGCCGTCGTCCCCCAGCCCCAAGCCATCCAGCGTCAACGCCAGATAGGGTTGGTTTAGATGGTGTTCGGCGGCTACCGCTGCCGCGTGGGCATGGTGGTGCTGCACCTCAATCAGCGGCAGCTGTCGCTCGTTCGCCAATCGATGGGCAAACTGGCTGCTGTAGAAATCCGGATGCCGATCGCAAACCACCTGCTCGGGCTTGATCTGAAACAGCGCGCACAGATGATCCAAGGTCTGCTCCAGGTAGCGGCAGTTGTCCGGGTTATCCAGATCGCCGATATATTGCGACAGGTAGGCCTTGTCGCCCTGGGTGACACAGATGCTGTTCTTGAAGAAACCACCCAGCGCCAGGGTCGAAGGCCCCGAGCACGGTAACCGAACGACTTTCGGTGCCATCCCCCGGCCGCGCCGCACCACCGTCGACTGGCTGCCGGCGACGGAGTCGAGTCCCGGAAGCCCATTGACTACCGCATCGTCGCAGCGCATTTGAATATCTCGATCATGCAACAGCAAGCAATCGGCAATCCCGCGCAGCTGGCTGACCGCCTCGTCGTTGCGGTACACCAGTGGACGCCCGCTGGCATTGGCGCTGGTCATCACCAGACGCAGCGATTGCGGTTGCTCGAGCCAGTCGGTTCCCGCCGGACAGCCGGCCGCCTGATGAAACAGCAGATGCTGAATCGGGGTATAGGGCAACATGACCCCGAGCTGATTCAGTCCCGGCGCAATCGCATCCGGCAGGCCGTTATCGGGCTTTTGAGCCAGCAGTAGGATCGGCGCCTGGGCACTGCGAAGCGGAGCCAACTGTTCGGGTTCAAAGGAGACCAAGGATTCCAGCGATGCCGGACTGGCCACCATCACCGCCAGCGGCTTACTCAGGCGGTGCTTGCGTTGGCGCAATCGTTCGACCGCCGCCGGGTTATCTGCATCGCAGGCCAGATGAAAACCACCAATCCCCTTGATCGCCACTATCTGTCCCTGCTGCAGCCGTTCAACCGCCGCTTCGATCGGATCGCTCACGCTTAACCGTTGACCCTCGCTGTCCGCCAGCCAAAGCTGCGGCCCGCAATCCGGGCAGGCGTTGGGCTGAGCGTGAAAACGGCGGTGCTGGGGGTTGGCGTACTCGTCGGCACAGCACGAACAGAGTTCAAACTTAGCCATGCTGGTGGCAGGTCGATCGTAGGGCAGTTGCCGGATGATGCTGTATCGCGGACCGCAGTGGGTGCAGTTGATAAAGGGATAGCGGTAGCGCCGATCGTTCGGCTCGAACAGCTCGCTCAAGCAGTCCGGGCAGGTGGCCGCGTCCGGTGCCACCTGGGTCTGAACCGGTCCGGCACCGCTGTGATCGATATAGAACGGGTGCTGCTGAAACAACGGCTTAATCTGATTATCGGGGTCCGGCAACGGTTGCTGCTCGAACTGATCGATCGAGGCCAGCGGCGGAATCTCGTCCTTCAACTGCCGGGAAAACTGCTCCAGCTGCTCGGCGCTGCAGAGCAGATCGACCAGCACCCCGGCACCGTCGTTGAGCACCCGGCCCGGCAGCTTCAGCCGGGTCGCCAGCTGATAAACATGGGGGCGAAAGCCCACCCCCTGGACTTCACCGCCAATACGCAGTCGATGAAGGCCCACCATGACTTACAGGTAGCCGCTCAACAGGTGAGCGCCAAAACCTACCGCACTCAACGCCACCAAGGCCCGAGCGGCATCGACAATACGCTGACCCAGTCGGCTCAGGGTCTGGTATGCACCGCCCATCAGACCACCGAATACCAGCATCGAAATCACCACCCCAACACTGAACAACAACACGTAAGCCAACGCGTGGCCCACCGAGTCGAATCGGCTCAGAGGGATCAACACCAGCAGCGGCGCACTTCCGGCCACGCCATGCAGCATCCCCACCAGCACCGGTGAGTGACGCTCGCTAAGCTGTTTCAGTCGGCTCTTATCGTCTTGAGCTGTCTCGCCACCCTGTTGCGCGACGGTCTCGGATGGGTGCTCGATATGATCGTGCCGATGCCAGTGGGCATGTTCGATACGCGATCCGTGGCGGTGGAAACTGAAGGTGAAACGCTGACGCATCAGACTCCAGATCGCCCAGCCACCGATCACCACCAGCATCAAGCCGACCAGCGACTCGGCCGTGTGGCTCAGGGTTTCCGGGATCGCCAGGCTGAACAGATAGACCAGCGATGCGATAAACAGCAGGGTCAAGCCATGCCCGATCGCCCAGCGGCGGCAAAACGCGACACAGCTACGCCAACCCGGACGACCGGACGCCAGCCCGGATACCGCCATCACATGGTCGGCGTCGAGCGCGTGTAGCAGCCCCAGACCGAACGCCAGCGTCAGCGTCGCCTCAGTGGTCGAAACTTCCATCATCTATCTCCTCGAAGGGGTCTACTTGGTAGCGTTTGAGTTTGTTGGCCAGCCCGACTCGGGACAGCCCCAACGACTGAGCTGCTTTACTTTTGTTGCCCTGGAAGTAATCCAGCGCCCGCAGAATCATCTGCCGTTCCAGCGCCTCGACCTGGGTTTTCAGATTCAGACGCGGACCGTCCTCGAAGGCATCGGCGACATAATCGTCCAGATCGACAGGATCGAGACTGCTCGCATCCTCAGAGCGTAATTGCGGTGACAGATGCTCGAGCTGTAACTGCTCCCGGTCTGGATCCGATTGGCTGAATACCAGCAGCCGCTGGATCTCGTTCTGCATCTCCCGGACGTTGCCCGGCCAGCTGTATGCCTGCAGGCTGGCTTTGACCGCCTCGCTGAAGCTAATCCCGGCACAATCGAACGCCGGGCTGTATTCGCGCAGCAGGCTGTCGGCGATCGGCAGAATATCCATCGGTCGTTGCCGCAACGGCAATACCGGCAGCTCCACCGTGGTCAGGCGGTAGTAAAGATCCGCCCGGAACCGCTTGGCTTTCACCTCGGCCAGCAGGTCTCGATTGGTGGCGGCGACCACGCGAACATTGACCCGCTTGCTCTGATTGGAGCCCAGGGGCCGGATCTCGCCCTCCTGCAGTACCCGCAGCAGCTTGACCTGAAACGCCGGCGAGACCTCGCCGATCTCGTCCAGAAAGATGGTGCCGCCATTGGCCTTCTCGAACAGGCCGACATGGTCGGTGGTGGCGCCGGTAAAGGCGCCCTTCTTGTGGCCAAACAACTCGCTCGACAGCAGCTCATCGTGCAACGCACCGCAGTTTTCGATCACGAAAGGTTTGTCGGCTCTGGGGCTGTTGTAGTGGATCGCCCGTGCCAGCAGCTCCTTGCCGGTACCGGATTCGCCACTGATCATCACGCTGACATCGTAACGGGCCACCTGCTGCAGCCGTTCGATCAGCCCGTTCATCGGACTGTCGTCGGCCCGTACGATACGGTCGAGCCGGTACTCGCGCTTCAGCTCGCTACGCTGGCCCCGCAGCCGGGTTTCCAGGGTGCTGGCACTGAAGTTCAGCTCGTTGGCCAGCAACTGATTCTGTTGCTGTAGATGGAACAGTTGGGCCGCGTTCTTGACCACATTGAGCAGTTGCTCGGGATGCCAGGGCTTGGTCAGGTAGTGGAAAATACCGGCCTGGTTGATGGCGCGGATAATATTCTCCGAATCGGTATAACCGGAGATGATAATCCGCGGTATCTGAGACCAGCGCTCGCGGGTATCGGCCAGGAATTCGACCCCGGTGCGCTCGGGCATCCGCTGGTCGCACAGAATCACCTGCACCGGTTGCTGCTCCAGCACCGCTTCGGCCTCTGCGGCACTGTTGGCGCAGATCACCTCGAAGTCATCGTCCAGCGCCCGAGTGATGGTCTCCAGCGAACGGACCTCGTCATCGACGACCAGGACCCGATCCAATTCGTTGGCGTAGCCGCCCATATTAACCTACGCCCTGCCCGGTCAGGCCCTGGGCCAGGTTGGCTTCAATGGCGCTGATCCGTTGTCGCAGCGGCTCCAGCTGTTGCTCGAGCAAGGCTCGGCGACGCTGTTCCAGCCACTGATACCACTCGGCCATGCCCTCGCCACTGGTGGCCGAGCAGCGGATCACCTCGATCTCGGGGTTCACCTTGCGGGCGTTTTCGATACAGCGTTCGACGTCGAAGTTCAGGTGCGGCAACAGGTCGACCTTGTTCAACAGCAACAGGTCGGATGCATGGAACATATCCGGGTACTTGAGCGGTTTGTCTTCGCCCTCGGTGACCGACAGGATCGCCACCTTGTGGGCCTCACCCAGATCAAACTCGGCCGGACAAACCAGGTTGCCGACATTCTCGATAAACAGCAGTCCCTGATCGCCAAACTCAAGCTGTTCCAGCGCATGACCGACCATATGGGCGTCCAGATGGCAGCCCTTGCCGGTATTGACCTGAATCGCCTGCACCCCGGTGCTGCGGATCCGCTCGGCATCGTTGGCGGTCTCCTGATCGCCTTCGATCACCGCCAGATCGATCTGCCCCTGGATATCCTCCAGCGTCCGGGTTAACAGTGTGGTCTTGCCCGAACCCGGGCTGGAAACCAGATTCAACGCCAGAATCGAGCGCGCCGCAAAACGGCTGCGATTGACGGCGGCGTACTGATCGTTCTTCGACAGGATGCTCTGTTCGATCTGAATCATCCGGGTCTGACTCAGTCCCGGCGCATGGGAGCGGGCGGGCCCGGCACCGAAGTGAAGGTTATCGCCGTCACGACTCAGCGCCGCTTCGGCACTACCGCCATGTTCATGGTTATGATCGTGATGGTGGTGATGGCCGCAGCTATGGCCATGATCGTGAGCATGGCTGTGATCGTGGCTATGGTCCTCGGAGTGGCTGTGATCTCGCGACAGCGCAGCACCTTCAATCCGGGTCTGGCCATGGCTGCATCCGCAACTGGTACACATAGGGCTCACTCCTCTTATTCTGTCCGAATCCGCTGCCCTACTAAGCCTCTGCAGCGGATTCTATTTCTGCTTACTCGACGCCCGATTTACGCGCCCTTTAACCTATCCAGCCAGTCTGCGCTCAGCTGACTTCCAGTTCCTTGATCAACATCTGATTTCCCCCGGTTACCTGGATTTTGTAGCCGCCGCACAGCGGGCAGGGGTCGTACAGCGCCTGATGCTCAACACTCTGGGAGCAGTCCATGCACCAGCCGATACCGGGGGTTTCGGTGATGGTCAAACTGGCCCCCTCGGCCAGGGTGCCGCGAATCACCGCGTCAAAGCAGAATCGCATCGACTCGACCTCAACATTGGACAACCGACCGATCTCCAGATGGACCGCCGTGACCAGCTCAAACTGCTGGCTCTGGGCCTGCTCTTCAATCAGCTGAATCATCCCTTCAGCCAGCGACATTTCATGCATTTAAGCTACCTCTGAATAATGCACCGACGGGTGACGTCAAGGTTTAACCTCGCCCCCAACGCTCGATTTACGCCTGGATCCTGACTTCGAAAGGCACGCAGGGATCCAATGCCAGGGCGATCTGTTCCAGTGCCAGCTTTCGCTGCGGATGGTCGATACCGACCTGACTGGCCAAGCGGCTGAACTGACCTTGCGGATGAAAATTCCACTCGGTCGGGGCGCAGATCCGGTACTCGGCGATCTCTGTCTCGCTCGCGTCCAGCTTGACCCAGTGCAGCAGTAATCCCCGTACGCTGTTGACCCACCCCAGTCGCCCCTCATCCAGCGCAACCGAACCGCAGATGCCCTGCGGCTGCAGCAGGGCGTCACGACTGATCAAACTGGCCAGATAGAGCAGTTTGGCGGCGTAACGCAGCAGCAGCGGGCTGGCCGATGCTTGCTGCAACTGTTTGATCAGCGGCCACGACTGCATGTAGGCCAAGGGACCGGTTTCTCGGGGCTGCTGATCCAGACTCGGCTGTTGGCAAAACTTCTCACCGATGTCCGGATCCGCCAGTTGTTGATCCAGTCCCAGGGTTTCGACTGGCTGCTTGGGCAGCAACCCGACCGGTCCGTGCCCCCTCCCTTCCGGAGCGGGTGCAATCGAGACCCGCGCGACCTGACGCAAGCACAGCGGTACCAAGCCATTGTAGATCTCCAGCCAGGATTCGAATTGAGCCCGATCAAAAGCCAGAAATTCGCTGCAGGAAACCCCGCTCAGCGAGGCAAAAAAACCTTCCAGAGTCTGAATCAGTTCATCGCCATGGGCATCGAGCGATTCGGCCGCCAGCTGCTGGCTGATATAGCGCCGGATCACCGCGAACGGCTCCATTCCGGCCCCCAGCGCCAACGAGTGGGGCAGATCGATCGATAGACGCCAGAGCAGCTGCTCGATACTTTCCAACAGCACCTTCTGCTGCAACAATCGCGGATCGCGCGGCAGCCCAAGTGCTTCCATTGCCGCCGCCCGCTGGGACTGCCGGCAGACCACAAAGACCTGTTCCACCCGGCTCAGGGCCTGCGACGGCTCGACACCGGCGAGCAGACGCTGGGCCAGCTGCGGCCGCTGCAGATCGACCTTCAGCGTCGCCCCGCCCCGCCCATCCTGACCGGCGTCGATACAAACCTTGCCTTCAAAACCCATCGTTATGCCGTCGCCAAGTCAGCGCAACAATTACAGCTTCAACGCCGCGTTGACCGCATCCAACCCCTCACGGGCGTTACGGATCGGCACCTGTTCGGGCTCACGCTCGGTCTCCGGTCGCTTACCGCGCAGGAAGTCACGACGCGATAGCGGCTCCTGGTCAGAGATCGGCTCATGCTGCTGCACCGTATCTGGCTGCTGCGCGGTGGTATCGAGCAGCGGAATGGCGGTGAGTTGGCGTACTGCATCGATGGCAGCCTGCACAGCCTGGGCGTGGTTGTCGTAATCACCCATCGGCGACACCAGCGAGCAGCATAGGTAGTAACCCAGTTCCGGTTCAAACCGCGGCGTGAACTTGATCACCCCGGCCGGAAACTCGATCGCTATCTCGTTGCCCTTACCCAGCTTCAGCTCCGGCCAGCTCTCGCCTTGGCGATGCAGGATATAGAGATTGATAAACCATGGGGTGACGACCGCCCCGACCCACTGACCTTCCCAGACTTTGAATTCGACCGCCTCAACCCGTACCTGCGGATTACAGATCGACAACTCCTTCATCTCCTGCTCGTAGACCCGTTCGTACAGCGCTTCAAGCACCGCTGCCGGGTTGTCGGAAAAACCGTCAAACGGTTGGAAATCTTTCATCAATACCACTCCTTAAGATTTCGTCTCGGGCTCATTTACATGCCGGTTAGGCCGGTTGCAGCCCGGCCTGTTCTGCGACCTCACGCAGGTACTCCAGTGCTTCTCGAGCCCGCTCCGGTTCGATCTTTTCTACCGCAAAATTACCCACTTGGATCAGCAGATAGTCTCCCAGTTCGACGGCTTCTGGCATCAAGATCAGACTGACATCTCGTTGCTCGCCCATCGCTTCGACCGTCGCCATCTGATCGTTCAGCGCAATCACCCTGGACGGAATTCCGATACACATGGGAGCGCCCTCAGACCAGCGACACGGTCGGATTTTCTGCGAATACCGGGGGCCGATCCTGAGCCTGGGCGAAGGGTTCGTCCGGACCACGTTCGATCAATGGCAGCCCCATCGCTTCAAGCTTGTCGAACACCAGCTCGACCATCTGCTCCAGCTTCGGCACCATCGGCTCGCTCAATTCGGTACCGGTCTCCATCGAGTAGGGCACCACACCGAACAGGGTAAAATGGTTGGGCAACTCGCCGGTCAGACTCATCACCCCGAGCAGATCGGAGATACCCAGCTGATGCGGCGAAATACGGCTGCGAAATAGTGCCGGTACCTCGTCCTCTTCCAGCGTCACCACCGTGCCCGGCTCGGCGCCGGTGTTGACCGCGTCGAGCAGAATCACATGCTCGCGCCGGGCCATCACTTCCATCAGCTCCATTCCGGCGGTGCCGCCATCGAGCAGCTCGACGCCGGCCGGAACATGGTAGCGCTCCAGCAGCGCCTCAATGGTGCGTACTCCGATGCCTTCATCGGTTAACAGAATATTGCCAACGCCTAATACCAATACGCTCATTCTGTCGCCTCCGGCTGTTTCCTAAACGTATCCGACCCGCTGGATTCACCAAGCTGGCAACCTGGCCGATCGGATGGAATAAAAAAGGCCGGCCACGGTGGATCAACCAAGGCCGGCCAACCTCACTACAGTGCTTTCACCTTGACGATCTCGTTGTGCTCGGTATCCATCAAGTGGATCGCACACGCGATGCAGGGATCAAAGGAATGCACGGTACGTAGCACCTCCAAGGGGCGATCGGGGTCGGCAATAGGATTCCCCATCAGTGATGCTTCGTAGGGTCCAGGAACATCGTCCTGATTACGCGGGCCGGCGTTCCAGGTGCTGGGCACCACCGCCTGGTAGTTCTTGATCTTGCCGTCTTCGATAACGATCCAGTGCGACAACACACCGCGGGGCGCTTCGTGGTAGCCGACACCGCGGACCTCCCCTTTCGGGAATACCGGCCGGTTAAAGGTATCGGTATCGCCCTTGCCGATGTTGTCCACCAGCAGCTCCCACTGGTGTTGCATCTCGTCCAGTACCACCGCGGCACGCACCGCACGAGCGGCGTGACGACCGATAGTGGAGTGCAGCGCCGGCACGCCGATCTTGGTCTGGGCCACAGTGCTGGCGGTATCGAGCACGAAGTTCAGGTGCTTCAGGGTCGGCTCGTGACCGTTGGCGGCCAGGCAGAGCACGTTGGCCAACGGACCGACCTGAGCAGGTTTGCCGTTGAAGGTCGGCGACTTGATCCAGGAGTACTGGCCCTCGTCGTTGAAGTCGTCGTAGTTCGGCTCGGTTTCACCTTCCCACGGGTGCAGGGCTTCGTCGCCGTGGTACCAGGAGTGCTTGGAGCTCTCTTTGACGCCGTCGATGAAGTACTTGTCGTTGTAGCCGGTGATCGGCTTGTAGGTGGACAGGTCGCCGCCCTTGATAAAGCCGCCCGGCAGCGAGAATTTCTCACCCTTGGTATCCAGCGGCATCTCCGGCACCGCCAGGTAGTCGGTGACACCGGCACCGTAGCCGGCCCAATCGGTGTAGAACCCGCCGACGATGGCGACATCGACCAGGTAGGCGTTCTTGACGAAGTCGTCCATCTTGTCGATCAGCGACTTGATGAAGTGCAGTCGCTCCATGTTGGTCACCGCCTGACTGTCGAGGTTGATCGAGTTGGTCACCCCGCCGACGGTCAGGTTCTGCACGTGGGGCGACTTGCCGCCGATCACGGTGACAACCCGGTTGGCTTCACGCTGGATCTCCAGCGCCTGCAGGTAGTGGGCCGCAGCGATCAGGTTGACCTCCGGCGGCAGCTTCATCGCCTTGTGGCCCCAATAGCCATTGGCGAAGATGCCCAACTGGCCGCTGGAGACGAAGCCCTTGAGCTTCTGCTGTACCGCGGTCAGCTCGTGGACGTTGTTGAGCTTCCAGCTCGACAGGCTTTCGGCCAGCTGCGCGGCAGCCTTCGGATCGGCATCCAGCGCCGATACAATATCGACCCAATCCAGCGCCGACAGATGGTAGAAGTGGACGATGTGATCATGCAGTGCGTGGGCGCCCAACATGATGTTACGGATGTACTGGGCGTTGAGCGGAACTTCCAGCTGCAACGCGTTTTCCACCGCCCGGACCGACGCCAGCGCGTGGACCGTGGTGCAGACGCCGCAGATCCGCTGGGTAAAGGCCCAGGCATCACGCGGGTCACGTCCCTTCAGAATATTCTCGATACCGCGCCACATCTGGCCGGAGGACCAGGCCTTGCTGACCAGACCGTTCTCCACTTCGACATCGATACGTAGATGTCCCTCAATTCGGGTAACAGGGTCGACGATAATGCGTTTGGCCACTGTTCTTCTCCTATTAACTTGTTCTTATCCGGTTACGGTCAGGCTTGTTCAGGTTGGCTGGCCGGCTTTCCATGCGGCTCGGCATGGTCGGCGGCGTGATCTACAGGCAGAATCGGCAGCCACTTGACGATGATCAGGTAGCCGAGAATCTCCATCGCGATAATGCCGATCGACACCAGGAACTCCTCGGTCGACGGGAAGTAGACGAAGCTGTTGCTGGCGTCCGGGGTCCAACCGATCAGGAAGGCGTTGAAGCGATACAGCGCCCCGGCGAACAGCATCGACACCGCCGCGATCAGCAGCATGCTGCCGCGGTTGCGGCGCTGCGGTGACGACAAAATCACCAGCGGCACCACAAACAGCACCGTCTCGACCATAAACATGAACGAGCGGAAACTGCCGTCGAAGATGTTGGGCAGCACCCCGCGCATCGCCAGATCGCCAAAGCGGATCACCAGGTAGACGCTCAGCATCACCTGGATCATCTTGCCCAAGCCCTTGAGGATGTGGGTCTCGGATGAGCGCTTGAAGCCGACCGTCACGAACGAAGCCTCGAAGATTACGATCGAGAAGCCCAAGGTAATCGCGGTCAGGATCGCAAACAGCGGTTGCAGCTGCAGCGATTGCCACAGCGGGTCAACCTTGTAGCCCATCGCGATCAGCAGCGAACCCAGCGAGCTCTGGTGCATGGTCGGCAGCAGCACGCCGATGGCGATAAAGACAAACAGCACCTTCTCGAGGATCGCCTTGAGCTTCTGCATCTTGTAGTGCTCGGCCACGGCCGGCATAAACTCAATAAACAACACGGTGCAGTAAGCGGTCACACACAGGCCCACCTCCAGCATCACCGAGTTCAGGTTCATCTGATCGGGCAGGAACATGTTGTAGAAGTTCCAGTACCGTCCCATGTCGATAAAGGCCGAGATACCGCCAAGGGTGTAGCCGAATAGACTGGCCAGCAGCGCCGGCCGAACCAACGGGTGGTACTTGCCCTTGTTGGCGATATAGACCACCAACGCCAGCGCATAACCGCCACAGGCAAAGCCGGTGCCGACTACCACGTCGTAGACCACCCATAGTCCCCAGGGGTAACCATCATTGAGATTGGTGACCGAGCCCAGCCCGAACGCGAAGCGCTTGGCCAGCAGCACCAGCGCGATAAACGCCAGCACCGCCAGGATCAGCGACGGCAGCGTGATCAGCTTGCGATTGCTCAGCGGTTGATGATGTCCGCTCATGACCGATCCTCCCCACTCTTATCCTGATTCGGATCCTGCTCCTCGTCCTGCGAGCCCTTGATGTTGCGGCGGGCCATGTAGAGCAGGCCGCCCAGCACGGTCGCCGGAGCCAGGAAGTTGCTGTAGATCGAGTGCTGCACGGTCTCGGAAACCGCCGCGTAGGACAGTTCCGGAATATCCGGCATACCCAGATCTTCGAAGCGGTTGCCGGCCAGCATCAGCACTTGGGTACCGCCACCCTCTTTCTCGCCGTAGATATGATCCTGGTAGTTGGGCACTTCGCCTTCCTGACCGTAGGGCGAGTCGATCGAGCCGAGCTTGTAGACATACTTGTCGCCGGGTTTGAGCGCCATCCGACGCTTGGCCTCTTCCAACAGATCGCTGCGTTTGCCGTAGATGTTGGCGCCGGTGGGGCAGACCTCGGCACAGCCGGGCAGCTCACCATTGTCGATCCGCTCAACCCCTTTCTGGTTGCACAGCTGACACTTCTGGATCTGTCCCATCGCCTCGTCGTACTCGTACTTGGGAATGTTGTACGGGCAGGCTGCGACGCAGTAGCGACAACCGATACAGGCATCCGGATCGTGGCTGACGATGCCGGTCTTGGGATCCTTCTTCATCGCCGTGACCGGGCATACCGATACGCAGCCGGCATCGACACAGTGCATGCAGTTGCGCTTGATAAATTCGAACCCATCATCGCCCTGCGGCGGCTCATAGGCCTTGATGATATTGAGGGTGTCGGCCGACAGATCCATCGCCAGATCCCAGGGTTCTTCCGGGGTCGACTGCTCCGGCGGCATGCCGTTGATGTCCTTACAGGCCACCACGCAGGCGCGACAGCCGATACAGCGGGTCGCATCGAACAGCATCCCTACCGCTTCATCGGGCACCTCCAGGTTACCCCTGGCTTGAGCGTTACCGGAGCTGGTCGCGATGACCGCTCCGGCGCTAGCCAGTTTGAGAAAATTTCGCCTATCCATCTTGCTTCTCCAACCGGCTATTGTTGTTCTTCTGCGGCAGCGTGCTCTGCCCCTTTCTCGGCCTCTTTCTCAGCCTTGCCGAGCTGGCGGACGGTCATCGCCGTGGCGCCGACGGCGGCACCGATCACCGCGCCAAGCAGACCGGCGGAAGTGGCTGTGGCCCCTTCACCCGACTGGGCATTAATCGGTGGGAAAATATCGGGCGGCGCGTGGGTGGTGACTTCAGATTTCTCGTGCAGCGCCTTGGTAAAGCCGACCCCTTGTTCGGTACAGCCGAAACAGGGAGCTCCGACACCGACCGGCCAGGCTCCACCGCCGACATCACCGAACTCCTGGGTCGAGCAGTTGGCGTAGGTTTCCGGCCCTTTACAGCCGAGCTTGTAGAGGCAGTAACCCAAGCGGTGCCCTTCGTCGCCAAATTCTTTGGCAAAACGGCCGGCGTCGAAATGCGCCCGACGCTCGCAGTGCTCGTGAATGATTCGACCGTAGGCAAATTTCGGACGTCCCTTGTCATCCAACTCCGGTAATGTGCCGAAGGTAACGTACTGCAGCACCGTGGCCAGGAAGTTGTAGGGATTGGGCGGGCAACCCGGAATATTGATGATGGTCTTGTCCGGCAGGATCTCGTGAACCGGCGTGGCACCGGTGGGGTTGATACCGGCCGACGGCACCCCGCCCCAGGAGGCGCAGGAACCGATCGCAATGATCGCCGCCGCATCGTCGGCGGCTTCTTTGACATGCTCGAGCATGGTCTTGCCGGCAATCTTGCAGTAGATACCGCCATCTTTGGTCGGAATCGAACCCTCGACCACCAACACGTACTTGCCTTTGTTCTCTTCCATCGCCGCGTGCTTGGCGGCTTCGGCCTGATGGCCGGCGGCGGCACAGAGGGCCTCGCTGTAATCGAGCGAGATCATGTCGAGAATCAGGGTTTCCAGTGTCGGGTGGGTGGTCCGCAACAGTGACTCGGTACAACCGGTACACTCCTGCCCGCTCAACCAGATCACCGACGGACGACGCGCCTGGGTAACGGCGTGGGCCATCTGTATACCGGCGGTCGATGACAAGCCCAGCGTTGCTGCCACGCCGGTGCAGAATTTAAGGAAGCCACGGCGGTTCAACCCCAACCGAGATGCGACCTCCTCAAGCTGCTGCTCTGTGATAGTGCTCATTCACTCCTCCTTCACACCCATCCCACCGGATCGAACGCCACTTTGGGTTAGCGTTTACCAAACCGACCGGCTTCGTTTTTGTTGTATGAGGAGGGCTATCGCAATAAACGCGCCAGAATGAACAACCTGTTTGAAAAGAACCTAAGCTATACGTATCAATAACTTAGAAAGCTGTTATTAAGAACCATTCCGGAAAGTGATTAGCTTGCTTACTTGCTTTACACCTCAAAGCAAGCAGTGATTACAACATTGACAAATCGCAGCCGCTTACCGAACCGGCTCAGCGCGGGTAATCTTAAGATGAGTGCCAGAGGCGTCAGGAAAAGACCGAAACGGGGACAATAAATAGTCGAAGGAAGCGCTAATCTTCACGCTCGTCGAATTCGACGCAGTTACGACCGGCGTGCTTAGCCCGGTACAGGGCGGTATCGGCACGCGATAGCAGATCATCCAGACTGCTGTGTGAGTTCGACAGCGCCACCCCGAAGCTGGAGCTCAAAAAGACATCATCGCCGGCCTCACTCTGAATCGAGACGTTGGCGATTTGGTGGCGTAGACGCTCGCACACGGCCAGGGCGATCTCGAGATCCACTTCGGGCAGCACGATGACGAACTCATCGCCGCCCAGGCGACCAAACAGATCCACCTGACGCAGTTGCGACTGGCAGGCCTGCACCAATCGGATCAGAGCCTGGTCGCCGACCGCGTGGCCATAAAGGTCGTTGATCAGTTTGAACCGGTCGATATCCAGGATGATCACCGCCAGGGTGCGCTGGTAGCGTTTCATCCGCTCCAGCTCCTGTCGGGCACCCTGCAACAGGTGGCGGCGGTTGGAGATACCGGTCATCTCGTCGATATGGGCCAACTGCTCGAGCTTCTCCTTCAGTTCGATCACCTCGGTGATGTCACTCGAAACGCCGACCATCCCTTTGATCTCGCCCTGCTCACGGATCGGGATTTTCACGGTCCAGAATTGGCGAGTGGTGCCCAGGGGATCAGTAAAGGCTTCTTCACCGCAGATCCTACGCCCCTCCTCCAGCACCGCCCGATCGGTCGGCTGTAGCCGCTCCAGGTTTTCGTTCGACAACAGCTCCTGATTGCTTTTGCCCAGGGCCTGATGGGGATCGCAGCCCAGCATCCGAGCGGTGTAGGGGTTCAGATAGCGGAATCGCTGGTCGCGGTCTTTCATGTAGACGGCGGATTCGATGTTATCCAGCACATTATCGAGCAGTTCCTTCTGCTGCCGCAGTTGCTGATCCATCCGGGTCCGTTCGGTGATATCGGTGGAAATACCACAGAGCCCGACCACCTTCTTATCGGCATCGAACAGCGGCATTTTATGGGTTTGGTAGACACGCACTTCGCCGCTGGAAGCAACCCGGTTATGTTCCTCGGTATCCAACGGGCGGGCATGCTCCAGCACCCACTGATCGTTGGCTCTAAGGTCATTGAATACGGAGAGGTCGAAAAAGGCTTCGTCGGTTTGCCCGATAATCTCGTCACGGGATAGGCCAAACAGCTCGCAGACCTTCTGATTGACATAGGTGTAGCGCCCAGAAAGGTCCTTGGTGAAGACATAGGCACCAACATGGTCCAACAGCATTTTCAGCTGCGATACCTGAACCGCGCTTATCTCTTCAACCCCAGCCATTTCCGCTCCCAGCTGTATCCCGACAGGCTCATCCTTGAAAGGTAACGCCACACTAAAACATCATCGCCAGCAAAGCTCAATTGAATATTTTCTTGCAATAGAGCAGACCTACCACGGCCCACCAAAAAATCAAAAAAGCCAGTCAAATCAACGCGTGTGACAAATATCAAACGACGGTTTTAAATTACCGTTTTCGAATATAACCTCAACAACCGGATGGATACTTTTGAACCCATGCCCAACTATAGCCATAGAGTGATAAAGCTGCCTAATCGACCTCGCGATAGCCGACCCCAAGGGTCCCGTTATGCGAGATCGAGCAGCCACTGCTGGAGCTTCAGGGCAGCGGGATTGGCTGTCGCACTACGGGGCAGCAACAGATAATGATTGCAGCCGCTCGGTTGAGCCTCGAAGGGGGCCAGCAGACGCCCCTGGGCCAGCTCTTGCTGCACCAGCGAACTGCGCGCCATGGCCACCCCCAAACCGGCCTCGGCTGCAGCGATCGCCATATCGGAACGGTTGAAGAAGTGGCCACGATCGCTGGAAACCGACGCCAGCCCGGACCGATCCAGCCAGTAACGCCACTCGGCATCGCGCGGCGCTCCCGTCCAGGGAAGTGCATCGTGGAGCAACGTTAATGCGGACCAATCATCCTCCCGCTGCTCTCCAATCCGGTGCGGGTAGTCGGGACTGACAACTGGTAACAGTTGCTCGGCGAACAATAACGAAACCTCAAAGCCGTCCACCTCGGCATCCTGGCGGTAGTCGATCGCCAGATCAAAATCAGCCCGCTGCAGATCCAGCAATGCCGCTTCAGCATAGGTCTCCACTTTGATGGCCGGAAACGCCTGATGGAAGGCATTCAGCTTCGGGATCAGCCATTTAAACGCAAAAGAGGGGGTTGAGCGGATCCGCACCACCGCGCCGTCCGAAACTGACTGAAAGCGGGCGATCGTGCTCTGTATCGCCGCCACCGAGTCACGGGTAACCGCCAGCAGCTCACGCCCCTGATCCGTCAGGGCGATACCGCCGGGGCTGCGGACAAACAGCGGAAAGCCCAGATGCTGTTCCAGCTTTCGTATTTGCTGGCTGACCGCGCCGGTCGTGACGCACAGTTCCCGCGCCGCCGACGAGAAACTTCCCAGCCGTCCGCAGTACTCGAAGTAGATCAGTGAGGAATAGAGTCTAGGGTGCATCGGCGATATCACTCCTGATGGGGTACGAACAATGCAGGCAAGATCCACAGTATCGAAGCACTATAGACCCCAGCCTGTTTAGAATAACTAAACAGCCATGTAATAACTATCGTTTGCCTACACCACTCAGCATGGTCAAAATCCCCTCAAATACCTGTCAAAATCCGATACAACAGACGCTCAGAGGCCGAAACATGCCACATCTTGCCATCTCCCCCCAACAACAAGAACAAATGAAGGCGGCAACTCCTTTACTCTGGTTAAACGATCGCTACCAGAACAGCGAGGCCGCTCCGGCACGTCCGAGCACGAAACTGCTCTACCGCGCCAGCGCCCGGCTGGAGCGTTGCGCACCACTGTTGCAACAGCTGTTTCCTGAACTCGAACCCAGCCAGGGATTGATCGAATCGCCCCTTTTAAGCGCCGCTGCTCTGAATCAGCAGATCAATCCCTTAGGCGGTCAGTTGCTGCTCAAGGCCGATCACGCGTTACCGATTGCCGGCTCGATCAAAGCCCGTGGCGGCATCCACGAAGTGCTCTGTTTTGCCGAAAAGCTGGCGCTCGAGCAGGGACTGTTGAGCAGCATCGAGGATGATTACGCCAAGCTGGCCGGTGACGAGGCCCGTGAACTTTTTGGACGCTACACGTTGGCGGTCGGCAGTACCGGCAACCTGGGGCTGAGTATCGGGGTAACCGGCGCTGCCCTGGGTTTCCGCACCCAGGTGCATATGTCCGCCGATGCCAAGGAGTGGAAGAAAGAGCGGCTGCGTCGGCGTGGCGTCGACGTGGTCGAACACCAGGCCGATTACGGCGTCGCGGTAGCCGCGGGCCGCCGTAACGCGCAAGCCGATCCACACTGTTACTTTGTCGACGACGAGCGCTCGCCGGAGCTGTTTTTCGGTTACGCCACCGCCGCGCTGCGACTGCAGCAACAACTGCAACAGCAAGGCATCATCGTTGATGCCGATCACCCGCTGTTCGTGTACCTGCCCTCTGGAGTCGGTGGTGCGCCTGGGGGAATTACCTTTGGTCTGAAGCAGCTGTTCGGCGACCATGTGCACTGTTTTCTGGCCGAGCCGGTACAGGCCCCCTGCACCCTGCTGGGTCTTGCCGGAGAGCCCGGCTCCGAGCCCCTGCCCTGCTACGATTTCGGCCTCAACGTCGACACCGACGCCGACGGCCTGGCGGTCGGTACCGCTTCGGCCTGGGTCTGCGAAGCGATCCGGGATCTCTGCTCCGGGGTCTATACCGCCACCGACCGGCAGCTGTATCAGCAGCTGTATCAGCTGAAGAGCCTGGAAAATATCGAGGTTGAGCCCTCGGCAGCGATCGGTTGTCTCGGTCCGGCGATGCTCAACAGTGAGTCCGGCCAACAGTATCTGCAGCAACACCAACTCTGTGGGCGGCTTGACCAGTCCACCCATATCGCCTGGCTGACTGGTGGATCACTGGTACCCGCACAGGAATACCAGCGCTATCTGGCGCAGGCCAAAAGCTGCCTGGAGAGTTAATAGGCATTCAGGGTAGGTCTAGGTTCGGCATCGCCCGCCGCCACTGCTCCAGCAGGGCCCGGCGGCTGGCCTGATCGGTCTGGATCAGCAGCGACGGCCCCAATGGAATATGGCGCAGCGGACTGCGCCGATCGCGCCGTAGCGCGCTGGCGGTGGTCTCACCAGTAATGTCTTCGCGGATCGGATACAGACTTGAGCGATCTGCCAACAGCTGCTGTCCCTCTCGAGACAGCAGAAAATCCAGCAGCCGCTTGGCGTCGGTGGGATTAGCCGCGTTGTCCGGGATAAATGCGGTACGCATCACCAGGGTGGTGTAATCGCTCGGCAGCACAACCTGGATCTCCGGATGACGCTTGGCCCAGGCGTGGGAGTAGGATCCCAGCAGGTTATAAGCCACCGTGATCTCGCCGTCGGTTAAAGCCTGCAGCATCGCCGCACTGCTGGGGAACAAGCGGGCCTGATGCGAGCCGAATGACTCCAGCATTCGACCGTAGCTGGCCGACTGGCGACTGTCGTAAGACCAGGTCAGGTAGCCGACCCCGACCTGGGCGATATCGAAGGTGCCGATCCGTCCCCGTAATTTATCGCTATGACGACGGATCAGATCCAGCAGTTCGGCCCGATTGCGGGGCAACTGGTCGCCCGGCATTCGCTGCCGATTGATCGCGATCACCGCCGGTTCGTAGGTAAATCCGAAGATCTCATCACGCCAGTTGGCCCAGGCCGGTAACGCCGCGGTTTCCGGTGAGCGATAGGGCTGGGCATAACCGTCGTTGACCAATTTAACCTGCAGATCCATCGCCGAGCTCAACATCAAGTCCGGCGTATCGGGATAGCGTTCCAGAAAACGCTGGTAGAGGTTCCGGGTGCCGAATTCGGAGTAGCGAATCCGCACTCCGGGATAGCGCTCCCGAAAGGCATCGAAGAACGGTTTGATCACCGGAAAATCTGCCGCGCCATAGATTCTCAGCACCGACTGCTCACGCCCGAGCGGTCTCAGCTCGTGCAACACCTCGGCCTGAGCCCGCGTCGAACTGATCATCAGCACTACCGTCAGCAACAAAACCAGCGGCCGCATCGTCACCTCGGTCAGGCTCCGCCGCTGTCGACTAGGGCGCCATCGCCATGCACTCATCAGGCTTCCCCCTGCAACACCGAACCGACCTCAACAAACAGCACCTCGACCACCAACCCCCGGGGCTGGTTGTCCTTCAGACTCAGCAGAGCACGATGATGCACCGCGATCTCCCTCGCGATCGCCAACCCCAGGCCACTGCCGGGGCGGGGGTTGTCCGGACTACGGTAGAAACGCTCGAACACCTGGGATTTCTCACTGTCGGGAATTCCGGGCCCCTGATCGGCCACCGTCAGGCGGGCTCCACGCTCGACCCTCTGCAGGTCGACCTCGACGGTATCGCCGGTCTCACTGTACTTGATCGCATTCTCGAGCAGATTTCGCAGCATCTGGCGCAGCGCGAAGTCGTCACCGTTCAACGGCACCAACACCTGCCCCAGGTAAGCCACCTCCACCCCCTGATGCAGGGCCGACACCGCAACGTCGCGGCAGACATCGGTGATTAATTTATCCAGCGTCAGAGGTTCCAGCGCCTGACTTTGAAAACGATGCGCCAACGTCGCCTGGCTGAGCAGCTGGCTGACCGTATCGCTGAGTAGATCGCTACTCTGCACCACCCGCTGCAACTGTTCCCGGCGCCGCACCTCATCCTCCTCCACCAGTGCATTCTGGGCCTGGGATTTGAGCCCGGCCAGCGGCGTGCGAATCTGGTGGGCCGCTTCGGCGGTGAACCGTTTGAGCCCGTCCAGGGTTCCGCCGAGCTGCTGCATAAAGCGATTGATGGTGGTCAGCAGCGGTTGAATCTCGCGCGGTACCTCCACCTGCAACGGGCTCAGATCCTGGGGCGAGCGTGCTTCCAGGCCTCGATTGAGGCGGTGCAAAGGCCGCAGCACCAGCCAGATGCCACCCAGGATCAGCACCATCGCCACCACAAAAAACAGCGCCAGCAATTGCAGCGCTCGCCAGCTGATCTCCTCGGCCAGCAGCTGTCGAGCCCGGGTGGTCTGCCCCAGCTGGACCTGCACCTCACGGACTTCATCGGTTTCGGGCAACTGCCGGGTCAGGGTCAGAAACCGGACCGGCTCACCGCTGTACTGTTCGTCATAGAAAACAGGGAGCGTCACGCCGGGGTTATTCAGATCGGCGCCACGGCCCCAGGCCAGCCCCTGAATCGGCAGATCCGGGTAACCGGTAATAAATTGGCCGTTGGTTTCGACGATGGCGTAGAACACCCGATCCTGAGGCGCCAGTGCCAGGGTCTCGAACGCCGAGCGCGGCAGGTCGATCACCACTTCGCCGTTTCGAATCTGGATATTCTCGGCAATCTGCAACGCCGCACCGGTCAGCAGCCGGTCGTAGGACAATCGCGCCGCCCGCTCACCGTAAGCCTGGGCCGCCCAGTAACTGCTCAGCGCCAATGCCAGCAGCAATCCGGCCGCCATCCACAGCAGCTGACGGCGGATCGACACGCCGACCAACCTAGCCATTGGGTTCATCCAGCAGATAGCCAAGTCCGCGCAGGGTGCGGATATTGAGGTCGCTATCCTTGAGTTTCTTGCGCAGGCGGGCAACGTAGGTTTCGATCGCGTTGGGACTGGGCGACTCGTCGAAGCTGTACAGATGATCCAGCAGCTCCTCCTTGCTCAGCACCCGGCCGGTGTGACCCAGAAAGATCTCCAGCAGGCGAAATTCACGCTGCTTCAATTCCACCACCTGGCCGGAGACGCTGACCTGGCAGGTATTGCGATCCAATGTCAGATTGCCGTACTCGACCTGGTCGCTGGCTTGGCCCTGATGGCGGCGCAGCAGGGCCCGGCAGCGGGCTTCCAGCTCGCCGAAATCGAACGGTTTGGTCAGGTAGTCGTCGGCGCCCAGATCCAGCAGTTGGATCCGATCTTCGACCTGGTCGCGGGCGGTCAGAATCAGAACCGGGGTACCGCTCTGACGTTGACGCAACTTGTGCAGCACCCGGTCACCACTCAAGCCCGGCAGGTTCAGATCCAGAATCACCAGATCGTACTGCTGATGGCGCAGGATCTCGTTGGCGGCGCTACCGCTGGTGACGCGATCCGAGCCGTGTCCCTGGCGGCTGATCCGCTGACTGATCGCCTCTCCCAGGATCTCATCGTCTTCAACTATCAGAATCCGCATCGATCTTTTCGCACCTTTGTCGATCTGGCTTCTTATTTTTCATGCCCTTTATCTATCAAGAGCTTAGCAGCCATTCAGTCATTTGGTGAGTTGAATATTTTTCGTCCGTGACAGGCTCCTGACAGCTTTATGTGCATACCGTCCTTCATCACTTGCGTGACAGGTCGGTGACAGCTTCGGCGATTAGTCTGAACACCAATGTATTCATTTGTATTCAGAGCCCATGCCAACCAACAACAATCTCGACAGAGCCTGACAAGGTATGACCATGACCCAGACAAGCAACAACTACGATGTGATAGTGATCGGCGGCGGCAATGCCGCCCTGTGCGCCGCCATCACCGCGGCCGAGCAGGGAGCACAGGTGCTGATCCTCGAAGGTGCCCCCAAGCCCTACCGTGGTGGCAACTCTCGCCATACCCGCAATTTCCGCTGTATGCACAACGCCCCCATGGCGGTGCTGACCGACAGTTACGACGAGCAGGAGTACTTCGACGACCTACTCAAGGTCACCGGCGGCAAAACCGACAAGAAGCTGGCCCGACTGGCGATCCGTAGCACCGAGGAGTGCTACCGCTGGATGGAGCAGCGCGGAGTTCGCTTCCAACCGTCGCTATCGGGCACCCTGTCGCTGTCGCGCACCAACGCCTTCTTTATGGGCGGCGGAAAATCCCTGGTCAACGCCTACTACCGCCACGCCGAAAAGCTCGGTATCGAGGTGCGTTACGAGGCCCAGGTCAGCCACCTGCAGCTCAATGGCGACCGGGTCGACTGGATCGAATTCGAACAGCAGGGCCGGACACAACGCCTCAGCCCCAAGAGCCTGGTGGTCGCCTCCGGCGGCTTTCAGGCCGATACCGACTGGCTGGCCCAGGCTTGGGGACCGGCGGCGAAGAACTTCCTGATCCGCGGCACCCCCTACAACCGGGGTGTGGTGTTAAAGAACCTGCTCGATCAAGGCGCCGAGTCGGTCGGTGATCCGACCCAGTGCCACGCCGTGGCGATCGATGGCCGTGCCCCTAAGTTCGACGGTGGCATCGTGACCCGACTCGACTGCGTGCCCTTCTCGGTGGTGGTCAACAACCAGGCCGAGCGTTTTTACGACGAGGGCGAGGATGTCTGGCCCAAGCGCTACGCTATCTGGGGACGCCTGGTGGCGGCCCAGCCGGATCAGGTCGGCCACGTGATCATCGACGCCAAGTCGATCAACCTGTTTATGCCGTCGGTATTTCCGCCGATCCAGGCCGACTCGATCGAGGAGCTGGCCGACAAGCTCGGCATCCCGGCCGACGGTCTTCGCATCACCATCGACCAGTTCAACGGTGCCTGTCGCAACGGGGATTTCCACCCCACCGAGCTGGACGGTCTGGCCACCGAAGGGATCAATCCGGCCAAAACCAACTGGGCCCGCCCGATTGACACCCCACCCTACTACGGCTACAGCCTGCGAACCGGCGTCACCTTCACCTACCTGGGTCTGAAGGTGGACGAAACCGCCCAGGTTCAGACCCCAACCGGGCCGATCAAGAACCTCTGGGCCGCCGGCGAGACCATGGCCGGCTCGATCCTCGGCCAGGGCTATCTGGCCGGATTTGGAATGACCATCGGAACCGTATTCGGCCGTATCGCCGGCCAGGAGGCAGCCAACTATGCAAGCCATTGAACTCATCAATCTGGAATCCGAATCGAGTCCGTTCCAAGCATTGGACCCACTGCAGGACGCCCGCCGACAACTGGAGATCTGCAACGCCTGCCGCTACTGCGAGGGTTACTGCTCGGTGTTTCCCGCCGTGCACCGCGCCCGCAGCTTCTCGGACGGGGATATCCAGCAACTGGCCAACCTGTGCCACAACTGCCGCGGCTGCTATTACGCCTGCCAGTACACCGAGCCCCATGAGTTCGATCTGAACGTCCCCCGGGTACTGGCCGAGGTGCGCCAGCAGAGCTGGCAAGATCATACGCCCCCCAGCGTTATGGCCCGCGCGTTCCACCGTCACGGCAGTGCCATCGCCGTCCTGAGCATCGTCGCCATGGCACTGCTGCTGTGGCTGATGCAGACAGGGGCCGACCACGCGGAAGGTTTTTACGGCCTGCTGTCCCATAACGCCATGGTGGCGATCTTCCTGCCTGCTTTCGGTCTGCCGCTGGTGGCGATCGGGATCGGGCTGCGACGCTACTGGCGCACCATCGGCGGCGAAAAGCTACGGTTGAGCCACCTGAAAGACGCCTTCGCCTCGGCGGCGCAGATGAAAAACCTGGCCGGAGGCCACGGGGACGGCTGCAATTTCGAGGACAAGGACCGTTTCTCCCACGCCCGACGCCACTTTCACCAGGCGACCATGATCGGTTTCCTGCTCTGCTTTGGCGCCACCGGCATCGCCACGCTGATGCACTACCTGTTAAACCTGCCGGCGCCCTACTCACTGGCCTCACTGCCGAAGCTGTTCGGCATCAGTGGTGGCGTATTGCTAAGCGTCGGCACCTTGGGGCTCGGAGTGCTGAAACTGAAGGCCGAACGGCATCTGGCCGATGCCCGGGTCTGGGGTGGCGAGATGGCCTTTATCGGGTTGCTGTTCGCCGTCAGCAGCACCGGCCTGGCCCTGGTTGCCGCCGCAGGAACCGACTGGCTGACCTTGATGCTGGCGATCCACCTGGGTTCGGTGCTGACCCTGTTCGTACTGATGCCGTTCAGCAAGATGGTGCATGGTTTTTATCGGCTGGCGGCACTGATTCGCGAAGCCCAGCTGAAACCGCATTGATCCGAAACGCCCCATAGGCTGACCAGAGCGCTGTCACGAGCCGGTCGTGGCAGCGCCGGTCATTGCAGCCCCTCACCTTGAGAACTAAACCTTGAGAGCTAAACCATGAGCAGCCAGCCCTCCCGTTCCGAACACGCCTATCAGCAACTGCGAGCATCGATTCACAGCGGACAGCTCGAAGCCGGCAGCCGGATTCGCGAAGCCGAGCTGGCCGACAGATTCGGCATCAGCCGCACCCCGATTCGCGAGGCGATCCGACGGCTCGAGTCCGAAGGCTTGGTCTGCAGCAGTACGCATAAGGGAATGATGGTGACGCAGCTGGATTACCAATCGGTGATCGAGCTGTACCAGATGCGCGAACTGTTGGAGGGGGCCGCGGCCGCCCAGACCGCCAGGCTGGCATCGGATGCCGAGCTGTCGGCCCTACGAAACCTGTTAAACGCCGAACGGCAGGCGGCGGAGCAAGGTGCGATCCAACAGCAGGCGAGGATCAACAAGACATTTCACCAGGCGCTTTATCAGGCGGCCCATAACCGCTATCTGATCAAGTCGTTGGGTAGTCTGCAGGATGCGATGGCGCTGCTGGGCAGCACCACCTATCAGGTGGGCAACCGAAATGCCGACGCCATCGAGGAACACGAAACACTGATGCAGGCATTGGAGGCCAGGAATCCTGAACAGGCCGAGAAGATCGCCCGAGCGCATATCCGTGCAGCGCTGACGGCCAGAATCGAGCTGCTTAATCAGCAGTTCCAACAACAACTGCCGCAGTTTGAGGAGAAGTCTGTGGCGCCATTAACGGGCTGAGCGCGATGCGGATTTTTGAACTGCTGATTGCTCGGGGATAAAACAGTCGCGCCCACTAATCCGACAGAGACGTTCCAATAAAGCCACCAACGGCGCGACCAAAGGTGGCGGCGTCACCTGAACCCGGTTGCCAAGACGTCGAACCTGTAGCTGACCTTCTGCCCGATCGGCGAAGGCGATTTCGGCTGCCATCGCCTGGGATTGAGTGTCGTAGTGAATCTCGAAGTGACTCATGCTCTAACTCCCGGAGCGCCCTGCGCCCCTAACTGAAAACAAATAACTTTATCGCCGCTAGCGCTGCGGTGCCGCGAATCAGCCACTTGAACTGTGCAAATTGCAGCCGTCCCACCAGCCAGAAACCGATCAGGCCACCCAGGGCTAAACCGGGAATGCCCCACAGGCTGGTCCGGGTGGACTCCCAGGTCATCAGCCCCAGTCCGATCAGCAGCGGCACTTTGAAAACGTTGACCAGAATGAAGATCCAGGCGCGGGTACTCATGTACGCCCGCTTATCGAGTGGCTGTTCCATCAGGTACAGACTCAGCAGCGGGCCGGCGGTATTGGTGGTCATGCTGATTAGGCCGCCGAGCAATCCGGCGCCGCGACTTGCCAGAGGGTGACGCAACCACTGGCTCTGGTGATCGTCGAGCCACAAACTCAGCCCCAACATCGCCAGGATCATGGTTCCGGTCAGCAGCCGGAAACGGTCCGCATCCAGCCCCTGAAGCAGCCAGCTGCCCAACGCCATTCCCAGCATCAGCAACGGCGCCAAGGCGGCGATAATCCGCCAGTTGATCCGCTGCCGGTAACAGAACATCACCGCCAGGTCGTTCCACAGATACAGCGGGATCAACACCCCGAGCACTTCCGGGCCGGGGTAGACGATCATCAGGATCGGCAATACCAACATGCCCATCCCACCGACGGAAAACTTGGAAACCCCGGTCAACAACGCGGCAACGGTCAAAATCAGCAGCTCTAAATCCAACAGCCCACCCTCAGAAAACCCGGTTTGAAATCGGGGGCTATCTTAGCGCCGCAGTTGAACGTAAGATAATTGCATCTTTAGTTCATATTGATTGGATATACCTATTGTCTTAGGAATTAGCCATGACCAATGATCAGCTTCGCGCATTCGTCGCCGTGGTCGAACAAGGTAGTTTCCGCGCCGCCGCCAACCATATTCACAAGACCCAGCCCAGTGTCAGCGCCGCCGTCGCCACGCTGGAGCAGCAGTTCGATTTCCAGCTGTTCAGCCGCGACAGTTATCGCCCCAGCCTGACCACCGAAGGCAAGGCGTTCTATCGGCAGGCCAAGCAGCTGTTGGGCCGGGTCAACGAGCTCGAAGCCCTGGGCCATCATCTGGCCCGTGGCACGGTGCCGACGCTGTCGATCTCGCTGAGCGCCATGTGCACCCTGCCACCGGGGCTGGAACAGATCCGCCGCTTCGCCGATCGACAACCGCAGCTGCAACTCAACATCACCACCGAACACCTGTCCGGGGTGGTGGAGAAGCTGATCAAGGAAACCGCCGACCTGGCGATCGGCCCGTACACCGGCCTCGACGACCGGTTCGAATATGTCGAAATCAGCCGCCTGACGATGATCACCGTGGCACGACCGGACTTGCTCAACCTGCCCGAAGAGGCCAGCGTCCCTCAGGCTCTGCTGCGCAACCGCCCCCATATCCTGCTATCCGATACCGGTTCGGTGGCACCGTTCGACCATATCAACGTACTGCCCGGCGGCCAGCGTTGGTACGTGGGCGACTACATGATGAAGAAAAGCCTGCTGATGGCCGGCATGGGTTGGGCCCGGATTCCGCAGCAGATGGTGGAAGCGGAGCTGAACAGCGGCGAGCTGACCGCGCTGAAGGTGGAGAACTTCAACTACCGTAGCCAGGTCCCGATCTATCTGATCCGGCTGAGGGACCAGGCCCGCAGTGGACTGGCTAAGGAGTTCTGGCAGCAGATGCTGCAGCTCGATGAAGGCTGAGTGGATAGAAGGGAGACTACCGGCTCAGTCCAAGTACCCATCAACAAAAAGCCACCTCATCGGGAGGTGGCTTTATCGATCCTGAACGTGGTTCAGGCGGGCTGCAGAGTCGGGTAATCGGTGTAGCCTGCTGCCCCGGGGGTATAGAAGGTGCTTGGATCCGGCTCGTTCAGGTCAGCCGACTGTTTCAGCCGCTCAACCAGATCTGGATTGGCGATAAAGGGCACGCCGAAGGCGACGGCATCGGCCTGTTCGTCGGCGATCACCTGGGATGACTCTTCGGCGTTGTAGCCCATGTTCAGGATCAGCTTGCCCCGGTAGTGTTGCCGTACCGGATTGACCACATCACCCTGCTGCTCACCCAAAAAGTCGCTGCGCATCAGGTGCAGGTAAGCCAGGTCGTAATCGTTCAGACGCTTGGCCAACCAGGCCGCCAGGCCCGCCGGATCGCTATCCTTCATGCTGTTGAAACTATTAAGCGGAGAGAGTCGCACCCCCACCCGGTCTTCACCCCAAACCGCGGTCACCGCATCGAGCACTTCGAGCAGCAGACGGGCGCGGTTCTCGATCGAACCCCCATAGGGGCCCTGGCGCTGGTTGCTGCCGTCGCGCAGGAACTGGTCCAGCAGGTAGCCGTTGGCGCCGTGCACTTCGACACCGTCGAAACCGGCGCGCTTGGCGTTGCGGGCCGCTTGGGCGAAGCCCTCGACGATGGCGGGAATCTCGGCATCGTCCAGCGCCCGCGGCACGGTATAGGGTTTCTTACCGTCCAGCGTGTGAACTTCGTCGTTGGTAATGGCGATGGCACTGGGCGCCACCGGCACCCGCCCGCCGTTCAGATCCGGATGACAGGCACGTCCACCGTGCCAGAGCTGCAGAAAAATCTTACCGCCCTCGGCATGGACCGCCTCGGTCACCTTTTGCCAAGCCTGCACCTGGGCTTCGGAATAGATCCCCGGCTCGTTGATGAACGCGGAACCGTGCTCCATCACCATGGTGGCTTCGGCAATGATCAGCCCGGCACTGGCGCGCTGGGCATAGTAGTCGACCATCAGATCACTGGGGATATGGCCGGCGTCGGCGCGACTGCGGGTCAGCGGCGCCATCAGTACACGGTTATCCAGCGCCACGGCGCCCAGTTGTACGGGGTGAAACAGGTTACTCATAGAGGGCCTCGTCGAAGGGTTCGGGCTTATCCGGAATACGGATGACTCGCTCTGTCCGGTTATCGTTGAGGGCATTGAAACAGAACCCACCAACCCCTGTGTAGCCACGATCACCTTGGAACAGTTTCAACCTATAGTTAAAACTAACAGCTGCCTTTAACGCACAGCTGTTATAGTGAAAGCACTGAAATGCCGACCGATCCAAGCCTTTGACGACGGATAAGCCATGATTCCGAACCAGCTCCATATCTTCAACGCCGTGGTAAAAAACGGCAACTTTTCAGCCGCCGCACGGCAGCTCGGCACCTCCTCGGCGGCGGTCAGCAAAGCGATCGCGACGCTGGAAAAATCGATGTCGCTACGGCTGTTCCACCGCACCACCCGCTCACTGGCGCTGACCGAAGACGGCGATGATCTGTACCGCCGCACCGGCCACCTGGTCGAACAGCTAGAGGACCAGATTCGACTCAGCAGTGATCGCCAGCAGACCCCTAGCGGTCGTCTCAAAGTCAACCTACCGGACAGTTTTGGACGCATGATGGTGTTGCCGTTGCTGCCGGAATTCCTGGAGCAGTATCCGGAGATCGAACTGGACCTGAATTTCGATGACCGCATCGGCGATCTGGCCAAGGAGGGAGCCGACGTCGGCATCGGTGTTCTGAACAATCCGGAGAGCAGCCTGATCGCAAGGGATTTCTACCAGCTACAACCGGTGTTGGTGGCGTCCGACGCCTACCTGGAGCGTTACGGCACCCCCAGATCGCCGCAAGAGCTTGCCCAGCATAACTGCATCGCTTACCGCTCGCCGACCACCGGTCGCAAGTTTGACTGGAGCTTTCATCAGCAAGACCAGCTGATCCAGATCGAGCCCCAGGGCAATCTGGTGGTCAACAGTATCTCCGCCGCGATGAAAGCGGTGGACTTGGGTATCGGTATCGCCCGGATCGGTATCGGCCACGCCCGCAACTGCCTGCAACAAGGCTGTTTCAAGCGGGTGCTGGAAGAGTTCGAAGCCGACCCGTTAAAGGTCCGGGTCTACTATGCATCCCGCAGCTACCTACCCGCTAAAACCCGGGTGTTTATCGACTACCTGATGCAACACACCCAGGATGAGCGGAGCGTCGAGCTTGAAGAGATGATCCACACGCTCTAGGCGGCAGCCAATCCCTGCCGCTCGGCCCAAGGCTGCTCTCTGACTGGTAGATGGATCAACGCGGAGAATGCCCCAACGCCGACACCGACCCACCAGACCAGAGTGTAATTGCCGTACAGGTCGTACATCGAACCGCCCAGCCAGACGCCCAGAAATCCGCCCAACTGGTGCGAGAAGAACACCAACCCGTAAAGCGTGCCCATGTAGCGCAGGCCGTAGATCTGGGCGATCAGACCGGCTGTCAGTGGCACGGTCGCCAACCAGAGGGCGCCCATCAAGATCGAGAACAGCACCACCGATTCGGGCGTGATCGGGTTCATAATGAACGCCCCGGCCACCAGGGTACGCAGCAGATAAATACTGGCCAACAGGTATTTGCGTGAGTAACGGTTACCCAGCCAGCCCGCCAACAGGGTTCCACCGATATTGGCCACTCCGATCAGCGCAATCGCAACCGCTCCCAGCGTCGAGGTCGAGCTAACCCCTAGGGCTTGGATGATGCTACCGGGTGCCACCGCACTACACATCTCTGCGATAAAGGCTGGGAAGTGAGCGGTGATAAACGCCAGCTGATAGCCGCATGAGAAGAAGCCCATAAAGATAAAAATAAAGGTCGGATCCTGGACGGCTTTGAACACGATCTTTCCCATGCCGTCATCCTGATGCTGCGCTTTGGGGGGGGCCGGAACCCGCATAAAGAACAGCGCCAGCAACGACAACAGGATCATCGCCGCAAACACCACAAACACCGACTGCCAGGCCAGTTGCTGTAACAGGGTTTGAGCCAACGGCGGGCCGACGATCTGACCGGCAGAACCCGCCGCGGTAGCGATACCCAAGGCCATCGAGCGATATTTTTCTGCGGTTGCCCTGCCGACTACGGCGAGGATCACGCCAAAGCCGGTACCGGCAATACCGAAGCCGACCAGGACTTCCAACAACTGGTGCTGCCCCGGCGTGATGGCGTAGGAGGAAAAAACCAGACCCGCGGCATAGGTCATCGCCCCGGCGATGATCGCTTTGCGGTCACCGTACTTTTCGGCAAAGGCGCTGAAGATCGGTTGCCCGATGCCCCAGAACAGATTCTGGATCGCGATCGCAAACGAGAAGTCCGCCCGCAGCCAGTTGAACTCTTCGGCAATCGGAATCTGGAACAAGCCAAACGAGGAGCGGATCGCAAAGCTGATCAGGATGATGACACAGCCGGCGATCAGTACCGGGGTGAACAAGCGCTCACGGGTTTGGGGAAGGGTTATGGTGCTCATAGGGTGGTTTTCTATCCTGTTCCTGGCTGGCTGTATTCAAGCTACGACAACTGCTAACCGAAGCACGCGGATCAAACTAACCCCATAGTAGTAAAGCCACAGGGCCTGCGCAGATATCTGCTTATTGTGGCGAACCTGGCCTCCTTGACAAACGATTTATTCCACCTTAATAAAATAGTTTTTCTATCTTACTGTCTATTCACTGCTTAGTCGGATACCCATCATGCAAAGAGCGATGCCGCCCCTTCGTGCCCTGGTCGCCTTCGAGTCCGCAGTACGTAACGGCAGTTTCAAGCAGGCAGCCGCAGAGCTGCATATCACCCCCGGCGCGGTGTCCCAACAAGTTCAAAAACTGGAAAACTGGCTTGGTTACCCGCTGTTTATGCGCAGGGTTCGTAAGCTAACGGTGACCGATCGCGGCTTGGACTATTACGGCCGCATTGCACCGGCGTTAGAGCAGATCAGCAACTCCAGTGAAGCCTGCCGGTACGGAGCGACCAACCGGGTCTGCCTGTCGATGACGCAAACCCTGGCCTCCAAATGGTTGGGCCCTCGACTGGAGCACTTTGTCAGCCAGCACCCGGAAATCGAGGTACATATCAACGCGTCTAACAGTCCGGTTCAGTTCCAAACCGATGCGGTGGATCTGGCGGTACGCCATTTCGATGGCGAAGATCCGCAGCTTGATGTGACGTTAGTTTTTGACGACGAAGTCTGCCTGTTCTGTAGCCCGGAGTACCAACAGACCAAGCAGCTTATCGATGTAGATCAACTGCAGCAGGCCACCCTGATCGTCAACAGTTTGCAGCCCTTCTGGGATCGATGGCTCAATGCGTTCAGCACCATCACAGCCGAACAACGGCAACAGATAGCCACCCTGCACTTTGACCAGGCGCTGCTGGCAATCGATGCTGCCAAGCGACACCAGGGCGTAGTGTTAGGCAGTGAACTGATGATTCAAGAAGAACTCAAGCGAGGTGAGCTGATCGAGCCGTTCAAACAACGACTACCACTAGATAAAAGCTACTACCTGATCCATCCGAAACGCCAACCACTGACCCGAGCGTCAACAACCTTAAAGACCTGGTTACTGAATCAGTTTTCGGTCAGCGAGTGACCCATCGAAAGAGCCTGGCTCACCCTAAAGCGGTCTTAGACAAGCCCAATTACATTCCATAGCTCGCCATGCTGGCCTTCCATCGTGGATCGTCACGAAGAATAGGAACCTGGGCTTCGAGAAAGCGGCGGACATCCGGCCTTTCTTTAACCAGAAAGTGGCGCAAGTACTCCGTATGGGGGCGGGCTGAAAAATGAAAATAGCCGGAAAATCGCTCCTGAGATATCAGATACTTAGCGACCGGCGACGGAATAATGGTCGCATCAACTCGTCCATGCAGCACCATCCGAAGTGTCGATAAATACGAACTGGTATCGACCCGCTTTATTTTTCCCTGTTCGATTAATGGGTCCACACCAACCCATCGCCCACCGAGCACCCCGGATAACGACTTGCCGATCAAGGAATCAGGACCGGTGTATTCAATCGGCTTAATAACTGAAGAGAGCACCGCATTGTTGTCGGGCAAATAACCCGAAGTCCATAGATAGCGTTCCATGGTGGGGTCTTTAAACCAGTGCGGATTTACCCAAGGAACCACCAGCGGAGATGATTTCTCCAGCCTCGAATTCACCCGCATCCGAGGGAGGCCCTCCACAACAAAGTGGAATCGACCTTCAGATCGCTCCGTCAAAAACTCCGCAAGATCATAAGTCAGGCCGATTCTGGCATCTCGATCGACGATAAAAGGCGGAGCGATATGGTAGGTAACTAAAGGAATTCTCTCAGCTGAACTGGCCGCGAGTGATGCAGCTGAGAGCAGCAAACCGAGCAGCCATAAACAAAATCTCACCCAATCGCCTCTTCTGTTAGTCCAACCCAAAATATTATAGCCGCCCCGATCAACTCGATCTGAAACCGCCATGCCCTGTATTGCAGATTCACGCCTAATCCTACTGGGATAGATGGCTTTGTTAACCTCCATCGGCCCTTCATCATTTAGTCCCTGTCAGCGTACCTGTGCTTGCATGCCCCAACCCGCACAGTAGATTGCGGTGATCTTTAACAATTAGCCTACCGTCACAAAGGATGTAGGTGCATGAGACAAAATCAGGTCACTAAAGACCCCGAGGTGATCAGCAGCGCAGCCGGCTCCAACCTGAGCAAACGCTTGCACATTACCTGAATGCGATAAACACCGCGCCATAAGCAAACACCCCAGCTAGCACGGGCAGTCCAAGGGACAGGGTGCGACGCCAAACCAACAGGGTGACTAGCACGCCGCAGGCAGTCGCCGCCCAACCGGTGAGATTGACACTGTTAGGGACTAACGAGCCGCCAAACATGGCGGCAATCATCATGGGCCCAAGCAAGCTCAGCCACTGAGGCATGACATCGATTGCATCCTGGCCATCGTGCTTATCCAGGTGCCGTTGCATCCATAGCATCGGGAGAAACCGCATGCTGAAGGTGCCCACAGCAATAGCAACAACGGCCAACCAAAGTGAATCATGCATTGCGCTCTGCTCCTGCTTTCTCACCGGGCTTCACCAAATAAAAACACAGGCACCCTAACGCGGCCGCCGTTGGAATCGCCGCATTATTCAGGCCATTCAGGGTAAGCAGCAGGGAAGCTGTTATCGCACTGCCCAATGCGATTACCCATTGCCGAGAGGTAAACCTGGGTGCCAGTAGCACCAAAAACAGGGCTGGAAGCGCAAAGGGAAGGACTTCACCAAGTAACGGCCAGCGAGACATCAACTCGGCACCGGCGAACGCTCCCAGTGCGGTTCCGCCAATCCAGCTGAACCAGGCGAGCAACATGGCACCGGTAAACCATCCCACACGCTCGTTTGCCGGAAGCTGTGGGAACCGAGTCAGCGCCAGCGCAAAGACCTGATCGGTCAGGCCATGAGCCAACCAGGGCCACCAGCGACTTGGCGTTAACCAGGGTGCGAGATTGGGACCGTAGACCACATGACGAGCGTTGATCAGCAACGTCATGATCACCACCAGCCACAACGGTGCTCCGGCAGCGACCATACCGACGAACAGGAACTGAGAAGCGCCCGCATAGACCAGCGTTGAAATAGCGATGGTTTCCCAAGCACTGAAACCAGCCTGAATAGCGATAAGTCCAAACGAGATCGCCACGGGTATGTAGCCACCCAATAGCGGCAGGGCTTCGCGAACACCGGCCAACCAGGCGGAGCGGTGAGGATAGGCTGCATCAGAGATCATGAGCGTTTTCCACCGCCGGCATAAACGATTGTGACCATCAGAGAGGCCCAATTTTCGCCTGCTCGGTAGAGGTGCGGACTATCGGCATCGAAGGTATGAGTTTCTCCAGCGGAGAGCTTCTGTCTGTCTTCAAGCGTGCCGACCTCTAGCTGCCCACTGATCACCGTGATCGATTCCCTGGTACCTGGCGTATGGGGTTCTGCCTCACGCTGTGTGTGGGGCGCGCAAGTCATCCAATAAACATCGACCTGAGGTTCGTCTTTGCCCTGATCGATCAGACGAACTTGAACCCCCTCCTCGCCCACCGGCACGCTGATCGGCGCAACTAGGTTGCCGAAGGGGACGTTCAGCTGCATCGCCAGCCGCCAGATCGTATCCAAGGTAGGATTTCCATTACCCTGTTCAAGGCGTGACAGATTCGACTTGGCGATGCCCGCGGCAGCGGCAAGCTGTGACAATGACCAGCCGCGTTCAATTCGCAGCTCCTGCAGGTGTCGACCAATCGTTTCGAGAGTGACTTTATCCATAACCCATCTGCTAGAAGTGGTAAGTCTGAATCAGACAAAACGTTCCTTATATCGAACGTTCTATATATGGAACGTTTTATCTATGGAACGCAAGCTTGTCAACCAAAAACAAACCGGAGATTGGCAATATGGCTGAAGCACAAAGACTCAATACAAGCAGATAGCCATTATTTTCATGACGTTACAGCAATGAGTTTTTCTATCGAGCATAAGAGGAAACGCACCGATTCGTGTAACGACTCGCTGATCAGAACCTTTTCAAGGCTTCATCCATCTCAACAGTACTGCTTTGTTATCGCCCAACCATGGAAAGAATCCGCAACAGCAGTCACACTGGTTCATGATCCTCGCCAAGGCAGCCTTGCCTGCGAGGATCGGTTGATTAAAGCCGCTACCGATCCATAGCGAATATTGGGAAAACCCAGCTAGGTATCAGGCACGACCTCATCTACCTTATGGCCGTAACTCATCCGATGACGAAAAGATCAGTAACCTATTTTGAAACTGAGCTGGATCGCATATATAGCGAGCTTTCATTACGGCCAGAACACTATGCGCGCGTAAGACAATCGAAGGCGTTCATGGAGAAGTTCTATTCCGACAAGGTAGAACTCGATGACTTAGCCGAAGCGGCCTGTATTTCTCGATTTCATTACGTCAGGATCTTTCAGCGCGTCTACGGGTTAACGCCCCGAGCCTATTTAAGAGACTTACGTATCTCCAAAGCCAAGGAGTTGATCAAGCAAGGAACGCCGATCACTCAGACCTGCTTCGACGTGGGCTATGAAAGTGTGCCGACCTTCTCATCGGTCTTTAAAAAGTGCACCGGCCATACGCCAACCGCGTACCAGCGCCTCCAGCACAGCAATCTAGAATAAGTAATCCAATCTGATCCTGACTATTCTTGAAGCGTTCTGAATTGACAGAGAGCGCCAAGCGATGATCAAACTATACGTAACCAGTGTTCCCGTTGAGGACCAAGATAAAGCGCTGGATTTCTACACGCGAGTGTTGGGCTTTATCAAGAAAAAAGATGTCCCTTTGGGTGAGCACCGCTGGCTGACGCTCGTATCCCCCGAAGAACAAGCCGGCGTTGAGCTGCTACTAGAACCCATGGCGTTCAAGCCCGCCAGACTGTACCAACAAGCCTTGAAAGAGGCCGGCATTCCATGGACCTCCTTCGCGGTTAACGACCTGGAAAACGAGTACCAGAGACTTGCAGGCCTGGGGGTAGAATTCTCGATACCGCCCAGAGAAGCGGGCAGCGTTATGATTGCCGTGCTCGACGATACCTGCGGGAATTACATTCAGCTGATGCAAGAGCTTTAAACAACCCAAGTTCCTACCGTTGCATATAGCAAACACATTCATGGGGAGCTTATGGCTCCGGCATTGTATGCTCTAAGCACTAGACATCACTTTGGGTGTTAACAATGATTTCTTGTGAAATACACGATTACGTAGAAATAGTCTGTACTTACAGATACCCACTCAAGTTAGTACTGAAATCAGGCGAGATTATTGAAGGGATAGGCTTGGATACGCGCCTTGATGAGGCGCGAAGGGAGTGCATCCTGCTGGAATCTGATGGTGCTACAAATCTCGTTGTTTTGTCTGAAATTTCAGTGTTAGAAGTTTGTGTTGAGAACCCGCATGTCCGTAGGGTTTCTTTTGATACTGAGTCTGCCACCTAGCTGGGCAACAGAGAGATCAGTTGAGGCGTTACCCCTCCATGCAGCAATAAGTTCAGCTAATCCTCAATAGCAGCGATCCTCACACCCCATAAAAAAGCCCGGAACCAATCCGGGCTTTTGCATTGCGATGCCTAGCCTGCCCCCTGCGCACTGGACTAAAGCGTCCGACAGGTGCATGGGGGCAGTCGAGCTAGGAAGGTTACTCTTTCACATCAGCCGCGGTTGCAGCGGACACTTCGGTTACCGTTTCTGGCGCTTTAGAGGTCAGGTACAGCCAGATAAAGCCGGTGATACCCGCCGTAAAGGAAGCAAACAAAATTCCGGTTTTCGCCATCAAAAGATCATCGGGATGACCGGCGAAACCCAGCTCGGCAATGAAGATCGACATGGTAAAACCGATCCCACCCATAAAGGCGACACCGATGATGTGGTTCATATTCAGCCCTTTGGGTAGATTGCACAGCCCGGCTTTGACCGCTAACCAGGTAAAACCGGCAATACCGATAAGCTTACCCAGCACCAGCCCGACGCCGATACCCATGGTCACCGGGTGAACAATAATGCTGCTGATATTTGAAAAGTCGATCGCTACCCCCGCATTTGCCAGGGCGAAGATCGGGATAACCAGATAGGCAGTAAACAGATGCAACTGGCTTTCGAGTACCTGCGCCGGAGCCTGTACCAGATAGGCACCATTACCCAGCGCGCGGACCTTGGAGCGAAGCGCATCATTGATCAGGATGTTTTCATTTTTCCGATACGCGTCCTTGATCGTATCGACGCTGCTGCCAATCAGAGAGAGGAAGCGCTTCGGATCATATTTGGGCTTCATGGGGATAATGAATGCCAGAATAACCCCGGCCAAGGTCGCATGGATTCCGCTTTTCAGCATCGCAACCCAGAGGAATGCGCCAACCACCAGATAAGGTGCCAGCCGGCGAACACCCCAAAGATTCAAAAAGACTAGAAGCACAGTGAACAGAACGGCCAGACCCAGTGCCATCAGATTAAGGGTTTCGGTATAGAACAGCGCAATAACGGTTACCGCTCCCAGATCATCAACAATCGCCACGGCGATCAGGAACATCAGCAGACTTTGTGGGACCCGTTTCCCCAGCAACGCCAGCGCTCCCAGGGCAAAGGCGATATCCGTCGCCATTGGAATTCCCCAGCCATCGGCCGTATGACCGCTTGGGTTGATGGCGAAGTAGATTAACGCAGGGACCAGCATCCCCCCTACCGCTGCGATGATAGGGAGTAAGGCCTGCTTCACATCGGCCAATTCACCAACCAGCAGCTCCCGTTTCAGTTCCAGACCAACAACCAGAAAGAAGATCGCCATCAGGCCATCATTGATCCAGTGGTGCATGGATTTGGACAGCTGGAAGTTCTCCAACCCTATCGTGAAATAGAGCTGAAAAAAGTGATGGTAGGCTTCAGCAAAGGTTCCATTGGCGATAAATAACGCGATGACCGCACAGAGCATCAGCAAAATACCACTGGTGGTCTGCCGATGGATAAATTCCTCGATTGGGGTTAATACCCTGTCGAAAGCACGTTCCCAAGGAGCAACGTATTCTTTGCCGGCATGTTTCTTTCTGATGCGTTTCATCATTTGTCCTGTTTAGAGCGCATGAATAAATCCTGTGTCTCAGGAAGATAATACTAACGTCCTATCTACTCTACCCTGTTAACGGCTTCAGAGTTAAGCCTCAAAAGGGGTTCTGATAACACATTATGTCCATGGAAAACCTAGGGAAAATCACAGAACAACAGTTTCAACAATACGGAGACTGCTGCTTAGTGCTTGATATAGCACAGCGGAATCTAACTGCCTCAAACAGCCCAAAAACTTGATTTTTATCACTTAAAAGCCCCCCTAAGCAAGCGACTCACTCCATCGGTGAAACACACTGAGAGTACGCATCGAAAAATCTCCTTATGGCTAGCAAGGACGTCATAAAGGGATTCACACTGCCTTCTCCGTTGACCCTGTAAAAGCAGCCCATTAAAAAGCCCGGACTCAATCCGGGCTTTTCTGTTACGCATCTATGTTAGTGACAGGCTTACCACTTCATTTCACCCTTGGTGACCTTGGCACCGATCTGCAGTGCGATGCCCAGCCCAGCGTCGGGGTAGAGACCTTGCATCGATTCGATCAGCACACTGGAATCGGCGCTACGGTCCAGCTCGGTTTCGAACCGCTGCAGATAATCTTTGGTGAAATTGACCGCCGCCAAGCCGCGGGGCGCACCGGCGTTGGCGTGGCCCGGAATAACCTGCTTCGGTTGCAGCGCTTCGATCCCTTCCAACACCGTCATCCAGCCCTGTCGATCGGCCTTGCTCTGGGCATCGGCGACCCACAGGTGCAGGTCGCTGTAGACATTCACACCACCCACCACGGCCTTGATGGCTGGAATCCAGACGTAGCTGCGACCGGGGTAATCACTGTCCAAACCTTTGACTTCCAGCGCCTTACCTTCCAATGACAGCCCCTGCTTGGGCAGCAACTGCGGGATGATCGGCCGGTCCGGGGCGTTGGTGCCCATTTTCGGCCCCCAGAAGGCGACTTTTTTCTCGACGGTGTTGTTGATCCAGTCGATAGTCGGCTGGCTGGCGTAGATCTCGACCTGCGGGAAAGCGGCTTTGATCACCTCCAGGCCGAAGTAGTAGTCCGGGTCACCGTGGCTGACGTAGACCGTGGTCAGGTTCTTGCCGCTATCGAGGATCTCAGCCACCACCCGGTGGGCATGGGCGCGGCTGAACTGGGCGTCGATCAACACCGCATCCTGCTCGCCGGTTACCAACACCGAGTTAACATGAAAGCTGCCGGCATCGGCGTTGTAAACGGTGAGATCGAGCGCGGGATCGGCCGATGCCTCAGTTTGGGCATAGGCTCCGGTAACGGTCGCGGCGCTCAGGGCCACCGCCATCCAGAGTGAACGTAGCGTTTTCATAATCGATTCCTCTCGGTGTTGTTCTCATCAATAAGCAGATAACGCTACGTTAATGGCTTGATTAGCCCGGATATAGAGACAATACTGAACCTTTCCATTTCATTTTTTGTAACAATATAAGTATCGTCGGAACTAGGTATCGATGGATCGTCTACAAGCCATGCAGGTATTCGCCGAGGTGGTGAAGCAGGGCAGCTTTACCGCCGCCGCCGAGCAGCTCGATATCAGTCGGGTCAAAGCAACCCGTTGCGTCAATGCACTGGAGGAGTGGCTCGGCGCCCGTCTGCTGCAGCGCTCAACCCGGCGGATCTCGTTGACCGAAGCCGGACAGCAGTGTCTGCGCCAGTGTCAGCAGATGCTGGAACTCGAAGAGGAGTTGCAATCGTCACTGCAGCAAGCCGATCAACCACCGCGTGGGCGGTTGCGGGTGACCGCCTCCAGCTCCTTCGCCCGCGCCCACCTAGCTCCGGCGATGGCCGACTTCCTGGCGCGCTGCCCGCAGGTGTCGATCGACATGATCGCCAGCGACGACACCATCAACCTGATCGAACAGCGGGTCGACCTGGCGATTCGAATCTCCGGTGAGCTGGACCCGGGGCTGGTGGCCCGCCGGCTGGCGCCCTGCCGCTCAATCATCTGCGCCTCACCGGCCTACCTGGCCCAGTACGGAACACCCCAGACCCCCGACGAGCTGAGCCGGCACAACTGCCTCACCTACTCCAACTTCGGCAAAGGCGCCTGGCGTTTCGAGCGCCCCGATCAGCCGCAGCTGACCGTACCGGTATCGGGCAACTTCAGCGCCAATGAAGCCAGCGTGCTAACCGAGGCGGTGTTGTCCGGGATCGGTATCGCACTGCAACCGAGCTATCTGGTCGGCCCACTGATCCGGGAAGGCCAACTGGTACCCCTGCTGAGCGATTGGCAGGCACCCGAGCTGAGTCTCTGGGGCGTCTACCTGTCGCGCCACCATCTGCCCGCCTCGCTGCGCAGCCTGCTCGACTTTCTGATCGAGCGCTACCAAGGCACTCCCGACTGGGATAGGGGTTGCTGATCGGCCAACTCTCTTCCATACCCATACCCATACCTCTGCCCATGCCCCTGCCCCTGCCCCTGCCCCGTACCGATCGAGGGCTATCGATGATCTTTCGACTCAGCACGACTCATTTTTTTGGCATGACAGGTTGCTGACAGCTTGACCGCTTAAGGTGGCTCCCACATCGGCATTTCAGTGGGAGAACACCATGCTTTCTTTCGAACCTTTCCAGTTTTCAACCTCCATTTCCCAGGCGCGTCCTCAGTCTCAACTGAGCGAAAAGCCGCGCCCGGTTGCCTCGACCCATAAATTGGTCAGCAAGCCCCGCGCTACTCCGGTCGCCATCGATAAGGTCGCGATCCTCAGCAACAACTGACTCTCTCTTGGCGGGGCGCCTGCTGGTAGCAAGATTGCGGCAGCTCCGTCTTTTTTCTTCGCCTGATCCAGGCCCGTAAACCAACGGCAACAACAATAACAACGGAGCTCAGCATGCCTATCCAGACTGCAATTCCCTGCACCATGATGCGCGGCGGCACCTCCCGCGGCCCCTACTTTCTTGCCAATGACCTACCCCGTGATCCAGAGCTGCGCGACCAGGTACTGCTGGCGGTGATGGGCTCGGGCCATGCCCAGCAGATCGACGGTATCGGTGGTGGCTCCAGCCTGTCGAGCAAGGTGGCGGTGGTGTCGGTTTCTCAACACCCGGACGCCGATATCGACTACCTGTTCGCCCAGGTTTCGGTGGATGAAAAGAGCGTCGACCTGTCGCCCTCCTGCGGCAATATTCTGTCCGGTGTCGGTCCGTTCGCGATCGAATCGGGGCTGGTCAATGCCGATGACGAACAGACCCGGGTCCGAGTGCGTAACGTCAACACCGACTCGATGATCGAGCTGGTGGTGCAGACTCCCGGCGGTCAGGTCGACTACGAAGGCGAGACCCGGATCGACGGCGTCGAAGGCAGCGCTGCGCCGATTCTGCTCAATTTCCTCGACGTGGCCGGCACCAAAACCGGCAAGCTGCTCCCCACCGGCAACCTGCGCGATAGTTTCGACGGCGTCGAGGTCAGTTGCGTCGATGCCTCGGTACCGATGGTGCTGATTCCCGCGACAGCATTGGGTAAGCAGGGAGACGAAGCCAAGACTGAACTGGATAGCGATACCGAGCTGCTGGCGCGGATCGAGCGGATCCGCCAACAGGCTTCCTGGAAGATGGGACTGGGTGATGCCACCGGCAAGGTGTTGCCCAAGGTGGCGCTGCTATCCAAGCCACGCAACGGCGGCACCATCACCTCGCGCTATTTTGTGCCGGACAACTGCCACGCCGCCCACGCGGTCACCGGCGCGATCTGCGTCGCCAGCGCCGCGATGCTGCCCGGTACCATCACCGACGAGCTGATCGACCGCCCCGACACACTCAACCCCGAGATCGGGATCGAACACCCCAGCGGCAAGATCGATCTGGTGCTGGAGCTGGCGCCGGGACAAAGCTGTCCGGAGATTCGCCGAGCAGGGCTGATCCGCACCGCCCGCAAGCTGTTCCGCGGCGAGCTGTACGTGCCAGGTCGGATCTGGTCGCGACCGCAAGCGCGAGTTTCCTGAGCCTTTTTCGAAATATCGTCGGGCCTTCGTTGTGATGACAGGTTGCTGACAGTTTCACCCCGTAAGTTGGAACCTAGCTCCCAGCGCCATCGCAGCACCAGGCGATAAGAGCACCACTAATAACGACAAGAAAGAATGTGAGGATAACGATGAAAAACCCACAGTCCCCGAAAAGCTCCCTGAGCAAGCTGTTCTCCACTAAGAGTTTCAAAAGCAAAGCCCTCACCGGCCTGAGCACTGGTCTGGCCTGTATGGCCGCCGTTACCCTGGCCACTCCGATCCAAGCTGCGGTCGACTTCAGCGGCAAGCGGGTCGAATGGATCATCCCGTTCAAGGAGGGTGGTGGATCCGACACCTGGGCCCGCTTCTACGCCCCGATGATCTCCAAAAACCTGCCGGGCCAGCCCACCGTGGTGGTCAAGAACATCCCCGGCGGCGGCTCCACCAAGGGCGCCAATCAGTTTCAACGCCGGGCCAAGAAGAATGGCCTGAATATCCTCGGCACCTCCGGCTCGACCCAGTTCCCGTATCTGCTCGGCGATAAGCGGGTTAAGTACGAATACAAAGACTGGAACGTGGTCATGGCCACCCCCACCGGTGGGGTGTTCTACGTCAGCCCGAGCCTGGGTATCAACAGCGCGGAGGATCTGGTCAAACTGCGCGGTAAAGAACTGAAATACGGCAGCCAGGGTGCCACTTCGCTGGATCTGGTGCCGCTGCTGGCGCTGGATCTACTCGATATTGATGTGCAGGCGATCTTCGGCATGAAGGGTCGCGGCGCCGGTCGATTGGCGTTTGAGCGTGGCGAGGTCAATATCGATTACCAGACCAGCTCAGCGTTCTTGAAAAAGGTTACCCCGCTGGTGACAGAAGGTAAGGCGATCCCGATCATGACCTGGGGTGTGATGGACCAGAATGGCCAACTGCAGCGCGACCCGACCTTCCCGGAGCTGCCCCACTTTGCCGAGGTCTACCAGATGATCCACGGCAAGCAGCCTGAAGGCACCGCTTTCAACGTTTGGAAATCATTCTTTGTCGCCGGCTTTGCGGCTCAGAAAGGGATCTTCCTACCCAAGGGTACCGATCAGGATGTGATCGAAACCTGGCGTAAGGCCGCTGCCGAAACCGTCGCCTCCGACGAGTTCGGCGCCCGCTCCGAGAAAGTGTTGGGCAAATATCCCCAGGCGGTGATGGGCGACGCGGTGAAAGCCTTCGAGGTGGCGCTGAACATCTCCGACGCCGATCGTCAGTGGGTTCGTGACTGGCTGACCAAGAAGTACAACGTCCGCTTCTAACCCCCCTCCTCAGCCATTCCGTTTTAACCACGACTTCCGGGCCCGCACGGGGCCCGGCTCTCCTCCTTCGCGCCCAATATGCGCACATAACATTCGCACCTAAAAGAGGAAAGGAACCATGATTGATGCATTCCTGACCGCCCTGCAGACGATCCTCAGCGGTACCCACCTGATCTATCTGGCCGGCGGCGTATTCCTGGGGCTCGCTATCGGTATTTTTCCGGGACTGGGCGGTATCGCCGGTCTGTCTCTATTGCTGCCCTTCCTTTACGGCATGGATCCGGTCTCCGCGCTGGCGATGCTGATCGGTCTGGTGGCGGTGATCCCCACCTCCGACACCTTCACCTCGGTTCTGATGGGCATCCCCGGCTCCAGCGGCTCGCAGGCCACGGTGCTGGACGGTTTCCCGATGGCCAAGAAAGGCCAAGCCGCTAGGGCGCTATCTGCGGCGTTCTCAGCATCTCTGTTTGGCGGCCTATTCGGCGCCATCGTGCTGACCGCCTTCGTACTGATCGCCCGCCCGGTGATTCTGGCGTTCGGGTCGGCCGAGCTGTTTATGCTGACCCTGCTGGGCCTGAGCATGGTCGGCGTGCTGGCCGGCAGCAGCCTGGTCAAGGGGTTGAGTGCCTGTGGTCTGGGCCTACTGCTGGGTAGCATCGGCGGAGCCCCGGCTACCGGTGAATACCGCATGAGCTTCGACAACGACTACATGATGGACGGCATCCCATTGGTGGTGGTGGGTCTGGGTATCTTCGCGTTGCCGGAGATTATCGACCTGCTGCGCCAGAACCGTCCGATCGCCGAAGCCTCCAAGCTCGGCAGCGGCTGGCTCGATGGCGTGCGTGACCTGATCCGGAATAAGTGGCTGGCGCTACGCTGCGCCGTGATCGGCTGTATCGTCGGCGCCCTACCCGGCTTGGGCGGCAGCGTGGTCGACTGGATCGCCTACGGCCACGCGGTGCAAACTACCAAGGACAAGTCCGGCTTCGGCAAGGGTGACGTTCGCGGTGTGCTGGCCCCCGAGTCCTCCAACAACGCCAAAGAGGGTGGCGGCCTGATCCCGACGCTGCTGTTCGGTATCCCCGGTTCCGGCAGCATGGCGGTGTTCCTCGGCGGCATGGTACTGATCGGCCTGGAGCCTGGTCCGGCGATGGTCAGCACCGATCTGGATATCACCTACACCATCGTCTGGTCGCTGGCGCTGGCCAATGTAATCGGCGCCGGTGCCTGCCTGTTTATGTCCAAGTGGGTCGCCCGTCTGACCACTATCCCGTATGCGCTGATGGCGCCCTTTATGATCATGGTGATCTGCTTCGCCGCATTCCAGGCCACCCGCGATCTTGGCGACCTGGTAGCGCTGATGGCGATCGGTGTGTTGGGTGTGTTGATGAAGCGCTTCGGCTGGCCCCGTCCGGCGTTCCTGATCGGCTTTGTGCTGGCCGGTGGGATGGAGACCTATCTCTATCAGGCGCTGCAGTTTGACGGCATCGGCTTCCTGACCAAGCCGGGCGTACTGATTATCGGCGCCATGACCGTGGCCTCGATCTACTTTGCCGCTCGCCATGCGTCCAAGAACGCCAAAGCCGCCAAGCAGGATGACCAAGATGGCAACGACGACAGTGCACCGACGCCTCGCAAAGCCCGTGACCTGCGTCCGCAGACCCTGTTTGCTGGTGGTGTATTCGTCGCCTTCGGTTATGGCCTGTATGACTCGCTGCAGCAGTCGATGCTGGGCGGCGTGTTCACCGGTGGACTCTGTGCGCTGATGTTACTGATGTCAGGTTATGTGCTGTTCAAGCTGGCGACTAACCGGGTCGACGATCCGGTCAATTTCGACAACGAGGTCGAGGCCGGTTATGTCGGTGATCAGAGCATCACCGGACTGCTGCACTACATCTACTGGCTGGTGGGGCTGATCGTCAGTTGCTACCTGGTCGGCTACCTGATCTCGATCGCCCTGTTCTTCGTGATCTTCCTGCTGCTCAAGGCCCGTGCCTCAATGGTGCGGACCGCGATGCTGACCGGCTGTGCGGTGCTGTTCCTGACCACGCTGTCCCACGTGATGGTGTTGGATCTGCCCCAGGGACTGCTGCAGGACTCGGTCGAACTGCCTTGGCCCCTGGGTCTGAGTTAAGCCCTTGATCTGTGAAGCCCTCAACCTGTTAAGTAAAGGAATCCCACGATGATTCAACCCAAATCCCTACTGATGCCGATCAACACCAGCGGCCAGGTCGTTGAGCGGATCCAGGGGGCACTGGCGGTGGCGAGCTACTGCGGTGCGCACCTGGAGGTGCTGCACGCCCAGGTCAGCCCGCGCCAGTTTATCCCCGAAGATGCGATGGCAATGCGGATGCCGCACCAGATGGTGCAGCAACTCGAAGAGCTGGCCGACAAGTACGCCAGGTCCGAGTCCGACGAGCTGCAGCAACAGTTCGCTAAGCTTTGCGACCAACAGCAGGTGCTGCTCAGCGCCGAATCAAGTCCCGATCAGGCCAGCACCCACTGGCAGGAGGTCAACGGTCTGCGCAGCGAACTGGTGGCCGAGAACGGCAAGGTCGCCGATCTGATCCTTATTCCACGCCCGCGAAGCGGCAAACCCACCGCCACGTTTGAGGCGGCGATCATGCGCAGCGGCAAACCGGTGCTGCTGATGCCCCGTACCCAGACCCGGTTCAACCCGAAACGAGTGTTGATCGCCTGGAACGGCAGCACCGAAGGCGGCCGTGCCGTGACCCATGCGTTGCCCTGGCTGCAGCGGGCCGAGTCGGTGGTTATCGCCACCAGCAAAAACTCGGCCCAGAAAAAGCCGGGCGCCGATGAACTGATCGGCTACCTATCCCGCCACGGTATCCAAGCCGAACCCAAACAGTTCGACAGCCGCCGACGTTCCGCTGGTGAGGGCCTGCTCGATCTTGCTGGAGAGCTGAGCGCCGATCTGTTGGTGATGGGCGCCTTTACCCACCGGCGGGTGCACGAGCAGATTTTCGGTGGCGTGACCCGGCATATGGTCGCCAACGCGCAGCTACCGGTATTGATGATGCACTGAGCTCTATCCACCGATAGATCAACCGATAGACCCGCCGGGAAAGATCGCATCAAAGCGCCCGACGGGTTATCAAACCAACAGACCCGTCGACCCCGCCGCACGCTGCTACTTAGTTGTCCCAGGGTCGATGGGTTGATCGCAGATAACGTCGAACAATTGCCTGAAAACCAGCGATTTTCCGCCGGTTTTTTCTGAATTCCCAAGTCACGCGCGATCCATAGTAAAAAACCGGAAATTCCTGCCCGAAACCCGTGCACAATCTTGACTTTCTGCTACAATGCCGCGGCTGAGTGATGTAGGCCATTCAGGGCCTATGATCGCCACCGGCGCAGCTCCTCTTAGGTGAGTCCAATTGTACTGCTTAGAAGCTCTTGAACACTTTAGGGTATTCAAGCTCGGCGACATTGGAGTAATACCGTTGGCCAGTTGCACCAAGGCAATGGCCAGCCGATTTGAGAAGACACCTCATAAGGGTGATTCGACAGAATCGTGAAACAGCATATACCTGTAGATTTTATCAAGACTTAAAGAAGCAGACTCATGGCAGATCTATCCCATTATCGAAATATTGGTATCTTCGCCCACGTTGACGCGGGTAAGACCACAACTACTGAACGTATTCTGAAGCTGACCGGTAAGATCCATAAGACTGGTGAAGTTCACGACGGTGAGTCCACCACCGACTTCATGGAGCAGGAAGCTGAGCGTGGTATTACCATCCAGTCCGCTGCGACTACCTGTTTCTGGCGCGATCACCGCTTCAACATCATCGATACTCCTGGACACGTTGACTTCACCGTAGAAGTTTACCGTTCCCTGAAAGTACTCGACGGTGGTGTGGGCGTATTCTGTGGTTCCGGTGGTGTTGAGCCGCAGTCCGAAACCAACTGGCGTTACGCTAACGAATCCGAAGTTGCACGTATCATCTTCGTTAACAAGCTGGACCGTATCGGCGCTGACTTCCTGCGCGTTGTGGGTCAGGTTGAAAACGTACTGGGCGCCAACCCGCTGGTTATGACTCTGCCGATCGGCCGTGAAGACGAGTTCACCGGTGTTGTCGACGTACTGACCAAGAAAGCCTACGTTTGGGACGACTCTGGTCTGCCCGAAAACTACGAAGTCACCGACGTACCGGCCGACATGGTTGAGCTGGTCGACGAGTACTACGAGAAGCTGATCGAAACTGCCGTTGAGCAGGACGACGAGCTGATGATGGCCTACATGGAAGGCGAAGAGCCGTCCATGGAAGACATCAAGCGCTGCATCCGTAAGGGCACCATCGCACTGGACTTCTTCCCGACCTACTGTGGTTCTGCGTTCAAGAACAAGGGTGTTCAGCTGGTACTGGACGCGGTTGTTGACTACCTGCCGTCTCCGACCGAGGTTGACGCTCAGCCGCTGACCGACGAAGAGACCGGTGAGCCGACTGGTGAAGTGGCTACAGTTTCTACCGACGAGCCTTTCCGCGCCCTGGCATTCAAGATCATGGACGACCGTTTCGGCGCCCTGACCTTTATCCGTATCTACTCCGGTGTGCTGAACAAAGGCGACACCATCCTGAACTCTTACACCGGCAAGACCGAGCGTATCGGTCGTATGGTTGAGATGCACGCCGATGAGCGTACCGAGCTGAGCACTGCTCAAGCCGGTGACATCCTGGCCGTTGTTGGTATGAAGAACGTACAGACCGGTCACACCCTGTGTGATCCGAAGAACCCCTGTACTCTGGAACCGATGATCTTCCCGGATCCCGTTATCTCCATCGCTGTTACCCCGAAAGACAAGGGCAGCACCGAGAAGATGGGTGTCGCTATCGGTAAGATGGTTGCAGAAGATCCGTCCTTCGTTGTTGAAACTGACGAAGATTCCGGTGAGACCATCCTCAAAGGTATGGGTGAACTGCACCTGGACATCAAGGTCGACATCCTGAAGCGTACCTACGGCGTTGAGCTGGAAGTAGGCCAGCCGCAGGTTGCCTACCGCGAAACCATCACCCAGGAAATCGAAGACAGCTACACCCACAAGAAGCAGTCTGGTGGTTCTGGTCAGTTCGGTAAGATCGACTACCGCATCAAGCCGGGTGAAGCTAACTCCGACTTCACCTTCACCTCTACCGTTGTTGGCGGTAACGTACCGAAGGAATTCTTCCCGGCAATCGAGAAGGGCTTCAAGGGCATGATGGCTGAAGGCCCGCTGGCTGGCTTCCCGGTTCTGGACGTTGAGATCGAGCTGTTCGACGGTGGCTTCCACGCTGTTGACTCCTCTGCCGTCGCGTTCGAAATCGCCGCTAAGGGTGCTTTCCGTCAGTCCATGCCGAAAGCTGGCCCGCAACTGCTGGAGCCGGTCATGAAGGTAGACGTCTTCACTCCGGAAGATCACGTTGGTGACGTTATCGGTGACCTGAACCGTCGTCGCGGCATGATCGGTGGTCAAGAAGCCGGTGTTACTGGTGTTCGCATCAAGGCCGACGTACCGCTGTCCGAAATGTTCGGTTACATCGGTCACCTGCGTACCATGACCTCTGGTCGTGGCCAGTTCTCCATGGAGTTCTCACACTACGCAGCTTGCCCGAACTCTGTTGCTGAAGCGGTTATCGCTGCAGAAGCTGAGAAGAAGGCGAACAAGTAAGGCTAACTAAGCCTTAACGTTTAAAAACCCTGGCGAGACAATCGCCAGGGTTTTTTTATGCCTGAAGATCAGCGATTGCGCATCAACGGCTAGTCGATAGTGACGTGCTGGAGAAGGTTAGAACGTTGAGCAAGCGCCAACTTCAGTTCGCTGAAGTTGGCGCCAAAAGGAGTGAGAATAGAAACAGATAACAGACGATGCTATCGGCTTAAGCCCGGTTCAAACGGTACCGATGAATCCCAGATCCGAGCCATCAGGGCCGGTAATTGGTCCCAGTTACGCAGGTTCTCCAACCTCGCATCCGGAACCGGTGTCGGATGCGGATTGGCGATCTCGCCGACCACAAAGCGGAACGCAAAGTCGGGTTCCAACCCCATTCGCAGATCGCTGATCACCACCGCATCGTTCTCGGCATCGATGGTGTAAAACCCTTTGCTGAACCACTGCAGCTTGCGTACCGGCCAGTAAGACTCCAACCCCTTCAACAGCTCGGGTGAGCGCGGATAACGCACCATATCGAACCAATCGGTTTTATCCAGCAGCGAGTAGTAGCCGATCCGGTAATGATCATCATCGACCGCAATCACGCGCCACATCAGCGAGTTGAACGGTGTCGGTGTCACCATTAGCCGCTGATGGGTTAACGACTGCTTATCCAACGACGCTTCTGCCAGATTCTTCACGTACGCCTGCGCCCCGAGACCCCAGACCAGGTACAGCGAGCTGATACCGATACCGATCAGATTCGCGCGATAGCCCGCCCTGCTGTGCCGGAGCACCAGCACGATCAATACACCGATCAGCATCGGCGCGGTATAGCTGGGATCGATAATAAACACCGATCCGAGCGCCACCGGATAATCGCTCAACGGCCAGAAAATCTGGGTCCCATAGACGGTAAAGCTGTCCAGCAGCACATGGGTGGCCAGCACCGCGTAGACCGCCACCGCCCAGCGCCATCGATGCTCACGGGTCTGCGGATGCAGCTTGAGGATCAACCAGACCAGCAACGGCGTCAGCGCCGCCAGCACAAACAACGAATGGCTGAACGAACGGTGATAGACGAAATCGGCTACCGCGCCGCCCATCGGAATCAATGTATCCAGATCCGGCAAGGTTCCCAGCAACGCGCCCCAGACCACCGCCTTGGCGCCCACCTGACGCCCAATAACGGCCGAGCCGACTGCTGAGCCAAGTACGATCTGAGTAACTGAATCCATAACAACGCCGTTCCGTAATAAACCGATCAGACGACGAGGAGAACCTCCCCGCGCCTTGTCTCTTGATTCCAATCGGAACCTGCCAGAACGGGAAAGTTCCCTTTCGAGAGTTTAGCGGGGATCAGTGAACGGTACAGACCATACAGGGATCGAACGAGCGGATTACATGCTGCATCCGAAGCTGGCCGGTAGGCGATTCGTAATCGATCCCCTGCAGCGCAAACTCAAGCGGACCAGGAACCGCATTGTTATCCCTTGGGGAGAAGTTCCAACTGGTGGGTGCGATCAGCTGATAGTTGCTAATAACCCCGTTCTCGACCGACAACCAGTGCCCCAGGCTACCTCGGGCAGCCTCGGTTAGACCGACCCCCTGCCCCTGGGATGGTAGTTCCACCGGCAGGCAGAACGGCTCCTTCGGATTGATCTTCCGGACCCAACGCTCCATCTGGATCACCAGCTTGGCCATCTCGATCAGCCGCATCAGAATCCGGCTGTGGACCTGGCTGCCACCATCGTTGATCAAGGATCCGGCCAACGGATCGCCCGCCAACAGCTGCCGTGCCAGCGAGCCGGTCTCCATTGGCAGCTGTTGATAGCGCGGCGCCTTGCACCAGGTATAGGCCTCGGCCTTGTCGGCCAACGGCCGGGTGCTGCCTTCGGCCGGATGCTGAATATCGCCCTCCAACCAGGCGCTGCCCAGGTGCTCGTTGATCGATGCCGTATCGAGGGATTGAATCTGACCATCGAGCCAGACACCGCCGGGATAGATTCGATTACCCGCCAGCGAATAAGCCGGAAATGCCAGGAATCGGTTATAGCCGGCACCGGCTTGGTGCAACGCCAGGTCGTCACTGATCGACAGCCACAGCGGCAGATCCGCCGCCGAACCGGATCGGGATTCCCGCCACTGCTGCAGCAACTCGACCGAATCCAAGCCGGCAATCGTCTCGAGCCGATCGCCGAACAGCACCGCTTCCAGATAGTTGCGAAAGCCGCTCAGAATCCCCTGTAGCTTCAGCTGCTCGCTAAGGCTGACATTGTTGGTCACCCCGCCGGGTTGGAACACCATACTGTGGGGCCACTTGCCGGCCAGTACGCCCATGATATGCAGTAGTTCGGCACGGGCCTTGAGCAGTCCGCCGTAGCGCTCACCCTTAACTGCGGTGAAACGCCGCGCCGCCTCGTCGTACCAGGGACGCCCCCGGTAAGCCGGGCTGGCAAAGTCAGGCAGGAAGAACAGATAGAAGTGGGTCAACAGGTCGGCCACCACTTCGGTGGCCAGGATAATATTGGTGACCCGCTCGCCATTGGCAGGCATGCTGGCACCGGCCAGGTCGGCGATCGCTCGCGCCGAAGCCACCGACTGGGACACCGAACAGATGCCGCAGACCCGCGGTGTAATCGCCAGCGCATCCAACGGATCCTTACCGGTCAGCAGGTTCTCAAAGCCCCGGTATAGGGTCGACTTGATATAGGCCGCTTCGATCTTACCCTGCTGCAGCTCCAGCTGGACCTCCAGCTCGCCTTCGACCCGATTGACCGGACCCAGCGTAATACGTCTGCTCATCTTAACCAGAACCTGTGAACAAGCCGCAGGCTCTATCTCCTTTTCTTATAGATATTGGGGACGATCTTGACCGTCTCGCTGGTGGCGTTGACCTTCAACCGTTTCGGCGTCGCCGCCTTGGACAACGACGACAACGCGATAAACCAGGCCTTGGGCATATCGGTCGGCAGCCCCACCGGCACCCCGGCCAGTTTCGGCGTTTCACCGAACGGATGGCCTGGCTCTTCAAACTCCGGCGCGGTGCAGTTGATACAGGCGTAACCGGCCTTCGGGCAGGAACCGCCACCATTCCAGAGCCGAATGTTGCAATCGGCATGGGCCTGGGTGGCCTGACATCCCAGATTTTCCATCAGGCAGCCGGATTGGCAGGGCTGCTCGGCGCTGGCTTTGTACTCGTAAAACTCGTTGCGAGGGCAACCATGGTGGGCCAGATGCTCGGTGTAGAAGCGAGGCCGCTGGTATTCGTCCAGTTCGGTCTGATCCAGCATCCCCTGACTCAACGCCTGCAAGCTTTGCAGGATCCAATCCGGATGGGCAGGACAGCCGGAGACATTGACCACCGGCAGCGCCATATCGCTGCGGTAGTCGCTACCGAGCAAGCCACCGGGCTGCTCGCCGATATACTGCAACCCGATCGCTTCGGCCGGATTGTTGTTGCTGCGGTTGATGCCGCCGAAGGCCGAACAGCTGCCCACCGCGATCACATGACCGGCCCGCTTCGCCAGCCGCTCTATCACCGCCATCATCGGGGTATCGGTACCAGCCAGCACATGGAACAGACCCGTACCGCCGGGTCCGGTCATCACCGCTCCCTCGATACAGAGCAGATCCAGTTTCAATTCACCGGCTTCGATCTGCTCGATCAACTCGGCCAGCCCCGGCCCCTGCCCGCCGGACAGCGACGCGTGCCAGAGCAGCTCGATGCCGAATGCGTCCAGGGCCTCGAACAATGTTGGCTGTTCGGCCCCCAACAGCGACATGGTACAGCCACCACAGCCGCCTGACTGCAGCCAAAGCAGATTGGTTCGGGGCTGATTCATGAAGATGCCTCCACGCCGGTCGGAGCCGAGTCGATCCGACAGCCTTCAAATCCCTGCAGCGGCAGGATCAGGGTGAACTCGGCACCGCCATCAGGATGATTGGCAGCGCTCAGTTCACCGCCGTGGTTACGCACGAAGCTGTAGCTGAGCGACAACCCGAGCCCGGTGCCCTTGCCGGTCTCCTTGGTGGTGACGAAGGGTTCAAATACCTGCGGCAGGATCGACTCATCGATACCCGGCCCGTTATCGCGAACCACCACACGGGCATTCTCGCCATCGCTGTCGAGATCGATCCACAACTGCGGTTGTTCCAAACCCTCGATCACATCGAGGGAGTTCTGCACCAGATTCATCATCACCTGGTGGATTCGGCCCGGATGCCCAACCAACTCCAACGCATCGGGCAGCCGGCAGTGCAGCTCAATCGGATGCTCCTTGGTTACCCAGCGCAGCGTGGTGTTGATGATTCGAACCAGATCAAAGGGTCGGAACTCCTGTTGCTGGCCGGAGGAGAACTGACGCAGGTCCATAACAATATCGCGTACCCGCTCGACCCCTTCGGTGGTGCCTTCGAGCAGTGACGGCAGATCGCGCAAGGTCTTGTCGATCTTCAGTCGCTGTTTGGCGTCCAGCAGCGAATCCGGCAACGGTGCCTGGTCCAGCAACTCAAAGAAGGCGGAGAAGCGTTTGCAGTACTCCGACAGCACATGGGTGTTGCCGTAGACAAAGCTGATCGGGTTGTTGAGCTCGTGAGCCACACCGGCCACCAGACGACCGAGCGAAGCCATCTTCTCAGAATTGACCAGCTGCTGTTGAGTCAGCTTCAGCTCTTCCAGGCTTTTCGCCAGATCCTCATAGGCCCGCCGCAGCTCGCTGACTTCGCGCCCGACCAGCACCATGCCCTGAACCTGGCGGTTACTGTCCAGCAACGGGTTACCGGTGACGATCAACGGCAGATTCTCTTGCTGACCCAGCAGGGTGACTTCACGCTGGCTGAACTCTTTGTGCTGTTTGACCAGCGCCAGCACCTGATGATCATCGGCGGAAAACAGGCTGGCAATATCGCGCTGGGCCAGCTCGATCCGGTCTCGACCGGTCATCTGCTCCAACGGCTCGTTATGCTGGATCAGCTTGCCGGACAGATCGGTCACCATCAGCACTTCGGTCATCGCCCGCTGGACACTGGAGATCAGCTGATTGGCTTCCTCTAGCTCGCGATTTTTCTGCTCCAGCTCGACCTGATAGCTGATCAGGTTAGAGTAGACCTGCTCCATCTGCTGGATCACCTCCACCCAGGCGGCTTCGGTCATCTCCTGCGGATCCAGTCCCAGATTGTCGGAAGGCTCGGCCGACATGCACAGTACCCGTTTGATTCGATGGAGCCCGATGCTCCATCCAGTGAAGGTTGGTTAAATTGAGTCTAGCGCCAAGCCGTTGGCGACAACAGCGTCGAATGACAGACCCAATTCTGATCATCGCAGTCTCTCACCGGCCGGGGCGAGAGCGAAATGATCGCGATCAAGTGTAATCGTGCGTCGCGGATCAAACGCGGCTGACGCTACCGCCCGGAGCCGTTATCATGGTGCCCTTATTTTTATCTGCATAGGAATCACCATGTCCCAGTTCGATAATGTCAGCATCCTCAAGCAGGCCAATATCTACTTTGACGGTAAGGTCACCAGCCGCGCCGTTCTGTTCGCCGACGGCAGCAAGAAGACCCTCGGCATCATGATGCCGGGTGAGTTCGAATTTGGTACCGAGCAGGCCGAGCTGATGGAGATCACCGCCGGTGAAGTGGAAGTCCTGCTGCCGGGCTCCAGCGACTGGCGCACCGTGGTTGGCGGCGAGTCCTTTGATGTGCCGGCCAACAGCTCGTTCCAGATCAAGGTGAAGCAGGTAACCGATTACTGCTGCTCCTATCTTGATTGAGCCATTCTCGATTAAGCCCATTTCTATAGACAGGACTGACAGGCAACCCCGATGAGTTCATTGAAAGACCAACTGCTCAAGGCCGGACTGGTCGACAAGAAGAAGGCCCAGCAGGTCAGCAAACAGAAGCACCGACAGAAGCAGCAGGGTAAAAAGACCGACGCCGATGAGGCCAAGCGTCTGGCCCAACAGGCTCGGGAAGAGAAAGCCGCCAAGGACCGCGAGCTGAACCGCCAACGCCAGCTCGAAGCGGAGCAGAAAGCGATCGTGGCACAGATCAAGCAGTTGATCGAAACCAACGAGGTACGTTGCGAAGACGGCGATCAGGCCTACAACTTTACCGACGGCAGCAAGATCAAGCGGATCTATCTGGACGACCTGCTAACCGGACAGCTCAGTCGCGGCCAACTGGCGATAGTCCGCCTGGATGAAAGCTACAAGCTGGTGCCGGCCAAGGTGGCCGAACGGATCGCCCAGCGCGATGCCTCAATCGTGGTGGTGCTGCACGAGAAGAAGGATGAGGTCGAGGATGAGGATGATCCCTACGCCGACTACAAGATTCCTGATGATCTGATGTGGTAACCCGGCCGGAACTACTGCGACCATGTACCTGACGCTGACCGATCTACTCTGGTGGTTTCTGATCGCCCTACTCGGCTACAGCTGGTGGCATGGCCGCGGCCTGAAAGATGCCGCTCTGCGCGCAGTGCGCAAATACTGCGACAGTCAGGATGTGCAGCTACTGGATGAAAGCCTGGTCCTCAGCGGCATCAAACCGGGACGGGGCGATGACGGACGGCTCTGCCTGAAGCGGCACTACCGGTTCGAATTCTCCTCCACCGGCGATGAACGCTACCCCGGCACGGTGGAGATGGTCGGCCGCCGGATCCGCCGGATCACTCTGGATACCCACCGGATGCCTGATTAAATCAGCCCCTGACAACCTGGCTTTTTCAGCCTGACGTCCCCTCACCCCTACCATCAGACTCCAAGCGCTGTTCCAGCGCCGCACAAAGGCTGTGAAGAAAACGGATATCTTCGCTGTTGAGCTGCCCCAGGCGTTCCTGCATCCAGCGCTGCAGTTTCGAGTCTTCCGAATACCCCACCGCATCGACCAACGCCGCTGTACGCTGACGCAAGGCTCGCAACTGCCCTTCTTGGTTGGCGCTGGGTTTCAGATGCCGTTCGCTCGACGTCACTTCGGTCAGTGAATAGGCGAACAGCATCACCGCCTGACCCAAGTTCAGCGACGGATAGGGGTTGGCCAGCGGTATCGAGCTGAGCAGATCGCAGCGCTCCAGCTCGTCATTGGATAAACCACGGTCTTCGCGCCCGAACAGCAGCGCCACCCGGGTCAGACTGTCACGCTTGCTGCTGATCAGTTTACGCAGCTGCTCCGGTTCGTAAACGTCGCGATAACCGGCCCGGTGTTTGGCGGTGGTACCGACCACTAGATCACAATCGGCCAGCGCCGAATCGAGATCGTCAAAGTGGGTTACCTGCTCCAGCACCGCGTCCGAGCCATGGGCGACCCAACTGGCCGCCGGTTGCAGGTGGGCATCGCTGCCGACCACCCGCAGTTGATCAAATCCCATGGTATTGAGCGCCCGTGCCGCCGCGCCGACATTCTCCGGCACCTGCGGCTCGAACAGCACGAAGATCAGCTGCATCGGTCAGCTCCGCTGCTCATCGGGCCCAACTTCAGGCTTTCGTTGCTGTTCTACCAACAGCTCCTTGAGCTCGGCGATCTGCTGCTGCAGGTCGGCGATGGTCGGCTCGTGATTGGCCTCGGCCTTCTGCTTGCGGATCTTCTCGTGCTCGTCATCCATCACATTGACGACGATACCGATCACCATGTTCAGGAACGCAAAGGCGGTGAAGAAGATAAAGCTGAGGTAGAAGCCCCAACTCAGCGGGTAGACCGCCATGGTTTCGTACATCACGTCGGTCCAGTCCTCGAATGTCATGACCCGGAACAGGGTCAGCATCGAGATCGAAATATCGCCCCATAGATTCGGGTTGATGTGACCGAATACGGTGCTGCCGACCGCAGCGTAGATGTAGAAGATGATAAACATCAGCAGCAGCACATAGCCCAGCTGCGGCATCGCTTTGATCAGCGCATTGATCAGCAGTCGCAGTTCCGGGATCACCGACACCATCCGCAGCACCCGGAACACCCGCACCAGGCGAGCCACCAAGGCCATATCGCTATTGTTGATCGGCACCAAGCTGACGGTAACGATCAGGGTATCGAACAGATTCCAGGGGTTATGGAAGAAACGTTTTTTGTTCTCTTCGGCCAGGAAGCGGATCGTCAGTTCGACCACGAAAAATGCGGTGATTAGATGATCCATCCAGCCCAGCAATAGTGCCACCCCCTCGGGTAGCTCGTAGGTCTTGGCACCGACCAACAGCGCCGAGCTGATGATCACGAACACCACGGTTAGCTCAAACACCTTGTTGCTGCGCAGTCGAATAAATTGCTGTTGTAGTTTGGCGGTATCGGTCATGGTCTTAAATTAAGTTGAATTACAGGTTAGCCGGACAAAAAAACAATCTGGGCAGCTATATATCAGGTTGTCGTGATGGTTGAAATGGACACATCCGCTAAGCCGAGGTTTTTTCGTCGGTGTCCATACAACAACGCCGGCACGAAGCCGGCGTTGATTTTCAAGCAGAAGCCGCCCTCAGTCGATATGGTCCAGCCCCCGGCTGGCCATCGACACGGCGCGGAATACCGCCCGCCCCTTGTTCAGGGTCTCTTTCCACTCCAGCTCGGGCTGGGAGTCGGCCACGACCCCGGCACCGGCCTGGATATGGAGCTGGTTATCCTTGATCACCGCGGTTCGGATCGCGATCGCGGTATCCATGTTACCGCTCCAGGACAGGTAGCCCACCGCGCCACCGTAGACGCCGCGCTTGGTCGGCTCGAGCTCGTCGATAATCTCCATCGCCCGAATCTTAGGCGCACCGGACAGGGTTCCGGCCGGATGGGCCGCCCGCAGGACATCGATCGGCCCCAGTCCCGGCTTCAGCTTACCGGTCACGTTGGAGACGATATGCATTACGTGGGAGTAGCGCTCCACCACCATCTTGTCGGTCAGCTCCACCGAGCCGATCTCGGCCACCCGGCCCACATCGTTACGACCCAGGTCGATCAGCATCAGGTGCTCGGCGATCTCCTTCGGATCGGCCAGCAACTCGGCCTCCATCGCCAGGTCCTGCTCCTCGGTCTTACCCCGCTTACGGGTTCCGGCGATCGGTCGGACCGTCACTTCACCATCTTCCAGCCGCGCCAGAATTTCCGGTGACGAACCGACCACATCAAAATCGCCCAGATTGAGCAGGTACATATAGGGTGACGGGTTGAGACTACGCAGGGCGCGGTACAGATCCACCGGTCGAGCCTCGAACGGGATCGACATCCGCTGGGCGATGACCGTCTGCATCACGTCGCCGGCGAGGATATATTCCTTGATCCGCTCGACCGAGGCTTTGAAGTCGTCCTCGGCGAAGCCGGGTTTGAAGTCGCTTTCGGCCACCTGCAGGCGCGGACTCGGTGTCTCATCCGCCGGCATCGCTTCACGCAGCCGCGCCACTTCCGCATCCAGCTTATCCAGGGTTTTCTGGTAAGCATCCGGCTCGGACGGATCGGCGTGGCAGATCAGCATCAACCGACCGCTAAGGTTGTCGAACACCACCACCTCATCGGACACCATCAACAGAATATCCGGGGTACCCAGTTGGTCCGGCGGCACATTCTTCAGGCGGGGCTCGATATAGCGGATGGTGTCGTAACCAAAGTAACCGACCAGACCGCCATTGAAGCGCGGTAGGTTGTCCAGCTCCGGCACCTTATAGCGAGCCTGAAACTGTTCGACAAACGCCAGCGGGTCATCCAGCTCGTGACTTTCGACCAGCTCACCGTCGGTCTCGATACGCACCTGCTTGCCCGATACCTTCAGTACCGTGCGGCAGGGCAAACCGATAATCGAGTAGCGGCCCCACTTTTCGCCGCCCTGCACCGATTCGAGCAAATAGCTGTAGGGGCCATGGGCCAGTTTCAGGTAGGTACTGAGCGGAGTATCCAAATCCGCCAGCACTTCACGGCTGAGCGGGATACGGTTGTAGCCCTGGCGGGCCAGTTCGTCAAAGCGTTCGGGAGTCATTTTCGTTCCAACAATTTAGGTATTCGGACAGCAGCCGACGGACACAAGTCGAAGGCGGTAGGCGTTACAGCGTTAGGCGAGTTTCACCATCGCCAACGTTCGCCTAGGCGGATCAATACCGAATCAATTGCAGAACTGAAAAAACTCAAAATGGATTCCTGTTAAAAGTCACTTCTTAGCAGCAGAAAACTACAGCAGCTCGGTCAGACAATCAACCAACCAGTCAGGCTCGGCGGCACTGACCGGTAGCGGGTAGCTGTAGCCATAACTGACCGCGGCCACCGCGACCCCGGCATTACGGGCTGCCTGCACATCTGTGGCCGAATCGCCCACCATAAGGGTGGCTTCCGGACGACTCCCCAGCCGATCTATGCAGTGGTGCAACGGCTGCGGATCCGGCTTCTTGGTGCTCAGCGAATCACCACCCAGCAGCAGCTCAAAACACTCCTCCAGTCCCAGGGTCTGCAGTAGCGGCTCGATAAAGCGGGCTGGCTTGTTGGTGACCAAAGCCAGTTTCAAACCACGCTGTTGCAGGCCTTGCAGACACTCCTGAACCCCCGGGTACAGGGTCGCCTGCTCATCGGCACAGTCGCCATAGGCCTGAAGGAACAGCTCCAGGGCTTCATCTTTCAAACTCGGATCCAATTCCGGATCGACTTCACGATCGCCGCTCAGGGCACGCGCCACCAGCATGGCGGCGCCGTTACCGACCCACTGCCGAGCCCGCTCTTCGCCGGCGGGCGGGCGCCCCAGCTGTTGTAGCATCCGGTCCATCGCCAACGCCAGACTTGGCACGCTGTCGACCAGGGTACCGTCCAGATCGAACAGGACCAGGTCTTTGCCCTGTAGCGGAGACAGACTATCCTGCAGAGAAGCCGAATTCGTCATCAGACCGTCGCCAGTTGGTCACGCATCGCCTGAATCGTGGCGGCGTAGTCCTCGGTGTTGAAGATCGCAGATCCGGCGACAAACATATCCGCACCCGCCGCGGCGATCTCGGCGATATTACCGATACCGACACCGCCATCGACTTCGAGACGGATATCCCGGCCACTGGCCTCGATCATCGCCCGAGTCTGACGCAGTTTTTCCAGCGTGGTGGGGATAAACTTCTGACCGCCAAAGCCTGGGTTGACCGACATCAGCAGGATCAGATCCAGCTTATCCATCACATGGTCGAGGTAGTGCAACGGGGTGGCGGGGTTGAACACCAGACCGGCCTGGCAACCGCCATCGCGGATCAGCTGCAGGCTGCGATCGATATGTTCGCTGGCCTCCGGGTGGAAGGTAATGATGCTGGCACCGGCGTCGATAAAATCGCCAATCATTCGATCCACCGGCTTGACCATCAGGTGTACGTCGATCGGAGCTTTGATGCCGTAATCACGTAGCGCTTTGCAGACCATCGGCCCGATGGTCAGGTTGGGCACATAGTGGTTATCCATCACATCGAAGTGCACCACATCCGCACCGGCGCTCAGGACATTCTCCACCTCCTCTCCCAGACGGGCGAAGTCGGCAGACAGGATCGACGGGGCTATCAGATAATCGGTCATGGTCGGTCTCAATTGGGCTCATCTCACGGCGGCAGCACTCACTCCAGTCGGGCCAGAGCCTCAGCTACCGATTAAAGCGCAGTATTCTACCGGAGCAGGATTGAAAAAGCCCTATCGATGAGCGTCAGCTCCCCTCAGCACAGAGCAAACACCGACCACTTCAAATTTACCCTCGGCCCTGCCTATAATCGTCCCGATAACCCTGTGGCCTTGCCTATATGACCAACCCCCTGAAAAGCTTACTGATCTGTACGATCTCGACCCTGTTTCTCAGCATGACCTGGGTTGCCCAGGCCGAGGATCCGGCCCCTGGAGGGGACGCATCAAATGACGGCGCACCCATGGCCGATACCGGTAGCGATCCGCGAATTCTTCCCGACTTGGAGCAGGAACGGCTCAGCGCGCTGGCCAACAGCCAGCTGCCGGATACCGAAACCCTGTGGCTGGAGACCGCCCACGAATCCTTTCTTGGTCTATACAAACCGGCCAACAGGCCGGTCGCATTGGGCGCGGTACTGCTGCTGCACCACGATCGCACCAGTGCCGACTGGCCCGGCGCAATCACCACGTTACGCCGTGGCTTGCCCGACCAGGGCTGGCATACCCTGTCGCTGGCGCTGCCCGACGAACCCGAATATATTCCGCCGCGAATCGACGATGTCGTACTCAACGCCGTCCCAGATAGCGACGACAATGGAGAGCAGACCCAAGCCTCTCAGGAAAACGGAACTGAGTCTGACCCGACCGATGCCAATAAAGACCAGCTGGCCGATCATTACGAGCAGATCAGCGCCCGAATCGAAGCCGGGTTGAACCAACTGCTGCAACAGCAACCCGAAGTCATCCTGATTGTGGGACAGGGAAGCGGCGCCTATTGGGCGTTACGCTACAGCGTCGACCAGCAACAGCAGCAGCCATTAATTCCAGTGATGCTGGAAGCGATGGAACCGGTTACCCCAACCGAACCAAATCTGAGTGAATTGGTGGAAAAGCTGCAGCGACCGACGCTGGATCTCTACTACAGCGGGTTGGATCAACAGGCTTCGCTGATGGCGGCCAAGCAACGCCGCGACAGCGCCAAACGCCATGCGGTGGCCAACTACCGCAGCATCCGCCTGCCGGCCAAACCCGGAGACTGGAGCCAACTCGATCGTCGCCTGCTGGGGTTGATGCGGGGCCAGTTGCCCAAGCTAGTGGTACTGGCCAATCAGGCCAAAGCGACCCAACAGGCCGACGAGTCGATGGAGCAGACAACCAAGCAGCGCATGCCCGGTAGCTAAATCCGTGCTCTGGATCTTACGGGTCAACACGGGAAGCCGTTCACTGGCCATTCTTACGTGCCTGACGAATCCGTTCGTAGGCCGCCTGAATCTCCTGGGTCTTCTCTTTTGCCAACTGCTGCATCTCCTCGGGCATCCCCCGGGCGATCAGCTTGTCGGGGTGGTGCTGGCTCATCAGTCGTCGATAGGCCTTTTTCAGCTCCGCATCGCTAACCTCCGGTTCGACCCCGAGCACCCCATAAGCCTGCTTTAGCAGCTCCGCGGCACCGGGGCCCTGCTGTTGGTGAGCCTGGTAACCACCGGCAAACGCCTGCTCGGCCTGGCAGCGGCGCAGGATCAGCTCCAGCTCCTGATAGCTGATCTCCAGCATAGAGCAGACCTGCTGCAGCACCTGCAGCTCGGGTTGACTGACCTGACCATCGGCGAACGCCGCCTGCAGCTGAATCTCGACGAACATCTGCTTCACCTGGCTACGGCGCCGGATCAGCCTCGCCAATGGCCGCATGGTGTCGACGATATCGAAACCTTCCTGTTTACCGCGGGTAAAGTGCTCAATCGCTTCCTGGCGTTTGGCTTCGCTAAGGTTCATTCGCCCCATCACATCCCGGGCAAATTGAATTTCCTGCTCAGTAACCCGCCCGTCGGCCTTGGCAATTTTGCCCATGACCGTGAAAGTGGCTTCGAAGAACGCCTGCTGAGGACTCAACGCGCCGATCTGAACCCCGGTCAACATCCGCTGGATGCTGTAGCCGATAAAGGCGCCGAACACCAACCCGAACAGGCCGCCGCTGAACACTCCGACCAGGCCTCCGACCACAATACCGGTGCGGTTGTTGTAAATCCGCTCGCCCCACTGTTCCGCGCTCATGCGCTACTCCCCTGTTCCATCCTGTTTATCTGTTGTCGTGCGCAACCGATGATCCAGCCGCTGTAGTCGCTCCGGCGTGCCGACGTCGAGCCAATAACCGGGGTAATACTGAGCTGCCAGATTCCCTTCAGCGGCCGCCTGGTGCAACAGCGGCCCCAGCGCCCGCTTACCCGGCACCAAGCCCTCGAACAGGCTCGGTCGTAGTCGACTGATCCCGGCAAAGGTCAGTCGAGACCAGGAGCTGTCAGTCGGCTCAACCACTCGTCCCTGCTGGACAACGAAATCCCCGTTCGGATTGTGCTCCGGATTATCCACCAGCAGCAGCAGCCCCTTGCCGTCAAACTGTTTCGGCAACCGGTCCAGCGGTAGATCACACCAGACATCGCCATTGAGCAGCAAAAAAGGGCCGTCTTCGCCATCATCCAACCACTCCAGCGCCTGGATAATGCCACCGGCGGTTTCCAGTGCTTCGGGTTCGTGGGAGTAGTGAATGCATAACCCCCAACGCCCCCCGTCCCCCAGCGCCTGTTCGATCTGCTCGGCACGATAGCTGACATTGATCACCAGCTGCTCGACACCGATGTCAGCCAAACGCTCGATCTGATATTCGATCATCGGCTTGCCGGCCACCGGCAGCAAGGGCTTGGGGCAATCGTTGGTCAACGGTCGCATCCGAGTGCCCAGCCCCGCGGCCAGAATCATGGCACGCATCAGCAACCCTCCTGCGAAGCTAGTACTACCGCAACGCCCACGCTAAGTCCCATTGGAAGCACTCGAGGCGAGCGGCTGTTGCAGCCGTTCCATGTCGAACAGACCAGTCAGCCCCATGGCCGGCACCACCCGCTGATCCAGCCAGCTGCCAAATTCGGCCAACTCGTCATGCTGGACCGCCGCTTTGCGCAGGTAGTCGAGCGTTCGAGGAATATCGGCCAGATAGCCGGGTTTACCGTCACGCAGCTTCAGACGCGCAAAGATTCCGATCGCTTTGAGGTGGCGCTGCATTCCCATCCGATCGAACCAGCCCAGAAAGCGTTGTTCTGAGACCGCCCCCATGATGCCGGCCTCTGTAGCCAGTTCGGCATATGCCAGCGCCCATCCACGCACCTGCTCTTCAGGCCAGTCGACATAGCAGTCTCGCAGCAATGAAACCAGATCGTAGGTGATCGGGCCCCATACCGCATCCTGGAAATCGATCACGCCCGGTGCCGGTGCATCGATCACCATCAGGTTACGACTGTGGTAATCCCGATGCACGCAGACCTGCGGTTGTTCCAGGGCCGAAACGATCAACTGCTCGTGAAGCTGTTCCAGCAAGCGCTGCTCGTAGCGGGTCAGTTTCAACCCCAGCAATTGCTCCAGGAACCAGTCCGAAAACAGCCCCATCTCTCGCTTTAGCAAGGCCCGATCGTAAGGAGGGAAAGGCTCACCGAGAATCGAGCGGCACTGCTGGATATGGGTCAGGGTGACCTGCGCTTGACGATACAGCAGGTCGGCACTGTCAGAATTGAGTTGATCCAGATAAAGGGTGTCACCCAGATCGGACAGCAGCATAAAGCCCTGTTTCAGGTCGGCAAGGTGTACCTGGGGGGCATGGATCTCCAGCGCCTCCCAGGCTCGAGCTATCGCAACGAAGGGGGCGCTGTCCTCTTGTTGAGGCGGCGCATCCACGGCAATCCAACTCAGGTTATGGCTACGAACACGAAAGTAACGCCGAAAACTGGCATCACCGGAGACGCTCTGCAGCTGCCAGTCTGCCGCCAAGTCAATGCCAAGCTGTTCAAAAGCCGACGGGATCCAGGCCCTCAACTGCTGCAGACGCTGATCCAACTGTTTCTCATTCAAACTAAAGATTCCACCAATGGTATGGATGCATTATGATGCTGCCTGCGATGCGGAACCTGTACAGCGGTTAGGCCATGCTGTTCTGCTCACCGACGGCTCAGAGTGAGTCGAATCTTACAAGAAATCCAATACCTTCTGACAGGGGCTTGTGGGCCTCGGTCGCTATGTTGTTGACGGAGCCGACACCAACCCCATGCCCACCCAACCAGACCTTCAAGTGCGTAAATTATTGCTCGGTCTAACCTTGTTCAGCCCCGCCACTGCGTCTTTGGCAGTCGATGCATCATCGATCGAACCATCGACCAACATCGTCTGGGACTGCCGAACTATCGATGGGCACTGGGATTGTCGTCGAAAAGACGCCGCCTCGGAATCTGCAACCCAATCATCCTCGAGCAAACAGGGTTCAAACGAAACCCTGAACGAGCAAAAAACCAGCTCGCCGGTTAACAGTGAAGCTGAGATTGAGTCCGTAGCAGCTCCCGCTGCAGCACCTGCCGTTGAAGCCAAAGCCCAAACCGAATCCCCTGCCGTCATCCAGACTGAGCCAAAGCCCAGATCGCAGCCTGCCGCCGAAGCTAGGGTTGATAGCGTTTCCAGCTCCGAGATCGAGCTGAGCCCCAAAGTCGAAACCCCTAAGGTAAGCGAGACCAGTGCTTCGTCCTCCTCGCCGGATACAGTTTCGATCCATACCCGCGACCAACAGGCCGTCGCCAACCCACCGCTGCCCAATACCGCGTGGGCATGTCGTGCGGTTGAGGGAAGCTGGGCATGTCGCCAGGGCAGCAAGAAGTCCACCAATAAGCGTTCAAACGGCTCCACTCGCAAGGTTTCAACCGAGGTCCGCACAGAGGATAACCGCTACCGACAACAGTACCCGGAAACCTATGCCACCGCGGCCTCGGTGATTGAGACCCAACAACAGGCCCGCCAGCAGTGGCTGGATCAGGGCCGGGTAGCTTCCAGACCTGACGGGGAAAAGCTGCAGGAACAACTCTACGCCGATGCCCCCTATGCCTTTCTGGACTGGTACCCGAATCCGACCGGGGTTTCACCACTAAGCCACTGTGCAGGAAGCTATATCGAGCCGAGCTTTAACTTCGAAGATGCGTTGTTGGTAGACGATCAGCAACCGATCTATGTGCAGGCCGACAATAGCCGTACGCTGGGTAACAGCAACACCGAGCTGAGCGGCAATATCTACCTTCGCAAAGGCAACCGCCAGGCCCGTGCGCAAAACGCCCGAATCGACCACCAAAGCGAGACCGCCGAGCTAACCGGCATGGTACAGTTCCGCGAGCCTGGGGTGCTACTGCTGGGCGAGCAGGCCGATATCGACATTCAGAACAATCGCGCCGTCTTGCAGCAGGCCCAGTTCGTATTCCACGGCCGCCACCTGCGCGGCAGTGCCGAACGGATCACCCGCGCAGGTGATAACGAGCTGATTATCGAACAGGGCAGTTATACCCGTTGTGAGCCCGGCAACAACTCCTGGAGCATCAACGGCAGCGAGATCGTGCTACATCAGCAGGAGGGGCTCGGCGAAGTAACCCATGCCACCCTCAGATTCAACGATGTACCGGCACTGTACGTCCCCTATATGTCATTCCCGATCGATGATCGCCGAATGTCGGGGCTGCTGTTCCCCAGTTTCGCGCTAACCAGCGACAACGGCTTCGATTACGCCCAGCCGTACTATTTCAACCTTGCACCGAACTACGATGACACCCTGACGCTGCGCTGGATCAACAAGCGCGGTCAGCTGCTGGAAAACGAATTCCGTTATCTGAACCGCTACGGTATGAATGTGCTGTCGTTTGCTTACATGGCCGAGGATAAAGAACGAAACGACGAAGAGCGTTGGATTCTGGGCTTCGAACACAAAGGCTCACCAGCCAGTAACTGGAGCACGTCGGTCGATTACACTTCGGTCAGCGACCAGGATTACTTTGACGACCTGGGCACCAACCTAGACTTGAATGAAGAGTCCCACCTGCTGCAGAAGGCCCAGTTGAACTACAACGTCCGCGGATTCAGCTTTGCCGCCGAGGTACGCGACTATCAAACCATCGATGATGCCGCCGACAGGCCCTATCAAAAACTGCCGTCGCTGCGGGTCAAGGGCAATCCGGAACTAGAGTCCGACTGGCTACAGCTGGACTATTTGGCCGATTTCACCCACTTTGATCGGGATCCCAGTGGCTTTTCCGGCATCGATCGAACTCGTGGTGGACGTCTACACCTGGAAACCAGTGCCAGTATCCCCTTCGAGCGCTCATGGGGTTATATCAAACCCAAGGTTCGCCTGACCCAGACCCAGTACAGCCTCAACGACCAACCCAGCGGTTTTGATAGCAGCCCGGTACGGACCATTCCCCTGTTGAGCCTCGATAGTGGGCTCTATTTCGATCGCTACTTCGATTTCGCCGAGCAGCAATACACCCAGACTCTGGAACCCCGGCTGTATCTGCTGGAAGTTCCGTTTGAGGACCAGAGCGAACTACCAACGTTCGACTCCTCCGAGCTAACCTTCGGATTCAATCAGCTGTTCCGCGACAACCGCTTCAGCGGCTACGACCGTATCGGCGATACCCGCCAGGCCACCCTGGGCCTGACTAGCCGGCTACTGGACAACGATGGCCGCGAACTGGCAAACGCCAGCATCGGCCAGATCCACTATTTCAAGGATCGAAAAGTTCGCCTAGACAATAGTTCCGGGATTCTGACCGATCGAACCTCCAACCTGGCCGCCGAAGCCACCGTCAACTTCACCCGCCAACTGCGTCTGCGTGCCGATGCCGAGTGGGACCGAGATGCCCGCCAGAACCTGGTACGCAACTTCAAGTTGACCTACCAATCCGATATCGACCATGTAATCAACCTTGGCTACCGTTTTACCCGGGACTCAGTTGAGCAGACCGACCTGTCATGGATCTGGCCGCTGAATCCGCAGTGGAGTGTGCTCGGCCGCTGGCAGCATGACTGGGAAGCCAAGGATGCCATCGATACCATCCTCGGCTTTGAGTACGAAAACTGCTGCTGGCAGATCCGCACCATCTACCGCGAATGGATCACCTCAGACAGCACCGATCGACGCAAAGATGGAATTTTCCTGCAATTTGAACTCAAAGGATTGGGGGGCATCGGTACCCGCGCGGTTGGCGACAGCGGTACCAAGGCAAGAAGTTTCTTGAAAGAGATCACCGGTTTTGAAGAGCGTAGCGACCATGATGAAACCAATTAACAGCTTGATCCGCGGCCTAGTGCCGGGGCTATTGTTCGGCCTGCTGAGCACCACCACCGTGGCCGTGGGGGCAGAAACCCCTCTGGACCGGGTCGTCGCCATCGTTGAAGACGACATTATTCTCGAAACCGAGCTGCAGCGTCGCAGCGATATCATTCGGCAACAAGTCGCCAAACGAAACACCCGCCTGCCCGATAACAACACCTTTATCCGTCAGGTGCTGTCAAAGATGATCATCGAACGGATCCAGATGCAGAAGGCCGCCGAGAGAGGCATCGTTGTATCAGATGCCGAGCTCAACGGCACCCTCGACCGGATTGCCGAAAGCAACGGTCTGACGTTGCCTGAATTTAAGGCCCAGCTGGAGCAGGAGGGGCAGAACTATCTGGAAGTACGTGAACAGATCCGTACCGAGATGTTGCTGGCCCGAGTTCAGGAGCGCGTGGTCAACCAACGGGTCCAGGTCACCGAACAGGAGGTGAAAAACTTCCTCGCCTCCGAACAAGGGCAGAAGAGCGCCGAAGTCCAGCTGAACCTTAGCCATATCATGATCCCGGTACCCAATGGCGCCACCAGCGAGCAGTTGATTGCCGCCACCCGTCATGCGCGCGAAGTCTACCAGCAGCTTCTCAACGGCGAAGACTTCGGCCAGATGGCGATTGCCGTGTCGAAAAGCCCCGAAGCCCTCAAGGGCGGTGAGATCGGCTGGCGCAAGCCTTCCGAGCTACCCGAAGCTGCTGCTGAAGCCCTAGCCTCTCTGGACAAGGGCGAGATGACCGAACCGTTCCGGGTCGGTGGCGGGTTCCATATTCTAAAGATCAATAACAAGCGCGGCGGCCAGAAACAGATGATCGACCAGGCCCAAGTGCGCCACATCCTGATCAAACCCAACCAGATCCGCTCCGCCGAAGAGTCGGAATTGCAGATTCAGGAGCTGTTCCGTCGTCTAAATCGCGGCGAGGACTTTGCCATTCTAGCCAAGCAGTTCAGTGACGACCCTGGCAGCGGCAGCAAGGGTGGGGACCTGGGCTGGGTGATGGATGGCCAGATGGTACCAGAGTTCGAATCCACCATGCACGCAACCGCCACCGGTGAGATCAGCCCGCCGTTCCAGAGCCAGTTCGGCTGGCATATTCTGCAGGTAACCAATCGCCGCCAGCAGGATTTCGGCAAACAGATGATCGAGAACGAAGCTTATCAGACCCTGCGCAAGCGGAAGTACAGCGAAGGACTGTCGAACTGGCTACGTGAAATCCACGCCCAGGCGTATATCGAGACAAAGCTGTAATCATCCTATGTCGCCCTGCTTTCGACTCGCCCTGACACCGGGAGAACCTGCCGGCATCGGCCCGGATCTCTGTGTCCAGCTGGCGCAACAGCCTCAGCCCCACCAACTGGTAGTGATTGGTAACGCTGAACTATTGCGCCAACGTGCCGACATCCTGAAGCTCGGTCTGCAGCTGCGTCCCTTTGAAGCCGATCAGGCACCACGACCGAGTCAAGCCGGTGAACTCTGGGTCTTGGATCTACCACTGGCCGAGGCCTGTGTGGCCGGACAACTCAATACCGCCAATGCCGATTACGTGCTGCAAAGCTTACGCATCGCCACCGACGGTTGTTTGAACGGTCAATTCGATGCGCTGATAACGGCTCCGGTACACAAGGGCGTCATTAACGACGCAGGCACGGCCTTTAGCGGCCATACCGAGTTTCTGATGGAACGTACCGGCTCTGAACAAGTGGTGATGATGTTGGCCACCGAAGGGCTGCGGGTCGCATTGGTGACGACGCACCTGCCACTGAGCCAGGTTCCGGCAGCCATCACACCCGAGCGAATTACCCAGGTCAGTCGGATTCTCGATCACGACCTGCGCACCAAATTCGGCCTGCCCAGGCCACGGATTCTGGTCTGCGGCCTCAATCCGCACGCCGGTGAAGGCGGTCACCTGGGGCTGGAAGAACAGCAGATCATCGAGCCCACCCTGGCCCGCCTCAACGCTGAAGGGTTGAACCTGATCGGCCCGCTACCGGCTGATACGCTGTTTTGCGAGCATCACCTGGCCGACGCCGATGCAGTGCTGGCGATGTATCATGACCAGGGATTGCCGGTTCTAAAGCACAAAGGCTTCGGAAAAGCGGTTAATATTACCCTAGGGATGCCGATCATCCGCACCTCCGTCGACCATGGCACGGCTTTGGACCTGACCGGTAGCGGCCAGGCCGACAGCGGTAGCCTGGTTACCGCCATCCATTGTGCAGCCCAAATGGTTGAGGCTCGTGCGAATAGCGCCCAACGCCACAACAAACAACCGTAGCCAAAAGCCACGCAAAAGCGCGATCATGCCCGCGCCCAGACAGGAAACCCATGAAGCAGAGCTCGCTCGGCCATCAGGCGCGTAAGCGTTTCGGTCAGAACTTTCTCCAGAACCCCGGTATCATCCGCCGGATTATCCGTGCCATTCACCCCAAACCAGGCCAGCACCTGGTCGAGATCGGCCCGGGATTGGGCGCCCTCACCGAGGAGCTACTGGCTGCAGCCGGAGAACTCGATGTGGTGGAGCTGGACCGTGACCTGATTCCGATTCTGCGCACCCAGTTCTTCCGCTATGAGCAGAATTTCCGCATTCATGAAGCCGATGCACTGAAATTCGATTTTGCCCAGCTGGCGAACGACGAACGCCCGCTGCGGGTCGTCGGCAACCTGCCCTACAACATCTCCACACCGCTGATCTTCCATCTGCTCAGCCACAGCGGGTTGATCGAAGATATGTATTTCATGCTGCAAAAAGAGGTGGTCGAACGGCTGGCGGCACACCCCGGTGACAGCGCCTACGGCCGCTTGAGCATCATGGCGCAGTACTACTGCGAGGTCTCGAACCTGTTTTTGGTCGGCCCAGAGGCCTTCCACCCCAAACCCAAGGTCGATTCGGCGATCGTCAAACTCAAGCCCTATCCGACCCCGCCGCACCTGGCCGACAATCCCAAGGATTTTGAGACCCTGGTCCGTACCGCCTTTACTCAACGCCGCAAGACCCTGCGCAACAATCTGAAGCAACTGCTGCCGGTTGAACTGATCGAAGAGGTCGGCATCGATCCCGGCATCCGCCCTGAACGGATCTCGTTGCCAGAGTTTGTAACCCTGGCCAACCGCTACAGTCTATACCTGCAGCAGCAGTCCCAATCCGAGTCGGAGAATACCCATGAGTGAGCCGATCAGTATCGACGTCAAGACCGACTACCTCGACCATCAGTCCGATCCGGACAACCAGCGCTTTGTGTTCGCCTACCACATCACCATCAGCAACAACGGCGGCGAACCGGTCAAACTATTGAGCCGCTACTGGCGCATCACCGACGGCGACCAGCATGTGCAGGAGGTCGAAGGCCAGGGTGTGGTTGGCGAGCAGCCCGAGATCGAACCCGGCGATAGCTACAGCTACACCAGCGGCACCGTATTGCCGTCCGAAGTGGGAATCATGGAAGGCTACTACGTGATGCAAAACGCCTCGGGCGAACAGTTCCAGGCCCCGATCGACGCCTTCACCCTGGCGCTACCCCACGCACTGCACTAAAAGGACGATGCGATGATCTATGCCGTCGGCGATCTTCAGGGCTGCCTGGATGAACTGCTCCAGCTCCTTGAGCAGGTCGGTTTTACAGACTCGGACCAGCTCTGGCTCACCGGCGACCTGGTCAATCGCGGTCCCAAGTCACTGGAAACCCTTCGCTTTATCAAGTCACTCGGAGCCCAGGCCTGCACCGTGCTGGGTAACCATGACCTACACCTTCTGGCGGTCGCCCACGACAAGAAAAGCGTCGGCCGCAAAGATACCTTCGATGAGATTCTTGCCGCACCGGACCGGCTCGAGCTGATGGAGTGGCTGCGCCACCTCCCCTTGCTGCACCACGATCAAGGCTACATGATGGTCCATGCTGGCATCCCCCCAATCTGGGATCCGGACACCGCTGCCGCCTGTGCCGCGGAGATGGAGGAGGTACTGCAAGGCCCCAACGCCGCGGAGTTCTTTGCCAACATGTACGGTAACAGCCCTGAGCGCTGGGATCCGTCTTTGGAAGGCCACGCCCGCCATCGGCTGATAACCAACTACCTGACCCGGATGCGCTTTTGCAGCGCCGACGGCACTCTCGAGCTGGCCACCAAGACGGGGCCGACCAATCCACCGGAGGGCTTCGCTCCCTGGTTCAGCTTTGATAACCATCGTTGTGCCGACCAGCAACTGCTGTTCGGTCATTGGGCCTCATTGGAAGGACGCGCCGGTCGCGACGGTTTTCATGCCCTGGACACCGGCTGTGTCTGGGGCGGCCAGCTGACCGCGCTACGACTACAGGATCAATGCCTGTTTCAAGTCGCCAGCCCCGGTTACGCCTGAGCTAAGCGGCTGCCACCCTTCAACCACTGCGCAGGAGTCATCGCATGACCGAATTCGAACAGATCGACGCCCAACGGGCCAAGGCCCTGATCGACCAAGGTGCCGCCCTGGCCGATATCCGAGATCCTGAGAGTTTTTCCCGCGCCCACATACCCGGCGCGGTCCATCTGGGCAACAGCAACCTGCAGCAGTTTGTCGAAGAGTCCGATCTGGATCTGCCGCTGGTGGTCTACTGCTACCACGGCCTGAGCAGCCAGTCGGCGGCCCAGTTTCTGATCAGTCGCGGCTTCGAAGAGGTTTATAGCCTGGCCGGTGGTTTCGAAGGCTGGCAACAGCAATTTCCGCAACACTGCCAACCGGCATCGGATCCGAGCTGATGCAGACCTACCTGGTCGGCGGCGCCGTACGTGACCGCCTGCTCGGCATCGAGGTCTACGACCGTGACTGGGTCGTGGTCGGCGCTAGCGCCGAACAGATGTTGGCAGACGGCTTTGTGCCGGTGGGCAAGGACTTTCCGGTCTTTCTGCACCCCCAGACCCACGAAGAGTACGCCCTGGCCAGGACCGAGCGCAAAACCGGCCATGGCTATGGTGGCTTCCAGTTTCACGCCGCCCCCGATGTCACCCTGGAGCAGGACCTGCTACGCCGCGACCTGACCATCAACGCGATGGCCGAGGATCAGCAGGGTCGGTTGATCGACCCCTACGGCGGCCAGCAGGATTTGGCCCAGCGATGCCTGCGCCATGTCTCTGCGGCCTTTGCCGAAGATCCGCTGCGGGTACTTCGCACGGCCCGGTTTCAAGCCCGTTTTCATCGGCTCGGTTTCCATATCGCCACCGAGACCCTGAAGCTGATGGCCCAGCTCAGCACCCAGGAGGAGCTTCAAGCCCTGTCCAGCGAGCGGGTCTGGAAGGAGACCGAACGCGCCCTCGGTGAAATCTCGCCGCAACAGTTCTTTATCAGCCTGCAGCAATGCGGCGCGCTACGCCAGTTGATGCCGGAGCTGGACCTCAACCAATCGTTGAGCCGACTGCTACAGCAAGCCGCCGCCAAAGAACTCGACGACGAAGTTCGCTGGGCGTTGCTATGCCACCAGATTGCCGAAGAGAATGCACTCGCACAACTGCAACAGCGCCTCAAAACCCCTAAGCGTTTTCAACAGGGCGCGCAGCTGCTACAGCGCTTTCACGCGCTGTTGCAGCAACCGCTGACGGCCGACAGGATGATGGCTCTGTACCAAGGTCTGGATCTATCCCGCCGCCCGGAGCGCTTGTTGCCTTTTACCCAGGCCTGTGAACTGATCTTTGAGGCACAGCCCGAATCACTGGAGCGTTGCCGCCAGCTTCCTGGGTTCGTTGACGGCATCAACCGGATCCAGCCACGGCAGTTGGTTCAACAGGGATTCAAGGGCGCTGCACTCGGTGAGGAGCTGCAACGCCGACGCCAAGAATGGCTGCAGCAGCGACTGGCTGACCCGACTGATAACCAGGAGTAAAAGCCCAATGGATAACTCCACTCCGATCAAACCTGGTTTTGACAGCCCCGTCGCGCTGGTAACCGGTGCGGCCAGGCGGGTCGGCGCCTGCTTGGCCCGTCGACTGCACGGCGCCGGCTATCGGGTGGCGGTTCACTACAATCGTTCTCAAGCTGAAGCCGAGCTGCTGGTGGCCGAGCTCAATCGTATCGAGCCGGCCAGCGCTTGCTGTCTGAGCGCCGACCTGAACAATGCAGAGCAAGTACGCCAACTGGCCAACCGGGCACGGGATTACTGGCAACGGCTCGACCTGCTGGTCAACAACGCCTCAACCTTCTACCCCACCCCGCTGGCGCAGGCTGACCAAGCCCAATGGGACGACCTGATCGGATCCAACCTGCAGGCTCCGCTGTGGCTATCGCAGGCCTTGGCCGACGAGCTGCAACAGCGTCAGGGGGCGATCGTAAATATCGTTGATGTCCATGCTCAGCGGCCGCTGAAGGGGTTTCCGGTCTATTCGGTCGCCAAGGCCGGGCTGACAATGCTGACCCAGTCACTGGCCAAGGAGCTGGCACCCAAGGTACGCGTCAACGGCGTTGCCCCCGGACCGATACTGCCGCCGGAAGGCGCCGCCAAACGGGATAAGGAAGCGGAACAGAAAGCGCTCGACAGCACCCTGCTGGGTCGTTACGGCTGCCCCGATGACATTGCCGACGCGGTGCTGTTTCTGGCCGGGCAGAACTTTATCACCGGCCAGATCCTGGCGGTCGACGGCGGCAAGTCGGTCTGCTGATTCCGACCCGACTGAAGCCGCTATTTTAGTAAACCAGCCTCAGTTACGCTGAAGCTGCTGGCCTTGCCATTCAAACGGCACCGTCCAGAGTCGCTGGCGTTTTTTCGCATCCTTCTGTTGGTGGCTGTCGTAGTCCTGCCAAATATCGCCGTAGCTGCGCTGGGATACTGGATGTAAGTGCTCAGGGGCAATCTCAGCCAACGGCTGCAGTACAAAGGCATTGGTTAGGATTTCGTCCCGCGGCAGCTCGCCGCCACTGCCATCTTCCAGCCGAAATTCACCGACAAAGTCGTCGTAGGTCAGGATATCGATATCCAGCGTCCGGGCGCTGAACTTGATTGCATTGCGACAGCGGTCGTTGTCATGTTCGATCTGGCGCAACCGGCTGAACAGCTGCGGCAGCTCCAGCTCGGTCTCGATACCCACCACCAGGTTGTAAAATGGATCGCCGTCAAACCCCACCGCTTCGCTTTCGTACACGCTGGAGATCAATAGCTCTCCAAAATGCTGCTGCAGGGCATCCAGGCAAGCACTGATGTAACGCTGGCGCTCGATATTGCTACCGATGCTTAAAAACGCCTGGCTCATGCCGGCTTTTCTCCACGCTCGATGATCACTCCGACATCCTTGGCACCACGGACCGCACCCGGCTTGCCCAGTCGCAGCCGGATCCACGGAGTGGGAAATTCGCTCAACACGATCTCAGCGATCTCTTCGGCCATGGTTTCGACCAGCAGGAATTCACTCTGCTCGATAAAGGCGATCAAGCGCTTACTGACGGTCTTATAGCTGATGGTGTTGTCGATATCTTCGGTATTGGCGGCTCGACGGATATCGGTTGCCATCTCCAGATCGAGACTGACCCGCTGACGGATCTTACGCTCCCAATCGTAGATGCCGATGACCGTTTCCACTTCCAGTTCCTTGATATAAACAATGTCCATTAAGATCTCCTCGGGCAGACTGAATGATCGGGACCGACTTTGGCCGCTTTTACATCATCGAACAGTTCTGCTACTAATGCATTATCAGCCTGCATGCTGCACAGCAGCAATTGTTGGCCCATTAATCAGACTTGGCACAGCTCCATGGCGTTTGAGCTCAATCTAACCATCGCCCTGCTTGTTATCGGCGCCTACCTACTGGGATCTATCTCCAGCGCGGTGCTGATTTGCCGTGCCCTGGGTTACGAAGATCCGCGAACCCTGGGTTCGGGCAATCCCGGCGCCACCAATGTCTGGCGAACCAGTTCCAAAAATGCCGCCGTTATCACCTTTATTACCGACCTGCTCAAGGGCGCCCTGCCCGTCTGGTTGGCCCTGAAACTCGGGCTCAGCTCTCTGGAAGCGGCCCTGTGCGGTTTAGCAGCCATGGTCGGGCATATGCTGCCCATCTTCTTTCGGTTCCGCGGCGGCAAGGGCGTTGCGACCTATCTGGGGGCCTGCCTCAGTATCGATCCACTGCTCGCACTCAGTCAGATCAGCCTGTGGCTGGTTACCATGCTGGCTTTCCGGCGCGCATCGGTCGCTTCGATAACCTGTGCGCTGGCCACCCCTGTAATCTGCTACTGGCAACTCTCCGAGCTGCTACCGGTACTCGGCCTGATGTCCCTGCTGCTGATCATCAGCCACCGCAACAACATCCGTCGACTGGTCGCCGGCAACGAGCAACGGCTCTGAGCTCTACCGATCCGTTCAACCTCAGACCGGAGCCAGCTCGACCATCGGCCAGCGAGGCCGGGCTTCAATCTTGTTACCGCTGCGCTGCCCTGCCAGCAAACGCTGACAACCGGCATAGGCGATCATGGCTCCGTTGTCGGTACAAAACTGCGGCCGGGCATAGAACAGCTCGGCGCCGCGCTTTATTGCCATCGCCCCCAGGCGCTCACGCAACATCGAATTGGCGCTGACCCCACCGGCGATCACCAAGGTCTTCAACCCGGTTTGCTCCAGCGCCCGGCGACACTTGATCGTCAGGGTATCGATCACCGCTTCCTGGAACGCCAGGGCGATATCATCGATATCCTGCTCGGCCAGCGCACCCGATTCATCACGCAGCTTGTCCGATGTGTTCAACGTAAACGTTTTCAAACCGCTGAAGCTTAGATCCAGCCCGGGCCGATCGGTCATCGGTCGCGGGAACCGGAACCGTCCCGGAGTCCCTTTCTCGGCGCGCTTGGCGATCAACGGTCCGCCCGGATAATCCAATCCCAGCATTTTGGCTGCTTTGTCGAACGCTTCCCCGGCCGCATCGTCGAGGGACTCGCCCAACAGCTGATACTGACCCAGCCCTTTCACTTCAAACAGCTGGGTATGACCACCGGAAACCAGCAGCGCTAGGAAAGGAAACTCAGGCGGTTCGGCTTCCAACATCGGCGCTAGCAGATGGCCTTCCATATGATGCACGCCCAATACCGGCTTTTCCCAAGCCATCGCCAACGAGGTCGCCAGCGAGGCGCCGGTCATCAACGCACCGATCAGACCGGGACCGGCCGTGTAAGCGATCGCATCAATCCCCTCAACATCACAGTCGGCCTCGCTCAGCACCTGACGAATCAACGGGATCAGCTTCAGAATATGGTCTCGAGACGCCAGCTCGGGCACCACGCCGCCGTATTCGGCATGCATCGCCACCTGACTGTAGAGCGCATCGGCCAACAAGCCCTGCTCACTGTCATACAGGGCAACACCGGTTTCATCGCAGGAGGTCTCTATTCCCAATACACGCATCTGAAGTTCTCTAGCAGGTCGGCAGTTTCGGCGCATGATACCAGTCCAACGGGACGATGCCATCAAAATCCCCCGCCAGGGTTTACAATACCTTTGAGGAAGAATTAGAATGTGCGCCCCTGAAATTTTCGGGGGCAGTTTCTGTGGCTGCAAGCTCTGTTTTATCGGCCCTGAAACCACATTTTTCGATCAACGAAATTAACGTTAACCAAAGGTAAGACAATGCCAAGTGTAAAAGTCCGTGATACCGAGCCGTTTGATATCGCTCTGCGTCGTTTTAAGCGTTCTTGCGAGAAGGCAGGTATTCTGGCTGAAGTACGTCGCCGCGAGCACTACGAGAAGCCGACTTCTGTACGTAAGCGCAAGGCTGCTGCCGCTGTTAAGCGTCACGCCAAGAAGGTTGCCCGCGAGAACAACCGTCGCGTTCGCCTGTACTAATCCCGGCCTAGCCGATTAGTACCGCACGTACCTGAACCACGGAATAACATCGACAACTAGATATAGATAGTAGCCATGACCGACTGCGCCCTGAAATCCGAGCTAAAGAATGCTCAGAAAGACGCCATGCGAGCCAAAGATAAGGATCGCCTGAAGACGTTGCGCGGCATTTTGTCGGCCATCAAAGATGTCGAAGTTAACGAGCGCATTGAACTGGATGACGCTCGAGTTATCGCTGTCCTGGACAAGATGCAGAAACAGCGCAACGACTCGATCGCCCAGTTCGACGCCGCCGGCCGTGATGATCTATCTGAGGTAGAGAAGAAAGAACTGGAGGTGATTAAACAGTTTCTTCCTGCCCAGCTAACCGACCAAGAGATTGACCAGCTGATTGATCAAGCAATCAGCGAAACCGGCGCCAGTTCAATGCGCGAAATGGGCCAGGTCATGGGCCGCTTGAAGCCTCAGCTTCAAGGCCGCGCCGACATGGCCGTCGTCAGCAAGCAGATCAAAGCCAAACTGAGCTGATCCTGCCGCGACTGTCGTTAGCAACTGCCTCATCGCCGCAGAGCTGATAATCTGGGCCGACTACCGGTCCCCGACAGACCCAACCTTATCGGGTTACGGCTGACCGGACGTTTTTCCTGACACCCGAGAACCCCATGGCCGGACGGATACCGCAAGATTTTATCGACGACCTGCTGCATCGAACCGATATCGTCGATGTGGTCGAGGAGCGGATAAAACTCAAGCGCACCGGCAAAAACTACTCCGGACTATGCCCGTTCCATCAGGAAAAAACCCCCTCCTTCAGCGTCAACCCGGATAAACAGTTCTATTACTGCTTCGGCTGTGGTGCCGGCGGCAACGCGCTGGGCTTCGTAATGGAATACGACCGCCTCGAGTTTCGCGAAGCGGTAGAAACCCTGGCCAAGCGTCACGGCCTAGAGATACCGGCCCAGAGCAACGGACCGCAACACCGCGCCGATAAAGAGCGCCAACAAAGCTACGCCCTGCTCCAACAAGCCAGCGATTACTACCAGCAGCAACTGCGCGAACACCCTGAGCGCGACAAGGCGGTCGATTACCTCAAACAACGCGGCCTGAGCGGCAGCATCGCCAAACGCTTCGGCATCGGTTACGCCCCGCCCGGCTGGGATAACCTGCTCAAACATATCGGTACCGAGCAGCAGAACAAGCTCGACGACGCCGGCATGCTGATTATGAAACCGGAGCAGAAGCGCACCTACGACCGCTTCCGCGACCGGATTATGTTTCCGATCATCGATATGCGCGGCCGCACCATCGCCTTTGGTGGTCGGGTACTGACCGACGAGAAACCCAAATACCTGAACTCCCCGGAAACCCACACTTTCAAGAAGCACGAGGAGCTCTACGGCCTTTATCAGGCACGCCAAGCCAACCGTGAGCTCCACCGCGTACTGATCGTCGAGGGTTATATGGATGTGGTGGCACTGGCCCAGTTCGGCATCACCAACGCCGTTGCCACCCTCGGCACCGCCACCAGCGCCAATCATCTGCAGCGCCTGTTCAAGCTGATGCCGGAGGTGGTGTTCTGTTTTGACGGCGACAACGCCGGCCGCCAAGCCGCCCAGCGCGCCTTGGAGACCGCCCTGCCGCTGATGGAGGATGGCCGTCAGGCCAAATTCCTGTTCCTGCCCGACGGCGAAGATCCGGACAGCATGGTCCGCAGCGAAGGCACCGAGGCATTCAACCGCCGGGTCGATCAGGCCCTGCCGTTGTCAGAGTTCCTGTTCGACAGCCTATCGGACTCTCTGGACCTGGAAAGCGGCGAAGGCCGCGCCCGACTCAGCGCCCTGGCGGTACCGATGATCGACAAGATCCCTGGCCAGGTTTTCCAGCAACTGATGCGCCAGCAGCTGTCAGAGATCAGCGGTCTGGAGCGCCAGTTTTTCACCCCCAAGGCCGAACCGAGCCCGCCGAGCGCCGCCCCGCAAAATAGCGCCCCAAGTCATCGAGCCCCGGATTACAGCGATTACGATCCCGGCTACGGTGACTACGATGCCGGCCCCGCTGAGCCTCCATCATCCTTCAAGGCTCGCACCAACCGACACCGCCCGGCCGCAGCGCTGGCGACCACCTCAAACGGTGCCCGGGCACTGCAGTTGCTACTACACAACCCGAAACTGGCCCTGAAAGTCGACCTGGAAACCAGCGACGCCCTGGGCTCGTTGCAGCACACCGAACAGGGGCTCCTCAAAGCGCTGATCGAACAGCTTCGCAACGACCCCAATATTCCCACCGCCATCCTGCTGCTGCAGTGGCGCGACAGCGACTACGGGCCGCAACTGAAACAACTGGCCAGCAAAGAGCTGCTGATATCGTCCGGCGAACAACGCGAGCAGGAGTTTCTCGGTTGCCTGGAGCAGCTTCTGCGGCAAACCCGCGAAGCCGAACTAGACTACTTGAAAGAGAAACAACAGAACCAACAACTGAGCAGTAAGGACAAAAAACGCCTGACCGAGCTACTCTTGGCCGGGCAACGCCGAAATCACCGCTGACCCACCCACAAACAGCGCCAGACACCACCGCCTTGGTGGCATTTGCGCCGCAACATCGATATAATATGCGGCTATTTTTTGAACCCTCCAACCGAGAATAGGCATCCATGGCAGACACGTCTCAGCAGCAGTCTCGACTTAAAGAGTTGATTGCACGGGGTAAAGAGCAGGGCTATCTGACCTTTGCGGAGGTCAACGACCACCTGCCCGAGGATATCTCTGATCCGGATCAGGTCGAAGAGATCATCCGGATGATCAACGACATGGGCATCTCCGTTTCCGAAGTTGCCCCGGACGCTGACGATATTCTGGTCGCCGAAGGCGATTCCGCCGACGATAGCGCGGCGGAAGAAGCTGCCGCGGCGCTGGCAGCGGTCGAAAACGAAGCCGGTCGCACTACTGACCCGGTACGTATGTACATGCGCGAAATGGGCACCGTAGAGCTGCTGACCCGTGAAGGCGAGATCATCCTGGCCAAGCGGATCGAAGAAGGCCTGCGCGGCGTGATGTCGGCCCTGGCTTCCTACCCGAGCGCTATTCCGACAGTACTGGCGTCTTACGAGGCCAGCCAGGAAGAGGAAGGCCGCATCACCGATGTACTGAACGGCTTCATCGACCCGGAAGACGAAAATACTGTACCCACCCCGGCCCCGGCGGCTCCTCAGGCTTCCGACAGCGATGACGACGAAGAGGAAGAAGGCCCGAAAGGTCCCGATCCCGAAGAGGTCAAGCGCCGCTTCGACGAGCTGACCGCGCAGTGGGAGAAGACTGAGAAGGCAATCGAGAAACACGGCCGCGAAAGCAAAGAGTTCGACAAAGAGGTCGCCAAGCTGGCTGAAATCTTTGCGCCGATCAAACTGGTACCGCGCCTGTATGATTCTCTGGTGGACTCGGTCCGCTCGGTGGTCGATCAGATTCGCTACGAAGAGCGCAATATCATGCGCATCTGCACCCGTCGCGGCAAGATGGACCGTAAGACCTTTATCAAGAGCTTCCCCGGCAACGAACTCAACAACGCCTGGGTTGAAGAGATCTGTGCCAAAGACGGCCCCTGCGGTCCGCGCCTGGTCACCAGCAAAGTTGAACTGCTGCGCTCCCAGCGTAAGCTGGCGCAACTGGAAGAGCGTGCTGGCCTGACCCTGACTCAGATCAAAGAGGTTAACCGTCGGATGTCCATCGGCGAAGCCGGTGCCCGTCGTGCCAAGAAAGAGATGGTTGAGGCCAACCTGCGTCTGGTTATCTCTATCGCCAAGAAGTACACCAACCGTGGTCTGCAGTTCCTGGACCTGATCCAGGAGGGCAACATCGGCCTGATGAAGGCGGTCGATAAGTTCGAATACCGTCGCGGTTACAAGTTCTCTACCTACGCCACCTGGTGGATCCGTCAGGCGATCACTCGCTCGATCGCCGACCAGGCCCGTACCATCCGGATTCCAGTGCATATGATCGAGACGATCAACAAGCTGAACCGGATCTCCCGTCAGATGCTACAGGAGATGGGTCGTGAAGCGACTCCGGAAGAACTGGCTGAACGGATGGAGATGCCCGAAGACAAGGTTCGCAAGGTACTGAAGATCGCCAAAGAGCCGATCTCGATGGAAACCCCGATCGGTGACGACGAGGATTCCAGCCTGGGCGACTTTATCGAAGACGTCACGGTCCACTCACCGGTCGACAGCGCCACCTCCGAAGGTCTGTGCGAAGCAACCCGTGATGTACTGTCCGGCCTGACCGGCCGCGAAGCCAAGGTACTGCGGATGCGTTTCGGTATCGACATGAATACCGACCACACCCTTGAAGAGGTCGGCAAGCAGTTCGACGTAACCCGTGAGCGGATTCGTCAGATCGAAGCCAAGGCCCTGCGTAAGCTGCGCCATCCGTCACGCTCCGATCATCTGCGCGGCTTCCTGGACGAGTAAGCCTCAGCAACAGATAGATCGCACCATTAAAAAACCGGGCACTGTCCTTATCGACAAGCCCGGTTTTTTTGTGCCCGATCCTTAGCGAACAACGCCTAGCCGGAGTCAGTATCGATCTGCTGAACCAACGCCTCGGCCCCCTGATCAAGAATGTTGATCGGCGCAAGTACCCCCATCTCCACCAGTTCTTCGCAATGGTCCCGATCCGAGCCACAGACCGCAATCGGCACGGTCGGCGCCAAAGAGCGGACCGACTGCGCCACCAGCGAAATCCGAGTTTGGTTGCTCATCGCAATCACCACCGCCCGCGCCTGGGTCAGGTGCATCTGCTCCAGCAACTGGCGCCGTCCTGCATTGCCGTAGTAGACCGGCTCACCACGCTTGCGGGCCTGGCGGAAGTTCGCCGCATCGAACTCCACCGCCTTGTACGGAATCTCCCGCGCCTGCAACAGCGCACCGACGCGACCACCCAGCTTGCCGTAGCCGAGCACCACCACATGGTCCTGCACCGTTTCATCAACCGCCTCATCCGGCTCTTCGTTGGCAATAGCGGCAGGCACCAGCTTTTCGGTGATACGGTCCAGATAACGGAACACGAACGGGGTCAGCATCATGGTCATCACGATCGCCATGATCAACGTCTGCCCCAACTGCGGATCCATAAACAGATTATTGGCCTGAGCGGTCTCGAACACCACAAACGAGAATTCACCACTCTGGGCCAGCAGCAAGGCGGTTTTGACCGAGTTCTTGGTGTTGTTGAACACACGCATCAGCACCAGCAACACCAGGGCCTTCACCGCCAGCAGCACCACCATCACCCCGATAATCTGCGGCAACTTGCCCACCACGAACAGCGGATCCACCTGCATCCCGACGGTGATAAAGAACAGTCCCAGCAGTAGATCCCGGAACGGCGACAGGTCGGCCTCAACCTGATGCTTGTAATCACTCTCGGCGATCACCATCCCGGCCAAGAAAGCCCCCAGCGAATAGGAGAAGCCCAGTTCATGGGCCAGGTGCGCCGCCCCCACCACCATCAGCAGCAGGGTACCGACAAACAGCTCATTAGATCGGGTCCCAACCACCCGTTCCATCACGTAGGGCGTGACGAAGCGACCACCCAGGAACAGGATCAGAAACACCACCACCGCATCGATCACCGTGGTGGTCAGCACCTGAGTAATGTCCTGGTGATCGTTGGCCAGAATCGATACGAGCAGCAGGATTGGAATGACCGCGATGTCCTGGAACAGCAGCACCCCAACCGAATTGCGCCCGTACTGGCTGCCGGATTTGCGGTACTTGGTCAGCAGATTCAATACGATAGCGGTCGACGACAGCGACAACGACAGACTGACAATCAAATTCACCGTCCAGGGTAGCTCGAACAACCACTCCCCCAGCAGGAAGAACAATGTCGCCGTCACCCCCAGCTGCAACGGGCCGTAAACGAACACCTCCCGTTTCATCCGGCGCAGCTTCTTAGGCGAGAACTCCAGCCCGATGGTAAACATCAAAAACACGATGCCGAACTCGGCGATCAACCCCAGACTGCTGTTATGGCTGAGGTCGAAGGCATAGCCCACCAGCATACCGGTGAGGATATAGCCGATCACCGATTCGACCTGCCAGCGCTTGAGCAACACATTCAGCAGCAACGATAGAGCCGCAGTGATCACGATTAGAAATATTAAGTTGTCCATAACGCACACCAGGAACCGGTTGATACCCTCACTCTACAACAGAGCAACAAGCTATCCCCTTGATCTTCGACACTTAACCCGCCGATAAAAACACCGTTATTGGTTAGCGATTCCAAACGGAATATGCACTGACGGCGACACCCCGGCCGCCGCATCCAGATGGCCACGTTGGTCGTCAAAGAAGATATGCGGTGCCCAGACCTCCAACACCCTTCGCTTCTCCACCCCGCCCAAAAAGAAGGCGTCGTTGACCATCAGATCCCAGCTGCGCATGGTCTTGATCACCCGTGCATGGGCCGGGGCACTCCGGGCGGTGACGATCGCCAGCCGCAAGCGGGGACGGTAATTTTCATCCGACTCAGCCTGCTCCTGTTCCAGCTGCTGGATCTTGGCGATCTTGGCCAGAAAGTCTTTCAACGGACCGGGATTATGGGGAATGTCTGCTCGGGCCTTTTCGTGTTGTTGAAACTGCTCCAGATCCCCTTGCTGATAGACCTGCTCCGATTCGTCGTCGGCCAACACCCCATCGAAGTCAAACGCCAGCCTTAGCTCGTCATCCGCCGGATCATCGGCAGTGTGGGAATCCAGTACCAACCCCGCCGGCAACCCCAGCGACATCGCCTGCTGCACATCGGCTTCATTGGCGCTCAGGAACAGACTGATATTAAAGGCTGGAATGAATTCATGAGGCGAGCGCCCCTGCTGAAATACCGCCCGCTGAATACCCAATCCGTAATGCTCGATCGAGTTGAACACCCGCAGCCCGGTATCCGGATCATTATGGGAAAGCAGCACCACTTCCACCGGTGGGTTGGCCGGATCCAGGGTATTGAGTGCCAGCAAGCGCCGCACAAACGGAAACGCCACTCCAGGCTCCAACGGCTGATCCTGATGTTCACGCTGATAGACCCGGTAGGCCCGCTCCCCCTTCTCCCGAAACACCGCATCGGAATGCTGCAGATCGAACAGCGCACTGGACGCCAACCCCACCACCAGCCGGTTTTCTATATCATATGGCACTGCTGAAACGCTCCCTGGTCAACATACGCCGAGCCTACCATGGTTCCGGCAACAGAACCCCTAACCCAACGCCGAAAACCCCCGTCACCCCTTGGCTTGCCCCAACAGAGCCGCTACAATTCGTGCTCCTTTCTGGGGGCCTATAGCTCAGTTGGTTAGAGCAGGGGACTCATAATCCCTTGGTCACAGGTTCGAGTCCTGTTGGGCCCACCATCTTTCGTCACATCCAGATCAAACGACGTTGCGAACTGCTGATTACTTGGCGGGTTACACAGTCAGATCAGGCCGCAACGACATACTGCCCCAAGCTAGGCGGCAAGCATCTTCTCTACAGCATATAAAGGCTTGGCCAGTTTTACTTGATCACTGCAACTCATTACCTCACGGCAAGCACATGCCGTAATCACAGGACTACATTGTCAGGAAGCTTCGCACAACGCCGTTACCAGCGATGCACTATCCCTAGGCTACCGTTGACCCAACAACAGGTTTCCTACCGGCAAGCCGGTGAAACAATAGTAAAAACAGCTTACGCCCAAGGGCGTAACCTTAGCGGGCGAGCGGGCAGCCAGAAGCCGCGTACTACCGAGCCGCTACGTGAACGTAGATCAAAGATGGCCATTATTTAAAATGGTAGGGATAGACTCTCCCCATCATCTCCAACCACAAATACATGCAGCAGGACTCCGAGGAGAACCTAGTCATAGAAGTGACCTTCGGTCGTAGACCTTGGTGCTACGATTTCATTTTCATGAATTCGTTAAGGCCGAGAGCACCCACTAATTCACGGCGTTTGGATAGGGGACTCCAAAAGAGCCCCCTGGGACGTAGGCCGTAGGCTAGTTACCTGAGCAGAACGGCTGACTTACATCATGCCGCCCATGCCGCCCATGCCGCCCATGCCGCCCATGTCAGGCATTGCCGGAGCAGCTTCCTGCGGCAGTTCAGCAACCATCGCTTCGGTAGTGATCATCAGACCAGCAACAGAAGCCGCTGCTTGCAGCGCAGAGCGGGTAACTTTGGCCGGGTCCAGAATACCGAACTCGATCATGTCGCCGTATTCACCGTTCGCGGCGTTGTAACCGTAGTTACCTTCACCGTTCTTAACGTTATTCAGTACCACAGAGGCTTCGTCACCAGCATTGTTAACGATCTGACGCAGCGGTGCTTCCATCGCACGACAAGCCAGCTGGATACCAACGGTCTGGTCGTGGTTGTCACCTTCCAGAGATTCGATGGTCTGCAGCGCGCGAACCAGCGCAACACCACCACCGGCAACCACACCCTCTTCAACCGCAGCGCGGGTGGAGTGCAGCGCGTCTTCAACGCGAGCCTTCTTCTCTTTCATTTCAACTTCAGTCGCTGCACCAACCTTGATCACGGCAACACCGCCGGCCAGCTTGGCAACACGCTCCTGCAGCTTCTCACGATCGTAATCGGAAGAAGTTTCAGCGATCTGAGCGCGGATCTGAGCAACACGACCTTCGATGTTGGCGTGCTCACCAACACCGTCAACGATAGTGGTGTTTTCTTTGGTGATCTGGACTTTCTTCGCCTGACCCAGGTGCTCCAGGGTAGTACCTTCCAGGTTCAGACCAACTTCTTCGGAGATCACAGTGCCGCCGGTCAGGATAGCGATATCTTCCAGCATCGCCTTACGACGATCACCGAAGCCCGGCGCTTTAACCGCAGCAACCTTAACGATGCCGCGCATGTTGTTAACAACCAGAGTCGCCAGCGCTTCGCCTTCAACATCTTCAGCGATGATCAGCAGCGGACGAGAAGCCTTGGCGACGTTTTCCAGTACCGGAAGCAGGTCACGGATGTTGGAAACTTTCTTGTCCACCAGCAGGATGAACGGGCTTTCCAGCTCAACCGCCATGCTCTCTTGGTTGTTGATGAAGTAAGGAGATAGGTAACCGCGGTCGAACTGCATACCTTCAACAACGTCCAGCTCGTTTTCCAGGCCGGAACCTTCTTCAACGGTGATGACGCCTTCTTTACCAACCTTACCCATCGCTTCGGCGATGATGTCACCCACAGCGGTGTCGCTGTTGGCAGAGATGGTGCCTACCTGAGCGATCGCCTTGGCGTCGGCACAAGGAGCGGCCATTTCCTGAATCTGGGCTACAACAGCGGCAGCCGCTTTGTCGATGCCGCGCTTCAGGTCCATCGGATTCATACCGGCAGCAACGGACTTCAGACCTTCGGTTACGATCGCCTGAGCCAGTACAGTTGCAGTGGTAGTACCGTCACCGGCAACGTCGTTGGCTTGGGAAGCAACTTCCTTAACCATCTGCGCGCCCATGTTCTCGAACTTGTCTTCCAGCTCGATCTCTTTGGCAACGGAAACGCCGTCTTTGGTCACGGTCGGTGCGCCAAAGGCCTTGTCCAGAACAACGTTACGACCTTTCGGGCCCAGGGTGGTTTTTACAGCGTTTGCCAGTACGTTGACGCCGTCCAGCATTTTTACGCGGGCGTCGTTACCGAATTTTACGTCTTTAGCAGCCATGTTAAGCGGTTCCTAAAATCTATGAATTCTGAAAATAAAGGGTCTGGTTACCGAGACTCGGCTTATTCCAGCACACCCAAAATGTCGCTTTCGCTCATGATCAGCAGCTCTTCACCGTCAACCTTTACGGTGTTGCCCGAGTACTGACCGAACAGCACGGTGTCACCGGCTTTGACGTCCATCGGTTGAACATCACCGTTCTGAAGGATGCGACCCTTGCCGACTGCAACAACTTCGCCTTGATTCGGCTTCTCAGTAGCAGAACCCGGCAGCACGATACCGCTGGCGGTGGTGGTCTCTTCCTCTTTGCGACGAACTACAACGCGATCGTGAAGTGGACGAATACTCATTTGAGTTAGTCTCCTGATTTTCTTATAAAAAGTCGCAATCCGACTTAAACAAAATAAATAACAGAGGGTTACCTCTGCCGTGACCTTGGTGAGATAAATGGGGGCACCGAAAATGAATTCAAGCGCAGTAAGTTAAATTTTTTTTAACAACGAGACCTGCCCGCTGAGCCCGATCGAATCTGACAGGCAATCCGAGACGACTAGCACTTGTTCGCCTCAGTCGTCGCGGCGATACTCGCCGTCGATGGTCTGTCCGCCATTCTTGCGGCCGGAGCTGTCTGCGTCCTTGTTGGGCCGACGGGGTTGGAAATCATCATGCCCGGAACCGGCACTATAGAAGGTTTGACTCTGGTGGCTGCCACCAGCATGCATCTGCTGCGAGGCGACCAGGGTGAAATGTTTTTTCACCCGCTTGACGAAACCGCGTCGGGTGACCGGTATCAGACAGCAGAAACCGATAAAGTCGGTGACGAAGCCTGGTGTCACCAGCAACGCGCCGCCAACCGCCAGAATAATCCCTTCGATCATCTCCTGGGCAGGAATCTCGCCGCTCTCCATCCGTGAGCGGGCCCGCAGCAACGTCGAAAGCCCCTGCAGGCGCAGCATATTGACCCCGATAAATGCCGACAACAGCACCAGTCCAATGGTGTACCAGGCGCCAATCGCCTGACCGACATTGATCAGCAATACGATCTCAATCAGAGGGACCACAACAAAAATCAGAAATAGAAACGGCATCGGGACTCCCGGTAGCTGATGAAGACTCTATGGACCTATTGGATGCCATTATTGATGGTGTCGCAATCAGGTTTTTCAATCCATGCCCAGATAAATGGACACAGCCTGTCAAGATTGCGTTTCCAAACCGCAGCATTTCCGCACTGCAACGTAGCGAGTTCGAAATCGCAGCAATTATTTTCTGCATCGCAACAATTTAAATTTGAAAGCATGTGCCAATAAACCTACACTCCGTGATGCATTGCACCATGGGGTTTTTAATTGTAGCCATAAGACAAGCTTATCCTTGGGTGCGTAAAAGAAGATGCTACAGGGGAAACCAACACCTATCCGGTTGGCCATCCCCGGATGAGGTAAAAGCATGGATTTGAAAGATAAAGTGATCGTAATCACCGGCGGCGGCCAGGGCCTGGGCCGCGCCATGGCCCTGTACTTGGCGGAGAAAGGAGCTACACCCGCCCTGATTGACATGAATCCGCAGGCGCTGGATGAGACGGTCGGCCTCTGCCTTGAGATGGGTATTGAGGCACGCGCTTACGTTGCCAACGTGGCCGACGAAGCGGACGTTGAAAATGTATTCAACAAGATTGTTGAAGAGATGGGCGGTGTGGACGGTCTGGTCAACAACGCTGGCATCACCCGCGATGCGATGTTCATTAAAGCCAAAGATGGCGAAGTCACCAAACGGATGAGTTTGCAGAGCTGGCAACAGGTCATGGACGTCAACCTGACCGGCGTATTCCTGTGTGGTCGTGAAGCGGCAACCAAGATGATCGAAGCCGGCAAGCTGGGCTGCATCATCAACATCTCCAGCATTTCACGGGCCGGCAACATCGGCCAGACCAACTACAGCGCAGCCAAAGCCGGCGTTGTGGCACTGACCACCACCTGGGCCAAAGAACTGGCTCGCTTCGGCATCCGTACCGGCGCCATCGCTCCGGGCTTTATCGGTACCGAAATGGTGATGAGCATGAAGCCGGAAGCACTCGAGATGATGACCAAGGGCATCCCGCTTCAGCGTGTCGGCAAGCCGGAAGAGATCGCCTCGGCGGTTGCCTTCATTCTGGAAAACGACTACGTCAGCGGTCGTGTGATCGAAGTCGACGGCGCCCTGCGTCTGTAATCGATTCGTCGATTCAGAGCTGATTCAAAAGAACCGGTGCTTAAGCGCCGGTTTTTTTTCGCCTGACTTTTTACCCAAGTTCTGGCTTCATAGATTCCCATGAACGAATCATTGAGCAACGCCGAGCGAATCTGGCAGGCACTGGCTGCGATACCCAGTGGCCATGTGGTCAGCTATGGACAGTTGGCAGAACTGGCCGGTCTCCCCGGCTGCGCCCGACTGGTTGGCCATACCCTGAAAAAGCTCCCCGAAGGAACCCGACTGCCGTGGCATCGGGTCATCAACGCGGCCGGAAGAATCAGTTTTGAAGTCGGCAGCCCTCGGTTCGTCGAGCAGAAGCAGCGTTTGCTGGCCGAAGGGGTCGAGTTCCATAACAATCGGATCAACCTGAACCGCCATCGTTGGAACCCCTGAGTATTTCAGAGCAGATTCTCGAGGATTCCGAAGGGGCCCGGCGGTCAGGCTGTCCACCTTTCAGGATGAGCGTCAGGACGGTCGATAAGAGAGCAAAAATAGTTCCTTGATCGTTTCCTGCAACTGGGCATCGCTAGCCTGTAGATCGGCCAGACATAGCTCGCCGGTGGCAAACATCGACCTGAGCCGCTCCGCTCCCCACTCCATCACCACCTTTCCGCTCCGTCGGTCGGTTACTTGTAGCTGAGGCTTCTCTCGCTCAAGCCAGGCATTAACAATGTAGGTCATGGCAATCACTCCTGTGTGGTTAACCTGAAAGACCGTAGGGAGCAACATCGGCGTCCCCCCCCTACAGAACTGCAGTCTAAACACACATTAATGCGAATGCAAACAATTCTTATTTAGAGATATAGCTATCCGCGGTCGTGGCTCCCTGTCCCCGAATCAGAGCGCGGTGCCATCAATCTTCAACACCCCATTTTCAGCCGTGATCACCAGATCGCCATCCTGCATCGCATCGGCGATCGGTCTGGCTTTGCGTCGCAAGGCGGCATAGATCACTTTCTGCGCCTCACCCTCGGCTTGTGCATGAAGATTGATATTCAATGCATGCCTCAGATCATTTTGGAACCCTGCACTGGCCCGACCGGAACTCATTAGTTCGCGCATCGCGGTTGGTGATAGTTTTGAGTGATCCAGCATGATCGAGCCGTCCAGCGCAAAGGAGCCTTTTTCTCCCAGCTCAACCTGCAGATCTTCCACCGCCAGGACTGGGTCGTCTTGGATCAACTGATCACTGAGCTGCAACATCATGCCGTACAGTTCCTGCTGGGCATTCTCAGCACCCCAACGCTCCTGGTCCGCGCTCTCAACCAACTGTTGAATGGTTTGCACCGCCTCGGCGTTCAACTTATCTAACGATATATTCAGCGCGATTTTGGGGATCTCGTTACCTTTAATCAGCGCATTGAGTACCGAAAAATTCACCCGAGACTTGGCAAACCGACCAACCTCCCAATCGCTACGCCAGGCGGTCTTGCCAAGACGGAACTCATTGCCCCGGTTGACCAAATCGAACGACTGGAAGCCGGCGGTCAGATGGGAGCTGTTGTTACTGGGGCGCTGGTCGTAGGCAAACTCACCTTGAATGCCATCGATCTTCAGTCCTCCGGTTTTTTTACCCTGTTGGCTTTTTATTTCAAACCCCGGGTAGGACAAGTCTGCTGAAAACTGTTTGGAGAACGCCCCCTCGGGAGTAATCCCTGCCTTCCAGGTAATCGTTCCCGCCGATCCTGAAACGGTGTCCCGTTGGGTGGTCAACCAGATCTCGGGAATATGAACCGTCCCGGTAGCCGAATCAGAGCTCACCACGCCACTCATCAGCACCGGTTTGCCGTTAAACAGCTTACTGGTCAGGGTCTCCTGGACACTCCCATCCAAGATCGAATTGCGTACCTCAACCCTGTAGCTAGCCCCCGATAGCGGCACATCCGGATAATGCTGGACCACATAATCCAGCTCGATACGGCTCTCGCCAGTCGATCTACCGGCGATAAGGGTCACCCTGCCAGTCGACTCGAACAGGCCGCCCTGATGATGATCGTAAAGCGCATGAATAGGTACACCTTCGATCTCGGAGTCCTTAACCTGCTCGACTAGATCCTGTACCGCCGCCTGCACATACTGCTCGTACTGAAGCTGCTGAAAACTGGCCGTACCGGTAGCCGCTACCGCCATACCGGCGACGACTAAGAGTCCTTTTTTCATCACTACCTTCCTTGTTGGTTTCGTTCATTCCAGCAACAGCTTACAGGGGCCGGAATTAAAAACGCTGACTTGAGACAGCCAAGCGCTAAAAAATCGTCAGGCGATGTCCGGAGTGTCGGAAGTCGATTCCTAAGACTCGACCTTGCTCCCGTCGACGAGCGGCTCCCTCACCGAGCGACGCCAAAGCCAGGTCGCCATCAGCACCGCGGGAAGCCCCAGCAGCGCAGCATAGATAAAGAAGCTGTAGTAGCCCTGGGCATCGACAACGACACCGGAAAAACCACTGACAAACTTACCGGGCAACGTCATCAACGAGCTGAACAGCGCATACTGGGTTGCCGTATAGGCGCGGTTGGTCAGGCTGGAGAGGTAGGCGATAAAGGCGGTACTGGATAGCCCGCCACTGAAGTTATCGGCACTGATCACCAGGGTCAGCCAGGCTTTATCGGCACCGACTTGGGCCAGCTGAGCAAACAGCAGGTTGGTCAGCGCCACCAGCACCGCCCCCATCAGCAGCGGTCGATACAGCCCGAAGCGAACAACTAAAATGCCCCCCACCATCGAACCGACGATGGTCATCACAAAGCCGTACAGCTTGCCGATGGCGGCGATATCGCTCTTGCTGAACCCCAGATCCAGATAGAACGGATTGGCCATGATCCCCATGGTGATATCGCTGAGCCGGTAAAGGCTGATAAACAGCAGCAGCCACAGGGCGATTACGCCGTTGCGGCGGAAGAACTCGACGAAGGGCGCTACCACCGCATCCAGGAACCAGGCCTGCAGGCGCTGGGCGCGGGTACGCGGATGATTCAGGTGAGCGGCCCGATGCAACCGTTGCTCGGTTGTGTCGGCGCTACGGTTTTCAACCCGTTCTGGCTCGCGGACCACCAGCACGGTGGCGATCCCTACTCCCATCAACGCCGCCATCGACAGGTAGGCCAACGGCCAACTGGCGATATCGGCGATATAGAGGGCGCCGGCACCAGCGGCCAACAACGCCACCCGGTAACCAAAGATATAGGCTGCCGACATCGCCCCCTGGTATTCGGGAATCGCCGCCTCGATACGGTACGCATCGATGGCGATATCCTGGGTCGACGACGAAAACGCCACCAACAACCCCAACATCGCGATCAGCCCCAGTTGTTGCTGCGGGTCGGTCAACGCCATCCCGACCAGACCCGAGGCGATCCCCAGTTGTCCCAGCAACATCCAGCTCCGTCGCTGGCCGAGGCGGCCCAAGCCGGGCAGGCGGATTCGATCTACCACCGGAGCCCAGAGCACCTTGATCGAGTAGGTGATGCCGATCCAGGCAAAAAAACCGATCGCACTGCGGCTGACACCGTAGTCGGTCAGCCAGGCACTCAGGGTCGAGAACACCAGTAGAAACGGCAACCCGGCGGCAAAGCCGAGAAACCAGAGCGCGATCACCTGCGGTCGGGTATAGACCAGCAGCGCCTCGCGCCAGGAGAAGGGACGCTGGCTCAAGCCGCCGCCCGACAGCGCGGCGGTTGGCGAGATTCGATCATCAGGATCGGCCCAATCACGAAATGAGTCGCGAAACGAATCGCGGAATTAGTCACGGAAGTTGTTGAACTGCAGCGGCAGATCGATATCCGCTTCACGCAGCATCGCAATGGCCTGCTGCAGGTCATCACGCTTCTTACCGGTCACACGCACCTGATCCCCCTGGATCGCGGCCTGCACCTTCATCTTCTTATCCTTGATCAGCTTGACGATCTTCTTCGCCGTCGGCTGATCAAGGCCCTGCTTCAGGCCGACCTGCTGCTTCACCTGCATACCACTCTTGGCCGGGGCATTGAAGTCCAGCGCCTTGGGGTCGATGCTGCGCTTGACCAGCTTGTTGATCAGGATGTCGCGCATCTGCTGCAACTGGAATTCACCTTCGGCCGCCATGGTGATGTCGGAGTCACTCGCTTCAAAGCTCGCGTTGACCCCTTTGAAGTCATACCGGGTACCGATCTCACGGTTAGCCTGATCGACGGCGTTGTTTACTTCATGCATATCCAGCTCGGATACCACATCGAATGACGGCATATTGCCTCCTTGGTGAGTAATAGGGTCTGCGAACAGGCCCTGATGATGGCACAATACCCGAACTGTTACCGATGCCGGGCGCGACTGATTCTAACCCACCGAACCGGCTTGATACCAAACCCGATCGCCAGATTTCAGCCTCAAGTACGCCAGCCTATGCATCCAACCGACAACCTATCCTCCGCTAGCCATTGGCATATCCTCGGCGCAGGCGCGATCGGCTGCCTGTGGGCCTGTCATCTGCAGCTGCAACAACAACCGGTCTCGTTGCTGGTTCGCAGCGATTCGAAACTGCAACAATTTCAGCAGCCCTGGTCACTCAGCGGTCAAAGCCAGGCCGAGGGGATTCAACTTCAGGCCGAGCTGAATCAATCCGAAAGCCCGATCTCTAGACTGCTGGTCACGACCAAGAGTTACGATACCCTGGCTGCGGTTGAGGCGGTCCGCCATCGGCTCAGCAAGGATGCGGTCATCGTTTTGCTGCAGAATGGCATGGGACAACAGCAGCAGCTGGCAGAGCGCCTACCCGAGGTGCCGATCTATGTCGGCACCACCACCGAAGGGGCGTTCTTGAGCGGCCATCAACTGGTCCATGCCGGCAGCGGGGAGAGCTGGTTCGGACCGCTCAATGCCGTCGCCAAGCAGCTTGGAGAGGCGCCACTGCGACCACTGTTAAGCCTTGCGCTACATAGCGGCTACGACCCGCAGATACTTAACCGACTGTGGCAGAAGCTGGCCATCAACGCAGCGATCAACGGCCTGACCGCACTGCACGATTGCCAGAATGGCGTCCTGGCCGACAATCCGGAATACCACCAACAAATGACGCAGTTGTGTGACGAGGTGGAACGGCTGGCAGAGGCCCTGCAACAACCGCTGTTCGAGCAACCACTGATCACCCGTGCCGAAGCGGTGGCTCGCGCCACCGGCACCAACTTCTCATCGATGCTGCAAGATGTCCGCCATCGTCGCCGCACCGAAATCGACGCCATCAACGGCTATCTTTGCGATCAGGCTCAGACTCTCGGCATAGACCTGCCCCACAATCGATCGCTACTGGAAAAAATTCGTCAGACCCACCCTACCGTCTAAGATCAACACAAACCCTATCAATCCGGCTAAGAGAGCTAACCATGGGCAACCGACTTTCAAAGATTTACACCCGTACCGGCGACAAAGGCACTACCGGCCTGGGGGATGGATCCAGGGTCAACAAGGATGACGCCCGGATCGAAGCGATCGGCGATATCGATGAGCTCAATAGTCTGATCGGCCTACTCAATTGCGAACTCGCTGACGAGGATCCACTGCGCGATCAACTGCACGAGATCCAGCAGAGCCTATTCAACCTCGGCGGTGAACTGTCGGTGCCGGGCTATGCGCTGATCCAGGCCGAGCATATCGAAGCGCTGGAACAACTGTTGGATCAACTCAATGAGGAACTGCCGCCACTGAAGGATTTCATCCTACCCGGCGGCAACCGACCGGCCTCGGTCTGTCACCTTGCCCGTAGTGTTTGTCGCCGAGCTGAACGTCGACTGGTTACCCTGAGCCGCGATAGTGACACCCGCCCCGAGTGCCAAAGCTACCTGAACCGGCTGTCCGACCTGCTGTTCGTCTGCGCCCGCTGGCTGGCGCGACGGGACGGCGGCCAGGAGATCCTGTGGCGCCACCGCGAAGAGAGAGGAAAAAGCTAATCCAGCCGTCGATTAATGGCTTAACACGAAATAGATGATCACACCCAGTACCGGGCAATAGAGCAGCATCGCGGTACGAATCAGGTGGTTGATGCCGTGAAGCTCCATAAAGCTCTCGACGATCAGATGCCCCTTCAAAGCGGTCAGAAGCAATATCACACCGGTGACCCAGGCCAAGGTGGAGCTGTCGGTGAGGTAGAAGCTCAACAGCGTCATGATCATCAGCAACAGCCAGATCAGCGCCGGGGTATGCAGCATTTTAGAAATCGTTTTCATCGGATCACGTACACCAGTGGGAACAACACGATCCATAGCAGATCAACCATGTGCCAGTAACAGGCGACACTCTCGAGTCCTACCCGATTATCCGGGCCGTAGACCTGTTGCCGCAGCCGCCGGGTGACATAGCCGATAATCGACATACCCAGCAACACATGCAGGAAATGGAATCCGGTCAACAGGAAGTAAGCGGTAAAGAAGCGGTTGCCGTTAAGCCCGTAACCGGCACTGCCAAGCTGGTAATACTCCCAGCATTTGACCACCACATAGATCATCGCCACCGCCAAGCCCGCCAGCATCCAGCGCGATGCCTGCAACTGCTTGGACGCCCTGTTGGCGATCACGCCCTGGGCCACAAAACCGCTGGCACTGAGCAGTGCCAGAGTATTGATCAACCCGGCTTCAGGATGGAGTAACTGCTGGCCGGCCAGAAACAGCTCCCGATCGGTACTGCGCAACCAGCTGAACAGAATAAACATCAACGCAAAGGCGGTCAGTTCGGCCAGGATAAAGCACCACATCGCCATATCGCCGGGCACACGCCGGGTCGGCAATGGGGAATTATCGGTGGTGGATTCCACCGTTTGGTCGACAGACATATCCATGAAGAGCTACCCAAAAACAACTCGCGCGAGCATAGCCTAACGACAGCATTAGGAACACGACATATATCATTTATGGGATAAAAAAGCGCAGTTCAACGGTTTCGATTCGCCCTGCTACTCAGCATTTTGTTGCTTGATCCGCTGCTGCTGGGCTTCCTCCAATAACCAGCTGCGAAACAGCTCAGCATGGGGATGTAGGTATTGATAGGGTGGAAACGCCAGGTAGAAGGCTTCCGGAGTAGTCACTCGAAGATTCATCGGTGCCACCAACCGTCCAGAGATCAGCATATCCTGCACCAACGATGTCCGCCCCAACGCGATACCGTGCCCCTGGGCTGCCACTTCGAGTGCCGAAATCAGGGTATCAAACTGCATCCCTGCCTCGGTCTTAAGCTGGCGATTGCCTGTCTGTTAGCTTGGATCAGGTGGGGACAGCGACAGGCTGCTCTGCTTTCCCGAATCGGCCTCTGTCTGGGTGACGGAGCCCTTGGTCAAAACTTCCATGATCACCGGCGGGTTATAGCCCCTGATAACCTGTTTGTTGATCAGCAGCAGCGGCGTCCCCTGGCCATTGAGCTGTTTGTATTGGTGGTAACCTTCCGAGGAGACCTCGATATTGTATTCGTAATAGGGAATCTCATTGCGCTCGAGGAAGACCTTGGTCTGATCGCAATAGGGGCACCAGGAGGTTCCGTACAGGATCACTGGCTCCTCATGCTGCGCAGCGAAATCCGGCGCCTGCACCAAAAAGGCGTGTATGTGTCCCCGCCCCAGGTAGACGGCGGTAATGACGGCGACTGAGACAGTCAGCCATAGGAGTTTTTTCATCTGCTCAGCGCCTTATCAGATAACCTCACCACGGAATGGTAGAGGCATCACCGAAAAAACGGGGTCTATCCCCGATTAACGAAGAATTTAGAAGAATTAAGAAGAACAGCTCATGTGTGACACGCCACCGAGATTCCAGCACGCCAGCGGTTTCAATCGATAGTATTTATCCTCTACCGCCTTCGACTGCTCAGCGTAAGGTTGGGTCATCACGGCTTGTAGCTCTTTGATTGAATCGTAATCCCCCTTGGCCGCCTGCTGATACGCAGGAGCAAGCAACCACTCGCGCAAACTGTACTTGGGATTGACCCGTTTCATCTGGGTGGAAAGATCCTCCATCAAACCGGCTGCTTGGGCATTAGCATCGCTTTGGTTAGTGATGAGCGATCTCCATTGAGCTAGCCACTCAGACCAACGCTGGTCGGTTTCTTCATCGGTATCTTGGTAGAAACTCTTTTTCAATGGCTCAATGTCATCGGGCACCGACGACAGCTCGCGAAAGAAGATCGTGTAGTCAACGGGTGTTTGCGCCATCAGGGTTACAAGCTCACCGAACAGCGATGGGACAAAAAGTTCAAGTCCAAGTTTTGCCGACCACATCACTTCCAGTTCCTTTTGCATCACTTCAGCAAAACCACTGCGAATATCATCGAGTTGTTGCGATGCTTCCTTATTGGAAGCCAGAAGCAGCTGCAACGCCGAGCAAAACATCGCGAAATTACGCTCTGCCGCCGCCGGTTGATTCCAAAACGCAAAGTGCTGCCCACCGCCGGTCCAGGGTTGGAAATAGGGGTCAAACGCTTCACAGAATCCGAACGGACCGAAATCCAACGTGAAGCCTCCGGCAGCGCAATTGTCACTGTTGAAATTGCCCTGGCAGTAGCCGACCCGGATCCAGTTCGCGACCAGCGACGCCAAGCGAGCACGGAATTCACGCGCAAGCAGAACGACTTTCTCACAAGTGCTCAGTTGGCTGTCGATGACTTTGGCGTACTCTCGATCAATTAAGTGCAAGACGATCTGCTCGAGCTCCTTCAACGCGGCGGGATGCTCGCTCTTTCGAGCACGGCGACCGAACAGTTCAATCTGGCCAACCCGAAGGAACGACGGTGCCACACGGGTGGAGATCGCCACAGGCTCCTCAACCAGCCTGTCGGGATCTTGTGATGTTGAGCCTTCAGAGTACCAGGGACGCTGGACCGTCTCTGTTTTGGATACATACAAACTCAATGATCGTGACGTCGGCACGCCCAGTGCGTGCAAGTACTCCTGCGCAAGAAACTCCCGGACGCTTGAACGTAAAACGGCACGCCCATCCGCGCCGCGGCAATAAGGGGTTCGACCGCCGCCTTTGAGCTGGAATTCCCAGCGCCGGTCATTGAGGACAGCCTCAAGAACAGAAACGGCACGACCATCGCCATAGCCGTTACCCGTTCGAAACGGGCACTGCTGAGTGTATTCAGTGCCGTAGATAGAGAGCGCATAGCCGGTGGCCCAGCCTACCTTCCGTAATGGTGGTGGGACCTGCGAAAGGTCGCCACTGAACATCTGCATGAAACCCGCTGATGTTGCCAAGCTGTCAGCAAGGCCAAGCTCGTGAAAGAGAGCTTTACTGTGCGCGATGTACTCGGGGCCGTCGATGGGTGAGGGTTGTACCGGAACATAGTGCCCTGAGAACACTTGCCGTGGTGCATGATCGGCACCATCGACTGTCGCCTCTGGATCACAGGTCAGTGTATCCATAAGCGAGTAACTGGCTGTTTTCGCAAGCTCGTCTAACGTCGAGATGGCCGGGGAGGATTCAACAGTCTGTTTATTTTTCATCGGAGAAGTTGGGCCTGGAAACATATCTTTGCAATATCTCAGAAGATCTGACCAGAACAAGCATAGCGAGTTCTACTCGTTACGCCCTCACGGGCGTGTCAGGGAAATGCGCCGCCATTTCCCTAACAACCCTAGGCGGCCCCTGCTGCTTGTCGGCTTCGCCGATTCCTTGTGCGTTTCGCCATCCAAGGGCCGCGATTGGAACTCGCTCGCTACGCTCACTCAAACATCAATCGCTTTTCTCCCTTAGATGGCTGTAATGCTCAGCTTCGCAGAAGGGGATTGGGCGTTTATCCTGAAAACCAGGAGTTTTGCATTAAGGAAATTAGTCTCTAAAACGCGGCGATAAGGATTTGAAATGCCAGTAAAAGCGGCTGGCACCCCACCCCTTCGAAGCCGATCGAACTCAGACTGAAAAAGGCCCGCAGGGTCGAGTCACGGATGACTCGACGGGGCGCTGGGCCATGGACGGCCCATCGCCCCGCCTCAGACTGGGTTTGATAGCGCCGCAGGCGCGTACCCATAGGGCGGTTTCGTAGGGAAAGCGTTTTTGGTTCCTTTTGTCGCCACAAAAGGAACGCGCCGAGGGCGCAATAAGGTGTCAACGCTATTCAGGACAGGTCAAAAAGCACAAAAAAGCCCGCACTGAAACCAGCGCGGGCTTTGAGTTTTTTAGCCTAATCCGATTACAGGATCAGTCGACGCACATCGCTCAGCAGGCCACCCAGGGTGGTCATAAAGCGACCCGCATCGGCGCCGTTGATGGCGCGGTGGTCGTAGGACAGTGCCAGCGGCAGCATCTTACGCGGCACAAACTCGGAGCCGTTCCAGACCGGCTTGATGTCGGCACGGGAAACACCCAGGATCGCCACTTCCGGTGCCGGTACGATCGGCGTGAAGCCGGTACCACCGATGCCACCGAGGCTGGAGATGGTGAAGCAGGCGCCCTGCATCTCAGCCGGCTTGAGCTTACGATTCTTGGCCTTGGCACCCAGTTCGGCCACTTCAGCAGCGATCTGGTAAATACTCTTCTGGTCGACATCGCGAACCACCGGCACCATCAGGCCAGCCGGGGTATCCATCGCTACACCGATATGGACGTACTTCTTGTGAACGATGTGCTCGCCGTCGGCGTGCATCGATACATTGAAGTTCGGATGCGCTTTCAGTGCCGCAGCAGCAGCCTTGAGCATAAACGGCAGCGGCGTAACCTTCACACCTGCCTTCTCAGCGTCGGCCTTGATCTCCTTACGGAAGGCTTCCAGCTCGGTGATGTCGACGTCGTCGAACTGAGTCACGTGCGGCACGTTGAGCCAGCAGCGCGCCATGTTCATGGCGGTGACCTTCTTGATCTTCGACATCTTCTCCAGTTCGATCTCGCCGAACTGGGAGAAATCGACTTCCGGGATCGGCGGGATACCGGAACCACCGGTTACCGCTGCAGCTGCCGCTTTCGGCTTGGCGGCTTCGGCCAGCGTCTGCTTGACGTAGGTCTGGACGTCTTCCTTCAGGATCCGCCCCTTCGGACCGGTTCCCTTCACCAGAGACAGATCAACGCCGAATTCACGGGCCGTGGCACGAACCGCCGGACCGGCATGGACCTTTTTGTTGCCTTTTTCGAGCTGTTCCAGGTTCGCTCCGGAGGCTGCCGGGGCTGCTGCTTTCGGAGCCGCAGGAGCCGGAGCCGCAGCAGGTGCCGGGGCAGCCGCCGCAGGAGCTGGTGCTGCAGCCGGCGCGCCGCCTGCCACTTCCAGCTCAAGAATCAGGTCGCCTTCGCTGGCGGTGTCGCCTTCGTTGATCGACAGCGACTTCACCACACCCGCTTTCGGGGCCGGGACTTCCATCGAAGCTTTATCGGTTTCGAGAACGATCAGTGAATCGCCCTCTTCAACGCTGTCGCCGACCTTGATGCAGACTTCGATAACGTCAACGTTCTCGTGACCACCGATATCGGGCACGGTGACCGGCTCAACGCCACCGGCCACGGGGGCGGCGGCGGCAGGCGCGGCAGCCGGGGCCGGTGCAGCGGCAGCTGCCGCAGGAGCTTCGGCGGCCGGTGCTTCAGCAGCAGGTGCTCCGCCGGCAGCGCTCAGCTCAGCAATCTGATCACCTTCATTGACGGTATCGCCTTCGTTGATCGACAGGGCGGTAATCACACCGTCGGCCGGGGCCGGGATCTCCATCGACGCCTTGTCGGTCTCCAGCACGATCAGCGAATCACCTTCGCTGACGCTGTCGCCAACCTTGACGCACACTTCGATGACATCGACGTTCTCGTGGCCACCGATATCGGGCACGATCACCGGTTGCGCGGCAGCCGGAGCTGCAGCGGGGGCCGGTGCGGCTGCAGGGGCGGCGGCCGGCGCTTCAGCAGCAGCTTCGCCACCGCTGTTCATCTCACCCAGCACGTCGCCTTCACTACAGGTATCGCCTTCGTTCAGGCTCAGGCTGGTAATCACACCCGCAGCCGGGGCCGGTACTTCCATCGAAGCCTTGTCGGTCTCCAGAACGATCAGCGAATCGCCCTCTTCAACACTGTCACCGACCTTGACGCAAACCTCGATCACGTCCACATCGTCGTGGCCGCCGATATCCGGAATGGTAATGGTTGTTACACTCACGGTTCTGTTCCTCTCGTCGTCTCGCGTTCAATCCCAACCCTTAAACGGTGGTCGGGTTCGGCTTCTCGGGGTTGATATTGAACTTCTTGATCGCCTCGGAGACGACGGAAGCCTTGATGGTACCCTCATCGGCCAGCGCCTTGAGCGCAGCAACAACGACGTAGTAACGGTTCACTTCGAAGAACTCGCGCAGCTTCTCGCGGGTATCGGAGCGGCCGAAGCCGTCGGTGCCCAATACCACGTAGCGAGACGGGACGAATTCGCGAATCTGATCGGCAAACGCCTTCATGTAATCGGTGGAGGCGATAACCGGTCCCTTGCGATCGGCCAGGCACTGCTCAACGTAGGAGGTGCGCGGCGCCTCTTCCGGATGCAGCAGGTTCCAGCGAGAGCAATCCAGCGCTTCGCGGCGCAGCTCGTTGAAGCTGGTGGCGCTCCAGATATCGGACTCAACACCGAAGTCGGCACGCAGGATGTCAGCGGCAGCGCGAACTTCGCGCAGGATGGTGCCGGAGCCCATCAGCTGAACCTTCTTCTTGGCGGTTTTCTTGCCTTCTTCAAGCAGATACAGACCCTTGATGATGCCCTCTTCCGCACCTTGCGGCATCGCCGGCTGCGGGTAGTTTTCGTTCATCACGGTCAGGTAATAGAACACGTTTTCTTTGTCGACGAACATCCGCTTCATGCCGTCCTGCATGATCACGGTCAGCTCGTAGCCGTAGGTCGGATCGTAGGCGACACAGTTCGGGATGGTGGCGGCCAGCAGGTGGCTGTGACCGTCTTCGTGCTGCAGGCCTTCACCGTTCAGGGTGGTCCGACCGGCGGTAGCGCCGACCAGGAAGCCGCGAGCCTGGATATCACCGGCCGCCCAGGCCAGGTCCATGGTGCGCTGCAGACCGAACATCGAGTAGGAGATGTAGAACGGGATCAGCGGGCAGTTGTGGTTTGAGTAGGCGGTAGCGGCCGCGATCCAGGCTGACATGGAGCCGGATTCGTTGATCCCCTCTTCCAGGATCTGGCCCTGCTTGGACTCCTTGTACCACATGATCTGGTCGCGATCGTGGGGCACGTAACGCTGACCTTCAGAGGTGTAGATACCCAGCTGACGGAACATACCTTCCATACCGAAGGTACGGGCTTCGTCCGGTACGATCGGAACGATGCGATCACCGATATTCTTGTCTTTCGCCAGTGTCGACAGGGTACGAACAAACGACATGGTGGTGGACAGTTCGCGCTTGCCGCTGTCCTTGAGCTGACCGCCCAGGTCTTCCAGCGACGGAATCTGCAGCGCTTCAAAATCGTTGCGACGCTGCGGGTACATACCGCCAAGCTTCTCACGGCGGCCCATCATGTACTTCAGTTCAGGGCTGTCCGGGGACGGACGGTAGTACGGGGTGGTCTTGAGCTGGTCATCGTCCAGCGGAATGCTGAAGCGATCACGGAAGTCGAGTAGGTCATCCATCGCCACCTTCTTCATCGAGTGGGTAGCGTTCTTAGCTTCACCGGATTTACCGGTACCGTAACCTTTAACGGTCTGCGCCAGAATGACGGTCGGCTGGCCTTTGTGGTTAACCGCCTCATGGTAGGCCGCGTAAACCTTGTAGGGATCGTGGCCGCCACGGTTCAGGTTCATGATGTCCTCGTCGGACATATCCTTGACCATCTCCAGCAGCTCAGGATGCTTACCGAATACATGCTCACGGGTGTAAGCGCCGCCGTTGGCCTTACAGTTCTGCAGCTCGCCGTCACAGATTTCGTTCATGGTCTGCAGCAGCAGGCCGTCTTCGTCCTTCTCGAACAGCGGATCCCAGTGACGACCCCACAGGACCTTGATCACGTTCCAGCCGGCACCGCGGAATTCGCCTTCCAGCTCCTGAACCACCTTGCCGTTGCCGCGAACCGGGCCATCCAGTCGCTGCAGGTTACAGTTGATTACGAAGATCAGGTTTTCCAGTTTCTCACGACCGGCCAGCGCGATGGCACCCAGGGATTCCGGCTCGTCGCACTCACCATCACCCAGGAAGGCCCAGACCTTCCGGTCGCCACGATTGATCATGCCGCGAGCGGACAGGTAACGCATCACGTGGGCTTGGTAGATCGCCTGGATCGGACCCAGACCCATGGAAACGGTCGGGAACTGCCAGAAGTCGGGCATCAGCCAGGGGTGGGGGTAGGAGGACAGGCCGTTACCATCGACTTCACGACGGTAGTTATCCATCTGTTCTTCGGTCAGACGACCCTCGAGGTAGGCACGGGCATAGATACCCGGCGCAATGTGGCCTTGGAAGAAGACCAGATCGCCTTCCTGCTCCCCTTCGGGGCCGCGGAAGAAGTGGTTGAAACCGATGTCATAAAGAGTGGCGGAAGAGGAGAAGCTGGAGATGTGACCACCCAGGCCGTCATCGTTGTCATTGGCACGCATAACCATCGCCATCGCGTTCCAGCGGATCAGCGAGCGGATGCGGCGCTCCATAAAGAGGTCACCCGGCAAGGGTTGCTCATCTTTGGGGGCAATAGTGTTGCAGTAGGGCGTGGTAACGGTGTCATTCTGCTCGGCACCCAATTCGCGGGCCTTTTGACCCAGCTTGGCCAGCAGATACTTGGCCCGGTCGGAGCCCTCGTTCTTGGCAACGGACTCAAGGGCGTCTAGCCACTCCTGCGTTTCAATAGGATCGATGTCGTCGATACGTTCTTGCACTCTAATGACCTCCAAAATCGCCGCCAAGACCTGAATCGGGTTGGGGATTCAACACCCGAAAAACCTATAGCCAGCGGCATTGCTGCACTGCAGCGTTCCCCCCTGGGATGAAAAAGCGTAGCGATACTACAAAAACAACCTTGCGCTGTCTACAAAATCAACAAAATTGACCTAAAACAAGACCAAAAGGTAGTAAAACTACATACAACTACTTATTCAATTCTGAGCGCCTACGCGAGCGCTCCTGACGTGCTTCTTCCTTGCCGTAGTCAGACACCACCTCCTCGACATAGACCAGATGATCGTAGGCGGCCTGGCGCGCCTGCTCCGGCTTGCCGTCAAAGATCGCATCCATCAATACCTTATGCTGGCCATGGATCTTGGAGCGGTGGCCCCGTTGTGGGTAAGCCTGCTCCAGGTTATTCATGATGTTCTTCTCCACCAGCCCCAGCAACGCCCGCATCGTGTGTAGCAGTACGACATTATGGGAGGCTTCGGCGATCCGTAGGTGAAACTCGACATCCGCTTTCACCTCTTGCTCAAAGGCCTTGGCTTCGTGGTAGCCCTCCAATTCATCGTAGATTTTCTGAATCGCCCGACGGTCTGATTCGGTGCTTCGCAACGCAGCATAATAGGCAGCCACACCTTCCAGCGCGTGACGGAATTCCAACAGATCTGCCTGCGCTTCGGGGTGGGACGAAAACAGGGTTAATAAAGGATCAGCATAGCCGCCATCCAGGGTATCCGACACATAGGTGCCACCACCCTGGCGACTGGTCAGCAACCCTTTGGCTACCAGTTTTTGCACCGCTTCCCGCAAAGAAGGCCGCGACACTTCAAACTGTTTCGACAGCTCACGCTCCGACGGAAGCTTCTGGCCGGGCTTGAGACTGCCTTCCAGAATCATGCTCTCCAGCTCCTCCATGATCACATCGGAGATCTTGGGCTGTTTAACTCGTCTATACTTCATTGATTCAAATTACTCGCCTCAGAATATTGGTATTACCAATTTTTGGTTTCAGCAGTTATAGCACGGATGCCCAGATATGCAAAACCAGCCCCCGACACCGTCGACAAAACACCTCCCACATTTTTTACTCTTCCCTCTGTTTACCTGCACCCATATAAATCAATTGGTTACAGTTTATTTCGACCAAAGTTTAAACAAACCTCCCAACAGAGGGTTGACAGCCACCCCCTGAAATCACTACGGTATTAGACCCAAGCAAACATTGGTATTACCAATTTACCAACGACCTTCCCCAGGTTCGAACAGATAACAAAAAAGAACATTCGAGGATTCATCATGACAAAGCTTGCTCGTACCGCTGTAACTGCAGCTGCCCTGACTGCTGCGATGTCGGTTGCAGTACCTGCCACCGCAGCTGACAAAACCTTGCTCAAAACTCCAGTTGCCTTCGGCACCCACCTCCCCGCTCTGGGCACCCCGATCAAATGGGTTTCCGAACAGCTGCCGGTGATGAGCGGCAACAAACTGAAGATGAAGATCTATGAGCCGGGCAAGCTGGTTGCACCGCCTGAGATCCTCGAAGCAGTTTCCAGCGGCAAGGTTAACTCCGGTTACGCCACCGCCGGTTACTGGCAGGGCAAAATGCCTGCTGCAGCCCTGTTCTCCGCTGTACCTTTCGGCCCGGAAGCGGGTGAATACCTGGCCTGGATGTACTTCGGCAACGGTCTGAAGCTGTATCAAGAGATGTACGATACCGCCGGCTACAACGTTAAGGTTCTGCCTTGCGCCATCATCTCTCCGGAAACTTCCGGCTGGTTCAAGAAGCCGATCGAGAAGCCGGAAGACCTGAAGGGTCTGAACATGCGCTTCTTCGGCCTGGGCGCCAGCGTGATGGAAAAACTGGGTGTTGGTACCGTACAGATCCCGGGCGGCGAAATCTTCGGCGCACTGGAAAAGGGTGCTATCGATGCGTCTGAATTCTCCCAGCCGGCTATCGACCAGCGTCTGGGCTTCCACAAGATCGCCAAGTACAACTACTTCCCCGGCTGGCACCAGCAGTCCACCGTGTTCGAACTGCTCGTGAACAAAGACGCCTGGGGCAAGATGAGCGAAGCCAACCAGGCGATTCTGGAAACCACCTGTAAAGCCTCTATGACCAACGCCATCGCTGAAGGTGAATCCATGCAGCATGACGTAATGGCTAAAGCCAAGGCTAACGGTGTAGAGATCCGTTACTGGAACAACGAAATGCTGTCTCTGTTCAAGAACACCTGGGACCAGGTGGTTGAAGAGAAGAAGCAAGACGCCTTCTTTAACAAGGTTTACACCGACATGAGCAACTTCCGTGACGGTTACGACCTGTGGGAAGCCAACGCCTTCCTGCCGCGTCCGCAGCCGAACCTGTAAGTGATGCAACACCGGAGCCCGTCAGCCGGGCTCCCCTGGCCGGGGAAGCTCACGCCCCGGCCGCCTTTTTTCTGACTGCTGCGCTCGATTTGCCCAATCAGTTAAAGCAGCAGCCTGTAAGTTGTTCTGCCAGCCGCCACGCACAAGAGCGGTACGCAGCCAAACCATTTTGACGAGCCCGCAACGGCAAAAGCTCTTCTAAGCTAACGCTGAGTTTTTCTGCGCGCTCACAAGAGGTTTCTATCGTGCAAAGTCACCATCAACATCAAGAGCATCCGGTCTTCGTGGCTGATTGTATTGATGCTTTTATCCGTAAGATCGGCCACCTGATCGCCTGGGTCTATGTTGCCCTGATCCTGGTCATCATCACCCAGGTATTCCTGCGTAAAGGTCTCTCCAGCGGCCTGATCATTCTTGAAGAGCTGCAATGGCATCTCTATGCCGTTGGGGTCATGTTCGGAATGTCCTACGCCCAGATCAACAACGCCCATGTTCGGGTCGATTTGATCTACGGCGGCCTGCGGATCCGAACCAAGCGGATTATCGATGTCCTCGGCATTTTGATACTGGTTCTGCCGTTTATCGCGGTGATCTTTATTCACAGCCTCGATTTCGTCGCCGACTCCTGGCGCATCAATGAATCTTCCGACTCACCATCCGGCCTACCTTGGCGCTGGGCGATCAAGAGTGTCATTCCGCTCAGCTTCGGCATGTTGGCACTGGCGGTTATCTCCCGCCTGATTCGTGATGTTGTACTGCTGTTCCGGGGAGAATAACGATGGAAATTAATGAGATTCTCGTTATCGCGATGTTCCTGTCGTTCATCGCGCTACTGTTTACCGGTATTCCGGTCGCCTGGGTTCTGGGTGGCATCGGAGTTATCTTCGCCGGCATCGGCTATCTGGCCGATATGTATCTTGACGCCTTTACCGGGCTCGACTTTCTGACCCTTGGCCTGGTGGTCAACCGGTTGTTCAAAATCATGGATAACTGGATCCTGGTCGCCCTGCCGATGTTTATCTTTATGGGCATCATGCTGGATAAGTCCGGTGTTGCCGAGAAACTGATGCAGTCGATGCAGGAGCTGTTCGGGCGAGTCCGTGGTGGCTTGGCGATCACCGTAACCGCTATCGGTATCATCCTGGCGGCTTCCACCGGCATCATCGGTGCCTCCGTGGTACTGCTGGCGGTGATGTCGCTGCCGTCAATGATGAAGCAAGGCTACTCCAAACCGTTCGCACTGGGCACCATCGCCTCGGCGGGTACCCTGGGCATCCTGATTCCGCCAAGCATCATGCTGGTTATCATGGCCGACCAGCTGGGCCTGTCGGTAGGTGACCTGTTTATGGGAGCGGTCTTCCCGGGACTGCTATTGGGCGCACTGTATATCATCTACATCCTGAGCGTGGGCTTCTTCAGCCCGGATTCGGCTCCGGTACCGGAAGATGCCAAGCGGGTTACCATGCGTGCCTTTATCGGGCTGCTGAAAGCGGTAACCCCGACCCTGCTGCTGATCTTTATCGTACTGGGCTCAATCTTCGCCGGTATCGCCACCCCGACCGAGGCCTCCGGTGTTGGTGCCTTGGGTGCAACGCTGCTGGCGATGTACAACAAGAAATTCAGTTTCAAGGTGCTCAAAGAGGTTATGCAGGGCACCTACAACACCACCGCCTATATCTTTGCGATCTTTATCGGTGCGACCTGCTTCGCGCTGGTACTGCGTGAGCTGGGTGGTGACGAGCTGATCGAGTCGTTCCTGACCGGCCTGCCATTCGGTCCTTACGGCATCATCGCTTTCATCCTGTTCATCATCTTCCTGCTCGGTTTCTTCCTGGATTGGATCGAAATCACCCTGATCATCCTGCCGTTGTTAGCGCCCGTTATAAGTGCGCTTGGCTTTGATATCGACGGCTATGGCGTGGTCGACAACCCCGAGCTGGTCTGGTTCGTAATGCTGGTGGCGATGGCGTTACAGACGTCGTTCTTAACCCCACCGGTGGGCTTCGCCCTCTTCTATCTGAAGGGGGTCTGTCCGCCGGATATCCGCCTGAGCGACATATATAAAGGGGTTATTCCGTTCATCATCCTGCAGCTGATCGCACTGGTAGTGCTGGTGCTCTGGCCGCAGCTGGTGATCTGGCTACCAGCCGCCGCCTACGGCTGATGAGAGAGCCGACGTGAAATCTGGCCCGCAGCTCTGCGGGCCTTTCACCCCCTCTCAATCCAGGCTTCATGCCCCCTCGCCAACCCCGCTTCGCGACGAATTTCAGGCAGGACAGCGTTATGTCAGCACAACAGTTTATCGATCAATTAACGACCATTGTCGGTCGTGAAAATATCAAGACCGGCGAACGCCAAACCGAACATTACCGCAAGGGCTTCCGCTCCGGCGAAGGCGACGCCTTGGCGGTGGTATTTCCGACCACCCTGCTGCAGCAGTGGCGGGTACTGAAAGCCTGCGTCGAAGCCGACAAGATCATCATCATGCAGGCCGCCAACACCGGCCTGACCGAAGGCTCGACCCCTAGCGGTGAGGATTACGACCGGGATATCATCATCCTCAACACCACCCGCATGGACAGCATCTATCTGCTGGACGAAGGGCGCCAGATCATCAGCCTGCCCGGCGCCACCCTGTTCAAGCTCGAGAAGCTGCTCAAGCCCTTGAATCGGGCTCCCCACTCGGTAATCGGCTCCTCCTGCATCGGCGCCTCCATTATCGGCGGAATCGCCAACAATTCCGGTGGCGCGCTGGTGAAACGCGGACCGGCCTATTCCGAACTGTCACTGTTCGCCCGCATCAGCGATAACGGCGAATTGGAGCTGGTCAATCACCTGGGAATCGAACTGGGCGACAGCCCCGAAGAGATGCTCCAGAACCTGGAACAGCAGAACTTTTCCACCGATGGCCAGGCCGCTCCTGGCAAAGCCTCGGCCAGCGACTATCCGGAAATCCTGCGCGACGTCGATGCCGACACTCCGGCCCGTTTCAACGCCGACACCCGCCGTCTGTACGAGGCCAGCGGCTGCGCCGGCAAACTGGCTATCTTCGCGGTACGACTGGACACCTTCGAGGTGCCGCAGCAAGAGCAGGTCTACTACATCGGCACCAACGATCCGGCCCAGTTGACCCAGCTTCGCCGGGATATTCTCAAAGGCTTCAAGAACCTGCCGGAAGTCGGCGAGTACATGCATCGCGATGTGTTCGATATCGCCCTGAAGTACGGCAAAGACACCTTCCTGATGATCAACTACCTGGGCACCGACCCGTTGCCCAAACTGTTTGCCGTGAAGGGTTCGATCAGTGCCTGGCTGAACCGGTTCAGCTTCCTTCCCAAGGAGCTGCCGGACCGGGTGATGCAGATCATGAGCCGCTGCTGGCCCAACATCGTACCCAAGCGGCTGATGCAGTTCCGCGACGACTACGAACACCATCTGATTCTGAAGATGAGTGACGAGGGCATCGACGAAGCGGACGCCTACTTGAAAGAGTTCTTCAGCGATCCGGCCAAGGGGGGCTATATCGCCTGTAGCGCCGACGAAGCGAAGAAAGCCTATCTGCTGCGCTTTGCCGCCGCCGGAGCTGCGATCCGGTACGAGACCGTCCACCACAAAGAGGTCGAAAATATCCTGGCGCTGGACATTGCGCTCAAGCGCAACGACGAAGACTGGGTCGAAAAGCTGCCGGAGTCGATCACCTCGCAGCTGGTCAGTTCGCTCTACTACGGCCACTTTATGTGTCATGTGTTCCATCAGGACTACATCCTGAAGAAAGGCGCCGATGCCAAAGCGATCAAGCAGCAGATGCTCGATATTCTGGCGGCCAAAGGCGCCAAGTACCCGGCCGAGCATAACGTCGGCCACCTGTACGAAGCGGAAAGTGGTCTGAAGAACTTCTACGCCGAGCTCGACCCGACCAACACTTTTAATCCGGGTATCGGCAAGACCTCCAAACGTCGCTGCGGCTGCTGATTTTGCACTCAACGTGACCTAAAACCAGTGGGCCGACAATTAGGTTTGTCTCGCCCGCTGGCTTGGAGTATAAAACCAAAGTCTACCCAACTGATCGCTACTTAAAGATCGACAGCAGGTAGCCGCTAGCGAGTAAGGACGCAACGGATTGACGCCATCGGCGCCAACCGCACAAAAAGCCTCTGGAAGGATAAGCGCAGTCCCTCGATACGCATGTCACAGAATTAATGTAACGCCAGTAGCCGTTCGGACAGGGCCGAACCTGTTCGACAGACGTATCCAGTACCAAGGAGTACCACCATGTCTCTGCCAGAGATTAAAACCATCCTTTACACCACCTCGCTGAGCAAGCACACCCGTCCCGTCTTCCGTCAGGCGGTCAAGATGGCCGAACTCTATAACGCCAAGCTGGTGATGCTGCACGTGGTTGAGCCGATCGGCGAAACCGGCCAGGCGCTGATCCAGAATTACCTGGCGCCCGAGCTGATCAAGAACATGCATGACGAAGGTCTGGCCAAGGTCAAAGACAACATGAAGGACCGGGTCAAGAAGTTCTACGACGACGAAATGCAGGATCTTGAGGTCCATCCCGACATCACCATCGAACAGATCGTCGGCGAGGGCAACCGTTCCGACGAGATCGTCGAAGTGGCCAACGAGATCGACGCCGACATGATCTTGATGGGCTCCCACAACAGCCTGGGACGCAGCAGCCGCACCACCCGCCAGGTGATCAAGTACGCCAAGCGCCCGGTGATGGTAATACCGGTTAAGGGTTAACCCCCAGGTTTCATCCAACCGGTCGCCCCGTGGCGACCGGTCTATCTGCTCGTCCGCAGCCGACACGGCTGAAATATTGGCCCGCCAGGTTGATAGATTGATGCAGGGACGTATCAACATTGGCCATAGGCCAATGCGCCCAGAAACAACGCTGCACTGCGCAACTGCAGCAGTGTTCAGTGGGCGACACACAAATGGGAGGATGCCTATTTGTCCATCAGCTAAACAGGACGGAACGTCTCTATGACCGCCACCAGCTGGGCGCTGACCGAGCGCATCTTCCTAACCGTTTTTCCGCTGTTCGTGATCGTGCTCTGCGGTTACCTGTACGGCCGACGCCATCGCCCCGATATCGAATTCGCCAACCGCGCCAACATGGATATCTTTATCCCGGCGCTGATCTTTCACTCCATGGCGACCCAGACCTTTCCGCTGAGCCAATACCAGGACCTGGCCCTGGGCGGGTTGCTCGTTGTACTGGGCTCCGGACTGCTGCTTTATCCCATCGCCCGGCTGCTGAAGCTGAATCTGAAAACCTTTCTGCCACCGATGATGTTCAACAACACCGGCAACATGGGCATCCCGCTGCTGGTATTAGCCTTCGGCGAGCAGGTTCTTCCGGCGGCGGTGATTCTATTTATTGTCGAAAACACCCTGCATATGAGTGTCGGTGCGATGATGCTGGATCGCAACACCCGACTGCTGAACCTGCTGAAAATGCCGATGATCATTGCCACCATCGCCGGTATCAGCTGGAGTCTGAGCGGCTGGCAGCTCCCCAAAGCGGCGGCGCTACCGATCGAGATGCTGGGTCAGATCTCGATCCCGTTGATGCTGTTTACCCTGGGAATCCGGATCGTCGAGGTCGGTTTCAAACACTGGCAACAGGGCGTGATCGGCGCCCTGCTCTGCCCGCTGTCGGGAATCCTGGTGGTATTGATAATCCAACCCTGGCTGCAGCTCTCTCAGGAGCAGTTCAGTCTACTACTGGTCTTTGGTGCCCTGCCCCCGGCGGTGCTCAACTACATGATGGCCGAGCGCTACCAGCAACAGCCCGAGCAGGTGGCTTCGATCGTGCTGCTGGGGAATATCGGCGCCCTCTTGACGATCCCGCCGGTGCTGGCCTTCGTGCTTTGATCCAGCCCTGCTGACACTCCAATCCAATGGCAACGGGACGAATGACGGATGACGCAGCATCACCAAGGCGGCTCTGTCTGCTGCCTGTCCTACTGCCATTCTAGCGAGAGAAAACGATCGACAGGATCAACGACTCCGTTCCTTTATTCTCATCCCCCAAGTCGGCGTTTGAGATGTGCCCCAGCTCGAGCCTGAGTCGGCGATCCGGGGACAGAAGATAGTCGAGCATTAAGGAGGTGTGAAACTCCACATCATGATCAAGCTCGTCGCCCAATTTGTCAGAGCCTTCATGATAGTAGCCCGCCGATAAGCTGATACCGATTTCAAACTTGCGGCCAAGCGGAGTCTGCTTAAGCACACCAAGACCGACTAAATAATCACCACGATCCGATGCCAGCAGTTGGGCATAGGGCCGAATATCCCAGTAGTTAGCCAGAGGCTCCCACTCGTAGGCAACACGCCCTGTTGCCAGTTGATCGCCATTGTAGGCTCGCAATGCACCGGCTCCGACAACCAGTCTGGTATCTGCGTATGCCACACTACCGACTACTGAGATCGCAGCACTAAGCACGATCCATACGAGGGTTTTCTGCATCGACTTCTCCTCAACAATCCGATGATGCAAATCAACCAAGCGTCTAGGAAGTGTAATACACCAGCGCTATTTAGCCGCTTTGCCCAACAATTTGCCCAACAAAACGAAGCTTTTCTGAGGGATATCTGCCTCTGCATCGGAAATGTCATTTATCTGGGCGTATGATTAAGCTGATGAGTTCTTCAGGCTCTGCGGTATCGATAATCGCGCAGATAAAAGAGCTCAACAGCCTATTTGCCGAATTAAGAGAGCCCCATGTTTCGTCGCACCAAGATCGTTACCACCCTCGGCCCGGCCACCGACAAGGCCGATAACCTCAAAGCCCTGCTTCAGGCCGGCGCTAATGTCGTCAGACTCAACTTCTCCCACGGCAGCGCCGACGATCATCTCGAGCGGGCCGAACAGGTACGTCAATTAGCCAGCGAGCTAGGCGTGCAGGTCGCGATCCTGGGCGACCTCCAGGGTCCCAAAATTCGGATCTCCACCTTTGCCGATGGCCCGATCCAACTCAAAGTCGGTGATCGTTTCACCCTCGACAGCGCACTGGCCGCCGGTGCCGGCAACAAAAAGGCAGTAGGACTGGACTACAAGACCCTACCGCAGGATCTGGAGCCCGGCGACCGACTGCTGCTCGACGACGGCCGGGTACATCTGGATGTGGAAGCGATCGAAGACACTAGGGTCATCACCCGGGTCAGCCTGGGTGGGCAGCTGTCCAACAACAAAGGCATCAATAAACTTGGCGGCGGACTCTCTGCCGCGGCGCTGACCGACAAGGACCGGACCGATATTTTGACCGCCGCCAAGATCGGGGTCGATTACCTGGCCGTCTCCTTCCCACGCAGCAGCGACGATATCGAGCTGGCCCGCCGACTGGCATCCGAGGCCGGATTCGAGCCCAGCATCGTCGCCAAGGTGGAGCGTGCCGAAACGGTCGAGACCGAGATGGCCATGGACGAGATCATCCTGGCTTCCGATGCGGTGATGGTGGCCCGAGGTGACCTGGGGGTCGAGATCGGCGACCCCGAACTGGTGGGTGTGCAAAAGCGCCTGATCCGACGCGCCCGTCAGCTCAACCGAGTGGTGATCACCGCCACCCAGATGATGGAGTCGATGATCCACAACCCGATGCCGACCCGTGCCGAAGTGATGGATATCGCCAACGCGGTACTCGACGGTACCGACGCGGTGATGCTATCGGGTGAGACCGCCATGGGCGCCTACCCCGTCGAGACCGTCAAAACCATGGCCGAGATCTGCCAAGGAGCCGAAAAGCACCCCAGCGTGAATGTCTCCAAGCACCGGCTCGACAAGACCTTCACCGACATCACCGAAACCGTGGCGATGGCGACCATGTACGCCGCCAACCACTTGGAGGGAGTCAAGGCGATTATCGCCCTGACCGAGTCCGGTAAAACCCCACTGCTGTTGTCACGCATCAGCTCCGGCCTGCCGATCTTCGCTCTGTCACGGGACACCGACACCCTCAACCGGGTCAGTCTTTATCGAGGGGTACGTCCGGTTCGATTCGATTTCTGGGCCAGTGACATCGCCGTGGTGGCCGACAAAGCACTGGAGCAACTGAAGCAACAGCACGACCTCAACAGCGGTGATATCGTCCTGGTCACCCATGGAGGCAACTACGCCCCCCAGTCGGGCACCAACAGCTGCAACGTTCTGACCGTCCGGTAGCCAGGAGCCGCAAAAAAGCATGCAGATCGGAATCGACCTCGGCGGCAGCAAAATTGAGCTCGCGGCACTCGACCCACAGGGTCAGCGCTGCTATAGCCAGCGTGTTGCCACCCCCGCCGGGGATTATCTGGCCACCGTGGAATCGATCATCGAGCTGGTGGAAGCCGCCGAGCAGGAGCTGGGGCAGCAAGGCTCGGTCGGCATCTGTATCCCGGGCACGCTGTCGCCGGACCATGGCCGGGTCAAGAATGCCAACTCCACCTGTCTGATCGGCCAGCCGCTCGATCTGGATCTGCAACACCGCTTGAAAAGACCGGTACGACTGGCCAACGATGCCGATTGCTTCGCCCTGTCCGAAGCGATCGATGGCGCCGGAAAAGGAGCGCAGACCCTGTTCGGGGTGATTTTGGGTACTGGAGTCGGTGGCGGGATCGTCCATCGGCAGCAGTTGCTCAGCGGCCCGAATCGGATCGCTGGCGAGTGGGGTCACAATTCGCTGCCCTGGCCAACCGAAGAGGATCTACCGGCGCTACCCTGCTACTGCGGTAAGCGTGGCTGTATCGAAACCTACCTGTCCGGGCCGGGACTGGCTGCGCATCACCAGCAACGCTACGACCAGCTTCTGAATGCAGAGGAATTGGTTCGACTGGCCAAATCCGGCGACCTCCAAGCCCAGGACAGCCTGGGGCGCTATTACGATCAGCTGGCCCGCGCGTTGGCCGGGGTTATCAACCTGCTCGACCCGGAGGTAATCGTGCTCGGCGGAGGTCTCTCCAACATCAAACGGCTCTACAGCGAGATTCCGTCGCGCTGGGGTGACTATGTGTTCTCGGACCGGGTCAACACCCAACTGGTCGCCGCACAGCACGGTGATGCCAGCGGTGTTCGTGGGGCGGCTTGGTTATGGCCGCCCCAAGACACATCTGAATATTCCTAAGCCAACTGACGCTGTTTCAGAAACTCGGCCATCCAACCGGCCACCGTGACGGAATCGATCTGCGCAGACGCAACCCGTAGCGTCTCCAAGCCCTGCTCCGCCGTCTCGGTCGGGATCGGCTCCCCTTTACGCAGCGCGACCAGATCGGTCTCGTAGGCCAGATTGAATTCCGGATGGGCCTGCAGGGTCAGAATCCGATCGTTGTACAGCAGCCCGGCATAGGCACAGAAATCCGATTCGGCGATCACATCGGCATTGGCGGGCTTATCCAGCACCTGGTCCTGGTGCATCGCGCTGATGGTAAACCCATCATCACTGGAAATACTCGTTGATATCGATGAGGCCGCGTCGGTCAACTGATAGCGATGCAGACCGACACCCCAGCCGCCGGGGTACTTATCTACCCGACCACCAAACGCCTCGGCGATGATCTGATGACCGAAACAGATTCCCACCATCGGCAGACTGGCTCGATCGATCTCCAGAATCAACTGCTTGAGCCGCTGCATCCAGGGCAGGTTTTGATACACGTTGAACTTGGAACCGGTGATAATCCAGCCGTCACAAGCCTCAGCCGCCTCTGGGAAGTTGTCGTCCCGCACGTCGAAGATCGCGTACTCGAACGTCTCACCCGCCTGATCGAACAGGTCGATAAACATCTGTGCATAGGAGCCGTAGGACTCCAACAGTTCATCGGGCGTAATACCGGTCGCCAGAATCCCCAGCTTCATACGTCACCTCACACTCTATGGATTTCGATGGGACCGACCACCATAACCTCGAGCGATCCCATGGGTTTAATCAGGCCAGCCTCAGCAGCTGACCTGATCGATCAGTTTTCCGGCTGTGCCAGCAGTTTTTCCTGTCGACGCAGCTGCCACATCCCCAGACCCACGCCGATCGCTACGATCAGAATCATCAGGGTGGCCAGTGCGTTCACCTCCGGCGAGACCCCCAAGCGGACCTTGGAGAAAATCACCATCGGCAGGGTACTGTTACCCGGTCCAGAGACGAAGCTGGCGATAACCAGATCGTCCAGCGACAGCGTGAACGCCAGCAACCAACCGGAGATGATGGCCGGTGAGATCAACGGCAGCGTCACCAGGAAAAACAGGTGTAGTGGTTTTGCCCCCAGGTCCATCGCCGCCTCTTCCAGCGACTCATCCATCGACGACAGGCGCGCTTGCACGATCACCGCCACATACGCCATACAGAAGGTGACATGGGCGATGATGATGGTGCTGGCACCCCGCCCAGAGGGCCAGCCGAACATACCCTCCATCGCCACAAACAGCAGCAACAGCGACAGGCCGGTGATTACTTCCGGCATCACCAGCGGGGCGGTGACCCAGCCGGAGAAGATCATCTTGCCGCGGAACGGCCCCAACCGGCTCAGGGCGAATCCTGCCATGGTGCCCAATACCACCGCCGCAGTGGCGCTGATAAAGGCGATCTTCACGCTCAACAAAGCCGCATCGATGATCTGATCATTGTTGAACAGCGACACGTACCACTTCAGCGACCAACCACCCCAGACGGTAACCAGCTTGGAGGCGTTAAAGCTGTAGATGATCAGCGCGATAATCGGGGCGTAGAGGAAGATAAATCCCAGCGTAGCCGACGAATTCAGGAACAAAGAACGACGTTTCATTAGGCTGACTCCTCTTTGCCCTGGCTGTTTCGGATCAACATGATCGGCAACACCAGAATGATCAACATCATGATTGCCACCGCCGAGGCCATCGGCCAATCACGGTTAAGGAAGAACTCATCCCAAAGCACTCGACCGATCATCAGCGTGTCGGGACTACCCAACAGCGCCGGTATCACGAACTCACCCACGGCCGGAATAAACACCAGCAGACAGCCGGCTACGATCCCCGGCAGCGACAACGGCAAGGTAATCAGGAAGAAGCTGGTCACCGGACGGCTGCCCAGATCTTCTGCCGCTTCGAGCAGGGTCATATCGAGTTTTTCCAGCGCGCTGTAGAGCGGCAGCACCATAAACGGCAGGTAGGTGTAGACGATCCCCAGATAGACGGCAAAGTCGGTCTGCAGCATCGTCAGGGGTTCGTCGACGATCCCCAGTCCCATCAGGATATCGTTGACCAGCCCGTTCTTTTTCAGGATTCCCATCCAGGCGTAGACCCGCAGCAGGAAGGAGGTCCAGAACGGCAGGATCACCAACGCCAGCAACAGCGCCCGGGTCGAGCCATTGGAGCGGGCCATCAGGTAGGCGATCGGGAACGCTACCAACAGGGTGCAGAAGGTCGAAATACCGGCGATCTTGATCGAGCTGAGATAGGCGTCCAGATAAAAGACATCATCGAGCAGGTAGAGATAGTTACCCAGATTCAGCTTCAGGGTGACATAGGCCTCTTCCATGTCCCCCACCCATTCGAGCAGGGCGGTATAGGGTGGAATCGCGATCGCCGTCTCGGCCAGCGAGATCTTGAACACCACCAGGAAAGGCACAAAGAAAAACACCGCCAGCCATAGCATCGGCACGGCGATAACCGCCAACCGGCCCCAACTGACACGACGAAAGAAGTTGTATTTGGCCAGGCCCTGGGTGATCGCATCGACCGCCGCAACCGTGGGTCCGGCCTGAACGGGAGGTTTGCCACTCATGATGTCAGTACCACGCTGCTTTCTTCATCCCAGTGCAGGAACACCTTGTCATCCCAGGTGAAGCGCTCGCCGATCCGGCGATCAAAGTTGGGTTGGGTGATCCGCACCTCTTTGCCACTGGCCAGCTTGACCCGGAACAGCGACAGGCTGCCCATGTAGGCGATATCTTCGATCACACCACTGAGGCAGTTATCGCTCTGGCCCGGGTTCTCGTGACTCAGGCGGATCTTCTCCGGACGTACCGCCACATGGACGATCTGATCCGGCGAACAGCTGATACCGTGATTGATAAACAGGGTACTGCCGGCTTCTTTGGACTTGATCCGAACACTGTCCGGCTTATCCTCAATCACCTTACCCTCGAACAGGTTGACCGAGCCGATAAACTCGGCCACAAAGCGGCTGCTGGGGTATTCGTAAACATCGTGGGGCTCGTCGGTTTGGACGATCACACCGTGATTCATTACCCCGATCCGGGTCGCCAGCGTCATCGCCTCTTCCTGATCGTGGGTCACCACCACGAAGGTCACCCCCAGCTCCTCCTGAATATTCATCAGCTCGAACTGGGTCTCTTCACGCAGCTTCTTATCCAACGCCCCGAGCGGCTCGTCCAGCAGCAGTAGCTTGGGTCGCTTCACCAGTGCCCGTGCCAGTGCCACCCGCTGTCGCTGACCACCACTGAGCTGACTGGGCTTACGACGCCCCAGATGACCCAGCTGGACCATCTCCAGCATCTCGCCGACCCGCTGCTTGATCTCCGCCCGCGCAACGCCTTCGCGCTTCAGGCCGAAGGCAACATTGTCGGCCACGCTCAGGTGCGGGAACAGCGCATAGCTCTGGAACATCATATTGACCGGGCGCTTCCAGGGTTCAACCCCGGACATATCGACGCCATCGATCAGAATCCGGCCGGAGGTCGGGTTTTCAAACCCCGCCAGCATCCGCAACAGGGTACTCTTGCCCGAACCGGAGCCTCCCAGCAGACAGAACAGCTCGTTTTTGTAGATATCCAAAGACACATTATCAACGGCGGTGAACTCGCCGAATTTCTTGGTCACTCCCTGGATTTGAAGAAAGGGTTCCGCGCCTTCCTGTTTCCATACGGGGATTTCCTGCTGCGCGGGTGTCGTGGGTTGCATCTCGGTAACAGCTGAAGTCATAACTAAATCTCGAACGGAATGGCTGACGGGGGCTACGTAACGGCGGACTAGACGTAGATACCGGCTCGATCACTGATAGGTCGAACACGGCGGCTGGACGCATACGGTGTGATCACCGACAGGCCGCCCCCTTTTCTGATCAAAGATAACCGAGGTTGTGACGACTGCCACCCCCTCGGTTGATCGGATTGCTCAACGACCAGTCTTAATATTGGTCCAGGCGCGGGTCAGGATACGATCGTACTTTGAGGTGTGGGCATTCTGGGTGAACAGGTTTGCCTTGACCTTTTCCGTCGGGTAGATACCCGGATCGTTTTTAACTTCGTCCAGCAGCAGCGGCTCGGCGGCACTGTTGGCGACAGCGTAGAACACATAGTTGGCGATCCCCGCACCGGACTCGGCCCGCAGCAGGAAGTCGATCAACTGGTGGGCTTCTTCAGGATGAGGCGCATCGGCCGGGATCGCCAGCAGGTCAAACCAGGCCACGGTTCCCTCGGTCGGAATCGCGTACTTAACAGAGATACCCTGGCCCGCCTCTTCGGCTCGGCTGGCAGCCTGCAGCACATCACCGTTGTAGCCTACGGCTAGACAAACCTCACCGTTGGCCAGGTCGGAGATATATTTACTGGAATTGAAGTAACGATAGCTCGGGCGGGCGGCTGACATAAGCGCAGTCGCTTTTTTCAAGTCAGACTTTTTCTCGGAGTTCGGATCCAGACCCAGGTAGTTCAGCGCAATCGCCATCATCTCGGCGGGTGAATCCAGCAGCGCGATACCGCAATCGGCCAGTTTGGCCGCGACCTCGGGCTTGAAGATCAGATCCAGACTATCAACCGGCATGTCACCCAAGCGTTCCTTGATCATCGCCTCGTTATAACCCAGGCCGATGGTGCCCCAGGCGTAAGGAACATTGTGTCGGTTATCGGGATCATGGCCGGAGATCTTGGTTGCCAGCACCTGATCGATATTGCCCAGATTGCTCAGCTTGCCGCGATCAATCTCCATATAAACACCGGCCTGGGCCTGACGCTCCAGGAAGGAACCGGTCGGAACCACCACATCGTAACCGGAACCGCCGGTCATCAGCTTGGCTTCGAGCACTTCATTGGAATCGTAGTAATCCAGATTCACCTTGATACCGGTTTCTTTCTCAAACTGCGGTATTAAGGCCGGGTCCATGTAATCGGACCAGTTATAGAAGTTGACCACTTTCTGTTCGGCCATCGCCGACGCGGACAAAGAGAGGGCTACGGCGGCGGCGATCCCAAGTGTCTTTTTTTGCATTGATCTGTCTCCATGCGCTATTTCAACGTTGCTTTGAGGTGAAGGGGAACACCTGCAGAACTCTGCGTCATAGCTTGTTTGTTATTGTTCTACTGCCCGATAAAGCATGTACACGACCGGTTGATCCGGCTCTTTTCACGCTTTGCACGTAGCTTGAATATACGTCAGCCAGCGGTCGAAACTACCCCAACGCGGGGTTATTGACACTTCTCTCAAAAAGAGGTAGCAACATCGTTAATCCTGCCAACAACACCTAAACAACAGCCCCTACAAAAACCACAATAACGAACAAAAACAGAAACTTATCTTATACATTAGATGACCCTCCATGAGGGTTCGTTAACTCAACCCGTAAATCCAAAGGTCAAATCTGGCTCAACTTGAACTAGAAAAAAGTGATCACATTTCTGTTAAGATCGCCCCATCGACAGACCAAACAGCTGCCAGCCATGACCAAACAACCACCACTCAGTATCCACCTGCCGCCGCGACAGGACTCGCAGACCGTTACCCAATGGGCCTATCAGAGCCTGCGAAACGCCCTGATGGTGGGCCAGATCCCTCCGGGGCGTGCCCTGACGATTCGTGGCTTGGCCGATCTTCTCGGGGTTAGCCCGATGCCGGTCCGAGAGGCTCTGCGACAGCTGGCGGCAGAGAACGCGCTGGAGATTCTCGGCAATCGTCGGGTAATGGTGCCGCAAATGACGGCGATGAAGTTCACCGAGCTGTGCGAAGCACGAATCGCTTTGGAGAGCCATGCCGCCGTTCGGGCACTGCCCTATGTCGATAAAGAGCGCCTGGAACAGTTACGCCAACTGGACCTGGAGATCGACCGGGCGCAAGAGAGCGGCAAACTAGAACAGATCAACCGCCTCAATCAGCACTTCCACCGCCTGCTCTATCGAGCCAATCCGCACCAAGTAACGCTACCTCTGATCGAGAGCTTATGGCTGCAGCTGGGCCCCTTCGTCCGCCTGGCCACCCAACAACTGCAAGACCACTATCAGATCGATCGCCACAAAGAGGCGATCAATGCACTCGAGCGCCAAGACAGCCTGGCACTGCAACTGGCAATCGGCTCCGATATCCGCGACGGCCTGGCTTTCGCCGGCACCCCAGAGATGCTGAGTCGTTTTCTCAACGGCAACAATCAGCACGCTCAATAGTAACGACCAGCACTGGGTCGACCTGCCCCAAACGGGGCATAGGGCTCGATTGACAACCCTATTTTGTGATCACATTATCTCAACACGGTTATCGCACCCGAACAGAACACCCGTGCCGATAGCGCCCAGATTCTGACCGCCGGTCTCTAACCTTCAATCCGCCGGCCAGCCAAGGAGAACAGCATGACCAACAACACCGAACAACGCCAAGACACCCGCGACATCCAGGCCGCAGACGCTGCCCACCACCTGCACCCGTTCACCAATACAGGCGCGCTGAATGCCAAAGGTGCCCGGGTAATCACCCATGCCGACGGCGTCTACCTGTGGGACAGCGAAGGCAACAAGATCCTCGACGGCATGGCCGGTCTGTGGTGCGTCAACATGGGCTACGGTCGTCAGGAGCTGGTCGATGCCGCACAACAGCAGATGCAAACCCTGCCGTACTACAACACCTTCTTCCAGACCACCCATATGCCGGCCGCCGAACTGGCCAAAGAGCTGGCCAGCGTCACCCCGAACGACCTCAACCACATCTTCTTTGCCGGCTCCGGCTCCGAAGCGGTCGATACCATCCTGCGCCTGGTGCGTCAGTACTGGGTGATCAAGGGCAAGCCCTACCGCAACATCGTCATCAGCCGTAACAACGCCTACCACGGCAGCACCCTGGCTGGCACCAGCCTCGGTGGCATGGGCGGCATGCATAAGCAGGGCGCCCCGCTGGTACCGGGCATCGAGCATATCCGCCAGCCTTACTGGTACGGCGAAGGCGCCGACATGAGCGAAGAGGACTTCGGCAAGGCCTGCGCCAAGGCGCTGGAAGACAAGATCCTCGAAGTCGGACCGGATAACGTCGCCGCCTTTATCGGCGAACCGATCCAAGGTGCCGGCGGTGTGATCGTGCCTCCGAGCAACTACTGGGCCGAGATCCAGAAGATATGCAACAAATACGACATCCTGCTGGCCGCTGACGAGGTGATCTGCGGTTTCGGACGCACCGGCAGTTGGTTCGGCAGCCAAACCCTGGGCATCAAGCCGGACATCATCTCGATGGCCAAAGGGATGTCCTCCGGTTACCTGCCGATCTCTGCTGTCGCGGTAGGTGGACGGATCGCCAACGCGCTGATCGAGCATGACGACGACTTCAACCACGGTTTCACCTATTCGGGCCACCCGGCCGCTGCCGCCGTAGCGCTGGAAAATATCCGCCTGATGAAGCAGGAAAATATCATCGATTATGTCGCCAACGATATCGGCCCCTACTTCCAGCAGCAGCTACAGGAAAAACTGGCCGATCACCCACTGGTCGGTCGGATCGACGGCGTCGGCCTGGTCGCCGGCATGGCGCTGGTCAAAGACAAGGAGACCCGGGAGCTGTACCCGGAAGATATCGATATCGGCACCATCTGCCGCGACCACTGCTTTAGCAACGGTCTGATCATGCGTGCCACCGGCAGCCGCATGGTGCTGTCACCGCCGCTGGTCATCACCCGTGATCAGGTCGACGAGCTGTGCGACAAAGCCCGCCAGTGCCTTGATCTGACACTGGAAAGTGCTCGCAAACTGGGTTATTAAGCAAGACCCCCAAGCGGTCCAAGACAGAGAGTAATTCATGAAAAGCTATTCCGAATGGCAGCAACTCAGCCAGGCGCTGAGGGTTCGCCACCAAGCCTATATCGACGGCCGTTTCGTCGATGCGATCAGCGGTGAAACCTTCCCGTCGATCAACCCGGCCAATGAACAGAAGCTGGCCGATGTGGCCAGCTGCGACAGCGCCGATATTGACGCTGCAGTCGCCAGCGCCAAACAGGCTTTCGATGCCGGTGTCTGGTCGGGCCTGCCACCCAAGCAGCGTAAGAAGATCCTGCTGAAGCTGGCACGACTGATCGAACAGCATGGCGATGAGATGGCGCTGACCGACACCCTCGATATGGGCAAGTCGATCTCGGAGATGGTCAATATCGACATTCCCGATAGCGTTGACTGCTTCGAGTGGAGCGCCGAGTCGATCGATAAGGTTTACGGCGAGATCGCCCCGACCGGCGACGACACCCTGGTGCTGATCGAGCACAACCCGGTCGGCGTGGTTGGTGCCATCACCCCCTGGAACTATCCGCTAATGATGGTGGCCTGGAAGATCGCCCCGGCACTGGCGGCCGGCAACTCGGTGGTACTGAAACCCTCGGAAAAAGCCCCTCTCAGTGCCTTGCGGCTGGCGGAGCTGGCCACCGAAGCCGGTCTGCCCGACGGGGTGCTGAACGTGGTTCCCGGCTTCGGCCACACCGCCGGCAAGGCCCTGGCGCTGCACATGGATGTCAACGTACTGGCGTTCACCGGCTCCAGCCGGGTCGCCGCGATGCTGATGGGCTACGCCGGTGAATCCAACATGAAGCGGGTCTGGATCGAAGCCGGGGGCAAATCTCCCAACCTGATCTTTGATGACTGTGACAACCTCAAACGGGCCGCCGCCACGGCAGCGGCAGCGATCTTCTCCAACCAGGGTGAAGTCTGCATCGCCTGTTCCCGGATCTACGTACAGAAGTCGATCAAACAGGAGTTTATGGCGGCGCTACTCAAGGCGGCCGAACGCTTCCAGCCCGGCGACCCGCTGGATCCGGCCACAAACATGGGGCCTCTGGTCGATGGTGCCCAGCTGGCCACGGTTGAGCGTTATATCCGCTCGGCGCTCGAAGAAGGCGGCCAACCGCTGCTGGGCGGTGTGCCGGAGTACAAGGATGGTCAAGGCTACTATGCCACTCCCACCATTATCGACGGTGCCCATAACGAGATGACCTTCGTGAAGGAAGAGATCTTCGGTCCGGTTCTGGCCGTATGCGAATTCGAAACCGAAGAGGAGGCGATCGCCCTAGCCAACGATTCCCAATATGGACTAGGAGCATCGGTCTGGACCTCCAACCTGTCCCGAGCTCACCGGGTCAGCCGCCAACTCCAAAGCGGCATGGTCTGGGTCAACACCTGGGGAGAAGGTGACACCACGGTCCCCTTCGGCGGCGTTAAGGCCTCTGGAAACGGCCGCGACAAGTCGCTTCATGCAATGGAGAAATACACCGACATGAAGAACGTCTTCATCCGCTTATAACTCTCCGTTAACGAGACGAAAAACGCGACCTCTGGTCGCGTTTTTTTTCGTCCGTAAAATCGCCTGTTTGGTGCAGAATTTAGCACTTAACAGCGGCTAGCGGCCAATTTATCCAACAGAACAACAGCAGCGTAAATTATTTTAATAAAAACAAACCGCAAGAAAAAATACTCCTATTTTAACAACAAACAGCTGCTTTTAATCTCTACCCCGTATCGGGTATACGACCTTAGTCTTTATCAAGGTAGCCTCAACCCGTTCCCCTTTTGCTCAAAATCCAAGCAAAAAAATAACAACCTTGATTACTTACGAAGGGAAAAAATGATGAAAAAAACCGTTGCCAAGTCCGCCCTGGTATCTGCACTGCTGCTTACCTCAAGCGCGTCCATGGCGGAGATTTCTGCCAACATCAGCCTGACCAACGACTACCGTTATCGGGGTATCTCCCAGAGCGCGGAAAACACCGCCGTCCAAGGCGGTTTCGACTATGCCCATGACTCGGGTCTGTTCGTCGGCACCTGGGCCTCCAACGTCGACTTCGGCGATGGTGACAACACCAATATCGAGCACGATATCTATGCCGGCTACTGGGGCGAGATCAATGAAGATCTGAGCTACGATGTGACCTTTTACCGCTATATCTACTCCGGCGCCAGCGGCCAGAACTACAACGAGATCAGCATTGGGGTCGATTACATGGGCGCTCGCCTGGCCTACTGGAACGCTCCGGACTACTTCGGCGGTGACAACACGCTGGAATATATCGAAGCCAACTACAGCCTGGATCTGCCCGAAGAGATCAGCCTGACCCTGCACGCCGGTTACAGCTTCGGCGATGAGCTCAAGGACGACGACAGCGAATACATCGACTACTCCATCAGCCTGGCCAAGACCGTTGCCGAACTCGATCTGTCGCTGACCTACATGGACACCGATATCGACGACGATGACGCCTACTTCGGTAAGGTAAAATCCGGCGCCAACGCCAACCAATCGGCCTTGGTATTCAGCGTTTCAAAATCGTTCTAACAACGATTTCGATCACATCCCGATTGGCATAAAAAAACGCGGCCTTGGCCGCGTTTTTCTGTCTGGATCTGGCGAACAGATCAGGCGATCACCGAGACATCCTCGGCCTGAAGGCCCTTGTCGCTTTGAACCACTTCGAACTTGACCCGCTGCCCTTCACTCAAGGAGCGGTGCCCGGTGCCACGAATGGAACGGAAGTGAACGAATACATCATCTCCCTGGTCACGGGTGATAAAGCCGAACCCCTTGGTCACATTGAACCACTTCACCACACCACCTTCGCGGTCATCATTGGCTTCGCTGGCCGAAATCACTTCAGCACCACCGTTGACGCGGGAAGACGAGCTCTGAGCGGATCCGCTGGTACCGGAAGCCGAAGCCGCCGTCATCAGACTGGCGATCAGAGTCAGAACGAACACCGTTCCCATCGCCGCCACGACATTTTCAGAGGGGAGTTTGAGCATCATGCTGTGGATCACACCGACGGCTGCCGCCACCACACCGCTGTACACGGCACCTAGTAACATTGTCTTTGTTTTCATTATAAACTTCTCACAATTTTCACGATTAGTAACAGTCACGCCCCATCAGATTTACGCTGGGGTATCGCTACGGTATAGCTAGTAAGAGACTCGATACGCCGAGACTTCGCCGGTATCGAACCGACTCCCGAAAGCTGCGCCAGCTGAACGGCGGGATCCGGAAGATAGCCTTTATATACCGATTCTCAAGACAAGATTCAACAGCTTAGCTAGATGGAGAAACGGCCGTGGAGCCTACCGAGAGCCTTGAAGATCAACTGATTGAACTGCAAAGCCGCCAGGCTTTTCAGGACGACAGCATCCAGTCACTCAGTGATGAGCTGGCCAAACAACAGCTGGAGATCGAACGTCTGGGACGGATGGTGAAGCTGCTGTCGGAACAACTCAAGCAGGTCGGCACCGGTCCGACCAGCAATCCGGCCGACGAGCCACCGCCGCCCCATTATTGAGCCGTTAGCGCAGCGTTAAGACAACAGAGACGGGGGCTATTTCATCGCCTTGAGGGTGTAGATATCAAAGCGCCCCGACTTGCCTTCCAAGCTGTAGCTTGGCTTGCGGGAACCCAGGGTCGGCGCCTTGCGTGGACGCTTCACCACCACCCGATATTCCGCCTTGGCCAGCGCCAGCTCCAACAGCTCGTCGGCATCCTCGTCCGCTCCCACCAGCGTTCTGAACAGCAGCATCTCCTTCTTCACCTGAGCCGATTTGCTGCTGTGGGGAAACATCGGATCCAGATAGACCACTTCTGGATGCGGGTCACAGTCTTCCAACCATTGGCTAGCCGCGCCCTGGTAGAGCCGCATCCGGGCGATAATCTCGCCGACTTCAGGATCGAACGCCGCCCGGCGCAGCCCGTCCTCGAGCAGCAGCGCCACCACCGGCATCCGCTCAACCATCTGGACTTCGCACCCCAATCCGGCCAGTACGAAGCTGTCACGTCCAAGGCCAGCCGTCAGGTCCGCCACCCGAGGCCTGACCCCCGGCTTGATGCCGATCGCCTTGGCGATCTGTTGACCACTACCGCCACCAAAACGACGACGATGGGCCACCGCGCCGGCCAAGAAATCGACCCGTACCGGCCCTGGCGCTTTGGGCCCGGTCTGCTGCAACGCCAGCCCCTGGGAACCGACACTGAGCAGCATCGCGACATCGCCCAGCTGTTGTGGATCGGTGCCCACCGGGCAGATCGATAGCTGTAACTGATCGGCCAGCTGCTTAGCTCGCTCGCAATCCGCTTCGGACTCGGGCCAGAGCTGCAGCGACAGCTCAGACAATGGACAGGAAGAATCAGCAACCATTGAGGGGTTCAATGCTGCGCGTTAAGCCGGCGCTTAAGCATAGGTATCAACACCGACCCATTCGGCTTCACCCGGGGTGAAGCTCAGGGTCGCATTGGTCAGATAGGTATCCACCGCCTGCTGACCGGATAGCGGCAATTGGCGGTCGGTGGAGTAGAAACCGCTACCGGCACTCTGCTCAGCCCTTGCGGCGGTGATCCCGGCGGCCAGATCGAACTGCACCTGCGGGCGTCGTTCCTCAGAACCGGATTGTTCACGCTCGGAAGGCGATGCAACCGAGGTCGACGGCTGGCCGGTCCGTTTCGGCAGCTGAGGAAAATTAAAGGACGCGTCGATCCGCATTCAGGCAAAGTCCAGCGTTAAGGCTTGGGAACCTGCGAATAAGTCCTTGCGAACTTCTGGCTTTCAGCTTGGTTCGCAATCCAGGCGCAGTTTTGAAGCAATGTCTAGACCTTGCTAAAAACTGCAACGCAGAGTGCGGATCAAGCTGAAAGCCCCTCAGGGCAAGGCCTGAAGCACACAATTTCGTCGTTGCAACCTTTGCTAAGGGCGACGGCCATTAGCTGCAGCTTGCGCCTAGAACTTGCACACTTCAGGCTCTTGCAGAAGCCGCAGAGACTTGTTCGCAGGTTCCCTTGGTTTCGGTTTCCTCGGGATTCTAGCTGAGCCGGCGGCCGATGCAAACCGATCGACAGCCGATAGAGCAACTCAGAAACCAAATTTAGAGGCTGAAATAGACCCCGAGCAACAACAGCCCCAGCAGCAACCGGTAGATCACAAAGGGTGTCATGCCGATACGACTGATCAGCTCCATAAACAGATGGATACACAGATAAGCACTGACGCAGGAGAGTCCCGCCCCCAACGCCACGTCACCCCAAGGAGCATCGGAGCCCTGTTCGATCAACTCCAGCGTCTTGAACAGCCCCGCAGCCAGGATTAACGGTGCCGACATCAAAAAAGAAAAGCGGGCAGCAGCCCTACGAGTCAACCCCAGCATCAACCCCGCGGTGATAGTGATACCTGACCTTGAAGTTCCAGGAATCAACGCTATTGCTTGAGCCATTCCCACAATCAGCGCTCCTCTCCAGCCGATATCATCAACTCTACGGAACTTTTCAGTACGCTTCAGATCTGCAACCCACAGGATTAAACCGAAGAAAATTGTCGCTATGGCTATAACTAGTACGGAGCGGAGGTATATATCAATAAACGAGTTTAACAACCAGCCCGCAATAACAGCCGGTATAGTAGCGATAACAATCGCCCAGGCCATCCTGCTATAACCCCCTGAACGCCTTTCTCGACCAGGCAAAGAAATTACAGATCTTAGCCAACCCAGAAAAAGCAGAGAAAAATCACGCCGAAAATAGAGCAGTACCGCCACCAAGGTGCCCACATGTACCGCCACGTCGAACGCCAGCCCCTGGTCGGGCCAACCCAGCACCTGGGACGGCAGAATCAGGTGGGCCGAGCTGGAGATCGGCAGGAATTCGGTCAACCCCTGGATCAACGCCAGCAGCAGGATATAGCTCAGCGCCATGCTCAGCCCTCGCCCTTTTTCTGAGCGGGTTTCTGATCCGCCTTCTTCTGCTCACCCTTCTTCTTGGCCACATCATCACGCAGATAGACTGGCAGCGCCTGCTCCGGCAGCACCCCCTGCCCGGCGGCAATCATCGCCGCTCCCAGCTCGGCAATCGCCGCCGCCCGAGGCTCGGGTTGCGGATCGATCGTCTCGACCCTCGCCAGCACTGAAGCCGGCAAGCGCTCCCGGTAATTCCAGCCCGAGCCGATCCCGATCCAGCGCCCCTGGGCGAACAGCGGGTTCTCTTCGACACGCTCCGGCGGACAGACCCGCTCATCGGCAGCCAGAATCGGCAGTCCTGTATCCGTATCGAAGCGATAGGCGCCCCAGTAGATTTCATCCATCCGCGCATCGATCGCCACCATGGCGCCGTCCAGGTCCGGATCGCTATGACGAGCCTGCAGCGCCAGCGCTGCCAGGGTCGAGACTGGCGCCACCGGTAGGTCCGCACCGAAAGCCAGCCCCTGGGTGACCCCGGTACAGATCCGCAGTCCGGTAAAGGAACCGGGGCCACGGCCGAACGCGATACCGTCCAACCGTTTTAGCGACACGCCGGCCTGATCCAGCATCTGCTGCACCATCGGCAGCAGCAACTGGGTGTGCTGACGCGGCAGATCGCGGAAGTCTTCGCGGACTTCACCGTCGAGCCAGAGCGCGACCGAACAAGCCTGGGTAGAGGTATCTAAGGCAAGGATTTTGGACATGGGGATGCGACGCCACCGCTGAGAAGGTAAAGTTTGAAAGGCGCAATTCTATTAACCTGGCGCTTAAATTGCGAGGCAAATAGCGTTGATCAAGAATGGTCGCCCGGGGCTGCAAGGCTCGTGGGGCAAGGGCAAGGATACCCGAGCTGAGCTTTAGGCCTCAGGTTTCAGCAGTATCGCGCTCCAGCAGCGCAATCCGCTCAAACGCCTGAGGGTTGCAGTCACCGCAGATCCAGCGCGCCGGTTGAAAGGCCAAGCAAGCCTTCGGCCGTTCGGGCTGGCCAAAGATGCGGCAAAGGTTATTGTCATCGAGCTGGACACAACGCACGCCGGCCGGTTTGCCGTCGGCCATTCCCGGAATCGGCGAGCTGATCGACGGCGCAATACAGCAGGCGCCGCAGCCGACCCGGCAATCCATGTCCGAGCCGATCGTCAACGCTCACTGCCCCAGCGCGGCATCAGCTGCTGATCAATACCGAGCTGGTCCAGGATCCGGGCCACCACAAAGTCGATCATCGCTTCGACACTGTCGGGCTTATGGTAAAAGCCGGGACTGGCCGGAATCACCACCGCGCCCATTCGGGTCAGCTTGAGCATGTGCTCCAGGTGGATCTCGGAATAGGGCGCCTCGCGGGGCACCAGAATCAGTTTGCGCCTCTCTTTCAGGGCCACATCGACCGCCCGCTCGATCAGGTTGTCGCTGGCACCCACGGCGAAGGCCGACAGACTGCCAGTGCTGCAGGGGCAGACCACCGTCGCCGACGGAGAGCCGGAACCCGAAGCCACCGGGGCAAACCAGTTATCCCGGGAGAACACTCGGATCTGGCCCGGCACGGCGCCGTAAAGCCCGGTCAGTTTCTGTTGCGCCCTCTCCACATCGGAAGGAATTTTGACGTCGGTTTCGGTGGCGATCACCACCTGAGCCGCCCGCGAGATCATCACATACACCGGTCGGCCGACCGCCACCAGGCATTCGATCAGGCGTAAGCCATACTGGGCACCGGAGGCTCCGGTCAAGGCGACACTGACAGGCTCGCCTTGCAGAGCCGCTGCTTGCTCGCTCACGGCTGTTGTCTCTTCGGTCATGGCTGTTGTCTCTTCGCTCATGGCTGCTTTGGGTGCGCTCACGGCTGCAGCGTCTGCAGTGCGGCCAGCATCCGCTGATGGATCCCTTCGAAGCCGCCGTTACTCATAATCACCACTTCCGCTCCCGAGCCCTGGTAGGCCTTGATCGCTTCAATGATAGCATCGACGTTATCGAACACCTTGGCCGGTACCGGGCTGTCGGCCACCACCGCATCCAACCCCCAGCTCAAGCCCGGAGGCTGATACCAGAGCACTTCAGAGGCCGACGCCGTCGAGGGCGCCAATGCCTGCTGATGGCTGCCGAGTCGCATGGTATTGGATCGGGGCTCGATCACCGCCACCACCGGCTTGTCGCCGGCGCGGGCCCGCAGCCCCTCCAGCGTGGTCTGAATCGCGGTCGGGTGATGGGCAAAGTCGTCATACAGGCAGATACCAGCCGCTTCACCGACCTTTTCCATCCGGCGTTTAACCCCTTGGAAGCGCCCCAGCGCAGCGGCGCTATGCTCGGGCGTGACCCCGACATGGCGTGCCGCCGCCATCGCCGCCAACCCATTCATGACCGAGTGCCGTCCGGTTTGTGACCAATGTACTTCGGCCACCGCATCTCCATCGAGCAACACCTCGAATGTCGACCCGTCGTCGCTGAGCAGTCGCGCCGACCAACCTTGGCCAGCATCATCGGCGCCGAACCGCACCACCGGACTCCAGCAGCCCTGCTCCAGCACCCGTGCCAGGTTGGCATCATCGTTCGGTACGATCAGCTGACCCTGGGACGGCACCGTTCTGACCAGATGGTGGAACTGCCGCTCGATCGCAGCCAAGTCATCGAAAATATCGGCATGATCAAACTCGAGGTTGTTCAGAATCGCGGTGCGCGGGCGGTAATGGACAAACTTGGAGCGCTTATCGAAAAATGCGGTGTCGTACTCATCGGCTTCAACAACAAAGAACGGAGTGTCACCGAGACGCGCCGATACACCGAAGTTTCCGGGTACCCCGCCGATCAGAAAGCCCGGCGCCATTCCGGCATCTTCCAGGACCCAAGCCAACATGCTGCTGGTGGTGGTCTTGCCGTGGGTTCCGGCCACTGCCATTACCCACTTATCTTGCAGTACATGATCGGCCAACCACTGGGGGCCCGAGGTGTAAGGCAGATTGTTGTCGAGCACATACTCGACGCAGGGATTACCGCGCGACATCGCGTTGCCGACAATCACCAGATCAGGCGCCTTGCGTCCTTCCCTGGCCTGGAGATGTTCCGGAAGATAACCTTCGAGCAGCTCGATCCCCTGCTCCGCCAACTGGGTGCTCATCGGCGGGTAAACATTGGCGTCACAACCGCTGACCTGGAATCCCCGCTGCTTGGCCAACAGCGCCAGCGAGCCCATAAAGGTGCCGCAGATTCCCAAAATATGCAGGTGCATAACTCTCCTCGAGCGCTAACTAGCAAATGAAAAACGCTGCCGATCATAGCAACTGGATCGCACTGTCGCGACCGCAAACCCGGGCTTCCGAGGGGTACAACAGACTTATTTGCCGCCCCAAAACCTGGCCCGTTATGGTTTTTTGCCCCGGATCAAGAAATAACCGATCCCAGCACTGAATTTTCATGCATTCACCCCAGCCTTGACGTATCATTCGCAGCAATTTTTCCAACCGTTGCCATAATTCGTTCATGCAGCTGCAATACGTAGCTGCGTAACCCGATACCAAGCTCTGACAGACTCCACCATAGGACCCAACATGTTACGGCTCACTCAGTTCCTGAAGCAGCAAGAAACCCCCGCCGATCTTATCGAACTCGTCAACCTGTTGATGGCCGCCTGTAAGGAGATCGACGGCAAACTCCAGGACGGTGCTCTGGCCGGTATCCTAGGCGCTGCCGAAACCGAAAACGTCCAGGGCGAGACCCAGAAAAAGCTGGATGTGATCGCCAACGACATCCTCAAGCTGACCCTGAGCAACACCAATCTGGTTGCGGGCCTGGCCTCCGAAGAGGAAGACGATCCGGTTGCCTGCGATCCGGAAGGTAAATTCCTGGTCACCTTCGATCCGCTGGACGGTTCCTCCAATATCGATATCAACGTCTCGGTCGGCACCATCTTCTCGATTCTTGAAGCGCCCAATGACAGCGATCCGGCCCAACAGGCCGCTTACCTGCAGTCCGGCCGCAAACAGGTTGCCGCCGGCTATGTGCTCTATGGCCCGTCCTGCATCCTGGTGATGACCACCGGCAACGGCGTGCATATGTTTACCCTGGGTAGCAACGGCGAGTTCTACCTGACCCGCGAGTCGGTTCAGGTGCCGCAGACCACCAAGGAGTTCGCCATCAACATGTCCAACCAACGCTTCTGGGACCAGCCGGTGAAAGACTACGTCGCCGACCTGCTCCAGGGCGAAGAGGGTCCACTGGGTAAGCGCTACAACATGCGCTGGATCGCCTCGATGGTAGCCGAAGTCCACCGTATCCTGACCCGCGGCGGCATCTTCATGTACCCCTGGGACTCACGGGCTCCGCAGAAGCCGGGCAAACTGCGCCTGATGTACGAAGGCAACCCGATGAGCTTCCTGATCGAGCAGGCCGGCGGTCGTTCGGTCAACACCCAGATCGATATCATGGATGTCGAGCCCGAGCAGATTCACGAGCGTGTTTCCGTGGTGCTGGGCTCCAAGGAAGAGGTAGAAACCGTGCTGCGCTACCACGGCAACTGATCCTTAGCGCTGGATAACCTAGGGCCATGGTCGTATTGGCAATGGCCCCGGGGCTTCCCGTATAATCCGCCTCATCCGTTTTCACCCCTAACTTTACAGAAGGCTATAGCATGAGCTTTGAAAAAGTCCCTGCGGGTAAAGAGCTGCCCAACGACATCTACGTCATCATCGAAATTCCGGCCAACGCCGCCGTACCCGTCAAGTACGAGATCGATAAGGACACCGATTCCGTCATGGTAGACCGCTTCATGACCGCGCCGATGTTCTACCCGGCCAACTACGGCTACATCAACAACACCCTGGCCGATGACGGCGACCCCGTTGACGTGCTGGTCATCGCGCCGCACCCGGTCCTGACCGGTTCCGTAATCCGCTGCCGTCCGGTCGGCATCCTGAACATGACCGACGAAGCTGGTGAAGACGCCAAGCTGGTTGCCGTTCCGCACGAGAAGCTGTGCAAAGAGTACGGCGACATTCAGGATGTTGAAGACATCCCGCAACTGCTGCGTGACCAGATCAAGCACTTCTTCGAGAACTACAAGACCCTCGAGCCCAACAAGTGGGTCAAGGTCGAAGGCTGGTCCGACGCGGCCGCTGCCCGCGCTGCCATCGAAGAAGGCGCCAAGACTTACGAAGCGCAGAAGTAACACTTCCTGCGCAGCACAAGCCGGCCTCTGGGCCGGCTTTTTTGTCTCTGACCGCTTTAAACTGCCCCTGCCCTGCGACTGATCAACTGTTCGTTCAGAATCCGATCTATAGTTGTGTTATCGAATCCATGCCTAGACGCACAGGTGTTTTTCGATAATCCGGGTTGCTAACCATGCTGAAGTCCTCAAGTCTCACCGAAACTAACCTGCTGCAGGCGGTTATTAACGCCGTACCCACACCAATCTTCTTCAAAGATGCCGAAGGGCGCTACCTGGGGTGTAACCGGGCGTTTGAGAACTACATCGGCCTCAACCTGGATCAGCTGGTAGGCAAGAGCGTGTTTGAGCTGTTCGACCCCGAGCTAGCCAAGGTCTACTACGAGGCCGACAAAGCCCTGTACGACAGTCGCGGCGAACAGATCTACGAAGCGCAGGTCAGGTACGCCGACGGATCGATTCGGGATGTGATGTTTCATAAGGCGGCCTTCCATGCGGCCGAGGAGAACATCGATGGTATCGTCGGCGCCATTCTCGATATCACCGCCCGCAAGGATGCCGAGCGCGAGTTGGAAAAACGCGCCCGCACCGACAGTCTGACCGGTCTGGCGAATCGCTTTTCGTTGATGGAATCACTGGATCAGGCGTTGGAGCGGCAACGCCAGGAAAACTACGGTCTGGCCTTCTGGATGCTGGACCTTGACCACTTCAAGCAGATCAACGACACCTTCGGACACCCCACCGGCGATACCCTGCTGAAGAAAGTGGCGGTAAAGCTCCAATCCTGCCTGGCGGAAAACAGCAATATCGCGCGCCTGGGGGGCGATGAGTTCTCGGTAATTCTGGAGGGGGTAACCAGCCACGCTGAGGTGGAGGCCCTGGCGGCCACCCTGATCGAAGAATTCTCCAAGCCGATCGAGCTGGAGCAGAATCGACTGGAAGTCAGCGTCAGCATCGGCATCGCGATGTTCGATACCGGCAACAACAACTCCCGTGAGCTGATGAAGCAAGCCGATATCGCCCTCTACCAAGCCAAGGATAAAGGACGAGCTCGGTTCCAGATCTTTAAGGGTTAACACCCCGCCCTGTGTTCAGGGTTCGGCCACGATCAGCGGCACATAGAGTTCTTGGGCGCTGAGCCCACCATGCACACCACGCTGATTGAAGGCATCTTCCTGGAGCAGCCGGTCCTTGATAATCGCCTGGTCCCGCGCCAACAGGGTCAGATCACCGATCCGCTCCCGCAGCCGCAGTGACGGCTGCCCCCGGCCAAACAGCCCGGCCTCCAACAGCGCCTCACTCTCGACAGCGCCGAACAGTCCCGGCGCCTGCTGCTCGATCGCATCGACGAACTCGGCCTCGGCGCCCGGTCTTAGATAGCAGAAGGCCACCCGCGGTTCACCACAGAGAGGCAACCGCAACATCCCATCGATCTCAGGATGCTGATCCAGTAAAAGACGCTGATCATCGCGACAATCAATCAAGCCGTGATCGGCGGTGACCAGCACCAGCGTGTCGCTGCCGGCCAGCCACTCCAGCCACTGCCCAAACTTTTGATCGATCTGCCAGAAATGTTCTTCCAGCTCCGGACTGTCGACCCCCAGCTCATGGGCCATCGCGTCCAGCTCGGTCCAATACCCCCATACCAATGGGTTACCGCGCTGCTCCAGTCCCTGACTGAGCCGCTCAAAAAACTGCTCCAGCCCCTGAAACGGCCCCCGTCGGCTGCGACCATAGAGCGCGCGACTAAAATCAGAGTCGCTGATATAAGCCGGCGAACAGACCCTCACCGGCCGCGACAGCTGCGGTAACAGCGCCGAAACATCCAGCATCTGCTGGGCTTGGACCCCTTTTCGGCTGTAACAGCTGCCACCACCTCGCGGGATAAAAGGCAGCGGCATCACCACCCCACCCAGTTCGCGCATATGGGTGTACCAACCGGGAATGCCATGCTGCTGCGCCGGCACCCCCAGCGCCAGAGCGGTCACCGCAGTCGCGGTGGTGGTGGGAAAACAGGAGGTCAGGCGGGAGGCACAATGACGGGCCAGATAACTGTCTGGAAAGCGCTGCAGAAACTGATAACCCAGGCCGTCGATAACCAGCAGCGCCACGGGGCGCTCGTGCACACGACTCTGTTCAAGTTCCACCAATCCCGGGTAGAGCTCGGCCGCCGGTGCTTCTCTCTGGGCAATGCTGGTAACCAGATTGACGATGCTGCGATCGTAATCCGGCAGCAACCAGGGGTCATCCAAGCCAGGTAAACGCTGCTCCATAATCAAATCCTTCTGTGGCCTATCCAGGCTAGTCGCCCAACTCTTGGTAAAGGGCCACAAACTCCTGGGTCAGTTTATGCTTGGGGGCGTAATGAATCAGCGGCAGACTCTCGTTGTGAGACTCTTTCATCTTGACCGATGAGGAGATAAAGCTGTCCAGCACCGGCAGCTCATCCTCCCTCAACCCCTCGACGATCTGGCGCGGTAGGGTGGCCCGAGGCTGGAACTGGTTGATGACAATACCGCCAACCTGGAGCTCCGGATTATGATCCACCTGAACCTCCTGCACATTCTGCAGCAGGGCATAGAGCGCCTGACGGGAAAACTCATCGCAGTCGAAAGGGATCAGGCAGTTGGTCGCCGCCACCAGCGCCGACAGGGTATAGAAGTTGAACGCCGGCGGCGTATCGATATAGATCGCATCGTACTCGGACAACCCGGTCAAGGCTTCTCGCAGCTTGTAGATCTTATGCTTGGCCTCAAGCTTGGCGTGCAGGTCGCCCAGTAACGGATTCGCCGCTACCAGGTCCAGGTTATCCAACCCGGAATTCGATACATAGCTGCCGAAGTCGACCCCATTGAGGCGGAACTCCAACACCTCGGTAAAGAAGCCCATGATGTCATGTTCAAGGTCGTTGACCCTGTCGCCAAGCAGGTAGTGGCTGGAATTACACTGAGGGTCCAGATCCACCAGTAATGTCCGCTTGCCCTGGCTGGCGCTGATTGCCGCCAGGTTGGTGGCGATACTGGATTTGCCGACACCTCCTTTCTGGTTAAATACGACGGTCCGCATCGATCGACTCCTTCTGTGTTTGGCTTATCCTTGTCAGCGCGGTAGCAGTCGGATCGCCGGCTTTGATGCCAGGCGCAGATTGGCCCTTATCCGATACTCTTCATGCCGCTGGTTCAGTTGCTGGTAGATCCAGCGCCCTTGGGGATCGCTGGGTGCTTCTATGATCACTCGCGCCTGCTCGGCCTGAATTCGATCGGCCAACTGCGCCAGCAACGCCTTCATAGCGGGACTACGGGATTTCAACGCCTGAGGCTGTAACTGGATATAACGATTATCCGAACCGGCAATCCGCGCCGACTGAGGATCAACATCGGCAGGCTCAACCTTCGGATCTGGCGCCTTTGCTGGCGGAGCTGACACAACCACCGGTTTAGCCGATTTAAGACGCTGCTGCACTCGCTTCAGTTCAGTCGAGTCGGGATTGATTTGACGGGACTTGGTCAAATAGTTTCGGGCCGCACCGGTGCGGCCCTCAGCGATGGCGGCCTCGGCCCAATGCAGGTAACGCTCGGCGATTCGGTCGATACCCTGCTCCGCTTCCTGATATCCGGGAATGATGCGCAGCACCTGCTGGTAGTACTCCAATGCATTATTACCGCGCGGTGAGGTCAGATGCTTGGCTTTGAACGCCTGATCGGCCCGGTCGAGCAGATCCAAGACCTGCATCACGCGAACTTTTTCGGCCGCGGTCATGGAGGGGGGCGAGGTGCTGCGAGAGGGGCTGGAACGCTCCTCCACCTTTGCCGGGGGAGCCTTGTTCGATGAGGGCACAGAGGTGCAACCGGCCATCCCCAGCGCAATCAACAACAGTGCTGCGATCCTGCCTGTGTTCATTCTGAAAATACCCTTAAACGACCGATCCGGCATCATAGCACGGCTACCGGGGAACAACAGGCCATTACGGCGGTCTCATCCGGTTAAAATGTGGGAATCTTGTTGCTAAATCCGCTGATCTACAGAAAAAACACTAATAACTAGACTCCCTGCCACGATTACGTCAAACTACCACTTTTTGCGCCTCCCCGGTGGCGTCAACGAGGAATCTCATGGCCAATCTACTGGTGCTAAACGGTCCGAATCTGAACCTGTTGGGCACCCGCGAACCCCATATCTACGGCGCTACCACGCTCGACGATATCGCCGCTAACCTGCAGCAGCAGGCCCAGGCGTCTGGCCATCGACTCGAAAGCTTTCAGAGCAATGCCGAGCATGAGCTCATCGGGCGCATCCACCGGGCCCGTGACGAACAGATTGACTTCATTCTGATCAACCCCGCCGCTTTCACCCATACCAGCGTCGCGATCCGCGATGCGCTGGCAGCGGTGGCGATCCCCTTTATTGAGATCCATCTGTCCAACGTCCACCAGCGCGAACCTTTCCGCCACCACTCCTATTTCTCTGACCTTGCGGTCGGGGTGATCTGTGGTCTGGGGGCACAGGGCTACGAATTGGCACTGCAGGCGGCGCTACGCAGCCTGGAGTCAGACCACTGACTACTCCCCCTGCGGGGAGACTTAGAAACACTTTTATCTAAAACCGATAATCAATTACAGAGACACACAATGGACATCCGTAAAGTTAAGAAGCTGATCGAACTGCTCGAAGAGTCCGATATCAACGAAATCGAAATCAAGGAAGGCGAAGAGTCGGTCCGCATCAGCCGTACTTCCAGCGTTCAACCGGTTGCCGCTGCAGCTCCTGTGGCTATCGCCGCCCCGGCGCCCGTTGCTCCTGCAGCAGCAGCTCCCGCTGCAGCACCGGCAGCCCCAGCCGAGCCGGCGCTTGACGGGCACGTCGTTAAGTCGCCGATGGTCGGTACCTTCTACCGCTCACCGTCTCCGGGTGCACCCTCTTTCAGCGAAGTCGGCAAGCAGGTCAAAGCCGGCGATGTTATCTGCATCGTTGAAGCCATGAAGATGATGAACCAGATCGAAGCCGACAAGTCCGGCACCATCACCGCGATTTTGGTTGAAGATGGCCAGCCGGTTGAATACGACCAGCCGCTGGTCACTATCGGTTAATCACCCACCGTCTGAAGGTCATCATCTATGTTGGACAAAGTCATTATTGCCAACCGCGGCGAGATCGCACTGCGTATTTTGCGTGCCTGCCGCGAACTTGGCATCAAGACGGTGGCGGTGCACTCCCAGGTCGACCGCGATCTGATGCACGTGCGCCTGGCCGACGAAGCGGTCTGTATCGGACCTAACCCGTCGACCGATAGCTACCTCAATATCCCAAGCCTGATCAGCGCCGGTGAAGTCACCGACGCGATGGCGATTCACCCCGGCTACGGCTTCCTGGCTGAAAACGCCGATTTTGCCGATCAAGTCGAAAACTCCGGCTTCGTCTTTGTTGGCCCCAAGGCCGAGACTATCCGGATCATGGGTGACAAGGTTGCCGCCATCGAAGCGATGAAGAAAGCCGGTGTCCCGACGGTACCCGGCTCCGACGGCCCGCTCGATGACGATGTAGAGCGAACCGCCAAGATCGCCCAGCGAATCGGCTACCCGGTAATCATCAAGGCCGCCGCCGGTGGTGGTGGTCGCGGCATGCGGGTTGTGCATACCGAAGCTGCGCTGATGAACTCGATCCATATCACCCGTACCGAAGCCAAGTCGGCCTTCGGCGACGATACCGTGTACATGGAAAAATACCTGCAGAACCCGCGTCACGTTGAGGTTCAGGTACTGGCCGATGGTCAGGGTAATGCGATCCACCTGTACGACCGAGACTGCTCCATGCAGCGTCGCCACCAGAAGGTGGTCGAGGAAGCTCCGGCTCCGTATATCGATGAAGAGGCCCGTGCCCAGGTACTGCAGAGCTGCGTCGACGCCTGTATCGAGATCGGCTACCGCGGCGCCGGCACCTTCGAGTTCCTGTACGAAGACGGCGGTTTCTACTTTATCGAGATGAACACCCGTGTTCAGGTTGAGCACCCTGTTTCTGAGATGATCACCGGTATCGATATCGTTAAAGAGCAGCTGAAGATTGCCAGCGGTCTGCCGCTGTCGATCAAGCAGGAAGACGTTAAGATCAACGGCCATGCGTTCGAGTGTCGCATCAACGCCGAAGATCCGAAGACTTTCCTGCCCAGCCCTGGGCCAGTCAACCACTTCCACGCCCCTGGCGGCCTGGGTGTGCGGGTCGACTCGCACCTGTACAGTGGCTACAAGGTACCGCCCTATTACGATTCGCTGATCGCTAAGCTGATCACCCATGCCGAGGATCGTGAAGGCGCACTGATTCGGATGAAGAACGCCTTGGACGAGATGCTGATCGACGGCATCAAGACCAATATCCCGCTGCAGCAGGAGATCGTTCGCGACCCCCACTTCCAGAAGGGCGGCGTCAACATCCACTACCTTGAGGAGAAACTGGGACTCTGATCCCCGTCACCGCCTCTTACGCGAAGCCCTCATCCGAGGGCTTCTTTATTTTGATCCCAAAAGCCCTATCCAACGAGGTTCGCCATGCCCTGGCTGCAACTGAAACTTGAAACTCCACCGCAGCTGAGCGAGCAGTACGAAGACCTGCTACTCGAAACCGGCGCCTGCGCCGTGACCCTCGAAGATGCGGCCGACCAGCCCCTGTTCGAGCCCGAACTGGGCACCACCCCGTTGTGGGATCGCACCCGCATCACCGGCCTGTTCGACGCTCAAACCGATATGAACTGGGTCATCGAACAGCTCAAACAGGGCCATCAACAGATCCAACCTGAACAGGAGTTCCCGCCCCACAAGACCGAGCTGGTCGAAGACAAGGATTGGGAGCGGGCCTGGATGGACAACTTCAAACCGATGCAGTTCGGCCAGCGCCTCTGGGTCTGTCCCAGTTGGAAATCGGTCCCCGACCCCGATGCCGCTAACCTGATGCTCGACCCGGGACTGGCGTTCGGCACCGGTACCCACCCGACCACTGCACTCTGTCTGGAGTGGCTCGAAGGTCAGCCGCTGGCTGGAGACACCATCATCGATTACGGCTGCGGCTCCGGCATCCTCGGTATCGCCGCCCTGTTGCTGGGCGCCGACAAGATGATCGGTACCGATATAGATCCCCAGGCCCTGCAGGCCAGTCGCGATAATGCCGAACGCAACCAGATCGACACCCAGCGAATTGAACTCTACTACCCGGATAAGCTACCCGAGCAATACCGACAGCAACCAGCCGACCTGCTGGTCGCCAATATTCTCGCCGGTCCGCTGGTGGAACTGGCGCCGACGATCCAGGCTTTGGTCAAACCCGGCGGCAAACTGGCCCTGTCGGGGCTGCTGGCAACCCAAACCGAAGGTCTGATCGAAGCCTATCGCCCCTGGTTTGAACTGGAGACTCCCGTCGTGCGCGAAGATTGGGTACGATTGACCGGAGTCCGCCGCTGATTCGCTACCGACCTGGCGCGGATGAACTATCGAAATAGGCCGTAGTGATAGAGAGCACCAATGTCGCAGTCATTTATTACTCAATGCCCCGCCTGCCACACCCGCTTTGAGCTCAGCAACGAACAGCTCAATGCGGCCGGTGGCCAGGTACGCTGCGGCAACTGCCTCAAGGTCTTCAGCGCCGATCAACACCTGGAAGGCGGTTCAGCGCTCGATGCCGGAATCCCTAGGGAGGCGCTGATCCTGTCCACCGAGCGACCCAAACGATCCACCGCTACCCTGGTCTGGACCCTACTGGTGCTGCTGGCGCTGGCGGGACTGGCGGGTCAGGTACTCTGGTTCGAGCGCGACAGCCTGTCGCAGCACCCGCAACTGAGCCAACTCTACCGCCAGGTCTGTCAGCGGATCGACTGCCAGTTGCCGCCTCGACAGGACCTACCCAGCATCCGTAGCCAGCAGCTGCTGGTGCGTCAGCATCCGGACTACAGCAACGCCTTGAGCCTGCACCTGACTCTACTGAACCTGGCCCCGTTTGAGCAGCCGTTCCCCGCCCTGAAACTGAGCTTCAGCGGCCTCGACGAAACCCTGCGGGCGGCCCGGATTTTCCAACCTCGCGAGTATCTGGGCGGCGACATCCAACCCGGTGAGATGATGCCCAGCAACAGCCCGGTACAGATCCAACTGGAACTACTCGATCCCGGCTCCCAGGCCCCCAACTACCAGCTGCAGTTCCTGCCCGCCAAAGCCGTCAATTTGTACAGCAAATAGACAATTCACCCTTTCACAGGCGTCACTGTGCGGGTATTATAAGCGCCCTATCCGAGCACAGCTTCCAGCATCGATCTGCAATCAGATCGATAGGACACGCTGTTGCCGGATTTCTGAAATCCTGTAGCTGTTCGGCGGCAACGATGGTTGCCAGATGAATAGTGCGGCACACAGAAGTGCCGCCGTTGGCATCCGCCAACGCGAACCAGTGAAGCACCAGCAAACCCACGCGTTTGCGCCTGTGATTTCGCGGGTGACAAGAGAGTAGATCAGGATGATCTATTCGATTGACGTATCAATAGCATTCGCAACCCCGGTTGCCCATGATTGAGGTTGGCGTGTTCCAAATCGGTCCCTACAACATTGACGCGCGAGCGGTCCTGGCCCCGATGGCCGGGGTCACCGACCTGCCGTTTCGTCGACTCTGTCGGGAGCATGGAGCCGGGCTGACACCCTCAGAGATGGTGACTGCCGACAAGCGGTTGTGGAACAGTCGCAAGTCCCGCTCACGCCTCAATCACGACGGTGAAGCGGAACCGCGCACGGTCCAGATCGCCGGCGGTGATCCACAGATGCTGGCCGAGGCGGCACAGCTTAACGTCGAGCGCGGCGCCCAGATTATCGATATCAATATGGGTTGCCCGGCGAAGAAGGTCTGCAATAAGGCTGCCGGATCGGCACTGCTGCGCGACGAGGCACTGGTACGCGATATCTTGCAGGCCGTGGTCGATGCCGTCGAGGTACCGGTCACCCTGAAGATCCGCACCGGCTGGGATCCATCCAACCGTAACGGGGTTCGTATTGCCCGCATCGCCGAACAGAGCGGTATCGCCTCCTTGGCGGTGCACGGACGAACCCGCGCCTGTGGCTATCGCGGCCAGGCCGAGTACGACACCATCGCCGACATTCGTCAGGCGATCTCGATTCCGTTGCTGGCCAACGGCGATATCGATAGTCCGGCCAAGGCGCGCAGCGTGCTAGACCATACCGGCGCTGACGCGGTCATGATCGGACGACCGGCCCAGGGACGGCCGTGGATCTTTACCCAGATCAACCATTTCCTCGCCACCGGCGAGCAACTGCCAGAACCGGATGACCATCAGGTTGAAGCCATTATGCAGCGCCATCTGACGGCACTGCACGGTTTCTACGGCGAGGTTGCCGGGGTTCGCATCGCCCGCAAACACTTGGGCTGGTACCTGGCGGCGCTGCCGCAACAGTCCGAAGAGCAGGCGACACTGGCAAAGGATTTCAGACGTAGATTCAATCTTCTTGAGCAACCACAACCACAGCTGGATGCGGTGGGTGAATTCTTCACTGCCCGCCGCCCGGCAACAGTAGCGGCATAATATTCAATGACTCTAGGTAGCACCCAAATCGTGACCGAACAAGAAACTCCACTTCAGCTGTCCGACAGCGCGGCCAACGAGCCGAACCAACCCAAGCGCTTGCGTCACAGCGTTTCCGAGGCGATGGAGAACTACTTTAAGCAGCTCGACGGTCAGCCGGCCTGCAACGTTTACGAGCTGGTTCTGAACGAGATCGAAGCTCCTCTGCTTGAAGCGGTCATGCAGTACACCCGTGACAACCAGACCAAAGCCTCCGAGGTGCTGGGCCTGAACCGCGGCACCCTGCGCAAAAAGCTCAAGCAATACGGCCTGCTGTAACCGGCCTGCCACCCCTTTCCCGTTAACTTTCAGATAGAAGCCCATATCGATGCCCGACTCACAACTGAACCCGATCAAGGTCCGTCGCGCGCTGATCAGCGTGTCCGACAAAACCGGAATCGTCGAATTCGCCCAGGGTCTGAGCGCCCAAGGCGTTGAGATTCTCTCCACCGGCGGTACCTACAAGCTGCTGTGCGACAACAACGTCGCCGCCGTTGAGGTTTCCGACTACACCCAGTTCCCGGAGATGATGGACGGTCGGGTCAAGACCCTGCACCCGAAAGTCCACGGTGGCATCCTCGGTCGTCGCGGCCAGGACGACGCGGTGATGGAAGAGCACGGCATCAACCCGATCGATATGGTCGTGGTCAACCTGTACCCGTTCGAGCAGACCATCGCCCGTGACGACTGCACCCTACCGATGGCGATCGAAAACATCGATATCGGTGGTCCGACCATGGTTCGCTCGGCGGCCAAGAACAATGCCTTTGTGGCCATCGTGGTCAACGCCGAGTCCTACGACAGCGTACTGAGCGAGATGCAAGCCAACGACGGCCAGCTGGGCCAAACCACCCGCTTCGATCTGGCGGTACAGGCGTTCGAGCACACTGCGGCTTACGACGGCGCCATCGCCAACTACCTGGGTAACCGTCTGGATCACGACAGCGACACCCCGTCCGACTTCCCGCGCACCTTCAACACCCAGTTCATCAAAGCCCAAGAGATGCGCTACGGTGAGAACCCGCACCAGCGTGCGGCCTTCTACGTCGAGAAGAACCCGGCCGAGCCTTCGGTTTCCACCGCTCGTCAGCTGCAGGGTAAAGAGCTGTCGTTCAACAATGTTGCCGACACCGACGCGGCACTGGAGTGCGTTAAGCCGTTCCAGGAAGCGGCCTGTGTCATCGTCAAGCACGCCAACCCCTGCGGTGTGGCGATCGGCGACAACATCCTGGACGCCTACAACCTGGCTTACCAGACCGACCCGACCTCGGCCTTCGGCGGCATCATCGCCTTCAACCGTGAGCTGGACGAGACTACCGCCAAAGCGATCATCGACCGTCAGTTCGTCGAAGTGATCATCGCCCCGAGCGTGTCCCAGGCAGCCTCCGACGTGGTCAGCGCCAAGAAGAACGTTCGTCTGCTCGAGTGCGGCCAGTGGGACGCCGAGCGTGCCGCGTCGTTCGACTACAAGCGCGTCAACGGCGGCCTGCTGGTCCAGGACAACGACCTGGGCATGGTCAACGCCGACGAGCTCAAAGTGGTCACCGATCGTGCCCCGACCGAACAGGAACTGCGCGACCTGCTGTTTGCCTGGCAGGTGGGCAAGTACGTTAAGTCCAACGCCATCGTTTACGCCAAGAACGGCCAGACCATCGGTGTGGGTGCCGGCCAGATGAGCCGCGTATACAGCGCCAAGATCGCCGGTATCAAAGCCGCCGATGAAAACCTGGAAGTTCCCGGTTCGGTGATGGCATCCGATGCATTCTTCCCGTTCCGCGACGGTATCGACGCTGCGGCCAAGGCCGGTATCACTGCGGTGATCCAGCCGGGTGGTTCGATGCGTGATGACGAGGTGATTGCGGCGGCGAATGAAGCGGGTATCGCCATGGTCTTCACAGGAATGCGCCACTTCCGCCACTGATTGAGTTCAGGGCTGCTGCGCTCGATGAGGCGTCGTTAAAAATCCGCTCAGGCTGCTCATTTACTATTTGTAAACTGCGCGCCTTCGCGGATTTTTGCCTAACCTCACCTTCGCTCGCTACGCCCTGATTCCCAATTAGCGTTCTGTTCAAGTTTGGTTTGCGTCAAACAGAGAATTCTGAGGAAACAACATGAAAGTATTGGTATTGGGTAGTGGCGGCCGTGAGCACGCGCTGGCCTGGCAGGCAGCACGCGATGCGCGGGTTACCGAGGTGTTTGTGGCCCCGGGTAATGCCGGTAGCGCACTGGATGCCAAGGTCAGCAACGTCGCCATCGACGTGATGGATTTCGACGCCCAGATCGCGTTTGCCAAGGAAAACGCCATCGACCTGACGATCGTCGGCCCGGAAGCACCGCTGGTTGAGGGTGTGGTCGACAAGTTCCAGGCGGAAGGTCTGGCGATCTTCGGTCCCTCTGCCGGTGCGGCCCAGCTGGAAGGTTCCAAGGCATTTACCAAGGACTTCCTGGACCGCCAGCAGATCCCGACCGCCGAATACCAGAACTTTACCGAGGTCGAGCCGGCGCTGGCTTACCTGCGTGAGAAGGGTGCGCCGATCGTGGTTAAGGCCGACGGCCTGGCCGCTGGTAAGGGCGTTATCGTGGCGATGACCCTCGAAGAAGCCGAAACCGCGGTCGAGGACATGCTGTCCGGTAACGCCTTCGGCGACGCCGGTTGCCGTGTCGTCATCGAGGAGTTCCTCGATGGCGAAGAGGCCAGCTACATCGTCATGGTCGACGGCGACAATGTCCTGCCGATGGCCACCAGCCAAGACCACAAGCGCGCGCTGGACGGCGACCAGGGCCCCAACACAGGCGGCATGGGTGCTTACTCCCCGGCTCCGGTCGTCACCCCCGAGATCGATGCCCGGATCATGAACGAAGTGATCCTGCCGACTGTTCGCGGCATGGCCGCCGAAGGCAACAGCTACACCGGTTTCCTGTACGCTGGTCTGATGATCATGGCCGACGGCACCCCCAAGGTGATCGAGTACAACTGCCGCTTCGGTGATCCGGAAACCCAGCCGATCATGCTGCGTCTGAAGTCCTCCCTGGTTGAGCTTTGCGAAGCCGCACTGGCCAAGCAACTGGATCAAGCCTCTGCCGAGTGGGATCCCCGCCCGAGCGTCGGCGTGGTCTTGGCCGCCAATGGCTACCCGGCCAGCTACCCGAAAGGCGATGCGATCAGCCTGCCGGCAGAAACTGCCGAAGGCACCAAGGTCTTCCACGCCGGTACTGCCGACAAGGATGGTCAGGTCGTAACCGCCGGTGGCCGGGTGCTCTGCGCCACCGCACTGGGTGATACGGTCACCGATGCCCAGGCCCGTGCCTACGAGCTGGTCAAGCAGATCAGCTGGGAAGGGATGAGCTACCGCACCGACATCGCCTACCGTGCGATCGAGCGCGAAGCCAATAGCTGATTTCGATCGGCACCATCTGCGTAAAACGCATTTCAACAGGGGCCTTCGGGCCCCTGTTTCGTTAGCGACATCAAGCCGTTACAAATCTCGGTTATCACCTATCCTTACCGGTATTCCCATCTCGATCAGAGCCATTTGTTCTGATCTCTGAGGTCAACTGCTAGCAGGTAACCGAAGACGTTGAAGGACAGCAGCCCCATCAATCCGTCGCTATTATCGCTGGAGGAGATCGTACAAGCTTCGCCGGTGCCGACCTTTGTGCTCGATGCCCGACACCGGGTGGTACATTGGAATCGTGCCTGCGAGCAGATTCTCAAAGTCCCCGCCTCACGGATGCTCGGAACCTGCGATCAGTGGAAGCCGTTTTATCCCAGTGAACGACCGGTGATGGCCGACCTGGTGATCTCCGGCGACATCGAGAACCGCATCGGCGACTACTACGAGGGCAAGTATCGTCACTCCGCCATCGTTCCCGGCAGTTATGAAGCGGAGGATTTCTTCCCCGATATCGGCGATGGGGTTTGGCTCTATTTCAGCGCCTCGCCGATCCATGACGATAACGGCAAGGTTATCGGCGCGATCGAAACCCTGCAGGATACCACCCTCCGCAACAACGCAGTCCTGTCCGAGCAAAAGGCGTTGGCTAAATTGCGCCTGAGTCACGATCGGTTACGAACCGTGATCGAACATTTTCCGTTCGCCGTGGTGGTCTTCAATCAGAAAGCCGAGCTGATGCATTACAACAGCCGCTTCACCGCGCTGGTAGAGCTCCCGCCGGAGTTTGTCAGCCGTGATGGCGTCACCCTGGAGCAGATCTACCAACACAACCTGGAACGCGGCGAGTATGTCTCCGAGGAGACCTTGCACCAGGCCAAGGCCCTGATGGGTCACGTCAAGCAGCGCGAGACGATGTCGATGGAGCGAACCCGGCCAAACGGTATTGTGCTCGACATCCGCGGCACCCCAATCCCCGACGGCTATGTTATCTCGTTCACCGATATCACCGCCCGCAAGGGGATCGAACACCGAATCCAGCAGCTACTGCTCGAATTTCAGCTGATCTTCCAATACGCCCAGGTGGGTATCGCCCGGCTGCGTGACCGCAAGATCCTGACCTGCAACCCGAAGCTAGCCGAAATCCTCGGCTACAACACCCCCGATGACCTGATCGGTGAGTCGACCGAGATTCTCTATCCGGATCACCAAAGCTGGGTCGAAGACGGTAAACGGCTCTATCCCGAAGTTCAGCTCAGCCAGCGGATCGAACAGGAGGTAAGCTACCAGCGCAAAGACGGCTCCAGTGTCAACGTGATGCGGGCCGGGCAGCTGATCGAACATGGCGACAAGTTCGACTCTATCTGGACCTTCATGGACATCAGCGACCGTCTCGAAGCCGAAAGTGCCCTGGCGATGAAACACCAGGAGCTGCAATCCGTGCTCGATGCAGCCCATGAAGTCTCAGTCATCGCCACCACCGTCAAGGGCACTATTACCCTGTTCAACCGCGGCGCCGAACAGATGCTCGGTTACCGGGCCGACGAGGTGGTCGGTACCGAAACACCGATGCTGATCCATGTCGAAGAGGAGGTGAACAAACGCCGGCACGAACTGGAACAGGAGCTGGGCAAGCCTCTGACTCCGTTCGAAACCTTTGTTTATAAGGCCCGACTCGAAGGCGCCGAGACCCGCGACTGGCATTATGTCCGCAAGGACGGCCGCCGGCTGGCGGTCTCGCTGGTGGTCACTTCGGTGCGCTCTCCGGCTGGTGAGATCGTCGGTTATCTGGGGCTGGCGCGGGATATCACCGAACAACGCGAAGCGGAGGCAGCACTAATCCGCCTCAACAACGAACTGGAGCTAAGGGTCGCCGAGCGCACCGTCGACCTTGAGCAGGCACTGGAGAAGGTCAAACAGACCCAGACCGAACTGGCCAGGGCTGACCGGATGGCGGCTTTAGGCTCGTTGGTCGCCGGAGTATCCCACGAGCTCAACACCCCGATCGGCAACTGCGTCACCGTCTCCTCGACGCTGCTGGAGCAGACCCGCGAGATCAGTGCCAAGATCGATGCCGGCGAGCTTAAACGCTCGCAATTGGTGGAGTATCTGGAGTCGACCCTGCACGCCTGCGAACTGATGCTCAGCGGTACCCGTAAAGCCGAACGGCTGGTCGGGGAGTTCAAACAGGTGGCAACCGACCAGTCCGGCGAGCAGCGACGGCGGTTCGACCTGGAGACGGTCATCTCATCGCTGCTGGCGCTGTTCCTTCCGACCTTGCGCAAACGCGACGTGGAGCTCTCTGTGTCATTGGAGCCGGGCATCGAGATGGACAGCTACCCGGGCTTACTGGAGCAGGTGGTCAACAACCTGATCAACAATGCGATGCTGCACGGATTTGATGGCGAAGCCGGCAGTATTCTTATCAGCTGCGCACAGGCTGGGGATTCGGTTCGGATGGAGGTGGCCGACGACGGCAAGGGGATTGACGACGAAGAGGCCGAGCTGATCTTCAACCCCTTCTACACCACCAAGCTGGGCAGCGGCGGCTCCGGCCTGGGACTCAATATCGTCTACAACATCGTCACCGGGCCGCTGGGCGGAGAGATCGAGGTGCTCAGCCAGCCCGGCCAGGGCACCCGGATTCAACTACTGATCCCCACTATCGCCCCGCACACTGACAGCGAGGCAGGACAACCACCGCTTCAGATCCAACCCCAGCGCGATGCCTGAGCCGCCAGCCCAGGCCGTCAAGCAATCAGACTTTGAATTGTGCCAGGGTTCGCTTCAGTGAACTGGCCAGATCGGCCAACGCATTGGATGCCTGGGTATTCTGTTGCATCAACCCGGCCGACAGCTCCGCCTCGTTGCTGATCTGCTCGACATTGTCGTTGACCGTGGCAGAGACCTGCGCCTGCTGCTCGGCCATGGCCGCGATATCGTTGGTCAGATCATACAGCCCGCCGACCGAATCGGAGACACTCTGCATCTGCTCGTCGGAGCTGGCGATTCCCTCGATACTGGTCTGGGCAAAGCCGCAGACCTGCTCGATCACCTCGACCGCACCACCGACCTCGCCCTGCAAACGATCGATCTGACGCTGAATGTCCTCGGTCGATTGCTGGGTCTTGCCGGCCAGGGCGCGAACTTCGTCGGCCACCACCGCGAAACCACGACCGGATTCACCGGCTCGCGCAGCCTCAATCGCTGCATTCAGAGCGAGCAGGTTGGTCTGCTCGGCAATGCTCTTGATCACATCCAGGACCACCTCGATCTGCTGACTCTGACCGGCCACCCCGTTCACCACCTCGGAGGCGGTCTGCACCTGACCCACCAGGGTTTCGATATCGGTTTTGACCCGCGCGGATATGCAGCTGGCCTCACCGCTGGCTTGCCGGATCCGATCCACATGGACCAGGTTGTCCTGGATTCGCTCAGCCACCTGCTGCACCGTGCCGGCCATCTCGGACATCGCCTGCGAGACCTGGCTCAGCTGATGGTTTTGGCGCTCAACCGACTGGCTGGCCTGTCCGGTCACACCATGCATCTGATCGATATGCTCACTGGTTTCATCCGCTGCTAGGTTGGCTTCGGTCACCAGTTGCTGGGTTTTCTCGATAAATCGATTTACCGCCCGCCCCATATCGCCGATCTCGTCACGGCTTTCGGCGTCGATACGCTGAGTCAAATCCCCGTCGCCTTCGGCCAGATCGTTCAGCGCCCGGGTCAGGGTATCAATCTTGCGCAAGACTCGGGTAGCCAGAATCAGCATCAGCGCCACCACCAGCAGCACTCCAGAGATCAACAGCAACGAAGACACCTTGGATTCCAACGCAACCGCCGCTGCATCGATCGTCTTGCGGGTATCCTCTCCGGTGGCACGATTCTGAGCTTCGGCCAGCTGCAGCGACTGTTGCAGACTCTGCTGGGCCTGTTGGGCTTCGGACAAAATACTGCTTTGGGATTGCTCACGAATAGTGCGGGTCAGATCAGTGAAACGCTGCTTCAGCGCTGCCGATGCCTCAATCGCTTTCTTGTCGGAAACCGCCAGAATAAAGCGACCAATCACCGCCCCCTTGGGATTGATCTCCTGATCGATCAGGTAGAGTTCCGGATCCTTGGAGGCGGCATCGATAACCCGGTCCATAGAGCGCTTTCCCTGGCCACTGGCCAGCAGGCTCTTAACCTTGTCATCGCTGCGGTCCAGATAGCGGGTCAACGGCTTACCCTCGGCATCCTGGTAGATCGCGAAGACAACCTGCGGGTTACGCTGCAGATCGCGCACCAGTCGGGTCAAGGTCGGGCTGTCGCCATCCCAGATCGCATCCGGCGCAACCAGCGCCATCAGCTCGGCCATCGCATGGGCGCTCTGATGGCTAGATGCCACCAGATCATCACTGACCCGGGCCTGCTCCTGCGCCAGCTCCTCGGTCAGCGAACGATCCAATACCGCCCCGACCTGGTCGGCCAGCTGAGTCATGGTCTGTTGAACGCCCTGACTGCTCTGGGTCAGTCGTGCGGCCAGCTCCTGGCCACCGTCGTCCAGGGTCGTTACCACATCGTCGACCAGTCCGGAGACGCTCTGTTGGGTGACCCACAGGGTCGTCGTTGTCTGAATCACACAGATCACCACCACCGAAATCAAAACCGGCAACAACAGGCGGCTGGTAAAACCTTTGAGGAGATTGTTCATTATTCACACATCTTTCATAATAATTATTCTTTGGTCCAAGGACGGCAGCTGGACCGAACAACATAACGCTCAAATCTGCAAAAATTAACAACAGAGCGTAAAGATTTTTAAACAATTGATGCTAGCTTGCGCTGTATCAATCAAATCCAGAAGGCCACGCATGGATTCACCGCTGCGCGCCCCGGTCAAAATCATCGACAGCACCGGTCGCTTGAATGGACGATCTCGATACCAATCACTATCCCGCTCCCGGCGGCCATACCACTGCCTTTTCACACCGCATCGAACCTCAACCGCAGGACCTCTCAATCCATGCGTAAAAGCTGCCAGGATCAGCGAACAGCTGGCGTATCCGACTTCCGAAACCTCCCCCAAGGACACTTTGTAGGATAGAAAGACTCATGTTTGAGACAGCGGAACTCGGCCGAGCCCTGGCCAGCGAGGAATATAAAAAAGTCGTGCCTGAGCTGCGGCAGGAGCTGCTGGAAGTACAACGCCAACTGCTGGACAACGGCAGTTTCCAGGTGATCCTGATCTTCGCCGGTGTCGACGGGGCCGGTAAAAGCGAGATCGTCAACCTGCTCAACAGCTGGATGGACCCGCGCTGGCTGGTCACCCACGCTTACGGCCCTCCCTCGGACGAGGAGAGCGAGCGCCCCGAGTATTGGCGCTATTGGCGCGACCTGCCGCCAAAGGGACAGATCGGATTGCTGCTCAGCACCTGGTACTCGCGCCCGATCCTCGACTACGTCTATGGAGAGCACAACCTGGCCAAGTTTGATAAGCGCCTGGACCGTATTACCGGGATGGAAAAGGGGCTGGCCGACAACGGCGCCCTGATCCTCAAGTTCTGGCTGCACCTGGACAAAGAGTCGCAACAGACAAGGTTCAAGAAACTCGAACAGGATCCGCTCAATGCCTGGCGGGTTACCGACGAAGATTGGAAACACTGGGAGCTGTACGACGGCTTCATGCAGGCCGCCGAGCACACAATCCGAAAGACCAGCACCGGGGAAGCTACCTGGCATATCGTCGAAGGCGGTGACCTACGCTATAGCTCGGTGACCGTTGCCAAAACCCTGTGCGACAGTATCCGTAACCGGATCGAGCAACTTCAGCGCCAGGTCAAGCAGGGTGACACCCAGATAGCATCCAACCCCGACACTGCATCCGACGACGATATCGCCTTTGACAGGCAGCGTTGTCGGGAGGTTGTTCGCCCCGAAGTTGCCACTGTGCTATCGGCATTGAACAACCAGCTGAAGCTGAGCAAGGCGGATTACAACCAGCAACTGAGTAGCCTGCAGGGGGAGGTCAATCAACTGCAGCATCAGGCCCACGAGCGCAATATCTCAACGCTGCTGGTGTTCGAAGGCGCCGATGCCGCCGGTAAGGGAGGCGCCATTCGCCGGGTAATCAGCGCACTGGATGCCAAACACTACAAGGTCGTTCCCGTTGCCGCCCCCACCGATGAGGAGCGGGCCCAACACTACCTGTGGCGTTTTTGGCGCCACCTGCCACGGGCAGGTCGTCTCACCCTCTTCGATCGCAGCTGGTATGGGCGGGTGCTGGTGGAGCGGGTTGAAGGCTTCGCCTCGGAGCAGGAGTGGCGCCGCGCCTACCGTGAAATTAACGACTTCGAAGAGCAGTTGGCCGAGCACGATATTCTGGTGATCAAGTACTGGCTCCATATCACCCCGGAAGAACAACTGGCCCGTTTCGATGCCCGTGCCGAAACCCCGTATAAACAGTGGAAGCTAACCGACGAAGATTGGCGCAACCGCAACAAATGGGCCGACTACGAGCTGGCCGTCCATGATATGGTCGAGCGAACCAGTACCTCCCTGGCACCATGGACGCTGGTCGAGGCCAATGATAAACGCTACGCCCGAATCAAGGTGTTGAAGACCCTGCAGGACCGGTTGCAGCAGAAACTGACAACCGGCAGCTGAACCACTGGGTTCTGCGGGCCGATGCCCGGCTAGGGAGCCTAGCCCCAGGCTCTCTACTACGCTTATGGTAAGGTTACGTTTGTTACGGTTACGTTGCGCCACCCTGGCGAGCTTGATCAACCGCCGTCCGGCGCCCCGATTGAACGGAGATCTTCGGCATGACCCAACCGCGCAGTGAAACAACTCCGCTACTGACCCTGAACGATCCACCCCCTTTCACCCTGCTGAACCCCAGCTCCGATACCCCGCTACTGCTGATCTGCGATCACGCCTCCAATTTTATCCCCACCCGGATGCATAACCTGGGTTTGTCTCCCGCGCAGATGGAGGAGCATATCGCCTGGGATCGTGGTGCCGCCGATGTGGTTCAACTGATGTCCGACCGGCTCGGCTGCCGAGCGATGCTGGCCAACTACTCCCGCCTGCTGATCGACGTCAATCGCGACCCGGAGCTGGACGAGCCTGACCTGATCCCGGAACAGAGCGATGCTCAGCCTATCCCGGCTAATCAGAACTTATCACCGGAGCAACGACGCGAACGTAAACTGCGGATCTCGCAGCCCTACCACCAGGAGATCAGACGCCAGCTCAATGCACTGACCGCTTACACCCCTGCGCCGATGCTGTTTTCGATCCACACCTTTTCACCGACGATGCAGGCCTGCGATAAGCCGCGGCCTTGGCACGCCGGCATGCTGTGGAATCGGGACCCCCGCATCGCCAAACCGTTGATGGCGTTTCTGCGCCGCCACGAGCACCTGCTGATCGGCGACAACGAACCCTACTCGGGCCGAGACTTTGCCTACAGCATCGACCGTCATGGCCACGAACAGGGATTCCCCAACTGCGCCATCGAGATCCGCCAAGACCTGCTCCAGACCCATGAAGATTGTCTCTGGTGGGCGGACGCTCTGGCCGAAGGGCTGAGCGAAATTCTGGAACAGCCCTCGCTTCATCGGATACAGTTTTTCGACTAGGGAACCACAAGCCACAACGGACAGCTCCGCAGACGCGCGGTACGGCCTCTGCTGAACCGGCAACGGGAGACAGTTTATGAGCGCCAACAGCACCACGCAGGCCTTTACGTTGGGGATCGAGGAGGAGTACCTGCTGGTCGATCGCCAGACCCGCCAGCTCGCGTCCGATCCGCCTGAACAACTGTTTCGAGCCTGCGCCAAAGTGCTGCCGAAGATGGTCACCCACGAGTTTCTTCGGGCGCAGATCGAAGTCGGCACCAAGGTCTGCGGCAATATCGGCGAAGCCCGTGAGGAGCTGATCCGGTTACGCCAGACTGTGGCCGGAATCGCCGACCGCTACGGACTGGCAATCATCGCCGCTTCCAGTCACCCCAGCGCCTACTGGACCGATCAACAGCACACCCGGCTCGATCGCTACGACCTGCTGGCCGAAGATCTGGGAGCGGTGGTCCGCCGATTGCTGACCTGCGGCATGCATGTCCATGTCGGTATTCCCGACGATGACCAGCGTATCGACCTGATGAATCAGACTGTCTACTTCCTTCCCCACCTACTGGCACTTAGTACCTCGTCGCCGTTCTGGGGCGGTGACGACACCGGACTGAAATCTTACCGCCTGTCGGTGTTCAATGAACTGCCCCGCACCGGTCTACCTGACCGCTTCAGCTCCTGGTCCGACTACCAGCGTCACGTCAACGTACTGGTCGAAGCAGGATTGATCAAAGACGCATCGATGCTGTGGTGGGATATTCGTCCGTCGTGCCGCTTCCCCACGCTGGAGATGCGCGTCACCGACGTCTGTACCCGGCTGGAGGATGCGCTCTGTATCGCCGCCCTCTACCTGGCCACCCTGAAGATGCTCAATAACCTGCGCCAGAACAACCAGCGCTGGCGGGAGTACGCCCCGATGCTGATTCAGGAAAATCGCTGGCGGGCACAGCGTTACGGCATTGATAGCGGCCTGATCGATTTCCGGCTTGAAACTAAGGTTGATTTTGCCGAACTGGTGGAACAATGGATCGAACTGGTCGGTGAAGCGGCTGATCAATTAGGTTGCTCCGATGAGATCCGCCACGCCCGACAGATTATCCAGCAGGGTACCAGCGCCCACTGTCAGACCAGGACCTACCAGCAGGCCCGCGCCGAGGGTGCCGACCACCCGCAAGCCCTGGAGGCGGTGATCGACTGGCTGATCGAAGAGACGGTGCATTTCACCTGAATGGCTAGAAGCCACCATTTCGCACTGCAGCACAGCCGCTCCCCGACGCCACCTCTGTAAAATAGTTGTAAAAGAAAAAAGTTCTTTATTAACAGAGATATAAGCACTAAGTCACGAGATTGCCCAAAGCCTTTAAGACGATGTTCAACCTGCGCAAGATCTAATATTACTGATAGCTGAATCCGGTGGGATTCCCCCTAAGCAACAGACTATTTTTTTGGCCCAGCGCAGCCCACCAGAGCATCGACGGAAGGTACGTGACATGAGTATATTCGCGAATTACAAAACCCGTTATGAAGCCACTCAACACGAGGAGCTGAGCCTCCAGCAGTTCCTCGAACTCTGCAAAACCGACCCCAGCGTCTACGCCAGCGCCGCCGAGCGGATGCTGCAGGCGATCGGGGAGCCGGAACTGGTCGATACCGCCCGTGACCCACGGCTGTCACGGATCTTTTCCAACAAGCTGATCAAACGCTACCCCAACTTCGGCGAGTTCTACGGCATGGAGGAAGCGATCGAGCAGATCGTCTCCTACTTCAAGCATGCTGCCCAGGGCTTGGAAGAGAAGAAACAGATCCTCTATCTACTTGGCCCGGTCGGTGGCGGTAAATCCTCGCTGGCCGAACGGCTCAAGGAGTTGATGCAGCGCATTCCGTTCTACGCCATCCAGGGTTCGCCGATCAACGAATCACCGCTGGGACTGTTCAACCCGTCCGAAGACGGTGCCATCCTCGAAGAGGAGTACGGTATCCCGCGGCGCTATCTCAAAGGGGCCATGTCTCCTTGGGCGGTCAAGCGCCTGCACGAATTCGGCGGCGATCTGACCCAATTCAAGGTGGTCAAACTGTTCCCATCGATTCCGGATCAGATCGCCATCGCCAAGACCGAACCGGGCGATGAAAACAACCAGGATATCTCGTCGCTGGTTGGTAAGGTCGATATCCGGATGCTGGAGGAGTTCGCCCAGCATGACCCGGACGCCTACAGTTTCTCCGGTGGTCTCTGTAAAGCCAACCAGGGCATGATGGAGTTCGTCGAGATGTTCAAGGCGCCGATCAAGGTGCTGCACCCGCTGTTGACGGCAACCCAGGAGGGTAACTACAACAGCACCGAGGGGATGGGCTCGATCCCGTTCGAGGGCATCGTACTGGCCCACTCCAACGAGTCGGAATGGCAGGCATTCAAAAACAACAAGACCAACGAAGCCTTTATCGACCGGGTCTACATCGTCAAAGTGCCCTACTGTACTCGGGTGTCCGAAGAGATCCATATCTACGAAAAACTGCTCGAAAACAGTTCGCTGAGCAAAGCTCCCTGTGCGCCGGATACCCTGAAGATGCTGGCCCAGTTCACCGTGTTGTCACGGGTGATCGAGCCGGAAAACTCCAACGTATTCTCCAAGATGCGGGTCTACGACGGTGAAAACCTGAAGGACACCGATCCGAAAGCGAAGTCGATTCAGGAGTACAAAGACAACGCCGGGGTAAACGAGGGCATGGATGGTCTGTCGACCCGCTTTGCCTTCAAGATCCTGTCGAAGGTATTTAACTTCGACCCGTCGGAAGTGGCCGCCAACCCGGTCCACCTGCTGCACGTGCTCGAAAAAGAGGTGGAGCAGCAACAGTTCCCGCAGGAAGTGCAGGAGCGCTATATCCGCTTTATCAAGGAGTTCCTGGCACCAAAATATATCGAGTCTCTCGGCAAGGAGATTCAGACCGCCTATCTGGAATCCTATTCCGAATATGGCCAGAACATCTTTGACCGCTATGTCACCTACGCCGACTTCTGGATTCAGGATCAGGAGTATCGCGATCCGGAAACCGGCGACATCCTCGATCGCACCGCGATTAACGACGAGCTGGAAAAAATCGAGAAACCGGCCGGCATCAGCAACCCGAAAGATTTCCGCCACGAGATCGTCAACTTCGTACTGCGGGCCCGGGCCAACAATAACGGTAAAAACCCGGCCTGGCTCAGCTACGAGAAGATGCGAGCGGTGATCGAGAAGAAGATGTTCTCCAACACCGAAGACCTGTTGCCGGTGATCTCGTTCAACGCCAAAGCGTCCAGCGACGATCAGAAGAAACATGCCGAATTCGTCAAGCGAATGATCGAGCGAGGCTACACCGAGAAGCAGGTACGACTGTTGTCCGAGTGGTATATCCGGGTACGCAAGTCCCAGTAACCGGCCCCTGTTAACTATTCGGGTTAACAGCTTGATGCAGGGATGCATCAACATCGGCCGCAGACCAATGCGAGCCCAAAAATAAGAAAAAGTAAGACCAGCAGTTACTCGCAACTGCGCCAGTTTTTAACGGGCGACAGGGAGAATAGGCAGGAAACCTATTTCTCTGACAGGTTAATCGTCCGATTCATCCGCAGTGAGGGACGGGTATGAGCTATATCATCGACCGCCGCCTGAACGGAAAGAACAAGAGTTCGGTCAATCGTCAGCGCTTCCTGCGCCGCTACCGCAAGCATATCCGCCGTGCGGTATCGGAGTCGGTCAAACAGCGCTCGATCACCGACCTGGACAGCGGCTCTGAGATTACTATCCCGAAGGGAGATATCTCAGAGCCGGTGTTTCATCACGGCCCCGGCGGCGTCAACACCAGAATCCTGCCCGGCAACAAGGAGTTCGTACCCGGCGACCAGATCCAGCGCCCCCAGGGTGGCGGCGGGGGCGGCAGTGGGTCAGGCGCCTCCGACTCTGGCGAAGGCATGGACGACTTCACCTTCCAGATAAACCGAGACGAGTTTCTGGAGTACCTGTTCGAGGATCTCGAACTGCCCCACATGGTCAAAAAGCAGCTCCACGACAGTGGCGATTACAAGCTGACCCAGGCCGGTTTCACCAACGAGGGCACCCCGGAACGGCTTAATATCATCCGCTCGCTACGCAGCGCTCACGCTCGCCGAATAGCCCTTTCCGGCAGCACCCGACGCACGATCCGGCTACTCAAAGCCGAGCAGCAGCAATTGATCGAGCAGCCCGAAACCGACGAACGCAACCAGCGATTGGCCGAGATCGAGCAGGAGCTGAAAACCCTCAAGGGCAAACTCAGCAAGCTGCCGTTCCTGGACACCTTCGATCTCAAATACAACAACCTGATCCGCACCCCGATCCCCAGTTCCAAAGCGGTGATGTTCTGCGTAATGGACGTATCCGGATCGATGACTCAGAGCGTCAAGGACATCGCCAAGCGTTTCTTCCTGCTGCTGTATCTGTTCCTAAAGCGGGCTTACAAGCAGATCGATGTGGTGTTTATCCGTCATCACACTCAGGCCAAAGAGGTCGATGAAGAGGAGTTCTTCTACTCGCGCGAAACCGGCGGCACCATCGTCTCCAGCGCGATCGCGATGACCGCCGATGTAATCGCCGATCGCTATCCGCCCTCGCAATGGAATATCTACGTCGCCCAGGCCTCCGATGGTGACAACTGGGACGGTGACTCGGCCACCTGCCGCGAGCTGCTGGTCAACCGCATCATGCCGTTGGTGCAGTACTACTCCTACGTCGAAATCACCACCGGCGAACACCAGAACCTGTGGTACGAATACGAGAAGATCCGCAGCGAATTTCCCGACTTCTTCGCCATGGAGAATATCGAAAGCGCCGCCGATATCTATCCAGTCTTCCGGGAGCTGTTTGCCCGCCGCGAGGAACAAGGCGTATGAAGTTCTGGTCTGTATTGTTGCTACCGCTGTGGCTTCTAGCCGCCGGTTGCAGCGCAACGAGCGATACTACCGATTCGCTACCCAAGGAAGTCGTTCAATGCCCTGAACCACGCCCGACTCCGGGAGAGCCCGTCGCCTGTATGCAGATCTACGACCCGGTCTGCGCCCTGGGTGATGACGGACAATGGCGACACAGCGCCAATGCCTGCGAAGCTTGCGCTAATCCGGACAATATCGCCTATCTACCCCATCGCCAGACCCCCGAGTCCTGCCCCGCCCCATCAGGAAATTGAGTACGAGGTCAGCCATGAAGCGAAAACAACCGATCTCCACCGGCTCCGAATGGACCTTCGAACTGCTCGAACGCTACGACAGCGAGATCGCCAAGTCTGCGCAGAAGTTCGGACTCGACACCTATCCGAATCAGATCGAGGTGATCAGCTCGGAGCAGATGATGGACGCCTACAGCTCGGTCGGAATGCCGTTGAACTATCACCACTGGTCGTTCGGCAAGCAATTCGTCAGTACCCAGCAGAACTACCAGCGTGGCCATATGGGACTGGCCTACGAAATCGTGATCAACTCTTCTCCCTGTATCGCTTACCTGATGGAGGAAAACACCATGACGATGCAGGCGCTTGTCATCGCCCACGCCTGCTACGGCCATAACTCCTTCTTCAAGGGTAATTACCTGTTTCAAACCTGGACCAACGCCAGCGCCATCATCGATTACCTGCTGTTCGCCAAACATTACATCGCCAAATGCGAAGAGCGCCACGGGATCGAAGAGGTGGAGAAACTGCTCGACTCCTGCCACGCGCTGATGAATTACGGCGTCAACCGCTACAAGCGTCCGAGCCCAATCTCGGCCGAAGAGGAGAAGAAGCGCCAGGAGACACGTACCGAAATCCTTCAACAGCAAGTTAACGAACTCTGGGATACCATCCCCAAGTCGGCGGACGCCGATGATACCGTCGAGCGCCAAAAGCGCTTCCCCGCCGAACCCGAAGAGAATCTGCTCTATTTTCTGGAGAAGAACGCGCCGCTGCTGGAGCCCTGGCAACGGGAAGTGATCCGCATCGTGCGCAAGGTGGCGCAGTATTTCTATCCTCAGAAGCAGACCCAGGTGATGAACGAAGGCTGGGCCTGCTTCTGGCACTACACCCTATTGCACGACCTCTACGATCAAGGCCTGGTTACCGACGGCTTTATGATGGAGTTCCTCCACTCCCACTCTAGCGTGGTCTATCAGCCACCGTTCGACAGCCCCTACTTCAGCGGCATCAACCCCTACACGCTGGGTTACCATATGATGCAGGACCTGCGGCGGATCTGTGAAAAGCCCTCCGACGAAGATCGCGAATGGTTCCCGGAAATTGCCGGCTCCGACTGGCAGGAGACTCTGCAGGATGCGATGAACAACTATAAGGACGAGAGTTTTATCCAACAATTCCTGTCCCCCAACATGATGCGCGAGCTGCATCTGTTCAGTATTGTCGACGATGAGCGCGAGAAGAATTTGCTGGTGTCGGCGATTCACAACGAGAGCGGCTTTATCGAGATCCGTCGTAGCCTGGCCGAACAGTACAACCTGGGATCCCGTGAACCCAATATCCAGGTCTGGGATGTCAATGTGCGCGGCGATCGGGCGCTGACCCTGCGTCACTTCCAACACAACAACAAGCCGTTGGGTGATAGCACCGACGAGATGCTCAAGCACGTACACCGGCTGTGGGGCTTTGATGTCCATCTGGAATCACTGCGGGGTGACGAAGTGATGAAAACCTACCACTGCCCACCACCGGCACCATCCGACGCTGCTTGAGTAGACACCGGCCCAGCCAGGCTGCTCTACAAACCGGTTCGATCAGGATAAAATCGGCACCCTGTCAGGCTCCCAGATCGAGCCCGTTGTTACCCCAGTCTGTCTACGGCCAAGCCGACTTATGCCCGCACCCTTAAGCCTCGAAGCGCACTTTGAAGCATTGGACCAACTGCTCCAGCAGCATCGTCACCTGTGGCAGTTACGTACCTTTGAATGCACCGAACTGCCCTGGCCAGAACTACAGCCTTGGCTTGGCAGCCTTGATCACCAACAACGTCAGCAACTTCTCAACGACGAGACCGAGCGACGCGAAGCGCTGCGACCGTATATTGCCGAGATCGACGCTCTGGAGTCACTCTGCCGAATCGCCCCGTCGACTCCGTCGGATTTTGCCGCACCACCGGCCCGACTGGGTAACCATATTCCGGGACGCAAATGGCAGCAGATCCAGGCCTTCAACGCAGCTCTACGCGATAGCGGCCGCCCTTTCCTAGAATGGTGTGCCGGCAAAGGCCATCTGGGCAGATTGCTGGCCTTTCAGCGCCAGCGCCCGGTCACCAGTCTCGAACTGCAACCTCAGCTTTGCCAGCACGGCCAACAGCTGGCCGACAAGCAGAACCTGCCCTGTACGCTGCATGCAGTGGACGTGATGACCCCTAAAGCTTCAGCCCACCTGCAACCCGCAGCACAGCAGGCCGTCGCCCTGCACGCCTGCGGTCAACTACATATCCAGCTACTAGAACAGGTCGCGGAACATCAGCTTGAAGCGCTCAGCGTATCACCCTGCTGCTACCACCTGATCGAAGCCAGTCACTATCAACCATTGAGCAGCCTAGGCCAACGTACGAGCATGCGCCTATCACGCTACGACCTGGGGCTGTCAGTTCAGGAGACGGTCACCGCCGGTAGTCGCGAGCGTCGGTTGCGTCAACAGGAGTTGCGCTGGCGATTAGGCTTCGACCAATTACAGCGCCAACTACGCGGAGTCGACCAGTACCTCAACTGCCCAACCCTGCCCCGCTCGGTACTATCCGGCAGCTTTACCGACTTTTGCCGACAGTTAGCTGCACGTAAGCAACTGGTAATGCCTGATGGAATCGATTTTGATGCTTTCGAACAGCAGGGAGAAGAGCGGGTAGTCCTGGTAGAACAACTGGAGATCGTACGGCAACTATTCCGCCGTCCGCTGGAGATCTGGCTGGTATTGGATCGGGGACTATTCCTGCAACAGCAGGGTTACGATGTCAGCATTGAGACGTTTTGTGAGCGCCAACTGACTCCACGGAATCTGCTGATCCAAGCTCGAAGACGGGACTGAAGACCGGATACCGCTAAGGCCAGTGAAGAGCGAGGTGATAGCTTTGCTTCCGGCAGCCAAAGCTGGGTCTATTCTTTGAGTAATCCCACTCAAACCAACCCGGCTCGACGATCTGATATGTCTGCACAAAGTCAATTATTCTCCCGCTATGTAACCGACCTGCCGGCGGGCGAATTGAGCTGGATTGGTGTTCGCCCCAAACGGCGTGCCCCCATGAAGTCACTGCAGCATACCCGGGCCTTTGCAACGCTTGGCCTGGAAGGTGACCACCGAGTCGAAAAAACGCCCGGCAGTGCGCGCCAGGTCACCTTGATCAGCGAAGAATTTATCCAACAGATCAGCCACTTCTTGGGCGATCGTATAGTTCGACCTCAACAACTCAGGCGTAACCTGGTGGTCAAAAATATCAACCTCAACGCCCTGCGTTATCAAACCTTTAAAATCGGTGATGCGCTGTTTGAGGCCACTGCGCTCTGCCACCCCTGCAGTCGTATGGAACAGGAGCTGGGCGAAGGCAGTTTTGCCGCCATGCTAGGCCATGGCGGCTTATGCTGCAAAGTACTTCAGTCTGGAATCATTCGTCTGGGTGACGCCATCGAGTTGTGTCCAGCCAAAGCGCCCTCGACATAGGACAGCAGCCAACCTCCCCATACATGTCCGGCTTCCCGGCGCTTGGCAATAGGAGTACCCAGAACCGATAGGATTATGCGTATAAGGTGGGCAGAGCACTCACATGGGGGCAAAGCGCGTCTCGAGCATTGGCGCGCTTCGCACGAGGACACGGATGTCCGAGCGGACAAGGGTACAGGGCAGATCGTTTCTTACGTATCAGAGGCGCTTGGCGATGGAAGTCCTCAAATCGTAGATTTGAGTCGCGCCTCGGGAAAATGATCAGCCGCATTTTCTCTTTCCTCTGCGCCCTACTCTCACATGCTAGGGTGGTAGGTCAGAGCCGCTAAAACGAAAAAACCCCTAGCACAGCGTGCTAGGGGTTTCTCGTATTAGGCGCTTGGCGATGACCTACTCTCACATGGGGAAGCCCCACACTACCATCGGCGCTGATTCGTTTCACTGCTG
>NZ_QQOH01000004.1 GCF_003345655.1 Motiliproteus coralliicola
AGTTGTTAGCCGAAGCCAACGAATTTTTGCTCAAAGTAAAACTGGAATAACTTAACTAAACGTAAGTACGTATAGTGTCGTATGAATTCACGAGTCACTTACTTTGATAAGTCTTTGTGATATTCCGGAGAATATCTGCTGTCCTATCCCAGCAAGTGCCCACACGAATTGCATGGTCGATTTGTTAAAGAGCGTTGCCTGGCGCCGTCTGGCTGCTCAAGCGAGGGTCGAAATTATACATCTCAAAACCCGTGAGTCAACGCTTTTTTGCGTTCTTTTTTCGTTGTGTTTTTCGAAACAAATCGTCGAAAAACCGCTTGAAAAAAGGGCCTCCAGCAACATCGAAACATCACCTGGAAGACCGACTCCGCTGCCACCTCAGCGGCAACGTGGGGGCGCATTCTACAGACCTTAGAACTGCCGTCAACGCAATTTATAAAATAATTTACAAAAAACCGAAATTATTTCGGAAATAAAAACAACTTCTTACAAATCAATAAGTTAGCAAGAACCACCAATTTCTGATCAATAAACAAGCAGTTACTGACCTAATAAGTTTTGTAGGAAATTTACAGAGTGGAAACCATCCGGTCCGTTCGATCTAACGATCTATGGGCCAAACTTCAATCGACTAGGTCTGCTCAGACTCTTCTTCGTCATCATATTCATCATCGCCACGACGGACAAAGATGCCTGCCAGGATAATGCCGGACTCGAACAACAGCCACATCGGCAGTGCCAGCAGCGTCTGTGAAATCACATCCGGCGGTGTTAGCAACATGCCAACCACAAAGCAGCAGACGATAATGTAGGCGCGCTTATCCTTGAGACTCTCAACCGAGGTGACACCACTCCAGACCAGCAGTAGCGTCGCAATCGGAATTTCGAACACGATACCGAAGGCAAAGAACAGCTTCAGGACAAAGTTCAAGTAGCTGCTGATGTCGGTCATCATCGCGACATTTTCCGGTCCGGTACTGGTGAAGAAACCGAAAATCAGCGGAAACACCACGAAGTACGCAAACGCTACACCAGCATAGAACAGGAAGATGCTGGAGATCAGTAGCGGTATGGCGATCTTCTTTTCATGCTGATAAAGGCCTGGGGCGATAAAACTCCAGATCTGATGCAGGATAAATGGGATAGCGGCAAAGATCGCCAGCACCAGTGTCAGCTTGAAGGGTGCGAAGAACGGCGAGGTAACATCGGTCGCGATCATGCTGGTGCCTTCGGGCAGCAGCGCGGTCAGTGGCTCCGATAGGTACGCGTACAGATCATTAGCGAAATAAAACAGCGGCAGAAACAGCACCAAGACGATCAGCAAGCTTCGCAGCAGGCGATCACGCAGCTCAACCAAATGGGAGATCAGCGGCTGCGCAGCGGCTTCGCTGGAAGGATCATGTTGGGCGTTGGACATAGCTTACTCGGCGGAGGGTTTGCGCGACTCCGGAGAAACCGGGGCATCCGATGCTTCGGTTGTCGCGGTCGCTTCCGGCTGGGGTGACGGCTTGAGAAGATCTTCACGCAGGCTTTCGTGGAAAGGCTTGGTCATGGAATCGACCTGCTTCTCAAGCTGTTCCTGTTGCTCCTTGGCCTCACGGCGCATCTCTTCAACACGCAGCTCTTCCGAGATCTCTTTTTGAACACTACCCAGGGTTCGCTTGATCTTGCCGATCCACATACCCGCCGTCTTGACAGCATGGGGCAGGCGTTCTGGGCCGAGTACAATCAACGCGACCACGCCTACGATCAGGAGTTCGGTGAAGCCGATATCAAACATGAAGAGGGATCCGTAATGGTCGGATTACTTCTCAGCAGATTTCTGCGTTTCAGTTTTCGCAGCATCCTCGCTACCGGCTTCTTTCTTTTCCTCAAAGCCAGCATCTTCTTTTTCAATCTGCTTAGGTTCTTCGTCATCTTTCATGGCTTTTTTGAAGCCCTTGACGGCGTTACCCAGATCGCCTCCGATATTACGGAATTTCTTGGTGCCAAACAGCAATACCACGATCACCAGAACAATCAGCAACTGCCAAACGCTAATTCCGCCAAAACCCATTGGAGTTCTCCCACTAATTCTAAATTGGACCGTCATTGCGGTCATTGTTCGATTGCACCGACTCTAGCAGTGCGGAATTATCCCAACCTTGATCAGACGCAAGTACGGCGATCAAGCGCTGTTATCAAGACGACTTACGTGAAGCCTTCTCTTCCAGTCCTGAGAGCCCAAACCGTCGGTCAAGCTCTTCAAGCACCTGATCCGGACCGACCCCCAACTGGGACAGCATGATCAGGCTATGAAACCACAAATCGGCGGTTTCACCAATCAACTCTTTGGTAGCGCCTGAGCGCTCGGCATCCTTGGCCGCCAGAATGGTCTCGGTGGCTTCCTCACCGACCTTTTCCAAGATCTTGTTGAGCCCCTTGGCATACAGGCTGGCGACATAGGAACTGTCCGGATCGGCCTGCTTACGCTGTTCCAATACCTGCGACAGCGCGCTCAATACATCGTTACTCACTGCTTTCTCCGCCCTTGTCGGCCTGATAGATCGCCTTCGGATCTTTCAACACCGGTTCTACTGGCTGCCACTGACCATCTTCCAGGGTCTTGTAAAAACAGTGTTCCCTACCGGTATGACAAGCGATTCCACCCAGCTGTTCGACCTGCAGCAAAATCACATCCGAATCACAATCCAGACGAATACCATGCAACTGCTGCACATGACCGGACTCTTCACCCTTGCGCCACAGTTTGCCACGGGAACGTGACCAATAGATGGCACGTTGCTCTTGAACCGTCAGCGCCAATGATTCCCGGTTCATCCAGGCCATCATCAGAATCTTACCGCTACGGTAATCCTGCGCGATCGCCGGTACCAGACCATCGTCGGTCCACTTTATATCGTCAAGCCACTGCTCGGACATCATCCACCTCTCCGCGTCGTGCTCAATAGAACCAAAGCCAAGGCCGCCAACGCCCAGCTGGAGGTCGGCAGATCCGGATTGGGAAGCAGGCCGGCGGTCCAGAGTGCGCCGATCAGGGCACAGATGCCTCCCAGCCTGCCCCAATGGAGAGTCCAGCGACCACGGGAAGCATCTTCCAGCGCCTGACGATCGATCCGATCGCGCTTCTGCATCTCTTCGAGCTGTTTCAACTGTTGCAACGCATCGGCCAACAATTGCGGCATCTGCGGCATCTGTTCGATCAATTCCGGTGCCCGTGCCTTCAGGTTACGGTACAGTCCCCGCGCACCCATGCGCTGTTTCATCCAGTCTTCCAGGAACGGCTTGGCGGTCTGCCACAGGTCCAGGTCCGGATAGAGCTGGCGACCCAACCCTTCAATATTGAGCAGAGTTTTCTGCAGCAGCACCAGTTGCGGCTGCACTTCCATATTGAACCTGCGGGCGGTCTGGAACAATCCCAACAGCACCTGACCAAAGGAGATCTCCTTCAGCGGCTTCTCGAACACCGGTTCGCAGACACTACGAATCGCGGTCTCAAAATCGTTAACGTTGGTGTCAGCCGGTACCCAGCCCGAATCGATGTGCAGCTGTGCCACCTGCTTGTAATCCCGCTCGAAGAAAGCCAGGAAGTTGCGGGCCAGATAACTCTGATCACTGGGCGTCAGAGAGCCGACGATACCGAAATCCAACGCGATGTATTGCGGATCCTGCGGATTGTTGTGGGACACATAGATGTTGCCCGGGTGCATATCGGCGTGGAAGAAGCTGTCGCGGAACACCTGGGTAAAGAAGATCTCGACGCCGCGCTCGGCCAGCAGCTTGAAGTTGGTGCCCTGATCGCGCAGCCCGGCCAGATCGGAGATCGGCACCCCGTGGATGCGCTCCATCACCATCACGTCCTGATGGGTGTAATCCCAGAACACTTCCGGCACATAGAGGATACTGGAGCCGTCAAAGTTGCGCTTGAGCTGCGAGGCATTACCGGCCTCCTTACGCAGATCCAGCTCGTCGAAAATGGTCTTCTCGTACTCGGCTACCACCTCGACCGGACGTAACCGGCGACCGTCGGCCCAGACGCTCTGGACCAGGTGAGCCAGGGTATAGAGCAAGCCGACATCCTGCTTGATCACCTTATTGATGCCGGGACGGATCACCTTGACCACCACGTCTTCACCGCCGTGCAATCGGGCAGTATGGACCTGGGCCACCGAGGCCGAGGCCAGCGGGGTGCTGTCAAACTCGCAGAACAGAGTCTTAACCGACTCACCCAGCGCTTTTTCGACGATGGCGGTGGCTTGATCACCGCAGAACGGCGGCACCTGATCCTGTAGCTTGGTCAGTTCAGCCGCCACATCCTCGGGTAACAGATCCTGACGGGTCGACAGCATCTGGCCGAACTTAACGAAGATCGGCCCTAGCTCCTCCATCGCCAGCCGTAACCGCTCACCGCGGGGAAGCTCGGAACGATAGATGTAGCGCCAAGGCAGCAGTACCAGCACATACTTGGCGTACCAGGGCAGATGCAGACCCTCGAACAGGTCATCCAGTCGGTAACGGGCGATCACCCGTACGATTTTCAGTAAACGTAACAGTCGGGACACGGTTTGCTTCTATTGGTCAGATGGTCAGCCTGGGGAAACAGCCTCAGGGCTTGATCCCCTTATGCAGGGCGACGATGCCACCGGTCATATTGTGGAAGGAGCAACGAACCAGGCCGGCCTGCTCCATCATCCCCTTCAGGGTCTCCTGATCGGGATGCATGCGGATCGACTCGGCCAGATACTTGTAGCTTTCCGAATCATTGACGATCAGCTTGCCCATCATCGGCAGCAGGCTGAACGAATAGGTGTCGTACATCTTGGTCAGCAACGGATTGTTGGTCTTGGAGAACTCCAATACCAGCAGACGACCGCCGGGCTTGAGGACCCGTGCCATCGACTCCAGCGCCTTCTGCTTGTCGGTGACGTTGCGCAGACCGAAGGCGATGGTGATGCAATCAAAATGGTTATCCGGGAACGGCAGCATCTCGGCGTTGGCCTGAACGAAGCGGACATTGCCGCTGACACCCCGATCCTGCAGTTTGTCACGTCCGACCTTAAGCATCGAGTCGTTGATATCGGCCAGCACTACCTGGCCAGTCGGACCAACCAGTTTGGAGAAGCGCATGGTCAGATCACCAGTACCACCGGCGATATCCAGCACCCGCTGACCGGTGCGAACACCACTGTATTCGATCGCAATCGCCTTCCAGAGTCGATGTACGCCCATCGACATCAGGTCGTTCATCAGGTCGTACTTGGCAGCGACCGAATGGAAGACATCGGCTACCCGCTTCTCCTTATCGTCAACCTGGACCTGTTCGTAACCGAAGTGGGTGGTTTCGTTGCTACCGCGTTGCTGATTGCTCATGGATTGCTCTGGATCTGATCCGATTCTTACGGGTGCCATTCGGCCAGACAGGTCCGGCCGAGGCGTCAAAGTCGGGCATTATAGCCCCATAAGCTAGCGGCTAGCTACGATACTGCGATTGCGGCCCTGTTCCTTGGCCTGATAGAGCGCATCATCGGCGCGCTGGAATACCTCTTCATGGGTTTCGTCATTGGCGTGGAAGCCGGCGATACCGAACGACATGGTGATCTGCACCGGCTTACCACCGAAATTGAACGGGCTGGCGGCAACCGTCTTGCGCAGCACCTCCACCACCTGCTGCGCCTTGGCCGCATCGGTCTCGGGCATCAGTACAACAAACTCTTCACCCCCGAAGCGAGCGACAAAATCAGATTCGCGCAGCCGCTTGGTCAGCAGTTTCGCGACCAGCTTCAACACCTTATCGCCAGCCAGGTGGCCGTAGTTGTCGTTGACCCGTTTGAAGTGATCCAGATCGCAAACCACCATGGTCAGATCATGGCCGTAGCGCTTCCAGCGGCTGAATTCGGTTTCCATCCGCTCGCTGTAGGCACCACGGTTGGGCAGACCGGTCAACGGATCGGAAACCGCCCGCACCCGCTGCTCTTCCAGATGGGCCTGCATCCGCACCGACTGCTCTTCCATGGTCTCGAGCTTGTCCTGCAGCTGTTCCAGGCGTGACTCGACCTGCAGCTCACGGGCCTCCTGCTCACTACGGTACTGATCAACGGCCTTGACGATATCGGCCAGCTGCGAGCGGACCGTGGTCTTCAGTTGATCCAGACTTTCCGCCTGCACCAGGGAGTGCTCGACCTTGGAAACATCGGAGCGAACCGCCAAATCGAGCTTCTGACTGCTGTCACGGTGTGCCTGCTGATGCTCACGGCTCTCGACCAGAAAGCCTTGGATATCCCCCAACTGATGGTTGAGGCTTTCCAGGTAATTCTCGAAATCTTCCTGGCGAACCACCATCGCCTTGAGCACCAGCTCGACTACCGCTTCCTGAATCAGCGGCAGTTGCTGCCACTCAAAGCCCTCTTCGATACGCTTCATCAGCGTTCGGGCTTTCGCGCGCTCGGCAGCCGGAATCGATAGCTGACCCAACATATCGAGAACCAGCGAGCCGACCCGGTTACAGACCAGCTCCAGCTGCTCCTGCGTCTCCTCCGACAGCGCGCCACCAGCAGTGCCGGCAGCAGCACCCGCTGCAGCGTCGTCGTTCGGGCGATCGAAAATGGTCGCTTGCAGTTTGGAGGTTTCGGTCAACAGACGCGGGTATTCACCGAAGTTTTCCACCGCATCGGGCAACTCCTCGATCAGCTTGTCGATCCGCTCCCGAATCCCCTCCTGGGAGGTGCTCTGCCATAGCAGCGTCAGCATCGATCGCAGCGCATCCAGCGTCTGCTGCACGCCGCGGTCCCGCTGCTGGAAGTAGTTCATCAGGCCCTTTTCGGCCGCTTCGGTACGACTGATCAGCGAACCACCATTACCGTTTTTGAGGCGCTCCTGCAGCGGTTCAAGGCGATCATCCAGTGCCGAATCCAGCCCCTTGGTGGCCAAACAGAGTCGGACAGTCACCCGCCCCAGCGCTTCCAAATCGGCCTGATCCGTCTCGCACTGAAGTTCTAACTTCTGGATCTGTTTCTTCAGAGAAGCCAAATCTGTATCGGTCGTCACGGTCTAAGTCCTTTCTAAGCCTGAGAAAATCGACGCTTAATCCACCGATGTTAGCCCAGCCCCGACAGAGGGGCCAGCCCATCAGCAGAGAATAAATGGCACAAAAAAGCCCGCAGCCGTTTCCGGTCCGCGGGCCTTTTGGAATCGATAATGGATCAGTTCAGCTTGGCCTGCTCCTGGGCAACCAGCTGATCGACCACCTTCATCATCGCCTTCTGGCTGCCGGCCTTGTCGGCGGTGACCAGGTATTTACCGTTAACGATGATCGACGGAACCCCCTGGATACCGTACTCGCGGGCTTTCTTCTTGCCACGGCTGATCTTGCTGTTGAGGTTGAAGGAGCCGTAAGCCTTGTTGAAATCGGCTTCGCTAACACCAAAGTCGGCAAAGAACTGAGCCAACTGCTCTTGGTTGTTGATCCACTGACGCTGGCGATGGATCAGGTTGAACAGCGCCGGATGCACCTCCTCTTCGACACCCAACTCCTTGGCCACGTAGTAGGCCTTGGCGAACTCGATCTGATTGGGGCGGAAGCTGACCGGGATATGCTTGAAGTCGACCACACTGCTGTCCTGCTTCGCTTTCCAGGGTGCCAGGTAGCGCTCCAGGCTATTACAGTGCGGGCACCAGTAGCCGAACATCTCGACGACTTCGACCCGCTTCGGGTCTTGGGTGCGAACCTGCTTGCTCAGCTTGGTGTAGTGAGTGCCCTCCTTGAACTCCTCTGCCTGGGCTTGCAGCGGCAAAGCCAGCAGCGGCAGCATCAGCAGGGCACTGGCCAGCGATAAGACTTTTTTAAACATCGGTTGTTTCTCCGTACACGATAATCGGGTTTGCAGCTTGGAACACAAACCCGGCAAAAGGTTCGGCGGCCATTGTGTAGCCAGCCCGTTAACAACTCAAGCAGAGCGCGATGAACCGATGCTGAACCCTTTGCCAACAGCCGTCTCACCACCTAGGTTGGACGGTATTTGCGCAGCATTGGGATTATAATGCGCCGCCATGGACACCCCCGACTCCCTGATCAGCCTGCTACTGCCGAGCGTTATCGATCTGGCCGATGCGCTATTGCTACTGGCGACCAGTTTCTGTACCGCACTGATTACCGCCACCCTCGGGGTCGGCGGTGGCGTACTGCTGCTGGCGGTGATCGCCTCGGTACTGCCGCCGTTGGCGATCATCCCGGTTCATGGTCTGGTCCAGGCCGCCGCCAACACCAATCGGGCGATCTTCACCCGCCAGCACCTGAACCGCACCGTGTTCAGTCAGTTTCTGTTGGGGGCGCTGGTCGGTGCGGCGCTGGCCTCGGTACTGGTGGTACAGCTGCCCACCGATACGATCCTTCTCTGTGTGGCCGGCTTTATTCTGTTCCTGACCTGGGGACCGAAACTTCAGATCCGCGCCATCCGGCCCTGGCCGCTGCGGATCGCCTCGGCATTGACCACCCTGCTGTCGATGTTCGTCGGTGCCAGCGGGCCGCTGGTGGCCGCCTTCGTACACCAGCTGTCGGAGGAGCGGTTCGAGCGGGTCGCCACCTTCTCGGCCTGCATGAGCGTTCAGCACGGCCTCAAACTGCTGGTGTTCGGCGGATTAGGCTTTGCCTTCAGCGAGTGGCTGGCGCTGGTGGCGGGGATGGTGCTGACCGGCGTGGCCGGCACCTGGGTCGGGTTGAATCTGCTGCAGAAGATCAGCAATCAGCGCTTCAGCCAGGTGTTCCGGATCATCCTGACCCTGATGGCGCTGAAGCTGCTGTTTGATGCGGGCAGCAATCTGCTCAGCTGAAGTCGAACGACTCGCCGGCCAGTTGATCGAAGGTCTCGGCCAGGAAGCGGGCCAGCGGCTTGGCATCGGCATCGCAAACCCACTCCCCATCGGCTTCGGCGTCGTAGTCGAAATGAAAACCGCCGAACGGAACCGCAATCCACAGCTGTCGGACCGGCGCCTGGCGAGTAAAAATCACCTTCTGACCGTTCTCACAGGTCACCGTCAGCACCCCACCGCTGTTCTCGTAATCGATGTCGGTCTCGGCTTCATCGAGGGCCTCCTCGATCGCCAGCAGACGGTCATCGACGAGTTGGTTGAATTCGCTTTCGGTCATCATTGTTGAGCAGCTCCGACTATGGGTGGTGATTGCAGTCGGCAAGTATACGGCATCCGCGGCTGCGGTTATAATCGCCGGTTTACCTAATCAAAATGGGATTGAGCGATGACGATGCGCTGGCTGGCTCCGCTGCTGTTGGGTTTACTGTTGATCGGCTGTGGCCAGAAGGGTGATCTCTACCTGCCCAAAGATCCAGCCCCCAGCCAGAAACAGGACCAGCAGCAAGGCAAGTCTTGATCATCCGCCCTCACTAGCTAATTTATTGGACAGTACCGATGGACAGTTTTGAGTACCGCGACGACGTTCTGTACGGCGAAGATGTAGCCCTTTCCCGGGTCACCGAACAGTACGGTACCCCCACCTACGTCTACTCCCGTGAAACTCTGGAGCGCCACTACCTGGCTTACGCCAATGCGCTGGGCGAGCATCCGGGCATGATCTGTTACGCGGTCAAGGCCAACTCCAATATCGCCGTGCTGAACCTGCTGGCCCGACTGGGCTCGGGTTTCGACATCGTCTCCCAGGGTGAGCTGGAGCGGGTGATCCGCGCCGGTGGTGACCCCAGTCGGGTCGTATTCTCCGGCGTGGCCAAGCAACCGGCCGAGATCCGTCGTGCGCTGGAGCTGGGGATTCACTGTTTCAATGCCGAGTCCGATGCCGAGCTGGATCGGATCAACGCGGTCGCCGGCGACATGGGCAAGGTCGCGCCGATCTCGCTGCGGGTTAATCCGGACGTCGATGCCAACACCCACCCCTATATCTCCACCGGTCTGAAGGAGAACAAGTTCGGTATCTCGATCGATCAGGCGCTGGCCGTTTATCAGCGCGCCGCGTCGCTGCCGAACCTGGAAGTGGTCGGCCTGGACTGCCATATCGGCTCTCAGCTGACCGAACTGACACCCTTTATCGACGCCCTCGACCGCCTGCTGGTGCTGGTCGATCAACTGGCCGACAACGGTATCAACCTCAAGCACCTCGATCTGGGAGGCGGCCTGGGGGTCTGCTACGCCGACGAAGAGCCGCCGTTGCCGTCTGCCTATATGGAGGCGGTGCTGTCCAAGCTGGGTAATCGTCAGCTGGAGCTGATCATGGAACCGGGCCGCTCGATTGCCGCCAACGCCGGCGTACTGCTGACCCGGGTCGAATTCCTGAAGCCGACCGAGCACAAGAACTTCGCCATCATCGATGCGGCGATGAACGACCTGATCCGGCCGTCGCTGTACAGCGCCTATCAGGACATCATTCCGCTGAAGATCGACGCCAGCCGTGAACAGCTGAGCTGGGATCTGGTCGGCCCGGTATGCGAAACCGGCGACTTCCTCGGCAAGGACCGTCAGCTGGGATTGGAACCGGGCGATCTGCTGGCCGTCTGCTCCAGCGGCGCCTACGGCTTCACCATGAGCTCGAACTACAACTCCCGCAATCGGGCCGCGGAAGTGATGGTCGATGGCGACAGCATCCACCTGATCCGTCAGCGCGAAGATTTCGAACACCAGATTCGTGGCGAGCAACTGCTGCCCAACGACTCCAAGTAGAGCAAGCCTAATGCAAGTACGCTTTACCAAAATGCACGGCCTGGGCAACGACTTTATGGTGGTCGACCTGATCACCCAGCGCGCCCGATTCACCCCGGAGCGGGTGCGCGAGCTGTCGGACCGCAATTTCGGTATCGGCTTCGATCAGCTGTTGCTGGTCGAAACCCCGACCGACCCGGAGATGGACTTCAAGTATCGGATCTACAATGCCGACGGTTCCGAGGTCGAGAACTGCGGTAACGGCGCCCGTTGCTTTGCCCGCTTCGTTACCCGCAAGCGCCTGACCGGCAAGCAGACCATCGCGGTCCAGACCGCCAAGGGCCCGCTGTACCTGAGCCTGGTCGATGACGATAAGGTCCGGGTCGACATGGGCGAACCGGTGCTCAAGCCCGAGCGCATCCCGTTCCAGGCCGAGCAGCAGGCGGCCGAGTATCCGGTTGAGGTCAATGGCCAGCTGTATCAGGTCGGCGCGGTGTCGATGGGCAACCCCCACGGCGTGCTGCGGATCGACAGTGTCGATTCAGCCCCGGTAGAAACCCTCGGCCCGGCCTTGGAGAGCCATCCCAGCTTCCCCGAGCGAGCCAATATCGGTTTTATGGAGATCATCGATCGCAACAATATCCGTCTGCGAGTATTCGAGCGCGGCGCCGGTGAAACCCTGGCCTGCGGTACCGGCGCCTGTGCGGCAGTGGTGTCCGGGCAGCTTCGCGGTTGGCTCGATAGCGATGTTTGTGTTCAACTCCCGGGCGGAAAGGTCGATATCCATTGGAATGGATACGGCAGTTCTGTAATTATGACCGGGACGGCCGACACGGTGTACGAAGGCAGAGTTCAGCTCTAGATTCGGTTCTAGGATTCAGTCCAAGGGAGAGACAGCCACCTCAATGAGCATCAACAAGAACAAGCCCAACGCGACCACGATGGCGATGAAAGCCGATATGGAACAGCAAGTGGTCGAGTACCTCGAAACCCATCCCGAGTTCTTTGCTCGCCATCAGTCCCTGCTCAACACCCTGCGCGTGCCGCACCAGCGCGGCGGCGCCATCTCGTTGGTCGAACGCCAGACCGAGATGCTGCGGGAGCAGAACCGGGAAATGCGCAGCCAACTGCATGATCTGCTCGATGCGGCGCGCTACAACGATCTGCAGTTCGAAAAGACCAAGCGCCTGGTGCTGAGCCTGCTGGAGTCCGAGACCCTCGATCAGCTCACCGATGCGATCGAAGAGGGCTTGTGTCGCGACTTCAACGGCGACATCACCAACCTGATTCTGCTCGACCAGACCATCGGCGAGCGTGGCGGCAACATCAAATCGGTCAGCCTGCAGGTGGCCGAGTCCCAGGTCGCCGAACTGATCGACAGCGACTGGGCCCTGTGCGGCAGCCTGTCGGATCGTCAGCGCCAGTTCCTGTTCGACGACCGGGCCGACAAGGTGCTGTCCGCCGCGGTGGTGCCGCTGGTCAAGGGCAACACCCTGGGGCTGCTGGCGATCGGCAGCTTTGAAGCCAACTACTTCCACTCCAGCATGGGCACCCTGTTCCTCAACTACGTCGGCGAAGTGCTCAGTCGGGTACTGTTCCGGCTGCTGAACAACCTGAATCCGGAGTAACCCTTGTCCGCGCTGGTCGATTGGATCGATGACTTTATCGACCATCTGGCCGGCGCCCGGATGCTGTCCGAACACACCCTGAGCAACTACCGCCGCGATCTCGACCAACTGGCCCGCTTCTGCGACGACCAGCGGATCGCCGACTGGCAGCAACTTGACACCCGACTGCTGCGTCGCCATATCGCCGCACTGCGCAGCCGCGGCCTGGCCGGCAGCTCGATCCAACGTAAGCTGTCGGCCTGCCGCAGCTTCTACAACTTCCTGATCAACGAACAGCGGCTGCAACACAACCCGGCGCTGTCGCTGCAGGCCCCCAAGAGCGGCCGCAAGCTTCCCAAACCCTTGGATGTGGACCAGCTCGGCAGCCTGCTCGACCAGACCCCGACCGAGCCGCTCGAGATCCGCGATCTGGCGATGCTGGAGCTGTTCTACTCCTGCGGCCTGCGACTGGCCGAACTTGTCAGCCTGGACCAGTTCGACATCGACCTGCGCGATGCCAGCCTGACCGTGGTCGGTAAAGGCCGCAAAGAGCGCCAACTACCGGTGGGACGCTCGGCCATCAAGGCATTGCGCCAGTGGCTGGAAGTGCGCGATCAACTGGCCGGCGCCGACCAGGAGGCGCTGTTCGTCAATCACCGCGGCGGCCGCCTGACCCCGCGAGGGGTCCAGCAACGCCTCAAGCGCTGGGGGCTGCAAAGCGGCACCCAGGGCAAGCTGCACCCGCACCGATTGCGCCACTCCTTCGCCAGCCATATGCTCGAGTCCAGCGGCGACCTGCGGGCGGTTCAGGAACTGCTTGGCCACGCCGATATCGCCACCACCCAGATCTACACCCACCTCGACTTCCAGCACCTGGCCGAGGTCTACGACAACGCCCATCCCCGGGCCAAAAAGACGGATACCTGAAGATGACCATCAAACTGATCAGCTTCGACCTGGATGACACCCTCTGGGCGGTCGACCCGGTGATCGTGCAGGCCAACCTGACCCTGTACCGCTGGCTCGAAACCAACGCCCCTGCCTTTACCGCGAACTATCAGCTGGAAGATTTCGACCACCTGCGCCGGATCGTGGTCACCGAGCAACCCGAGATCGCCCACAGCGTCACCGCCATTCGCCTGGCCGTACTGAACAAAGGGTTGCTGGATAGCGGCTACGACCGCGCAACCGCCGAGCAACTGACCGAAGCCGCCTTTGATGTCTTCCTCGCCGCCCGCAATCAGGTCGAACTGTTCCAGCACGCCCAACAGATGCTGATCGATCTGAGCGCCAACTATCGCTTGGTCGCGCTCAGTAACGGTAACGCCGATGTAGAAAAGGTCGGTCTGGGTGAGTTCTTCGAATTTGGCCTCAACGCCGACCAAGTCGGCAAGGCCAAGCCCGATCCACTGATGTTCAAACAAATGCTGGAGCGAGCGGGCGTCAAAGCCGATGAAGTACTGCATATCGGCGATCACCCCGATCATGATATTCGCGGTGCTCAAGATTGCGGGCTGCACACCCTGTGGGTCAATTTTTCCGGCAAACCCTGGCCGGAAGGACCAGAGCCGGATTTAGAAGTGCGATGCCTGAGTGAAGTGATGAGTTATATTGAGCGCTATAACGACTCGAGCAGATCGCGATAAGGCCAGCGATCTCATCTTAATTTTCAAAAACGTTACCTTTAAATAAGTTAGCGGCTCTCTATATAGTCATCGACTCGTTGAATATACGACTCTTTTAACTCGTCACTAATGAAAGATGATCTAAATGAATTCTTCACCAAGGTTACAATGTCATCTTTCGAAAGATCTAGATGTTCGTATAAGTTTAAGAAATTCTTATTCATATAGCCTTTAAAATAGGCAGGATCATCAGAGTTTACTGTTACATTCAAACCATAATCTAACAAATATTTAATATTATGATCTTTGTATGTTTCAAATACTTTTAGCTCAATATTTGAGTTTGGACATACTGTTAAAGGAATTTGTTCATCTTTTAGTCGCTGCATTAAAGATTGACTATGGATGGCTTGAACACCATGATCAATTCTTTCAATATTAAGTAAATCAAGCGCAGTTTCGATATATGAAACATCACCCTCCTCACCAGCATGGGCGACTAGCCTAAAGCCCTCTTCTCTTGCCTTGTTGTAGACGTCTTCAAATTTCTTTGGTGGGTTTCCAAGCTCTGATGAATCAAGTCCAACACCAATAATGATATCTTTGTATGGCAGAGATTGTTCTAATGTTTTAAAAGCATCTTCTTGAGATAAATGCCTTAAAAAACACATAATGATGTTTGAAGTAATTCCAAACTTTTCTTTAGCATCATCTAAAGCTTCTTTGATGCCCGATATAACAACATCAAACGCGACACCTCTGTGTGTATGGGTTTGAGGATCAAAGAATATTTCCGTGTGGATTACATTATCTTCCACACACTTCAAAATATACTCGTATGTTAAGTCATAGAAGTCATCTTTATTTATTAGTACAGAAGCTCCTGCATAATAAATATCTAAAAAGCTTTGTAAATTTGTAAATTTATATGCTTCTTTTACATCAGCTACTGTTCCATAAGGTATTTCAACCCTGTTCCTCTCAGCAAGCTTAAACATAAGCTCAGGCTCTAGCGAACCTTCGATATGCAAGTGTAATTCTGCTTTTGGCAATAACTGTATAAATTCTTTCATCATAAATTCAAAATTTATTACGTGATTTATCTAATTATAGTATTTTGAAACGTAAAAAATGTCTGATCCATCTGACAGCCCAATGCTCACCGGTGTAATTAAGTATTACGCCATTCACTCAAAAAACCAGGACCAACACCCTTCTGGTCCTGTATGGATTCAAAAGCGCGACACAACTCACGCATCCATCAGCTGCTTCCAAATTCCTGCCACTTTGGCCCGTAACTCACCCAGCTGTTGATCATCCACCAGACTGGACTGCTCCTGCAGCGCCCGGCTGTGGCCCACGGATCGGTAGGTTTTGTAGGCTTCGCGTAGCAGCTCGGCATCCTCGACGCTGAGTCGTTCCAGCCGCTCGGCGGCTTCCAGAATACGGATGTTGTCGGTGTACTCGATCAGTGCCGGTTGCTGCTCGGAATAGGCCAAGGCCAGGTACTGCACCATAAACTCGATATCGACGATGCCACCGCTGTCCTGTTTGAGGTGGAATACGGCGCTGTCGGTATCATCGGACTGGCTGCTGCCCAGGTGTTCACGCATCTTGCGGCGCATATCGATCACTTCGGTTCTCAGCTTTGGCAACTCGCGTTGCCGGGACAGGACTTCGGCCCGAACCGCCTCGAAGCGCTGTTGCAACGTCGGGCTGCCCGCCACCACTCGAGCCCGCACCAGGGCCTGATGCTCCCAGGTCCAGGCTTCGCTGAGCTGGTAGTCACGGAACGCTTTCAGCGAACTGACCAACATCCCGGAGTTGCCGGATGGGCGCAGTCGCATGTCCACCTCGTAGAGCTGGCCGGAGGTGGTGAAGGTGTTCAGGATATGGATGATCTTCTGCCCCAGACGGGTGAAAAACACCTGATTATCGATCGGTTTGTTGCCGTCGGTGTGCTGGTTCAGGGCGCCGTCGTGGATAAACACCAGATCCAGGTCGGAACCGTAACTTAGCTCCAGGCCGCCGACCTTGCCGTAGCCGACCACGATAAAGTCACGCTCGCAAGGTACCCCCGCTGACTGCTGCGGCAGGCCGTGCTTGTCGGTCAGGATTCGCCAGGCGATATCGAGCGCGCCTTCGAGCACCACTTCGGCGATGTAGGTCAGGTAGTCGCTGACCTTCATCAACGGCAGCGCACCGCTGATCTCGGCCGCCGCCACCCGCAGCACATGGGCATGCTTGAAGTAGCGCAGCGCTTCCATCAGCTGCTCGACATCCTCTTCCGGAATCCGCAGCAACTGCTGACGCAGCTCCTGCTGCAGCTGCTCTTTATTCGGTGGGGCGTAGAGACTGGTGACGTCGATCAGCTCGTCCAACAGAATCGGCTGTTTGGCCAGCTGTTCGGCAAACCAGGGGCTGGCCGAGCACAGCTTAACCAGCTGGGCCAACGCGCCGGGATTTTCCCACAGCAGCACCAGATAGGCGCTGCGGCGCAGCACCGAGTCGATCAACTGCAGGGTCCGCTCCAGGGTCTGGGTCGGCTGCGGCTGGCCCGCGACGGCTTGCAATAATAACGGCATCACCCGATCGAGCCGCTCCCTGCCGATCGACTGCAGCGCCAGCACCTTACGGTTGCTACGCAGGTTATCGAGTAGTTTCTGGGCCTGTTCCGGCTGTTCAAAGCCTTGGGCGCTAAACTCCGCCACCGCACTGGTTTCGTCCAGCTCCCCCTTCCACAACAAGGCCCAGCTATCGTCGTTGGACTCGTCATCGTCGCTGTCATCCACCGGCGCGATCACCTCGGCGAAGTGATGACGCACCTTGGCCCGTTGCTGCTCCAGCTCGGCGATAAAATCTTCCCAGCGTTCAAAGCCCATACTGAAGGCGATGCGGATCTGTTCCAGTTCTTCGGTGGGCAGTTCCTGGGTCTGGCGATCCTGGACCGCCTGGATCGCATGCTCGGCGTTTCGCAGCATCCGGTAGGCCTGATACAGCTCGTCCGCCGCCTGCTCTGGCATTCCCACCGCGTCCGGCAGCAGGCTCAGAATGGTTTTCAGCTCCCTCTGTTGCAGTCGAGAGTCGCGACCACCGCGGATCAGCTGGAACGCCTGGGCCACGAACTCGACCTCGCGAATTCCGCCCGGTCCCAGTTTGACGTTGCCGTGCAACTGCTTGCGGCGCACCTCGCGGTTGATCATCGCCTTCATCTCGCGCAGCGATTCGAACGCGCTGTAATCGAGGTACTTGCGGTACACGAACGGGCGTAGATCAGCCATCAGCTGGGCGCCAGCCTGTTGATCACCGGCCACCACCCGCGCCTTGATCATCGCGTAACGCTCCCAATCGCGGCCCTGATCCTGGTAGTACTCCTCCATGGCGGCGAAGTTCGGCACCAGGATGCCGCTCTGGCCGTAGGGGCGCAGGCGCATATCGACCCGGAATACAAAGCCGTCGGCGGTCTGCTGATCTAGCGCCTGGATCAGTTTCTGACCCAGCTTATTAAAGAAGCTGGCGTTATCGAGGCAGCGACGGGCGCCTTCGGTCTCACCCATCTCCGGGAACGCGAAGATCAGATCGATATCCGAGGACAGGTTCAGCTCGCCAGCCCCCAGTTTACCCATCCCGATCACCACCATCTGCTGGGGCTGGGCCGGCTGGCCTTCACGGGCTCGGGAATGGGGCGTGCCCCACTTGTCACAGGCCCAACGGTAAAGCCAGTTCAGCGCCTGATCGATACAAGCATCGGCCAGCGCACTCAGGTCGGCGGTGGTCTGCTCCATCTCGGCCAGTCGATTCAGATCACGCCAGATGATCCGGCTCATTTCCCGGTGACGGAACTGGCGCAGGCAGCGATGCAGCTCGTTCTCGGTTTCGGCACTCGCGAGGATCTGCTCCAGTCGTCGAGCGTACTCCCCTTCGTCATAGCTGCGCTCCAGATCGGGCAGCAGATCCGGCAACAGCTCGGGACGATTCAGGCACTGTTCCACCACAAACAGGCTGCCACTCCAACACCGACTCAGCTGCTGCCAGAAGGCTTCCGGCAACTCCTGCAGTTGTTCAAACTGATCGCTGTCCGCCTGATCCTGATAGCGCTGCCAGTTGGTCTGCAGCTCTGAGGCGAGCGAGGCGGGCAGCAGGTCGTAGCAGGAGGCGGGAATTGACGGAGGCATAGTCAGGGGCATGGTTCATCCTTTGATCGTGCCGGATGGCGGGTAAGGCCCGCCGAAGGCTGGTATACCGGTCGGGCCGAACGAGAAAATCGGTCAGGCCTGGGATTGTTCAAACAGCCAACGGCTCAGCCGCAACAGGCAAACGCCCAGATCACGGCTGTGGAGCCACTGCTGGCAATTGTCCCAATCGTACGGCACCTCAAGCAGACTGTGTAGCCGTTTGCCCTGCTCCAACAGTAATTGACCCAGTGGCGGCTGGGGTTCGGCCAGCTGTCGGTGCAGTCCTTGCAGACATTGCTGGGCCTGGGGTAACAACTGCGCATCGGCATTGAATTCAAACAGTTCCAGCAGCGCCTGGAGTCGCTCTATCAACTGCCCGACCACCAATGGATCCCCATCCACCGTGGAGGATTCCGGTAACGGCGGTACCGGACGAGCCCGGTCCGGGCTATGCAAGCGGTAACCTTTTTCGGCTTTGCTGATCCGGCTGACACGCAGCGGTACCTGATCCGCCAATTGTTCCGCCAGCTCGAACAGCGCACCGGTTTCACCCTGCTTGAGCTCCAACTCGATCTCGCTGATCGGGTCATGCCGACCGGCAGCGATGACCTGGCCCTGGTCCAGCACCAGCTCGATCTTGGTAGTTTGACCCTGGTAGGGATAACTCAGCTGCCAACTGGTGCGTTGAAAGTCGGTATTGAATGCGGCACCCAGCTGTTGCAGCGGGATATCCTGGGGCAGTGCCTCAGCCGGTAGTTTATCCAGTTCCAACTGCTCGCCGGCCACATCCCACTCCCATTCCTGCCGCTGGTGCAGTCCTGCCTGGCTGCTGCCACGGGTTTTCAGGGTTTGGATAAAACGCTCGCCGATACGGCGGATCCGAAGTGCCACCCGGTGTCGATTCAGCTGCTGATCGGGGGTATCGAAGTAGCAGTTGAGCAACGAATCCTGGCGCACGCTATCACTATACTGTTGTAACAGAGGTAGCTGCGCGAACGCTTGCTGTAAGTCCACCGGAACAATGAGTTTGAGCTCGATCTCACTGGGCATGATTGGCCTCCATGCTGGCAACAAAAACCGGTTAGCGGCTGATCAATATTAATTGTGACATTTTGATGACAATTGCGTGAAAGTTGGCTGAATTTATTTGAGTAAAAAAGCTACAAAACGATGACAGCCGACCTTATACTTGCGCCAAATTTTCTAACCCTAGAGGTGGTTCACTATGGTTGCAAACAGTTCCTTTCTAAACATGTTTGCCCAATCTCCGGTTAAACCGCTGCAGACCCATATCGAGAAGGCCCATAGCTGTGCTGTTGAGCTGATCCCCTTCTTCGACGCAGTGTTGAACCAAGATTGGAACCAGGCCGAGAAAGCCCAGCAGCGCATCAGTGATCTTGAACACGAAGCCGACACGCTCAAGCAGGACCTGCGTCAGCACCTGCCCAAGAGCTTGTTTATGCCGGTGCCGCGTTCCGATCTTTTGGAACTGCTACGGATGCAGGACCAGATCGCCAATAAGGCCAAGGACATTGCCGGCATCATGCTGGGCCGCCAAATGCAGATTCCGGCCAGCATGGCCGATCTGATGATGGAGTACCTGAAGGGCTCCATCGCCGTCTGTGAACAGGCGGTTCAGGCACTGAACGAACTGGACGAGCTGGTCGCCACCGGCTTCCGTGGTCGCGAGGCCGACGTGGTGGAGAAGATCATCACTCGCCTGGACGAGCTGGAAACCGCCACCGATGAGCGTGAACGACAGCTGCGTCATCAACTGTTCGAACTGGAAAAGGATCTTCCTCCTATCGACGTTATGTTCCTGTACAAGGTCATCGACTGGGTCGGTGAACTGGCCGACCGGGCCGAGCAGGTAGGTAGTCGCTTCCAGCTATTGCTGGCCCGCTAGAACACTTCCGAGGAAAGATCATGGAAATTATTAGCCAGTACGGTGACGTACTCGTCATCCTTGCCTGTGTGGTTGGTTTCTTTATGGCCTGGGGCGTTGGTGCCAACGACGTGGCCAACGCTATGGGTACCTCGGTCGGCTCCAAGGCGCTGACCATCAAGCAGGCGATTATGATCGCCATCATTTTCGAATTCGCCGGTGCCTACCTGGCCGGTGGCGAAGTCACCAAGACGATCCGTAAAGGGATCATCGATCCGAGCATGCTCAGTGGCACGCCGGAGCTGCTGGTATTCGGCATGATCGCCGCACTGCTGGCCGCCGGTATCTGGCTGCTGATCGCGACCCACTTCGGTTGGCCGGTCTCCACCACCCATTCCATTGTCGGTGCCGTGGTCGGCTTCGCTGCCGTGGGTATCTCGGTGGATGCGGTAGCCTGGGGTAAGGTCGGTAAGATCGTCGCCAGCTGGGTCGTCTCGCCTGTGTTGGCGGGTAGCCTGGGTTATCTGCTGTTCCGATCGGTGCAGAAATTGATAATGGACACGGCGGATCCGTTCGCCAACGCCAAGAAATACGTGCCCATGTACAGTTTCCTGGTGGGTTACATCATCGCGATGGTGACCTTCACCAAGGGTCTCAAGCATATCGGCCTGGGCGTCAGCTTCGGTGAAGCGGCGCTGTATTCTGTCGTTGCCGGCATGGTGGTGTTCTTCCTGGCCAAGCATCTGCAGCGCAATATCACTCAATCCGAAGAAGAGAACCGTGAATACCACTTCACCAGCGTGGAGAAGGTATTCGGTGTACTGATGATGTTTACCGCCTGTGCGATGGCTTTCGCCCACGGTTCCAACGATGTAGCCAACGCCGTCGGCCCGCTGGCCGCGGTTGTCAGCATCGTCGGTGCCGGTGGTGAGATCGCCCAGAAGAGCGTCATGCCGTCCTGGATTCTGCTGCTCGGCGGCGGCGGTATCGTTCTCGGCCTGATCATGTACGGCCACAAGGTTATCGCTACCGTTGGTAACAACATCACCGAACTGACCCCGAGCCGCGGCTTCGCAGCGACTCTGGCGGCGGCCACCACCGTGGTTATCGCCTCCGGTACCGGTCTGCCGATCTCCACCACCCACACCCTGGTGGGTGCGGTACTGGGTGTTGGTATCGCCCGTGGTCTATCGGCCCTGAACCTGCGCGTTGTCGGCACCATCTTCATGTCCTGGATCGTGACCCTGCCGGCTGGTGCCGGTCTGGCGATCCTGATCTTCTTCACCCTGAAGGGGATCTTCGCCTAAGACTTAGCCATCCAGGTAACCATAGATCCAGTTACGGCGGACAGCATAAGCTCTCCGCCGTTTTTATTGGTTGCGGCTATTTGTTGCAGCGATGGGTTGCAGCTTTTGATTGCAGCGGCGAATCAATCGTTCTACCTTCATCCCAAAACCCACCCGTTATTGATTTAAAGGACTCCCCGATGTCTCGACGCCACACCACTCTGCTTAACACCCTAGCCGGCCTGCTGCTGATCAGTTCAATCACGGCTCAAGCCCATCAGGGCGCCACTGGTGTCGTCAAAGAGCGGATGGATTCGATGAAAGCGATGGGCGATGCCATGAAAGCGATGTCGGCGATCGTCAAAGGTAAGCAGCCGTTCGAGTTGGAGACCTTCAGTCGAGGCTCGGCCACGATTCTGGAACATAACCAGCATCTGCTGATGATGTTCCCGGAAGGTTCGGCCACCGGAAAATCCGAGGCGCTGCCGAAGATCTGGCAACAGTGGCCCAAGTTCGAGCAGCAGGCCGAAACCAGCCGTGGCGAAGCGCAGCGATTGGCCGATCTTGCCGCTCAAGAGGCGGACTTCAAAGCCCTTCGCAAGCAGTTCGTGCTGCTGGGCAAGAGCTGCAAAGGCTGCCATACCGACTTCCGTAAACCGAAAAAATGATCCGACGCTCCGGCTTCATTCTACTGTTGGCACTACTGCTGGTGCCGACAGCCCAGGCTGACCCATCCGCCATCCAGCGCGGTGCCTACCTGTTCGCCCTCGGTGGCTGCGCCTCCTGTCATACCGACTCCGACAATGGCGGTGAGCCTCTGGCCGGCGGGTTGGCGATGCCCACCCCGTTCGGCACCTTCTACACCCCCAATATCAGTGCCGATCCGCAGCAGGGTATCGGCGCCTGGAGCAACGCAGACTTTATCCGCGCCATGCGTCGGGGGATCAGCCCCGAGGATGAGCACTATTACCCCGCTTTTCCCTATACCGCCTACAGCCTGATGAGCGACGCCGAACTGCACGACCTGAAGGCCTACCTCGACAGCCAGCCCGCCAGCGCCGTGCCGTCAAAAGCGCACCAGCTCAACTTTCCGTTTCGCTACCGCAGCCTGTTGGCGCTGTGGAAGTGGCTCTACCTCGATGGCCAGCGCTTCAGCCCCGACCCCAACCGTAGCGAGCAGTGGAATCGGGGGGCCTATATCGTCAATGGTCCTGGCCACTGCGTCGAATGCCACAGCCCGCGTACCCTGCTCGGTGGGCTGGATTCCGATCACCTGCTCGAAGGCACTCCCGATGGCCCGGACGGCGAGACGGTGCCGGGATTAACCGCCGCCAGTAACCCCGAGTTCGGTCAGTGGCTGGATGAGGATATCCAGTTTGCGCTGGAAACCGGGATGATGCTCAACGGGGATTTCTTCAGCGGTACGATGGGAAAAGTGGTCGACAACAGCACTTCACAGCTGAGCGAAGCGGACCGGGCCGCCATTGCGGTGTACCTCAAATCCTTCGCCAAACCGCCGCAGTAACGCCCAATCCCCCCCCTATCATTGAAGAACCTTTATTTTTGCGCCCCGATGGCGGCAGAATAGTGAATTAGCCACTGATTGCCGGGTCACCCCATGAACGCCGTTCCCTCGTTAACCGAGATGCTGCAACAGTTGATCGCCACGCCGTCGATCAGCTCGACCCTGGACGAGCTCGACACCAGCAACCTGGCGGTAATCGAGAAGCTCGAAGGCTGGCTCGATGGGTTGGGCTTTCACACCGAGGTATTGCCGGTCGAGGGTCATCCCGGCAAGGCCAACCTGATCGCCACCCTCGGCAGCGGCTCCGGCGGCCTGGTGCTGTCGGGCCACACCGACACCGTGCCCTTTGATGCCGGACGCTGGAACCACGATCCGTTCAAGCTGACCGAGCATGACCAGCGTTTCTATGGCCTGGGCAGTTGTGACATGAAGGGCTTTTTCGCCCTGGCGATCGAAGCAGCCCGGCAGTTTGTCGGCCAACCCCTGCAGCAGCCATTGATCATCCTGGCGACCGCCGACGAGGAGACCAGCATGTCCGGTGCCCGGGCCCTGGCCCTGGCCGGTAAACCCAAGGCCCGCCGGGCGGTGATCGGCGAGCCGACCGGGCTAAAGCCGGTCTACCTGCATAAGGGCATGATGATGGAGCGGGTGCGACTCACCGGTCGGGCCGGCCACTCCTCTAATCCGGCATTGGGCAACAATGCGATGGAAGCGATGCACCGACTGATCGCCGAGTTGCTCCAATTCCGCCAGGAGCTGCAACTGCAATACCAGAACGACGCCTTCGAAGTCGCGGTCCCGACCCTCAATCTCGGCTGTATCCATGGTGGCGATAATCCCAATCGGATCTGCGGCCACTGTGAGATGGATTTCGATCTACGGCCACTGCCGGGGATGGAGCTTGAGGCGATAAGAGATCAAATCAAGCACCGTTTGGCGCCGATCGCCGCCGATCTCGGGGTCAAATTCGAGGCCGAATCGCTATTTTCCGGAATCCCCGCATTCAACAATCAGCCGGATTCCGAGCTGGTTCGCTTAGCCGAAAAACTCACCGGAAAACCGGCAGAAACCGTCGCGTTCGGCACCGAAGCCCCCTTTATGCAACAACTGGGGATGGATACCATTGTGCTCGGGCCCGGTTCGATCGATCAGGCCCATCAACCGGATGAGTTTTTGGCCTTCGACCAGATCCAGCCCACCGTTGAGCTGTTGCAACAACTGATAATCGATAGCTGTCTGTCACCCCAGCCAGCCGTTCAGGAGGAACCCCGCGCGTGAGCCAAGTCAGCGCCTCTATCGCCAACTCCAGCGCCAACCCAAGCGCCAAATCCAACACCAACGCTAACTACGTCGAGTTCTTCCGTCACTGCTCGCCGTACATCAATGGTCATCGCGGCAAGACCCTGGTGTTACTGCTCGACGGCGATGCCCTGACCGACGGCAAGTTCAATAACATTGCCAATGACCTGGCGCTGCTCAACAGCCTCGGCCTCCGGCTGGTGATCGTCCACGGCGGTCGCCCCCAGATCGAATCACAACTGGCCCAGCGGGGCATCAAGTCCCAACTGCACCGACACCTGCGGATTACCGACGGGCCGACCCTGGAGTGCGTCAAAGAGGTGATCGGCGGGCTGCGAACCGATATCGAAGCGCGACTGTCGATGGGGCTGCCCAACTCGCCGATGCACGGGGCCAAATTGCGGGTGTGCAGTGGTAACTTTATCGCCGCCAAACCCCTGGGAGTGGTCGACGGCGTCGACTACTGCCACACCGGCGAAGTGCGTCGGGTCGATAGCAGTTCGATCAATCATCTACTCGATCAGGGCTCGATGGTGCTGCTGTCCAACCTGGGCTACTCCCCCACCGGCGAAGTGTTCAACCTGGCGATCGAGGACGTCGCCGCCCAAGTGGCGATCGCACTGAAAGCCGACAAGCTGATCTGCTTCGGCGAGGATAATGGCATCGTGCATGACAGCGGCCAACAGCACTCCGAACTGCTGACCAAGGCCGCCGAACGTTTGCTGCAGCAATACCTGGACGGACTGACCGATTCGCAGCAGCCCCACAGCCAACTGGCCCGCCAGCTGACCGCCGTGACCACCGCCTGCCACGGCGGGGTCGATCGTGGCCACCTGATCAGCTACCATCAGGACGGGGCGCTGCTGCTGGAGCTGTTCACCCGCGACGGCACCGGCACCATGGTGCTGCAGGAGAGCTACGAGCAGGTACGCCAGGCCGGAATCGACGATGTGGGCGGGATTCTGGAACTGATCCGCCCGCTGGAGGAGCGCGGGGTACTGGTACGGCGCTCACGCGAGCTGCTGGAGACCGAGATCGACCGCTTCGTACTGGTCGAGCGTGACAACAGCATCATCGGCTGCGCAGCGCTCTACCCCTACCAGGATGGCTCGGCCGAACTGGCCTGCGTGGCGGTCAGCGACGACTATCGCGGTGGCAACCGGGGAGACCGGATGCTGAGCCAGATCGAACAGCAGGCCCGTGCCCAGGGGATTGAGCGGCTATTTGTGCTCACCACCCGCACTGCCCACTGGTTTCAGGAGCGCGGCTTTGTCGAGGCGGATCTGAGCACGCTGCCCAAAGGCAAGCAGGCGCTCTACAACCTGCAGCGTAATTCCAAGGTGTTTGAGAAGAATCTGGGCTGAGTCACCAAAACCGAAACCACCCCGACTAGCGGGGCAATTGCAGACAGAAACTGGCGCCGCCGAGGGTTTCGCTGCGGCCCAGGGTCAGGGTGCCGCCGTAGCTACTGAGAATATCGCGCAACACAGACAGGCCGATACCCTGCCCAGGTGCGATCGAATCGGCGCGGGTGCCCCGCTGAAGGATCAGCTCACCCAGCTCGTCGGCCACCCCCGGGCCGTCGTCCTCGATCCGAATCAACAACTGCTGCGCTTGAGTCTCGATCCGTACCTGAACCCGGCCAGCGCCATACTTAAATCCGTTGTCGATCAGGTTGCCGAGCATCTCCATCAGGTCCCGCTCGTCGCCGGTAAAGGACTCGTCTTCGCCGATCACCTCGAAACTACGGTAGTTATCCGGATAGACCTTGGCCATCACCAGACCGATACGCTCGGCTACCGGGCGAACCTGGGTGCGTTGCAACAGTTTTTGCGCCGATGCCGAACCGGCCCGACCGAGCTGGTGATTGATGATCTGCTCCATTCGATCCACCTGCTGTTGCAGCAGCTCGGTGTTGGTCGGCGCCGATCGATCCGTCTCCACTTCATTCCGCATCACCGCCAGCGGCGTTTTGAGACTGTGGGCCAGATCGGCCAGGGTGTTGCGGTAACGCTGGCGTCGGCCGCGTTCGGTTTCCAGTAGCAGGTTGAGGTTGTGGGTCAGCGGCTGAACCTCCTGGGGGTAGCGCCCCTCCAATTGGTTCTGATCGCCGGTCTCCATCGATTTGATGTCCTGAGCCATCTGCTGCAACGGCTGTAATCCCCAGCGCATCAGCAGCGCCTGAGCCGCCAACAGCAACAAGCCCAACAACGCCAGTCCACTCCACAGGTGGAATCGAAACTCGCGTAGCGCGGCCCGAAAACGATCCGGTCGCTCTAGGGTGCTGAAAACAAATTCGGTCACCTGCCCGGACTCGATTTCCCACAACACCCGGTAGCTGTAGAAGAACAACCCCATATCATCGACCCCGAACAACGCCTGTCCCGGCTCGGGCTTGGATTGCAGCGGTTGCAGCTCCGCCCCGAGACTGGACTCGGAGCGCCACAGCACCTCGCCGTCGGCATCGCTGACCAGCCCGAACAGACCGGAGCCGGGTTGACTGAAACGCGGTTCCTGCAGGCTTGGCGGCATCCACAACACCCCGCCACCGGCTTCGGCGGCGCCCAACAGCACGTAGGTCTGCAGCTCCAGCCGCTCGCGCACCGTCTGCTCCAGACTGCGGCTGTAGGCCTGATCCAGAATCAGCGCGGTCAGGCCGATAATCAGCGGCAGCAGTAGACAGGACGCCAGCCCAAGGCGGGCATTGAGGGAGTAGGGGATCCGCAGTCGTAACACAGGCAGATCAGTCGGCGCTCAACACAAACCGATAACCGCGACCGCGCTCGGTGGCGATCGGTTTCAGCTCGCCGCTGGGATCAAGCTTCTTGCGCAAGCGGGTGATAAAGACCTCGATCACGTTGCTGTCGCGATCAAAATCCTGATCGTACAGGTGCTCGGTCAGCTCGGTCTTGGACACCACCTTGCCGGCCTGGTGAATCAGGTATTCCAGAGTGTTGTACTCGTAGGCGGTCAACTCCAGCGGTTGCTCCTGCAGGTAAACCCGCTTGGCAGCCGTATCGATCCGAATCGGACCGTAGTTGACGCTGGGGCTGGCCTGACCGGCCGAACGGCGCAACAGCGCGTTAACCCGCGCCAGCAGTTCTTCGATATGGAAGGGTTTGGTCAGGTAATCGTCGGCCCCGGCCTCCAGGCCTTCGACCTTGTCCTGCCAGTCGCTGCGGGCGGTCAGAATCAGGATCGGCAGGCGGCTACCCTGCTCACGGATACGGCGGATCAGCTCCAGGCCGCTCAGCCCCGGCAACCCCAGGTCGATCACGGCCAGATCGAACTCCCACTCCTGGGCGAGATAAAGCCCCTCTTCGCCATCGGGAGCCAGGTCGACCGCATAATTGCGCGACTTCAGCGCCTCACCCAACTGCTCACGCAGCGCCTGTTCATCCTCAACTACCAGAACGCGCATCGTTCTCCCCTTTCGTTATCCTTTCCAAGCTGGCGGTTTACTGGCGCCCTTTGAAGGGCAATGCCTTACCGCTGGTGGCGTCGATCAGAATCAATTTAACCCTCCCGGATGGCTGCAGCAGCTTGACCCGATAGGCCATCTTGTTACCACTGCCGACCCGCTTAAGATCCAGCACCTTGCCGCCGTAGCGCTGTTGAACCATCTCCGCCGCCCGATCTCGACCGATCGGTTCGGCCGCCTGCAACACCGGCGTCGTCAACATCAATAACCCCGTGATTAACGACACACCCACACTGCGAATCAATCGATTATTCTGGGTCAAACCGGGTTAGCCTCCATCGGCCGACGCCCTGCAATCAGAACACCGGCCTTACCTGTACCTGGACACGAATTTTGTTCCCCGGATCATAGTCCATGCGAGTATGGTATGTCTCTCCCCGATAACGATAGCGGACATCGTAGCCGGTTATCCGCTCCTCCCAGTGAGTCTCGTAGTGGGTATCGCAACGCTGCTCGGTGCGGTACTCGGTACGGCTCGACGGGTGGTGGTGCTGTCGCCCCAGATCGCGCCCGATGGAAGCTCCCAGCAGGCCACCGGCGATCGCCTTGATGGTGCGATTACTCTTGTGGTGATTGCTGCCCAAGCTGCTCCCCAGTGCGACACCCGCGATGCCACCGAGGATCTCCGGGGTGCGGGAGCGGTAGCCGCCATGGGTCGGCACCTCGTAGGCCACCTCCTCCTGCCAACAACTCTGATAGGGGACTTTGCGCGACACCGACCGGGTCACCGGCTCGACCGACACCACTTTGGCATAGTCGTATCGAGCCTTTCCTTTCTGGTACTTGTGATCACCGCGGTGTCCGGCCTCGGCCATTACCGGCGCGGCGATCAAAGCGCTGATCGCCAGCCCCAGCAGCATGCTCTTGAATGGACGCTTGGTTTTGTTGAGATGAGTGTTCATCGTTCTGTCCCCTGTTAGCGTTTCTAAACACAGATTAGGGCGCGATCAATGAATACTGACTGAACTGGAAATAGAAAGCCGACAATGCAGCATTTAAGCAGAAATAGAAGTGGAGCCGCGGAGACAGAAAAAAACGGCAGCGTCGGGTTAATAACACTGCCGTAAGGGGCATAACCAAATTTCAGGACCTTGGCGCCTTACATCTGGCCAGGAAGACTGCGGCAGACTCCCTTCCAGCCCAAACCATCGAAAAACAGGTCGGTCACCGACCCCGGACGTCAAGCCTGACGAGGCAAGCCTCGAGCAGAACCCTAGCCCGTACCGATTAGAATCGGATCAGGAGTCACACTTGCGGCAGGTGCTGATACCGAAAATCCGGTACGCCGGACAGAAATTGATCAGTGCTGTCAGCAAGGGTACCAGGCCAACCCAGCCCCAAGGGGTCTGCGGGCCGATGAAAACCAGGGAGATCAGAACCAATCCGGCAACGATGCGCAGGATCTTATCGACAGTGCCAATATTCGCGTTCATAGGAAGGCTCCTTATCAAGTCGCTTGAGTGCCGTACGGCAGATGGAGCTACTTTAGTCGAGCCTAATGGAGAGTTCAGTGACTAGGTCACATAAGGGCGAATTAGTGGCGGATGAAGAAGCCGGCTCAGCCCTGACAATCGAGCAGGGTTTCCAGTCCGGCCAGGTGTTCGACCCGGATCGTTCCGCGTCCCAGGCTGATCCAGCCCTGACGTTCGAAACTCTTGAGCTGGCGACTGACCACCTCGCGGGCCGAGCCCAGTTCGATCGCCAACTGCTGGTGGGTTACCTGCAGCTCGATCCGTTCACGACAGTTTTCGATCAGATACCGGGCCAGCCGTAGGTCGATCCGTTCGAAAGCCAACTGCTGAACCAGCCGGATCAGGTCGCTCAACCGCTCGCCATAAGAAGCGAACACAAACCGACGTAAGCCTTCCGAACCGGCCAGCGCCTGTTCGAATCGCTGCCGGGGAATCGCAAACGCCTGTACCGTCGTCTCGGTAATCCCTTCGGCCGGATAGGCATCGTGTCCCATCAGGCAGGCGGTGGTCAGCACACAGGTGCCACCCTGATCGATCCGGTACAGTAGAATTTCACGTCCGCTGCTGCCGCGCCCGATCACCTTGACCTGGCCGGCGGCGACCATCAGAAAATTTTGGCAAGGATCGCCAACACGGAACACCGACTGCCCTGGGGGTACCTCCAGCAGCATCGCCTCAGACAGAATCGCCCGACCCTCGGCATCATCGACGCCGGCCAGGGTCGGAAAGTGCATTTCGAGCAGCGGATGGAGTTCGCTCATAGCTTAACGGGTGCGGCCCCGCTCCTCTTTTTCCTTCTCCTCACGCTGCTTGCGCACCGCCAGCATCACGTAACGGATGTTGTAGGCCAGGCCGATCGCCATCGCCAACGGACAGGTGATAAAGAACAGCATCCCCAGTCCCGGCGAACCAAAGTAACGCCCGGCCCACAGACTCAGTACACTGATGATCGCCAGCGGAATCCCGGTCTTGGTCATCAACTTCAAGTACCGGTCCTTACGAATCTCCCGCTTATCGACCATCAACTTGTCCTCATCAAAAAATTAGCCTCATCGTAAGCAGCTTACAGATCGGCTTCAAGCTTCGTGCGACTAATGTAAGCCATCGCCGGTGAACCGGCGTACGAACGAGGCGCAGAATCTTAGAGGATTAAAGCTGACTCGGGCTAATCCTGGATTTGAAAGGGTCTAGAAACGACTGAGGCCTGCTCTAGATTGCAAGCCATTGCAAGAGATGGTTTCCAGAGCTGGAGTCGAACCACCGGCACGAAGTTTTCAATGTTGCTTTAGAAAAAACAATATATTCATATCAAACGCTAACGAAAACCCTATTGCTTTGTTAGTACTGAATTCCCACAACAAGAATTCCTAACCAGCGACCCCATGACTGGCCAAAACAGATATTAGCTTCGCTCCTGTGCATTGCCTGAATGGGCGGGACTTTAACTGTATCCGAAATTACCTACTGCCCGATCAGAACCGGTATATCAAACCGAAAGTCAGATCATGGGAACGCATTCCTGAGGTACTGACTTCGGCTCCGCCAGATTGGGGGCCTATGTGTACATCTCCCAAGTCGATATAGCGGTAGGCGATATCGGCGCTCCAGCGTTCGTTCAGTTTGACTGTACTTCCGGCGGTCAGCAGCCAGGCGGTACTCTTTTCGGTATTGGTATCGCGTTCCTTTGATATCCCGAAATTAAACAGATTGGTGTCGGTTTTATTTTTTACCACCCCGACTCCGATACCGGCCCAAGGCTGCAAGCGATAGCCCAGCAGGCTGTAATCTGTCTCAAAGTCCCACAACAAACTCAGTAGCAGCGTCTGGGATTCCACTTCACTACGAAAGGTTGCCGTTCGCCCCGGTCCCGGATCCGCTCTACCAACATTACCATTGAGGTCAAACCGGTAGCGCCAGCCATATTCAAGCTCGAGGCGGTAGCGGCCGAAATCGTAGCCAACAGCAGCGGTGATCCCCCCGATCAAGTCTTCCAGATCCTTGCCATCGCTCTCATCGTTAGAGGGGAAGATGGGGCCAGAGAGACTCCCTGCTGCTTCAATACCCTTGACCTGTGCATAAGCACCCAGCAGTTTTATCGATGTGTAAGCTGTACCAGCCGAGTCCTCCGCGACAGTTAAAGCCGGCCATGACAGAATGGTCAACGTGACGATTACAAACGAAAACGCTCTCATTAAACGCTCCTGTGCCCCTGCTGGGAAGGGGCTCTGTCCAGCCGGTCCTCAGGCCGACGGTCTGCAGAATTCCCTGATCGATTGCTCTCCCTAGCCGAATCTTTATTCTCCAGATTAGTTACTGAGCAACAGTAGCGCCAGCTTCTGTTGATCAGAAGTGAGAAATTAACACTTATGTTTCAATACGATCTCTGCGTAGAAGTCGGCTAAAGTCAGCGACTGTATTGAGTGACGTGCAGGTTTGTGTCGAGTTCAAAGCCGCCTCGTACTTTGTCAAAGGGTCCGGGTAAGGTACGCCTTCATCAAAGAGTAACAGACGCATAATCCCTTCCAGGTTCTCTGCCAATTGCTCGATCTCCATCACTGCGTTTATTACGTTTGGCAACGGCTGCCTCATATATATTTGAACTCACGCGGGCTTGCTGTACCTCGGGGTGGTGTTAGATCTATATACACGCCAAGTCAGAGGTTTGTCGGTTCAAGTGAACTTGCTGTCTGGAAAGGAAAGTTAGTTCTCCAAACGTAGCCCTAGGCACATCAGCGCGAAGATTTCTTCATGTCGAGAAACTTGTTCGCTGATTCCCTAGTGCCCTTCAAAGAAGGTTTTCTGTAGACTTCGTTTTTTCGATGTGGACCAAGTGAACCAAGTGAACCATTACAAACCGACCTATCGTTCTGAAATTGATGGCTTACGAGCTCTTGCTGTTATCCCAGTAATACTATTCCACGCAGGTTTTGAATTATTTAGTGGAGGTTTTGTTGGTGTCGATGTGTTTTTTGTCATCAGTGGTTACTTGATTACATTAATCCTTATCGAGGATATTAAAAATCAACAGTTCAGCATTATTGACTTTTATGAAAGGCGTGCCCGAAGAATATTGCCTGCACTGTTCTTAGTAATGCTGGTATGCATTCCCTTCGCTTGGATGTGGATGCACCCCGTCCAAATGAAAGATTTTTCAGAAAGTCTCTTCACTGTGAGTTTATTTTTATCAAACTTTCTTTTTTGGAGTGAGAGTGGATACTTCGCAGCGACTGCTGAGGAAAAGCCATTGCTCCATACGTGGAGCTTAGCAGTTGAGGAGCAGTACTATCTGTTGTTTCCCATCTTTCTATTCTTGGCGTGGAAATTTGGAAGAAATAAAGTGTTTTGGATGATTATTTTTATGTCAATACTCAGTTTACTACTCAGTGAATGGGCCTGGCGTAATAAAGAGTCTGCCAACTTTTACCTAGCTCCTACACGAGCATGGGAGCTGCTTGCTGGCTCTATAGCGGCATTTATTGTGCAAAATAGAGGCGTAAAAAAGAACGATACTCTTTCGTTCCTTGGTTTATCCATAATCGTGCTCTCTATTCTTACATTTGATAAATCAACACCAATACCAAGCGTTTATGCACTTGCTCCAGTCGCTGGTGTAGTAATGCTTATTTTATTTGCTGAAAAAGATACGTTAGCTGCTCGCATTTTAAGTAACAAAGCTTTTGTGGGCATTGGTTTGATAAGTTATTCCGCCTACTTGTGGCATCAACCGTTATTCGCTTTTGCAAGAATAAGAACCTTAGAATCACCATCGCCACAACTGATGATCTCTCTAGCTATATTAGCTCTAGTGTTAGCTTTCATCTCTTGGAAGTATGTTGAAACACCATTTCGTAACAATAGCTTATTTAGCCGCAGGATGATTTTTTCAAGCTCTCTCGGAAGCATCTTACTGTTCGGTTCAATTGGATTGAGTGGACATTTAACAGACGGTTATCAAGATCTAATGCTTAACTATAAATACTCTCCAGAAGAAGTCACAGAAGCTCGCAAGGTTTTGAGCGCTATGAGTTATGATATGGACAATGAGATGGCTTCCGATCAGTGTAAGTTATGGGCAAAAAACTCTAATCTTTTAAATACCCCCGATATACTTAATTGTAGTGAAAAACATGGTCAAGCTATTGTTATCCTTGGCGACTCTCATGCTATGAATTTGTTCAATATAGTTAGCTTTAGCGATTCATATCCATTTGTTATCGGTATATCTCAAGGAGGTTGCCGCCCTCATGACAATAGAGCCAATTGTCATTATGACGATTTCGATGAATTCTTGAGTAAGAACAAGCCAATTATTAAATCAATTATTTTTCATCAAAGCGGATCTTACTTTATAAAGGACTCTTCTGGAAAAGTAGATAGTCAACGGGCATTTATTGGCGAGTTTGATTCCTTTGAAGATAGAAATATTATCAAGGTGAAAAATTACCTTAATGAAGTTTCATCGAAATATGAAATTAATGTAGTCTGGGTAGGCCCCTTCCTTGAGTATCGTTGGAAGCCACAAAAAAAGTTTTTCACTAATGAATTAAATACTGTTAACCCTGAGTCTATTTTGTTATTTGAGCAATTAGAAATCAATATTGATTCATTGTTAACTGATCAAGAACAATTTCAGTACAAAGCTTATAACACGATATTCTATGAGCCAACAATAGCTTTTGAAAACGATTGTTTTATGTTCAGAGATAGAGACCACTACTCTCGCTGTGGAGAAAGAATTATAAGCAGTAATTTTACCAATAAAATTTTAAACGAAAGGCTGTTAGATAATAATTAAAATTTCAGCTTATTCAATTCAATTGATGAAGGATGAAATAACTTAAAGAGCAAGTGAACTTGGATACGGGAATGGCCTGGATACATGCCGACCAATCCAAGTCACGCAAAGCCTTTGCGGTACCGCTCAACGAGGATGCCCGTTCGGTTCTCATTGAGCAGCAAGGGCAACACCCGGACTACTGTTTCACCTACCAGGGCGAACCGGTAGACCGAACCACCACCAAAGCGTGGTACAACGCACTGAAACGGGCTGGGATCTCAGACTTTCGCTGGTACGACCTGCGACATCTTGGCACGTACAGAACGGAACCAGTCTGCATGAACTGATGGAATTGGGTGGCTGGTCGTCGTTCGAGATGGTTTTACGCTACGCGCATATGGCGGGCGAGCATCTTCGGGAGGCGGCTGGGAACGTTGACGGCACAATCTTGGCACAAGCCAGAAACAACAAAGGCCTGCGTTTAGTTGCAAGCCTTTGAAAGAGATGGTGCCCGGAGGCGGAATCGAACCACCGACACGAGGATTTTCAATCCTCTGCTCTACCAACTGAGCTATCCGGGCATAGGCGCTGATGCGCAAGAGGCGCGTATTTAAGCGGGTTTAGTTATCGCTGTCAAGCATATCCCATAGAAGGAATTCAGGTTTTTAACAGTCCTGTGGGGGCTCTGGTATACTGGGCTCCTTTTTTCAGTCTGCGGAGAGTCCCTAGCGTGATTTCAAGTTTCGAAGGTGCGCTCAAACGTCATCAGGAAACCTTTGAGCGAGTTCAGTCTCTGGGTCCCGAAGTGGTTGCGCTGGCCGAGGCCGTAGTCGAATGTCTGCGCGGCGGCGGCAAGGTGTTGTGGATGGGTAACGGCGGCAGCGCGGCCGATGCTCAGCATCTGGCGGCGGAGCTGATGGTGCGCTATAAGGCGGAGCGGGGGCCGCTGGGCTCGATCGCATTGACCACCGACAGTTCGCTGATGACCGCCCACAGCAACGATTATGAGTTCGAAACCCTGTTCTCGCGTCAAATCGAAGGGCTGGCCAAGCCCGGTGATCTGGTGATCGGCATCAGCACCTCCGGCAACAGCGGCAATATCATCAAAGCGGTGGAACAAGCCCAAGCCATGGGAATCAAATCAGCAACCTTATTGGGTCGTGACGGTGGAAAATTGGCGGGAATGGCCGATATTTCGGTAACCGTCCCCAGCGATGAGACGGCCCGTATTCAGGAAGCCCATATCTTTATCGGCCACTGGTTGTGCGAGCAGATCGATAGCGATCTGGCTTAACGATGGAAACGAATTAAGCGGACCAATCCATGCAGCTCTTTACTCCGGACTTTTCCAGCGCCCGCGTTCTGGTGGTGGGCGACCTGATGCTCGATCGTTACTGGCACGGACAAACCGGTCGCATTTCGCCGGAAGCACCGGTGCCGGTGGTCCACATCAAAGATCACGAAGGCCGCCCCGGCGGTGCCGGCAACGTAGCACTGAATATTGTCGCCCTGGGAGGCAATGCCACCCTGCTATCGCTGGTCGGTAAAGACGAAGCCGCCGATAGTCTGCGGTTACAGCTCAATGAAGCCGGTGTTCAGTGCGAGTTCGAAGAGGTCGAAGGTTCGGATACCATCACCAAACTGCGAGTCATGAGCCGCAACCAGCAGCTGATCCGACTCGATTTCGAAGATGGTTTCGAAGATTACGATCACGCCCATCTGTTGAGTCGTTTTGACCACTGCCTACGAGACTGCGATACGGTGGTGTTCTCCGATTACGGAAAAGGCTGTCTGGATGAGATCCGGGCGATGATCTCCCGCGCCCGTGCCGCCGGCAAGCAGGTGTTGGTCGACCCGAAAGGCACCGACTTCAGCCGCTATACCGGGGCTACCCTGATCACCCCCAACGAGTCAGAATTTGCCGCGGTGGTCGGCTGGTGGCATGACGATAGCGAGCTGGTTGAGCGCGCTCATAGTCTGCGCACGGCCTGTGAGCTGGATGCCCTGCTGGTGACCCGCAGCGAACGCGGTATGGCCCTGATCCAATCTGATCAGGAACTGCATATCCCGACCCTGGCGCAGGAGGTCTACGATGTCACCGGCGCCGGCGATACCGTGATCGGCACCCTGGCCGCCTCTCTCGCCGCCGGTGAAACGATCGAAGACGCCACCCGTCTGGCCAACCTGGCCGCCGGCATCGTGGTCGCCAAGCTAGGCACCGCCACCCTCAGTGCCGAGGAGCTCAACCGGGCGGTACTGGGCGAGGCGGTCGAAGAGACCGGCATCCTCAGCGTCCATGCATTGCAAAAACAGATTCAGACCGCCCGCGCCCGCGGCGAAAAGGTCGTGATGACCAACGGCTGCTTCGACATCCTCCACGCCGGTCACGTGCAGTATCTGGAACAGGCCCGTTCGCTGGGCGATAAGCTGATCGTCGCCGTCAACTCCGACGACTCGGTCGAGCGACTGAAAGGGCCGGAGCGGCCGATCAACCCACTGGAACAGCGTATGGCAGTACTATCCGGGCTCGGCAGCGTGGACTGGGTGGTTCCGTTCGGCAAAGATTCGGTCGATGACACTCCTGCCGAACTGATCAAAGAGCTGTTGCCGGATATCCTGGTCAAAGGCGGCGACTACAAGGCCGAAGATGTCGCCGGCGGCGAGGCGGTGATCCGCAACGGCGGCGAGGTCATTATTCTGGGCTTCCTAGACGGCTGCTCCACCACCAATATCGTCCGCCGGATCCGTACCACCGAGGAGAATCAAGGTTCATGATTATCGTAACCGGCGGCGCCGGCATGATCGGCAGTAACATCGTCAAAGGCCTGAATGATCGGGGCATCACCGATATTCTGGTGGTCGATGACCTGACCGACGGACATAAGTTCTGGAACCTTCAGGATTGCCAGATCAGCGACTATCTCGACAAAGACGACTTCCTGGCCCGACTACAGGCCGGGGAAGCCTTGGGGCCGATCGAGGCGATTTTCCACGAAGGGGCCTGTTCGGCAACCACCGAGTGGAACGGCAAATACATGATGGAGAACAACTACGAGTACTCCAAAGTGTTGTTGCACTACTGCCTGGAGCGCGAGATCCCGTTTCTGTACGCCTCTTCAGCGGCAACCTATGGTAAGGGCGAGATCTTCCGCGAAGAGCTGGCCTGCGAAGGACCAATCAACGTCTACGGCTATTCCAAGTGGCAGTTTGACCAGTACGTGCGTCGGATTCTGCCGCAGCAGCCCAGTTCGCAGGTCGTCGGCTTCCGCTACTTCAACGTTTACGGCCCCCGCGAGCAACACAAGGGCAGCATGGCCAGCGTGGCTTACCACAATCACTGCCAGATCCAGCGAGGCGAAGATCCAAAACTGTTCGGTGCCTACGACGGTTATGAAGCTGGTGGTCAGAAACGGGATTTTGTTTTTGTCGGCGACGTGGTCAACGTCAACCTGTGGTTTATGGACCACCCGGAGCACTCCGGCATCTTTAATCTCGGTACCGGTCGCAGCCAGTCGTTCAAGGATGTCGCCGATTCGGTCATCGCCTACCACGGTAAGGGCCAGATCGAATTTATCGAGTTTCCGGATCACCTGAAGGGCTCCTACCAGAGCTTCACCCAGGCTGACATCAGCAAGCTGCGGGCACTGGGATACGACGAGCCGTTCAAGACCGTACAGCAGGGCGTTGCCGAATATATGAAGTGGCTGCACCAGGCCTGATCGATGCACGCGGAATCAACCCACTACCCCAGATCACACAGGATTTTCCACCATGTCTAAACGTTGGCTGATCGTCGGCCCCTCCTGGGTCGGTGATATGGTGATGTGCCAAAGCCTGTTCAAGCACCTGAAGCAGCAACAGCCAAGCTGCACCATCGATGTGGTGGCGCCGGGCTGGTCATTACCGATCCTGGCACGGATGCCGGAAGTGGAGAATGCTATCGCACTGGATGTGAAGCACGGCGAGCTGGGGCTGAAGAAACGCTGGCAGTTGGGGCTGGGGCTGGTCAAACGTCAGTACAGCCACAGCATCGTGATCCCACGCTCATTTAAAGCCGCCCTGTTACCCTGGATCGCAGAAGTACCCGAGCGTAGGGGATATCGCGGCGAGATGCGCTACGGCGTCATCAACGACATGCGCCTGCTCGACAAGGAACGCCTACCACTGGCGGTACAGCGAATGGTCGCGTTGGGAGACAAGCCAAGTTTGGATCCACCCACAATTATCGATCCGCAACTCACCGTCGATAAGAAGAACCAGCAACGATTGATCGATCAGCATCAGCTGGATCTGAGCAAACCCGTGGTAGCCCTGCTGCCCGGGGCTGAATTTGGGCCCGCCAAGCAGTGGCCGGCGGAGTACTGGGCGCAAGCAGCCGATCAATTGGCCAAGCAGGGCTATCAACTCTCGTGCCTGGGCTCCCCCAAAGATAGAGCGGTGGCCGATGCGATTCAGCAACAGGCCAACTGCGAGCTGCTTAACCTGTGCGGCGAAACCCAGCTCGAGGACGCCGTGGACCTGCTAGCCCTGGCACAACACGCGATCAGCAACGACTCAGGCCTGATGCATATCGCCGCCGCCGTGGGTTGCCACCTGATCGCGATCTACCGGACCACCACTCCCGAATACACCCCGCCGCTCACCCGTAACGCCGATATCCTGCGGGCCGACCTGGGCGGGGATGACAGTCTACTGGCGATTCGAGAGCTGCCGGAAAGCCACTCCCTGGTGGATGTCAGCGTGGACCAGGTCCTTAGCTGTATCCCCTCTAATCCGAATTAAGCGATCCAGAAGAAGTTGCCATGCACGCTGTACTCTCCCAAGGCTTTAACCTTGCACTGATGCTGTTATCAGCCCTGTTGTTGGTGGTGGATCGATCGATCGGCGCCGTTGCTTTACTGATGCTGTTACTGTCGATATCCATGCTGCTGACCCGCCATAACCGCGGCATTAAGCTGAATCAGGATGAGAAACTGCTACTAGTCACCATGTGTATCTACCCACTAGCGGTGCTGATCAATATGCTGGTGCATCAAAATACCGACCTGGCCGATTTTGATATCGCCTCCAGATTTTTGCTGGTGCTACCGATCTTCTTTGCCGTCCGACGCTTTGGCGCTTCAAAACGCTGGTTCTACGCCGGACTATTTATCGGTGCGATAGGGGCGGGCTGCTTTGGCTACTATCAAAAATATATTCTGAACCACATTGTCGCCAACGGCCATGTGCACAAAATCTCTTTCGGTGATCTTTCATTGATGCTTGGTGTATTGTCGCTGACCTACTGCATCAAACCGCAACCTGGGCATTCGCGCCATAAGCTATTGATCCTGTTATCGATAATCGCTTTCGGATTTGGGGTTATGGGTTCTATTACCTCTGGCACTCGAGGGGGCTGGATTGCGATTCCGATTATGCTATGGCTGATTATGCGTGAAGCCATTGAATTTAAACCGTTACGCTTTGGTCTCTATGCCGGTTTTATCGTTGCGACCATCGGAATCTATCAAAGTAACCAACTAGTTAAGCTGAAAGTGGATAGGGCTGTGAACGATACCATCGGCTATTTCTCCGAAGACAATCATATTAAAGGCTCAGCAGGCACCCGGCTTGAGATGTGGCGAGCTGCCGGGATTATGTTCCAACAATCACCAGCCTTTGGCGTCGGTGAGGGGGAATATCGCAATAGCGTTAAGCAGTTAATCAAGCAGAAGCTGGTCGCAAATAATATAGGCTACGGGCATGCCCATAACGAAGTGATGAACACCTTAGCCGAACTCGGGCTTATCGGCTTGGCTGCGCTACTGTTGTTCTACAGCCTGCTGTTGAGGTTCTTCTATCGAATGCGATCCACTGATCTACAACTGGCTACAGCAGGGCTGTTGCTGGTGTTCGGCTATATAGACTTCGGTTTGACCCAGGCGATGCTCAGCCACAATATTACGACCATCTTCCTGGTAACGTTGGTGGTAGCTCTGGCAGGCTGGCTGAGCCATATTAGACGGCGATCAGATCAGTCATCCTCAGAGGCCTAGCAGATCCCGGTATAGCGCCCAGCACTGATTAAACACAACATCCGGATGATACGCTTCTACCGTCTGACGACCACGCTCGGCGATCTGTTCACGTTCGGTAGGTTGCTCCAATAGGCGAACGACAGCATCCTCTAGTGCTTGGCTATCCGCTGGCGGTACCAACAACCCATTAGACTGGTTTTGAATAATATCAGGAATTCCGCCCACCTCTGACGCAATCACCGCCACACCATGGTGCATGGCTTCAAGAATTGTCGACCCAAACCCCTCCATCAGCGATGGCATCAGCAGCAACTCAAAGCAAGCAAGGTAGTCACCCACATTTTGGATCTGCCCTACAAACTCTACATTACTTAATCCCGCCGATAGATGTTTCAACTCTTCTAGATTCGGCCCAGAGCCCAAGAATAAAAAATGAACCTCTGGATGACTGTGTCGAAGCTGCTTTGCCACCTCCAGCGTATAACGCTGACCTTTAAGATCGATCAGAGCCCCTATCTGACCAATCAGCCGCTTACCCGGATAGCGGGCTCGAATCGCTGCCGACTTCTCGGGATCGCTAGGAACGGGAAAGCAAGCCGAAGGAATGATCACCGTTTTATCGATCGCCGCCACCTTAGCCACCTGGGATCGGATTGCTCGACTTAAGCAGATGATCTTCTCGGCATTCTGATAGGCCCAACGTGATGATCGCTTGGCGCTGATCGGATGTTCGACTCGACGACTGATGAGATAAGGTGTGCCCGTCAGCCAACGGTGCAACAAGCCCCAATACACCGCCCGGCCATCGTGGCAATGCACCAGATCAACGCCTCGAGATACTGATGAGAAATGTCTTTGAAGCTGATTCTTGGCTTCTACAACCCTACAACCATATTGTTCACCAAGCTCAGCCAGGGGATTGCCTGGCCGGGTAATCAGTACCTGCTCTATACCAGGCTGCCGGCTCAGAAAACTGATCAGGTTGGCGGTCTGTCTCTCTCCGCCGCCGAAGGCACTGGATAGATTTATATGCAAAATCTTATTCATGAGAACTGACTCTATTATCTCACTTATTATAATCTACTTAACTTTTTATATGTCCTCATTAACTTATTCCACTGCTTATTAGTCTTATTTATTAAAAGCGTCTCAATATTTCTTTGTAGAAAAAACTTAAGACCAAATCTTCTTGCACCAAGACCGTCTACAATAATTAGCTTATTTTTATCTTCCGCTTCTTTTTTCAATAAAACATTCTTTAATGACACATCAACAAATAGTATCTTGTTATCTACAAGATAGTTTTTTAGCGTATCTAACAATATCTCCAACTCGCACTTAGGAAGTGCGCCTTCTTTTATAACATCTTCAAGAGTAAGCTCTTTACTGTTGTCATAATTTGATACCCTATCGAAAACAACACCTTTTCCAAAATTTGTTTCAACCCAACCATAACAACTAGTTATATGAGAAAGATCTACCCTTTTTTTCTCTAAAAGCTTGAAGTAAAAATAATCTAAGTCATTTTGATGTCTTGATTTATTTCCTTTCTTCTCGATTTTTATAATCTTAGAACTATCCATTGGATGTATATAAGAAACTCTCTCATTTCCTTCAGATAAATATAAATCTTCAGTCAACTCTATATGCATTAATTAACCCAGCCCAACCTAATACCTAGAGGAAAAGAATTTCAAACTTAATCTGCATAAAAAGTCTGATTATATGCTTCTTTGAAAGGCGTCAGAAGATGACAATTAGATCTAGAACTCAGCTGCTGATGAATATCAGAGAGATCAGCTGATATTTTGTCTTTTATCCGTTTCCCATACCACTTTGTATTTCTTGTTACAAAAATCAAGGGAGCATTACCATCTTCAGCACTACTGACACAAATATCGGATAGACAAAGATTGCCGTGTATAAAGCCTCTGAGATGAAGTCTTCCGAGTACTTCTCCGAGCCTAGTAATAAGTTCTACTTGTTGATCTGAATTCTCTACAAGCCGTTTCAACACTGTTTCAACAGTTTCTGTTTGAGCTGTTGAATAAATTAAATACTCTTTGTCGCCCTTATATCCACCATCTAGAATCCTAGTCTGATCTATACCACAAACCCTAAGGGCCAGAGCTAGCGAGAAAACCCCTTTCACATTTGAAGGAGCTTTGATAAAGCCCTCTGAAGAGGATATTAGGTGAATATCATTATTATCATGGGAAAGATGTATAAACTCACCCGTTTTAGTAACTTCGCTCCAGTTATCTGGGAGATTCGACCCGCTAATGACCGCATCTATCTCATTCGCTGGAAACACCTCATTAAACGACTGACTAACAAGAGAGTGCTCTTGAATTAAAGATTTTTTTACCAGGAGCTTGCTAAAATAGTCCGGATCACCATCAAAGATGGTCAATATTTGATTCTGCGCATTTTTTCTAAGCTCTTCATAACGCTGTAAATTATGAAGTACGATAGCCCAGTCTTTTGCAAAAGCTCTTCTCTTTCTTAATTTTGTTCTCGAAGCGGTTGCATCTTCAATATCGATAAGAATCACATCATCATTATCGACAATAATATTTGGTCCTTTTGGATCGCCATGGTTAATGCCAATAGAGTGCCAGTGATTAATTAACGAAATCACGCGAGATGACATCTGAAATTTGCTATCTGTGGATACAGCAGGATCAGCAAGATAAGACTTAAACGTATCTCCATCTATACATTCAGTTATGATAAAAGAACTAGCTCTTATAAAAAATATATAGTCTTCAACCACTGCACAAGGAATGATGGTTTTAAGTTCATTCTTATTCAACCAATGAGCTTTATTCCATGTTTTCATGGATCGGCTTTTTTTAAATAATCGCCGTGTAAACCTTAGCCAACTTCCCGGATTATCCCTTCTAGCAATAAAGTTCTTTCCATCAACTTCAATTTTTATGACTGAAGTTGAATGATCATCCTTTAAGAAATTAACTTTAGATCCAATAAAATGTTGATCGATATTTCTAGCAATATCAATCAACATTGAATCAGACTTATATTTTTCAGATACCTTGATTTTCCTTTTCACGAAAAATAATCAGTCTCTTTGATTTGCTGCTTTTTCTTCATGTAACTCGTTGAGCTTAATGTATTTCATATACGCCCGCATCATGGAGGTCAGAGTTACCGTCATTCCATCCAAGCCTTGGAAAATACCACCCTTAATGATCATTTTCCGAATAAAAGCACCAATGCAACTGGTTACTGGTTTAATATTGGATGGTTTTACGCCCCTTTCGTACAAGGCCCAAGCATCTCTTGTTGTAAACCAATCCAGCCGCTGCAACCAGTGAGCATAACTTTCGTAAGTCAAATGGTAGATATGAGAATCAAGCTTCGTAGTCTTTGGCGCTATAACTTTTGAATGCGATTTACGATCGAGGTAATGCGAAGTTGTCCGATTATAGAGGCGAGTAACGTAATCGGGATAAAAGCCTGCGGCTTTAATCCAGTGATTTCCAACATAGCTTTTACGTCTGAATGCATAGGCAGTAGAGGGGTCATCGAGCTTAAGGTTTGCAATAGCCTCCAACATATCCGCCTCAGGTCTTTCATCCGCATCAATCGAGAGAATCCAGTCATTTTTTGCAAACTGTGCACCATAGATTCTTTGGGGCCCATCCCCCAAGTACTTCTGAAGGTAAACCCGTGCCCCCATCTCCTCCGCAATTTGAACCGTTTTATCTTTGCTCAAAGAGTCCACAACTATAATGTCGTCACAAAATGATGAAATGCCTTTTATGCACTCAGCAATATTGTCTTCTTCGTTAAGTGTAATAATGATGCCGGTAATTCGGTTCATGTACTTATCCTTCAGCAGTAGGATTTTGTTGAAGCTGCCATTGAAAGCCGCAGTTCGATTCCTGTATCAGTATTTAAATCCAGGAGTACCTTTGAAGCGTTTGTGTGCCCAAAGGTATTGCTCAGGAACCTGCTTTATTTGCTCTTCAATCACTTGGTTATAGCGCCTGGTATCTGCGATATCATCACCGGAAGGGTATCTATCCCAAGGCGCTAGGATGTCAATACGGTAGCCATTCCCAACTCGAGCGATATTAAAAGGTATCACTAAAGCCTTACCTGCCCGACTAATCATAGGAACCACTGTCGCGGTCCGAGCAGGCTGACCAAAGAAATCAATCAAGGCACTGTTTTTTTTCTTATAGCTTTGGTCCGAAGCAAACCAGATGGTACGTCCGCTACGAAGCAGCTTTATCATCCGCTTGATATTGTCTTTAGGTATCGCCTCTTCGGTGTGCAGATTACGGCCTGCGGCAGTGACATATTCCAGTAGCGGATTGTTCATCTGTCGGTAGACTGCGGCGAAGCTGGCATGAGGGAGCAGCATTCGCGAAGCGATCTCCAGATCAGTAAAGTGCGCGCAAAGCAGGATCACACCCTTGCCCTCAGCCTGAGCCGCTTGCAGATGTTCCAACCCGTTGATCTCTCTTAGTAGCGGCGCGATTTTACGATCACTCCCCCACCAGCTAAGACCAGTTTCAAATAGCGCTATCCCCAGGGCTTCGAAATGCTGGCGGGTCAGTTGTTCATGCTGCTTAGCGCTTTGTTCGGGGAAACAGTGTTCGATATTGCGTCGCGCCACGCTGACTCGCTTCGGTGCCAGATGGTACAGCAGCCTCCCAGCCACCCGGCCGATAGCCAACTGGATTGGAAATGGTAGCATGATCAACAACCGCAACAGGCCCAGCCCCAGCCAGAGCAACCAGAATCGAGGTCCCAGCAAATTCTTGAGAGTTGGGTTCTTTATTCTCCGCTCCCGGGTCCACCTACGCCCCATCAGTGCATCTCCCGATACAGCTGGCGATAGATGCCACCTTTTTCCAGCAACTGCTGGTGGGTTCCCATCTCTTTTACTTCACCCTCTTTCATCACCAGAATTCGATCGGCATGCTCGATGGTCGAGAGTCGGTGGGCAATGATAATCGTTGTGCGCCCTTCACAGAGTTCTTTCAGTGCCGCCTGAACCTGGCGCTCCGACTCATTGTCCAGTGCCGAGGTGGCTTCATCAAGAATCAGCAGCGGTGCATCCTTGTAGAAGGCCCGCGCCAACGCCAGACGCTGGCGTTGTCCTCCGGACAGCAGGCTGCCCTGCTCACCGATCGGGGCTTGAATGCCGCCGTCCAACTTATCGACAAACTCTTCGGCGTGGGCATGCTTGAGCGCTTCCCTGACCCTATTCAGATCGGCCCCCTTGGGATCGCCAAAGGCAACATTGTCGGCCACACTTTCGTTAAACAGGAACACATCCTGATCCACATAGGCGATCTGACTACGCAAGCTACTGAGTTTCAACGTCTGGATATCGACACCGTCGAACAGGATCTGGCCCGACTCGGGCTGGTAGAAACGAGTCAACAGCTGAGTCAGGGTCGATTTACCACTGCCGGAGCCCCCCACCAGCGCCAAGGTCTCGCCCGGATTCAGCTCAACGTTAATCCCCTTGAGCACCGGATCCAGTTCGGGCGCATAACGAAAGTTCAGACCCTGAATCGAAATCCGACCGCTGAACGGCTGCTTCAGTTCATCGCCGCTGTCCGGTTCGGTCGGATGATCCAACAGAGTGAACAGGGTCTCGGCCGCCGCCATCCCTTTCTGGAAAGGTGCGTTGACGCTGGTCAGCGAGCGCATCGGCGCAAACAGCATCCCCATCGCGGTAAAGAAGGCAACAAATTCGCCCGGCGACATCGCCGAATCCCCTTCCTGAGTAGCGGCAAAATAGATCACGCTGGCCAGAGCGATGGCGATCACAAATTGCACCACCGGCGAGTTGGCAGCACCGATCACCACCAGTTTCAGGGTGTTCTGGCGCAATTGGTTAACCACCGGATAGAATTTGGCCTCTTCTTGGGATTCGGCCAGAAACAGCTTTACCAGCCGGTTGCCCCTAATATTTTCTTCCAATCGATGGGTCAAATGGCCCATGTTTTCCTGTAGTAGCCGACTGGATTTACGCATCCTCTTGCTGACCAGCTTGATGATTACCGCGATGACGGGCGCGACGATCAAAATCAACATAGCCAAACGCCAGTTAAGATAGAACAGATAACCCAGCAGACCGATGATAATCAAGGAATCTCGAACCAGTATCAGCCAGACCTTGCTGGCGGTCGATGATAACTGCTCCACATCGTAGGTCACCTTCGAAAGCAGCTTGCCGGTGGTATTGGCGTCCATATAGGACTGCGGCAACTTCTGAATATGGCTGAACAGCTCTATACGCAACTGCATCACTACCTGGGTCGCCACTGCGGTCACCCCCAGCGTCGCTACCACTCGAGCCACACCACGGACGAAGAACAAGCCAACGAAGGTCAGCGGCACCATCACTATGGCATCGGGATCCTTGTCGATAAAGGTCCCATCAATCAGCGGCTGCATCATCGCCGCCACCGCCGGTTCAGTACTGGCAACCACCACCATCGCTATGATCGCAATGACAAATTTGCCCCAGTGCGGCCGCACATAGGTCATCAGACGACCCAGCAGTTCTCTATTGGTTCTCAATCTGATTTCTCAATTAACTGAATGAGATAGCCCGGCCCCTATCGCTAGGCCGAGTAAATGGGCGTGATTCTATCATAGAACCGGATTTGACTAAGGAGCGGACTGTTTTAATGAATCCAGCACCGCTTCGGCCTGCTTTAGCGCGACATCTTGATAGCCCTGCAATCGCTGTCGAGCCGACTCGGCCAACCGGGCTCTCGCTTCGCTATCTGGCATCAACCGAACCACTTGCTCGGCCAATGCCGCTTGATCATCAACCTGAATCAAGCCACCGGCTTCAACAAACTGGCGATTGATGGTCTCAAAATTACGCATATCGGGCCCAACCAGCATCGGACAGCCGCAACTGGCGGGCTCCAAGATATTGTGTCCGCCAACATCGACAAAGCTGCCGGCAACCCAGCACAGATCAGCAGCGGCATAGAACGGCAGCAGCTCTCCCAGACTGTCGGCCAGATAGAGTTGGCAGTCATCGGCTACCGGCTCTTGCTTCGAATCGCTACGCCGCTGCCAACTGAGTCCCGACTGTCGGCACAGTTGCGCCACCGTCTCAAACCGCTGCGGGTGACGCGGCACCAACACCAGCAAGGCATCGGGCTGCTGCGCCAGCAACTGTCGGTGGCATTCCAGCGCGATCGCCTCTTCGCCATCGTGGGTGCTTGCCGCCAGCCACACCGGTCGCTTAGTCCCCAGTATCTGGCGTATAGCTTCACCTTGCCGGGTAATGTCCGAGGGCAGGGGTTGAGCGTACTTGAGATTCCCTCCCAGCCGCAGTTGCTGTTCAGCAACGCCGAGGGTTGAGAAACGGCTGGCGATGTTCTCATCCTGCGCCAGAATCAGGCTGGCCTTGGCTAGGGTTGAGCGCCATAACGCCGGTAGATAGCGCTGATAGCTTCGCATCGAGGACTCGGATAAGCGTGCGTTGGCCAGCACCACCGGTACCTGTTGCCGGGCACACTCAGCCCAGAGGTTGGGCCAGATTTCCACCTCCATCACTAACAGGAGCTGCGGTTGGATCTGATCCAACGCCCGCTTGACCACCGCTTTGCTATCCAGCGGCGCATAGAGATGACGATCTCCAGGGTGGAGAGTCTTGCCGATCTCCTCGGCACCCGTGGCGGTAGTGGTAGTCACCAACCAAGGACCTGTATAGCCGGCGCTACGGATCGCATCGATCAACACTCCGGCCGCTTTGGCCTCGCCGAAAGAGGCGGCATGGAGCCAGATCGGCCGCTGCGGCAGCTCGCCTGGGTAGCGACCCAGGCGCTCACGCCAACGGGCCGGATCCTGTTTTCTTCCCAACCACAGCAGCAACGGTGCCGCCAGTGCCAGCAGCAGCTGATAGATCAACCGACTCAAGCGGAACGCTCCGCCAGTAGACGGTCCATCATCGCTGTCACCTCGGAAACCTGAATACTGTCCATCACATCGGGTTCGCGTACCCGTTTGCCCCAGCTGATCGAATCCACCTCGCAGCCGAACGCTTTCTGAACCTGCGCCGGGTAGGCGTTCACCACCCACTGTCGGCTCAGGTAAGGGCCTGTCCGATCCGGGTTGGAGCTGGCATAGAGCCCCAGCGCAGGGGTACCGGTGGCGGTTCCCATATGCATCGGTCCCGAATCTGGACCCAGCACCAGCTCGGCCCCTTCGATCAGCGCCAGCAGCTCCTTCAAGGAGGTTTTACCGATCAGGTTAATCGGCGTCGCACTGCAAAGTTCACCCAGACGCTCTCCGTAGTGCTGCTCCAACTCGGTGTTTCCGCCGCTCAGTACCGTCCGTAGTCCATATTGTTGCCAGGCATGGTCGATCACTTCAGCATAGCCTTCGACCGACCAGTTGCGGAAGTTACGGATCCGCTGGCTGGAGCAGGGGCTGATCACCAGATAGCGCTGCTCACCGACCAATCGGCGGGCTTGCTCTCGATCTTGATCGGGAATCGGCATCCGCCACTCCAGCGACTCGGCGTCGGCGCCGCATGCACGGATAAAATCCATAAAGCCATCGAGTACGTGCTTGCGCGGGTTCGGGGCGATTTGGCGGTTGGTAAACAAGCGCTGGTTATCCTTGGCCCGTTCGGCATCGAACCCCAAGCGGATCCTGGCCGGAATGCACAGTGACAGCAGGCTGGCCCGCAGCGCCGCCTGCATATGCAGCAACAGATCAAAGCGACGCCCTTTGAGCTTCTTTCGAAGTTCAAGCATCCCCTTGAAACCGCTGCGTTTGTCGTAGACCAGCAACTCAACCCCATCGATGCCGTCCAGCATCATGGCTTCCACCTTGCCTACGATCCAGGTTATGCGACAATCGGGCCACTGTCGCTGCAGCGCTCGAACTGCCGGCAGGGTATTGCAGATATCGCCCAGCGCCGAGAGGCGCAGCACACAGATTGATTCCGGTGCCCGACCAAGCAACGGCGAGATCTTCAACGTCTGATCGGCACAGGTCGTACTGGAGTTAGTACTGGGGTTCACGAATGGGTTTCCAAGTTATTCAACAGGCTGGAGCTACGCTGCTGGTTGCACCGGAACTGGTTGAGCATATTAACCGATCATGGTTCGATCTCAACTGGTGGCGCGGCAATGGCGGCTGGCTCGGCTCGGCACCGGGTCGGGGTGAAAGCCACTTCCTGTGCCATCCGGAGCTGCAGCTGAACCTGGTCTGGCGCCACTATAAGCGCGGCGGCATGGCGGCCCGCTTGAGTGAAGATCGCTATCTCTGGAGCGGCCTAAAGCAGACCCGCGCCTACCAGGAGTTCGAGCTAACCCACCAGCTTCGCAGCCGGGGCCTGCCGGTGCCCCGCCCGGTGGCCGCTGCCATCGTACGCCGCGGCTTAAGCTACCAAGCCGACCTGATCACAGAGCGGCTACCCGATGTGGCGTCGATGGCTGATCGACTGCAGCAATCGTTACGGGATTTCCCCTGGCAGGAGGTCGGCCGTACCATCGCCCGCTTCCATCGAGCCGGGCTCGATCATGTCGACCTAAACCTGAGAAATATCCTGCTCGATAGCCACCAGCGGGTCTATCTGATCGACTTCGACCGCTGCCGACTGCGAACAGCCGAGCCCAGCTGGCAGCAGGGCAATCTGGACCGACTACTGCGCTCACTCAATAAGCTTTTTCCCAATCAGGACCATAGCGCCCACTGGCAGCGGTTGCTCGATGGCTACCACGCCGGATAACAGGTTAGCCGGTGATTCCCTTTTGCCACGCGGCTGATTACAATCAATCCAATACGCCACCGGGCGGCTCCCGCCCCACGAGTTTCACCGGCCAAAGCTGCACCCCACCGGTTATCCCGACTCAGTCATGTGGCTCCATTTAAGAATAATCGATTGCATTGAGGTAGCTACATGTCTGCATTTGGTACCGTTTTCATGCCGAAAATGGCGATCTCCTGGTTTGATGGAACAAGCTGGAGCGAGGCCGAGATGGTTTCCAGCGACAGTATTCAACTACACCCCGGTGCCCACGTACTGCACTACTCCAGCACCTGCTTCGAAGGGCTGAAAGCGTTCCGGCACGAGGACGGCTCCACCAAGATCTTCCGGATGGATCGTAATATCGTCCGTTTCGCCCAGAGCAGCCGTCTGCTGGCGCTGCCGGAAATCGATCCGGACGCCACCGCCAAGATGATCACCGATGTCGTCGCCCACTTCGCCGACGAAGTCCCGGCAGCTCCCGGTTCGATGTATATCCGCCCGACCCATATCGGTACCGAAGCCGCGATCGGCAAGGCAGCGGCCCCGTCCACCAGCTCCTGTCAGTATGTGCTGCTGTCCCCGGTTGGCGACTACTTCGCCGGTGGCGATGCCTGCCTGCGGCTGCTGATCGAAGACGACGGCATGCGTTGCGCCGCCCACATGGGCATGGTCAAGAGTGGTGGTAACTACGCCAGCGCACTACAGCCGATCATGAATGCCCGGGCCGAATTCCAGGCCGATCAGGTGCTGTTCGCGCCCGGCGGCGATGTCCAGGAGACCGGTGCGGCCAACTTCCTGCTGATCGACGGTGACGAGATCATCACCAAGGCACTGGATGAAAGCTTCCTGCACGGGGTGACCCGCGACTCGATCCTGACCATCGCCCGCGACCTGGGGATGAAAGTCTCTGAGCGTCAGCTCAGCGTCGACGAACTGGTTGAGCGCGCCGCCAAGCCTGGCTGCGAAGCGGCCCTGTCCGGCACTGCGGCGGTACTCGCCCCGGTCGGCACCCTGATCTACCAGGGTAAAGAGTTGAAAGTCGGCAGCGGCAGCGTTGGCCCGACTACCGTGAAGCTGCGCCAGACCCTCAACGATATCCAGTGGGGCAAGGCCGAAGACAAGCACGGTTGGCTGACCACGGTTTAACACCAGCCAATCAATACTGTCAAAAACCCCATCGGGCGATCCGCTGGGGTTTTTTTATTGCTCAACTCTCAACGCACAAACTTCAGTTCAAAGATCAAAGGAGCCCACCTTGGAACCCGCCCCCATCAAAGCACCGATCAGCTTCGAGGATTTCGACAAGCTTGATATCCGCGTCGGTACCATTCTGGAAGTCACCGAGGTCGCCAAATCTGACAAGCTGATGAAACTGACCGTCGACTTCGGCGATCATCAGCGCTCTATTCTGGCCGGCATCAAACAGGAACGGGACAACCCCAAAGAGATCGAAGGCAAGCAGGCCCTGTTTGTGGTCAATCTTCCCGAGCGCAAGATGGCCGGCCAACTCTCTCAGGGCATGCTGTTTGATATCGGTTATGCCGATAAGCTGACCCCCTGTCTGGCCACGCCGGAGACCCCGGTTCCCAATGGTAGTCGCGCCGGATAAGACGAATTGGGGGCGAGCTGGATAACCCCCTCCGACCGATTCGGTATAAGCTTCAGGTTCAACTCAGAAAAGGATGCTGTGATGAACCTGATTCGCTCAATCGCCCTAACCCTACTCTGCTCGGCCCCGCTCACGGCCCAGGCCCAGATCTACACCGACGACCTGTCACGCTGTCTGGTCGAATCCTCCACCCATCAGGATAAATTGACCCTGGTACGCTGGATGTTCAGCGCCATGGCGTTACACCCGTCGGTCCAATCGATGGCCTCGATCAATGCCGATCAGCGTGACCAAGCCAACCAGGAAGTGGCCGGACTGTTTATGCAGCTGACCACCGAGCGCTGTCTGCCTCAGCTACAGAATGCGGTGAAATACGAAGGACCTATGGCGATGCAGGCCAGTTTCCGGATTCTGGGACAGGTCGCGGCACAGGAGCTGTTCGCCAACCCTGAGGTCAAGCAGGGCATGGCCGGACTGCAGCAGCATATGGATAACGAGCGCTTGCAACAGGTTCTCAAGCCCCTGCTGTCCCAATAACCCCAGTGATGAGGAACTGAGGCGATGAACCAACCGATCGAAGGCAGCTGCTTATGCGGTACTCTGCGTTATCGAGCCAGTGGTCATCTGGATATCTTTCAGTACTGCCACTGCTCACGCTGCCGTAAATTCACCGGCAGCGCGCACGCCGCCAACCTGTTCGTCAAACCCGAGGATTTCCAATGGCTCAGCAGCACCGAGTCATTGGGGCGCTACGAACCGGCTGACAGCCGCTACTTTGCCACCAGTTTCTGTAACAACTGCGGCTCATCAATGCCCTGGCTCGCCAAAGGCGGCAAGGTGGTGGTGATCCCGGCCGGCACGCTGGATCAGATTCCGGATATCCGGCCTTCGCAGAATATCTTCTGCAACTCCAGAGCCGAATGGTACCGCAGTGCGGCGGAACTGCCCGAGTATGATCAGCTGCCTCCTCGGCGCTAAGTAGTCAGAGCCGTGCCTACAAAGCTAGAGGCTTAATCCCGGCATCATCGAGACCGGCAGCTGCGGTTGTTCGGCCTCCATCGATGCCACCGGATAGGCGCAATAGTCGGCGGCATACCAGGCGCTGGGGCGCAGATTTCCGCTCTGTTTGACGCCACCGAACGGCATCGCTCCAGCGGCACCGGTGATGGGCCGGTTCCAATTGACGATACCGGCACGGATCTGGTCATAAAATTGTTGGTAGCGCTCTCGGCTGTCGCTGATCAAGCCCGCCGACAGACCGAAGCGGGTGTCGTTGGCTATCATCAGCGCCTGATCGAAATCCTCATAGCGAATCACCTTCAGCAGTGGTCCGAAATCCTCCTGATCCCCCGGTTCTGGTACCGGGGTCACATCGATCAGTCCCGGGCTCAGCAGGCCACTGTCTGAGGCCAGGTGCTGTATCGTCACCAAGGACGCAGCCCCCTGTTGTTGCAGCTGTTGCTGGCGACTCAGCAGTCGCAACGCCTGGGCATTGGAGATCACCGCCCCCATAAAGGGCTGCGGCTCGGCATCGTACGCTCCCACCTGCAGCTGCAGCAGAGTACGACCCAGCCGGTTGATAAAATCGTCCCCCCAAGCCCCATCCGGAACCAACAGGCGCCGGGCACAGGTACAGCGCTGACCGGCGGTCAGGAACGCCGACACCATAGAGTCGTGTATGGCCGCATGAACTTCGAATACCTGGTCGATAATCAGCGGGTTGTTGCCTCCCAGTTCCAGGGCCAGCAACTTGCCGGGCTGGTCGGCAAACTGCTGCGCCAGCGCCTGACCGGTGGCAGCGCTGCCGGTGAACAATAGTCCGTCGAGCTGGGGATGTTGCGCCAGAACCTGACCCACCTCGCTGCCGGCGCCCTGAATCAGGTTCAATACGCCGTCGGGCAAGCCGGCTTGATGCCATAGGCCTACCAGCTGTTCGGCGATCCGGGGACAGTACTCGCTCGGCTTGAACACCAGGGTATTGCCGGCGATCAACGCCGGTACGATATGGCCATTGGGCAGGTGAGCGGGGAAGTTGAACGGTCCGAAAACCGCCAGCACCCCGTGGGGTCGATGACGAAGCGTTTCATTCCAGTGACTGCTGGGTCGCTCATAGCTGCGGCATCGTTCATGGTAAGCGTCGATGCTCATGCCGATTTTGCCAATCATGGCCACCACTTCGGTGCGACTCTCCCATAAGGGTTTACCGGTCTCCTCGCCGATATACTCCGCCAACACCTCAGCATGCTGCTGCAACAGTTCCCGGAAGCGCAGAATCGGTTCCAGACGCTGCGACAGCGAGAGTCGGCGCCACTGCGGCAATGCCCGGCGAGCGGCCCAGACGGCGGCATCCACTTGGGAAGTACTGGCGCCATCGGCCTGCCACAGGATCCGGTTGTCGACCGGATTGAGCGACGTGACCAAGCCGCCGTCACCCTTGATCCAGTCTCCTTCGATAAACAGACTCGATTCATTCATGGGGCTCTCCTGCTGATTCAACCTGGGAGCGCTTACGGGTCAGCGCCAACGGCACCAGTCGTAACCCATCGCCAGGCTCAACCTGCAACGCCTCGGCCTGGATACGGCTGAGCTGCAACTGGCCTTCAGGAAAGTAGGGCAACTCGGTCAAGATGCAGCGAAAGCCCTGCAGCCGGGTGTTCGCCAACAGACAAGCCTGCCCCGGCGGTAACTTGTTCACCACCTTGGACAGCTGCTGCCGCTCACTGTAGCAAACACTGCGGATATCGCTGAGCCGACAGATCAGGGTCGGTCCGGCATCGAAGATGTCGACGTAGCCTTCGAAGTGAAAACCCTCATCCTCCAGCATCTTACGGGCCGGGCGGGTATTGCGATGAACTTCACCGATCACCTGCTGGGCACTCTCGGGCAGCAGGTGAATATAGATCGAGTGCTTGGGCATCAACTCGGCGATAAACGACTTATTTCCCAATCCGGTCAGGTAATCCGCCTCGGAGAACTCCATGCTGAAGAAGTGCCGCCCCAGACCTTCCCAGAACGGACTGCCTCCGGCGTCGTTGGAGACACCGCGCATCTCGGCGATAACGCGCTCGGCAAACCGCTCCGGAAACTGCGCCATAAACAGAAACCGGCATTTCGATAGCAAGGTGCCATTGCGGTCACGGCGGTAGGCGGGGTCCAGAAACAGGCTGCAGACCTCCGAGTGACCGGTGTAGTCATTGCACAGATAGAGGGTGTTGAAGCGGTTGTGGATTCCCATCTCCCGCGAAGCATGAACCACCGTGCCGATCCGGTAGTGATACCAGGGATCCCGCATCCCGACCCGAGAACTGATAGCCGTGGTGCCAATCACCTCGCCGGTTTCACCATGTTCGAGTACAAACAGGTAGTGATCGCCGTCGAGTCGCCCTGACGCCAGCTGCAGCGACGCAATGGATTGGTTGATTCGCTGCTCCAGCAGTTCCGGATGCAGCGGTAACGAGGTGAAGCCTGGCCCGCTGAGCTCTGCAATCCGCAGCAACGCGCTCAGGTCATCCCGCTCGATCGGGCGGATAACGTTCACAGGCGCCTCCTTGTTAAGGAGCCTGCCAAGAAGTCCTTGCCAGCGTCTAGCACTTGCAGAAACCGCTTATTCGCAGGTTCCTTAGAAAGCAGTCTATAAACTCAGTCTAGACGGGATCAGCGGTGGTTTGTTGGCGCGGGTACTCAGACCGGGTCAGAGTAATAGCAGGAACGGTTTCGCCCGCCCTGTTTAGAACGGTACATCGCCTTATCCGCATGGCGGATCAGGTCGTCGTAGCTGCGCCCGTCTTCCGGGAAGATGGCCACCCCGATACTGGCGGTGACCGCCACTTGCTGGCGCGCTAATACCAGGGGTTGTTCTATCTGTTCTAGCAGGCGTTGAACCACCCGCTCAAGGTCCTGCTGGCCGGTCAGCTCATCGATCGCCACGGTAAACTCATCACCGCCGACACGCCCCACCAGAGCGCCGGTTGTATCCGCCGCTTCTTCGAAACCGGTATGGCCAACGGTGTCGTAAGCCCGCAGACAGCGCCGAATCCGACCCGCGATCTCGATCAGCAGCTGATCGCCAATCTCGTGGCCGAAGGAGTCATTGACCTCTTTAAACAGATCAAGATCGATAAACAGCAACGCCAGCCGGGTATCAGGGTGACGACCCGCCCGCTCGATCTTCTGCTCGACCCGTTGTTTGAAACTGCGCCGATTCAGCAACTCGGTCAAGGTGTCCTGATTGGCCAACTGCTCCAGTAACTGCTCCTGCCGTTTACGCTCGGTAACATCGGTGAAGATCCCCACCAGTTCATTGCTGCGCTGCCCCTGATCGATCAGCGGACTGACCGACATACTCAGGGTATAGTGCTGACCATCCTTGCGCTGCGCGTTGATCTCCTGCTCCCAGTAACCCTGCTCATCGATCTCCTGCTGCATCTGCTGATACAGCTCTTTACTGACGTCGAGCTTCGGATCCATCAGCGCACGCTTGCCGATCACTTCTTCGTCCGAGTAACCGGTAATACGGCTGAAGGCGGGGTTGGTGTAGGTGATCAGATACTGATCGTCGGCCACGACCACCCCCTCCTTGATCGAGCCTATAATCTGCTGGTTGATCTCCAGCTCGAATCGGGTCTGCTGCAACTGTTTGCGCTCTCGATCCAGCAGCTGATTCAACTGCGCGGTCCGGAAACTGAAATAGGCGTTGAGCAGAAACATCGCCCCCAGTACCGTACTGAACAGCAATACCGGCTGCAGGATCGAGTCGATCAGGTGCAGACCCGGTGTCGGCGGGGAGAAATACAGGTGGCCGAGATTATTGCCCGTTACGGTGGTCATCGGCAGACTGTTCTCACCGGCACCAGGTCTGATACCGGTCAGTTGCAGCGAGAAACGCTCAGAGAAACCTTCGACATAGTCGGCATCAAAGCGCTTTAGAAATACCAGCACACTGAACAGTTCGCCACTGCGGACATCGTCGTCGTCGACCTCCTCGGTGGTGAAAGGGGCTACCCCGGCAACGTAGAGCTGTCCGGCCACTTCGATCAAGCCGCCGAAACCTTCCGGATCCTGAAGCGAACTGGCCCGTGCCTGCTGAATCAATATCGCCAGTGAACGGCTGTCGGCAAAGGGCTTAAAATGCGGCATCGGTGCTGAATCGACAAACCCCTGCAGCAGGCGGTCGTGCTGATCGATCGCCATCGAGATCTGGATGCCGAACTCCTCATCCAGATAGGAGCCGATATTACTCTGGCCCCAGTCCGGGTCAGGCTGCAGCACCAGATTCCGGATCGCTTCATCCCACCAGGCGGCATCCATCGCATGGGTACCTAACACCTCGATCTCGTAACTCAACGCCGAGTCGACCTGCTGCCGGTATTGTTCGGCGGCGTCCTGATCCTGGCGCTCAGAGGCAGTGCTGATAATCAGCCATAGCAGGGAAAGGGCGGCCAGCAGTAGAGCGATCGCCACCAGGATCCAGTTTGAAAGGCGTTGGTGCAGTATCGATAAAGGCATGGCCATCCCTTCAGACTACATCCGATCGGTTTATTCCGTCCGACCGTCAACCTATCTCCCATGCCGTCAAACGGCATTGCTGAGATCTAGACCATCCCTTCAGTTGCGCTTTAAAGCGAACTAATACAGAAACAGCTTAGGTTCTAAGCCTATACCAAAAAGCCCCGCTATACAGCAGGGCTTGGAGGTGTTGTCGCCGTTTAAGAAGCGAGGTTAGAACAGCACTCGGCAGCGGATGGTGCCCGGCACCTGCTTAAGCTGTTTGACCGCGAGATCGGAGTGCTCGGCATCGATATCCATCACCACGTAACCGACCTTGTCATTGGTCTGCAGGTACTGACCGGAGATGTTGATGTTGTTGTCGGAGAACACGTGGTTGATCGCGGTCATCACCCCCGGCACGTTCTCGTGGATGTGCAGCAGGCGGTGCTTGTCCGGGTGCGCCGGCAGGGCAACCTCGGGGAAGTTGACCGAGGTGATGGTGGAGCCGTTATCGGAGTACTTGACCAGCTTCTCGGCCACTTCGAAACCGATGTTCTCCTGCGCTTCCATGGTGGAGCCACCGACGTGCGGGGTCAGGATCACGTTGTCGAACTCACGCAGCGGCGAGACGAACTCTTCGCTGTTGGACTTGGGCTCAACCGGGAAGACGTCGATCGCCGCGCCCAGCAGCTTACCGGTCTTGAGGGTTTCGCACAGCGCATCGATCTCGATCACAGTACCGCGGGCAGCGTTGATCAGGATCGAGCCCGGCTTCATCTGCTCCAGCTGTTGCGGACCGATCATGTTCTTGGTCGACGGGCTTTCCGGCACGTGCAGGCTGACGATGTCGGCTTGGTTCAGCAGCTCTTTCAGCGAGCCGACCTGGTTGGCGTTACCCAGCGGCAGCTTGGTGACGGTATCGTAGAAGATCACTTCCATACCCAGGGATTCGGCCATCACGCTTAGCTGAGAACCGATCGAACCGTAGCCGATGATGCCCAGCTTCTTGCCACGAACTTCATAGGAGTTGGAAGCCGACTTGTTCCAGACCCCACGGTGGGCCTTGGCGTTCTTCTCGGCGATACCGCGCATCAGGATGATCGCTTCGGCAATCACCAGCTCCGCCACCGAGCGGGTGTTGGAGTAGGGCGCGTTGAACACGGTCACACCCTTGGCGATCGCCGCGTTCAGGTCAACCTGGTTGGTACCGATACAGAAACAACCCACCGCCATCAACTTGGAAGCCGCTTCGAACACCCGCTCGTTGAGCTGAGTCCGGGAACGGATACCGACAAAGTGAGCGTCTTTGATCCGCTCGATCAGCTCCTCTTCCGGCAGTGCGGTGGTCAGGTAATCGATGTTGCTGTAACCGGACGCCTTCAGGGTATCGACGGCGGATTGGTGAACGCCCTCAAGCAGCAGAAACTTAATCTTGCTCTTGTCCAGGGATGTAATCTTGCTCATGGCAACAACGACCTCAAACTTTCCTGCCGGCGGTACGCTCCAGGCTCAATCCAGAATCCGCAGGCTGCTTCAAAAATGGGCGGCAATCATAGCATAAAGATTGATCAATGCAGCGCTGTCGCAGCATGAATGGCATTGAAAGTTTTCAATCAAGCATTGAAATTTATTAATACAGCAAGATGATCGGCTCAGACTCGACTGTGCTCGAGCAAAAACTCGACGAAACTGCGGTCGGCATGGGACAGATAGGCGCCCCGTTTCCAGGCGATACAGAGATCGAGCCAGACCGGCTCGCTGAACGGCCGTGCCGCCAGCTCCGAATCCCCCTCGGCCACCATCGCCAGGAAGGTGGTGATCCCAAATCCCTTGCCGACGATTTTTCGAATCAATGGAATCAGGTTGGTTTCAAACTCGATCTGCATCGGATATTCGGTCTGCTGAGCCAATCGATCGATAAAGGCGCGATGAAAATACCCAGGCTTGAACAGCACCAGCGGCTCGGCGAAAAACTGCTCGAAGCTGACGCTCGGCTGGGCCGCCAAGGGGTGCTCCGGCGGCAGGCAGACCACCATCTGCTCGCGCAGGAACAGCTCGGCTTCCAGCGACTCCGGTAACTGCTCCCGTACGATTATCCCCATATCCAGCTCGCCGGCATCGATCATCTGCTGGATATCCCGCGCACCGGCTTCCTCCACCGATAGCTTGAGCTGTGGATAACGCTGCTTGAACGCCATCAGCAGCTCGGGGAAATAGTAGGTACCGAGCATGCTCGGAATCCCGATCCGAACCTCACCCTTGCGCAGCCCCTTGAGCTCATCCATCTCCAGTTGGGCCTGACGCAGGTCCTCCAGCATCCGCTGCGCATGCTGCAGCAGTACCTTCCCCTCGGAGGTCAGGCTGATGCGGCGGTCGTGACGGTGAAACAGCAGCAGGTCCAGCTCCTGCTCCAGCTTCTGCACCGCCACGCTGACCGCAGGCTGGGCCAGCGGCAACGCCCGCGCCGCGCCGCTGAAGCTGCCGTGGCGGGCCACTTCGACAAAAATACGTAGTTTGCGTAGGTCCATCGCTCGCTCTCAATCAACTCTGCTAATTTAAACCACTATACCAACTCGCTATAAATTCTATAGAGATTATATATTTTTGATATTTATTGGATTGACCTACAGTGGAGCTCCGCTATCCCACTGACTCGATGAAGCCCACCATGATCCAAACCGGCACCACCGCCTTCACCCGCGCTACCCTGGCTCTGTGCCTGGGCTCCTTTATCGTGTTCGCCAACCTCTATATCACCCAGCCGCTGTTTCCGCTGCTGCGGACTCAGTTCGAGCTGACCGACCTGCAGGCCACCTGGTCGCTGGCCCTGCCGATGCTGACCCTGGGCCTGTCGCTGCTGGTCTACGGGCCGCTGTCTGATGCACTGGGGAGGCGCCGGATCATGCTGCTGACCCTGTTCGGATCCAGTGCCCTGAGCCTGCTGATCCCGCTGACACAAGGTTACGACTCGCTGCTGGCGCTGCGGATGCTGCAGGGACTGCTGCTGGGCGGGTTACCGGCGATCGCGATCGCCTACATGGGGGATGAGTTCGAGCGCCCGGCGCTGCTGTTGGCGGTGGGGCTCTATATCAGTGCCAATTCGCTGGGCGGCATCAGCGGTCGCTTAGTGGGTGGCTTTGTCACCGATTGGCTCGACTGGCACAGCGCCTTCTATCTGCTTGGCGTTCTCAGCCTGCTGGGCGTGGCGCTGGTGGCCTGGCTGCTACCGCCGTCGCAGCACTTCCAGCCCCGCCCGCTCAGGCCGAAAACCATGGCGACCGATCTGGCCGGTCACCTGCGCAATCCGCTGCTGGTGACCGCCTACCTGATCGGTGGTTTGAACTTCTTTATCTTCTCCAACCAGTACAGCTACATCACCTATGTACTCAGTGATGCGCCGTTCGAGCTGGCACCCAGCTGGCTGGGGATGCTGTTTTTGACCTACTTGAGCGGCTCGCTGGGGTCGGCGGTATCGGGCAAACTGAGCCAGCGCTTTGGCCAACCGGACTGCATGCTGGCCGGGGTGTTGATCATGATGCTCGGCTCACTGCTAACCCTGCAGCAATCGCTGCTGACCATCGTATTGGGATTACTGGTCAGCAGCTTTGGCTTCTTTATCTGCCACTCGGTCTGCAGCGCCTGGGTCAACCGCAACGCCGAGCACGCCCGGGCCAGCGCCTCGTCGCTCTATCTGGTCTGCTATTACCTGGGAGCCGCCAGCGGGGGCTTCTACCTGGACCGCTTCTGGCAAGCCCAGGGATGGAATGGGGTAGTCTTGGGATCGCTGTTGATTTTGACGCTGACGTCGGCGCTGGCCTTCAGCCTGCGTTACCGACTACGGCGGGCTGCTGATCTATCCACTGCCACGCCTGCTCAAGCTGGTTGAGCTGGTAAAACTGAATCTCGCCGTAGGTGAAGGGCTTGGCCAGTTGCGCCATCCAGCGCTCCCACTCCTGCGAGCCCAGCACCGCCAGCCGCTCGACCCGATGATTGATCTCCAGTCCGAAAATCAGATCATCCCAAGCCGCCTGCAACTCCCAGCCACGAAAGCCTTCGAGTAAAAACAGCAGCCGGATCCGGTCGTGATGCAATAGCGCCTGGCGCACCTGCGGTATCAGGAAATTCTTGTAATCGTTATCGGTCAGCTTGCCACTGACCAGAAAACCGAGACGATCGGAGCTGCTCTGCTCCAGCTTCATCATCATTGCATTCGACCTCTTAGCCGCTGGCTTATCGTTATAACGGTCAGTTTAGTCCGGATATTTATCTTTGCCTTAGCCAAGCCCGCCGACCAAATTAAATAGCAAGCCTGATCAGGACCCCTGAATTTGGTTTCCAAAGGGCGCTTTTGAGGCTACGTTTAAGGGATCGCCACTGACTCAATATCCCCGCTTCAACAAGGAGTTAGCAATGAGCAAGGAGCAGTTGAAGATCCATCGCTATCACCAGCACGAAATCGAACAGCGCGCCGCGCTGTATCGCGAGCGGGATCTGATTTTCGCCGACTGGGCCGCCGGTTACGGAGTCATCCGCCACCGCCCCCAAACCCAGGTCAGGGTCTACGAACTGGTCGACCGGCTCCACCACCAGGGCGCGATCACCGACAAGAGTGTCGCCTATCGACAGCTGCAGGCCGCCGACCGCCTGGCCTCGGCGGCGATGTGGCTGGTGGTGCATATGACCTATGCCGAGAATGTCTACCGGGACGGTCGTGACCTGGCCCACGCCGACTTCAAGCGCGACCCGCAAGGCCACACCGGCGGTTCGCTGAACATGGTGCCCGGCTATGTGGGCTACCTGTTGATCAACGCACTAAGCGGCGTCAGCCGGCACTGGCTGATGGGCCAGGGTCACTGCGTCGCCGCCGTCGACTCCACCAACCTGCTGGTGGGCAACAGCCTGCCGATCCACCGCGACAACTACCCGCTCGACGATGCCGGGCTGAGCCGGTTCGTGCGGGATTTCTATGCCTACCATGTCGGTGCCGACGGACGTCCGGCCTCGCCGCTGGGCAGCCATGTCAACGTCAACACCGCCGGTGCCAGCCTGGAGGGCGGTTACCTGGGTTTTGCCGGTCTGCACTACATCCACCAACCGCTACCTGGTGAACGCCTGGTCGCCTTTCTCAGCGACGGCGCCTTCGAGGAACAACGCGGTAGCGACTGGGCTCCACGCTGGTGGCGCGCCGAAGACAGCGGCCTGGTGTCACCGATCATGATCGCCAACGGCCGCCGTATCGACCAGCGCACCACCACCAGTCAACAGGGCGGCACCGACTGGCTGCGGGAACACCTGATCCTGAACAGTTTCGACCCGATCATCATCGATGGTACCGACCCGGCCGACTTCGCCTGGGTGATCTTCGAGATGGAGCAACGACTGGAAGCGGCCGGGCAGGCGGTGCAGCAGGGCTGGGAGCAGTACCCGGTGCCCTTGCCCTACGCCATCGCCGAGGCGCCCAAAGGCTACGGTTTCCCGGGCCAGGGCAGCAATCTGGCCCACGGCACTCCACTGGGTCAGAACCCGCGCACAGATGCCGAGGCTCTGCGGCGCTTCAACGAGGGCGCGCGACGGCTGTGGGTTCCGGACCCGGCCTTAGCCGAGGCCTGCCAACAGCTGTGCAACCATGAGCAGCAACGCCGCCCCCATGAGCGCGAACTGGGCGATGTCACCACCCAGGTCCGGGCTCAGCTACCGCCGCCCAACTGGAGTTCCGACCTGCAACCACTGCGCTCGCCGATGGATGCCACCGACGAGACCTTTGTCGGCATCGTCCAGGCCAACCCACAGCTGCGCCCCCGGGTCGGAAATCCGGATGAGCTGCGTAGCAATCGAATGAACCAGACTCTGGATCTACTCAAGCACCGGGTCACCGACCCCGAAGAGGGGATGGCCGAATCGATCGACGGCAAGGTGATCACCGCATTGAATGAGGAAGCGGTGGTCAGCGCGGCGCTGGCCAACCGTCATGGCCTCAACATGGTGGTCTCCTACGAGGCCTTCGCGGTCAAGATGCTCGGCGCCATCCGTCAGAGCCTGATCTTCGCCCGCCACCAGGTCGAAGCCGACCAGCCTCCGGGCTGGCTGTCGGTGCCGATCGTACAGACCTCGCATCTGTGGGAGAACGGCAAGAACGAACAGTCCCATCAGGACCCGACCCTATGCGAAGCGCTGATGTCGGAGATGTCAGATCGTTCGAGGGTACTGTTTCCAGCCGACTGGAACAGCGCCATGGCTGCCACCCGGGCGCTCTATCAAAGCCATGGCCAGATCTGGTCACTGGTTCAGCCCAAGTCGGCGGTACCACAGCATCTCAGCGCCGAGCAGGCTGAAAGTCTGGTTAAAGACGGAGCCATTCGGCTGCAGGGTACCGAGGACAGTCCGTTGCAGCTGATCGCAGTGGGCAGCTACCAACTGGTGGAGCTGAAAAAAACTTCGGCCCGGCTGCAGCGTGAGAAGATCGACCACTCTCTGATCTACCTGCTCGAGCCGGGCCGATTCCGCCAGCCCCGCGATCGCTGGGAGGCCGACAGTCTCAGTCCCGAGGCTGTGCGCCAAGCGCTGTTCCCAACCACCACCCAACAACGCCTGCTGCTGGGCCATATGCGACCCGAAGCGTTGCTGGGGGTGCTGCGCCCGCTCGATCTTGGGCCGCAACACTGTCGTGCACTGGGCTACCTCAACCGCGGCGGAACCCTGGATGTGGAAGCGATGCTGTATGCCAACCGCTGCACCTGGGCCCACTGCCTGGCGGCGATCAGCGAACTGACCGGCACAGCGCTGGAACAGTTGCTCAGCGATGATGAAATTGATGCGGTACAGGGTCGGGGCGATCCCTATGCGATCATCGCCCGGCCCCATAAAACCGCCTGAGCGATTGCTACCCGGCAATCCGTCTGAGGCTTAGTGGCACCGGGCTTAGGGATTGAGAACGCCGGCCTTGATCAGGTCGTCGCTCAGCTGGCGAGGAATCTCCTGATCACGATAAGACTCCATCTGCAGCAGGGTCTGGACAGGAAAGTCGGCGGTGATCGCCAACAGTTCTTCGACGGCTTTCGCCAACGCGGAGGGATCGGACAGGTGGGTCAGTGCCGCCACCTGATAGAGACAGGCGCGTCTGGATTTATGCAGTAACTGGGATACCACTTTGACCGTTTCGCGGTAGTTCCCCAGGATATAGTGTGCGGTGGCTTCGATCTCGCGACAGTAAGTCGGCAGCAACGGGTCGAGAGCGATGGCGCGCTTGTGGTATTCCAGCGCCTTCTCCGCCTCCCCCAGGAAATTGTAGAGCTCGCCGATGCGGCCGAGAATCCAGGCGCTGTTGGGGTTGAGCGCCAGAGCACGCTGAAAGTGATATTCGGTTTTGTCGAACTCTTGATTGCTCAAACAGATCGATCCCATGATTCGGTGGGTTTCGGCATCGTTCTCATCCAGATCCAGCGCCCGGGTAACGGAGCCCAACTCCTCGTCGTAGTAATCCGCCTGTGTCCAGGCAGCCAACCCATCAAGCGCACAGGCTTTCCAGGCATGGGCACGGCTGTACTCCGGATCTTTTTCTATCGCCATGTTGAACCAGTACAGCGCCTTTTCTGCAGCCTCGCGGGTGACCCCACCGAGGCGGTGGTATTCCAGACCGCGAAGAAAGCACTCGTAGGCAAACATATCGGCCGGTTTCTTTTTTCTGGCCGCCACCAGAGTTTCATGCTCGATACGCCCCACCACCGTCGAGACGATCGATTTCGCAAGCTCATCCTGAACCTCGAACAGCTTGTCGAAGACCGAGTCGTATTTTTCGGCCCAGACCTGATCACCGGTCACGCTGTTGATCAACCGAGTAGTGATTCGGATACGATCACCCAGCCGCCTGATGCTTCCCTCAAGGCAGTAGGCCACCCCCAACTGCTGACCCAGCTCGGACAGATCGAGCGGTTTATCCTGCAGCGCCAGGCTCGCATTGCGTGTGGTAAGAAATAAGCCGCCGAAACGGGAGAGTTCGGTGATTAAGTCGTCGGTAAATCCCTCGGCAAAATAGTGCTGTTCAGGGTCTTCGCCCAGAACACTGAACGGCAACACAACCAGCGAGTTGGGGATACGTTGCCTGGGCTTTTGATGCACCAGTTGATCCGGATCGCCGGAGACGAAGCTGTGATGACTCAGCTCACCGACAACGCGATAGGTCTGAACCGGCTCGGGTAGGTTTTTGAGGGCTTGTTGCCCGCTGTTTTCAAACGTCAGTTGCGCGGTTCGTTTGACCTGATCAAACACCGATTGGGAGATCAGCACGGAGCCGGGATCGGCGATACCTTCCAATCGTGCCGCGATATTGACGTCATCGCCGTAGATATCCTCCTCATCCCAGAAAATATCGCCGAGATTGACCCCAATACGGAACATCATTCGCTGTGGCTCCGGCACCTCGGCAATCCGTAGCTCAACTCGTCGCTGGATGTTGTAGGCCGCCAGTACCGCGTTGGTGGCCGAAGTGAATTCGGCCAGAAAGCCGTCACCGGTCAGCTTCACGATGCGACCGGAGAATTCGTCAATGATGGGATCAATAATTGTCTGGCGGTACGACCACCAGGTCTTGATGGTGCCCTCTTCATCAAGACGCATCAGACGGGTATAACCGACCACATCTGCGGCGATAACCGCAGCCAGTCGTCTTTGAACTTGTTGTCCCATCGCTCTTCTCGTCATCGCTTTCGGATCAGCGGTAGCTAAAACCCGAGCTATTTCAGATGCATCAGACCGAGAATTACCCCGGGTTAACTAGCTGCTTAACAGCCACGGGGCGGGATTCTCCGTCGTCATATCGATCGGACATCGCAGACTCAGTCAGGACATCATTGTTGTGAGCTACAACGTTAAGTTAAGCATATGACAGCTCCCCCAAATAGCCACCGCATCGGCCGCAGGGCTGTTGGTTCGAGTCAAGAAATCGCTGATAAGCTGCGCTGCTGGAAAAAGGGGTTTAAATCCAGCTTAGAAATAACGTCCGGGGGTGCGCCCCAGCGCCTTACGGAACATCGCAATAAAGGCGCTCTGACTGTCATAGCCCAGGTCCTGGGCAATCAACGCCACCGGCTGGCCCTGGGCAATCCGGCTCAGGGCTTCAAGCAATCGAGCTTGCTGACGCCATTGACCGAAACTCATGCCGGTCTCCTGCTGAAACCGCCGCGCCAGGGTACGCTCGCTCATCCCCAGTTGCCGACCCCAGCTGGCCAACGGCTGTTTGTTGGCCGGATCCTGGCGCAGCTGTTCGGCCAGGGTACGCAGCGGCGCACTGGTGGGTTCGGGCAGATACAGCGCCGCCTCGGGCAGCAACTCGAACTGGTCCAGAAACACGCTGACCAGCCGCCCCTCGGCTCCTTCCTCGTCGTAGAGGCGATCAAACTCCGCCATCGTTACCATCAACTCGCGCATCAGGGGTGACACACTGACCACCTGACACTGCTCCGGCAGACGCCCAGCCGCCTGCGGCGCGATGTAGATGTTGCGCATTTTGACACTCTGGATCGCCCGGGCATCGTGCTCGATAAAGGGCGGAATCCACACCGCCCGTTGCGGCGGCACCACCCAGTGGCCGATATCCCGCGCCGAGACCTGCACCAGCCCCTCGACGATCCAGAGCAACTGCCCCCAACCGTGGCTGTGGAACGGGGTCACGAATCCCGCTTCCCGATCCACTTTTCGCACCACCAACCGCCGCGGCACATCCTCGATCCGCTCCTTGACCGACTCACCATCGACGGTGGTCCAGTGCGGGGGGAAAGGGGGGAGTTCGGTGGATTCCAGCGAACCTGTCTGTTTCTCGATATTTTTTGGCATGACTGTCGGTATACGCCAAATTGCTGCCGATTTAAAGTGACTTTACTCAATCACGGTCTGACTTCGACCTAGTCAGTCTGATCATTTATCCACCAACCACCCCGGGAGATTAGGATGAAAAGCTGGCAGCGCCCCGAAAATCTGTTGTTTCTGATGACCGCCGCCATGTCGATCTCGTTCGGTATCTGGCAGGCCCTGTTGAACAACTTCGTTATAGAGCGAGCCAATTTCACCGGCGTCGAAATCGGCATCCTGCAATCGCTTAGGGAGATCCCGGGCTTCCTCGCCTTTGGCGCCGTGCTGCTGCTGGTGTTGATGCGAGAACAGACCCTGGCACTGGTATCCTTGCTACTGCTGGGACTGGGGACCGCGCTGACCGGTTTCTTCCCGAGCGAGATCGGGCTGTACTGCACCACCGTGCTGATGTCGATCGGCTTCCACTACTACGAAACCATTAACCAGTCGCTGTCGCTGCAGTGGTTCGATAAGAAAAGCGCCGCCCATAAGCTGGGTCAACTGGTGGCGGTACGCTCCTTCGCCGGACTGCTGGCTTTCGGCATGGTGTGGCTCTGTCTGGATATGGCCGGCTTTAAGATGGAAACCGTCTATCTGCTCGGCGGCGGCGTGACGCTGCTGATCGCGCTGGGCTGCTGGCTGCTGTTTCCCTATTTCCCCCAGCATGTGGAGCAGCATAAGAAGCTGATTCTGCGAAAGCGCTACTGGCTCTACTACGCGCTGACCTTTATGGGCGGTGCTCGGCGGCAGATCTTCGTGGTGTTCGCCGGCTTCCTGATGGTGGAAAAGTTCGGCTTCAGCGCCGCCCAGATCTCACTGCTGTTCCTGATCAACGGCGTCATGAACATGATCTTCGCCCCCAAGATCGGCAAGCTGATCGGCCATTGGGGTGAGCGCAAGGCGCTGACGGTGGAATATATCGGCCTGATGATCGTGTTCGCCGCCTACGCAGTGGTCTCCAACCCCTGGATCGCGGTGACCCTTTACGTCCTGGATCACCTGCTTTTCTCGATGGCGATCGCCCAGAAGACCTACCTGCAAAAAATCGCAGACCCGCGCGATATGGCCCCAACCGCCGGCGTCGCCTTCTCGATCAACCATATCGCAGCGGTGGTACTGCCGGCAATCTACGGCCTGCTGTGGCTGGTTTCTCCGGCCGCGGTGTTTCTGACCGGCGCGGCCCTGGCCGGCGGCTCTCTGCTATTGGCCAGACTGGTACCCGAACGGCCGGAACCGGGCCAAGAAGTGGTCTGGCGAGGCGTAACACAGCCGGCGGGCCCAACAACCTCTTAGGGTCTGTTAACACTATTGGAATCCTGCCTGCTGAGACCACTTTCCCGCTCAGCTAGGCAGAAGGAGCGAGTAGTATTGAACATACATAAGCGACTGATAACGCAGCAGAGCGGGAAAATGGCCACAGCCCTGCGGGTTGTACCTGAGAAAGCTCCACTGGTCGATGCTCGGCGCTTATTTGGAATTACCAAACGACACGACTCGCGCTTAGGTAGTAGCTTTCTCAGGTGCAACAGGCTCGGTTCTAGTAGCGTTAGCAGACCCTAGGCCTAAGTCCAGAATTTTAAAACCAAAATGCCTTTAGAAATCCCTTGTTGGATACGTTATGGTTATAAAGAGGTACCTAAATTAATAACAAAACGGACCAACACCATGCTTAAAAAGGCCTTAACGGTTAGTGCCATCGCAATGACGATGGCAACAGCAAACACTTATGCCGCGGATTGTGGCAAGGTCACGATTGCCGATATGAACTGGAGCTCCGCCAGTTTGATCGCCAATATTGATCGTTTCATCCTCGAGCACGGTTACGGCTGCGATGCCGAACTGGTTCCCGGTGACACCATGCCCACCGGCACCTCAATGATCGAAAAAGGCGAGCCGGATATCGCTCCAGAACTCTGGAGCAACTCCATGAAGGCGGCGCTCGACAAGGGTGTGGCCGAAGGGCGACTCAAGATCGCCGGCAAATCCCTTTCCGACGGCGGTGAAGAGGGCTTCTGGGTACCCAAGTACCTGGTCGATAAAGACCCCAGCCTGGCCACCATCGAAGGTGTGATCGCCAACGCCAAGCTGTTCAAGCACCCGGAAGACCCGGATAAATCCGCCTTTATCGGCTGTCCGGCCGGTTGGAACTGCCAGATCAGCGGCGGTAACAATTTCAAAGCGCTGAAGCTTGGCGAAGCCGGATTCGACCTAGTAGATCCCGGTTCGGCTGCTGGTCTGTCCGGCTCCATCGCCCGCGCCTACGAGCGGATGGAGCCCTGGTTCGGCTACTACTGGGCCCCGACCGCCATCCTGGGTAAGTACAAGATGGTCAAAGTCGATTTCGGCACCGGTGTAGATGAACAGCACTATCTGGACTGCACCTCCAATGCCGAATGTGAGAATCCCAAAGCCACCATGTGGCCGCCCTCACCGGTGCATACCGTCACCACTAGCGATTTCGCCACCAAAGCCCCCGAGGCCTATACCTACCTGACCCGCCGCGCGTTCAAGAACAACCTGATGAATGAGCTGCTGGCCTGGATGGAAGAGAACCAGGCCGACGGAGATATCGCGATGGAATACTTCCTGACTACCTTCGAGCCGGTATGGCTGTCCTGGGTCAGCCCCGACGCTGCCGACAAGGTCAAGACCGCTCTGTCTCGCCTGTAATCGTTACGACCGGGCGGCGCTGCCGTCCGGTCATTCCCTTTACCTGACTTCCGAGTAAACCGCCAAAATCAAGCAAGACCGAGGTACCCATGGCAGATTCATCCTGGCTCACCCAATTCCCACAGATGGAGCGGGCCGATCTGCTCGCCATCCGTAAATCCCTTGACGCCGCCTACCGTGAATTTTCACGCAGCTACGGCGATCTGATCGAATCCTTCTTCGACCCACTACTGACTTTTCTGATCTGGTTCGAAAAACTGCTGCTCAACACCCCCTGGTGGCTGGTGATCATGGCCGTCACGGTACTGGTGTACGTTGCCAGCCGCTCCTGGAAGCTGTCGCTGGCGGTAATCCTGTCCCTGCTAACGATCGGCTACTTCGGGATGTGGGACAACACCATGCGAACCCTCAGCATCATCACCGTCTGTACCCTGCTGGCGATCGCATTGGGGATACCGATCGGTATTCTGATGGCGCGATCCGACCGAGCCCAGGCGATTGTCACTCCGATGCTCGATATCATGCAGACGATGCCCGCCTTCGTGTACCTGATCCCGGTGGTGATGCTGCTGGGTATCGGTAAGATTCCGGGTGTGATCGCGGTAGTCATCTACGCCATCCCGCCGGTGATTCGTCTGACCAACCTGGGCATCCGCCTGGTCGACAAAGAGGTCCTTGAAGCCGCCACCGCCTACGGCGCCAGCCCCATGCAACGGCTTTTCGGCGTACAATTACCCCTAGCGTCACCGACCATCATGGCCGGCATCAACCAGACCATCATGATGGCCCTGGCGATGGTGGTTATCGCCTCGATGATCGGTGTTAAAGGGCTGGGGCAGCCGGTACTGAAATCGATCACCAACCAGTACTTCACCCTGGGCCTGTTCAACGGCTTGGCCATCGTCGCGCTGGCGATCATTTTCGACCGCGTCTCCCAAGCCTACGCGAAACGAAATCAGCAACATATGCAGGGAATTGACAATGCCTAAGCCCGAACAACAGCCGCTGATCCAAATCGACGGCCTTTACAAGGTCTTTGGCGAGCGTCCCGAGACGGTCATGGGAGCCGTCAAGGCTGGCCAATCCAAGGACCAGATCCTGGCGGATACCGGCCACACCGTCGGCTTGAAAGATATCAACCTGAACATCAACAAGGGTGAGATCTTCGTCATCATGGGCCTCTCCGGCTCCGGCAAGTCGACCCTGATCCGCCACTTCAACCGCTTGATCGATCCCACCGAGGGCCAGATCATCGTCGAAGGTACCGACGTGATGAAGTTCTCGGCCCGGGAACTGGAGCAGTTCCGTCGTCACAAGATGTCGATGGTGTTCCAGCGCTTCGGCCTGATGCCCCACCGTACCGTGGTCGACAATGTCAGCTATGGACTGGCGGTGCAGGGGGTCGACAAGAAAGAGCGGCTCGACAAGGCCCGAGAGTGGCTGGAGACCGTCGGTCTGGCCGGCTACGAAGACCAGTATCCCTCGCAGCTCTCCGGCGGCCAGCAACAGCGGGTCGGCCTGGCACGAGCACTGTGTACCGATGCCGAGATCCTGTTGATGGATGAGGCCTTCTCGGCACTGGATCCGCTGATCCGCAGCGAGATGCAGGATCAATTGATCGAACTGCAGCAGAGCCTGCATAAGACCATTATCTTTATCACCCACGACCTCGACGAAGCCCTGCGACTGGGCGATCGGATCGCGATCCTGAAAGATGGTGAACTGGTCCAGCAGGGTGAGCCGGTGGATATCCTGCTGAATCCGGCCGACGCCTACGTCGAAGCCTTCGTCAAAGACGTCAACCGAGCCCGGGCGCTGACGGTGGAGACCGTGATGAAGCCGCCGGTCTGCCGTATCACCGCCGATACCATCGGCGAAGCGCTGACCCAGATGAAACGCCTGCCGGGCAACTACGGTTACTACGTCACCGATGAAGGTTATCAGGGTGTGATCTGCCAGAGGACTCTGGAATCCGAAGCCAAACTTGATGGCGACAGTCCGATCTCCGAAGCCACCTTGCAGGAAGTACCGGCCATCGCCAGCGATGCGCTGCTGGAGTCGGTGATTCCGGAAACGCTGGAGACCGACTTCCCGCTGCCGGTACTGGATGCCGATGGCGATCTGCAGGGCGAGCTGTCCCGCGCCAGCCTGGCGGAAGTACTGGGCGAGAGCCATACCAAAGACAACGCCGCCTAAGCTACCTCTGATCGATTCGGGCTATGCTGAAGCGTAACAAGTCTTCAGTATTAGCCCGAAGCCCATTACCTTCTGTTGCGACAGAGAGCCAGATTACGGGCCCAAGCGCCTGGAGTCAGGCCGATGATCTCTTCTCCCTCCACCCACCAATCCGCATCAACCACCAGTCCACGACATCGCGGTTGGCTCTGGCTAGCGCTGGGGTTGCTGAGCTGCCCCTGTCATCTGTTGATTCTGCTTCCGCTGCTGGGAAGCTGGCTCAGTCAGCACTATCTGCCCGGCGTTTTGGTACTACTGCTGATCTCGCTAGTGGCTACCCTGACCGCCCTGAGGCTGCTGGATCACAAGCCTGGCTAACAACGGATATAGCGCCGCTCCGGGCGACCGACAGTGCCGTAACTGACCTCGGCGGACAGCTCACGGGTGCTGACCAGAAACTCCAGGTAACGCCTGGCGGTGGTTCGGCTGGCGCCAATGGCCGCACCGACGTGCTCGGCATTCAGCGCCTCGGCATCGGCTTCAAATACGGCTCGTACTTTATCGAGCGTCAGCGGATCGATCCCCTTCGGCAGCCGCTCCTGTCCCGCCTCAACCTCGCTCTTGGCGGCGCCGGCACGGGGCAGCAGGGTGTCCACTTCGGTCTGGATCAACGATTCCATCGCCTGCAGCTTCTGCAGGTGATCGGCGTAGTTATTCAGCGCCTCCTGCAAGCGCTCAAACACCAACGGCTTGAGAATGTAGTCGAACACCCCGCCTCGGAGCGCTTCCTTCAGGGTATCGACCTCCTTGGCGGCGGTGATCAGAATCACATCGGTGGCGCTGTTGTTGGCCCGTAGCTCGCGTAGCAGATCAAGCCCGGTTCCGGTCGGAAACTGGATATCCAGCAGCAGCAGCTCGGGTTGAAACACCTCCACCAGATCCCGTGCCTCATCCAGCCCGTGAGCCACCCCCACCAGCTCGACCCCATCAATACGTTCCAGAAAACGTTGCTGAATTTGAGCGATCTGGCGATCATCTTCGGCGATTACAACACGAATGTTCTGCATCTTCTGACTACGGCCCTTTATTTCTTCTTGCTGGGGTTATGGTTTTGAAGGCTATCCATGCGGGTTATCGACAGCGGCAGTATGCCGAACCGGCTGTTTAGGAATATAGACGGTAAAGCGACTACCCCGACTGGCGGGATTCTCTTCAGCCGGATCACCCGGTTCCAACGTGATAGTGCCGCCCAGGCGCTGCAGCAGTCCCTTGACCAGGTGCAGTCCCAAGCCATGGCCCTGGGCGCTCTTGCTGGTCACCCCTTTCTCGAAGATCCGCTCCTGCTGATCGTCCGGAACCCCGGCGCCCTGGTCTTCGATTTCAAAGATCAGGTCGTCACCCAGATCGGTCATCGACAGCCGAACCTCCCCATTCGTACCGGTATGAGCCAGGGTCGCTTCCAGGGCATTGTCGATCAGATTGCCGATAATGCTGACCAGTTGTTCGCGGGGCAGCCGATCGGGCAGCTCGGCCATATGACTGTCCGGGTCGATCAACAGCTTCAGTCCCATCTCTCTGGCCCGGTTGTACTTACCCAGCAGACAGCCGGACAGGATCGGGTCCGGAACCGCGGCCAGCAGCAACCGGATCAACTCCTGATGGCTGCGGGTCTCTTGGCCGATCAGCGCCAGCGCCTCGTCATCGGCACCGATCTGGATCAGACCGGCAATGGTATGCAGCTTGTTGGAGTATTCGTGGGATTGGCTGCGCAGGGTGTCGGCATACTGCTGAATCCGGGTCAGCTTGCGGCTGACCAGGTCAAGTTCATCCTTGCGACGGAAACTGGAGACCACACCGGTGACCTTCTGATCCTGCTTCAACGGCACCCGGTTGACGATCAGGTTCCGGTCGGCGAGCCAGACCTCGCGGTCGAACTGGGGTTCGCCGCTGCGCAGCACATCGAGCATCTGGCTGTCGGGCAGCACCTCGCTGATCGGTCGCCCGGTCAGGGTCCGGTCCTCGTCGAGCCCTAGCGTCTCGATGGCGGCCCGGTTGATGGTGGTGATCCGTCCGTCAGCGTTGATCGCGATGATCCCTTCACGGACCGACTCCAGGGTCGCGATCCGCTCTTGAAACAGGCGCCCGATCTGCTCAGGCTCCAGCCCGAAGATCGCCTGTTTGAAATGGTTGGCAAACCAGATCGCGGTCAACACGCTGACCACGAACGCAGCCAGAATCACTAGGATCAGGGTGGTGCGGTAGCGCGCGATCGTCGCCTCGACCCGGTCCAGCGTATAGCCCACCGACACCAGCCCGATCACCTCTTCGCCGGTGTGGTCGTACATCGGCGTACGGGCCCGCATCGACCAGCCCATGCTGCCCTCGGCCTTGGTCACCTGGCTGCGGCCATGCACCAGCGTCGGTGCGGTATCGTCATCATCGTCGCTCATCATCGACAAGCCGATCAGCTCGGGATTGGGGTGGGTCAACCGATGCCCCCGCAGATCGCCGAACACCACGAAACTGGCCTGGGTGCGTTCGGCCAGCAACTTGCTCAACGGTTGCAGATTTTCACTGTCGCCTTGCCCGACAGACTCGATCATCTGGGGCATCGCCGCGATTCCCTTGGCGACATGCAGCGCCCGTTCGCCGATCTGCTCATCCAGCGATTGGTTCAGATAGTAGAGTGCGAACAGGCCGATGGAGCCGGTCTGGAGGAGGGCGATCAGACCGAGTATCAACACCATCCGGGTTTTTAATTTCAGCGCACGTAACGACAGTTTCATGACAGTCTGGGTTGTTATCTTTGTTATTGGGAAGCGATCAACCGTTACTTGGCAGTGTAATCAATCCATACTCGGTTGACCCGTGAACAATATGAACAAAATGCACTTTATGGTTTAAAAACTCTTTAAATTCATAAGCTTTTATATGGCACTAACGCCAACTAAGGTGATTCTCAGGTACTCACTCCTACGATAAAAACAACCATGAGGATCTCCACATGATCGCCAAGTTTCTATCCAACAAGCGCTCCACACTGATGGCTGCCGCGATGGTTTCCTGTCTCGGCGCCGGTATGGCCCAGGCTGCAGTCGATGAAGTTCATTTCCTGATTCCCGGCGGCGCCGGCGGTGGCTGGGACGGTACCGCCCGCGGTACCGGTGAAGTCCTGACCAAGTCCGGTCTGGTCAGCACCGCGTCTTACGAGAACATGTCCGGTGGTGGCGGTGGTAAGGCGATCGCCCACCTGATCGAAACCGCCGATCAGGCCAAAGACACCCTGATGGTCAACTCCACCCCGATCGTGATCCGCTCACTCTCAAAAGTGTTCCCACAGTCATTCCGGGATCTGACCCCGATCGCCGCCACCATCGGCGATTACGCCGCGTTTGTGGTACCGGCCAACTCCAAGTATCAGAAGTTCGAAGAGCTGGTTGCCGACTACAAGGCCAACCCACGCTCGGTCAGTGTTGCCGGCGGTTCCTCCCGCGGTGGCATGGACCATCTGGTTGCCGCGATGGCCTTTAAAGCCGCTGGTGCCGATCCTCGCCGGGTGAAGTACATCGCCTACGACGCCGGTGGTAAGGCGATGGCCGGCATGCTGTCCGGTGAAACCCAGGTACTGTCCACCGGCTTCAGTGAAGCGCTGGCACTGGCCAACGCCGGTGAAGTTCGGATTCTGGCAATGACCGGCGACGAGCGTTCTGTCGCGGCCCCGGATGTCCCGACCCTGAAAGAGCTGGGTTATGACGCCAGCTTCGTTAACTGGCGTGGTTTCTTCGGCGCACCGGGCCTGTCCGACACCCAGGCTGACGAGTTCGCCAGCACGCTGGAGAAGATGTACAGCACCAACGAGTGGAGCGTGGTTCGCGACCGCAACGGCTGGACCGAGATCTTCAAGCCCCGCGCCCAATTCGTCTCCTTCCTGGAACAGCAGGAGAAGGTGGTCGGCGACCTGATGCGTGAGCTGGGCTTCCTGCAGTAAGCCGCAAAACCGGCGGCGCTGACCGGTCAATCTGAGCTGATTTAACTACAGCTTTAACGACAGCGCCGCTCCGTTTCCCGACTTTTGTGCTGACCTTCTGATGACACTCGAGCCCGGCTAAACCAGAGCCCGGGCTCCACCCCGAAAGGGCGCCCCCGTTCGCCCCAGGAGCTTCCCATGACCCTGACCAAAGACCACATCGGTGGTTTGGTATTCCTTTGCCTATCGGTTGCCTACGGCTACTACGCAGGCCAGATCCCGATGTTCCCCGGCGACGAATTCGAGCCCTTCCACGCCCAAACCCTGCCCAACGCGCTGGCCTGGGCTGGAGGTCTACTGTCGATCGCCCTGCTGGTGACCGCTCGCCGCGACCGTCAACACCGCCTCAGCCTAGGAGGTTACGACTTCCAACTGGTGGCCTATCTGCTGGTTCTGGTGGTGATCTTCGCGATTGCGCTGGAGTGGGTCGGATTCCTGCTGTCGACATTGATCTTCCTGATCGGCGGCTACTGGCTGCTGGGTGTACGCCAGATCAAGACGCTGCTGATCGCCTCGGTACCTTTTGCCGCCGGCATCTGGTTTGTCCTGTCCCAACTGCTGGAGATCTACCTGGCCCCGGGACGCCTGTTCACAATGATTTTTGGAGGCTGATCCCATGTTAGACGGAATCATGACCGGGCTAACCACCGCGGTAATGCCCTTCAACCTGATGATGGTGGTACTCGGCTGCTTCGCCGGTACCTTCATCGGCATGCTGCCCGGACTCGGGCCAATCTCAGCCGTGGCGCTGATGATCCCGATCACCTACGGCCTCGATCCCGCCTCGGGCATTATCCTGATGGCGGGGGTCTATTACGGCGCCGTGTTCGGCGGCTCCACCTCCTCCATCCTGATCAACGCCCCGGGCTGCGCCTCCACCGTGGTCACCGCTTTTGACGGCTACCCGATGGCACAGAAGAAGCAGGCCGGTAAAGCACTGGCGCTGGCGGCCTACTCCTCGTTCACCGGCGGCACCATCGGCGCGTTAGTGCTGTTGTTCGCGGCCCCTGCGCTGGCGACAGTCTCATTGAGTTTCCAATCCAGTGACTATTTTGCCCTGATGATTCTTGGTCTGACCGCTGTGGCCGCCTTCTCCGGTAAGGGTCAGGTGATCAAGGCGATGATCATGACCGTGTTCGGGCTGATGATCTCCACCGTCGGTACCGACATGATGTCGGGCGCGCCACGCTTCACCTTCGGCAGTATCGACCTGATCGACGGTATTAGCTTCCTGCTGCTGGCGATGGCTACCTTCGCGCTGACCGAAGTGGTGATGACGGTCCTCAAGGGCCAGCACCGCGAAGAGGAGCCGGAGATGGATATGTCGTCGCTCGGCAGCATGAAGCTGTCGAAGGACGAGGTCAAAGAGATCGCTCCCACGGTAGCGCGCTCCTCGGTGTTCGGTTTCCTGGTCGGGGTTCTGCCCGGCGCCGGTGCCACCATCGCCTCCTTCCTGGCCTATGGCCTGGAGCGCAACCTGGCCTCGGCCAAGCAGAAGCTGCAGTTCGGTAAGGGTGCCCTGCGCGGTCTGGCCGCACCGGAATCGGCCAACAACGCCGCCTCGACCGGCTCGTTCGTGCCGCTGCTGACCCTGGGTATCCCGGGTTCGGGCACCACCGCGATCATGCTGGGTGCGTTGATCGCCTACGGTATCCAGCCGGGCCCGCGCCTGTTCATCGACAACCCGGACGTGTTCTGGTCGGTCATCATCTCGATGTACTTTGGCAACCTGGTACTGCTGATTCTGAACCTACCGCTGATTCCGTACATCTCGCGACTACTGGCGATCCCGCGTCCGATCCTGATCCCGCTGATCCTGTTCTTCTCGATCACCGGCGTCTACCTGGTCAGCTTCAACACCTTCGACATCCATATGATGGTGTTCATCACCGTGGCGGCGATCTTCCTGAAACTACTGGAGTTTCCGATGGCACCGATGCTGCTCGGCTTTATCCTCGGCGGCATCATGGAGACCAACCTGAGCCGCGCAATGACCCTGTACGACGGTGATCTAGCCTTCCTGTGGGAACGCCCGCTGACCCTGACCATCATGATCATCTCGATTCTGGTGCTGCTGATGCCGCTGCTAGCGCGGATGTTCCAGCGCCCGGCCAAGAAACCGGCCAGCGATGAAGAGGTCAGCTACGAAGGGGAAGGCTAAGCACGATATCAACCCAGCTCCTATCCGCTCTTCGACAGAGGGGCGTAGGTCGAACCCGACCTAACCTTGGCCGCCCCGGTATCGCAACGATGCTCGGCGGCCTTTTTTCTGCTTCATCACCAGTTACCAGCGAGGCCCTCATGCTTGCATCCATGCTCCAGTCCCTGGCCCATATCCGGGTGTTAGATCTGACCAACGTACTGGCCGGACCTTTCGCCTGCAATCAACTCGCCCACCTGGGTGCCGACGTGATTAAGATCGAGGTCCCCGGCAGCGGTGATCTGGCACGTCAGCTCGGCGCCGACCCCGAGCTCAATCGTCAGTATATGGGTGTCTCTTTTCTAGCCCAGAACGCAGGTAAACGCTCACTAACCCTGAATCTCAAGGATGATCAAGGTAAAGCGCTGCTCAAACGTCTGGTCGAGAGCGCCGATGTACTGGTGGAAAACTTCCGCCCCGGGGTGATGGAGCGGCTCGGGGTCGGTTACGACGAACTGAAACAGCACAACCCGAAGCTGATCTATTGTGCCATCTCCGGTTACGGCGCCGATGGTCCAATGAAGAAGCTGCCGGCCTACGACCAGATCATTCAAGGCATGTCCGGGGTAATGTCGATCACCGGCGCACCGGAAAACGCACCCTATCGGGTCGGCTATCCGATCGCCGATACCCTCGGTGGACTTACCGCCGCCTTCGCCGTCAGCGCCGCCCTGGCCGGACGGGATCAACACGGTGAGGGCGCCTTTATCGATGTCTCGATGCTCGAATCGACCCTGGCGACCATGGGTTGGGCGGTGTCCAACTACCTGGTGGCCGAGCGCGAACCCGGCCCGATGGGCAACGACAACATCACCGCCAGCCCGTCCGGCACCTTCCGTACCGGCGATGGCCTGCTGAACCTGGCAGCCAACAAACAGCAACAGTTTGAAGCGGTCTGCGAACTGATCGGCCGCCCGGAGCTGGCCACCGACCCGCGCTTTGCCGAACGCCAGGCCCGGCTCGACAACCGTCAACTGCTAACCGAGCTGATCGAACAAGCTCTATTCCAAGCTCCGGCAGCGGAATGGGAGCAACGCTTCAATGCCGCCGGCGTACCGGCCGGTTGCGTCCTGAGTGTCCCTGAAGCCCTGGCGCTGCCACAGGTTCAACAGCGCAATTTTCAGAGTCACTTCGAAAACGTGGCCGGAATCGACCGTGATGTCGAAATCGTTCGCACCGGCTTCCAGATCAACGGCGAACGTCCGGCCGTGACCAACCCTCCTCCCCAGCTGGGTCAGCACAGTGCCGACATTCTTGCCGAGCTCGGCCTCAGCGGGGATGAAGTTAAACAACTACAACAACAGGGGGTGGTATGAACAGCAATGAAAAACCGGCCAAAGACAACAATACCGGTCAACCGACCGGTAACCCGTGCAGCGACTGGTGGCGTACCCAAATCATTGATATGCAGCCCGGCGAGATCCGCTACCACGGTTATCCGATCGAACAGTTGATCGGCAATCTCAGTTTCAGTCAGATGATCTGGTTGATGCTGCGCGGAGAACTGCCCGGTCCCGGTCAAGGCGAACTGCTCGATGCTGCATTGATGAGCGGCGTCGATCACGGCCCTCAGGCCCCCAGTATCGCCATCGCCCGCATGGCCGCCACCTGCGGCGTCGGCCTCAACAACGCCATGGCCTCGGCGGTCAATGTGCTCGGTGATGTTCACGGCGGAGCAGGGGAGCAGGCGGTCGGACTCTACCAGGCCATCGCCGTACGAATTGACCAAGGTACCGAGCTGACCGATGCCGTCGAGCAGGGCGTGGCTGAACAGATTGCCAACCACGGCAAGTTCATCCCCGGTTTTGGCCACCGCTTCCATCCCATCGATCCCCGCGCACCGAGACTATTGGAACTGGTCAAGCAGGCGGCCCAGTCCTGCACCGTCAGCGGCCGCTATGCCGAGATTGCCGAAGCGATCGAAGCCCATCTGGAGCGCCAGAAAGGCAAACGGATTCCGATGAACATCGACGGTGCCACCGCGGTGATCTATACCGAGCTTAGCTTCCCGGCGCCCCTGGCCCGCGGCCTGTTCTGCCTGTCCCGCTCGGTCGGCATCCTAGCCCATGCTTGGGAGCAAACCGGTCAGGGTGGACGCAATAAAGGACCGATCCCTCGGGAGCTGATCTGGACCTACGATGGGCCTAAGCAGCGGGGTCTTCCGGGTAATTGATTATCTGTATGTCTGATTCTTATTGAATTACTGAGCTGGCTGATAGATACCTTTGCGCTCCCCCGAGCGCCTTCATTCTTTGCCATAGCGGCAAAGAACGAAGCAAGAAAACGCCTAGCCCGGTGACTTGACCCTTCGGGCTACCCTGCGCGCTGATTTGAAAACGGGCTCAGATGGAAACTCGGCCTACGGCCTCAAACAGCCATCATCGCTGATCCGTTTTCCAAATCCGTGCTCGGCTGCGTCAAGGGCGGTTGAAGCCGTACCAGCCGAAACAGCACCTCCATAGACATCAGGACAAACTCACCGATCCCCTTTTGCGCCGGTGAGCATTACAGCCTGACAATGGAATAAAGCGATTGATGTTTGAGGGAGCGAAGCGAGCGAGTTCCAATCGCGACCATTGGCAGACGAAACGCGCAACAAAGCCAGCAAAGCTGGCCGAGCAAGAGGGGCCGCCTAGGGTTGTTAGGGAAATGGCGGCGCATTTCCCTAACACGCCCGAAAGGGCGTAACTAGAGCAATCAACCCTTCACCTTCGCCAACTCCTTCAACCGCTTAACCACCTCATAGTTCAACGAACGTTGGGTAAAGCCACCATCGGGTTTACGCACCCCCGGCTTGCGCCCGGTCAGCAGCTCCAGGGCCTGGTCCACCGTGGCGACGGTGTAGACATGGAACATCCCTTCGGCGACTGCCTGGACCACCGACTGCTTCAGCATCAGGTTGCGCTGGTTGGCTTTGGGGATAATGACGCCCTGCTCGCCGGTCAGCCCTTTGGCGGTACAGACGTCGAAGAAGCCCTCGATCTTCTCGTTAACCCCGCCGATCGCCTGTACCTCGCCGTACTGGTTGATCGAACCGGTCAGGGCGAAGCTCTGTTTGATCGGGGTATGGGTCAGGGCCGAGATCAGGGTGCAGATCTCCGCCAGCGAGGCGCTGTCGCCATCGACGTAGCCGTAGGATTGCTCCAACGCGATGTTGGCCGACAGCGACAGGTTGAAGTTCTGGGCATACTTGTGGCCCAGGTAACCGGTCAGGATCATCACCCCCTTGGAGTGGATCGGCTGGCCCAGGGTGACCTCTTTCTCGATATCGACGATGCCCTTATCGCCCGGGTGCACGGTGGCGGTGATCCGGGCCGGGGTGCCGAAACTCACCTCGCCCACCTGCAGCACCGTCAGGCCGTTACTCTTGCCGATGGCGGTACCCTCGGTATTGATCAGCACCACCTCATTGAGAATCTCTTCGCGCATTCGGGTACTGAGCCGGTCGGTACGGCGTTCCTTGGCCAGCAATGCTTCTTCGATATGAGACACCTGAATCAGCTCATCACCATCCAGCTGGCGCTTGAAGTCCGCTTCGCAGATCAGGTCCTTCATATCGCCGATCCGAGCCGACAGCAGCGCCTGGTCCTCGGCCATCCTTGAACTATGCTCCACCAGCCTGGCCACCGCCGGACGATTCAGGTGGGCACAGCTCTCCTGCTGGGATAGGGTCCGGACCAGCCGGGCGTAGTTGCGGATCGAGGCATCGGTGCGGGGCACGTCATCATCGAAGTCCACCACCACCCGGAACAGTTTGGAGAAGTCCGGATCCATCTGCTGCAGCATGTAGTAGAGCTCGCGGTCACCGATGATCACCACCTTCAGTTCCAGCGGAACCGACTCCGGATCCAGCGTGATGGTGTTGATCCCGGCCAGCTCGGCGAACGGGTTCTCGATCTTGATCTTGGCCGATTTCAACGACCGCTTGATTGCCGACCAGACCATCGGGTGCTCGAACAGTTTTTCCGCTTCGAGGACCAGATAGCCGCCGTTGGCCCGATGCAACGAGCCACCCCGGACCAGTTGATAGTTGGTCACCATGGCGCCCATCTCGGAGCTGTATTCGACCCGCCCGAACAGGTTGTCGTAACTGGGGTGAGCCTCGAACACCACCGGCAGCCCCTTGGTCTTCTGATGATCGACAATCAGATTGACGCCGAACTGGTGCTCCAGCTGGGCCAGCCGGGTCGCCTTGGAACGCTCCTCTCCCAACTTATCCTCACCGACCAGATCGGACGCGTGCTTGGTCAGCTCCACCTCCATCTGGTTGAGGTAGCCGACCACCCGAGGCTGGGAGGCATACTTCTCCTTCAACGGTTGGAACAGCGGTGCCATCGCCGTGCGGGCGGTATCGTGCTCGAGCTTTTTCTGCCGCTCATTGGACTCCCGTCGCCAGATCGGCAGGCTGGTAAGGGACTCGTTCATGAACTCTTCGAGCTGGTTGATATCGGCGTTGATCTGGTTGCGCTGCTCTTCGCTGAGTTGCGAGAAAGCGGCCTCATCCATCGCCTGACCATCGGCCACCGGGGTAAAGCCAACACTGCCGGCATCGCGGTAGAGGGCGATATTCTTGCTGCGGGCCCGGTTCTCAACCTGCTCCAATGCCTGATCATAGAGGCGGTTGAATTCGCGCTCGATCCGACTCTTGGCTCGCTGATAGGCCGGGTTTTCGTAAGCACTGGGCAGTTCGGTAGAGATCGCCTCCAGCAGGTGCTGGATATCACTCTTGAACACCGCCGCCTTACCGGAGGCGAAGTAGAACGCCTGGGGGTGGCGGGGATCGCTGATATTGTTGAGGTAGCACCAGTCCAGCGGCTTCTTGGCCTTCTTGGCTTCGCGCTTGAGGGTGTCCATCACGAACGAAAAACGACCGCTCTGGTTATGCCCCATCACGAACAGGTTGTAACCCGGCCGGTGCATACCGATGCCGAATTCCATCGCCTCTACGGCTCGCTCCTGGCCATAGATGCCATTGAAATCTTCCAGGGTTTCGGTGGTCTTGAACGGGAGCAGCTCCGGATTGCAGTTACGGTAGAGCTGATCGATATCGAGTCGGGTGGCTGAATCCATGGGCGCCTCCATCGGGATCTATGAGGCATAGATAGCAACCTCACCAGGCGGTGGCAAGCGGAAACCGTTTTTTTCTGCCGAGCACAGAAATTGCCCGGCGAGGGAACCTACGAACAAGTCCCTGCGGCTTCTGCAAGCGCCTGAAGTGTGCAAGTTCTAGGCGCAAGCTGCAGCTAATGGCCGTAGCCCTTAGCAAAGGTTGCAATGACGAAATTGTGCGCTTCAGGCCTTGCCCTTTGGGGCTTACAGCTTGACTCGCACTCTGCGTTGCAACTTTTCGCAAGGTCTAGACATTACTTCAAAGCTGCGCCTGGATTGCGAGCCAAGCTGAAAGCCAGAAGCCAGCAAGGACTTATTCGCAGGTTCCCAAGGTGTTGATATGCTGGCTATTCTTAAGAGCGGTGCCGCAATCAGCTACCCAGCTGCGCCCTGACGGCATCGATCACCGCCGCGCTCTGCGGCCGCACGCCACGCCAGATCCGGAACGATTCGGCAGCCTGCTCCACCAGCATACCCAGGCCGTCGATCACCCGACCCGCTTCCTGCTGCTCGCCCCAAACCATAAACGGGGTCGGCTCGGCCCCGTACATCATGTCGTAACACCAACCACCGGGCTTCAAAACACCGGCGGGCAAAGGCGGCAGCTCACCCTGCAGACTGGCGGAGGTGCCGTTGATAATCAGATCGAACTGGCCCTCGACCTCGGCAAAGCCACAGCCACGCAGCTCGCCGAACTCGGCAAAATCCTGAGCCAGCTGTTCGGCCTTGCTGGCGGTGCGGTTGGCGATCACCAGCAGCGCCGGGGATTGTTCCAGAATCGGCTCCAACACCCCGCGCACGGCACCGCCGGCACCCAGAATCAGTACCCGCGCGTCTTTCAGGGTAGCGCCCTGGTTTTCGAGCAGATCCCGAACCAGCCCGACACCGTCGGTGGTATCGCCGCAGATCTGCCCCGACTCGTCGCGATACAACGTGTTCACCGCCCCGGCCCGCTGCGCCCGCCCGCTCAACTGCGCCGCCATCTCCCAGGCCTGCTGCTTGAACGGTACGGTGATATTGAGCCCGGCGGGTTGGTCAGCCTGCTGGGCAAAGAAGGTCAGGATCGCCTGCTCAAACCCATCCAAAGGCGCTTCCAGCGTCTGGTAATCCAGATCCTGGCCAGTTTGCTGGGCAAACATCCGGTGAATCAGCGGTGACTTGCTGTGGCTGATCGGGTTACCGACAACGGCGTACTGGTCGCTCATGGGGCTCTCCAATTATTGAAGCTCAACACTGTAGTTTTACGGAGTAAGTGAATGGTTACTTCGACAGCCAATCCCGGGGGTTCAGGAAGTAGTCGGTCAAGCGCGCCTCTTCGCTACCGGGCTCGGGCTCGTAGCAATACTCCCAGCGCACCTCCGGCGGCATCGACATCAGGATCGATTCGGTGCGCCCACCGGACTGCAGCCCAAACAGGGTGCCACGGTCGAATACCAGGTTGAATTCGACATAACGTCCGCGACGGTAGCGCTGGAACGCCTTCTGCGCGTCGGTGTAGTCGTGGGCTTTACGGCGCTCGACAATCGGCAGATAGGCATCCAGATAGCCTTCCCCAACCGCTTTAACAAACTCGAAGCAGGCATCGAAACCGGACTGGTTCAGATCATCGAAAAACAGACCGCCGACACCACGGGGCTCGTCGCGGTGCTTGAGATAGAAGTAACGGTCACACCAGTCCTTGAAGTTGGCATAGTAGGCCGGGTCAAAGCGATCGCAGATCGCCTTGCTGGTACGGTGCCAGTCGATACAGTCCTGTTCGAAACCGTAGCAGGGGGTCAGGTCGAAGCCGCCACCGAACCACCAGATCGGCGCTTCGCCCGCTTTCTCGGCAATAAAGAAGCGCACATTGGCATGGGAGGTGGGGACGAAGGGATTATGCGGGTGCATCACCAACGATACGCCAACCGCCTGGTAAGAACGTCCAGCCAACTCGGGCCGGTGGGCGGTCGCCGATGCCGGCATATTGTCGCCCTGAACATGGGAGAAGTTGACCCCGCCTTTCTCAAACACGGCACCATCGGTCATCACCCGGGAACGGCCACCGCCGCCACTAGGTTTGGTCCAGCTATCCTCGACAAACCGGGCCTGACCATCGGCTGCCTCCAGATCCGCGCAGATGCGATCCTGCAGCTGTTTCATAAAGTCGACCACGATTTGGATATCGATCTCGGCCATCGGGATTCTCCGGCAACAGTTAAAAGAGGGGGTTAACGCAGGACCTGACCACTGCGAAGATCACGGATGACCGACGGTTGACTGCGGCCGCCCAGGGCGCCGTGCAGCAGGTAGTCGATCTGATAACCGAAAGCCTGGCGAATATCACCGGCGCTCATCGCCGGCGGTTGCCCCGCCAGATTGGCGGACGTCGAAACTAGCGGCCCACCGAAAGCCAGACAGAGCGCCGCCGTCTGCGGATGATCGGTCACCCGCACCGCCACGCTCTGATGCTCGCCTTTGATCCAACCGGGGATCAGGTTGTCAGGGTCGGGGATCAACCAGGTGTTGGGGCCGGGCCAACTCAGTTTCAGCTGCGCCAGCTCGGCATCGCTGAGCCCTGCCAGTAGCGGCTCCAACTGTGCCATTGAGGCGGCAACCAGAATCAGTCCCTTGTGCTCGGGGCGCTGCTTGAGTTGCAGCAAGCGCCGGACCGCATTGCTGTCAAAGGGATCGCAACCTACCCCCCAGACCGCTTCGGTGGGATAGGCGATGATGCCGCCGGCTCGGACGGCTCGGACCGCCTGTTTCAGGTGCCAGCTGTTCATGGTCGCTTCACCTTCGGCTCAGTCCAGCAGCTGTTCCGCTGCCCGAATGCGCTCGTTCAACGCCTCAGCTGAACCCGCTCGCAGGGTCACATGTCCAACCTTACGGCCGACACGAGCCTCTTTCTCATAGTCGTGCAGATGGGCACCCGGGATCGACAGCACCGCTTCGCGGCTCGGCACGCAGCCGATAAAGTTGACCATCGCACTATGACCGACGGCATCGGTGGAACCCAGCGGCAGATCCAATACCGCCCGCAGGTGGTTTTCGAACTGGCTAGTCTCGGCGCCCTCGATGGTCCAGTGACCGGAGTTATGCACTCGCGGTGCAATCTCGTTGGCCAGCAGATGTTCGCCAACCTGGAACAGTTCCAGGGTCAGGACCCCGACATAGTCGAGCTGTTCGGCAATCTTACCCAGGTAGGCTTCAGCCTTGGCCTGCATCGGATCATTATCACGGCAGATCGCCAGATGGAGGATGCCATCGCGATGGGTATTCTCGGAGACCGGGTAGAACGCCATCGAGCCATCACGGGCCCGGGCACCGATGATCGAGATTTCACGGTTGTAGTTGACGAAGCCTTCCAGAATCAACGGCACCGAACCCAGCCGCTGCCAAGCAGGCTCCAGGTCGTCGGTCGAACGCAGTACCGCCTGGCCTTTACCGTCGTAGCCTTCGGTACGGGTTTTCAGCACCGCGGGCAGGCCGACGCGCTCAACCGCTGCCTGCAGATCTTCCAGGCTGTTGATGGCGGCAAACTCGGGCACCTCGATGCCCAGTTCGACAAACATGTTTTTCTCGTTCAGACGATCCTGAGCCGTTGCCAAGGCCTTCGCCGGGGGGTAGGCGGGCAGGCGCGATGACAGATGCTCGACACTGGCCGCCGGAACATTTTCAAACTCAAAAGTGATCGCCTCGGCCCAGCCCTCGAGCTCAGCCAACGCCTTAACATCGTCGTAGCCGGCGCAGATACCCGGCGCCACATCACCGGCACAAGGCGTTTGGGAAGGGTCGAGAAAATGAACATCGAGACCCATCGGCCGTGCAGCCAACGCCATCATCCGGGCCAGCTGGCCGCCTCCGATTACACCGACGCGCTTCATGCGATCTCTACCCGCGGGTCAGGGTCGGCCAGCACCTTATCGGTCTGGGCACGACGGAAGGCTTCTAGTTCCTTGCGGATCTCCGGGTACTTGTTACCCAGCATCGATGCCGCCAGCAGCGCGGCATTGGCAGCACCGGCTTTACCGATCGACAGGGTTCCGACCGGTACACCGGCGGGCATCTGGACGATCGATAGCAGTGAGTCCATGCCGTTGAGGGCCCGTGACTGAACCGGTACACCCAGCACCGGCAGCACGGTTTCAGAAGCGGCCATACCCGGCAGGTGAGCTGCGCCACCGGCACCGGCGATAATCACTTCCAGACCACGCTCTTCGGCCGTCTGGGCGTACTGAAACAGCTTGCCTGGGGTACGGTGGGCCGAAACAACTTCCACCTCGTGGGGGATGTTGAACTGCTCCAGAATCTTGACCGCTTCACTCATGGTCTCCCAATCGGAACGGGATCCCATGATGACCCCTACCAGCGCACTCATGCTTGTCTCCTTGCCAGCGTCAACGGCTTTCCCTTCGGGGCCGCTTCGGCTGTCGTTTAAAAAAACGGCCATTATCCCCCAGATCCCGGTACAGGGCTAGTAAAGAGCCAGAGACAAACTCGGGTACATCATGATCATTGGTCGCAAAAGCCGTGCGATCTCAACAATAGTCAGCAAAATCCGGGATAAAGGCTCAGCAACGCTGGTAGCCACCCGCCACCGAGGCGATCACCCCCTGCAGCTCCAGCGCCAGAATCTGGCTCTGGAGTTGATCCACCTGCAGGCCGGTCCGGATCACCAACTGGTCCAGGGAGACGGGGTCGTACCCCAGCGCCTCGAGCAGCTGCCGCTGTGCCGGGGCCAGGTTCGGCAACTCAGTCAACTCGATGCCTCCAGCTGGCGCAGGTGTTGCACTCATTTGCTTCGATTCCAACTGCGGCGCCAGCTCCTGCAATATCTGCTCGGCATTGTCGACCAGCCAGGCTCCCTGGCGGATTAATTGATGACAGCCACGGGCTTGAGGATTGTGGATCGAGCCGGGCAGAGCAAACAGCTCTCGTCCCTGCTCCAACGCTAGCGACGCCGACACCAGCGAACCGCTCTTCAATGCGGCTTCAACCACCAACAGTCCCAGGCTTAAACCACTGATGATCCGGTTGCGGCGAGGAAACTGTGGTCCTCTCGGCGGAGTCCCCAACGGCAACTCGGACAGCAGCACCCCACCTTGATCCAGAATCTGGGTCGCCAGCATCTGATGGCGTTTGGGGTAGCACTGATCGACGCCAGTACCCAACACCGCCACCGTCAATCCCAGCCCTTCCAGTGCTCCTTGATGGGCCGAGGCGTCGATCCCTAACGCCATCCCACTGGTGGGTATCAACCCGTTTAGAGAGAGTTCGCGGGCCAGTTGACGAGCATTACCCAATCCCTGGAGCGTGGCCGAACGGCTGCCGACAATCGCGATCTGTGGTTGGCTCAGTAATTCGGCATCCCCAATCAGATAGAGCAGCGGCGGCGGATCCTCGATCGCTAACAGCGACTGTGGATAATCCGGATCATCGAGGCACAGCAGGCTGTGCTTGGGTTGCAACAACCACCGATCGACCTGCTCCAGGTAGGCGCTGCTCTGCTGCCGGTCGATCGCAATGATCTGACGCGCCAAGCGATCGCTCAGGCCAGCTTCGAGCAGTAGTGAATAATCGGCGCTCAGAATCGCATCGGCACTACCGAAGGATTGCCAAAGGCGCTTGAGGGCGACGGGGCCGAGACGAGGGATCTGGCTCAGCCGCAGCCAATCGATATGCTGCGGCTGCCAGCGCAGGTAGGGCAAAGGCATCAATCATCCTTGATCGACAGCGGCTCATCCTGAGCCGCCGTTATTCTGCCGTTAGCGGGGAGAACGAACCTCGTCCAGCACGGCCAGGGCACTGGTTGCTCGCATCACCAGCGCGTAGCTGACTTTGTCGAAGGTTTTGAACACCATCACCAGGCCGGCACGCTCGGAGGGCAGGGTGATCAGTTCCTTGGTGACCGGATCGACGACCTGCTCACCAGCCTTGTAGACCTGGAACACATTGCCGGGCTCAACCCCTTCACGCTGGCCGCGGTTGATCGCGATCACGTCGAACTGACCGATCTTGTCGACACCGCGTAGCACCGACAGGATCTTGCCTTCCAGCGGCCGCTCGGTGACGGATGGGAAGAATACTGACTGTACTTTCCCCTCGGGGGTCGGCAGCACTCGGTCCAGCTTCCGGACCTCCTGGCTGGTACGCTTCAGCGTCAGGGTCAGAATGTCGGCTTCGCGGGCCTTCAGGTAACCGCTACCGATACTCTGGGATTCAAAACCCAGCTCTTCGCCGGTATCGGGATCGACGTAGAGCCGCGCCGGACGGTAGATGCCGAAGAACTCTTGCACCACCTGTTCATTTTCGAGCTTGCCGCGGGCATAGACCTTATCACCGGCACCGGAGACGATCCGTTCGTTGACACCGGCGACCACATAGGGAGCCTTTTCCAACGCCTCGCGATCCATAATCAGGTTATCGGACAGGAAGCTCTTGATATCCTGCAGCGGGATGGTCGGAATCGCTTGAGACAGCGGGGTGCGGCGAATCTCCGGAGACAGCTTGCGCGGGCCACGCTTGAGTCGAAGTTGCGGCTGACCGTTGATGTAAACCAGATAGATGACATCTCCGGGGAAGATCAGGTGCGGGTTATCGATCTGCGGATTAACACTCCAGACCTTGGGCCAGAGCCAAGGGCTCTTGAGGAAGGTGCCCGAGATATCCCAGAGCGTATCTCCTCTAACCACCACGTATTGATCCGGGTGGTCGTCCGCCAGTTCAATCACATCCGCGTGTACGCTGGTGGTGAAGAGTAACGAGCCGGCCAACAGGATTGCAGCAACGGCGGACAGCAGCTTTGTCATGATAAATCCCTTTTGATTCAGGCTTATTCAGGCAGGGTATCGGCCGAACCGTGCGGCTCTGTAGCGCCCTAAACACCTGTTTAGTCCCGTATTCTTGCTATGGAATGTACAGATGTAAACAGTATAATGATGGTTGACTGATTCCGGTCAATTAGCAGTTTTCTTAATATCTACTCCAACCTGTTGTTTTTATATGGCTTTACTAGAAATTCTTGAGTTTCCCGACCCCCGTCTGCGTACCCGCGCCAAACCGGTCGAGACGTTCGACGCCGCCCTGGGCAAACTGGTCGACGATATGTTTGAGACCATGTACGAAGCACCAGGTATCGGCTTGGCGGCTACCCAGGTCAACGTACACCAGCGTGTCGTGGTGATGGATCTGAGCGAAGATCGCAGCGAACCCCTGGTGCTGATCAACCCCGAATACGAAATTCTCGACGACGAGCGCGAGCAATCCCAGGAAGGCTGCCTGTCGGTCCCCGGTTTCTATGAAACGGTCGAACGGGCCAACCATATCCGCCTGAAAGCCCTGGATCGTGAAGGCACGCCCTACGAACTGGAAGCCCGCGACCTGTTGGCGGTCTGCATCCAACACGAGCTGGACCACCTTGACGGTAAGCTGTTCGTCGATTATCTGACCAACCTCAAGCGCAACCGCATTCGCAAGAAGCTTGAGAAGCAGCACCGACAACAGGCCTAAGCCGAAACCGCGCTCCTTAACGGTAAGAACCCATTGTCCTGAGCCGCCCCGTGTTTGCAGCGGCTCTCGACAAAGACCGGCGGCCAACATCGGCCGCCGCCGAGAAGAGAACCCCGTACCATGACCCAGCCGCCGCTGCGCATCGTATTTGCCGGAACTCCGGATTTCGCCGCCGCCAGCCTTGAAGCCCTGATCAACTGCCGCCATCAGGTCGTCGCCGTCTACACCCAGCCCGATCGGCCCGCTGGGCGGGGTAAGAAACTCACCCCCAGCCCGGTCAAGCGTCTGGCCCAGGAGACCGGCATTCCGGTTTGCCAGCCGGTCAGCCTGAAGTCCACCGATGAGCAGCAGCTGTTGGCCCAGTTCAATGCCGATCTGATGGTGGTGGTGGCTTACGGGCTGTTGCTTCCCAAGGCGATCCTGGAGACCCCTCGACTCGGCTGTATCAATGTTCATGCCTCACTGCTGCCGCGCTGGCGTGGCGCCGCCCCGATCGAACGATCACTAATGGCCGGCGATCCGAAGACTGGCATCACCATCATGCAGATGGATGAAGGGCTGGATACTGGTGACATGCTGTATAAGGTCGAGTGCCCGATCCATGACCAAGACACCGCCGGCCACCTGCACGACCGGCTGCTGGCGATGAGCGGCGATGCCTTGCTGACCGTGGTTGAACAACTGGCCGCCGGCACCGCCCAACCCGAGCCCCAGGATCACGACCAGGCCAACTACGCCCACAAACTGCTCAAGGGCGACCGCGAGCTGGACTGGAGTCGCAGTGCGGTGGAGCTGAGCCGGCAGATCCGTGGCCTGAATCCGTCGCGGGTGGCGTTCAGCTACCTTGGCGGACAGCGGATCGGAATCTGGAATGCCCAGGTCCACAAGAGCAATGAGTCAGGTCCCGCCGGTCAACTGCTCGGTGCCGATAATCAGGGGCTACTGGTCGCCACCGGTGCCGGAGTCTTACAACTGACCCACCTGCAACTACCGGGCGGACGCCAGTTGCCGGTCGCCGACCTGCTCAACTCACGCCAGGATCTGTTTCGGGCCGGCAATCGTTTCGGTCTGGACGACTGATCCAAGGAGCTTCCATGTCCGTCCGCCTGAGTGCTACCCGGGTTCTGACCGCCATCCTCAAGCATGACGGCTCCTTGGCAACCAGCTTGCCGGCCCAGCTCGAAAAACTTTCAGAAAGTGAGCATTCACTTCTTCGCCAGCTCTGCTATGGCAGTATGCGTTACTACCCGCAGCTGCAACTGCTGGCGGAGCAACTGATCTCGAAGCCGCTCAAGCGCAAAGATCTGGATGTCCAGGCCCTGGTACTGCTGGGACTCTATCAGCTGGCTTATCTGCGGATTCCGGCCCATGCCGCGATCAGCGAAACCGTGCAGGTGACCGCCAAGCTTAAAAAGCCTTGGGCGAAAGCCCTGGTGAACGGCGTATTGCGCAACTTCCAACGCCAGCAGGCCTCGCTGGAACAACAGCTGTCGGTGCGACAGGAGTACAGTCGCGCCCATCCCAAATGGTTGATCAAGGCACTACGCCAGGCCTGGCCGGAGCAGGCCAACGAGATCATGGCGCAGAATAACGCCCAGGCGCCGATGTCATTGCGGGTCAACCGGCTTCGGGGCAATCGCGACGACTACGCCCAACAGCTGCAGCAGGCCGGTATCGACTTTGAACTCTGTCGCTTCAGCAGTGACGGCATCACCTTGGCGCAACCTCGGGACGTCAACCAGCTCCCGGGCTTTACCGAGGGTTTAGTCAGTGTTCAGGATGAGGCGGCGCAACTGGCCGCAGCATTGCTGGCACCGGAACCGGGTGAGCGGGTCCTCGATGCCTGTGCCGCCCCCGGCGGCAAGACCTGCCACCTGCTGGAGCAGCAACCCGACCTGGCCGGCTGTCTGGCCCTGGATATGAGCGAGCTGCGATTGGGCCGGGTTCGTCAGAACCTGGACCGCTTGGCTCTGGATTGTGAACTACTGTGTGCCGATGCGGCAGCGTCCGATTGGTGGGATGGACAGCCTTTTGATCGCATCCTGCTTGACGCCCCTTGTTCGGCCAGCGGTGTTATTCGCCGCAATCCGGACATAAAATACCTGCGCCAGGCCGAGGATATCGCTACACTGGCGCACCTGCAGGGCCAGATCCTTCGTAATCTGTGGCCGATGCTCAAACCCGGTGGCCGATTGCTCTACGCAACCTGCTCGGTACTGCCACAGGAAAATGCCGAGCAGATCAGCGGTTTTATCGCCGACCAGGCCGATGCCCGAGAGCTGACCCTGGAAGCGAACTGGGGTATCGCATGTAGCGCCGGGAGACAACTGTTTCCCCAGCCCGACGGCCACGACGGCTTCTACTATGCGTTGCTCGAGAAAACACCTGGGTAACAGGACCATGAATTTTCAGTTAGCTGCGGTACCGATGTCAGGGACATTCTCGGAACGATGAAAATCATAATTCTCGGTGCCGGCCAGGTCGGCGCCACCTTGGCCGAAAACCTCGCCAACGAAGCCAACGACATCACGGTCATCGATACCAACGGTGCCCGCCTGCGCGAACTGCAGGACCGCCTCGATATCCGAACCATCGAAGGCGAGGGCGCATCCCCCAGAATTTTGGAGCAGGCCGGCGGTGAAGACGCCGACATGCTGATCGCGGTCACCAACTCGGACCCGGTCAATATGATCGCCTGCCAGGTCGCCCATTCGGTGTTCCACACCCCAACCCGAATCGGACGAATCCGTGGCCACGACTTCCTGTCCGAAAAGAAGCGTCTGTTCAGCGAAAAAGCAATTCCGATCAATGTCCTGATCAGCCCGGAACAACTGGTTACCCGCCATGTGAAGCGACTGATCGAACACCCCGGGGCACTGCAGGTGCTCGACTTCGCCGAAGGCAAGGCCCAATTGGTGGCGGTCAAGGCCTTCTACGGTGGACCGTTGGTGGGCCATGAGATCTCCTTCCTGCGCTCCCATATGCCCAATGTCGATACTCGGGTGGCGGCGATCTTCCGTCGCGGCAGCCCGATCATCCCCCAGGGCGACACCATCATCGAAGCCGACGACGAGGTGTTCTTCATCGCCGCCCGTAAGGATATCCGCTCGGTGATGAGCGAACTTCGACGCCTCGACAATCCGTACAAGCGGATCATCATCGCCGGCGGCGGCAATATCGGCGCCAACCTGGCCCGTGAGCTGGAACAGGATTTCCAGGTCAAAATCATCGAGCGCAACATCGGCCGCTGTAACCACCTGGCCAACGAGCTGGACCGCACCATCGTGTTGCAGGGCAGCGCCTCGGATCAGGAGTTGCTGCTGGAGGAGAACATCGAAGGCACCGATGTATTCTGCGCCCTGACCAACGACGACGAAGCCAACATCATGGCCTCGATGCTGGCCAAGCGGCTCGGCGCCCGTACCGTGATGACACTGATCAATAACCCCGCCTATGTCGACCTGGTCCAGGGTGGGGTGATCGATATTGCGATCTCGCCGCAACAAGCCACCATCGGCAGCCTGCTAACCCACGTAAGGCGCGGAGACGTAGTAAACGTTCACTCACTACGTCGAGGAGCGGCCGAAGCGATGGAAGCGATCGCCCACGGCGATAGTCGCAGCTCCAAGGTGGTCGGCAAGGCGATCGAGGATATCGACCTGCCCAGCGGAACCACCATCGGTGCCATTGTCCGTAACGACGAGGTGCTGATCGCCCATGACGATGTGGTGGTCCAAAACGGCGACCACGTGATTCTGTTCCTGGTCGACAAGCGCAAGATCACCGAGGTCGAGCGACTGTTCCAGGTCGGCTTGACCTTCTTCTAGGGCCTGACGATGCACTTCCGTGTAATTCTCCGCATCCTTGGCATCCTGATGATGGTGTTCAGCTTCAGCATGGTGCCACCGGCACTGGTGTCGTGGCTCTACGATGACGGCTCGATGAACGCCTTTCTGGTTGCCTTCGGGATTACCTTTGCGACCGGTTTGATCACCTGGATGCCGGTCTATCGGGTCCGCCAGGATCTACGCACCCGTGACGGCTTTCTGATCACCGTGCTGTTCTGGACCGTTCTGGGTCTGTTCGGTTCGATCCCATTGATGCTGGCCGAAACACCGCACCTGTCGGTAGTCGATGCGGTGTTCGAATCGCTGTCGGGACTAACCACCACCGGTGCCACGGTAATCACCGGTATCGATCATCTACCGGCCTCGATCCTGTGGTATCGCCAACAGCTGCAGTGGTTCGGCGGCATGGGGATCATCGTACTGGCCGTGGCGATCCTGCCGATGCTGGGAATCGGGGGGATGCAGCTGTACCGGGCCGAAACCCCGGGTCCGGTAAAGGACTCCAAACTGACCCCACGTATTACCGAAACCGCCAAGGCGCTTTGGTATATCTACCTGTCGCTGACCATCGCCTGCGCGCTGGGTTACTGGGCCGCCGGCATGAGCGCATTCGACGCCATCTGTCACAGTTTCTCCACCGTCGCCATCGGCGGCTTCTCGACCCATGACGCCAGTATTGGCTATTTCGACAACCCGATGATCGAAGCGATCGCGATCTTCTTTATGGTGATCTCGGCGGTTAACTTCGCGCTCCATTTCAGCGCCTGGAAACAGAAGAGCCTGAGCCACTACTGGCAGGATCCCGAGTTCCGTTTCTATGTCAGCCTGCTGCTGGGTATTACCGCTTTCTGCGCCCTGGTGCTGCATGTGACCGGCACCATCGAGGGACTCGAAGCGGTTCGCAATGCGTTGTTTGAAGTGGTATCGATTGCCACCACCACCGGATACGCCACCGCCGATTTTGCCCAATGGCCGACCATGCTGCCGTTCCTGCTGTTTATCGCGGCCTTCGCCGGCGGCTGTGCCGGCTCGACCGGTGGCGGCATGAAGGTGATCCGGATCCTGATCATCCTGAAACAAGGGATGCGCGAAGTCACCCGGCTGCTGCATCCCAGCGCCGTGATGCCGATCAAGCTGGGTAATCGGGCCATCTCCGACCGGGTTGCCGAAGCGGTCTGGGGCTTCTTCTCGGTCTACCTGATCGTATTCGTGATCATGCTGATCGCGCTGTTGGGTACCGGCCTGGATCAGGTCACGGCCTGGACCGCCGTCGGCGCCACCCTCAACAACCTGGGTCCGGGTCTGGGTGATGTCGCCGCCCATTACGGCGATCTGAACGACTCCGCCAAGTGGATTCTGTGCTTCTCGATGCTGCTGGGCCGACTCGAGGTATTCACCCTGTTGGTACTGTTTACCCCGGCTTTCTGGCGTCGCTGATTAGGTATTCCCATGACTCCCGCCGTCAACTGCGCCAAGAAAGCCAAGATCAGCTTCCGCACCCATAGCTACCAACACGACCCCAATACCGCGTCCTATGGCGACGAAGCGGCCCAGGCACTGGGGATCGATCCACAGCGGGTGTTCAAGACTTTGCTGGTCAGCCTGGATGGGAACCCGAAGAAGCTGGCGGTCGGCGTGGTGCCCGTTTCCGGCAGTCTCGACCTGAAAGCGATCGGCACCTGCCTGAAAAGCAAAAAAGTCGCCATGGCCGACCCGGCCGAAGCACAACGTGCCACCGGTTATCTGCTCGGTGGTATCAGCCCGTTGGGGCAGAAAAAGCGACTACCGTTGATCCTGGATCAGAGTGCCAAGTCACTCGAAACCATCCACGTCAGCGGCGGCAAACGTGGTCTGGAGATCGAGTTGGCCCCCGCCGATCTATTACGCCTGACCGGTGGTCAGTACGGAGATATCGGCCGTGGCTGAGGACAACCACCCGCAGCAGCAGAAATGGAACCGTCGTTATGCCGAGGCAGGCCAACCCAACCAGGCCGCCCAGGTGTTACTCGAAAACCGCCATCTGCTACCCAGCCAGGGAACAGCCCTGGAACTGGCCGCCGGCCTAGGGGGCAACGCGCTGCTACTGGCCCGTCACGGATTACGGACCCAGGCCTGGGACCTGTCTGATGTGGCGATGTCCAAACTGCAGCGCTTCGCCGATGCCGAGCAACTGCCGTTACAGGCGCACTGTGTCGATCTGGAGCAACAGCCTCTGCCCGAAGCCGCTTTCGATCTGATCTGTGTCAGCGCCTTTCTGGACCGCACATTGTGTGCCTCCATCAGCACTGCGCTCAAACCCGGTGGGTTGCTGTTCTACCAGACCTTCACCCAGGCCAAGGTACGCCCGGGTGGCCCCAGTAATCCGGATTTTTTGCTAAAACCGGGTGAACTACTTCAGCTGTTTTCCCAATTGCAGCCGCTGGTCTACCGGGAAGAGAGCGATTGTGGCGAGCTGGATCAGGGCCTACGTAACCAGGCCTATCTGATTGCTCGTCGCAGCTAGGCCCTTTTAGGCTACCGCCAACCCAGGCTGCTGCATCGCCGCACCACCACAAAACGGCACAAAATCGTTGGCTGTTTTAGTCCCTGCCACAACTTACCCACAACCGTTCACAGCTTACCCACAGATTTGGACTGCTATTGCCCGCCCATTTGCGCCCCATTCACCAGCGCTTGATGTATAATGCCGGGCTTTGATTGACGGGGCCTGCAGCCGGATTCTCGAGGGTCCAGCCCGGACGAGTTTGAAACCCTGCAGACCTGACCTGTACAAATACCGACCAAGGTGGTGAACAAATCGTGACTGAGACGATGAAAGCCGACGTCAGTACCTTTCAGGGACTGATTCTGGCACTGCAACAGTACTGGGCCGAACAGGGCTGCGTGATCATCCAACCGCTGGATATGGAAGTGGGCGCGGGGACTTTCCACCCGGCCACGACGCTGCGTGCCGTCGGCCCGGAGAACTGGAACGCCGCCTATGTCCAGCCCTGCCGCCGGCCGACCGATGGCCGCTACGGCGAAAACCCCAACCGCCTGCAGCACTACTACCAGTTCCAGGTCGTGATGAAGCCGTCCCCGGATAACATCCAGCAGCTCTATCTCGACTCACTGAAGGCCCTGGGGATCGATCCGGCCATCCACGACATCCGCTTTGTCGAGGATAACTGGGAATCTCCGACCCTGGGTGCCTGGGGCCTGGGTTGGGAAGTTTGGCTCAACGGCATGGAGGTGACCCAGTTCACCTACTTCCAGCAGGTCGGCGGACTGGAGTGTTTCCCGGTCACCGGTGAAATCACTTACGGTCTGGAACGGATCGCCATGTATCTGCAGGGCGTCAACAGCATCTACGACCTGGTCTGGACTGAAGGCCCGCAAGGCAAGGTTACTTACGGCGACGTGTTCCACCAAAACGAGGTGGAGATGTCGACCTACAACTTTGAAGAGGCCGATGTCGACTTCCTGTTCCAATGTTTCGACAACTACGAAAGCGAGTCCAAGCGCCTAGTCGAGAAAGGGCTGGCACTGCCGGCTTACGAAATGGTGATGAAGGCGTCCCATACCTTCAACCTGCTCGATGCCCGTCATGCGATCTCGGTTACCGAGCGTCAGCGTTACATCCTGCGGGTCCGTTCGCTGGCACGCGCGGTCTGCGAAACCTATTACGAAACCCGCAAGGAGAAAGGCTTCCCATTGGCCGATGAAGCCCTGCGTAAAGAGTTACTGGCTACAGGGGAGGAAGCGTGATGTCTGCACAGAGCCATGATTTTCTGGTTGAGATCGGCACCGAAGAGCTGCCTCCGAAAGCGCTGAAGTCACTCTCCGAAGCCTTTGGCAACGGTATTGAAGCCGGCTTGAAAGAAGCTGGTTTGAAGCATCAGGGCGTCAAACTGTTTGCTTCTCCCCGCCGACTGGCGGTATTGGTTACCGAGCTGGACGCCGCCCAGGCAGATCGTCAGATTGAGAAGCGTGGGCCGTCCGTTAAAGCCCCGGAGCAGGCCGTCGCCGGTTTCGCCCGCTCCTGCGGTGTGGCCGTCGATCAACTGGAAACCCTGGATACCGACAAGGGCCAGTACTACCTGTTCCGCTCCGAGCAAGCCGGCCAACCAGCCACCGCGCTGTTGCCCGAGATTGTCAGCCAGTCGCTGAGCAAGCTGCCGATTCCGAAGCGGATGCGCTGGGGCAGCAGCCGGATCGAGTTCGTCCGTCCGGTTCACTGGTGCTTGATGCTGTTGGGCGATGAAGTGGTCGATGCAGAGATTCTGGGTCACAAGGCGGGTCGCCAGACCCACGGCCACCGCTTCCACTACAACCAGCCGATCGACGTGATGGCACCCTCCGAATACGCCGGGCTGCTGCAGGATACCGGTCATGTCATGCCCGACTTCGATGAGCGTCGCGCCATGATCGCCAAGCAGGTAGAACTGACTGCCGCCAACCTAGGCGCCAAAGCGGTGATCGATCCGGCCCTGCTGGACGAAGTCACCGCCCTGGTAGAATGGCCGGTGGCGCTGGCAGGTCGATTCGAGGAACGCTTCCTGGATGTGCCCGCCGAAGCATTGATCTCGTCGATGAAAGAGCACCAGAAATACTTCCATGTGGTCGACAACGAAGGTCAGATCCAGCCGTACTTCATCACCCTGTCTAACATCATCAGCAAGGACCCGCAGCAGGTAATCGCCGGTAACGAGAAGGTGATTCGTCCACGCCTGGCCGACGCCGCCTTCTTCTTCGAGACCGACAAGAAGCAGACGTTGGAGTCTCGAATCGAGAAGCTCAAGCCGATCGTATTCCAGGCCGAGTTGGGTACCGTCTACGAGAAGGTTCAGCGGGTCAGCGCCCTGGCCACCGTGATCGCCGATCAGATCGGTGGTAACAGCGACTGGGCCGCCCGTGCCGCCCAGTTGGCCAAGACCGACCTGGTCACCGAAATGGTACTGGAGTTCAGCGATCTGCAGGGCCTGATGGGCTACTACTACGCCCTCAACGACGGTGAGCCGACCGAAGTTGCCGAAGCGATCAACGAGCAGTACCTGCCCAAGTTCGCCGGCGACAAACTGCCGCAGACGCGTACTGGTATCGCCCTGGCACTGGCCGATCGCCTCGACACCCTGGTCGGTCTGTTTGGTATCAACCAGCCGCCCACCGGCAGCAAGGACCCCTTCGCGCTCCGTCGTGCCACCATCGGCACCCTGCGTATTCTGGTCGAGCACAAGCTGGATCTGGACCTGCTGGAGCTATTGGCTCAAGCCGCCGATCGCTTCCCGTCACTGCCGGGTCGTGAGGGTCTGGAACAGCGGGTGCTGGAGTTTATGCTGGAACGTTTCCGCGCCTGGTACGCCGACGAAGGAGTACCGGCCGAGGTGTTCCTGTCGGTCATGGCACTACGCCCGAGCAAGCCGCTGGAGTTTGATCAGCGGGTACAGGCGGTCAACCACTTCCGTACCCTGGCTGGCGCCGATGCCCTGGCAGCAGCCAACAAGCGAGTCTCCAATATCCTTGACAAACAGGACGCTGGAGCGGCGAATGACGTCAATGAAGCTCTGCTAAGCGAAGCCGCCGAACAGGCGTTGTACGCCGATCTGAGCGGTCTGAACAGCCGTATCGAAACCCTTAAGGCAGAAGCGGACTTCAAAGCCATTCTGGAGCAGCTGTCGACCCTGCAGGGAAGTGTTGATCGCTTCTTCGACGAGGTGATGGTGATGGCCGACGATGAAGCGGTTCGTACCAACCGGATCGCGCTACTGAACCAACTCCGCCAGCGCTTCCTGCTGGTTGCCGATATCTCGCTGCTGTAATCCAGTAGCGACTCTCAGCCCATCAAAACCGGTGCCTAAGAGCACCGGTTTTTTTATGCCTGCTGTCGCTATAATAGCCAGCCACCCACTTATCCAGCCAGGCCATCGACAGCCCGAGACAGGACCAATACCAGCATGAATAAACTCGTTATCCTCGATCGTGACGGTGTCATCAACCAAGACTCCGATGCCTACGTGAAGTCGGTTGAAGAGTGGATCCCGATTCCGGGCAGCGCCGAGGCGATCGCCAGACTCTGCAAAGCCGGCTATCAGGTCGCCGTCGCTACCAACCAATCCGGTCTCGGCCGGGGCTATTTCAGCCAGTCTGATCTTGATGCCATGCACGCTAAAATGATCGACTTAATCGAGGCGGCCGGCGGAGAGCTAGCCGGTATTTTCTATTGCCCCCACACCCCAGAAGAGCACTGCGATTGCCGTAAGCCGCTACCGGGATTGATTCATCAAATCGAACGCCATCTTGGCGTCAGTGCCGAGGGAGCCCTGATGGTCGGCGACAGTCTTCGAGACCTGCAAGCGGGTCAAGCCTGCGGCTGTCGCGCAGCATTGGTCCTAACCGGAAAGGGGCAGCGTACCCTGGATAAAGGTGAGGGACTCGAGCAGGCCAGTATCTACAAAGACCTCAAATCGTTGGTTAACGAACTGCTGAACTGAGCAGGTTTCACGTGAAACACAGCCGCAGCAACCATGGGGTACCGCTGGTTTACAGCCCCAACTACAGCATCCGCTGGGACCCCAAGCATCGCTTTCCAATGGCAAAGTACCGGCTGCTCTATGAGCATCTCAGTCGGATTGGAATCGCTACCCGCTACAACACCTATATCTCGTCACCAAGTCCGCGCGAATGGTTACAGCTGGCCCATGAGCCGGCCTATATCGACCGCTTCGTCCAGGGTTTGATGGGAGCACGTGAGCAGAAGCATCTCGGTTTAATCTGGTCGGAACAGTTGGTGGCACGCACCCTTACCGCCGTTGGCGGCTCGGTACAGACCTGCCGATTAGCGCTTAGGTTTGGCCTTGCGTGCCATCTTGCGGGGGGTACTCACCACGCCTTTTCCGATCATGGAAATGGCTTCTGCGTATTTAACGACATGGCGGTGGCCGCCAGAACCCTGCTAGAAAAAGACGGCCTTAAACGGATTCTGATTCTCGACTGTGATGTCCATCAAGGGGATGGCACGGCGCATATTCTTGCCGATGATCCAAGAGTCTTTACCTGTTCTATTCATGGCAAGACCAACTACCCGTTCGAGAAACAACGAAGCGATCTGGACGTTGCTCTAGTCTCTGGCACCGATGATACGACCTATATGGCAGCCCTGAATCAGACGTTGGAGCAACTGGATCAACTGGGGAATTTTGATCTATTGATCTACGACGCAGGTTCCGATGTACACCAAGATGATCGACTGGGACAGATGCAATTAACCGATCAGGGAGTAAAAGATCGGGATATCCGAGTGCTCGATTGGGCAGCAAAAAAATCACTGCCAACCGCCTGTATGATCGGCGGTGGTTATGATCATAACCACCAACGTTTGGCAGAACGCCACGGTCTACTGTTCGAAACCGCCGATCAGTTCTACCGCCGACAGTTCTGTCTAGATAGTTAGATAGCACCGAGAGTTAATCGAAAGGAGCTGGATCGGCCGGATCAGTGGTCCAAGACTGGATACGATAACGAGCTAGAATTCGATCGAATTCACCAGACTCTCTCAACCGTTCGATCCCCTCATCAAGCTTGTCAGCAATCAGTGCCGCCTCTTTGAGTCTTGGCGATAGCGAGATGTAGACCGGTGCCACAACGTCAGTCGAAACTATCCGTAACTGCCGTTCCAGGCCCAGCTGTTTAAGCTTGTATTGCAGTACATTGAGGTCATCAACCACAAGATCAACGCGCTGCCTGGCCAGCAGCAACAACATCCGCTCCAGTGCATCATCACCGGTAAACTCAATCATGGTTGCGTCAGGATTTAATTCAGCCGCCTTTACGGCCACCGACTCTGCATAGTCGTATCCACTGATAAAGGCGACCCGACGTGCACCGATTGAGTCCGTCCCCTGCCACTTCATCGGATCATCGCGCCTCAACGCTATCCCCTGTGTACTGACCCCGAAAGCTCGAAGCGGTACGACTAAACCTTCAGCTTCGAAACGCTCAGCGCCTATGACTCCGTCGACTTCCCCAATCCTGGCTTGTTGCATCGCTCGTGTCCAAGGCATCGTTCGATAGTGCACATGGATTCCATCCTCAGCCAACGCGGCCCTGGCCAGCTCCACCATAAAACCTGGAGACTCAGCTCCCGGTTCACAGTTGTATGGGCACCAGGGATCAGCCGCCAAGACTAGTTCATGAGTGGTTGATGCCGACTTACTTAGCTCATCGGCGCTCGCAGGTATCGCTGTGAACAGCTGAACCAAAGCCACCAAAATGACCAACAGCCTGAGCCTGGGATACATGATCGGACCTCTACATTCTGTAAACTTCCAACTAACCAACCTTTACCGCTCGAGCCTTTATTCATTCGGTCTGGTTTCACGTGAAACCTTCGACTCAATCTATAGTTCATGAATCGGTCGAATCGAAAGGCGTTATAGATCACCTTAGCACTGGCTCCCTAAGGCTCACATACCCTAGTTCGAGTAGTACCGAAACAATGCTGTAGCCTGATCACTTCGACCCTTTTCATCCTTAATCCCTTACTCATCAGGCGTTCCAGTTAACGAAATCTTTTCTAATGACTAGGCCCGTAATACAAAGCTGTACTGTTTACCCGATCCTATCGCTTTTGTTTGATTGCCATTAAGGCCCCGTATTGGCTTCCCAAAGGAACGCTTTTAAGGCGGTAATCCTCTTGTCCTGACTTCGGAGAATTCCACAACCAAGTCTAAGATCGGTCGGCAATCCTTACCGGAGTTTCACGTGAAACAGCCACAAAAAAGGGCCGACATGCGGCCCTTATTAGATCGGTATGGCAATCGCTTAGAAGCGGTAATTGACCTGCAGGAGCAGTCGTTCTCCCTCCAAACGCGACTTGGCATTGAACTCTTTTTCGTAATGAATGATTACCGGTGCCGGGCCAATATGGAATTTTATCTGCGGGCCGGCTGCGAACACCTGGCCATCAGTGCCGTCGATTTTGACGCCATTGTTTTCATCTTCGGTCAGTTGGTTGACGTAATAGCCACCAATGCCGAAGCCGACTTCTCCCCAGTTTTCGGACTGAATACGCTTGCCGATGTGGTAATCGACTTTCAGCTCTTCGCCCGATTTGATGTCGGTATCTTCATTTTCCAGCTTAATGTTGTACATCGCTTTGAAGGACAATTCATAGCCGGAATCGGATAACAGAGTCATCGCCAGTACCGGCTCAAAGCTCCAGTAGTTGGCGCCGATGCTGAATTGGGTGGCATCATTCTCGTATTGCCCAGTCGGCGCATAGAGATCAAAAGAGGCCGCAATGCTGACATTTTTTCCCGGCCAGCTGATTCCGATACCGGTGTTTAGGTCGCCGATGCCAGTCTCGTTATTTGAAGAAACGCCGCCTAACTGGCCATCAAGATGGACGATCGGGATTAGGCCATGGACAAACAGATTACCGCCCAGCAGCTCGGTCTCACTGACATGAACAATACGTGGGGTTTCAAAGACCGCATCGACCTCGACCGGTTTGCCCGCCACAATCAGATCATTGCCATTGGCATCCTGCATACGACCGGTCACGTAGCCGGTGTAGTTGAGCAGATAGGTTCCAGGTGGGGGAAGCTGGCCAGCAGCATAGCCGCTGACACCGTTTGGATATTGGTCAGCCCCCTCTTTCGCCTCGACGGTAGGGGCTAAAGCGACGGCCAATACGGCGCCGCCCAACGACAGAGCAGAGAATCTACAACGGAGTTTTTGCATCAACAGATTTCCTTATTGTTATGCAGACTGACCTTAAAAAGGTCCATCTTTTGACATAGGGCCAGGCACAAAAAAACCGCTGGTTAGAGCGGTTTTTTTGTTGTCCGAATCGGATTAGATATCCAGATTGGTCACGTTGAGGGCGTTGGTTTCGATGAAATCACGCCGTGGTTCAACTTCATCCCCCATCAGCGTGGTAAACATCTGATCGGCGGCGATGGCATCCTCAATGGTAACCCGAAGCATCCGACGGCTATCCGGATCCATTGTGGTCTCCCACAACTGTTCCGGGTTCATCTCACCCAGCCCCTTATAACGCTGTATGCCATAGCCGCGCTTGGCTTGGGCCATCAACCAGTCGAGACCCTGCTCAAACTGGCTGATCTCTTCACGACGCTCACCACGTTTGATATAGGCCCCCTCTTCCAGTAGTCCGTTGAGGGTATCACCCAGCTTGACCAGGCTTTGGTATTCCGCCGATAGGAAGAACTCGTAGCCGAAACTGTAGTCCTGCGGTACCCCATGGGAGGTGACGGTCACCTGCGGCAGGTGCAGATGACGTTCGGCATCCTCGGCCACACCGGACTCGAAGGTGCTGGCTTTGCTGTGCTCGACATCGACGTTGGAAACCAACTCACGGATCCAAGCACTGACCTGGTCACGATCCTTCAGCTGTTCTTCGGTCAAACGCGGCGCATAGATCATCTGCTCCAGAACATCTTCCGGATAGAGCCGTGACAGGCGAGCAATCAACGACTGAACCTTGCGGTATTCATTGATCAGGCTTTCCAGTGCCGAATCGGTAATCCCCGGCGCAGACGCATTCACATGCAGGCTGGCGCCTTCCAGAGCGGCCTGGAGCATGAAGTTGTCCAGGGCGTCGTCATCCTTCAGGTACTGCTCCTGCTTGCCCTTCTTGATCTTGTAGAGCGGCGGCTGGGCGATAAATACGTGGCCACGCTCGATCAGTTCGGCCATCTGACGGAAGAAGAAGGTCAACAGCAGGGTACGGATGTGGGAACCGTCGACGTCAGCATCGGTCATGATAATAATGCTGTGGTAACGCAGCTTGTCCGGGTTGAACTCTTCGCGGCCGATGCCGCAGCCCAGTGCGGTGATCAGGGTGCCGACTTCGGCCGACGACAGCATCTTATCGAAGCGGGCCTTTTCAACGTTGAGAATCTTACCCTTGAGCGGCAGGATCGCCTGGGTCTTACGGTTTCGGCCCTGCTTAGCGGAACCACCGGCCGAGTCACCCTCCACCAGGTAAATTTCGGAAAGCGCCGGGTCTTTCTCCTGACAGTCAGCCAGCTTGCCAGGCAGGCCAGCGATATCCAGTGCCCCTTTACGGCGGGTCATCTCACGGGCCTTACGGGCCGCTTCACGAGCACGGGCGGCGTCGATCATCTTGCCGACGATCGCTTTGGCTTCGTTGGGACGCTCCTGCAGGAAGTCGGACAGCTGCTTGTACATCGCCTGTTCGACCGCGCTCTTCACTTCAGACGAAACCAGCTTGTCCTTGGTCTGAGAGGAGAACTTAGGATCCGGTACCTTGACCGAGACGATTGCCGTCAAGCCTTCACGGGCATCGTCACCGGAAGTGCTGACCTTGGACTTCTTCTGCACGCTCTCGGATTCGATATAGTTGTTCAGCGACCGAGTCAGCGCGGTTCGAAAGCCGCTCAGATGGGTACCGCCGTCGCGCTGGGGAATATTGTTGGTGAAACAGTGGATGCTCTCAGAAAAGCCGTCGTTCCACTGCAGCGACACCTCGACACCGATCCCCTCTTCGTTGGTTTCGGTGAAGTGGAACACCTCGTTGATGGTGTTCTTGTTCTGGTTCAGGTATTCGACGAAGGCGCTGACACCACCCTCGTACATAAACTGCTCTTCCTTGCCGCTGCGCTCATCCTTCAGATTGATGCAGACACCGGAGTTCAGGAACGACAGTTCACGCAGGCGCTTGGCCAGAATATCGTACTGGAACTGGATGTTGCTGAAGGTTTCCGGAGACGGGGTAAAGTGCACCCGGGTGCCGCTGGTCTGCGTATCACCAACCACGGACATCGGTCCATTGGGCACCCCGTGGTTGTAGGTCTGCTCGTGAATCTTGTTGTTGCGACGAATGGTCAGCTTCAACTCGGTGGACAGGGCGTTTACTACCGACACGCCCACTCCGTGCAGACCGCCGGAAACCTTGTAGGTGTTGTCGTCGAATTTACCGCCGGCATGCAGTACCGTCATGATCACTTCGGCGGCGGAAACACCTTCCTCCTCGTGGATGTCGACCGGAATACCCCGGCCGTCATCCTGCACACTGATGGTTTCGTCGGGATGAATGATGACGTCGATCTTGCTGCAGAAACCCGCCAGCGCTTCGTCGATCGAGTTATCGACTACCTCGAACACCATGTGGTGCAGGCCGGTTCCGTCATCGGTATCACCGATATACATGCCCGGACGCTTGCGCACCGCATCAAGCCCTTTAAGGACTTTGATACTCGATGAATCATAAGCGTTGTCGTTGCCGTCGCTCATTCCTAACTCCCATTTCCTTCAATATTTGCCAAGGCACCGTTCCGAATTGGAAATTCGCGTACCTCGACCTGTTCGCTCCAGCAGCCTTCAAACGCTTCGCGGTCGGTGCTGGTTACCAGTACCTGGCTGTCCAGCTGCTCTAGCAGCCGACACAGGCGCTGGCGATGATGTCGATCCAGTTCAGCCGGCAGATCATCGATCAGATAGATACAGCGGCGCTCGGTCTGCTGTCGCAGCAGGTAGCCTTGGGCGACCTTCAATGCACTGACCACCAACTTCTGCTGACCACGGGACAACACCTCGGATGCCAACATGCCGCGCATCTTGACCTTGAGGTCGGCCCGCTGAGGCCCTTGCTGGGTGAAACCGAGCTGTCGATCGCGCTCGAAACCCTGTTCAAGCACCTGATCTAACCCCTTCTTCTGATCCCAGCCACAGTGGTAATGCAGACTCAGTTGATCCAGTTCGACCAGCTCTGCGAGCAGACGCTCAAAGCAGGGAATCAACTGTTCCAGATAGGTCCGGCGATAGCCGTCCAGCTCGTTGGCTCGATCAATGAATTCGCGGTCCCAAGCGGCTCGGACCGAAGGCTCGAGTTTACCATATTTGAGCAGGCTATTGCGTTGTGAAAGTGCCCTTCTGACCGCTTTCCAGGCCGCCATAAAGCGGCTTTCCAGATGAAACCCACCCCAGTCGATATATTGCCGTCGAATCGATGGGCTGCCTTCGAGTAACCGGAAGGTATCGGAGTTGATCAACTGGATCGGAACCAGCTCCGCCAGCTCTGCCACTGCGTCGATCGGCTCGCCACCGATACGTACCTTGAGACTGGCATCCTGACTGCGCTGAAAGCCCACCGGTAGCTCTCCCTGAGGCCCTTGCACGCGCGCAAAGAGCACCGATTCGGGTTGCTGGTGCTGGATGTAATGCTTGTGCTTGTTGGTGCGAAACGAGCGCGCCAGACTCAGCAGATGGACCGCCTCCAGAATCGAGGTTTTACCGCTGCCATTAGGGCCATAGAACAGATTGGTCTGGGAAGATAGCTCAAGCTTCAGCGAGGCAAGGTTTCGCAGCTGGGTAATCGAGAGCTGACTGATCGACATGGATAGGTGAAATCCAAAAAAATCGGGCCCATTAGCACAGGTCTAATGGGCCCGCATTCAGGGAACGCGTTTACATACGCATCGGCATGATCACGTAAAGGCTGTTGCCGCTATCGACCGCCTGTACCAACGCACTGCTGTTCGGGTCGATCATCGAGATCTTGACCATCTCCTCGGACAGGATCGACAGTGCATCGAGCAGGTAGTTGACGTTGAAGCCGATCTCCATCGAGATGTTCTGGTAATCGACCGCCAGGGTCTCTTCCGCTTCTTCCTGCTCCGGGTTGTTGGCGGTTACCTGCAGGAAACCGTCGGTCAGACCCAGGCGTACGCCACGGTACTTCTCGTTCGACAGGATCGCGATCCGGCTCAATACCTGACGCAGCTCCTGACGGTCGGCGATCAGGATCTTATCGCCACCCTGGGGGATAACCCGCTCGTAATCCGGGAACTTACCGTCCACCAGCTTGGAGGTGAAGGTGTAGTCCAGGGTGTTAACTCGAATATGGTTGCTACCGATCACCAGGGAGGCGCTCTGCTCACCATCTTGCAGCAGTCGAGCCAGCTCCAGGATACCTTTGCGCGGTACGATCACCTGCAGCTTATCGACCGACTCGGCATCGACATCGGTGACCGAGGTTGCCAGGCGGTGACCATCGGTTGCCACGGTCCGCAGTTGGGCACCATTGAGCTCGAGCAGCATGCCGTTCAGGTAGTAGCGAACGTCCTGCTGCGCCATCGCGAAAGCGGTCCGGTCGATCAGGTGCTTTAGAGCACCCTGGGCGATGCTGATCTCCAGGTTCTGCGGACCGTCTTCCACATTCGGGAACTCGGTGGCCGGCAGTGTCGACAGCGTAAAGCGGCTGCGACCACCCTTGATGGTAACTTTCTGGCCGGTCAGGGTCAGTTCGATATCGACATGATCGGGCAGCGATTTGCAGATATCCATCAGCTTTTTCGCCGGTACCGTGATCGAGCCGGGCTCGGCGGGTTGTTCCAGCTCGATCCGACCGACCATCTCGACTTCGAGATCGGTACCGGTCATCGACAACTGATTACCCTCGACCACCAGCAGGATGTTGGACAGCACCGGCAGCGTCTGCCGACGCTCGACCACACCGGCCACCAGCTGCAGGGGTTTCAACAGTGATTCTCTGGAGATGGTAAATTTCATATCCCGCCCTTAGTTCAGGTTCCTTTGTCTGCCGAGGCTTCCGTTAAGTGGAGAGCGACCGCAACAGGTTTTTATAGTCTTCGCGTATATCCGTATCGGTTTCCCGCAATTCTGCCACCTTACGACAGGCATGCAAGACCGTTGTATGGTCACGGCCACCGAACGCATTACCGATCTCCGGCAGGCTGTGATTGGTCAGCTCTTTCGAGAGCGCCATCGCCACCTGCCGGGGCCGTGCCACCGAGCGGCTACGCCGCTTCGAGTGCAGGTCGGCCACCTTGATCTTGTAATACTCGGAAACCACTCTCTGTATGTTATCGATACTTACCAGCTTATCTTGAAGGGCCAGTAGGTCTTTGAGTGACTCGCGGATGAATTCGGTGGTGATCTTATTGCCGGTGAAGTGAGCGTTCGCTATCACTCGCTTAAGTGCCCCTTCTAGCTCCCGGACATTGGATCGAATTTTTTGAGCGATAAAGAAAGCCGCGTCGTGGGGTAGACGAATTCGCGCTTCGTCGGCCTTTTTCATCAAAATCGCCACCCGGGTTTCCAGCTCCGGTGGCTCAACCGCCACGGTCAGGCCCCAGCCAAAACGGGACTTGAGACGATCCTCCAGACCGGCAATTTCTTTAGGATAGCGGTCACAGGTCAAAATCATCTGCTGGCCGCCTTCCAACAGGGCATTGAAGGTGTGGAAAAACTCCTCCTGGGAGCGGTCCTTATTGGCAAAGAACTGGATATCGTCGATCAACAGCGCATCCACAGAACGGTAATAGCGCTTGAATTCGTTGATCGCGTTCAATTGCAGCGCCTTGACCATGTCGGCCACGAAGCGCTCCGAGTGAAGATAAACAATCTTGGCATTGGGATTTCGGTCCAGCATCGCCGCACCGACCGCATGCATCAAGTGGGTCTTACCCAGACCGACACCACCATAGATAAATAGTGGATTGTAGGAAGTCCCCGGGTTTTCAGCCACCTGCTGGGCCGCAGCCAACGCCAACTGGTTGGACTTACCTTGCACGAAGGTCTCGAACGTAAACAGACTATTAAGGTGGGTCTGGTGACGGATACCACCCTCGACCTCAACCTGACGACCGCCGGTTTCCGGCTCGGGGTCCACCGGCAGCAGCTCGGCCTGACGCGGCAACTCCGGGGTTGGTCGAGGGATCGGCTGACTCGGCGCTGAAGGCACAGACCCGAGTGAGGTTTCCGTTTTCACAGCCGCTACCGGAGCGGCAGCGGGCTGCGGAACCGGGCAAGCCGGTGCGACCTTACCGGCACCAAGTCGATGTACGTTGGGACTTGCCTGGCGTAGCGATCCGCCGGCCACTTCCAGAATCACTTCATTGATCAGATCATCGCCATGCTCAAGCAGCAGCTCCTTAATTCGCTTAAGGTACTTATCACTAACCCAATCCATCACAAACCGGTTGGGGGCGAGCAGACGTAGCTGGGCTTCCTCACCCGATTCCGCCTTCAACGGGCGGATCCATGTATTGAACTGCTGGGGAGGAAATTCCTGCTCTAAATGCCCCAGACAGGTCTGCCACAAGGTCATTACCATTAGGTCGATACCACCTGATCCATAAAATCCCGCCATTTTAACGACTGACCCGACGGTTATCCACAGAATCGAGTTATTCACCGAAAAAAAATCGCTCGCTCGCTTAAATCGTGCCAGCTGGCTAAAAAATCACCGCCGATTACGGCTGCGAGCCAGCATTTTCAAGGGTTTCAGCCTAGTTACACTATCCACCAGCTATACCGAGTTACCACCAGCTAATACCGGCTTTATCAACACGCTAATACATTATTTAGAATAGATTTTTTTAGCTTTTGCACAGAATTTACCGTTTTTGATCAGAAAGGGCTGCTCTAGACCGATTTTCTGGGGATAATCAGGGAAAATCGGCCAAATTGATCAAAAAATCGCGTTTTTGGTTTGCAGCACCGATCGCTTTTCTCTAGAATTCCGCTTCTGTTTTTTAAGGCGGGGCCAAATGCCCTTCATTTATTAGGTATAGAGTGATGAGTAAAAGAACTTTTCAGCCCAGCGTACTTAAGCGCGCCCGTAACCACGGCTTCCGTGCTCGCATGGCTACTAAAAGCGGTCGTCAGGTACTGACCCGTCGTCGCGCTAAAGGTCGTAAGTCTCTGAGCGCCTAAGCTCAACATAGAGAGAATGACCAACCATGACTGGTTTCGAGTTTCCTCGGTGTTCGCGCCTATTGAACGCCGGGGACTATCGAACCGTTTTCAATGGTGCTCAGCTTAAAGTTTCGGATCGTCATCTTCTGATCCTGGCTACCCCCAACCCACTTCCCCACCCCCGACTCGGCCTGGTAATCGCCAAAAAAAACGTGCGTCTGGCCGTGCAAAGAAACCGCGTAAAACGTATCATCCGCGAATCCTTTCGACACCAGGATGAGGGGTTACCGAACCTGGATATCGTCGTCATGGCTCGGAGAGGTTTGGGAGATCTGGACAACGCCGCTTTACATCAGCTGATCGACCATAGCTGGAAACGGTTGCGTAAATATGCCCACCGGCATCTCAAATCCAAACCAAAGGGTAATTGAAGCCGAGTGGAGTCGATGTTCGACTTCTCCGCGACGCTTTGTGCCCAATCAACCTTAAACTAACGTCATCGGCAGACAACAAACATGGATTTCCAACGCATCGGTTTGATCGCCGCCCTGGCAGTTATCTCCTACCTTCTGGTCCTGCAGTGGCAGAAGGATTACGGTGATCAAGCCCAGCCTGTAGCTAGTACTCCTGTTTCCTCCTACTCCAGCGCACCCGATATCGCCGCACCGGAAAGTAACGGTGCCAGTGCCAATGCATCAAATGGCGATATCCCCTCAACCGAAGCGCCGGAAGCCTCTGCCGAAGTCGCGGTTGCTGACAACGCCGCCCAAGGCGGTCTGGTCAAAGTTACCACCGACACCCTGGATCTGCTGATCGACACCTATGGCGGCGATATCATCCAGGCGGCACTGCCTGGCTACCTGGCCCAGCTCGGTAACGATCAACCACTTATTCTGCTGGAGCAGAACTCTAACCGTACCTACACCGCCCAATCGGGCCTGACCGGTACCAACGGCCCCGACGCCAAGGGTGAGCGCCCTCGCTACAGTGTTAGTGCGAAAGAGTTCAGCATGGCCGATGGCCAGGACAGCCTCAGCGTCGACCTGGTCTACCAACAGGACAACAATGTCACCATCACCAAGCGTTTCAGCTTTAAGCGTGGTGAACACCTGGTCCATGTGGAATACCTGATCGACAATCAGGGCGATCAAGCCTGGCAGGGCAACCTGTTCGGCCAGATCAAGCGTGACCGTAGCGCCGACCCCTCATCCCAGACCAGCATGGGCATGCAGTCCTATCTGGGTCCGGCCTTCTCCAACGCCGAAAACAACTACGAAAAGTATGATTTCGACGATATCGACGAGAAAGCGTACAAGAACAAGACCGAAGCAGGCTGGGTAGCGATGCTGCAGCACTACTTCGTCAGCGCCTGGATTCCGAACCCGGAGCAGAGCCATAACTACTTCGCCCGTGAGCGCAACGACAACTACCTGGCCGGCTTTGTCTCGCCGTCCATCAGCGTTCCGGCCGGCCAACAGGGCAGCGTTGGCGCTAACTTCTACGTTGGTCCAAAGATCCAGGATGCCCTTGAGCAAGCCGCTCCGAATCTGAAGCTGACTGTCGACTACGGCTGGCTGTGGTGGATCGCCCAGCCGCTGTTCTGGCTGCTGCAGATGATCCAAAGCGTGGTGGTCAACTGGGGTCTGGCGATCATTCTGGTCACCGTGGTGGTGAAAGCCCTGTTCTTCCACCTGTCCGCCAAAGCCTATCGCTCGATGGCCAAGATGCGTGCCGTCAGCCCGGAGCTGCAGCGTCTGAAAGAGCTGTACGGCGACGATCGCCAGAAGATGTCCCAGGCGATGATGCAGCTGTACCAGAAAGAGAAGATCAACCCGATGGGCGGCTGTCTGCCGATCCTGATCCAGATGCCAGTATTTATCGCGCTGTACTGGGTACTGCTGGAAAGCGTCGAGCTGCGCCATGCGCCCTTTATGCTGTGGATCCAGGACATGTCGGTGATGGATCCGTACTTCGTACTGCCGATCCTGATGGGTGTGACCATGTTCTTCCAGCAGATGCTGAACCCGACCCCGCCTGACCCCATGCAAGCCAAGGTGATGAAGATGCTACCTTTCGTGTTCACCTTCTTCTTCCTGTGGTTCCCGGCTGGTCTGGTTCTGTACTGGGTGGTCAACAACATCCTGTCGATCGCACAGCAGTGGGTTATCACTCGCAGCATCGAAGCCGAAGTACAGGCGAAGAAATCCTGAACCTGATCGGCTGACAAGCACTACCTTTAAAGGGCTCCTAACGGGGCCCTTTGTCGGTTTATAGCCGGCCTAAATAAACCTGAGCCCAACTCTCACCATGCAGATCGACAACGACACCATCGCCGCGATCGCCACTCCGCCTGGACGCGGCGGCGTCGGTATCATTCGGGTATCCGGCCGCCAAGCCGGTGCAATTGCCGAGCGTGTTCTCAGCAGCAAGCCCCAGCCCCGCTACGCCCATTACGGCCCTTTTCTGGACCGTGACGGCCGCGAACTGGACCGCGGTATCGCGCTGTTCTTTCCCAATCCGCACTCCTTCACCGGCGAAGATGTGCTGGAGCTTCAGGGCCACGGCGGTCCGGTGATCCTGGATCTGCTGCTACGCGAGATTCTGGCGCTGGGTGCCCGCTCAGCCCGGCCCGGTGAGTTCTCCGAGCGCGCCTTCCTCAACGACAAGCTCGATCTGGCCCAGGCCGAGGCAATTGCCGATCTGATCGACAGCTCCTCGGAGCAGGCTGCTCGTTCGGCGCTACGCTCGTTGCAAGGCGAGTTCTCGGCCCGGATCCAGACGCTGGTGGAAGCCCTGATCCAGCTGCGGATCTATGTCGAAGCGGCGATCGATTTTCCCGAAGAGGAGATCGATTTTCTGGGCGACGGTAAGGTAGCCGCTGATCTGTTGCAGATCGAACAACAGTTGCTGGAAGTGTTGGCCGAAGCCAATCAGGGTGCGCTGCTGCGCGAGGGTATGAACGTGGTGATCGCCGGACGTCCCAACGCCGGCAAGTCCAGCCTGCTGAACGCGTTGGCCGGTAAGGAATCCGCCATCGTCACCGATATCGCCGGCACCACCCGCGATGTGCTGCGCGAGCATATCCATATCGACGGTATGCCGCTGCATATCATCGATACCGCCGGACTGCGGGACAGCGATGATGTGGTCGAGCAGATCGGTATCGATCGCGCCTGGGAGGAGATCCGTAGTGCCGATCGGGTACTGTTGCTGGTCGATGCCAGCAGCACCCACGAGACCGAACCCGAACGAATCTGGCCCGACTTTATCGCCCATCTACCCAGCCTCGACAAGGTGACGGTGATTCGCAACAAGATCGACCTATCCGGCGAACAGCCCGGGGTCGGTAACGGTCTTGAGACAGACCCAAGCTGCCACCTGATCCGCCTCAGTGCCAAGCAGAACCAGGGGGTCGAGCTGCTGCGCCAACATTTAAAACAGTGCATGGGCTACGACAGCAGCTGCGAAGGTGGCTTTATGGCGCGCCGTCGCCACCTGGAGGCGTTACTTCAGGCACAACAGTATCTCGAGGCAGGAAAGCTGCAGCTGACCGATTACGGAGCGGGAGAGTTGCTGGCCGAAGATTTGAAGGAAGCGCAAAACGCGTTATCGCAGATCACCGGCGAGTTCAGCAGTGATGACCTGCTGGGACGAATCTTCGGAAGTTTCTGTATCGGTAAGTAAGCAGAGCTCACCGGGTTTCAAGTCGCTCTGCCGACGCGATCACGGCTAACGCGTTCAACGAAGATTGGAGAAGATATCCTCGATCAGCCTGTCGATCTGGTCGAGATCCTCGTTGACGTGTCGATAGGCCCTTAACCCCATCATCTGCATCTGCAGGTATCGAGCGACCTGGTCTGGATCCAGATCCTGACGCAGCTCCCCCTGCACCTGAGCCTCACTCAAGATAGCCGCGAACGCGGCTTCCATCTGGCGTAACAGCAGCTTGGCTTCAGCCAACAGGTCAGCATTTTCGTCGGTCAGTTCCGAGACCGTCTTAACCAGCATGCACATGCTGCTGGGAGCCCCCCCTCTGCAGCTGACAACCGCCTCCTGAATAAACTGCTGCAATCCCTGCAGCGGCGATGATGCCGCCGCAACGGTCGAGAGCAGTCGCTCCTTGCTGGCGTTGGCATAGTGCTGCAGGGTTTCGCTGAACAAGCCCTCTTTGCTGCCGAAGCAGGCATAGATACTTCCCGGGCGCATATCGATCGCCTGCTGAATATTGCGCATCGAGGTGGCATGAAAGCCCTTGGTCCAAAACAGTTCAGTCGCTTTCTGAATCGCCTCTTGGCGATCAAACTTAGCCGTGGCTGCCATAATTTAACCCTTGAACATTTGTTCAAATAATAGCCTGGAAGGGTGGTTTTGTGCCAGTGAAATGGTGCTACTCCTAGGAGTTATCCTTAGCCCTCTATCGGGTATATATATATAGTTTGAACGAATGTTCAAGATGTGTTTGAATGATCGTTCAAGCATAGTGGGAGCAACCGATGATCGATCTCTACTACTGGCCCACCCCTAATGGCCACAAGATCACCATTTTTCTAGAAGAAGCCGGTCTGGATTACCGCATTCATCCGGTGGACATCAGCGCTGGTGACCAGTTTAAGGCTGACTTCCTGGCGATCTCACCCAATAATCGGATGCCAGCCATCATCGACCGGTCGCCGGATGAAGGTAGCGAACCAGTTTCGGTCTTCGAGTCCGGCGCCATCCTGATCTATCTGGCCGAGAAAACCGGTCGCTACCTGCCAACCGAGTTAAGGGCTCGCAAGACCGTCCTGGAGTGGCTGATGTGGCAGATCGGTGGTCTCGGCCCCATGGCAGGCCAGAATCACCACTTCGTCCAGTACGCACCTGAGTCGGTCCCCTATGCCATCGAACGCTATGTCAACGAAACCAACCGCCTCTACGGCGTTCTGGATAAGCAGCTTGAAGGAAAAGACTGGATTGCCGGCGAGTACTCCATCGCCGATATGGCTACCTACCCCTGGACCGTCAATCATCAAGGCCAACGACAACAACTGGATGACTTTCCCAACCTGAAGCGCTGGTTTGAGGCAATGCGGCAGCGGCCAGCCGTTATCACCGCCTATGAAAAAGCAGCGCCCTGGAGCCAGCGTGCAGCAGTAACGGAAGAAGGGAAGAAGCTGTTGTTTGGCCAAACGGCCAAGGTAAATAGTAGGTAAGTAAGCACTCGCTATCAGCATGGATATTGATAGCATAGACGAGCGGAAATATTAAAGCGTCAGCAGTACGCTGGAAAATCAGCAGCGTTACCCGACTCTCAGATCGGGTAATGCGCTGTAGCTGATATCAGGATTAGAACGGTAGCTTGATCTCCAAAGCCACATCGCCATTGGTCCGACCACTGAATTCGGTTACCAAGGAGCCATCCAGATGACGGGTCATAAAGTTGACCCGATTCGGTTCGAGTACAACCGCGCTACGGTCACTGATCCGGTGGACGGTCGCTCTCTTATAGAGGTGTTTTGCCTGCTTATAATCGACACCGAGTGAATCGAGCCCTTTGCGGGCACCATAGCCCAGTGCACCCAGTTTCACCTTGCGCCAGGCTTCATCTTGATCAACCTGAGGACCGTAGCCCTCATGGTAGCGGCCCAGATGTTCCTCAAGCCCACCGGCCTGTACAGCTGACACCATCAGTGATGCGACGCCCAGCAGCAGTGCCGCCAGGGAAGTTTTTATTGTGTTTTTTCTCATCGCCCGCCTCCATCCATCGATAAGGCCTATCAGATACGATAGCCTATGATGGCACCACAAGCGTGAAAAAAGCTCAAGCCCGAAACTCTTTTTTTTCGGGCTTGAGGGTCAGCATCAAGCCTGCAGATCAACCACTACGCGGCCTTGAACCTGGCCCGCCATGATCGCAGCAGCCTGCTCGGGAACCTGCTCCAACGCGACCACCTGGTTGATCGAATCCAGCATCGATTGCGGCAGATCAGAGGCCAGGCGCTTCCAGGCCTCAATCCGACGCGCAGCCGGACACATCACCGAATCGACCCCCTGCAATCGCACATTACGTAAGATGAATGGCATCACCGTGGTCGGCAGTTTGAAGTCACCGGCCAGGCCACAGGCTGCCACGGTTCCGCTGTAATCAGATTCGGCCAGCAACCGGCCCAGCATATCGCCGCCGACGGTATCGATCGCGCCGGCCCAGCGGGATTTTTCCAGCGGTCGAGAGCGGGCACCCATCTCATCACGACTCAGAATTTCGCTGGCACCCAGGGATTTCAGATAGTCATGGGTCGACTCGCGACCGGTAATGGCAGCGACCCGGTAACCCAGCTTGGCCAACAGCGCCACCGCGACGGAACCGACACCACCCGCAGCGCCTGACACCACCACAGTACCGGAGTCCGGCGTGATACCGCCGTCTTCGAGCGCCATCACACAGAGCATCGCGGTCAGACCTGCGGTACCGATCGCCATCGACTGGATTGCCGTGATGCCGGCGGGCAGCGGAACCAACCATTCGGGACGGACCCGCTGGTACTGAGCGTATCCACCCCAGTACTTCTCCCCCACACTCCAACCGGTCAGAACAACCTTGTCCCCGGCCTGGTAATCACTGTCACCCCCATCGACGACGGTGCCGACCAGGTCGATACCCGGCACCATCGGCCACTTCAACACAATCTTACCGGTCCCGGTGACCGCCATCCCGTCCTTGTAGTTCAGGCTGGAGTAATCCACCTTCACCAACACCGGCTCGTCTGGAAGGTCTTGTTGGCCTAGCTGTTCGATCGCAGCCTGGGTCTTACCTTCATCATCTTGGCGCAGGACCAACGCCTTAAATGCAGTCTCAGTCATCGGGAATTCCTCTCTCAGCGGATGTTGTCGACGCTCGTAATGGACGAGGCCGTTGCTGGGAAACTAAAACCCTATTGTTAATTTGTCAAACAAATAGGAAAATCAAATCTGTGTTACTATCGCCCCAGTTCGATTCAGCTTAGTCAAAAACTCCAAGGAGTCAGTAGTCCCCATGGCGATCCGTTTTAACAACCTGGTCACCCAGAGTCTGGCCAAGCAGATTGCGGAACAGATCCGCAGTGCGATTCTGGAAGGCCGGTTACGGGTTGATGAACGTCTTCCCACCGAGGAGGAGCTGGCAGCCCGATTCGAAGTTTCAAGGCCCACGATCCGAGAAGCGCTAAAACGGTTAGCGGCGCAAAACCTGGTTCGATCCAAGCGTGGCCCGGCCGGTGGTACCTTTATTACCCGTCCCACCGAATCCGAATTGAGAACGACGCTGGCCAACAGCACCACGTTGATGGTGACCCTGGGCGAATTCGATATCGAATCGATCACCGAAGCCCGTCGTGAAATGGAGGGGGCCTGCCTTAAACTGGCGATAGAGCGACGCACCGAGCAACACCTTGAGCAACTGGATCAGGAGCTGGCCTATCAGCAGCAATCGATCAGCGACGAAGAGTTTTGTGCGTCGGACGTGCGTTTCCACCGTCTGATCATCGACGCCACCGCCAACCCGGTAATGCAGTTCAATATGGTCACGGTCATCGAAGCCCTGCAACCGCTGATGAATATGATCGCCAACCGGACCCGTTCACGGGACCGGATCATCCAGCACCACAAACAACTGCTCGACGCCATACAGCGGCAAGACTTGGTCGAGGCACAATCGAGTTTGAATCAGCTGCTGGACTACCTGCTGGAACACTATCGGCAGGCGCAACAACTTCGCAGCACCTCTTCCCAGGGCTGACCACAGCTTCATCAAAAAACGCCGAAAGTGTCATCGGACTGACATATTTGAGTTCTAAGGTTCGATTCCAAGACGACAATCTAGAAGGAATCGAAACATGCAAACTCATTCACATGCCCACCACCATGACGACCATCTTCGCCTGATCCGCCAGGCCGACAGCTGGTGCATCCTGCAGCGCCTATCCGATAGCAGCAGCTACAAGCGTGAAATCTGGAAACCGGTCAGCAAGCAACTGACTATCGATCAGGCCAACCACCTGCTGCAACAGCTTCGGCATCAAAACGGCTGAGGCTATCGCGGCCCAAGATAACGCCCCCCCTCTACACTTCCTCTGCTGTTCTCCCGCCTAGTTAGCCGCTGCCAGCGTTTGCTTTCATTCTATTTTTACCGCTCAGATTGTGCTCAATCTGTCGCTAAAGTTATCCACTTTGCGCTGTGGGTAATGTGTATAACCACACCCGAATAACCAACGGCTTCCGCTGTGGATACTTTACCCCTGTGAGTAACCCACCAAGTTACCCCCAACTTTCACACCTTTGATCCGCAATTTCTGCGCTGGATAACTCTGTGGTTGTTATCCACATAAGATTAGGTAAATAAAGAACTTTTCCTGATTACACACAGCATTGATGGGTCCATATAACAACAATAAAAATCATCTTTCTTATCTAATCATCTTATTCATTTTCTATTTATATCAGGGTTGATCAGTTCAAAACTCAGCTCGGCTTAATTCATAAACGACATAGGAGCCGATATACTTGTCCTCTTTACCTGCATTTCGGGCTGAAACGGTTCAGTCTCGATTCTAGGCGTTGTATTTGAGGGGTTATCGTGGACTTTCCTGATCGTTTCGATGTCATTGTGATCGGTGGCGGCCATGCCGGAACCGAAGCTGCGTTGGCGGCGGCAAGGATGGGCTCACGCACCCTGCTGTTAACTCAAAATATTGAGACCCTGGGCCAGATGTCCTGTAACCCGGCGATCGGTGGTATCGGTAAGAGTCACCTGGTGAAGGAGATCGATGCACTTGATGGTGCAATGGCCAAAGCCACTGACCTGGCTGGGATCCAGTTCCGTACCCTGAATTCCCGCAAAGGGCCGGCTGTCAGAGCGACCCGGGCACAGGCCGATCGTCAGCTCTATAAGGCAGCGGTTCGCTCGATTCTGGAAAACCAGCCCAACCTGCAGATTTTTCAGCAGACCGTCGATGATCTGATCTTTGAGAATGATCGGGTGGCCGGTGCCGTGACCCAGATGGGGTTACGTTTTTACGCTCGCTCGGTGGTGCTGACAGCCGGGACCTTCCTGGGTGGCCTGATCCATATCGGGATGCAGAACCACAGCGGTGGACGTGCCGGTGATCCTCCTTCATCTAGTCTGGCACGGCGTCTGCGTGACACCGCACTTCGGGTTGATCGCCTGAAAACCGGAACCCCGCCCCGTATCGATGCGCGCAGTGTCGACTTCTCGGTGATGCAGGAACAACCGGGGGATACGCCGCTGCCGGTGATGTCCTACATGGGTTCGGTCGATGACCATCCGCAACAGATCAGCTGCTATATCACCCATACCAACAGCCGTACCCACGAGATTATCCGTGGCGGGATGGACCGCTCGCCGCTCTATACCGGCGTAATCGATGGGGTTGGACCACGTTATTGTCCATCGGTGGAGGATAAGATCGTCCGTTTCGCCGACAAGGAATCCCACCAGATATTTGTTGAGCCGGAAGGATTGACCACCCACGAGCTCTACCCCAACGGCATCTCCACCAGTCTGCCGTTCGATGTCCAGATTGAACTGGTGCGCTCGATCAAAGGATTTGAAAACGCCTTTATCACCCGACCCGGCTATGCCATCGAGTACGATTACTTCAACCCTCAGGATCTGAAGGCCTCTTTGGAGAGCAAGCTGGTTGATGGCCTGTTCTTTGCCGGTCAGATCAACGGCACCACCGGTTACGAAGAGGCCGGTGCGCAGGGCTTGTTGGCCGGTGCCAATGCTGCGTTGCAGGCTGCGGGACGTGACAGCTGGAGCCCGCGGCGGGATGAGGCCTATATCGGTGTGATGGTCGATGATCTGATCACCCTGGGAACTTCCGAGCCTTATCGGATGTTTACCAGCCGGGCTGAGTACCGCCTGATTCTGCGTGAAGATAATGCCGACATCCGCCTGACCGAGCAGGGTCGTGAATTGGGATTGGTCGGTGATGAGCGCTGGCAAGCGTTCTGTGAAAAGCGCGAATCGATCGAACGGGAGACCCAGCGGCTCAAGAACAGCTGGGTGCAGCCGAGCACCGAAGCGGCTGCTCGCCTGGATGACAAACTCGACAAGCCGCTAGGGCGCGAGTACAACCTGCTCGATCTGCTGAAGCGGCCGGAGCTTGGTTATGTCGATGTAGGAGGCTTGTGTGGCGACGTCGATATCGATCCAAGGGTCTGCGAGCAGGTCGAGATTGAAACCAAATATGCCGGTTATATTCAGCGTCAGCAGGATGAGATTGAACGCCTGCGTCGTCAGGAGGATACTCGGCTACCGGAACAGCTCGATTACAACGCGATTGACGGACTGTCGAATGAGATCCGCCAGAAGCTGAACGAAGCCCGTCCGGCGACCTTGGCCCAGGCTGGCCGTATTCAGGGGGTAACCCCGGCGGCGGTTTCGCTGCTGCTGATCCATCTGAAAAAGCTCGGGAAGCTGCAACAGCTCAGTGAGGTTTCGCCCAACGGAGAGTCGAGCTGATGTCTGTTACCGAATACGGTCTGCCGCAGGATTGTGAGTCAACACTGATCCGGGGAGCGCAAAAGCTGGGCGTTGCCCTGAGCGGTCAACAGCAGCAGTTGCTGCTGCGTTACCTGGGACTGTTGCACAAGTGGAACCGGGCTTATAACCTCACTGCCATTCGGGATCCGTTGGCGATGGTGTCGCGGCATCTGCTCGACAGCCTCAGTGTGGTGCCGGAGATCGAAGCGTTGCAACCGGCGCCACAGCGGATCGCCGATGTCGGCACCGGACCGGGTCTGCCCGGCGTGGTACTGGCGATCATGTATCCGCAGCAGCAGTTCACGCTGATGGACAGTAACGGCAAGAAAACCCGCTTCCTGCAGCAGGCCAAGCTGGAACTGGGACTGGACAATATCGAGATCTACCACGGTCGGGTCGAGCAGTACCCGATCAGCGAGCCGTTCGATGCGGTCATCTCAAGGGCATTTGCCTCCTTGGAGGACATGCTGACCTGGACTGCACCGCTGTGCGATCAGAACGGTTATTATCTTGCCATGAAAGGGCTGTACCCTGAGCAGGAGCTGGCTCAGATGCCGGAAGGCTTCGTCTTGCGTGACAGCAGACCGCTGCAGGTGCCCGGCTCTGAGGGTGAGCGTCACCTGCTGACAGTGCAGAAAACCCAACCCGAGTGACGGGTTTCACAATTGAGATTCGGACCGGACAAGGAGACTTCGGTGGTTAAAATTCTAGCGGTGACCAATCAAAAAGGCGGGGTCGGCAAGACCACCTCCTGCGTCAATCTGGCGGCATCGCTGGCGGCCACCAAGCGTCGCGTGCTGATGGTCGATCTGGACCCGCAGGGCAATGCCACCATGGGGGCCGGGGTCGACAAGCATGGCCTGGAGCGCTCGGTCTACGACGTGTTGACCGGCCGGGTCGATACCCAGGAAGCGATCACCTCAGAAACCAGCGGCGGTTTTGACCTGCTGCCGGCCAACGGCGACCTGACCGCCGCGGAGGTTGAGCTGATCCCGGTCAAGCGTAAGGAGTTCCGGCTCAAGCAGGCGCTGAACCTGGTGCAGGACAACTACGATTACATCCTGATCGACAGCCCGCCGTCGCTGAACATGCTGACCGTGAATGCGTTGGTGGCGGCCACCGGGGTGATCATCCCGATGCAGTGCGAGTACTATGCGCTGGAGGGCATCTCGGCGTTGATGGGCACGGTCGAGAAGATCCGTGCGGCGTTGAATCCCAGTCTGCAGGTCGAAGGGATCCTGCGAACCATGTACGACCCGCGCAACGGGCTGACCCGTGATGTGTCGACCCAATTGCTCGACTACTTCGGCGATAAGGTCTACCGCACCGTGATTCCGCGCAATGTCCGCCTGGCCGAAGCGCCCAGTCACGGACTGCCGGCACTGCTGTACGACAAGAACTCCCGGGGAGCGGTCTCCTACCTGGCGCTGGCCGGTGAGCTGAATCGACGCTGCGCTCAGTCGCCCAATGCACTGGCCTCTTGATCACCCAGCAAACCCTAAACGACACCCAACTGATACTGAATAAACGACGGAAACAACGATGGTGAAAAAACGTGGCCTTGGTCGTGGTCTGGATGCACTGCTTGGTGGTGCACCGATGGAAGAGAGCCCGGTTGAACTGACCGCAACCGAGCCATCCGAGGCCCTGCAGGCGCTGCCGGTCGATAAGATCCAGCGTGGTATCTACCAGCCACGGCGGGATATGGACCAGGCGGCATTGGAAGAGCTGGCCAGCTCGATCCGGGCTCAGGGGGTGATTCAGCCGATCGTGGTCCGTCCGGTCGATATGGGGCGTTACGAGATCATCGCCGGTGAACGTCGCTGGCGTGCGGCGCAGATGGCCGGGTTGACCGAGATCCCCACCTGCATCCGTGAAGTACCCGATGAAGCGGCGATCGCGATGGCGCTGATCGAGAACATTCAGCGTGAAGACTTGAATCCGATCGAAGAAGCGATGGCGTTGCAGCGGCTTATCGATGAGTTCGAGTTGACCCAGCAGAAGGTGGCCGAAGCGGTCGGTAAATCCCGCAGCGCGGTGACCAACCTGCTGCGACTGATGAAGCTGATGCCGGAAGTGAAGCGGATGCTTGAATACGGTGATCTGGAGATGGGCCATGCCCGGGCATTGCTGGCACTGGATGGTGAAAAGCAGATCACGGCTGCCAAAGAAGTGGTGGCACGGGGCTTGTCGGTGCGCCAGACCGAAGAGTTCGTCAAACAGTTCCAGGCCTCTCCCAAGAAGACCGAAAAACCCGAGCCCGATCCCGGCGTCGAGCAGCTGCAGCAGCGTTGGCGCGAGCTGTTGGGGATGCAGGTTCGGATCAATCACTCCGAAAAGGGCGACGGCAAGCTGACCATCAGCTACCGCAATCTGGAAGAGGTCGAATCGATCCTCCAGAGAATGCAATAACACCAAGGTACCAAATAACCCGCAAGCCCTTATACGACCTTGGATTAGATACCCTTAATTGGTGGTTGAAGCGCCTACCCTTAGCCCCTATAATCCGCAGTCGGTTAGGGGGGGCGAATCGCTTCAACGACGCTTATTCGGAGCAGGGTCGATACCCGTGGGTCAAGCTAACAACCCCAACAACAAAGGCTTAACGACCCAAAAGCAGCGTACGCAGATACGCGCTCTGATGTTGTCGCAGATTGTCCTGACGTTGATTGCTTCGGCAATCATCTGGCTAAGCGCTGGAACTGTTGCTGGATACTCGGCTTTATTGGGCGGACTGATCTACTTAATCCCCTTTATGTATCAAGCACAGCGGGTTTTAAAGGCTGACCCGCGGACCGGCCTGCGCCAAAGTGTGCGTGAACTGTATAAAAGCGAAATATGGAAAATGGCTCTGACCATGGTGCTGTTCGGCAGTGTGTTCAGCTTAGTAAGACCACTAGAGCCCTTTTCCTTATTTGGCGTTTTTATATTGATGCAGCTGATCTCTTGGCTGGCGCCGTTGATACAGAATCAAAAACTTTTGAAAAATTGAACTGAGAGGAAATCATGGCTGCAGAAGGCGCACTCACGACTTCCGGGTATATCATCCACCACCTGACCAACTTGACCTTCGGCAAGCTGCCCGAAGGTTTTGTCCGTTACGACGGCTCTGTGGTCGGTGAGGGCGGTACCTGGACCATTGCTCACGGCAACGAAGCATCAACCATGGGATTCTGGGCGTTAAACCTGGATACCATGCTGTTCTCCGTCGGCTTGGGCTTGTTCTTTATCTGGCTGTTCCACAAGGCGGCGGTTAAAGCCACCAGTGGAGTCCCCGGATCCCTGCAGAACTTCGTCGAAACCATCATCGAGTTTGTCGATGAGAACGTGAAATCCTCCTTCCATAGCCGTAACGAACTGGTCGCCCCGCTGGCGCTGACCATCTTCGTCTGGGTCTGGCTGATGAACCTGATGGATCTGGTACCGATCGACTGGGTTCCCTACCTGGCCACCCAGCTGGGCGTTCCGTACCTGAAGATCGTACCGACCACCGACGTCAACGCCACCATGGGCATGGCATTGAGCGTGTTCGCGTTGATCATCTACTACAGCTTGGCCGTTAAGGGCCCGAAAGAGTTCATCGCCGAACTGACCCTGCAGCCGCTGGGTAAATACATGGTTCCGGCCAACCTGTTCCTGGAAGGTGTCAACCTGCTGGCTAAGCCGGTTTCCCTGGGTCTGCGACTGTTCGGCAACATGTACGCCGGTGAGATGATCTTCATCCTGATCGCGCTGCTGCCGTTCTGGATCCAGTGGGTGCTGTCAGTACCCTGGGCGATCTTCCACATCCTCATCATCACGCTACAGGCCTTCATCTTTATGGTTCTGACCATCGTGTACATGAGCATGGCGCACGAATCGCACTAAGAAGAATTGTTGGTGGGTCCGACGAACGGATCCACCTCACTGAAGCAAGAAACTAATTCAATTAACCAAAACTTAAAAACTTAAACTCTTAATAGGAGAATACAATGGAAGCTGCTCTGCTATACCTGGCTGGTGCTCTGGTAATGGGTCTGGGTGCAACTGGTGCTGCAATCGGTATCGGTATCCTCGGTGGTAAGTTCCTGGAAGGCGGCGCTCGTCAGCCTGAACTGATCCCGATGCTGCGTACTCAGTTCTTCATCGTCATGGGTCTGGTCGACGCGATCCCGATGATCGGTGTTGGTATCGGCATGTACATCATGTTCGTTGTTGCTGCAGGTTAAGTTAATACCTTTTAACTCACTCAAAAGTAATCAAGAGTAACGAGAGGTATTGGCGTGAATATCAATGCAACCATCATTGGTCAGGCCATCGCATTTGCCTTCTTCGTCTGGTTCTGCATGAAGTATGTGTGGCCCCCGGTCACTAATGCTCTGAAAGAACGACAGAAGAAGATTGCCGAAGGCCTAGATGCAGCCGACCGCGCCTCACGTGACCTGGAACTGGCGAAAGAAAAAGCCACCCAGGCACTGCGTGAAGGCAAGGAACAAGCTGCGGCCATTATCGAGCAGGCCAATAAGCGTGCTAACCAAATTGTCGATGAAGCCAAAGAACAGGCTATCACTGAAGGCAGCCGCCTGAAGGAAGCAGCCCAGGCTGAAATCGAACAGGAAAAGAACCGTGCTAAAGAAGCGCTGCGGGCTGAAGTTGCAGCTCTGGCGATCGCTGGTGCGGAGAAGATCCTGGACAAAGAGGTAGACAGCAAGGCTAGCGCAGAACTTGTAGCAAAGCTTGCAGCGGAGCTTTAAGAAGCGAGGTGAACGATGGCTGAACTAAGTACAGTCGCTCGACCCTATACCAAAGCTGCGTTTGCGTCTGCGATCGAGCAGAAGTCGCTGGACCAGTGGTCCGAAATGCTTGCTGTTGCCGCCCAGGCGGCCAGCGACGAGCAAGTCGCGGCTCTGCTCGGAAATCCCGCCCTCAGTGCCGAGCAAAAAGCCGGTCTGGTGCTGGATGTCTGTGCAGACAAGCTGAACGAGCAGGGACAGAACTTCATTAAGCTTCTGGCTGAAAACAAGCGCCTGCCCGTACTACCTGAAATTTCCGTGTTGTTCGATCGGTTCAAGGCTGAACAGCAGAAGAGTGTCGATGTTGAAGTCACTTCTGCCTACAAACTGACCAAAGAACAACAGACCAACCTAGCTCAGGCACTGGGCGCCAAGTTGGACCGCGAAGTCAATATCACGAGCTCTCAAGATAAGAGCCTGATCGGCGGTCTGATTGTGCGTACTGATGACCTGGTAATCGACGGCTCGGTGCGCGGCAAGCTGCAGAAGCTTGCCGAAGCCCTGGGTTCCTGAGCGAGAGGGAAAGAGCATGCAGCAACTGAATCCATCTGAGATCAGCGAAATTATCAAGAAGCGCATCGATAATCTCGATGTGACTTCTGAAGCCCAGAATGAGGGCACTGTGGTCAGCGTATCCGACGGTATCGTTCGGATTCACGGTCTGGCCGACGTAATGAACGGGGAAATGATCGAGTTCCCTGGCGGTATCTACGGTATGGCACTGAACCTGGAGCAAGACTCCGTTGGTGCCGTTGTTCTGGGTGACTACCTGGGACTGAAAGAGGGCATGACTGCCCGCTGTACCGGCCGCATCCTGGAAGTACCGGTAGGTCCGGAACTGCTCGGCCGCGTTGTTGACGCGCTGGGTAACCCGATCGACGGTAAAGGTCCGGTTGACGCCAAAGAAACCGATGCAATCGAAAAGGTTGCTCCGGGCGTAATCTGGCGTCAGTCAGTAGACCAGCCGATGCAGACTGGTTATAAAGCGATCGACGCCATGGTGCCGATCGGTCGTGGCCAGCGTGAGCTGATCATCGGTGACCGTCAGACCGGTAAGACCGCTGTAGCGGTTGACGCCATCATCAACCAGAAAGGCACCGGCGTTAAGTGTGTCTACGTTGCGATCGGACAGAAGCAGTCCACCATCGCCAACGTAGTACGCAAGCTGGAAGAGCACGGCGCGATGGATCACACCATCATCGTTAACGCCGGCGCTGCCGATCCGGCCGCGATGCAGTACATGTCCGCATACGCCGGCTGTACCATGGGTGAATACTTCCGTGACCGCGGTGAAGACGCCCTGATCATCTATGATGACCTGACCAAGCAGGCTTGGGCATACCGTCAGACTTCCCTGCTGCTGAAGCGTCCCCCGGGACGTGAAGCTTACCCGGGTGACGTTTTCTACCTCCACAGCCGTCTGCTGGAGCGTGCCGCCCGAGTCAGCGTCGACTACGTTGAGAAGTTCACCAACGGTGAAGTTAAAGGTCAGACCGGTTCCTTGACCGCTCTGCCGATCATCGAGACCCAAGGCGGTGACGTATCTGCGTTCGTACCGACCAACGTAATCTCGATCACCGACGGTCAGATCTTCCTGGAATCCGACCTGTTCAACGCCGGTATCCGTCCTGCGATGAACGCCGGTATCTCGGTATCTCGTGTAGGTGGTGCCGCTCAGACCAAGATCATCAAGAAGCTGGGTGGCGGTATCCGTCTGGCCCTAGCTCAGTACCGTGAACTGGCGGCATTCTCCCAGTTCGCTTCTGATCTTGACGAAGCGACCCGTAAGCAGCTCGAGCACGGTCAAGCCGTTACCGAACTGATGAAGCAGAAGCAGTACTCGCCGATGAGCCTGTGCGAAATGGGCCTGGTCCTGTACACCGCCAACGAAGGCTATCTGGAAGATATCCCGGTCAATAAGATCCTGGATTTCGAAGCCGCGTTGCTGGCCTACTTCGCTTCCGAGCATGCTGATCTGGTTAAGCAAGTCGACGAGTCTGGCGACTACAACGACGACATCGCTGCCGCGTTTAAAGCCGGTATCGAGAAGTTCAAGAGCACCCAGACCTGGTAATGAGACGGGGGTCAACGCCCCCGCCTACCAACTTGGGTAAAGCGAAACGAACTTAAAGGCAGAAAGATATGGCAGTCGGAAAAGAGATTAAAACCCAGATTGCGAGTATCCAGAGTACACGTAAGATCACCAGCGCCATGGAAATGGTTGCTGCGTCGAAAATGCGTCGCGCTCAGGACCGCATGCAAGCGACCCGCCCTTACGCGGACCGCATGCGTGGTGTAATCGCTCATCTGGCGAAATCTAATCCTGAATACAAGCACCTGTACATGCAGGAGCGGGATGTAAAACGGGTTGGCTATATCGTTGTTTCAACTGATCGCGGCCTTTGTGGTGGCTTGAACATCAATGCGTTCAAGACCCTGGTCCGTGAAATGACCGAGCACAACAGCAACAATATCGAAATCGATATCTGTGCCGTTGGTTCCAAGGCAGGTGGTTTCTTCAACAGCTACGGCGGTAACGTCGTTGCTGCGACCTCCGGCCTGGGCGATGCTCCTGAGATCGGCGCCCTGATCGGCAGCGTCAAGGTAATGCTTGATGCCTACGCCGAAGGCAAGATCGATCAGTTGCACATGGTATACAACAACTTCGTCAACACGATGACCCAAACACCGGTCATCGAACAGCTCCTGCCCCTGAAAGCAGAAGATGACGACGAAAGCATGACCCACCACTGGGACTACATCTACGAGCCCGATGCAAAAGAGCTCCTGGATGGTCTGTTGACTCGCTACATCGAGTCACTGGTGTATCAAGCTGTAGTTGAGAACAACGCCTGTGAGCAGGCTGCACGAATGATGGCAATGAAGAGCGCCACCGATAATGCCGGTGACCTCATTGACGATCTGCAGCGGGTTTACAACAAGGCGCGTCAAGCCGCGATCACTCAGGAAATTTCTGAGATCGTCGGTGGTGCAGCCGCTGTTTAACAGCGAATCAGGTGAACAAGATTTAAGAGGACTCAAACATGAGTAGCGGACGTATCGTACAAATTATCGGTGCCGTTATCGACGTTGAGTTTCCGCGCGACGCAGTACCGCAGGTATATGACGCGCTGAAGGTAAGCTCAAACGACGTAACTCTGGAAGTTCAGCAGCAGCTGGGCGACGGAGTTGTACGCGCCATCGCCATGGGTCAGACTGAAGGTCTGAAGCGTGGTCTGGATGTAGAAAACACTAATGCCCCGATCATGGTACCGGTTGGTACCGAGACCCTGGGCCGTATTATGGACGTGCTGGGCACGCCGATCGACGAAGCTGGTCCGATCGGTGAGCAGGAGCGCATGCCGATTCACCGTAAGGCGCCTTCATACGAAGAGCAGGCAGCTTCTAACGAGCTGCTGGAAACCGGCATCAAGGTTATCGACCTGGTTTGCCCGTTCGCCAAGGGTGGTAAGGTTGGTCTGTTCGGTGGTGCCGGTGTAGGCAAGACCGTAAACATGATGGAACTGATCCGTAACATCGCCATCGAGCACAGCGGTTTCTCCGTATTTGCCGGTGTAGGTGAGCGGACCCGTGAAGGTAACGACTTCTACTACGAGATGAAGGAGTCCAACGTACTGGACAAAGTATCTCTGGTTTACGGTCAGATGAACGAGCCGCCTGGAAACCGTCTGCGTGTAGCACTGACTGGTCTGACCATGGCTGAGAAGTTCCGTGACGAAGGTCGTGACGTACTGTTGTTCGTTGACAACATCTACCGTTACACCCTGGCCGGTACCGAAGTATCTGCACTGCTGGGTCGTATGCCTTCTGCGGTAGGTTACCAGCCGACTCTGGCGGAAGAGATGGGCGTTCTGCAGGAGCGTATCACCTCCACCAAGACCGGTTCTATCACCTCCATCCAGGCGGTATACGTACCGGCGGATGACTTGACCGATCCGTCTCCGGCTACCACCTTCTCGCACCTTGATGCGACCGTGGTACTGTCCCGTGACATCGCGTCTCTGGGTATCTACCCGGCTGTAGACCCGCTGGATTCCACCTCTCGTCAGCTGGATCCGCTGGTTATCGGTCAGGAGCACTACGACGTTGCTCGTAACGTTCAGGGTACCCTGCAGCGTTATAAGGAACTGAAAGACATCATCGCGATCCTGGGTATGGACGAACTGTCTGAAGAAGACAAGATGGTCGTATCCCGTGCGCGTAAGATCGAGAAGTTCCTGTCGCAGCCGTTCTTCGTAGCAGAAGTATTCACCGGTTCTCCGGGTAAGTACGTCCCGCTGAAGGACACCATTGCCAGCTTCAACGGCATCCTGAACGGCGACTATGACGATCTGCCTGAGCAGGCGTTCTACATGGTTGGTGGTATCGAAGAAGTAGTGGAGAAAGCTAAGAGCATGTAATGCTCTTTGTTTTCAGACACCAAAAGAGGCATAAAAGATGGCTATGACTGTTCATTGCGATATTGTCAGCGCGGAAGAGGAGATCTTCTCCGGTCTGATCGAGTTCGTATCTCTGACAGGTAGCCTGGGTGACCTGGGTATTACTCCGGGTCACGCTCCTCTACTTACAGAGATCAACCCAGGTCCTGTCGAGCTGAAAAAGCAGGGCGGCGAAGAGCAGGTGTTCTACGTCTCCGGTGGTTTCCTTGAGGTTCAACCCAACAAGGTCACCATCATGGCGGATACCGCACTGCGCGCTCACGACATGAACGAGGCTGCTGCTGAAGAAGCGATGCGTCAGGCAGAGCAGGCAATGAAGGATCAGACCGCGGAGTTCGAATACTCCAAGGCTGCGTCCCAACTGGCCGAAGCTGCTGCACAACTGCGCACCATTCGTCAGATTCGCAAAAAGGTCGGTTAACGACCTGGCCGGCAGGCTCGACCTGCCACTGCATTCGAAAAGCGACCCTCGGGTCGCTTTTTTTGTGGCTCAAGTTTATCGACAACAGATGTAGATCAAATTGTCACCGAGATAGGGTAAAACTACGGTAACGCCTGATCCAAGTTGGTATCATCTTGCGTTGACGGTTAATCCACTGTCGGTTATCTACAACCCCGAGGAACCCTGAATGTCACTGGAAGTGATCATCCTGGCGGCCGGCCAGGGCACCCGCATGAAGTCCAAACTCCCGAAAGTGCTGCATCCGATTGCCGGTAAGCCGATGGTTGGCCATGTGATCGATACCGCAGCCCGATTAGATGCCGCAGTAACCCATGTGGTGGTCGGGCACGGCAGCGATCAGCTGCGGGCCTACCTGGACAGTGGTATGGGTCAGCATCGGCTCAATGTGGTGGAGCAGACCGAGCAGCTGGGAACCGGGCATGCGGTGGATCAGGCGATTCCCGATGTTGCCGATGATGCGGTGGCATTGATCCTCTATGGGGATGTTCCACTAACTCAATACGACACGCTCAAGGGCTTGGTGAATCGAGCGAGACAGCAGGCATTGGCACTGCTGACGGTTGATCTGGCCGATCCGACCGGCTACGGCCGTATCGTCCGCGACCACGATCATCAGGTGGTGGCGATCGTCGAGCATAAGGACGCCAGTGAGGCGGAGCTGGCCATCCGTGAGATCAACACCGGCATCCTGGCATTACCGGCGGCTTGGCTAAAGCAGTGGTTACCCCAGCTGTCATCCGACAATGCCCAGGGCGAGTACTACCTGACCGACATCATCGCCATGGCTGCAGAAGCCGGCAAGCCGATTGAAGCGGTTCAGCCCAGTTGCGAGCAGGAAGTACAAGGCGTTAACAACCGCCTGCAGCTGGCCGAACTGGAACGCTGGCACCAGTTGCAGCAGGCCGATCATTGGATGACTCAGGGGGTCACGCTGGCCGATCCGGCACGGGTCGATTTCCGTGGCGATATCGAGATTGGTAACGACTCCAGTCTCGACGTCAACGTGATTATGGAAGGTAAGGTACGGATCGGCAGCAACGTCAGCATCGGCGCCAATTGTGTGATCAAGGACAGCACCGTTGCTGACGGAACCCAGATCAAGCCGAACTCGATGCTGGATGAGTCCGAGGTGGGCGAAAATTGCGATATCGGCCCCTTCGCAAGACTGCGTCCAGGAACCAAGTTGGCAGCCAAGGCGAAGATCGGCAACTTCGTCGAAACCAAGAAGACCCTGGTCGGCGAAGGCTCCAAGATCAATCACCTGAGTTACGTAGGCGATGCGATCCTGGGTTCCGGGGTTAATGTTGGTGCCGGAACCATTACCTGCAACTATGATGGGGTCAACAAGTTCCAGACCGAGATTGGCGATAACGCCTTTATCGGCTCCAACAGTTCGCTGGTCGCTCCGGTCCGAGTCGGTGAAGGCGCAACGACCGGTGCGGGCTCGACCATTACCAAATCGATTGATGACGGTGCGCTGGGTGTGGCCCGCGGTCGTCAGGCCAATCTATCGGGCTGGAAACGACCCGAGAAGAAGGCTTAAGCAGCCTTACCCAGGCTAGGATAAACCCACTAACTTCGTATCAGGATAGATCAGACTATGTGTGGCATTGTGGGCGCGATCGCGCAACGTCAGGTCTCCGGCATCTTGCTGGAAGGCCTCAAGCGGCTGGAATACCGTGGTTATGACTCGGCCGGGATGGCTGTGCGGGATCAGGCTGACGGACAGATTCACTGCACCCGCCGTTCCGGCAAGGTGGCGGAGCTGGAAGCGGCGCTGGGACAACAACCGTTGCAGGGTAGCCTGGGTATCGCCCATACCCGTTGGGCTACCCACGGTAAGCCGGAAGAGCGCAATGCCCATCCGCACCTGGCCGATGGCCGGGTGGCGGTGGTTCACAACGGCATTATCGAAAACTTCGAGCCTCTCAAGAATGGACTGATCGCCAAAGGCGTTGAGTTTGCATCCGATACGGATACCGAAGTGATCGCTCACTTGGTCCATGACAAGCTTAATCAAGGCGTTGAGTTTCCCGAAGCGGTTAAGCAGACCATCGCTCAGCTAGACGGTGCTTACGCGCTGGCGATCATCGATCAGCAACAGCCGGATCTAATCATGGCGGCGCGAATGGGCAGTCCACTGGTGATCGGCATCGGTATCGGTGAGAACTTTATCGCCTCCGATCCGCTGGCGATGCTGCAGGTCACCGACCAGTTTATCTACCTCGATGAGGGTGATCTGGCCGAGGTGCGGTTGGAATCTGTGTCGGTCCGAAACCGTGCCGGCGAGCCGGTCGAACATGAGGTGCTGCGATACGAGCACGGCCAGGACGCCACCGACAAAGGCGAATACCGCCACTACATGATGAAAGAGATCATGGAGCAACCGGCGGTGGTTGAAGCAGTATTGGAAGGCCGCCTGGGTAAGGAAGCGGTGCTGGAGCAAGCGTTCGGTGCCGAAGCCAAAGCCATCTTTGATCGCGTCCAGTCGGTCCAGATTATCGCCTGCGGAACCAGCTACCATGCTGGGATGATCGCCAAATACTGGATCGAAGAGCTGGTTGGAATTCCTTGTCAGATCGAAGTGGCCAGCGAGTACCGCTACCGCAAGACCGTGGTACTGCCCAACAGCCTGTTCCTGACCATCTCCCAGTCCGGTGAAACCGCCGATACTCTGGCGGCACTGCGGGAAGCCAAAGAGGCCGGTTTCCTGGCCTGTCTGACGATCTGTAATGTTCCCGGTAGTTCACTGGTACGCGAATCCGACCTGTCGCTGATGACCAATGCTGGCCCCGAGATCGGCGTTGCCTCCACCAAGGCTTTCACTAGCCAACTGGTGGCACTGCTGCTGACTGCTCTGGTGCTGGGACGCCGGCACGGTATCTCGGCGGAGCAGGAGTCTGAGCTGGTCAGCGCACTGAAACGTCTACCGCAACAGCTCGAGCAGGTGTTGTCATTAGACTCCGCGATCGAAACCCTGTCGCAACGCTTTGCCGACAAGAATCACAGCCTGTTCCTGGGTCGTGGAGCGATGTACCCGGTGGCGATGGAAGGGGCTCTGAAGCTCAAAGAGATCTCCTATATCCACGCCGAAGCCTACCCGGCCGGTGAGCTCAAGCACGGCCCGTTGGCGTTGGTTGACAAGGAGATGCCGGTGATAGTGGTTGCGCCCAACAACAGCCTACTGGAGAAGCTCAAGGCTAACATGCAGGAGGTTCAGGCCCGTGGCGGTGAGCTGTATGTGTTTGCCGACCAGGCGGCCGGGCTGGATAACGGTGAGGGTATCCACACCCTGGAGCTTCCCCATGTCCACAGCCTGGTGGGGCCGATCCTCTATACCATCCCGCTACAGCTGCTGTCGTACCACGTCGCGGTGTTGAAAGGGACCGATGTTGACCAGCCCCGTAACCTAGCCAAGTCGGTGACGGTGGAATAATCGGACTCAGGATAACGGTGCTTATCCACAAGCACCGTTATCCACAATCCAGCTATCGATAACGTTATCTCAGCGCATCCGCCAGTAATTCCAACCGATCCTGTCCCCAGAACTGTTCACCATTGAGCAGGTAGGCAGGCGCTCCAAGTACACCCTGCTCTATCGCCGCGGTAGTATTCGCAGCGTAAATCGTTTCAACAGCCTCGGTCTTCGCTTGTTCCAGCAGAGTCAGCGCATCGAGATCCAGATCGCCTAGGATCTGTCGGATCACCGCTTCGTCAGCGATATTCTTCTCTTCGGCCCAGCAGGCGGCTAGAACCCGGCCGATAAAATCTCCGGCATCCCTTCCCTGCTGCTGGATGGCGACGGCACAACGGTCGGCCAGACTGGGATCGGTGGGAAAGTGAGCTGGTTGCTGGTTCACCGGCAGGCCGCGCTTTTTGGCCCAGCGTCCGATCTCCAATAACCGGTATTGCTGCCGGCATACCGGGCGCTGTGCCAAGGGAACGACAGCGGCGGCGGTGAAGACCTGGCTCAATTTGACCGGCTTGTAACGAATCTCGGCCCCGTACTCTTGAGCGATCCGCAGCAAGGCCCTGTGGCCCAGGTAAGCGAAGGGAGAGATGCTGGTAAAGTAGTAATCGATCTGCTGGCGCATGGCGGGCTAGGCTCCTAGGGTCAGTGATTGCCGAGGGGGATTAATCAGTTTGCTCGGCCAGCTGCTGCGGTAGTTGACTCAAGCTGGATACCTTCAGGGTCGGGTCGATACCCCAGGGGTCGAACTGGGCGTTACTGCTGCGTTGTACCCAGGCCGAGCGCATGCCCGCCGAGATCGATCCGATCACGTCGAACGGGTTGCTCGAGATCAGCCAGGCGCTGGAGGCCTTGGCATCGGATTGGCGTAGGAAGTGGCTGTAGACCGCCGGGTTGGGTTTAAAGGACTTCAGCTCATCAACGCTGATGATGTCGATAAAGAACTGCCGGATTCCGGCGTTCTGCAATAACTGATCGACAGCCTCGGCGGTGCCGTTTGAGAACGCGAACAGGCGGCAACCCATCGCCTGAAGTTCGTTCAGGCTCTGCTTCACATCATCGAATGCCGGCAGGGTTTTATAGATCTGCAACAGCTGTTGTTTCTGCTCGGCGCTCAGCGCTACCCCCTGCTCGTGACAGGTGTAATCCAATGCTTGGCTGGTACAGACGGCGAAACTGGCGTAGTTCTGCATCAGGCCGCGACGGAAGGCATATTCGAGCTGCTTTTCACGCCAGCGGCTGGAAAACCCCTGAGCTCGGTCGCCAATCAGTGCTTGCAGTTGGGCGACTACGCCGTGGGTATCGATCAGGGTGCCATAAACATCAAAGGCCAGGGTGAACGGCATTGGCTTACCTGCGTGGTGTTTGTCTGGATGTGTTACGTTATCGAACGTTACCAGCTCAGCCTCGCGACTGTTAAGTTACGACAGAGCTTTGCAGGTCGGGTAGCTTAACCGCCCTGCTTGGTCCCAGGGATAACAGGCCCGCTCGTTTCAGGTGAACGAGCTCTAGGCCTGTTAATCACCTTCCCGCCCGATTACAGCAGCGCGATGTTGTAGTTCAGAATCAGACGATTCTCATCGGTGTTGCTGGTCTCGGTGGAGCGCACCGTCGAGTTACGCCAGCGCAGCGACAGCCCCTCAACGTACGGGAAGTTGTAGCGCATTTCGACATTGCGCTCCCACTCTTTGCCGTCCGGACCTGCACCGGTATCGATATTATCGCCGCGGGTATAGCGGGTCATAAAGCTCAGGCCGGGTACGGACTTGAACTTGTAGTCGAAGCGCGCCTGCCAGGACCTTTCGTCGGCGCGGTCAAAATCCAGCCGCTGGACCGAGTTCCAGGTCACCAGACTATTGTCGTCATGGGTGAAACCGTCCCAGGACTCTTCGTATTCATCGCCGTTGACCGCCTGGTAGGAGAGGGTGAACTTCATCTGCTGGTAGCGCAGCTGCGCGGCCAGGTTGGTCAGGTCGCTGTCATAGTCACTGCCGACCGAATCCAGCGCACCATCGCCATCGGCCTTACCGATATAGTGATGGGCGTCCAACAGCAGGGTCATCTCCTGGGCCAGCTCCATCGGGTAGCTGATATTGAAGTAGGTCTGCCGGAGGACGTTGTCCGCCTCGCCATGGGCGGCATGGACCGAGAGCTGATTGTCGAAGGTGTAGCCGCCACCAACTACGATCACTTCGTAGTCGTTGCCCTGATTGTCGACGTAATGGTGGAAACCATCTTCGGTTTTGGCGCTGGCCTTGTCGGACCAGATACCGTACAGGTCAACCCCATTGAGGGCGCCATCGATCATCACCAACTGGGTGGAGCTGGGCGTGATCCGCGAATCTGAATCATTGAACAGTGGCGTATCGGTCACCATCCGACCGGCCTTGAGCTGTGCTTCTTGGCCCAGTTTCAGTTTCAGGTAGGCCTGACCGATCTTGGTATAGCCAGACTGAGAGCCGTCGCTGTTGGTTTGCAGTACTCCGGTTCCGCCTTCACCGGTGTCGCCGCTGAGTTTGCCGACGGCGAACAGCGAGGCATCAAAGCCGATCAGGTCGGAGGCGTAGCCGGATTGATAGTCCAGTCGCAATGCCTGGGCGGCGGCAATGGCATCGTTTCTGCCTTCAAAATCACGGTTGAAATAGAAGGTCCGGAATTTAGCATCCAGCTTACTATCTTCAACAAAACTGCCCATGCTGTCTTGCGCCAGTGCTTGAGCGCTGATCGCAGTCAGCATTACCCCGTACAGGGTTGAACGTTTGAAGCTCATCGAGATTTCCTCTTACAGTCAGACCAAGTACATCGGCTGGGTAAGGTTAAATGGTCTGGTAGAACAGTTGATTCCTGTCGGACAGCTTTAACCAACGGGAGGTTATGGCACTCCGCTAGCCGGTGTATGACCCTCTTGCCTATCTCTGGTAGACCGCGAGAGAGTTTGAATACCCACCAATACTGTAGACAGAGTACGGCTGTGGTGCTTGCTCAGTCGCTCTTTTCCCAGGCGAAGGGCTTGAACGGCGGATCGACCGGTGTGTTGGCAAAGTGGTTGATGTAATTGCTCATCACCTTCTGGGCCATACCCAGGGTGATCTCCAATAACTGCTGTGGGCCGTAGCCGGCGGCAAAGAAAGCTTGCATCTGGCTATCGGAAAGTTGGCCGCGTTGGCGCAGCATCGCCAGGGTCGTGTCGTGCAGCGCCTGCAGCTTTGGTGTGGTCATGGCATCGCCGTTGCGCAGTGCATCGGTCAACGTCGGGTCCACATTCATCATGTTGGCGATGGCGGTATGGGCCGGTACGCAATAGTGGCAACCGTGCTCGACGTTGATCGTCTGCCAAACCACGGTTAACTCTTCGGCATCGAACGAGGTGTTTTGAAACAGCTCGTGTAGGTTTTTGTAGGCTTCGAGCACTGTTGGTGCTTCTGCCATGACCGCGTGTAGCCCGGGAATCATGCCGAACGTCTGCTGGGAGTTCTGCAGCAACGGCTGACTCTGCTCGGGGGCGGTTTCCAGGGTATGGAGGGTAAAAGTGCTCATGGGGGCTCCAGATCTAGGGCGGACATTACCGTTTCAGGATTAGTACGTAGCTCTACCTTAGTTTTCATTGAACGAGCGTTCAAGTGTTTTTTGAACGAATGTTCAGACTGAACTCAATACAGAGCTTAGAGAGGGTTTGGCGATGGTTGTTACAGTTTCGGCCAAAGAAGGGGATGCTGGTATATTGCTGGCGGGTATGGGTTGTTAGCAGCAGGGGGTCAACGGTGAGAAAGCAGTTTGTTCTAAATCTGGATGCGGCGGTGGTTATTGCGGTCTTATTTGCGGTGACGCTGGGGTTTAACGCGTTGCAGTACAGCTTCAACGTGGAATTGACCAGCGAGAATCAACGCCTGCAATGGCAAGGGTTGGAGGACAAGCTGAATCTGGATTCGCTGAGTGGCGCGCTAGAGAGTCATCGGGCTGAGCTGAAAGCCTGCCAAGCACCGGACGAGCATGGGTGATTTGGATCAAAGAGTGACCAGTTAGCCACTCTCCTATTCTTTAGCGGCCGATAGTTAGAGCTCAGTTATTCAGAGCTCAATGACAGTCTGCAGATAATCAGAAGGGATCACCAAGGTGCCATCGCTGGCTCGATTGTATCGTTCGGCCAGCGCCAGAATGTCATCCATCAGCCTGGCTGCAGTCGGTTTATCGAGTTTCTTCAAGACCTGCAGGGTCATACCGCAGAAGGTGGTGAAGACATACTGCCAGTGGGCGGCTGAGCGGTAACGGAAGTTGAGCTGGCGTCGATGGTGTCGGATCTGTTTCGCCGTGCCGAACTGCTCTTCGATAAAGGCTTCGGTTCCCCAGCGGCTGGGCATCTTTACTCCGTCGGGCAACGGACGGTAGCGACACAGCAATTCAAAGTACTGGCCGACAAAGCCGTCGGGACACCAGCTGGCCAGGCCGATACGGCCACCCTGTTTGCAGACCCGTTGCAGCTCGGCCGCAGCAAGACGCTGGCGTGGGGCGAACATCACCCCAAAGGTTGAAACCACGTAATCGTAGCTGGCGTCTTCAAATGGCAGGGCTTCGGCGTCGGCCTCCTGAACCGCCATTTCCAGACCTTCAGCGACGGCCCGGTTGTGACCCTGCTGCAGCAGCTGCGGGACGAAGTCGGTGGAGGTGACATCACAGTAACGCCTTGCTGCTGCCAGCGAGGCATTGCCGTTGCCGCCGGCCACATCAAGCAGGCTGCGCCCGGCATGTAGATCCAGGGCTTCCATCAATTGTTCACCAACGATCTGCAGGGTGGTGCCGATTCGGCCGTAATCGCCCTTGGACCAGGAGCGGCGCTGGTGGGCCGTGACCAGCTTGCGGAGGATCGGACGCGGCAGCGTGGCGCTGGTGAGCAGGTGGGTCATCTTGGTGGCGATATTCATGGCGTTATCCTCATCGAGTTGTGACTAAGTTCTGCCATCCATGGCGAGGCTTTGGCGGCATTGTTTAGCGATCGATCACGATCTGCAGGTACTCGGACGGCACCACCATGCTGCCGTCTTCGGCAGTATTGAAGTGCGCGATCAGGGTCAGGATGTCTTCGCGAAGGGAGTCACGAAGTTCCGGCGCTAATGCTTCGAAGGCTTTCAGCGTGGGGCCGTAATAGCGGCTGAATACATCGAGCCAGTGTTGCGGCGACTGATAGCGGAAATGGAATCGGCAGCGGCTGACATGCAGCTGACGGACCCGCTGGCCGAATTGCTGTTGCACAAACGCTTCGGTGCCCCAGCGGGCTGGTGAGTCGAGTCCTGCCGGGGGGGCAACATAGCGGCCGATCAGTTTGAACAGCTGACCGATAAATCCTTCCGGAGTCCAGTTGGCCAGCCCGATGCGGCCACCGGGGCGGCAAACCCGCAACAGTTCATCGGCGGCGCGTTGCTGGTCGGGGGTGAACATCACTCCAAAGGTGGAGACCACATAGTCGAAGCTGGCGTCATCGAATGGCAGCGCTTCGGCGTCGGCCTGTTGGTAGTCGACCACCAACCCTTCGGCCTGTGCCCGGAGTTGGGATTGTTGCAGCAGCGCTTCGACATAGTCGGTCGATACCACTTTGCAGAACCTGCGGGCGGCGGCCAAGGAAACATTGCCGTTACCGCCGGCCACATCCAGCAGCCGCTGGCCGGCGCGGACATCCAACGCTTCGCACAGCTCTTCGCCGGTGATCTGCAGGGTAACGCCGACCCGGCTATAGTCGCCGGCGCCCCAGGTGGCACGTTGCTTGGCTTTGATGGCGGTGTAATCGGGTAAGGGGGTTTCGGTTGTTGAGAGAGTTTGCATCATCGTTCTCCGGTTGGGCTGATTGGAACCGACTCGTTGGGGATAGAGCCGCTGCCTGAGAATCAGATTACGCTCAGCTGAGGCGGTGAACTTGAGGGTTCGGTGGGGATTAGTTGGGGATTGGCGGGTTACTGTGCGACGGGGCTGTGCTGGACCCGCTGCCGTCAGCTCAACCGTGCAGTTGAGTCAGCGTCGCGCCCAGTTTACGGCCGACCAAGGCGTCGACCTGGGCTTGCTGCAGGTCGGGTTTAATCCGGTAAGCGTGCCGCATCTGCTTGGCGGCCTCCGGCATCGCACCGTTCAACAGTTCGGCGGCGGCCAGCGCCACCCGTGGCAGGTAGCTGCGAGCATCACGCTGACAGGCCAGCAGCCCCTGTTGATAGGCGGGCTCCGGTTGTCCGGCTCTGAGCAGTGCGAGGGTCAACAGCGTCCCCCAGATCGCCAGGCGGCTGTCGAGCGGGCTGAGGCTGATGCCCCGTTGTAGTTGCTCGATACCCCTGTCCAGCTCACCGGATAGTAAATGAACCGAACCCAGTGCAACCCAGGCCTGGGCATTGCTGGAGTTGAGCTCCACCGCCTGGCGCAGAATCGGCAGTGCCCGCTCGCTGTCACCGATATCGGCGATGGCGCAACCGGCATAGCCGAGCACGGTCGAGTCGCTGTCATCCAGTTTCAGGGCGGTCTGGGCGGCTTCCAAGGCTTCGGCACGGGTTTGCTGGCGTTGGCCGATCAAATGAATCCGATCACCGAACCCCATCACCAGCGACAACAGCGCCGGTGCCAGGGCGAATCCAGGTGCCAGCCGGCGGCTGCGTCGCAGCAGGGTGGCAGCCTCTTCAAAGGCTTCATCACGCCAGCCTTTCAATGACAGCAGGCTGTGGGCCGCAAGGAACAGCCGTTGCGGGTCGCCGTCATCGCACTCGACCGCTTCGGCGATGGCTCGATTCAGCTGGGGCTCGAGCTTGGCGATCAGCGTCAGCGGCGCCTGCTCCACGGCACGGTCAAACGGCCCTTCGAGGAAGAACTGTTCGCCCCAGCGTTGAAAGCCGCTACGGGCATCGATCAGTTGGGCCTGCAGGCGGAAACCCTCCCGGTATGCCATCAGTGTGCCCTCCAACAGGTAGTCGACCCCGTAGGTTTCATAGATGGTACGGGCGCTGAGCATCGATACGGCAGGGCCTTGTTCATTCGGGTGCAGGCCAAGCTGCAGTAAGGGAATACGTCCCAGTAGGGTTATCAGATCGGTGGGCAGGGTTTGTGCTAGCCTGACGACCTCAAGCTGGTCCGACAGTACCCGCAGCGGCATGATCAGCAGCGCTGGAGCGGCGGTGTGATTGGCCCCTGATGGGGGGGCAGATTCAGCGGGTCCGGAGGCTGGCTCGAATGTGTCTTGGATATTGACCTCGGCATCGAACCGATAGCCCCGTCCGCGCAGGGTTTGGATAAAGCGCTGGCTGCTGCCGTCGTCGCCGACCAGCCGGCGGGCCTGCTTGATCGCGGTCGAGATTGTGGTTTCGGCCACCGGACGGCCGTTCCAGACCTGTTCGATCAGGGCATCATGGTTGAATATCTGACCCCGGTGCTGGATCAGAAACAGCAGCAGATCGAACACCTTGGGTTCGGCTTGGCAAAGCTGAGAGGCTCGGCGCAGCTCGAACCGCTCGGTGTCGATCTCGATATCGGCGAAGGTGATACGCATCGGTGCCGGCTCTGCTTGGAACAATCCTCCCAAGTATAGAGCCCGGCCTGTTGTTCGCCGCCTGGCGACCGAACAGTATCACCCGCCTCAGTGGTCAGTCGGTAGACAGGATCACGTAGTACTTGCGGGCATCCTCCAGTACTTCCCAGGTGCCCTGGAAGCCTTTCGGGATCACAAAGGCATCGCCGGCGGTGAAGGTTTTCGCACCACCCTGATCGTCGGCGATCACGACTCGGCCGGACAGGATGTAGCAGAACTCGTTGCGATCGCTGACCGCTTGCCACTTGCCGGGGCCGCTTTCCCAGACACCGGAGATCAGCTTTTCGCTGTCGTCGGTAAAGTAGTTGGCGATGGTTTGGACCGGGTTACCCTCCAGCAGCCGTTCGGGTGGGGTGATGAACGGGCCTGCCGGCACCGGTTGGTCGCGAAAGGCGACAACGGATTCGATCTTCATGGTGGGGATCTCCTCGTTAGGGTTGTTAAGTTAAGTGCACTGCTAAATGCAGAGTGTTAAGCCCGCTTGGGGTGCTGCGATGGCGTGACAAGCTGGCGTCGACCATGCTCGTCGCGGTGGTAGTAGTAGTGGTACAGCGCCCGCTGGCCGAGACGGCGGAAGGGAGCAAACGGAAACTTCGGAAGCGGGCTGTTGAGGATCGGCAGGTCGTGCCCGTCGGTGATCCCAACCACCTTCTCTGCCAGGCGCTTACCGGCCTGAACGCTGAAAGATACGCCGCTGCCGCCGTAACCCATGGCGTAGAGCACCTTGCCGCTCGGATCGGTCTGGAAAACGTGGGGAATATCGTCGTAGCTGATACAGACCCAGCCACCCCAGTTGTAGTCGTAGCTGATCTGATCCAGGGCCGGGAATTTGCGCTGCAGCGCCTCGATCAGGGTCTGGTTGTGGCGCGGATTGTCGGCATCTTGTCCGGTGATGGCGCTGCGGCCACCGATCAGCAGCCGATTGTCCGGCAGCTTGCGGTAGTAGAACCGCAGTGTGCGGGTGTCGGTGATCACATCGGAGCTCTGGAAGCGGCTGTCGGACAGCTCCTGCTCGGTCAGCGGTCGGGTGACGATGACGTTGGACAGCACCGGGAAGGTCCGATTCTTCAATTTCGGATGCAATGATGGTGGGGTGTAGCCGTTGGTGGCGCAGATCACTTTCTTGGCCCGTACCCGGCCACCGGGGGTGACCAGCACCTGATACTCACCGTCCTGCTGCCAATCGATCACCGGACTCGATCCATGGACCTTGCAACCGGCTGCCCGGGCCAGACGCTGATAGCCGTAGGCCAGCTTCAGAGGATGGACCCCAAAACCGTCCTGAAAGCGAAGCGCGCCGTAGGCTTCGTCACCACTGAAGTGGTTGCTGACCAGATCGGAAGCCGACAGCACATCGGCCTGATAGCCGAAATGATCGCGCAGGAAGCGGGCCTCGGATTCGATCTGCTGCATCATTTCCGGGCGGTGGGCGACCCACAGGTGGCCTTCTGGCTGAGCATCGCAGTCGATGTTTTCGGTCCGGATCAGGTCGCGGACCCGGTCCAGCCCTTCGACGATCTCGTCGAAAACCCGCCGTGCCATCGGCTCGCCCCAACGCTTGATCATCTTCTGATAAGACAGACGTCCGCCTGCCTTGAGGGCAAAGCCGCCGTTACGACCGCTGCAGCCCCAACCGGTGCGGTTCGCTTCCAGCACACAGGCTTCAATACCGTGTTCGCGGGCCAGATAGAGGCCGGCGGCCAGGCCGGTGTAGCCGGCACCGATGATGGCGACTTCGACGGTACGGTCCGAGTTGATCGGCCCGTCGTCCTGGGGTTCCGGACCGGCGCTGGCGGCCCAGTAAGAGGTTGTATGAGGTTCGCCGTTGCCGGGTCCGGCGGAGATCAGGGGATCATACATGGCGGAGTTCCTATTCACAGGTTGTTGTTTTTTTGTACAGCCAGGCTGCTCAGTGTGAGCATGATATATTCACTTTAATGAAAAAATAAAGATAAATTTCATTTGTCTTTGGGTGTTGTCATAAGCTGCTGTTTTTAGTGCATTTGGTGATCAACGACAGCTGGATATCCAGTCGAAGTGGACTGTTCATCAAACCGTTGCTGTCACGTTGGTGAAAGTTGTCTGGACGTCGTTAAGCGACTGTTAATGGGCGTTTTGGTTGGCTTGATAGATGATCTGAAAGGGGCTGAGCGATAAAAATTTCTGGGTGTCGTAAGCTGTCTTCCAGCACCCTGTTGGGATCGCCTCTCTGCGGTGATTTGCTACTGGATCAGTTGCTGATGTTGCTATCCGTCGTGTGAAAAAAGAAAAATAAATTTCATATTTGAGATTAAAACTCTGGATTTTTCTTTTTTGTTGTGCTTTTTTCTATTTAGCCCTTTTCGACCGGCGGGCCGATCCGACCGGCGAGTGGTGTTACCGATCGGGTGGCCGATCGGGGTCGAAGTGCCGGAAACGGGATTTTCGACGTCGGTTTCAGCTCCCTTTCAGGGAGCTGGTCCGGGCCGCCAGAAGTCGGGCCTTTAACGAACAGAACGTTCAATCGGAGCTACAGATGACTTACAAAAATAAGATAGCAAAAGTACTTTCTCTCTCTACCGCGGTGCTGTTCAGCGCTGGGTTGACGGTGATGGCCGAAGCCAAAACCTTCAAAGTCGCCGTCGGTGATGCCGGTGGCAGCCCCCAGCATGAGCTGGGCAAGAAATTCGCCGAAGCCTTTAAAGAAAAGACCGGTGGCAAGCACAAGGCCAAGCTGTTCCTGAACGGTCAGCTGGGCAGTGAGCAGGACACCGTCAACGATGCCGCCATCGGCAGCCTGGATTTCTCCATTCTGGCGATCAACAACATCACCCCGTTCTCTCCCACCGTCGGTGTCTTCACCCTGCCCTACGTGATCCAGAGCCTGGACGAAGCGGTTGAGCTGACTCAGGGTGAAGTGGGTCAGGAGCTGGTAGAAAACACCGTACGTGACGCCGGCGTTCGCATCATCGGCTGGACCTATTCCGGTTTCCGGGTACTGTCCAACTCCAAAAAGCCGATCAAGTCGGTAGAAGACCTGCAGGGCGTTGTGGTTCGTGTTCCGAAGAACGAGATCATGATCGACACTTACAAGTCCTGGGGTGTAAACCCGACCCCGATGGCCTGGTCCGAGACCTTCACCGCGCTGCAACAGCGTGTGGTTGATGCCCAGGACAACCCGTACATGACCATCCACTCGATGAAGTTCTATGAAGTTCAGGATTACATCACCAACCTGCGCTACATCTTCTCGATCGAGCCGCTGATCGTCAGTGAGGCCGTGTTCCAGGATCAGAAGCCGGCGATTCAGAAAGCCATTCTCGAAGCCGGTAAAGAAGCCACGCAGCACAGCGCCCAGTTCCTGCGCGACAGCGAAGCGGCCATCAAGAAGGACCTGGCTGCCAAGGGCATGCAGATCCATGATCCGGTCAACGGTGAGAAAGAGTTCATCGATCGTGCCACTCAGGCGGTATGGCCGAAGTTCTACGACAGCATCGGTGGTAAGGACAAGCTGAACCGCGTCCTGCGCCTGCTGGGTCGCAGCGAAGTCTGATCCTTCGACGCTGAATCAATCAATGTGTACGCCTGGCGTTGCCAACATCTCGAGGGGATGGTGACGCAAGCGCCAGGCAGCAGGTACGCGACAGTTGCGCGGAATCCAAGTCTCCGTTGTGATCTGTGGTCTGCGTAATATTGGGGCTCTTCGGAGCCCCTTTTTTGTGCCTGGCTGTTTTTTTTAACCGGAAAGTTAAGCCTATTTAGCCCAGCCCATAGGCCTGGTCGTCGATCAGCTGCCGAACCCGCTTCAACGCGATCTCCAGAGCCTGCAGAGAAACCGACCCCAGTGCCAGCCGGATAGCGTGGGGAACCGGACTGCCGACGGCGAAGGGCTCGGCGCCGGAAACCGCGATCTGCTCACGCATCAGTGCGGATACCAACTGATCGGTACGGACCTCCTCGGGAAGATTCAACCAGAGGAAATAGGCAGCCGGGTGGCCGGTAACATCCAAGCCCTGAAGTATTTCCCGTGCCATCGCCTGTCGCTGTCGGGCGTCTTCGCGTTTTTGGGCTTCCAGTTGGGTCACCGTGCCGTCTTCGATCCAGCGACAGCCCAGGGCCGTCATCAGGCCGGGGGTATTCCAGGTGGTGGCGCGAATGACCCGTTCCAGCTGCGGTATCCAGGCTGTCGGTGCGCAGACAAAACCGACCCGCAGTCCGGTGGCGATGCTTTTTGATAGACCCGAGACATACAGGGTGCGTTCCGGCGCCAAGGTTGCCAACGGCGGTGGGGGATCTTCGGCATGGAAGGCGTAGGCGGCATCTTCGATCAGGATCAGCTCGAAACGGCGGGCGAGTTCGACCAGGCGCTGACGTTGTTCCAACGGCATTACCCAGCCCAGCGGGTTGTGCAGGGTCGGCATGGTATAGACCGCCCGGACCCGACGAGACAGGCAGAGCTGCTCCAACGCGTCCAGATCCATCCCTAAATGATCGCTCCGGTCAGCCGGTATCGGCGCCAGCTCCAGCCGCTGCACCTGGGCCAGCACCTTGAAGCCCGGGTAGATCAGCGCATCGGTGGCGACCAGATCACCGGGCTGTAGCATCGCCATCACCGAAGTGGCCAGGCCGTGCTGGGCACCGCTGACGATCAGCACCTGCTCCGGCTCGACTTGCAAGCCACGATCGGCCAGGTGGCTAGCGACTATTGCCCGTTCATGGCGGCGGCCGGCGTGGGGTTGGTAGTGCAGCAGCGCTTCCAGATCACCGGATGCGGTTAGTTTGCGCAATGCCTGACGCAGCAGATCGGTCTGGCCGGGCATCGAGGGGGAGTTGAAGTTGAGATCGAGCATGCCGTCGGGGTTGGCGCTCTGATCGATGCCGTGGCCCGGTGGCAGGCTGGTTTCGCGGACAAAGGTGCCGCGACCGATCTCGCCGCTGACCAACCCCATCTGCTCCAGTTCGGCATAGACCCGGGATGCGGTCACCAGGGCGATGCCCTGCTCGTCCGCCAACTGCCGGTGGGTGGGGAGGCGGGTTCCGGGCGCCAGCCTGCCGTCGCGGATATCGGCGGCCAGTTGATCCACCAGGGGTTTGTAACGGGGCTGCGCCATTGTGATTGTATCCATGACAATAATTTTATTGTCATGACTCTAGGTCATAGACTGCGGTCGAGCAATGGCCATGTTCACGACGATCGCGCGATAACCATCCATATCAATTCAGGGGATAACGCCCATGCATATCGCTATTTTGACCTTCGATGCCTTCAATGAGCTCGATTCGCTGATCGCGCTCGGCCTGCTCAACCAGGTGAAACAACCGGACTGGCGGGTCTCGATCGCCGCACCCACAACAACAATCCGTTCGATGAACGGGGTGGTGATGGAGCGACAGATCCCGTTGGAGCAGGCCGTTGAGGCCGACGCGGTGTTGATCGGCAGTGGCATGAAGACCCGCGACGTCGTTGCCGACGACAGTCTGATGGCCAGGCTGACGCTCGATCCGGCGCGGCAGTTGATCGGCTCGCAATGCTCCGGCGCACTGTTGCTGGCGCGGTTGGGGTTGCTGGATCGGTTACCGGTCTGTACCGACCTGACCACCAAACCCTGGGTCGAGGAGGCCGGCGCCCGGGTGCTGGAACAGCCGTTCTTCGCCGAGGGTAATATCGCCAGCGCCGGCGGCTGTCTGGCCTCCCATTATCTGGCGGCTTGGGTGATTGCCCGCTTGGCGGGCACTGAGGCTGCGGAGAGCGCGATCCATTATGTGGCGCCGGTGGGTGAAAAACAGGCCTATGTGGAGCGGGCGATGGCCCATATCCGCCCGTATTTAGCGGACTAGATATACCGCACTAGATTTACCGGACGAACCCGATTCATCGGGGCTAGGACGATGGCGGCTGGGCCTGATGCTCAGCCAACTGCTCGGCCAGAAAGTCCAGCAGCAGGCGAACCTTTGGGGATAACTGGCGGTTGTGGGGGTAGAGCGCCCAGATCCCCTCGCCCGGCGGCTGGTACTGGGTTAACAGCGCCACCAGCAAGCCCCGTTCGAGGCTGTCGGCAACGTAGTAGTCGGGCAGTTGGACGATACCGATACCTTTGAGGGCCGCGTCCAGCAGCGCCCGACCGCTGTTGCAGCGCAGGTTGCCCTTGAGACGGATGGTGCGCTCCCGGCTGTTTTCCTGAAAGCGCCAGTGATCCAGGGTGCCCTGCAGGCAGTTGTGCCGTTCCAGCTCCGACAGCGAGTGAGGCGCGCCTCGGGCGGCCAGGTAGTCGGGAGAGGCACAGACGTACTGGGTTCTGGAGCCCAGCCGTCTGGCCATCATGCTCGAGTCGGTCAGCTTACCGAGGCGGATCGCCAGATCGTAGCCCTCCTCGACCAGGTCGAGGCGCTGGTTGGTCAGGTTCAGTGACACCTCCAGCTCCTGGTACTGGACCAGGAAACGATTGATCAGCGGCGCCAGATTACGCTCGCCGTAAGTAACCGGAGCGGTCAGCTTCAGTTTGCCCCTCGGCGTCTGCTGAACGTTGGTGATCGCCCGTTCGGCCTCGTCGAGTCCGTCCAGCAGCTGGCGGCAATGCTGGTAGTAGGTAGTACCCAGCTCGGTCACCGAGACCTTACGGGTGGTGCGGTAGAGCAACTTGGTCGCCAGCCGGGCCTCCAACGCGGTGACCTGGCGGCTGACCTGGGCTACTGAAATGCCGAGTCTGGCAGCGGCGGCCGTAAAGCTGTGGGTTTCAACTACCGCGACAAATTCGTTGATCCCTTCCCAGTTCGACACCGGATTTCCTATCTATTGTTGCTGGTTGGTAAAAGTGTTTTACATAATAGTCGGATTATCTCTTGTTGGGTAATACCTATAATCGATTCAATCGCTGGGGCAGTTGGAAGAGCTGGGACGTTTATGACAGTGTCGTTGGCTGAACTCCCCTCGCCTATTTCTCCAGAGGCTCCTGTCGACCCAACCTGTTACGAGGATCGAATCCGATGACCGATATCATCAAATCCAAAGCTGCCATCGCCTGGGGCGCCGGCCAACCGCTGTCCATCGAAGAAGTGGATGTGATGCCACCCAAAGCCGGCGAGGTGCGGATTCGTATCGTTGCCACCGGTGTCTGCCATACCGATGCCTTCACCCTGTCCGGTGAGGACCCTGAAGGTATCTTCCCCTGCATCCTCGGCCACGAGGGCGGCGGTATCGTTGAGTCCGTCGGTGAAGGGGTGACCAGCGTCCAGGTCGGCGACCATGTGATTCCGCTCTATACCCCCGAGTGCGGCGAGTGCAAATTCTGTCTCTCCGGCAAGACCAACCTGTGCCAGAAGATCCGTGAGACCCAGGGCAAAGGCCTGATGCCCGACGGCACCACCCGCTTCTACAAGGACGGCGAGCCGATCTACCACTACATGGGCTGCTCCACTTTCTCCGAGTACACTGTGCTGCCGGAGATCTCGCTGGCCAAGGTTAACCCCAGCGCGCCGCTGGAAGAGGTTTGTCTGTTGGGCTGCGGTGTCACCACCGGTATGGGCGCGGTGATGAACACCGCCAAGGTCGAAGAGGGCGATACCGTGGCGGTCTTCGGCCTCGGTGGTATCGGTCTGTCGGCGATCATCGGCGCCACCATGGCCAAGGCCGGGCGCATCATCGCCATCGATATCAACGAGAGCAAGTTCGATCTGGCCCGCAAGCTGGGCGCCACCGATTGCATCAATCCGCAACAGTACGATCGACCGATCCAGGATGTGATCGTCGAGCTGACCGACGGCGGGGTGGATTACTCGTTCGAATGCATCGGCAACGTCAACGTGATGCGCTCGGCGCTGGAGTGCTGCCACAAGGGCTGGGGTGAGTCGGTCATCATCGGGGTTGCCGGTGCCGGTCAGGAGATCTCCACCCGTCCGTTCCAGCTGGTTACCGGCCGGGTCTGGCGCGGTACCGCGTTCGGCGGCGTCAAGGGTCGTTCGGAGCTGCCGGAAATCGTAGAGCGTTACATGAATGGCGAGTTCAAGCTCGATGACTTCATTACCCACACCATGGGGCTGGAAGAGATCAACGACGCGTTTGACCTGATGCATGAAGGCAAGAGCATCCGTAGCGTTATCCACTACGATAAGTAATCAGCCAAGCCGGTTTGCTGCTGCAGTCACCCCTGCAGCAGCAAACGATGAAGAGGAAGGATGCATCGATGAGCATTGAAAACCTGAGCTGCAATAAGAGCTTTGGTGGCTGGAACAAGCAATACGGCCATGACTCCAGCGCACTGAACTGCCGGATGCGCTTTGCGATCTATCTGCCACCCAAGGTGGCCAGTGGTGAGCGGGTGCCGGTGTTGTACTGGCTCTCCGGGCTGACCTGCACCGACGAGAACTTTATGCACAAGGCCGGCGCCCAGCGGATGGCGGCTGAGTTGGGGTTGGCGATTGTCGCTCCCGACACCAGCCCCCGTGGCGATGAGGTCGCCAATGATGAGGGCTACGATCTGGGCCAGGGCGCGGGCTTCTACGTCAACGCCACCGAGGCGCCCTGGAACCGCCATTACCGGATGTACGATTACATCACCGACGAGCTGCCCAAGCTGATCGAGGCCAACTTCCCGGTCACCGATCAACGGGCAATCGCCGGCCACTCCATGGGCGGCCACGGTGCGCTGATGATTGCGCTGCGCAACCCCGAGCGTTACCGCTCGGTTTCGGCCTTCAGCCCGATCAGCAACCCGCTCAACTGCCCTTGGGGCCAGAAGGCGCTGAGTGCCTATCTGGGCTCAGATCAAGCGGCTTGGCGTGATTACGATGCCAGCGTATTGATGCGCCAGAGTGAGGCTAAAATCCCGGCTCGGGTCGACCAGGGCGATGACGATGAATTCCTGGCCGAGCAGCTCAAGCCCGAAACCCTCGAGGCCGCGGCCAACGCCAACGATTACCCGTTGGAGCTGCACCGCCATTCGGGTTACGACCACAGCTACTTCTTTATCGCCAGCTTTATCGAAGCGCATCTGCGCTTCCATGCCGGGCACCTGGGGCTCTAGGCGCGGACTAGGAGATCGGTCGCGGCTGCGGCAGTAGTCGACGACCGAACACATTGATCAGCAGCCCGGTCATGATCAGCGCGATTCCACCGGCCTGGACCAGGTTGAGGGTCTCACCCAGCAATAGCCAGGCGCTGATCAGTCCCACCACCGGCACCAGTAGGGTCAATGGGGCCACCTGGGAGGCCGGGTGATGCTTGAGCAGATAGGCCCAACTGCTGTAACCGAACAGCGTCGCCACCGCCGCCAGATAGATCACCGCCAGCACCGACTTTATCCCCATATTGGCCAGGCTCTGGCTGATCAGCTGCGGTCCTTCGAACCCGTAGGACAGCAGCAGAAATGGGATCGGCGGGATCAGCGCGCTCCAGGCCACCAGGCTCAACAGGTTAACCGAGCCGAGCTGGCCGATCTTGCGGTTGATGATGTTGCCCATCCCCCAGCAGGCTGCGGCGGCCAGGGTCAGGGTAAAGCCTATCAGGGTCATGTTGCCGGAGCCGCTCTGCAGCGCCAGAATCACCAGCCCGATACCGGCCACCAGCAACGCCACCACTTGTTGGGCCTGCCAGCGCTCGCCCAGAAACAGCAACGCGAAAAACAGCGTGAAGATCGCCTGTGATTGCAGCACCAGCGAGGCCAGCCCGGCGGGCATGCCCAGGTGCATGGCGCTGAACAGCAGCGCGAACTGACCGAAACTGATGGTCAGGCCATAGGCCATCAACCACTTCAGCGGCAGCTTGGGCGGTCGGATAAACAGAATCGCCGGAAACGCCACCAGCGCGAAGCGTAGCGCGCCCAGCAGCATCGGCGGCAGCTCATCCAGGCCCCACTTGATCACGACAAAGTTGATCCCCCAGGCCAGCACCACCAGCAGGGCCAGCCCCCAGTCCCGATGGCTCATCAGCTGCGAATTCGGTAGCCGGAGCGGAAGATCCAGGCCACCACGGCCAGGCAGATCAGCATAAACAGCGCCGTCATCGACAGGCTGATGCCGACATGGATATCGGCAACGCCGTAAAAGGCCCAGCGGAAGCCGCTGATCAGGTAGACCACCGGGTTAAACAGCGTCAGCGTCTGCCAGGGTTCGGGCAGCATGTTGATCGAGTAGAACGCCCCCCCGAGGAAGGTCAACGGGGTGATCACCATCAGCGGGATCACCTGCAGTTTCTGAAAGTCGTCGGCCCAGATGCCGATGATGAAGCCGAACAGGCTGAAGGTGACCGCAGTCAGCACCAGGAAGGCCAGCATCCAGAATGGATGGACGATGCTGTAATCGACGAAGATCCGTGCGGTGGCCAGAATCAGCAGCCCCAGCAGGATCGACTTGGTCGCCGCCGCGCCGACATAGCCGGTGACGATCTCGAACGGAGACACCGGCGCCGACAGCACCTCGTAGATTGTGCCGGAAAACTTCGGAAAGAAGATCCCGAACGAGGCGTTGGAGATACTCTCGCTCAACAACGACAGCATCACCAGCCCGGGGATGATAAAGGCGCCGTAGCTGATGCCGTCGATCTCGCCCATCCGCGAGCCGATGGCGGTGCCGAAGACGATGAAATAGAGCGAGGTCGACAGCACCGGCGAGGCGATACTCTGCATCAGAGTGCGCCAGGTCCGTGCCATTTCGAACCGATAGATCGCCCGAATACCGTAGAAATTCATTGTTTCGCTCCCTTGACCAGGCCGACGAAGATCTCCTCCAGCGAACTCTCGTGGGTGTGCAGATCCTTCACCTCGATGCCCTGCTGTGCCAGCAGCGGCAGCAGCTCGGCGATATGGCTGGGTTGCTGGCTGTCGTAGTTATACAGCAGCATGCTGCCCTGCTCGCACAGCTCCAGCGAGAAGCCATCGAGCTGCTCCGGCAGTTGCTCCAGCGGGGTCTGCAGATGCAGCCGTAGCTGCTTCTGGCCCAGCTTCGCCATCAGTTGGGTTTTCTGCTCCACCAGCATCAGCTCACCGTGGTCGATCACGCCGATACGATCGGCCATCTCTTCGGCTTCTTCGATGTAGTGGGTGGTCAGGATAATGGTGACGCCGCGCTCGCGTAGCTGCCGGACCATCTGCCACATGTCCTTGCGCAGCTCGACATCGACCCCGGCGGTGGGCTCATCCAGAAACAGGATTTCCGGCTCATGGGACAGCGCCTTGGCGATCATCACCCGGCGTTTCATCCCGCCCGAAAGTTCGCGGATTTTGGCGTCCTTCTTGTCCCACAGCGACAGCTGCCGCAACAGTTGCTCGATATAGTCGGGGTTAGGGGCCTTGCCGAACAGACCGCGGCTGAAGCTGACCGTGGCCCAGACGCTTTCGAAGGCATCGGTCGACAGCTCCTGGGGAACCAGGCCGATTAGTCGGCGGGCATTGCGATAGTCGCGCAGGATATCGTAACCGCCAACTTTGACCTTACCCTGGGTCGGATTGACGATACCGCAGATGGTGCTGATCAGGGTGGTCTTACCGGCGCCATTGGGTCCCAGCAGCGCCAGAATTTCGCCCTGTCTGATCTGCAGGTCGACCGAGTTCAGGGCGCGGAAACCATTGGGGTAGGTCTTCCCCAATCCTTCGATGGTGATGATCGGTTGCACGGGAGTTCCTTGTGGCTGTTGTGGGTCAACGCACTGTTGGATGGGACAGGCTCCGATAGTAACAGCCTGGCCAACTAGCAGCTTCCATTTCTTTGTAGATCAGCCGAGGTCGAATTACCGCTCCGAGTCGGGCTCTTCCGGATTCTCAACAGCCGCTTGAGTTGGAGATAGGCCCGGGTAATCCCGGCCGGCGAAGGCGATACGGTTTCGACCGGCCTGTTTGGCTTTGTACATGGCGTGATCGGCTTTGTGGAGCAGCGACTCAGGGGTATTGGTCTGGGTATCCGCCACCGCGATGCCGATACTGGCACCAATACTGAGCAGGTGACTCTCGATCTGGAACGGCTGCTGGAGGCTCTGCAGGATCTTGGTGGCGAAGCCTTCGACATGTTCCAGTTTCTCGTAAGGACCGAGCACGATGACAAACTCATCGCCGCCATAACGGGCAACGGTATCGGCCTCGCGGGTGGCTTCGGTCAATCGCTCGGCGACCGCTTTGAGCAGCAGATCCCCGATACTGTGGCCCAGGCGGTCGTTGACCGGCTTAAAGCGGTCGAGATCCAGGAACAGTAAGGCCGCTTGCTCATCTCTGCGACGCGAGTCTGCCAACCGCATCTGGAGTCGGTCCATCAGCAGGGTCCGGTTGGCTACCCCGGTCAGGTCGTCATGGCTGGCAAGGTGGCGGATCTTATTCTCGATGATGACCCGCTGGGAGATCTCGTCGGTCAGCTCACGGGTTCGCTCGGCCACTTTGTGTTCGAGGTTTTTCCTGGCTGACAGCACATCCTTGGCCATACGGTTGAAGGAGATAGCCAACTGCTTCAGCTCCTTTGCCCCGGCGACTTCGTTCTCGCTGACCTGGTTCGCCTCTCCCTGAGATAGCTTCTGAGCTGACTCGATGACCTCCTTAATCGGGCCCGCGATAAGCCCAGCCAGCCACCAACTGATCAAGGCGGCAACGGTGACCCCCAGCGAGGAGATCGCCAGTGCGATAAATCTGACGTCTCCGGCTTTATCCACAAGCTCTTGATAGGGCTGTGGAATCATCACACCCCAGCCGACATCGGGGACAGTCGCATAGCCGGCGATCATGTCCGCTTTCATGGCCGGAGAATGGAAGGTTGTGACTCCGGTTTCCCCGGCCATCATCAATTGGACTGCGGACACCTTTGAGATGTCCTTCATCGCCAGGCGCCAGTCTGGCTTGGGGTGAGCCAATACAAGCCCGTCAGCGTCAACGATGGCGGCATGGCCTTTGCGGCCAAAGGAGACTTTCTCTTGGACCTCGATAATGAAATCCGTTGCCAAGCCGGCGATAAAGCATCCTTCACCGTCCGCGCGCTGACGAAGCAGATACAGCATCGGATCGCCCTCGGCATTGCGCTTGATTCCGCTAAACAGGATGCTGTCGGGACCCGCGTCGGCGGCCCGGTTGAGCTCGGATTCCAAAATTTTAGCTGGATTGGCTGGCAATCGATCTTGCTTGCCGAGAATCGGTTGAACCGACTTTGCTCCCGGCTTCAGCTCCGCCACAACCCGGATGTCCATACTCGACAACAGCTCCGCCAGATGCCGGGGCAGGTCTGGGTGTTCGTTCAAAACATTGGTAGAGAGTCGGAAGCTTTCACTGACATCGGTGACGTAGCGGGACAGCGCGCCGGTCAGGTTCTGCGCCAGCAACAGGTGTTTCTCATTAACCGCGTTGACTTCTTTCTCCAGAGCGGAGTTTTGTACCCAGTAGGTCAGAAACAATACGGGCACCAAGGAAACCAGGGTGAATGCCGCAAACAATATATAACGCAGTCGTATGTTCATACTTCGGAATGAACCAATTCAATTAACCAGCGCATCAGTTCTGCGATCTTTACTTAAGCCATAGGGAGAAGCCTGTAGGGCTTGTTGGCTTTAAGATCAGAGCAACAGCTTTTCTGAATTCCGGGCCGATAGCAATTCATCCATTGGATCAGCCCTCAGGAGATTCCCATAGTGGTCAAGTATAGTGGTTGGCCGCGGAATGCCGGCAGAAAACCGGTCAGCAGTCGCTGGCTGTTGTGGTTGAGCTCGGATGGATCTATCGACGCCAGACAGCCCCAATGTTGAGCTGGAAAACGGATCTTTCAATGCCGCGACAGCCGTGATCGGCACTCGCAGAGGTGCCTGAAGCCCACCATTGTCAGGGACAAAGTGGGTCCTATGCTGCCGCACTTATGATGTACATCATAGAAAAGCGCACCACTGTCGATCTGTTACCAAAATTGTTTGTGGATGTTGCTACTTTAATAGCTCACAGAGTCTAACTAGTGGAACCATATTCTGGCTGAGTCGCAGGTATTACGTTAATGGATGAGCAACCATACCTACCCGATGAAGATCAGCTCTCCTCGGTGCTGAAAACAGAGCTGAGTGATCTGCCGCCGTTTCCGGTTATCGTGACTCGGCTGCTGGAGCTGACTCGAGATCAAAACGGCAGTATTGGTGAGCTGGTTCAGGTGGTGGAGACGGATCCTGCTATCACGGCTCGTTTGTTACGGATCGCCAACAGCTCCTACTACAGTTTCCAGCGCCAGATTTCGACCGTGCGAGAGAGCATTATTGTGCTCGGCTTTCATGAGGTGCGCCGGCTGGCGCTTAATCTGACAATCCACAATAACCTGGTCAATCGAAGTCGTGGCGCGCTGTTCGATCAGCTGTTGTTCTGGCGGCACTCTCTGGCGGTTGCCATCATTGCCAAGAAACTGGCCGATGAGACCCAACTGGTCGATCCGGAAGAGGCTTATGTTGCCGGCCTGCTGCACGATATCGGCAAATCACTGCTCGAACAGCACGGCAAGATCAGCTACAGCGAATTCCTTGAATATTTTGATGATCAGCCTGGCGTTGCTTTGGGGGAGGAGCAACGCATCATTGGGGCCAGTCACGATGTTATCGGGGCGCTCTATGCCAGCCACAGTGCTCTACCCGATACCCTGGTCAACGCGATTCTGTTTCATCATCGGATGGTCCCCGCCGATCTCGACCGCCAATCCACCAATCTGGTCGCCATCGTCGCATTGGCCGATTTTATCGCCTGGAGCCACGGCTTTGGTTCGGTGACGAAGTCCCACTCGATGGTGCTGCCTCCGTATATCCAGAAGATAATCGATATTCGGAAGCTCAATCTGGGTCGACTCGTCACCCATATGGATAAGGAGATCACGGCAGCAGCGGAGATCTATCACTTTCAGCTGCCCCAGGCATCCGAGCTGCGGGTAAGCCTGTTGAGGCTTAACATCGATCTGGCGATGAATAGCAGTCAGAGTGCCTGTATGAGTGCTGAGCCTGGCCGTAAACAAGTCAGCTCCGTGGAGGGCCATGGACTGATGTTGGTCCCGCACCGGTCTCTGGATCGTGCCGAGATCATCAACTCCACACTCCGTGAATTGGTGGCTGAGCTGGAGCTACAGCAGGTTGCCCTGTTGTTGGTCGATAGTAAGGAACGGCAACTGATGTTGCAGAACATCTGCATCGCCGGAGAGCCCGGCACCCGCAACTGCCAGGTTGGGTTCGATCTCAATCGTAGCGACGCGATGCTCGGCACGCTCAGGGAAGGTCAGGTCGAGCGGTTGGCCGGCGATTGCGAAGTGGAGCAGCAATTGCTGTCGACGCTGCATTCGCAGGCAGTGACTCTGATCCCCGTCACCGGAAAGCATCACGTGGTTGGTATGCTGGCATTGAGCCATGGTGCTGAAGTCGAGCTGGCTGCCGAACTGACGGACATCCTGGTCAGGGTTGGGCAAGAACTCGGTATTGCGTTGGAACATGCCAAGCTGTTGGCCGATTCCTGTGATAAAGCCGAACGTGATGGATTAACCGGTCTACCCAATCGGACGATGATCGACCGGGTGCTGGCCCAGGAGTTACAGCAGGCCGAACAGAATAATCAATCGCTAGCCGTTGCGATGATCGATATCGACTTCTTCAAGAAGTTTAACGATACCTTTGGCCATGCGACCGGGGATGCGGTGCTGAAACTGGTCGGCAAGGTGTTGAGACAGGGCACCCGTGAAGGGAACTTTGTCGGTCGATATGGTGGCGAGGAGTTCTGCGCGATCCTTCCCGGCGTGACGCCCGAGCAGGCGCTCAACTACTGCGAGCGGTTACGTCATTCGGTTGAAAAGATAGGGAAGTTCCTCGAGCGACGTTTCGAAGGGCAGTGCATCACCATCAGCCTCGGTGCGGCGATCTACCGCCAAGGTGACGATGAAAGAAGCCTTCTCGACCGGGCCGATCAAGTCCTCTATAAAGCCAAACAAACCGGCCGAAACCGGGTCGAAAGTATCTTCTAGTCAGAATTAGCGTGCCAGCGCAGGCCAATATCGGTTAGTTAGTCTCTGTTCAGAGACGCTGCTAACTGGTTGCATCACTGAAGCAGCCCCCTACAATTGATGCTGTTACCTCGACCAAGGATGCGTCATCGCTATGCTCCATCTTCGTCCACTGCTGATCCTGTATTTCTGTGCCGCCCTGATCGGCGCCAGCGTCGGGGTGTTCATTCTCTTTCCGGTCAATGAATTAGTGTTCTATCACGAGTTCAAACTGACTCATTCATCCGGCTTTGCTTTCGCTGGGGATCAGCTTGTATCCGCCCTTGCAGGCGAGGCTCCGTTAAAAACGCTTTTCTATTCCCTGGTCGGTGCGCTATTAGGGCTAGCAAGCGCCTTCGTCTACTTACGATTTCATCGGCAGGTGGCCCAGGTACAGCAACTAAGCCGTGCCTTGGCCAACGATATCGAAAGGCTCATCAGTCAGGGGGAAAGTGCCGAACTGGAATTCAAGTCCTCGATGCGCTGGGACTATCAAAAAAATTCGGCCAATAAAGAGCTTGAGTTCGTGATTCTAAAATCCATCGCCGGATTTCTAAATGGACGGGGAGGAACGCTGTTAATTGGCGTCGACGATGACGCTAACGTACTGGGGCTGGAAAAAGATTTTGATACCCTCAGGCGGAAGGACGCCGATGGCTTCGAACAGTTTGTAATGACTGCGATCACCAACCAACTGGGTACAGAGATGTGCCAGTACTGCAATGTTATTTTCCATAACATCAGGGGAGAGACTGTTTGCCGCCTCGTGATCGGACCGTCGCCAAAACCGGTGTATCTGAAGAAGTCAGGCAATACCAAGTTTTACCTCCGCTCCGGCGGAGGGACCCGAGAGCTCAATATCCAAGAAGTGATGGAGTACGCCCAGAATCGCTGGAAATAATCCTGTCGTTACTCCCGGTGAGCTTTTTTGACCGTGCTACGTCGTAAACAGCCATGGTTGCACAAGGGAGGCAGTCACAGGGTTGTGAATTGAAGGCTCAGCGTAATTGGCTCATCGCTAATACGCATCACGAATCAACGCCAGAAAGGCGCGAGCGGCGGGGCTTTGATGTTGTAGCTTAGGATAGACAAGCGAAATATCGACGCTTGGTAAAGGCTGCTTGGCCAGTAGATGGGTTAATTCTCCTCGATAGGTGTATGGCTTGATATAAAGATCGGGAATCAAGGCGATCCCAAATCCTTGCACGCAGGCATCCAACGCCAACGACAGGGTGCCGGTACTGAGTTCCCAGTTAACACTGATCGCTTCGCCGTTGGTAAATCGCCACAGATTGTTATCGGGCTTGGTCACGATAGCTGGCAGTCGTTTGAGGTCTGATGGGATTTGAGGCACGAAATATCTTTCCAGTAGCTGTGGGCTGGCCACGATGGATCGATGGCCGGAGCCCAGGCGTCGTGCAAGTAGATCTGAATCCTGCAACTTGCCCATCCTTATGGTGAAGTCGATTCCATCTCGTACCAGATCGACATACTCGTCAGTAATCACCAGCTCGACTCTTACTTTGGGATGTTTCTTCTTGAACTGCCAGATCAAGGGGGCAAGTAAGTGTTGTCCGCCCATAATCGAGGCCGAAACCCGCAACAGTCCTGTGGGTTCGGTACGCAGGTCGATGATGTTGTTGACGGCGGTTTCTGCTTCATGAACTAACTCCCGGACCTGATCGTAATGCTGCCGTCCTATATCGGTTAGCGAGATAAATCGTGTCGATCGACGAAACAGAGTGACGCCAAGCTGATGTTCATAGGCCGCGAGTCGACGACTGATGGTCGACTTGGTTGACCCCAGTTTCTCTGCTGCTCCGGTCAGAGTTCCTGTATCGGCGATGGTTACAAAGACCCGCATTCCATCAAAATCCATAACTGTTCCGTAATTGCAACAATCTTGTGCTTATTTTAGCTATTTAAGCTCAAAGACCCAACAAATAAACTGACAGAAGCTGTTAAATAGAACACGTTGGAGACTGTCATGAACAACTTAGAGAAAACTATCGTGGTCATCGGTGCCACAGGTCAGCAGGGTACCGGTGTCGTCAATTCGCTGAAGGCCAAAACCGGCTTTACTGTGCGTGCCGTTACCCGTAATCCCGATCATTATCAGGGGCAGGCGGATCAGGTGGTTGCGGCCGATTTAGACGATACCGAGAGTCTCAAGGTCGCTTTTGAAGGCGCCCATGGTGTTTTTCTGGTGACCAACTTCTGGCAGGGAGCCGACGAAATTGAGCAAGCTAAGCGCGCTATTGCCGCAGCCAAGGCGACTGGTATCAAGCATTTAGTGTGGTCGACGCTTCCTGATGTGAAGGGAATCAGTGATGGTCAGTTCGAAGTCCCTCACTTTACCAACAAGTCAGCTGTCGATGAGCTGGTACGTAAGGCAGGATTCAAGCATCACAGTTTCGTTGTAGCCGCGTTCTTTTTTCAGAACTTCCTGACCAACCTAGCGCCGCAAACACAGCAGGATGGGAGTGTTGGTTGGACACTACCGATCGCGCGCAATAGTCAGAGCATCCATATGGCGAACATCAGTGAGCTGGGGGACTCTGTTGCAGGTGCTTTCACCAATCCTGAGATCGCAGGCCAGGGGCAGTACCTGCCCGTTGTCGGAGACTTGCTGAGCTTTGATCAAATTGTCGAAACCTTAGCGAAACAGGGTAAACATTACAGCTTCCAAGAGGTGCCGGCCGAGGTTTTTGCCACCTTCTTCCCGGGTGCTGGCGAACTTGCCGAGATGTTCGGTTACTTCCAGGCGCACAGTTACCTTGGTGACCGGTTGGGTGAGAGTGATATATCGCTGGAGCAGCGGGTGGCTGGAAGAGTTCCCTCGCGTTTTGCCGATTGGGCAGCCAAAAACCTCTAAAAGGTAATTTTGTTGGTCTGAGTTATTAAGCGTTAGCTGTTCACTTTCTCTTTAACTGCTGCTTCAAGTACGATCCCTGCGCGGTTACCGTCGGGCGAAATACTCCAAACGGTAATCCACAGATTTCCCAATCGTTCAATAGGCTGATGCCAGCCTCAAGGTTTATCACCGCGCCTCGCTTTTATTGGCTCACTAGAAACAATGGGATCGACATTGTCGGCCACAGAATGATTCAAGAGTGCCTGAAGCAGGAGCTGAGTTACCAACCTTTAGCAGCACCTGGTTTCCACGGGGCATAGAAAAAACACCCAAAAATATGAGCAGTATCGACCGCTGTCAAAGTGGTGGCGGTGAAAGCGCTTGATTCGGGTTGTCGGACAGGGCTTTGATCAGACAGTGGCCATACGCCAGAAACAACAAAGGCCTGCGTTTGATCGCAAGCCTTTGAAAGAGATGGTGCCCGGAGGCGGAATCGAACCACCGACACGAGGATTTTCAATCCTCTGCTCTACCAACTGAGCTATCCGGGCAACACTTTGAAGGCGCGTATTAAACACGGCTCGGATCAGAGAGTCAATACGTCTTTTTTGACGCCTGGATCCGGGGCCTCAAGTGTCGATATTCTGGCGCTCACATAGTAATTGGGGGGCCACTATGTTAATAAATAGGCAATTACTTTCAGGGTGATAGCAGGAAGAAGGGGAACGCTCTGTTTAGCCTATTCTCGAACCGAAAATCGGCTCGTGGAAGGGTCGGTCTGGCGCTGAATGAATCAGGTTTGGCGCTGGCACACTACGACCGCCGCAAACCCAAACCGCTGCGTTGCCAGCAGCTGGATGACTGCCGTCTAGATAACCCTGAACCACTGAAAGCTGCGGTGGCGCAATTGGGTCTCAATGGCGCGTCGGTCAGCTGGGTGTTGAGTCCGAAAGACTACAATCTGCTGCTGGTCGAAGCTCCCGCCGTAGACGAGGCCGAAATGGCCGATGCCCTGCGTTGGCGGGTCAAGGATATGCTGTCGTTCGATATCGAGCATGCGGTGTTGGATTTCTTTGAGTTGCCCGAAGATGCTTACCGCGGTCGCAGCCGGATGCTGTACGTGGCGGTGATCCAACAGTCGGTATCGGATCGTATTGAGTCCTTGGTCAATGGGGCCGGCATGGCACTGAAGGCGTTGCTGATTCCGGAGCTGATGTTGATCAGGCTCAAACAGTTGGAAGGAGAAACGCTGGCAACCGCGGTGTTGGGGCTGCAATCCCCACACAGTCTGATCAGCATGGTCAGTGAAGGCTCACTTTACCTGACTCGTCAAGTTGATTCCGATGTCTCGCTGTTGTCGCCCGACGCGGTTGAAATTGAAACTCGCGCCAGTGGCTTGGTACTCGATATTCAGCGTTCGCTGGATTACTACGAAAGCCAGATCGGCAAACCACCCTGCCTACGTCTGCTGGTGTGTCCGCAGCAACCGGGTGAAACTCCGTTGCTGGGACAGCTGCGTTACAACCTGGCGGTTGAATTGGTACAACTGGATCTGGGCGAACATATCGATAGTGAAACCCCGTTGACTCCGCTATTGCAGAGCCAGGCGATGATGGCCATAGCGGCGGCTCTACCGGAGGTGGAGTCATGAAGCAGCAGATCAACCTCTATGTGAAGCGCGAATCGGTCAAGGTGCCTTTTTCGGCCACAACCTGCCTGCTGATCTTGGTGGTTCTGACTCTGGGGCTGACAGCTATCAATTTTCTGGAGCAGAACAAGCGTAGTCAGGCGCAACAACAGCTGACCCAGATGCAGCAGCAGAAAACCGCGCTGCAACAACAGTTGAATAAGCTTCGGGCCGCGAATAAACCGAAGCCCGAGTCGGCCGAACTGCTCCGGCAGGTCGACAGGCTAAAACAGCAGCTGTCCCAGCAACAGCGGTTCGGCGAGCTGCTGGCCCGATTGGCACCGCAGCAACAGGGACTGTTCTCGAGTCTGCTGACGGGATTGTCCGAGCAAGCGCTGGAGGGGGTTTGGTTGAGCCGGATTCAAACCAGCGACAACGGTCGTCGGGTATCGTTGCAGGGGTACACCGGCCATGCAGAGCTGGTGCCCAAATACCTGAAGCAGTTGGGCGATGCGCCGGCTTATCGGGGCGCTCAATTCGATCAGTTCGAGCTGGGCGAAGCGCAGCAGGGATTGAGCTTCAAGGTCAGTGGTACGCGTGCCGGAGGGGAAGCCGATGGATAGACTGCGCGCTTGGGCGGCTAAGTTCGACGCCCTGTCACTGCGGGAGCGGTTGCTGATTCTGATCACCCTGGTGGTAGCGGTGGCCCTGCCCGGATTCACCTACCTGATCGAGCCGGCGCAGAAAGAACAGCTGCAGCTGATTCTGAAGGCTGACAAACTCAAGATTGAGCTGGCCGAGGCCCAGGTCGATCTGCAACTGATCAAGGCGATTAAGACCGAAGACCCGAACAAAGCGTTGCAGGACGAGATCAAGCGGTTAAAGCTTGTGCTGGCCCAACGTGGCGAGGAGCTCAAGCAGCGCACCGCAACGCTGGTACCACCGGATCAGATGATCGACCTGTTGCAGCAGATTCTTGCGCGTCAGCCCGGTATCCGGCTGCTCGAAGCGCGTAAGGCGGCACCGCAAGCGATCAATCTGGCCACTCCAGGCGCTGAAGGCACCTCATCGAGCACAGAGGTGGCCCAGCCGCTGCTCTATCGGCATGACCTGGCATTGCAGCTTGAAGGCGGCTTTTTCCAGATCCAAGGCTTTTTGAAGGCGCTGGAAGGGGCAGAAAGTTCGCTGTTCTGGGACAGCCTGGACTATCAGGTCGATAACTATCCGAAGGCGACGTTGCGGCTGAAACTCTACACCCTCAGTACAACGAAGGAGTGGTTAGGTGTTTAAACAACGCCATTGGCGCATCGTAGTGCTGTTGTTGGGATTATTGCCGATAACTACGGTGCAGGCGGCGGTTGATCCGACCCGGCCGCCCAGCAGCTTGAGTACCGAAGCCGGTCAGGCTTTACCGGCACAACGCTGGAAGTTGCAGTCGATTCGGATCGGCAACGGTGAAGCCCGCGCAGTGGTGAACGGGGTATCGGTGCGCGTCGGGCAACGGATTAAAGGTGCGACAGTGACGTCGATCAAGCCGGGAACCCTGGTTCTGCGGCAGGGGGGCAAGCGGGTCCAGTTGCATCTGGGCTCGTCGAAAATGATTAAGAAGAATATTCGGGACAGTAAGTAGATGAGGGGTTTAACCGCGGGCATTGTCGGAATCGCGCTGGTATTGAGCGGTTGTCAGAGCTGGCAACCCACCACCGGAGCCTCGGCTCAGCAGGATGGTGTGCTGGCGCTGGAGCAGGCGTTGGAGGACAACCGCAAACTCGAAGCGCAGTTGCAGACGCCACCGGCCGACGTAATGCAGGCGCTGTTGCCGCCGTTGCAGCTGCAGGGCTTTGATGACGGCGAGGCGGTACGCTTTGATCTGAGCGCCCAAAATCTGGATGCACGCAGCTTCTTTATGGATCTGGTTCGCGATACCCCTTACAACATGGTGGTCAGCGAGGGGATAGGCGGTCGAATTTCGCTGGAGCTCAAGAACGTCAGCGTCGAAGAGGTGATGCAGACTGTTCGTGAGGTCTACGGCTACGAATACAAGCGCCAGGGTAATCTCTATCAGGTGATACCGGCGCGGCTGGAAACGGCGATGTTCCAGATCGACTATCTGAACGTCAACCGTCAAGGTGATTCCGATATTCAGGTCAGTGCCGGTGCGGTTAGCCAGAGCGGTGAAGACAATGCCTCGGAGCGGATCGTCGGTACCCGGATCAATACCAAAACCAGCACCAACTTCTGGGGCCAGATGCAGCAGACCCTCAGCGCCATTATCGGCGATGGCGAGGGGCGTTCGGTGGTGATTTCACCCCAGGCGGGGATGGTCGTGGTCAAGGCGCTGCCCAGTGAACTGGAAACCGTGGCCGATTATCTGCAGCAGGCGCAACTGACCCTGCAACGGCAGGTGATTCTGGAAGCCAAGATTCTTGAGGTCCGTCTCAGCAGCGGCTTTCAGGCCGGGGTCGACTGGCAGGGTGTGATCCGCAACAGCAGCGAGAGCAGCGGCAATATCACCATCGGGCCATCCGCAGAAACGGTGACCAACCCCGACAATATCGACGGCGTGTTCGGGATCAACTTCAACTTCACCGACTTCAACGCGATGATCGAGCTGTTGGAGCGCCAGGGCCAGGTGCAGGTGCTGTCGAGTCCCCGGGTGGCGACATTGAACAACCAGAAGGCGGTGATCAAGGTCGGTACCGATGAGTTTTTCGTCACCGATATCAGCACCACCACAACGACCGGCACGGCCACCACTACCACACCGGATATCGAGCTGACGCCGTTTTTCTCCGGTATCGCATTGGATGTGACGCCGCAGCTGAGCGATAACGGCGAGATTATTCTGCATATCCATCCGTCGATCAGCGAAGTTAACGATCAGCAGAAAAGTATCGTGGTTGGCACCGATACCTTCCAACTGCCGCTGGCACAGAGCACTATCCGCGAGTCCGATAGCGTGGTGCGGGCCAGTAGTGGTCAGGTGATTGTGATTGGCGGCCTGATGCAGACCGTCAGCGATGACCGCTCGGCCAAGACCCCGGTTCTGGGAGATATCGACGGGGTCGGTGGTCTGTTCCGACAGGAGAATCAGGGGACCCAGAAAAGCGAACTGGTAATCCTGCTCAAGCCCACCATTGCGGGCACCGAGGCCTGGCGCAACAACCTGCAGCAGAGCCTGGATAACTTTAACAACCTCTATCATCGAGAAGGGTTGTGAGCTTAGGGCCTGCTTGCAGGCCCGGCGCAGATAGGCGATCAAGCGCATGTACCAGCAATTTTTCGGGCTGAATGAACTGCCGTTCACGCTGACTCCGAACACACACTACTTTTTGAACCTACCAACCCACCAGGAAGCTCTGAACCTGATCCTGGTGGCATTGGAGAACGGTGACGGCTTCGTCAAAATCGTCGGCGAAGTTGGCACCGGCAAAACCCTGCTGTGCCGCAAGGTGTTAAATGCGTTGGATGAGGACTGTATCAGCGCCTACATTCCCAACCCCTACCTCAGTGCGGACGGGTTTCGGATGGCCTTTGCCCGTGAACTGGGGCTGGAACTGGATACGCTGAAGGGAAGTTTCGATCTGCTGGAGCGGATCAACCAACGTCTAGTAGAGCTGGTAGCCGAGGGCAAACGGGTGGTGCTGATCGTCGATGAAGCCCAGGCGATGCCGGAAAAAACCATCGAAGCGCTGCGACTGTTGACCAACCTGGAAACCGAGACCACCAAGCTGTTTCAGGTGGTGTTGTTCGGTCAGCCGGAACTGGATGAACTGCTGGGGCAAAGCTCGTTGCGCCAGTTGTTGCAGCGGATCACCTTCTCTTATCGACTTCGTCATCTGGATCTGGAAGGCACCGGGCAGTACCTGCATCACCGCCTGACCCTGGCCGGCTACAACGGAGTGCCGCTGTTCGAGGCCAAGGCGGTCAAGAAACTCTGGCAGGCTTCCTCGGGCACCCCTCGCTTGATTAATATTTTGGCCCATAAGGCGCTAATGGTGGCCTACGGCAAGGGTGATCGACGTGTCAGTGCCGCCCAGGTCGTCACCGCGGTGGAAGATACCGAAGGGGTGGTGCTGCAGAGTAGCGCCAAGCCGAGGCTGTGGTTGGCGGGTCTGGCGATGCTGGCTGTGGGTCTGTCGGCCGGGCTGGTATTGGGAGGGCTGCTGTGAGCCTGGTCAATGACATGCTGCGCGATCTCGATCAGCGCCGGCAGCAACCGGGCGAGGGCTCTGCTGGCGGGGCGTCCATTGCCCCGGCACCGACTCTGACCCAGACCCAGCCGAAGACCCGCTGGCTGCCGCTGTTGCTGTTGTGTCTGGCGGTGGGACTGGCCGTGCTGGGGTTGTGGCTTTACGACAATCCGCAACTCTGGCGCAGTGCGCAACCGGTAGTGGGAACTGATACGCCACCTCAGACGGTTAAACCCCAGCAACCGGCGCCCCAGCTGGCAGAGACTGAACCTCAGGCTGAGCCGCAATCTGAGCCAGCATCCGATCCAAAACCCAGTCCTGCTTTGGAGCCAGCTCCGGCCGATGCCGCTGTCGACGCCTCTGTTAGGCCTGATCCGACAGGAGGGGCGGATCTACCGCAACCGGTGCGCCTGTTACGGTCGACCTGGCTGGCTGAGGAGAATCGAGCCCGGTTGGCGTTGGAGCTGAATCAGGCGCCGAAACAGCAGGTTCAGCTCGTCGCCGAGCGCAGTCTGCAGCTGCAACTGGGTGAGATTGAAATACCCGCTACCACTAGCATCGAATCCCTGCTATCGAAATCGCCGGTTGAGTGGTTGCAGGCCCAGCTGCAGCAGGCTGATCAGTTGACACTGCGGTTGGACAGCATGTCCCCGGTGCACTTTGAGGTCAGCTCGCAGCCGATCAGCTCAAATGACGGGGGGCACCGCCTGGTGGTGATGGTCAGCCGCGCGCCGATACAGCCCAAGCCAGCCCCGATTGCGGCGACATCAGCCCCCGCCCTTGTAGCGACTGAACCGACTCAGCCGAGAGGAGCTAGCTCTGAACCAGCCCAGGCATTAAGCCAGCCAAGCGTGCCGCTGCAAACCGTTGATGCCGAAGCCTCTCCCGCGCAGGTCGTGACGTCGCAATCCCTACCGAAACCGCAGCCGATAGCGGTGGCGCCGTTGATCAAGCGACAGCCCCAGAGCCCGGCCCAACGTGACCGTTCTCAAGTCGCCAAGGCGCGAGCGCTGATCGGTACCCGTCAGATCAGCCGGGCGATCGATCAGCTGCAGGCCTTTGTGGCCGAACACCCCGAAGCCAGCCGAAGTCGAACCCTGTTGGCGACCCTACAGATCGGAACCGGGCAACTGGCCCAGGCGGAGCAGCAGATCGACCAGGGCTTGGCTCTGAGCCCTACCGATGCGGGACTGAAAAAGCTCAAGGCCCGTCTGCTGGTGCAGGCACAAGCGTTGAAACCGGCGATCGAACTATTGCAGGCGGATCAACCGAGCGCCAGTAGCGATGCGGAATATCACCAGATTCTGGCGGCGGCGCTGCAGGCTGACGGCCAGCACCAACGGGCCGCCGAGACCTATCATGGACTGCTGCGGGTGCGCTCCGATAAACCGGCTTGGTGGGTTGGACTGGCACTGTCGCTGGAAGCCCTCGAACAGCCGCAGCAGGCTCGTCAGGCCTATCAGAATGTGCTCCAGATTCCCGATCTGAAACCGGCATTGGCAAAATATGTCACCCAGCGATTGAACAGACTCTAACTATGGCTACTGGAAAGAAAATTCGGATTGGGGACCTGCTGGTTCAGAACGGCGTTATCACCGAACCGCAGCTGATGGAGGCTCTGGGTAAGCAGAAGCAGACCGGCCAGAAGCTCGGCCGTACCCTGATCGCGTTGGGGATGGTCACCGAAAACCGCTTTATCGAGTTCCTATCCCAGCAGCTCAATATTCCATCGGTGGAGCTGAGCCGTTACGAGTTCGATCAGAAAGAAGTTCTGCGTCTCTCGGAGGCCCACGCCCGTCGTTTCCGGGCGATTGTGCTGAAAGAAAACCCGGATCATTTCCTGATCGGCATGGCCGATCCGATGGATCTGTTTGCGTTCGATGAACTGCAACGGTTGCTCGGAAAGCCGTTGAAACAGGCGGTGGTGTCGGAGGGGCAACTGCTCAGCACCCTGGATCTGCTCTATCGCCGTACCGAAGAGATCTCCAGTCTCGCGGTCGAGCTGGACGAAGAGATCGCCGAAGATGCGTTTGATATCGCCGATATTGCCGCCACCGATGACTCCGAAGTACCGGTGGTCAAGCTGCTGCAGAAGATCTTCGAAGACGCGGTGCAGGTCCGTGCCTCGGATATCCATATCGAGCCGGATGAGAAGGTGCTGCGCATTCGCCAGCGGATCGATGGCGTACTGCAGGAGCATGTGGTCAACGAGCGCCGGGTCGCCAATGCGCTGGTACTGCGCTTGAAACTGATGGCCGAGCTGAATATCTCCGAGAAACGCCTGCCTCAGGATGGCCGCTTCAACATCAACGTTAAGGGCCGCAGCCTCGATGTGCGGATCTCGACCATGCCGATCCAGTACGGCGAATCGGTGGTGATGCGTCTGCTGGATCAGTCCGCCGGCACCATCGGGCTCGACCGGGCCGGTCTGCCGGCCGATGTGCTGGCTCGATTCCGTCGCATGATCCACCAACCCAACGGCCTGATCCTGGTTACCGGTCCGACCGGTAGTGGTAAGACCACCACCCTCTACGGTGGGTTGATGGAGCTGAACGATCCGGCCAAGAAGATCATCACCGTCGAGGATCCGGTGGAATACCGACTCGATCGGATCAACCAGGTCAACGTGAATCCCAAGATCGGCCTCGATTTCGCCACGGTACTGCGGGCCAGCCTGCGTCAGGACCCGGACATCCTGCTGGTGGGGGAGATTCGTGACCACGAAACCGCCACCATCGCGATGCGGGCGGCGATGACCGGTCACCTGGTACTGTCGACCCTGCACACCAACGATGCGATCAGCTCGGCGATGCGACTTATCGATATCGGCATTGAAGGCTTTATGGCCGCCACCGCCCTGCGTGGGGTGCTGGCTCAGCGGCTGGTGCGGCGGATCTGCGTTCACTGCAAGCAGGATTACAGCCCCTCCCACAGCGAACAAAGCTGGCTCGAGGAGGAATTGGGGGCCGAAGGGTCGCAGCTGCAGCTGTTCCACGGCCAGGGCTGTACCTACTGCAACAACACCGGTTACAGCGGCCGGATCGGTATTTTCGAGCTGCTGGAGATCGATGATTCGATGAGCGACGCGCTGCGTGCTGCCGATACCGCCTCTTTCGCCCATAGTGCGCGCCACTCAGAAGGCTTCAAAACCCTGGCCCAGAGTGCACTGGAATATGCTCGCCAGGGGGTGACGACGCTGGAAGAGGTATTCCGGGTCACCGAGCAGATGGAGGGGATCGCCAGTGATATTATCGAGGCTCGCGCGGCGCAGCCTGCCGACTCGGATTCGGGGTTGAGCCTGGAACCGCTGGAAGCGAGATCGAGCGATGCCTCAATTTAGTTTTAAAGGCCGTAACGCCAGCGGAGAGCTGGTGGCCGGGAAGCAGGAAGCGGCTTCGGCGGCCCAACTGGCCAGTCTGCTGGCGGACAAGCACATCACCCCGATCTCGATCGAACAGGCTAAAGGGGAAGCTAAGGGGCAGCCGGGAAAGAAGCCCGGCGATATCGAGATCGGCATGCCCAAGTTCCTGCAGCGGGTATCGCTGGATGAGCTGATTATTTTCAGCCGCCAGATGTACAGCCTGACCAAAGCCGGGGTGCCGATCACCCGTGCGATTCGTGGCCTGGCGTTGTCGGTACGAAACCCCCTGCTGGGCGAGATTCTGAGTGCGATCGCCGATGATCTGGAGCAGGGCCATACCCTGTCCAGCGCCTTCAGCAAACACCCCAAGGCGTTCTCTAACCTTTACGTCAGTCTGATCCATGTGGGCGAGAACACCGGTAATCTGGATCAGGCCTTTGCCGAGGTGGCCAAGCATCTGGAGTTGGAGCGTACCACCCGCAAAAATATCAAGTCCGCCACCCGCTATCCATTGTTCGTCATTATCGCGCTGGTCGGCGCGATGTTTGTGATCAATCTGTTCGTAATTCCAGCCTTCGCTGGTGTTTTCAATAGCCTCGGCGCCGAACTGCCGTGGCAGACCCAGCTGCTGATCTCGATATCCAACTTTACCATCGACTACTGGTATCTGATCTTCGGTGGCCTGATTGTCGCTATAGTCGCTTTCCTGCGCTATATCAGCACCGATAACGGGCGCTTCCGATGGGACAGGTCCAAGCTGAAGCTGCCGGTAGTAGGCAGCTTGTTCTATCGCATTATCCTGGGTCGTTTCTGCCGTACCTTCGCGCTGGTGATGCGGGCCGGGATACCGATCGAGCAGGGCTTGGCTATCGTGGCCGGAGCGGTGGGAAACCGTTATATCGGCGACAAGGTGCAGGGGATGCGTCGCGGTATCGAGCGCGGTGAGAGCTTTACCCGTACCGCTCAGCAGGCCGATATGTTCAGTCCGCTGGTGCTGCAGATGATGGCGGTGGGCGAAGAGACCGGTGGCGTCGATGAGCTGCTGGAGGAGTCGGCCGACTTCTACGAGCAGGAGGTGGAGTACGATCTGAAAGGGCTGGCCAGTGCGATCGAACCGATCTTGATCGTTGCCATCGGCATCATGGTGCTGGTGTTGGCGCTGGGAGTGTTCCTGCCGCTGTGGGAACTCAACTCCTCGGTCAATCGCTAAGGGAGCAAGGATGCAGCCGGATTTAAAGAGACGGCAGAGCGGTTTTTCACTGCTGGAGTTGGTCGTGGTCGGACTGGTGATTCTGGTGGTTGCCACTGCCAGCTATCGCCAGTATATGAGCCTTGTGGTCGATGCCGAGATCGCGGCGTTCAATGGTGTCCGTGGTTGGCTGCAGGCCGGGGTCAATCTGGCCATGAGCGATGCGATCAGCGGCCGAGCGGGTCGTCGGCTGGAGGATCTGGATGGCACCAACCCGATGGTATTACTGGATAGCGCGATGGTGCCGCCGAGCAACTATCTGGGTGAATTGAGTGGCCTGGCCGCACAGCAGGCCGAGCCAGGCAACTGGTACTTTGACCTCGATCAGCGGGCGCTGTTTTACCGTTTTCGCTATCGTCAGGCGATGCCGGGGTTTGAGCAGGCGCCGGATGATCGAGTCGGTTTCGAGTTAAAGCTGTTGCGGAGCCGGGCCGATAACCCTAATAACCGAGATCAACAGACGCTGCGATTGGAGTTTATTCCTCTGTACTAGAGGATATAATCGCTTGAGTCTGAATCATTTTTTGTGTCAGGGATTGACTCAACGACTAACTGGAGTACCGTTCCAAGTAAATCTTTCGGCGGTATCTTTAAGGAGCTTGTATGAAGGCTAAACAGTCTGGTTTCACGATTATTGAATTGATCGTGGTTATTGCCCTATTGGGTATCCTGTCAGCGGTGGCGCTGCCCCGCTTTATCGATGTGACCGAAGATGCCCATACTGCGGCCGTTAGCGGTGCCGGTGCCGGCTTTGCAACAGGTGTAGCGCTAATTCGGGCTCAAGCGATCGCAGAGGGAGTGGTTAGTGGTGCTGTCGATGGCTTCGGAAACGGCACCTTGCACGTGAATGCGTCTGGTGGCGCCATGAGTGTGGGCAATGCTGCGGTGTTGGACTGTGAAGACGTCTGGACCAATCTGCTGCAGGCCAATGCGCCCACGGTATCTGGTGCTGACTCGGATTACACCATTGGTGGCACCTCTCCGGAATGTATCTACACCTACCGCACACCAAATGATAATGGTGGTCAGCGAACTATTACTTACAATAGCTCTACCCGCGAAGTTACTGTCAACGCCGACGGTAACTAATCACAAGCAGTGAGCTTGATAAAAGTCCGCCGGACCCATTCGGCGGGCTTTACCCTGGTCGAGCTGGTGGTCATTATCGTGCTGCTCGGCATCCTGTCGGCGGTGGCGATCTCCCGCTTCGGCGATGTACAGATCTTCCGCTCCCTACAGGTCAAAGACCTGCTGATCAGCAGCGCCCGTCAGGCTCAGCAGGCGGCCCTCAACCGCCACGATCAAAACATCCAGCTGCAACTTTCTACCAATGCCGGTGAGTATCTGTTTGAGATCCGGGCCAACGGCCAGCTATTAAAGCAGCAACGTGTCGATCCGGGCTCAATTACGCTGATAGATCCCGATGGTTCACCGATCGGCGCCTACAGTCTCAGTTATGACAACCTCGGCAACCTGGCAGGGGGTGTGACCACGAATCTTTCCTTCAACAGCGGCGGTGATATTGTCTGTATCACCCTGGCCGGTTTTGCCTACCTGGCGGAGAGTGCGCTTGTCTGTACGCAGAACTAACCCGGAACGTCGTTTCCAGGGCTTTACGCTGATCGAGATGGTGATCACCATTGCGATTCTGGCGATCGCGTTGGTGACGGTGGCCCAGTCGCTCCAGTTCAGCGCCCAGTTCGGTGCCGATACCCTGTGGCAAACCAAGACAGTCGAGCTGGTACAGGCTTACAGCGACGAGATCATGACCAAACGGTTTGACGAGGCGACACCGATCGGCGGTCAGCCACCCTGCGGCACCGCATCAGCGGCATCCTGCAGCGGCACACTGGGATCAGAAACCGGTGAGCAGCGCACCGCTGGCGTCAATACCTTCGATGATGTGGATGATTACCATGATCTGGATGATCAGCCACCATTGGATGCCCAAGGCACTGCTCGAGCGGATTACAACGGCTATCGGGTCGAAGTAGATGTCTTCCATGCCGGTAACGAGATCGGCCTGGTCAGTGATACCGATGGCAAACGAATTCAGATTCGGGTGACACCGCCGGGGCAGCGGCCGTTGGTGTTCAGTGTCTATCGGGGGAATTTCTGATGCGCCGCCTCGCCGGATTGCGATCGAACCAGGGCTTTACTCTGGTCGAGCTGGTGGTGGTGATCGTGGTGATGGCGGTACTGGGCGTAGGGGTGTCGCAGTTTATCGTCAATACCTCCGACAGCTATGTCAGTACCGCGTTGCGGGATCGGCAGGGTTCGGCGGCCCGTGCGGTGGTGGAGCGGATTTCGCGGGAGTTGCGTAACGCACTGCCCAACAGTGTGCGCGTTTCGGCTGATCAGCAGTGTCTGGAGTTTGTACCGGTCCTGGGAGGCTCGATCTATACCCGGATTCCGTTGACCAGTGCATCCAGCAGCTTCAGCTCGATCCCGTTCAGCAGTGGTGCAGCACCCTCGATTGGTCGGGTGGCGGTGTATCCGATCAGTACCGCCGAGGTTTACACCCTGGCGACTACGTCGGCGGCGATGTCGAGTATCTCGCCTCAGGTCAGCAGCAGTCAGAGCGCGTTGGAAGACAGCGTTGAAATCGACGTGCAGCTGTCGCGGGCCCATCGTTTTCCGCTGGAGTCACCGAGCCGGCGCTGGTTTATGGTCGATGATCCGGTCAGTTTCTGTTTCAGTGGAACTCAGTTGTTCCGCTACAGTGATTACGACTATCTGGTTTCCCAGCCGTCGCCTGGCGGATTCGGTAGCGGTAACGAGCAGACCCCCAAGCGCGCTCTGCTGGCTAACGGCGCCAGCGGCAGTTTTGTCGTGATTCCGGCCACGCTGCAGCGCAATGCCTTGGTGCAGATGAATCTGGATCTGCGCGAGCGTGGCGAGGGGGTGTCGATCATTCACGAGGTGCAGTTACGCAATGCTCCTTAAATCGTCTCTGAAGCGCCAGCATAGACTGGTACCGCGCAAGGCCCAGCAAGGTCTGGGGCTGATGTCGGCTATCTTTGTGATTACCATCATGGCTGTGGTGGTGGTGGGGCTGTCGAGTCTGGTGGTCAGCAGTAAGGAGTCCTACGGTTACGAGCTGATGTCGGTCAGGGCATTCCTGTTGGCCGAAAGCGGCGGCCAGATGGCGATCAGTCACCTGCTGTTGGAAAGTGCCTCGGACTGCAGTGCGTTGCCCAGTCAGCTGCCGCCGGCAGAGCTGCAAAGCTGCACGCTGCAGTTGAATTGCCCCAATGTCAGCGTCGATGGAATCGATTACTTCACCATCGAGTCCACCGCGACCTGCGGCAGTGGTCTGGATCAGGCGATCCGCAAACTGACCCTGCGAGTGCAACGCTAGTCCCCTCGCAGCGTCACTGTTTATCCCCCTTTTGACCCGGCTCAGGTTTTGCGAGTGCACCACCTTCGGATAGGGTTTATAGTTTGCAGAGCAAAATCTGTCAGTTGTCGTTAGATAAGGGGTGCCGCTTTGAGCCAACAAGAAGGCCAACCACAGAGCCAAGAGCGTCGTCGTTTTACCCGAATCGCCTTTGACGCCGAAGCCGAGCTACGGCTGGGGGATCAGCGTTGGATAGTCGAGATCACCGATATCTCCCTCAAGGGAGTTCTGCTAAGTCATCCGGCGGGATTCGAGGCCGACGCGGGAGCGGAGCTGATCGTTGAGTGCTGGCTGGATAGCGATGTGCAACTGGTGCTGCCGGTGGTACTCAAACGCATCGACGCCAACTATCTGGGCTGTGCCTGCGGCCCGATCGATCTGGACAGCATCACCCATCTACGTCGGCTGGTGGAGCTCAACCTGGGCGACGACAGCCTGTTGGAGCGCGAGCTGGATCACCTGATCGAAGCGCAATAGCACGGTGGCGATTCAGATCGCCTCCAGCGCTTCCGAGAGTTTCTCCACCCCGATCACTTCCATCCCTTCGATTTTATCCTTGGGCAGATTGCCCTTCGGGACGATAGCCCGTTGAAAGCCATGTTTGGCGGCTTCACGGATTCGCTCCTGGCCGCTGAGTACCGGACGGATCTCGCCCGCCAGCCCTACTTCCCCGAACACCACCAGGTTCTGCGGCAGAGTCTGATCGCGGAAACTGGAGACCACCGACAGTAGCAGCGCCAGGTCGGCACTGGTCTCGGCGACTCGCACACCGCCCACCACGTTGACGAACACGTCCTGATCGCCGGTGTGTAGGCCGCCATGCCGGTGTAGCACCGCCAGTAGCATGCCGAGCCGGTTTTGATCCAATCCCACCGCGATGCGACGGGGGTTGTTGAGATGGGACTCGTCCACCAGCGCTTGAATCTCCACCAGCATCGGTCGGGTACCCTCCCAGACCACCATCACCAGCGAGCCGGCACTGGCCTCCTGGGTGCGGTTGAGGAAGATCGCACTGGGGTTTTTGACCTCTTTCAGGCCCGACTCCATCATCGCGAACACGCCCAGCTCGTTGACCGCGCCGAAACGGTTTTTCTGCCCGCGCAGGGTGCGGAAACGACTGTCGTGACCACCTTCAAGCAGCAGTGAGCAGTCGATCATATGCTCAAGCACCTTTGGGCCGGCCAGGGAGCCGTCCTTGGTGACATGGCCGACCAGAAACAGCACGGTGTGGGTCTGCTTGGCGAAACGGGTCAGGTAGGCGGCGCTTTCACGCACCTGGGACACGCTGCCCGGTGCCGACTGTACATCGGCCATGTGCATTACCTGGATCGAGTCCACCACCATCACCTTGGGTTGGTGCTGCTGGGCGATCTGCACCAACTGCTCGACCGAGGTTTCCGACAGCATGTTGAGTTTATCGGTCGGCAGGCCGAGTCGCTTGGCCCGCAGGGCCACCTGTTGCAGCGATTCTTCGCCGGTGACGTAGAGGGCTTCGTACTTGTTGGCGAGCTCGCACAGGACCTGCAGCAGCAGGGTACTCTTGCCGGCGCCGGGGTGACCGCCGATCAGAATGGCCGAGCCGGGAACCAGACCGCCACCAAGCACCCGATCCAGCTCGCTGTTTTCGGTGCTGAAACGGGGCAGGTCGGCCAGGTCAACTTCGGCCAGCTTCTGCACCTTACCCTGCTGGCCAGCACCGCCGTCATAACCGCTGAAGCGTTCGCGGGCGGCGCTGGGACTGCTGCCCAGGCGAACTTCACTGAGCGTGTTCCAGGCGCCGCAGTCGCTGCATTGCCCCTGCCACTTGGCGTAATCGGAGCCGCAGTCATTACAAACGTAAGCGGTTTTGGCTTTAGCCATGAGGCTGAATTCCCACTAAAAAATAAAGCGCAGATCATAACATGGGCCTATTTAAGCGCGTCTAGGCTTGAGCTAGTCTAGGGATTCCTTAACCTGCCATCTAAGAAGCGGAGTTGCTCCACATGAAATTGGAAACCCAAGCGATCCACAGCGGTTATCAGCCCGATCCCACCACCAAAGCGGTTGCGGTACCGATCTACCAGACCACCTCCTACGCCTTCGACGACACCCAGCACGGCGCCGACCTGTTCGATCTCAAGGTGCAGGGCAATATCTACACCCGGATCATGAACCCCACCACGGCAGTGCTGGAGCAGCGGGTTGCGGATCTGGAGGGCGGCATCGGTGCGCTGGCACTGGCATCCGGGATGGCGGCTATCACTTACACCATCCAGACCCTGGCCGAGGCCGGCGACAATATCGTCAGCATCAACAAGCTGTATGGTGGTACCTACAACCTGTTCGCCCATACCCTGCCGCGTCAGGGTATCGATGTGCGGATGGCTCCCCATGACGATCTGGCGGCTTTGGAAGCGCTGATCGACGATAAAACCAAGGCGGTGTTCTGCGAATCGATTGGTAACCCGCTGGGTAACGTGGTCGATATCGAAGGGCTGGCCGAAGTCGCCCACCGTCACGGAGTCCCACTGGTGGTCGATAACACAGTGGCAACCCCCTGCCTGCTGCGTCCGTTCGAGTACGGTGCCGATATCGTGGTTCACTCGCTGACCAAGTATATCGGTGGTCATGGGACCTCCATCGGCGGCGTGGTGGTCGACTCGGGCAAGTTCCCCTGGGCCGAGCACAAAGAACGCTTCCCGATGCTGAACGAACCGGATCCCTCCTACCACGGTGTGGTCTATACCGAGGCCCTGGGTCCGGCGGCCTTTATCGGTCGCTGTCGCGTGGTGCCACTGCGCAATACCGGTGCGGCGATCTCTCCGATGAATGCGTTCCAGATCCTGCAGGGCATCGAAACCCTGCCGCTGCGGATGGAGCGCCACTGCGACAACGCCATGAAGGTGGCCCAATACCTGTCCGGCCATGATCAGGTCGAGTGGGTCAACTACGCCGGTCTGGAAGGCAACGAAGGTTATGAGCTGGCGCAGAAGTACGTCGGCGGCAAGCCGTCAGGCATTCTGAGTTTCGGGGTCAAGGGCGGTGTCGAGGCGGGGGCGCGCTTTATCGATGCGCTGCAACTGATCACTCGACTGGTCAACATCGGTGATGCCAAGTCATTGGCCTGCCACCCGGCCAGCACCACCCACCGTCAGCTGTCCCCGGAAGAGCTGGCGGCTGCTGGTGTGAGTGTCGATATGGTGCGGATCTCTGTAGGTATCGAGCACATCGACGACATCATCGCCGACCTGGAGCAGGCCCTGGAAGCAGCCAAAGGCTAATTCCCGGAGCAGTTACTCCCGCACAACAAAAAAGGGCTCCCCGGTTTGCACCGGGGAGCCCTTTTTCGTACGGATGCGAGCGTGCTTAGACGTCTTCCAGGCCGCTGAGCGGGTAGTTCTCAGGCAGAGGCAGACGAGCAACACCGATCTCGATCGCCGCTTCGGCAACCGCCATCGATACCTTGCCCAGCAGGCGCGGATCGTTGGGCTTCGGAATGATGTACTCGTGACCGAACTCCAGTGACTCCAGACCGTAGGCGTCCAGAACCTCCTGAGGAACCGGCTCTTTGGCCAGCTCGGCGATGGCGTAGACGGCGGCCATCTTCATTTCGTGGGTGATGTGACGGGCACGCACGTCCATGGCACCACGGAAGATGTACGGGAAGCAGAGGACGTTGTTGACCTGGTTCGGGTAGTCGGAACGGCCAGTGGCCATGATCACGTCGTCACGGGTGCTGTGGGCCAGCTCCGGACGGATCTCCGGATCCGGGTTGGCGCAGGCAAATACGATCGGGTTCGGGGCCATGGTCTTCAGCTGCTCGGCTGACAACTGGTTGGCACCGGCCAGGCCGAGGAAGACATCGGCGCCGTTGATGGCGTCTTCCAGGGTCCGGCAATCGGTCTGGATCGCGGCAAACATCGCTTTTTCCGGGGTCAGGTCACCACGGCCGTCATGGATAACACCACGGCGGTCACAGGCGATGATGTTGTGACGGCGGATACCGGCGGTGATCATCAGACGCAGACAGGCGGTGGCGGCGGCGCCGGCGCCCAGACAGACGACCTTGACCTCTTCGATGTTCTTACCGGACAGCTCGATCGCGTTCAGCAGGCCAGCCACGGTGACGATGGCGGTACCGTGCTGATCGTCGTGGAAGACCGGGATCTGCAGGCGTTCGATCAGCTGACGCTCGATCTCGAAGCATTCCGGAGCTTTGATATCTTCCAGGTTGATACCACCGAAGGAGCAGGCGATACGGGCGACGGTATCACAGAATGCCTGCGGGCTTTCGTTTTCGACTTCGATATCGATTGAGTCGAGACCGGCGAAGCGCTTGAACAGCAGCGCCTTACCTTCCATGACCGGCTTAGAAGCCAGTGCGCCCAAGTTACCCAGGCCCAGAATAGCGGAGCCGTTGGAGATGACCGCGACCAGATTGCCCTTGTTGGTGTACTTATAGGCATCGTTGGGGTTTTCGGCGATAGCGCGTACCGGCTCGGCCACACCCGGGCTGTAAGCCAGTGCCAGGTCGTCGGCGGTTTCCGCCGGCTTGGTCAGTTCGATGCTGATTTTTCCCGGCTTGGGGTACTGGTGGTACTCCAGCGCGCGCTTATTCAGGTCTTGATCGGTCATTTTTTTTAGCATCCAAAAAGTACGAGTGGCCGGCGATCATAAACGAAAGTCGCACGGTGCTCAACAAAGCATCAGCCCACAGGCCGCGTAGAATCGGCTCTTGAGGGTTTATGGTCAGTTTCTGGCCAGTAGAATGAAATAGTACTTAACAACGATTTTTGCAGAGTATTAGACCGTCGGAATGGTTAAGCTTTAGTGAAAAAGGAAGAAAACCGCGGGTTTTTTGCTGTTTCGACAGTCGCCGAACTGAAAGCCAACCACGAATTTCGATCCAGGAATTTTTTTGCAGTTGCACAAAATTATCCTGAATCCAGCCACTGGCCTGACCCTGCGCTGCAACAAAAATTTTGTCATCCAGCTCGATAAAATGGCCCCGTCTCAGCTTACCGATGCGGCTGATCCGACCCCGGAATAGGCCGAAGCCGCCATCGGTGTGATTCAACTCGGTGACAAGCTTGGGCCGATAAGTCTCTAACCGCCAGACTCCTCGCCGCTCCGATCGGGCCTGCTGCTCAGCTTGCCGGTGACAGTGCCGAAGGTCCAGGTTGGGGGCGATGCTCAGCGCAAAGCCAAGTCCCTGCCGGAGCAGCTCGGCTTCGACATTGCGACCGTCGGCCAGATAGAGATGGCCCAATAGCCGGCCATGGCGATCCTTGGATTGGCTTCCTAGCTGCAGCTGGAGCCCTGGGGCTTCCAGCAGCTGTTGCAACTGCTGTCGGGCGGCTTGAGCCAGCGGTTGGTGGCGGCCCTGCTGGTGGTCGAGCTCTGGGGTGTTGATGCCGATTAGACGCAGATGTTTGCCATCGCCGAGTATCACCGTGTCGCCGTCGATCACTGTTGTGATGGTCACGGCTTTTGGGCTTTGCGGTGGCGGGCAACTATGGGTTGGTGGCTGGTTGGCCTGGGAGGGAGAGGTTTGCGGTAACAGATAGACAAAAAGAAAGGCGCTTATCAAAAGCGCCTTTCTTGGGATTCGCATAGCGTCGCCGAATTACTTCTTCAGGCTGCGGCTGCCGAAACGCTTGTTGAAGCGATCGATACGACCAGCGGTGTCAACAACCTTCTGCTTGCCGGTGTAGAACGGGTGGCAAGAGCTGCAAACGTCCAGGTGCAGGTCAGAACCGGTGGAACGGGTCTTGATGACGTTGCCGCAGCTGCAGGTTGCAGTGATTTCTTTGTATTCGGGATGGATACCAGATTTCATGATAAAGCCTCGATGTTTTAAGTGCCGCCCTCTCAGCTTTTTCACTGAGCACCGCACGTTCTGTAGCTGTACGAAAACTGTACGCTACAACCAGGCGGCGGATTCTATAACAGTGCCCGTTGAGGGCGCAAGTTAATTATCTGGCTTAGGCGGACGAGTTGATAGGCCGAGTTCAGAGTCTGCGGCAGGGTTGCTACAATGCGGCATCCTGATGCTCAGGCCCTTTCATTTATAAGGACAGGCGGTGATGTCCCGATCCGGTTGGCTGCTGCGGGTGGCTCTGCCCTCGCCGTTGCGGCGCTACTTTGACTATCTACCCCCGGAAACGGCGGCCTCGATCGGTCCCGGCCAGCGGCTGCGGGTGCCTTTCGGCCGGCGCCAGCTGATTGGTGTGGTGGTGGATCGGGTCGATCAGAGTGATGTCCCGGAAAACAAGCTGCGAGCGGCATTGGAGTGCCTCGATGAGCAGCCGGTGCTGCCGTTACCGTTGTTGGAGCTGGCGCTCTGGTCGGCCAGTTATTATCACTACCCGCCTGGCGAGGTACTGGCAACCTTCCTGCCGGTGCTGTTACGGCAGGGGGAGGCGGCGGAATTTCGCAGCGAGCATTGCTGGGTCGTCAATGATGGCGTCGAGCCAGATCAACTGAAAAATGCGCCGCGACAACAGGCGCTGCTACAGCTATTGATGCAGCATCCCCATGGTTTAGCCGACGAGGCGTTGAGGGCCCAGCAGTTTTCCAGCGCCCTGGTCCGGGCACTGCATGACCGGGGTTTTATCTCACGCCAGGAGCGACCGATGGAGCCGCTGCATTGGCCCGAAGGGGATCCCTTGCAGCAGAGCCCGTTGCCGTTGAATGAGCAGCAGCAGCAGGTGCTCGACCAGCTTAACGAGAATCAGACTGGGTTCAGCTGCAGCCTGTTGCAGGGCGTGACCGGTAGCGGTAAGACCGAGGTCTATCTACAGCTGATCGAAGCCCAACTGCGCCAAGGGCGGCAATCGCTGGTACTGGTGCCGGAGATCGGCCTGACCCCGCAGACCGTGAGCCGGTTTCGTGCCCGCTTTCGGGTGCCGGTGGTGGCGTTGCATTCGGGGCTGAACGATCGTGAGCGGCTCGATGCCTGGTTGCAGGCTGGCCGTGGGATGGCCGGAATCGTGATCGGTACCCGCTCGGCGGTGCTGACGCCGCTGGCACGGCCGGGGATGATCGTGATCGACGAGGAACACGACGGCTCCTTTAAACAGCAGGAGGGATTTCGCTACTCGGCCCGTGATCTGGCGGTGATGCGTGCTCAACGGGAGCAGATACCGGTGTTGCTCGGCAGTGCGACGCCGTCATTGGAAAGCCTGCATAACGCGATCGAAGGTCGCTACCGTTGGCTCAAACTCAGCCAGCGGGCCGGTGGTGCCCGGGCGCCGAGCTTTGAACTGCTGGATATCTGCCACCAGCCCCTCGACGAAGGGCTGTCGGAGCCGTTGATCCAGCGCATCGGTCTACACCTGGCCCGTAACGAGCAGGTACTGGTGTTTCTGAATCGGCGCGGCTTTGCCCCCAGCCTGATGTGCCATGACTGCGGTTGGGTGGCCGATTGCCCCCAGTGCGATGCGCGCTTGACCCTGCATCGCTCGCCGGCACGATTGCATTGCCATCATTGCGACCTGCAGCTGCCGCTGACCGGCCGTTGCGGTGAGTGCAACAGTACCGATCTGAATGCCCAGGGCGCCGGTACCGAGCGCACCGAAGCGACGCTACAGCGATTGTTTGAGAATTACCCTGTGCTACGGGTCGATCGCGACAGCACCCAGCGCAAACACGCGTTGCAGAAGATCCTGGAGCAGGTTAACGAAGGTGGCCCCTGTATTCTGGTCGGTACCCAGATGCTGGCCAAGGGCCACCATTTTCCCAAGGTCACGCTGGTGGCGATTCTGGATGCCGATGGAGGCCTGTTCAGTGCCGATTTCCGCGGTATGGAGAAAACCGCGCAGTTGGTGTTGCAGGTGGCCGGTCGGGCAGGGCGGGCCGAGCACCCGGGCCATGTGATCATGCAGACCCACCATGCCGAACACCCTCGGCTGCGTAGCTTGATCGAGCAGGACTACACCGAGTTTGCCCGTCAGGAGCTATCGGACCGGCGCTTGGCCAAGCTGCCTCCCTATCGATATCTAGTGATGCTGCGGGCCGAAGCAGTTGCGCAGGGGCGGGCGGAGATCTTCCTGCAGTGGGTGCGCGAGCTGATCGAACAGCACGACTGGCCGGGAGTCAGCTGGCTTGGCCCGCTGCCGTCGCCGATGGAGAAACGGGCCGGACGCTACCGGGCCCAGCTGTTAATCGAGGCCGATCAACGCAAGCCATTGCATCCGTTGCTGAGCTGGCTGAGCCGGACCCTGGAAGAGTGGCCCCAGGCCCGCAAGGTGCGTTGGTCGTTGGATGTGGATCCAATCGATAATTTTTAATTGATCGGGCTCAGAAGCGAGACGTTCCATGCTTGGAACCGGATAGTAATCTGGTGATAATGGAACCGCTTCAGCAATAAGCAACCTAACCCAATCAAACCACCCGGCGGCAGCCGCACCGATGGAAACCGACAGTACCGCCGATGGCCCACGATTACGCAAAACGCAGACAGAACGCCAGCAAGCCTGCTGCCCGAAAAACCAGCCCGAAGCCGCCACCCAAGCCTCGTCGCCCGTTATGGCCGTTGTTGGTTATCCTGTTGCTGTTGGGCGGGTTGGGCTACGGTCTTTACTTCCTGACCACGATCGGGTCCGATCCTGCCTCGCCGAAGTCGCCACAATCACAAGAGCAGGTTGAGCAGCCGGTCAAATCGCCCGCTAAACCGGTAGTAAAGAAGCCAGCGGAACCGGAGTTCGAGAAGGACGATATCTACAAGTTTTACGAGCTGCTGCCCAAGTCAGAGGTAGTAGCGCCGGAGGTTGAAGCCTACAAGTCGACCCCGAAATCCGCCGCCGCTTACAGTAACTACCTGTTGCAGGCTGGTTCATTCAAGAGTGCCCAGGATGCCGACAGATTGCGGGCCAAGCTGTTGCTGGCCGGGTTGCCGAACGTTACCTCCAGCAAGGTGGTTTCGTCCAACGGTACGGTCTGGTACCGAGTCCGAACCGGTCCCTTCCCTTCACGATCCAAACTCAATAAGGCTTACGACAAGCTGGTGCGCATGAATCTGCAACCTATGCAGGTCAAACTCTAGGCAAGCAATAAGTTCCAGTAACAGTTCGTTTGGACAGATTCGCTGTTTACTCGATGCCATTGGTTCAGATCGCTGTCTCAGGGCTTGAAAAAGCCCGGTTTGGAGCCATATTGGCAGTAATTGATTCATCGGGAACCGAGCGATTCGATCGGCTCCCCTAATAAGGCGCAAACTATGACTACCATCGTATCCGTCCGCCGTGGCGATCAAGTTGTGCTCGGCGGTGACGGCCAGGTGTCCCTCGGCAATACCGTTATGAAGGGCAACGCTCGCAAGGTACGCCGACTCTACAAAGGCGAAGTGATTGCCGGATTTGCCGGCGGTACCGCCGATGCATTTACGCTGTTCGAGCGTTTCGAGGCCCAGCTGGAGAAGTTTCAGGGCAATCTAACCAAGGCCGCGGTGGAGATGGCCAAAGAGTGGCGCTCCGACCGGGCGCTGCGTCGTCTGGAGGCGATGCTGGTGGTGGCCAATGCACAGGCCTCGCTGATCATTACCGGCAATGGTGATGTGGTGGAACCCGAGCACGGCCTGGTGGCGATCGGTTCGGGCGGCAACTTCGCCCAGGCAGCGGCCCGCGCGTTGCTGGAAAATACCGACCTGAGTGCCCGTGATATCGTCGAGAAGAGCCTGAACCTGGCGGCCGATATCTGCGTCTTCACCAACCATAATCTGAATATCGAAGTGCTCGAGGGGATCGACGCCTGAGCGTCGTTGTCTTACCGATTAGCCTGAACTGAATGGCTTTGAGCTGAATACAGCCCTGAGCTGATATAGAGACCCAACCCATGTCCCAGATGACCCCCCGTGAAATCGTCCATGAGCTGGACAACCATATCGTCGGCCAGGCCGATGCCAAGCGCGCCGTTGCAATCGCACTGCGTAACCGCTGGCGCCGGATGCAGCTGGACGATGCGATGCGAGCCGAGATCTCGCCCAAGAATATTCTGATGATCGGCCCTACCGGGGTGGGTAAGACCGAGATCGCCCGCCGTCTGGCAAAGCTGGCTAACGCTCCTTTTATCAAGGTGGAAGCGACCAAGTTCACCGAAGTTGGCTATGTCGGCCGCGATGTTGAGTCTATCGTGCGTGATCTGGTCGATATGTCGATCAAGATGCTGCGCGAGAAGGAGATGGAGAAAGTCTCCCACCGGGCCGAGGATGCCGCCGAAGAGCGAATTCTCGACGCGTTGCTGCCGCCGCCCCGCGGTGATGAGGCGCCGGTGCGCGAAGAGAGCAGCACCCGCCAGCTGTTCCGTAAGAAGCTGCGCGAAGGGGACCTGGACGACAAAGAGATCGATGTTGAGGTCAGCGCCACGCCGATGGGTGTCGAGATCATGGCCCCTCCGGGGATGGAAGAGATGACCAGCCAGTTGCAGAACATGTTCTCCAACCTGGGCGGTGAAAAGCGCAAGACCCGTCGCCTGAAGGTCAAGGATGCGCTGAAGCAGCTGCGCGACGAAGAAGCCGCGGCACTGATCAAAGAGGACGATCTGAAGCAGCGTGCGGTCGAGTTGGTGGAGCAGAACGGTATCGTGTTCCTGGACGAGATCGACAAGGTTACCAAGCGGGCCGAAAGTGCCGGTGGTGGCGATGTCTCCCGCGAAGGGGTTCAGCGCGACCTGCTGCCGCTGATCGAAGGCTGCACCGTCAACACCAAGTACGGCATGATCAAGACCGACCACATCCTGTTTATCGCCTCTGGCGCCTTCCACCTGTCGAAGCCGTCCGATCTGATTCCGGAGCTTCAGGGCCGGTTGCCGATCCGAGTTGAGCTGCAGGCGCTGACGCCGGATGACTTCAAGCGCATCCTGACCGAACCGGATGCCTCGCTGACCGAACAGTATCAAGCGCTGCTGGGCACCGAAGGGGTCGAGCTGTCGTTCCAGGCCGATGGGATCGAAAAAGTGGCCCAGATGGCGTTCGATGTGAACGAGCGTACTGAGAATATCGGCGCCCGCCGACTCCACACGATGATGGAGCGGCTGCTCGAAGAGATCTCTTTCAGTGCCGGTGACGGCGGTGCCAACCAACTGGTGGTGGATGCCGATTACGTCGAGAAGGCGCTGGGAGAGCTGGCCCAGGATGAAGATCTGAGTCAGTATATTCTGTAAGTTATTTGACACTCTTAGGTGAGCCCTATGCGCCCAACTCAGATCGCCCTGCACCTGAAGTCGAAACAGCTCGAATTAGGCTATGACGGTGATGCCTACCGGCTGGATGCCGAGTACCTACGGGTTCACTCGCCGTCGGCGGAGGTCCGTGGCCACGGCAATCCGGTGCTGCAGACCGGCAAGCGGGACGTCGGACTGGTTGGCGTCGAACCCAGCGGCAATTACGCCCTCAAGCTGGTCTTCGACGACGGCCACGATTCTGGTCTTTATAGCTGGGATTACCTGTACGAACTGTGCCAGAACCGGGATCGGTACTGGCAGCGCTATCTGGATCAACTCGAGCAGGCCGGTGCCAGCCGCGAGCCACAGCCGGGCGACAATCAACCCAAACCGGCAGCCCGCGGCTGCGGTGGTGGCGGCTGCGGCGGAGGGCGGTAACGATGCTGAAATCCTGGCTGGAAAGCGAAGCCGGCATCCTGCTGGAGCTGAGCATCAATAAAGCGATTGCCCGGGATCCGGTAGCTCAACGGCGATTGGCCGACCTCCAAGGTAAGCGCCTGCGTCTGCTGCTACCTTTCCCCGCCTTGAACCTGGTGGTCGAGTTGGGGCCAGAAGGGGTCAATCTGTGCGATGGGGCTGCCATCGAACAGGTCGACTGCGAGATCGAAGGCAGCGCCTCCGAGCTGCTGGCATTGATGATGGATCCGCAACTGGCCTTCGAAGGTCGGGTCGAGCTGCGCGGCGATACCCTGCTGGCCAATCAGCTACGACAGATAGCCCAGCAACTGGATCTGGATTGGGGTGGGCTGATTGGTGATTGCATCGGTGATGCCCCTGCCCAGGTACTACTGAACCTGCTTAACAAGGGGCGTAGCAACCTGAAAGATGCCTCCAATAACCTGCTAGACGATCTGGATAACTGGCTCCACGAGGAGATCCGGGTGCAGCCGAGTCGGGCTGAGCTGGAGGGCTTCTACGACGAAGTCGATCAGCTGCGGTTGGATGCGGATCGATTACGGGCGCGGATTGAGAGGTTGGAACAAGGTTAGCTCTAAACCTTGTTGTTTTTCCTGGGATATTTGATTGTTCGATAGTGTTGATTACGCTCTCTCGAGCGCCTTCATTCTTTTCGCATTGCGGAAAAGAACGAAGCAAGAAAACGCTAGCCCGATGACTTGTCGGCTTCGCCGATCCCCTTCACATAGTCCTCGTAAATGGGCACCGATTGAACTCGGCCTACGGCCTCAGACAGTAATCGGTGCTGATCCATTTCCAAAGCCAATGCTCGGCTACGTCAAGGGCGGTTGAGTCCGAGCCAGCCGACACCACGCTTTCTCAGGATTAACACCCACTTCCCCTTTTGCGCCGGTGAGCATTGATCGGATCGATGGATCAGCGAAGACGGCTGTCTGAGTGAGCGTAGCGAGCGAGTTTCCGTCATAGCCCATCGGGCAGTTCAACGCGCAACGAAGTCGGCGAAGCCGACCAAGCAAGTGGGGCGGCTTTTCTTTGGTTCGGTTTCTTTTGCCCGGGCAAAAGAAATGAACGCGCTCGGGGGAGCGCAATAAAAACTATCCGCCAACGCATTAATCCAGAGCTGACGCAAAAGCCTAGCAATCAGAGCACTTCCGTCCGCCATTCCTTCAATAACTTCTCACCCTCCAACAACCGCAACTCCAACTGCTGCCCAACCTGCAGTTGGCCAACCCCCGCCGGGGTGCCGGTCAGCACCAGATCTCCCGGCTGCAGGGTAAAATGGCGACTGATATAGGCCAGCAGTTCGGCAATGGGGGTGATCATCTGCCGGGCCGATCCATCCTGGCGTAACTCTGAATCGAGCAGGAGCTGGAGCCGACAGTCATCGAGGCTCTCAATAGACTCGAGCGGCACTAGCGGGCTGATAGGGCAGCTGCCGTCGAATGCTTTGGCCAGCTCCCAGGGGTGGCCTTTTTGCTTTAGCTCGCTCTGCAGCTCCCGCAGGGTCAGGTCCAGCCCCAGCCCGACGGCGGCGATGGCGTCACAGGCCTGCTCAGGTCTGGCTCGGGTCAGTGGTTGGCCGATCAGCAGTGCCAGTTCGGTTTCGAAATGGGTCGGGCCGCGTTCGGGGTCGAGCTGAATCGGTTGGCACAGGTCGACCAACGCCGTGGCCGGTTTGATAAACAGCAGTGGCCGTTCGGGCACCGGGTTGTTCAGTTCGCGGGCGTGCTCGGCGTAGTTGCGGCCGACGCAGACCACTTTGCCGACCGGCAAATCCAGTTTGTTTCCCTGACTGTCCCGATGGTGGTAATTCGAGGGTGATAGATCCATGGCCGCTTATTCCTCGCTGGCGTAGGGCTCGCTCAGGTGCTTGTCCTTGAGTTTGACGTAGTTGCCGGCGGTGTAGGTGAAGAAACTCATCTCCTTGTCGGTCAGCTTGCGCACCTGCTTGGCCGGGCGGCCGACGTAGAGGTGGCCACTCTCGAGTGTTTTTCCGGGCGGCACCAGCGAACCGGCCCCGATCACCACGTCATCTTCGACCACCGCGCCGTCCATCACCATTGCGCCCATGCCCACCAGTACCCGGTCACCGATGGTGCAACCGTGCAGCATCGCCTGGTGACCGACGGTGACATCGGAGCCGATGATCAACGGGAAGCCATCCGGGTTGTAGGGGCCGGCGTGGGTGATATGCAGTACCGAGCCGTCCTGGATGCTGGTTCGGGCGCCGATGCGGATACGGTGCATGTCGCCACGCACGACGACCAGCGGCCAGATCGAGCTGTCATCGCCGATTTCGACATCGCCGAGCACCACGGCGCTGGGGTCAACCAGCACTCGCTGGCCGAGTTTGGGGGTCATACCTTGGTAACTGCGGATTTTCATGCCGGGCAGGCTCCAGTAAACTGCGGGGATGCCATTATGGCTTCATCCGGAGCCTCGATCCATTAGCGCCAAGTCGGAATCTCTATGACCAACCCGCTGTTGCAATCCCACACCTTCCCTCCCTTCCAACAGATCCAGCCGGATCAGATCGAGCCGGCGTTTGACCAGCTGCTGGCCGATGCCCGCGCCGAGTTGGATAAACTGCTGCAGGATCCTCCCTGCGACTGGACCCTGGTTCAACAGCTCGAAGCGATCGAGGATCGGCTCGGCCAGGCCTGGTCGCCGGTGAGTCATATGAATTCGGTGGTTAACAGTGACGAGCTGCGTCAGGCCTATAACGCGGTGCTGCCGAAGCTGACCGAATACCACACCGAGATGGGCCAGAACGAGGCGCTGTTCAATGCCTATCGGGAGTTGGCCGACAGCGATGGCTTCGCCGATCTGGCGCAGTCGCAGCGGACCCTGGTGGAGCACGCGCTGCGGGACTTCCGCCTGTCCGGCATCGACCTGCCCGACCCGCAGCGTAGTCGTTACGGTGAGTTGAAGAAGCGACTGTCGGAGCTGACCAGCAAGTTCTCCGAAAACGTGCTCGATGCCACCAACGGCTGGAGCAAGCAGCTGGATAACAAGGAGGTGCTGACCGGTCTGCCCGACAGCGCCATCGACGCGGCGGCCCAGGCCGCTCAGGCCCGGGAACTGGACGGCTATCTGTTGACGCTGGATTTTCCCAGCTACTTTGCCGTGATCAGCTACGCCGATGATCGTGAACTGCGACGGGAGGTCTACGAGGCGTTCTCGACCCGGGCGTCGGATCAGGGTCCCCACGCCGGACAGTGGGACAACGGTCCGCTGATCGATGAGATCCTGGTGTTGCGCCATGAGCTGGCCCAGTTGCTCGGTTTTGCCAACTACGCCGACTACTCGCTGGCGACCAAGATGGCCGAAAGCAGCGACCAGGTGGTCGGCTTCCTCCGCGATCTGGCCAGCAAGAGCCGATCGATGGCGCAGACCGAGCTGGACGAGCTGGCGGCGTTTGCCCGCGAGCAGGATGGGATCGATACCCTAGAAGCCTGGGATGTGGGCTACTACGGCGATAAATTGCGCCAGCAGCGCTATGCCCTGTCGCAGGAGCAGCTGCGCCCCTACTTCCCGGTCAACAAGGTGCTGGATGGCCTGTTCGGGATTGCAGCTGAGCTGTTTGATATCGAGGTTGAGGCCGAAGACTCCGAGGGGCTCTGGCACCCGGATGCCCGCCGCTTTGCGCTCAAGCGCGATGGCGAGGTGATCGCCCACTTCTACCTGGATCTCTATGCCCGCTCCCACAAGCGCGGCGGCGCCTGGATGGACGAGTGCCGGGTGCGACGCCGGCTCGATGACGGCGCGATGCAGCTACCGGTGGCCTACCTGGTCTGCAACTTCAATCCGCCGGTTGGCGATCAACCGGCACTGCTGACCCATAACGAGGTCACCACCCTGTTCCACGAGTTCGGCCATGGCCTGCACCATATGCTGACCCGGATCGAGTGGGCCGGGGTGTCCGGTATCAACGGGGTGGCCTGGGACGCGGTCGAATTGCCGAGCCAGTTCCTGGAGAACTGGTGCTGGGAGCCCCAGGCGCTGGCGCGGATTTCGGGTCATTTCGAAACCGGCGAGCCGCTACCGGCCGAACTGCTGGAGGCGATGCTGGCGGCCAAGAACTTCCAATCCGGAATGCTGATGGTTCGGCAGCTGGAGTTTTCGCTGTTCGACTTCCTGCTGCACCGGGATTATCAACCGGCGTCTGAGGGACAATCGGCCACCGATGTACAGGCATTGTTGAATCAGGTTCGGGCCGAAACGGCGGTGGTACAAGCACCGGCCTTCAATCGCTTCCAGCACGGCTTCTCGCACATTTTCGCCGGTGGCTACGCAGCCGGGTATTACAGCTACAAGTGGGCCGAGGTGCTGTCGGCCGATGCGTTCTCCCGCTTCGAAGAGGAGGGGGTGTTCAACAAAGAGACCGGGCGATCTTTCCTGCACGAGATTCTGGAGCAGGGCGGTTCGCGCGAGCCGATGGCGCTGTTCAAGGCGTTCCGGGGCCGTGAGCCCGAAGTCGATGCGCTGTTACGTCACAGCGGCATTCCTGCAGCGGGGGATAAGTAATGACCAAACCGATCAAGCGTTTTGTCGCCGGGGCGGTCTGTCCGCGCTGTGGTGAAATGGACAAATTGCGTACCTGGCGTGACGAGGTGCAAGAGCATCGTGAGTGTATCCAGTGCGGTTACACCGACGCGATGCGACTGGACGGCCTCAGCGGACCCGAAGAGATGGAGACCCGGGTCAACCAGCCACGCACGGCTGAGCCCCAATTGAACAGCGACGAGCAGGTGATCAACTTCGTGCCGATGCCGTCGAAAAACAAGCACTAAAGCTGTTGCGCGAACCCGCGGGGTATAGACCGGAAAGCCGGTCTATACTGCGTTCTTTTTTATCCAATCAGGGATGACCTGCCGATGACCACACGTTGTGAATGGTGCTCCGCCAGTGAACTCTACCAGCAATACCACGATCAGGAGTGGGGCGTACCGCTGCACGATGAGCAGCTGCTGTTCGAGTTTTTGATTCTCGAGGGAGCCCAGGCTGGGCTGAGTTGGATCACCATTCTGAACAAGCGCGAGCACTATCGTCGGGTCTACGATCAGTTTGATCCGGTCAAGGTGGCCGAATACGGCCCGGATAAGATCGAAGCGTTGTTGGCCGACCCGGGGATTGTCCGTAACCGCCTCAAGGTCGAGGCGTCGGTCTCCAATGCCCGCGCCTTTCTGGAGGTACAGAAGGAGTTCGGTAGTTTCGATGCCTATATCTGGGGATGGGTAGACAACCAGCCGATCCAGAATTCGTGGGCCTCGCTGGCCGAGGTACCGGCTTCCACCGAACTGGCCGTGCGGCTAAGCAAGGATCTGAAGAAACGCGGCTTCCGCTTTGTCGGTCCGACCATCTGCTACGCCTTTATGCAGGCCACCGGGATGGTCAACGACCACACCACCGACTGTTTCCGCCACGAGCAACTCCAATGACCGGCACTGCTGTTGAACCGCTGCAGCAGCGGCGGGCGGATCTGTTCGGGCTCGGTGCGGTACTCTGTTGGTCTACCGTCGCCACCGCGTTCAAGCTCAGTCTGGAGTATTTCAGCCCGGCCCAGTTGGTGCTGTTCGCCAGCCTCTTCTCGTGGTTGTTTCTCGGCGGTCTGTTGGCCTGGCGGGGGGAATTGACCGGCCTGTTTAGCCAGTTTCGTCAGCATTGGCGGATCAGCCTGCTGCTGGGGGCGCTGAATCCGACGCTGTACTATCTGGTGTTGTTCCAGGCCTACGATCAGTTGCCGGCCCAGGAGGCCCAGGCGCTGAACTACACCTGGGCACTGACACTGTCGCTGTTGGCGGTGCCGTTGCTGGGGCACCGGCTTCGGCCGATCGAGTTGATCGCGGCGCTGGTCTGTTACAGCGGTGTGCTGGTGATTGCCACCCGAGGAGACCTACTGGGGCTGCAATTCGATAATCTGACAGGGGTGTTGCTGGCGCTGGCCAGTACCCTGATCTGGGCGTTGTACTGGATCCTGAATACCCGCGACACCCGCGAACCGGTGGCGAGTCTGTTTATGAATGTCAGCGTCGGTATCCTGTTGCTGCTGGTGTACTGCGCTCTGACCGGTGAGCTGAGCTCGTTGGATTGGCGCGGCCTCTGGGGCGCGGGCTATGTCGGCCTGTTCGAGATGGGACTGAGCTTCGTGTTCTGGCTGCTGGCGATGAAGCTGACCGGCAGCACCGCCCGTATCGCCAACCTGATCTTTATCTCGCCGTTGCTGTCGCTGGTGCTGATCTCGACGATTCTGGATGAACCGATTCTGGCCTCCACCCTGGTCGGGTTGGGGCTGATTTTGACCGGGTTGGGCTTGCAGCGACTGGGTGCACCCAAGCCGGCAGCTCAAACATCCTCGGAATCCTCCTCTAAGGCCGACCGTCAATGATCGCCAGCCAGTTTCAGGCGATTCCGGCCGGAATTCGCTACATGCTGCTGTCGGCGCTCGGTTTTGCGCTGATGGCGGCCTGCGTCAAGCAGGTGGCCGGCTACGGCATTCCGGTACTGGAGATCGTGGCGGCGCGGGCGTTGGTGTCGCTGTTGATCAGCTACCTGGACGTCAAGCGCAAGAAGATCTCCATCTGGGGACAACATCATACATTGCTGCTGGCGCGGGGTATTGTCGGCGCGTTGGCGTTGGTTTGTGTGTTTTATGCGGTCACGACCATGCCGTTGGCCAGTGCGACCTTGCTGCAGTACCTGCATCCGGCCTTTACCGCGGTGTTGGCCTGGCTGTTTCTGAAAGAGCGGATTCAGCGGGCCACCTTGCTCTGTATTTGTCTAAGCTTGGCCGGCCTGGTGGTGATCATCAATCCTGGATTGCTGGCGCAGCAGGTCGGGTCGCTGCCGCCGCTGAGTTTGGTGGCGGCTTTGCTGGGATCGTTTGGCAGTGCGCTGGCCTACGTGATCGTTCGACGGCTGAGCCGGGTCGAAGACAGCTCGGTGATTATCTTCTATTTCCCTTTGATCGCGTTGCCGCTTTCGTTGTTGCTGCTTGGTGATGACTTTGTGATGCCGGGGCCCGAGGCGTTTGGGTTGTTAGTGCTGGTGGGGATTTTCACCCAGCTGGGCCAGGTCGGACTGACCAAGGCGATGCAACATGAGTCGGCCGGCAAGGCGACCGCCTACTCCTACGTTCAGGTGATCTTCGCCTTTGTACTGGGGTGGGTGTTTTTCGAGGAGATCCCGTCGCTGGCGACCTGGCTTGGGGGCGCCCTCATTATTGGCGGGGCGCTGGTGAATGCCCTGGGTAAGCGTTGAGCCGTGGTTGAGAACAACCCGGCTCAGACTGAAGGACGACGTACCAGTAGTTGGCTAAGTAGGAACAGCAGCGCCGCGCACACCACCACCGAAGGGCCGGCCGGCGTGTCCCACTGGTAGGAGGCAGCCAGGCCCAAACAAACCGAGACCATACCGGTCAGACTGGCCATCGCAGCCATCCGCTCCGGCGTTGACGATAAACGCCGAGCCGCCGCCGCCGGGATAATCAGCAGCGAGGTGATCAGCAGTACACCGATGATCTTCATCGCCACCGCGATCACGATTCCCACCAGCAGCATCAGTGCCAGGCGAACCTGAGTCACGTTCACCCCTTCGACCTGGGCCAACTCCTCGTCAATGGTGATCGCCAGCAGTGGGTTCCAGAGCTTGTACAGCATCCCCAACACCAGAATGCCGCCGCCGTAGATCCAATACAGATCCTCCTGACTGACCGCCAACAGATCGCCGAACAGATAGCCCATCAGATCGACCCGGACTTCCGGTAGGAAACTCAGTGCGACCAGCCCCAGCGACAGGGTGCTGTGGGCCATGATGCCGAGCAGGGTATCGGTGGCGATAAAGCGTTTGCGTTGCAGCGACACCAGCAACAATGCCAACAGTACGCAGCAGAGGATCACCGCCAGGTTGAGGTCGATGTCGGCCAGGATCCCCAGTGCGATCCCGAGCAGTGCGGAATGGGCCAGGGTATCGCCGAAGTAGGCCATCCGGCGCCAGACCACGAAAGATCCCAGGGGGCCGGCAATCGCCGCGACCCCGAGGCCGCCCAGCAGCGCCCGAATCAGAAAGTCCGCCATCAATGTTCTCCTGCGCAGCAGTGGTCGTCGGGTTCGTGGGGGTGATCGCTGATGACGTTGCCGTGATCGTCGTGGCGGTGATTGTGGTGATGGTTATACACAGCCAGGGTATCGGCACCCTTGCGTCCGAACAGGGCGATAAAGGCGGGGTCGTTGCTGACCTGCTGGGGGTGGCCCGAACAGCAGATGTGGTGATTCAGGCAGATCACGTTGTCGCTGCCAGCCATCACCAGGTGCAGATCGTGCGATACCATCAACACGCCGCAACCGAAGCGATCGCGCAGTTCGGCGATCAGGGCGTAGAGTTCAACCTGGCCGTTGACATCGACCCCCTGGACCGGCTCATCCAGAATCAACAGGTCCGGCTGGCGAAGTAATGCCCGGGCTAGCAAGACACGCTGCATTTCGCCCCCCGACAGCTGCTGCATCGGGTTATCCATCAGGTAGTCGGCACGAACCTGGGTCAGGGCATCGATCAGGTGCTGCTCCTGGTAGCGACCGGCCAGATGGAGGAAGCGGCGCACGGTCAGTGGCAGGGTAGGGTCGATGTGCAGCCGCTGCGGCATATAACCGATGCGCAGGCCGGGTTGGCGAATCAGCTTGCCACTATCGGGTTGGACTAAGCCCAGAATCAGTTTCACCAGGGTGGTCTTGCCACAGCCGTTGGGGCCGATCAGGGTGGTGATCTGACCGGGCTCCAAACGCAGGCTGATATCGGAAAGGAGCTGGCGCTGCTCCTGATGATCACCCAGGGCCAGATTGATCCGTTGCAGTTCGATCAGCGCGCCCATCAATGGGACTCCTGTTCGCGACAATCGGGGCAAAGCCCTGATAATTCAACGGTTTCTGACTCAACTAGAAAGCCTCGCTGGCTGACTTGCTGGCGTAATGATTCGGCCAGACTTTCGCTGGGTAGCTCTTCGGCACTGCCGCAGCTTCGGCAGATCAGAAAATATCCCTGGTGGCGACAACCGGGATGGGAGCAACCGATAAAGGCGTTCAGCGAGGTGATGCGATGGGCCAGGCCCTGCTCCAACAGAAATTCCAGTGCTCGGTAAACCGTGGGCGGTGCCGAGTTAAACCCTTCTTTACTCAATTGTTCCAGTAACTGGTAGGCGCCCAGCGGCCGATGGCTCTGCCAGATCAGCTCCAGTACCCGCTGCCTGACCGGGGTCAATCGGGCACCATTTTGTTTGCACAGACGTAGAGCGCGCTCCATCGCGTTATGGATGCAGCGACCGTGGTCATGATTTTTCTCGAACGCGGAAGCGTTAGCGGGATCGGCGGATATGGCCATAGTGGAATCTCTTGTCCTGCGGTGACAACGGGTCAAGGGTACAGCGTCTAAAGCGTAATGTTATACAGTATCATTTGCAGGATAAAGTCAGCACTGCAGGATTGGCTTGGCGAGGTGCCGATATTAAGGGAACAGTGTTGAAGAGTAATAAGGAGTGGTGCAGATGGGGAGACTCGAACTCCCACGTACTTTCGTACACTAGCACCTGAAGCTAGCGCGTCTACCAATTCCGCCACATCTGCATTTGCCATCGAAGGCAAAGGTATTCTGTCGTCAAGATGAGATGACCAACGATTCCAACTTGCTGAATCAGAAGATTTTCAATCAAGGGAAGTTGTTGGGTAGGTGGTGCAGATGGGGAGACTCGAACTCCCACGTACTTTCGTACACTAGCACCTGAAGCTAGCGCGTCTACCAATTCCGCCACATCTGCGTCGCCATCTCTGACGTGGCGCGTATTAAACAAGGTCTTTTTTTCGAATGCAAGAGATTTTTTCGGCTTTTTAGGCCCCAGTAACCCTGCACAATTTATGGACGATGCAGGGAGAGAAACTTGGCAAAATAGCGACGATCGAGGCTAGGGCGCTTTTTAATAAAAGTCGTATAAAAAGCAGCTGTTCAGCTCTGGTAAAGTTTAAGAGTTGCAACTATATGTAAGTCTTAGGGTTACAGAATGGCAACAGCGTTGCCGCTAACAGAATCTTAGGCTTGTCGCCTGTGCGATAACAGATGATGTGACAGCGATCCGAATATTTTCCATTCGGACGCTGATTTTCAAGGAGAATAGGATGAAGAAAACACTACTGGTTGCTGCTGTATCTGCAATGATGGCTGCCCCGATGGGCGCTTGGGCTCATGGTTCTTGCGACGATGATCCCAACCACTGTGCCTTCTGGCACGATTCCAAGGGCGTTTATGTTAAAGATAGTGCCGGTGACTGCGTACGCACCTCCTCCTGGACCGCCGATGCGGTGGTAGAGGGTTGTACGGCGATGCCGGAGCCGATGGCCAAAGCGATGGCGCCGGTGGAAAAAGCACCGATGGCTCCCAAGGATAGCGATGGCGATGGCGTGATCGACGAGAAAGATCGGTGCCCGAACACCGCCAAGGGCGTTCAGGTTGATGCCAACGGCTGTGAATTCGTTAAGTTCGAAGATATCGCCGCCACGCTGGATGTTAAGTTTGCCACCGACTCCGACGCGGTAACCTCCGCATTTGATTCCGAGATGCGTCCGATCGCGCTGATTCTGTCGCAAAACCCGGGTACCGTGATCGAAATTAACGGTCATACCGACTCAACCGGTTCGGCAGCCTACAACCAGAAGCTGTCCGAGCGCCGCGCTCAAGCCGTGGTCGACTATCTGGTGGATAACTACGGTGTGAACGCCGACCAGCTGAAAGCGATCGGTCACGGTGAAGCCATGCCGATTGCCGACAACGCGACTTCCGAAGGTCGTCGTGCCAACCGTCGGGTTGAGACTTCTGTTCAGGGCCGCGTTCGTAAGTGATCCTGACGTAAATAGCCCGGCAAGGGCTTGATTAAAAACGGGAGCTTCGGCTCCCGTTTTTTGTTGCAGGCTATTGGCTTGCGCATCCAGCGAATTTACCCGATAGAAGCCGCGATTGGTGCTGGAAAAAATAACCCTGTTCCTGTAACATGCAGCCAATTTGGCCGGACAAAACCGGACCAAAGAACAGTTCTAAAAAAGCGGGATGCGATCGGTTGATTCGCATCTCGCTTTTTTGCAGATAGGCTTCGGTAAATTCCGCCGGAGCCACTACAGTTTTCGGGAGACGACATTGAGCAAAGCAGCCATTCTGGCCTTGGCGGACGGAAGTGTGTTCAAAGGCAAGGCGATCGGCGCCGAGGGTCAGACCAGCGGTGAAGTGGTTTTCAATACATCGATGACGGGGTATCAGGAGATCCTGACCGACCCCTCCTACGCTCGCCAGATCGTCACCTTGACCTATCCGCATATCGGTAACACCGGTACCAACTCCGAAGATGAGGAGTCGGGCAATATCTGGGCGGCGGGCCTGGTAATCCGCGATCTACCGCTGCTGGCCAGCAACTGGCGCAACGAGCGGTCACTGGATCAGTACCTGAAGGACAACAACATCGTCGGTATTGCCGACATCGATACCCGCCGGCTGACCCGCATTCTGCGTGAAAAAGGTTCGCAGAACGGCTGCATCATCGCCGCCGACGAACTGACCGATGCCGATATCGATGCGGCGTTGGAAGCGGCCAAGGCGTTCCCGGGCCTGAAAGGTATGGACCTGGCCAAAGAGGTCTGCACCAAGCAGAGCTACGCCTGGACCGAAGGTACCTGGAAGCTGGGTGAGGGTCATCCGACCCCGGCCCACGAGCAGCCGTTCAAGGTTGTTGCCTACGATTTCGGGGTGAAGCAGAACATCCTGCGGATGCTGGCGGACCGGGGTTGTGAACTGACCGTAGTTCCGGCCCAGACTCCGGCTAGCGAAGTGCTGGCGATGAATCCGGACGGGGTGTTCCTGTCCAACGGCCCGGGCGATCCCGAGCCCTGTACCTACGCGATTGAAGCGATCCAGCAGATTCTGGAGCAGAATCTGCCGATCTTCGGTATCTGCCTGGGTCACCAGCTGTTGGCGCTGGCCTCCGGTGCCAAGACCGTGAAGATGAAGTTCGGTCACCACGGTGCCAACCACCCGGTGCAGGATATCGACAAGGGCACGGTGATGATCACCAGCCAGAACCACGGCTTCGCCGCCGATGAAGACAGCCTGCCGAGCACGCTGCGGGCGACCCACAAGTCGCTGTTCGACGGTTCCTTGCAGGGTATCGAGCGCACCGACAAGCCGGCTTTCAGCTTCCAGGGTCACCCCGAAGCGAGCCCCGGCCCTCACGATGTAGCGCCGCTGTTCGACCGCTTTATCAGCGAGATGCAGCAACGTCGCGGCTAAGCGCCCGACTTATCTACTGAATTGCTAGCGCACCCGCCGGTTGCGGGTGCCGAGACAGAACGAATCAGACCGGTTATAAACTCATGCCAAAGCGTACAGACATAAAAAGCATCCTGATCCTTGGGGCCGGCCCCATCGTCATCGGTCAGGCGTGCGAATTCGACTACTCCGGTGCCCAGGCCTGTAAGGCCCTGCGCGAGGAGGGTTACCGCGTTATCCTGGTTAACTCCAACCCGGCGACCATCATGACCGATCCGGTGATGGCCGATGCGACCTACATCGAGCCGATCAACTGGAAGACCGTTGCCAAGATTATCGAAAAAGAGCGCCCGGACGCGGTACTGCCCACCATGGGTGGCCAAACCGCATTGAACTGCGCCCTCGACCTGGCCCGTGAAGGGGTGCTAGAAGAGTTCGGTGTCGAGATGATCGGTGCCACCGCCGATGCGATCGACAAAGCCGAAGACCGTGATCGCTTCGACAAGGCGATGAAGAGCATCGGCCTGGAATGTCCCCGTGCGGCGATTGCCCACAGCATGGAAGAGGCGCTGCAGGTGCAGGCGCAACTGGGCTTCCCGTGCATCATCCGTCCGAGCTTCACCATGGGTGGCTCCGGTGGTGGTATCGCCTACAACAAAGAGGAATTCATCGAGATCTGTGAGCGCGGTCTGGAACTGTCTCCGACCAACGAGCTGCTGATCGACGAATCCCTGATCGGTTGGAAAGAGTACGAGATGGAGGTGGTTCGCGATAAGAACGACAACTGCATCATCGTCTGTTCGATCGAGAACTTCGACGCCATGGGCGTTCACACCGGTGACTCCATCACTGTGGCGCCGGCCCAGACCTTGACCGACAAGGAATACCAGATCATGCGTAACGCCTCACTGGCGGTACTGCGTGAGATCGGGGTAGAGACCGGCGGCTCCAACGTCCAGTTCGGCCAGTGCCCGAACACCGGTCGTCTGGTGGTTATCGAGATGAACCCGCGGGTTTCTCGTTCCTCCGCGCTGGCCTCCAAGGCCACCGGCTTCCCGATCGCCAAGGTCGCGGCCAAACTGGCGGTTGGTTACACCTTGGACGAGTTGCAGAACGACATCACCGGCGGTCGCACCCCGGCGTCGTTCGAGCCCTCGATCGATTACGTCGTCACCAAGATTCCGCGTTTCGCGTTCGAGAAGTTCGCCCAGGCCAACGACCGTCTGACCACCCAGATGAAGTCCGTGGGTGAGGTGATGGCGATCGGCCGCACCATCCAGGAATCGATGCAGAAAGCGCTGCGTGGCCTGGAAGTGGGCTCCGAAGGTTTCGATTCGATCCTCGACCTGAAGGCCGAAGACGCCAAAGAGGTGCTGATCCGTGAACTGAAGAACCCGGGTGCCGATCGGATCTGGTACGTCGGCGATGCGTTCCGTTTCGGCATGAGCGTCGAAGAGGTTTACAACATCAGTGCCATCGATCCCTGGTTCCTGGTCCAGATCGAAGATCTGATCAAGGATGAGGGTACTGTCTCCAAGCTGGGTCTGGCCGATCTGAACGCCGACCTGGTATTCGGTCTCAAGCGTAAGGGCTTCTCCGATGCCCGCCTGGCCAAGTTGCTGGGTGTTTCCGAGAAGGCGTTCCGTAAAGAGCGTAACAAGCTGGGTGTGCACCCGGTCTACAAGCGGGTTGATACCTGCGCGGCCGAATTCGCCACCGATACCGCCTACATGTACTCCAGCTACGAAGAAGAGTGCGAGTCGAACCCGTCCGACAAAGAGAAGATCATGGTTCTGGGTGGCGGCCCGAACCGGATCGGTCAGGGTATCGAGTTCGACTACTGCTGTGTCCACGCGGCGCTGGCGATGCGTGAAGACGGCTACGAGACCATCATGGTCAACTGCAACCCGGAAACCGTTTCTACCGACTACGACACCTCCGATCGTCTGTACTTCGAGCCGGTGACGCTGGAAGACGTACTGGAGATCGTTCGGGTCGAACAGCCCAAGGGTGTGATCGTTCAGTACGGTGGCCAGACGCCGCTGAAGCTGGCGGTAGCGCTGGAAGAAGCCGGTGTGCCGATTATCGGTACCAGCCCGGAAGCGATCGACCGCGCTGAAGACCGTGAGCGTTTCCAGCAGATGATCCAGAAGCTGGGTCTGAAACAGCCTGAGAACGCCACCGTGCGTTCACTCGAAGAAGCCGTGGTTAAGGCCGAGCAGATCGGCTACCCGCTGGTGGTACGTCCCTCCTACGTGTTGGGCGGCCGGGCGATGGAGATCGTCTACAAAGAGGAAGAGCTGCGTAAGTACATGAACGAAGCGGTACAGGTCTCCAATGACGCACCGGTACTGCTGGATCGCTTCCTGTCTCGTGCGATCGAAACCGATATCGATGCGGTTTGTGACGGTGAGCGCGTGGTGATCGGTGCGATCATGCAGCATATCGAGCAGTGTGGCGTTCACTCCGGTGACTCGGCCTGTTCTCTGCCTCCTTACAACCTGGACGACGAAGTTCAGGACCAGATGCGCGCCATGGTTGCGGCGATGGCGATGGAGCTGGGCGTTGTCGGTCTGATGAACACGCAGTTGGCTTATCAGGACGGCGAAATCTACGTGATCGAAGTAAACCCGCGGGCTTCGCGTACCGTGCCGTTCGTGTCCAAGTGTATCGGTACCTCGCTGGCCAAAGTGGCGGCTCGGGTTATGGCTGGTACTTCATTGGCTGAGCAGGGTTTCACCGAAGAGGTGGTACCGAGCTACTTCAGCGTCAAGGAAGCGGTATTCCCGTTCAACAAGTTCCCGGGTGTTGACCCGATCCTCGGCCCGGAGATGAAGTCTACCGGTGAGGTTATGGGTGTCGGTGACACCTTCGGCGAAGCCTTCGCCAAGGCTCATGTCGGAACCAACGAAGTGCTGCCGAGCGCCGGTAAAGCCTTCGTCAGTGTCCGCGATGTGGATAAGGACGGTGTGATTGCCGTGGCCCGTGACCTGATCGAACTTGGCTTCGAGTTGGTGGCGACCGAAGGTACCCACAAGCTGTTGAGCGAAAATGAGATCGCTTCTGAGCGGGTTAATAAGGTGATGGAAGGTCGTCCCAACATCGTCGACATGATCAAGAACGAAGAGATCGTTTACGTGATCAACACCACCGAAGGCCGTCGTGCCATTGCCGACTCGGCCGAGATCCGTCGCTCTGCGCTGCAGTCGAAGATCCCTTACACCACCACCCTGGCCGGTGCCGAGGCGGAAGTTCAGGCACTGCAATTTGGTGAGGAGAAGCAGGTACGTCGTCTGCAGGATCTACACGCAGCGGTCAACGGAGGTGCAGCATGAGCGGCAAGGTCCCGATGACCCTGGCGGGTGAGCAGCGCCTGCGTGAAGAGCTGACCCAGCTCAAAACCGTCGAGCGTCCGCAGATTATCGCCGCCATTGCCGAAGCTCGTGAGCACGGCGATCTGAAGGAAAACGCCGAGTACCATGCTGCCCGCGAGCAGCAGGGTTTCTGCGAGGGCCGGATCAAGGAGATCGAGAGCAAGCTGGCCGGTGCCCAGGTGATCGATGTGACCCAGATCGCCCACACCGGTAAGGTGATCTTTGGTACCACCGTCGATATCATCAATCTGGATACCGATGACGAAGTGACCTACCAGATCGTTGGCGACGACGAAGCGGATCTGAAGCACAAGAAGATCTCGATCAACTCCCCGATCGCCCGTGCCCTGATCGGCAAGGAAGAGGGTGACGTGGTCGTGGTTCAGACGCCTAATGGCGGGGTCGAATACGAGATCGCCGAAGTTCGCCATCTCTGATTGGCTCCAAGACTGATCAAAGCCCGCCTAGTGCGGGCTTTTTTGTGTCGCATAGCGGGCGCAAACCAGGCTGGCGTTTCAGCGGCCAGGGCTGGATATCGCTATACTGTAGGGATGAGTTCTGCAGTGATGGGCTCGATGGAGAGCCGGGGTCCTGATGACTGAGTCGAGTGCTGAGCATCCGGCCGAGCAGCAGCTTGAGGCTGAGATGCTATGGCAGGAGCTGGCGGTCGGGGACGAAGTAATGGTGGAGTTTCCGGTCTGTGAAGCGGGCCGGGAGCTGCTTTCGCCCGGACAGGGCTACCTGATTCTGGCCAAGCGTCAGTCGGCCAGTGGGGTGCCGCAGTTGGTCACCGAGTCGAATATTCCAGGCCAGCAGGTCACGCTCTATCCGCACTGTATCTGTAGCTACCGCTGCCTGTCCGAACAGCAGCTGAGCTAGGGATTCAGTTGGGCTTAAGGCACACAGCGATAGACTGATCTCCTCCGAGGCCGTTTGGGAAGACGCTCGACCCTAATGGATCACTGAGATGTTGCTACTGGGGTGTTCGGTGGCCTTGGTCGTCGTTATGGAACCTTTGCGTTGGCGATCCGTCCAAGCTGCTGCAAGAGATTAATGGGGAGTGTTATGAAACATCGAATGTTATGGCTGATCCTGCCGCTGAGTCTGGTACTGGGCGGCTGTATCACCAACCAAACCAATATGAATGCCAACGTCATGGACGCCAATGAAGCTCAGCAGGCGGTACGAATCCAGCGGGGTGTGGTGCTGGCGGTTGAAGAGGTCACGGTTACCGCCGAGGGGACTCCCGGTGCGACCATTATCGGTTCTATCCTCGGAGCCGGGTTGGGCAGTGAAATCGGCGGTGGTTCCGGACGTAATTGGGCCATGGGCGCCGGTGCGGTCATCGGCGGTGCGTTGGGAGAAAAAGCGACCCAGTACAACGAGAAAGCCTTTGCCTATATCGTCGAACTCCAGGGCGGCAGGCAGCTGCAGATCGTCCAACAGGGAGCGTTGATCTCACCGAATACCCCGGTTTTCGTTAAGCACCTGGGTGGCGGACGCGCGGTGGTGCAGGTCGACACCAGCCAGGGGGCTGTTTATAACCGCACCCGTGATACCCGGTACGCTAATTGAGGCGACCCAGAGATAGCCGCAGATCGTTTGTAATCGGCTGTTATTAACGGAAAAGACCGACTAGGATTAAATCGGAAGTTTTCGAATTGATTCGATAAACCGATCGAACTCTTCGGCTTGCACAGAGGCTGATAAAACGACAGGTTAGTGAGAGCCTGTCGAGCCTGATTTCTGGACCTAAAGGGGGGCGAGCAATGACGGTCGGTATCGCCCATTCCAGTCTTTTCCTGTCGCGACCCAACCTCTGGTTGTTGTTGTCGCTGTTGTGGCTGAGCATCGGTGATGCGCTGGCCGCCAAGCCCAAGGTGTTGGTGATCCAGAGTTACCACGCCGGCTATGAATGGCAGGCCAACTACAGTCGCGCCCTCCACGATACTTTAGCTCCGCTGGCGGAGCTTGAGTTCTTCGAAATTGATAGTAAACGCCTTCCAGAAGTTCAGTACCGTGCTGCCGCAGACCAGGCTTGGGAACGTTATCAGCAGCTTGGGCCGGACTTGGTCATCATCGGCGATGATAATGCGTTACAGCTGTTAGGGCCGAAGTTGGCGACCACCGCTACGCCGGTGGTCTATCTGGGAATCAACAACAACCCGCGGCATTACCTGCCCAGCCGACCGGACAATATTTCCGGTGTACTGGAGCGCCCACTGCTGAGGCGCTCGATCCTCCACTTACATCGTCTGTTGAATGGCTCGCTGAAACGGGTGCTGGTGCTATTTGATAACGGTACCACCTCGAGAACGGTGTGGGAGGAGGAGTTTGCCAGCATGCCGTCACGCCAAGTGGGGCCGGTCCATGCTCAGATTGAACTGTTGGGTGATTATGGACGCTGGCAGCAGACGGTTGAGCAGGCCAAAGCGCAGGGTTTTGATGCGATCGTAATCGGTCTTTATCAGACCCTGGTGGATGAGCAGGGGCGGCACGTGCCCGATCAGCAGGTGATCAACTGGACCTCAGAAGCAAGTCCGTTGCCGTTGTTTGCGTTCTGGAGATTCGCGGTTGGACCGCAGATGACCATCGGTGGACTGGTGCTCGACGGCTATTCCCAGGGATCCGAGGCGGCCTCCATTGCCCGTGAGGTGTTGGAGGGCGGTAATTTACCCGTCATTCCTCAATCCTCCGGCGAAGGACGCTTCGTGTTTAGCCGCAGCCAGCTACAGCGTTGGCAGCTGGCATTACCGCCCTCGGTGGCCGAGCAGGCAGTTCTGGTTCCTTAGGCTCTACACCTTAGCCCCTAGTCCAGCACTGGGGCGTCAAAGTCGGCTGGTTGGTCACTGTAGACGCAGACATTCCACTTCTCGACCATGCCATCTTCGGCAACACACTGGGTTTCGAAGAACTGCTGGATCTCGCGCCGCTGACAGTGGGCTTCGAAACTGGCCATATCCTGCCAGATCTCGTTGAATACGATGGGAAAGCTCTCGCCCTCGGCGAAGGGGCTGGGGATATGTCGGGTGACGAGGTACTGCAGGCAGCCATCCTCGCGTTGAGTGTTGGGCTCCAGGCTTTGCAGCAGGTTGAACAGCTTGTCTTGCTGGCCGGGTTTGGGTTGGAACTGAGCCAGGCAATAAACTTTCTTCGACATGGGATCTCTCTTATTCAGATTTAGCGGTTGGAATTCATAGTCCGATCAGACCGTCCCAGATCAGCTTGGCGCCGACCAGCAGGGTCAAGACTTCGAAGCAGCGTTTGATGGTGCGGTTGCCCTTGGCGATACCCAGGTGGGCGCCGAAATAGGCCCCGAGCATGGAGCCGATCAACAACACCGGTAACCATTCCCAGCGCGGCGGTGTCTGCAGTGCGACCGCCAAGGCCCCGAAACCGTTCCAGAACAGGCCGACCAGAATCAAGGTATAGGCAACGGCACGCTGATAGTCGAGTCCGAACCAGCGTACCAGCCACATCGTCACGAACAGGCCGGTGCCGGAGGTCAGCGAGCCGTTCAGGGCGCCGATCACAAACAGCCCCGCGCCGCCGATCAGCATGCCATTCAGGTCGCGGTTGCGGCGGCTGGCGCTCATCCCCAGTTCCTGTTTGAAGATGGAGTACAGCCCCAGGCCACAGGTCAGACAACCCAGTGCCAATACGGCCAGGGTTTCGTCCAGATCGAGGATCAGGTTGGCCCCCAGGATAACGCCAGGTAGACCACAGCCGAGCATAAAGAGGGCGAAGCGTGGTTCCAGACTGCCTTCGCGCAGATGCCGGAGTGTGGCCCCGACCCCCAGCGCAACGCTGGCAATCTTGTGGGTGGCCAGGGCGGTCGCGAAGCTGAGCCCAAGGAACAACAACACGGGAAACTGCAGTAGGCCGGCACCGCCGCCGGCCAGTGCCGAGAGTAGATTGGCCAGCAGTGAGATGATCAACAGACCGAACTGTTCCAAGATCCAGGGGCTTTCCAATGTAACGGGTCCTGTTTGAGGAGGGCGTATTATCGAGCCGCCATGCTATACCCTGAGCCGCTTTCGACCAAGCGACTAATAGCGTCCGATAGCTCAATCCGGTCGTCGCGGGTTATACTGGCGGTTTGCGGGCGCTGCCATGGCGCGCTTGGGTGCAAAACAGGGGTATGAACCCCGCTCTAACTGGCAACAGGAGAAGTCGATGAAACTGGTCACCGCTGTAATCAAACCCTTTAAGTTGGATGATGTTCGTGAGGCATTGTCGGAGATCGGTGTCCAGGGTATCACCGTTACTGAGGTGAAGGGCTTCGGTCGCCAGAAGGGCCATACCGAGCTCTACCGTGGTGCCGAGTACGTGGTCGACTTCCTACCCAAAGTGAAGATCGAAGCGGCGATCGATGATGCGCTGCTGGATCAGGTGATCGAGACGATCAGCAACTCGGCCAATACCGGCAAGATCGGTGACGGCAAGATCTTTGTCACCCCGCTGGACCAGATCATTCGGATTCGGACCGGCGAGACCGGCTCTGACGCGATCTAAGCCAACGCGTCTCCCTGCTAAGACAAAGGCACCCTGTGGGTGCCTTTTTTATTGTGGCTTAGTAGATCCCGGCTTCCAGTCCAGCGGCCATCGTCATTCCCAACTCTTCGCACTGGTCGATAAATCCGGGATCGAAATCACCACGCAGAATCAGGGTCGGCTGGATCGGCCGCCAGCGTAGCCCGGTAAGAATCTTCTCGATACTGGCTCGTGTGCCACGACCATCGTTGCCGGCACGGATATACAGCGCGCAGGAGCGACCCTCAGTCTGCTCCAGACAGGGATAGTAGATACGCTCGAAGAAGTCCTTGATCAGCCCCGCCATATAACCGAAGTTCTCGGTGCTGCCGATCAACACGGCATCGGCGGCCAACACATCCTCGGGTCCGGCCTGCAGCGGCTGCTTAAAAATTACCTCGACATTATCAATATCCGGATGAGACGCGCCACGGACCACCGCCTCGGCCAGCTCCTGGGTGTTGGGCGACGGGGTGTTGGCGACGATCAGCAGCTGTTTGGTCATCGTTATGGCTCGGCGGTTACGGTTGGTTTCACTATAGCAGCGGACCGTTTCAGGGTTTCAGGCCGGCTGCAGAAAGCCCTGTTGATCCAGCCAGTCGAGGTATTTCTGGCGTAGCGGTTCGGACTCGTTGGCGAGCTGGTGTCTGGCATCGGCCAGCAGCAACGCCTGTTGATTAGGGAATTTCTGGGCCAGCAGATTCAGGTTAAAGCGCCAGTCGACGGTCGCATCTTTCTCGCCTTGGACGATCAGCAGCGACCGCTCGATGGTGTCCAGAGACTGGAATTCGGGTAGCCAGCGCTTTAACGCGCCGATCCAGTCGGCGGTGATCACCGGTGATTGCAGTGGGTCACGACGTAAGAACTCGACGAATTTGTCATCGTTGCTGTTGGCGGCAAAGCCACGGGTGACCGAGCCTTTCCACGGGGCGAGCAGGCTGTGTAGCAGATTGACCCAGGCCCAGTTGGCGGCGCGAACCAGCGGCGCCAGCTCGGCGATGCGGCCGTCGATAAGCCGGTTAGACTCGGTTCCATGGCGAAGCAGATAGTGATTGATGATCGCCGCTCCGGTGCTTTGCCCGAGTAGATGCAGCGGCCGGGTCAGCTGCCAGTCGTCGATTCGATCGAGCAGGGCCTCCAGTACGCGCTGGTAGCTATCAAAGCTGTCGATGGCGGCGCGCTTGCCGGTCGATAGGCCATGGCCGGGAAGGTCGAAGCAGAGCAGGTTGACCTGCCGTTCCAGACCGTAGCGGATCAGGTGTCGATAGAGGCCGTGGTGGTCGAGGTAGCCGTGAACGATCAGCAGGGTGCCGACCGGCGAGGGATGGCGCCATAGGTGGACCGCGATCTGCTCTGCATCGATCTCCAGCATTCCCAGCTGGCTGGTGTCGGACAGGTCGCCGAATTCGAACCCGTAACGTTCGCAATAGCGCGGGTAATCCTCCGGTCGTGCCGGCTGCTGCGGATCAAACGGCGGTAATCGGCCGATCAGTTCGTTGGGGTCGAATTCCATAAATCCGGGGCTCTACTATTTCCTTCAGTGTAACCAAAAACGGCAGCCCGAGGGCTGCCGTTTGATCTGGGGTCGTAGAGCTTAGTTGACCTTCTGGTCCAGCTCGCCGGACAGGTAACGATCGGTCATCGCCTCCAGCGAGATCGCGCTGATCTTGCTGGCCTGGCCCGCCGCATTGAAAGCCTCGTAACGGGCGCTGGCGATTTCGGTCATCGCCGTCAGGGTCACGCTGAGGAATTTACGCGGGTCGAACTCGGCCGGATTCTCAGCCAGGAAGCGACGGACCGCACCGGTGGACGCCAGGCGCAGATCGGTGTCGATGTTGACCTTGCGAACACCGTGCTTGATCCCCTCGACGATCTGCTCGACCGGGACACCGTAGGTTTCCGGAATCGCACCACCGTACTGATTGATGACGGCCAGCCACTCCTGCGGCACGCTGGAAGAGCCGTGCATGACCAGGTGGGTGTTGGGCAGACGTTGGTGGATCTTCTTGATGGTGTCGATCGACAGCACGTCACCGGTGGGCGGACGGGTGAACTTGTAGGCGCCGTGGCTGGTACCGCAGGCAATCGCCAGCGCGTCACAACCGGTCTTGTTGACGAAGTCAGCCGCTTCATCCGGGTCGGTCAGCATCTGGTCGTGGGACAGGGTGCCTTCGGCGCCGATACCGTCCTCTTCACCGGCTTGACCGGTTTCCAGTGAACCCAGACAACCCAGCTCGCCCTCGACCGAGACACCACAGGCGTGGGCCATCTCAACGGTGCGACGGGTCACATCAACGTTGTACTCGTAGCTGGACGGGGTCTTGCCGTCTTCCATCAGGGAGCCATCCATCATGACGGAAGAGAAGCCCAGCTGGATCGAGCGTTGGCACACGGCAGGCGAGGTACCGTGGTCCTGGTGCATACAGACCGGAATATGAGGGAACTCTTCGATCGCCGCCAGGATCATGTGCTTGAGGAAGTTAGAACCGGCGTACTTACGCGCACCGGCGGAGGCCTGGACGATGACCGGGCTGTCGGTCTTGTTGGCCGCTTCCATGATGGCGCGCATCTGCTCGAGGTTGTTGACGTTGAACGCCGGAATACCGTAGCCATACTCCGCTGCATGGTCGAGCAGCTGTCGCATACTGATCAAAGCCATAATTTATCGTCTCTTTCGTGTTATTAGGTGATTGGGGCTGGCGCGATTACCAGCCCGGATGAATCTAGTGTAGTGGGCTGTTTAGCCGTTGGCACGCTGTTCAAGGATCTCGACCGCCGGCAGCTTCTTGCCTTCAACAAACTCCAGGAAGGCGCCGCCGCCGGTGGAGATGTAGGAAACCTGCTCGGTGATCTGATACTTATCCACTGCCGCCAGGGTGTCGCCACCACCGGCGATGGAGAAAGCGTCGGATTCGGCGATCGCCAGGGACAGGGTCTTGGTGCCTCCACCGAACTGGTCGAACTCGAACACACCGACCGGGCCGTTCCAGATTACGGTCTGGGCTTCGCCCATCAGCTTGGCCAGGTTGGCGGCCGATTCTGGACCGATATCCAGGATCATGTCGTCTTCCGCGACTTCGTCGACCTTCTTGACGGTAGCGGTGGCGGATTCGGAGAACTCAGTGGCGACGACCACATCGGTCGGCATCGGGATGCTGGTCTTGGCCATCAGAGCCTTGGCCTGGTCGATCAGGTCCGCTTCGTAAAGGGACTTGCCGACCGGGTGACCGGCTGCGGCCAGGAAGGTGTTGGCGATACCGCCGCCGACGATCAGCTGGTCAACCTTGTCGGACAGCGACTCCAGTACGGTCAGCTTGGTGGAAACCTTGGAGCCGCCAACGATCGCGGCCATCGGACGGGCCGGGTTATCCAGGGCACGGGCCAGGGCATCCAGTTCGTTGGCCAGCAGCGGACCGGCGCAGGCGACCGGGGCAAACTTGGCCACGCCGTGGGTGGAGGCCTGGGCCCGGTGAGCGGTACCGAAGGCGTCCATTACGAAGATATCGCACAGCTCGGCCATCTGCTTGGCCAGGGCGTCGTCATTCTTCTTCTCACCGGCATTGAAGCGGACGTTTTCCAGCAGCAGCAGATCAGAGTCGCTTTCGAAACCGTTGAGCCAATCCTGTACCAGCGGTACCTCGCGACCCAGCAGCTCACCCAGGTGGGCGGCAACCGGTGCCAGAGAGAAGTCCGGGTTGTATTCGCCTTCGCTGGGACGGCCCAGGTGCGACATCAGCATCACTTTGGCGCCAGCCTTGAGGGCATGCTCGATGGTCGGCAGGGCGGCACGGATGCGGGCGTCGGAGGTTACCTTGCCCTCTTTTACCGGGACGTTCAGATCTTCACGGATCAGCACACGCTTTCCGCTCAGATCCAGCTCGGTCATCTTCAGTACAGTCATGGGTATCGTCTCTTTAAGTTTTCGAATTGGAATTCTGTTTGGTTGCCGGGTCCTGCCCGAGCCAGCAGTCGGCCACATCCAGCATCCGGTTGGCAAAGCCCCACTCGTTGTCGAACCAGCACAGCAGTTTCAGCAGACGGCCGCTGACCCGAGTCTGGGTCGCATCGACGATGCCGGATCGTGGATCGGTGTTGAAATCGATCGAAGCGTGGGGTTCGTCGGTGTAGCCCAGCAAGCCGTTTAGCGGACCCGCGGCGGCATCGCGCAGCAGCTGGTTGACCACCTCGGTGCTGGTGTCCTGCGCCAGTTGCAACGACAGGTCCATCAGCGACACATTGGTGGTCGGTACCCGTAGATGGTTGCATTGGAAACGACCGGCCAGTTGCGGCAGCAGCCGATCGATACCCCGGGCCAGGCCGGTGTCGACCGGAATGATCGACTGCATCGAGCTGCGGGTCAGTCGAAGGTCGGTCTGATGGTAGCTATCGATCACCGGCTGATCGTTCATTGCCGAATGGATGGTGGTCGTCACCCCGTTGATGATGCCGAATTCACGCTCGAGCAGATCCAGTACCGGGACCACGCAGTTGGTGGTACAAGAAGCACTGGAGGCGATCTGGTGCTCGGGCTTGAGGCTGTGTTGGTTAAAGCCATAAACCACGGTGGCATCGATATCGCTGGCGGCTGGCTGTGAAAACAGCAGTCGCTTGGCGCCGGAATCGAGGTGTTGCTGAGCAATTTCGCGGGAGCAGAACGAGCCGGAACATTCCAGTACCAGATCGATCTTCAGCTCGTCCCAGGGAAGCTTGGTGGGATCCGGCTGATTCAGCATCAGAATCCGATCGCTGTTGATTAGCAGGTGCTGGCCGTCATGGTCGACCGGTAGTGGGAAGCGACCGTGGGTGGTGTCGTAGCGGGTCAGGTAAGTCAGCGTGTCGATGTCGGATAGTTCGTTGATCGCCACCACGTTGAACGGCCGAGGCTGTGAGCTGCTGCTGTAGAGCGCCCGCAGAATACACTGGCCGATGCGGCCATAGCCGTTGATGGCAATATTAAAACTCATCGATTGCGTTTGTTCCTGATTGGCAGGGCAAAGCGGGAGCGACCCGGAGTCGCTCCCGTTGAGCCGGATTACAGCAGTTCGTTGACCTGAGCGACCACATTGTCGACGGTGAAGCCGAACAGCTTGAACAGCTCGCCGGCCGGGGCGGATTCACCGAAGGAGGTCATGCCGACGATGCGGCCGTTGAGGCCGACGTACTTGTACCAGAAGTCACTGTGGGCGGCTTCGATGGCGACCCGAGCGGTGACGCTGGATGGCAGCACGGACTCGCGGTAGTCGTTGGACTGAACCTCGAAGGCTTCGACACAGGGCATCGACACAACCCGGATGTTGCGGCCTTGAGAGCTCAGCGCATCGGCGGCGTCCATCGCCAGCGCGACTTCGGAACCGGTGGCGATCAGGATGGCATCGGGCTGACCCTGGCAGTCACGCAGGATATAGCCGCCACGCTTGATGTTGGCCAGCTTCTCGTCGCAACGCTCCTGGTGGGGCAGGTTCTGACGGGAGAAGATCAGCGCCGACGGACCATCGACTTTCTCCAGTGAGTTCTTCCAGGCCACGGCAGACTCGACCGCATCGCACGGACGCCAGACGTCCAGATTCGGGGTGTTACGCAGGTTCGGAATCTGCTCGATCGGCTGGTGGGTCGGGCCGTCTTCGCCCAGACCGATGGAGTCGTGGGTGTAGACGAACAGCGAGCGCTGCTTCATCAGCGCCGCCATCCGTACTGCGTTACGGGCGTATTCCATGAAGACCAGGAAGGTGGCGCCGTAAGGGATAAAGCCGCCGTGCAGGGCTACACCGTTCATGATCGCGGACATGCCGAACTCACGCACACCGTAGTAGACGTAGTTACCGCCGGCGTTCTCTTTGGAGACGCCTTCACAGCCGCCCCACAGGGTCAGGTTGGAACCGGCCAGGTCGGCAGAGCCACCCAGTAGCTCCGGCAGCATCGGGCCGAAGGCATTCAGGGCATTCTGAGATGCTTTACGGCTGGCGATGGTTTCGCCCTTAGCCTGCAGCTCTTCGATATAGGCCTGTGCCTGGGCGGAGAAGTCTTGCGGCAGGTCGCCACTGATCCGACGCAGGAATTCGGCGGCCAGTTCCGGGTGGGTCTCGGCATAGCCGGCAAACATGTCGTTCCAGTTGTTCTCGATCACGACACCGTGTTCGCGGGCGTCCCACTCGTTACGGATCTCTTCGGGAACTTCGAACGGGCCGTGCTTCCAGCCCAGCGCTTCGCGGGTCAGCGCGATCTCGTCGTCACCCAGCGGGGCACCGTGACAATCTTCCTTGCCCTGCTTGTTGGGTGAACCGAAGCCGATCACGGTCTTGCAGCAGATCAGGGTCGGCTGATCCGGATTGGCGCGAGCCGCTTCGATGGCTGCGTGGATGGCATCGGCGTCGTGGCCGTCAACCGCCGGGATCACCTGCCAGCCGTAGGATTCAAAACGCTGTACGGTGTCATCGGTGAACCAGCCTTCGACTTCACCGTCGATGGAGATGCCGTTGTCGTCGTAGAACGCGATCAGCTTGCCCAGACCCAGGGTGCCGGCCAGTGAGCAGACCTCGTGGGAGATACCTTCCATCATGCAGCCGTCGCCGAGGAAGCAGTAAGTGTAGTGGTCGACGATGTCGTAGCCGTCACGGTTGAACTGACCGGCCAGAGTCTTTTCGGCGATCGCCATACCGACGGCGTTGGCGATACCCTGACCCAGCGGGCCGGTGGTGGTCTCAACGCCTGGCGCATAGCCGTACTCCGGGTGACCGGCGGTCTTGCTGTGCAGCTGACGGAAGTTTTTCAGGTCGTCGATCGACAGCTCGTAGCCGGACAGGTGCAGCAGCGAGTAGATCAGCATCGAGCCGTGGCCGTTGGACAGCACGAAGCGGTCGCGGTTGATCCACTGCGGGTTGGCCGGGTTGTGCTGCAGGTAGTCGTTCCACAGAACTTCGGCGATATCCGCCATACCCATCGGGGCGCCGGGGTGGCCGGATTTGGCTTGCTGGACGGCGTCCATGCTCAGGGCGCGAATGGCGTTGGCAAGATCTCTACGGGACAGCATGAAAGAAACTCCTGGCGTGAGCGTAGGGGGAGCTTCCTGGGGAAGTCCCGATAATTTAAAAACGCGATAAAAAAATAGGTGCGTATTCTCTCGTACTCGCGGGGTGGCTTCAAATCCAGAGCGTAAAAAAAGCTCGATTTGAGCTGAAAAATATCGATCTGCTCGATCGAGAGACGGATGTAGCGCTGTTTACGAACTAACCAGAGGTCAAATTGACCTTGATCATCGGATATGAGTCTTATTTACATCGAACGTAGTGCGTGGCGGCGGGAATGGCGTTATGATTGCGGCCCCACTCTGGAGTCGGGCGATCCCGGTTGTCTTCTCGGAATCTCCTCAGGATTCCTCCAAAGCCCGTCTGTTTTAACGGCTCCCAGCTTGGTAATTAAGTCACTGTGTTGGCGCGATCTCGCTATCAATGGTTGTGCGGAGATCGACAACGCATTCAATTATTAAGGAAATACGATGAGCACTTATTCTCTCTTCACCTCCGAATCCGTGTCCGAAGGGCATCCGGATAAAATGGCCGACCAGATCTCCGATGCGGTACTGGACGCGATCCTCAAGGATGATCCCAACTCCCGCGTTGCGGTTGAGACCCTGGTTAAAACCGGGATGGCGGTTATCGCCGGTGAAGTGCGTACCTCCACTTACGTTGATCTGGAGGACATTGTCCGCCAGGTTATTCTGGATATCGGCTACAACAGCTCCGAAGTCGGCTTTGACGGCGCTTCCTGTGCGGTTTTGAACGCGATCGGTAAGCAGTCGGTGGATATCGCCGTCGGTGTTGACGAAGCCGAGGACAAAGATCTGGGGGCCGGTGACCAGGGCCTGATGTTCGGTTACGCCACCAACGAAACCGAGGTGCTGATGCCGGCACCGATCTTCTACTCCCACCGTCTGGTTGAGCGTCAAGCCCAGCTGCGCAAGAAGGGCGTATTACCCTGGTTGCGTCCGGACGCCAAGTCTCAGGTCACGCTGCGCTATGAAAACGGTAAGCCGGTGGCTGTCGATGCGGTGGTGCTGTCGACCCAACACAGCCCGGAAGTGGCTCAGGCCGACATTCGCGAAGCGGTGATGGAAGAGATTATCCAGCATGTGCTGCCGGCGGAATGGTTGCACAAGGATACCGAGTTCCATATCAACCCCACCGGCCAGTTCATCATCGGTGGTCCGATGGGTGACTGTGGTGTGACCGGCCGTAAGATTATCGTTGATACCTACGGCGGCATGGCCCGTCATGGTGGTGGTGCTTTCTCCGGTAAGGATCCATCCAAGGTTGACCGTTCGGCCGCCTATGCCGGTCGTTACGTGGCCAAGAACATCGTTGCTGCCGGCCTGGCCGAGCGTTGCGAAGTCCAGGTTTCCTACGCCATCGGCGTGGCCGAGCCGACCTCGATCAGCGTCAACACCTTCGGTACCGGCAAGATCGACGACGATCGCATCGTCACCCTGGTACGCGAGCACTTCGATCTGCGCCCGCGCGGCCTGATCGAGATGCTGGACCTGAAACGCCCGATCTACCGTGCCACCGCCGCTTACGGTCACTTCGGTCGTGAGCTGCCGGAATTTACCTGGGAGCGGACCGACAAGGCCGAGGCGTTGCGCCAGGCCGCGGGCCTCTAAGCGGAGTTCGCGTTGCGATCCCCCCGCGTCTACGAACCTCAGCCCCTTATTCCAGGGGCTGAGTTGTCTCTGAACGACAGTGCGACCCAGCATCTGGGGCGAGCACTGCGGATGCGCCCCGGTGATTCGGTGGTGCTGTTCGACGGCAACGGCAACGAGCATCGGGCCGAGCTGCTGGAACTGAGCAAACGTTCGGTCAGCGTGCGGGTCGGTGAGGCGTTGCAGCGTCCGGTGGAGTCGCCGCTCAAGGTCGAGCTGGGGCAGGTGCTGTCCCGAGGTGAGCGGATGGACTATGCGATCCAGAAAGCCACCGAGCTGGGTGTCGATCGGATCGTGCCGCTGTTTAGTCAGCGTTGTGAGGTCAAACTGCCCGCCGACCGACAACAGAAGCGGCGTCAGCACTGGCAGCAGGTCGCCATCAGCGCCTGCGAGCAGTCCGGCCGTACCCGTGTCCCCGAGATCTCCTTGCCGCAATCGCTCGACAGCTGGGTGGCGCAGACCGAGGCTCCACTCAAGCTGGTGCTACATCCCGATGCTGAAATGCCGCTGGGACAGCGGCAGGCCCCCGATTCGGTGGCTTTGCTGATCGGTCCGGAAGGGGGGCTCGAAGAGGCCGAGATCGAACGGGCCCGTGCCGCCGGATTCGAGTCGCTGCAGTTGGGGCCAAGGGTGCTGCGTACCGAAACTGCACCGGTGGCGGCGCTGACATTACTGCATTATCTTTGGGGCGATCTGGGTTAGCCGGGTTGAACCTGCGGCACCGATCCCCATTCTATAAGTTAATCCTGCCGTCTTGGCGGATTCGTCTGGACACGGCTGAAAATCGTACCGGCTCTGGTACTATGCCGCTATTGCACCTGTTAACCGATCCTTAGGAACCTAATCGATGAGCCTGAAACTTGGCGTGGTCATGGACCCGATCGAAGCGATCACCTACAAGAAAGACAGTACCCTGGCGATGCTCTGGGCCGCCCAGGATCGCGGCTGGCAGCTGTACTATCTGGAGCAATCCGGTCTCTACCTGCGTGACGGTGTGGCGATGGGCAAGATGGCCGAGCTGAGCGTGAAGCGGGATCCCAACGACTGGTTCGAACGGGGTGAGTATCAGCACCTGCCGTTGACCGAGCTGGATGTGGTGCTGATGCGCAAGGACCCGCCGTTCGACAACGAGTATCTCTACAGCACCCATCTGCTGGAGCAGGCCGAGCGTGACGGCCTGATGGTGGTCAATCCGCCGCAGCGGTTGCGCGACTGTAACGAAAAGCTGTTTGCGACCCAGTTCCCGCAGTGCTGCCCGCCGGTGCTGGTCAGCCGCGATCCGCAGTTGCTGAAGGATTTCCACGCCGAACATCAGGATGTGATCTTCAAACCGCTGGACGGTATGGGTGGCAGTTCGATCTTCCGCGTTCGTGAGGACGATCCGAATCTCAATGTGGTGCTCGAAACCCTGACCGACCACGGTCGTCAGCAGATCATGGCGCAGCGGTTTATTCCGGAGATCAGCGATGGCGACAAGCGGATTCTGCTGATCGACGGCGAACCGGTCGACTACACTCTGGCACGGATTCCGTCCCAGGGAGAGACCCGCGGTAATCTGGCAGCCGGAGGTACCGGGGTTGGACGACCGCTGAGTGATCGTGATCGCTGGATCTGCGAGCAGGTCAAGCCGGTGATTCAGGAGCTGGGGCTGTTGTTCGTCGGTCTGGATGTGATTGGTGATTACCTGACCGAGATTAATGTCACCAGCCCGACCTGTATTCGCGAGTTGAACGATCAGTTCGGCCTGGATATCGCCGGGCAGCTGATGGATGCTATCGCCGATCGGCTGGATTCGGTCGGATAAGCCGGGTCGGTTGGGAGAGCGATGAGTCAGAGCACACCGGTATTGAACGGACCTCGGGTCGGACCCAACGATCGGTTGGGGTTTACCCTTTTTGTCGCGGTGGCGATCCATGCCCTGATCGTACTTGGGGTTGGTTTTGAGGATGAGCAACCGACGCCGGTCGCGAAGACCCTGGAAGTAACCCTGGCCCAGTTCCGTAGCGATCTGGCGCCGGAAAAGGCCGACTTTATTGCCCAGCACAACCAGATCGGCAGTGGTGAACAGCAGGAGAAAGCCTTACCCACCACCAAGGAGCTGGCGCCGTTCCAGAACAACCAGAGCGAGGCGATCGCACCGGGGGTGGCGCCCAGCCCGTTGGAGCTGATTCGGGCCCCGCAACCGCAGAGCGTCAACCAGCCCACCCCGGAACCTCAACCCTCGCAAACTCCTTCGCTGAACCAGGCCCAGCCCGAACAGCTCAGTACCCAGGCTGACAGCCGTAAGGTGCAGTCATCAAGCGTCCCCCCTCCGCCCCAGGCGGCTGACGAAGCCACCGGGGTCAGCTCGTCGTTGTTGGCGCGGTCGTTGGAGATCGCCAGTCTGGAAGCGAAACTGGACAGTCTGCGCCAGGAGCGGGCCGATTCTCCCCGGATTCGACGTCTGACCTCGGCCTCGACCCGCGAGGCGTTTGATGCCCAATACCTGGATGCCTGGCGTGCCAAGGTCGAACGGGTCGGGAATCTGAACTACCCCGAGGAGGCGCGACAGCGCAAGCTCTACGGCCACTTGCGACTGCTGGTGGTGATCCGCCCGGACGGCAGTCTGGATCGGGTGGAGGTATTGAAGAGTTCGGGCTATCGGGTGCTGGATGATTCCGCTCGCCGAATCGTCCGGCTGGCAGCGCCCTATGACAGTTTTGGCCCGGAGCTGCGCAAGCATGCGGATCGGGTGGAGATTATCCGGACCTGGAAGTTCGAACGGGCCCGAATCGGTATTCGGCAGTAAGGTCGCGGCGGCTTAGTTAGCCGCCGGAATAAAGCCGCTCTGGGTGGTACCGCGGGCGATCATCTTCGACATATAGGCCAGTTTCTGCGGATCCTGATCGACGATGGTTACCGTGACGCTGACCAGTTCGCAGTCCGGACTGGTATCCTGCGCCTGCAGCGTATGCACGATGGCGTTCAGGCGAGCCACCTCGCTGTTTTCCTGGGCACCGGGTTGCTCCAGATCCACCACTACATTTTCCAGAATCGCCGGCAGTCCCTGGCTGACTTTGCACTGCAGTACGATCTGTTTCAGGCTTAATGCGGTGATATCGCAGGCGCTGATGGTGCTGCCGAATCGCAGATGAGCGCTACCACGCACGGTGGCGGGTTTGGGCATCTTGGGGGGCGTGGCCTTGGGACTGGCTTGAGTCGCTGCGGGAGTCGGTTTTTGAGGTTGGCGTGGCGGCGCCTGTTTCGCCTTGGCACCGCCGGTCAGGGCATCGATGGAGCCGTCGGCAACACGGCCGGTCCCGCTGCTGCGGCTGTCGCTGCGAAGATTATGGTGCTTGCCGAGCACCTTGATCACCTTGTTCAACAGGCCTTCGTTGGAGAATGGTTTGCCGATATAGTCGGTCACTCCGGCCTGGATCGCTTCGACCACGTTGGCTTTATCGCCGCGGCTGGTCACCATCACAAAAGGCACACGGGATTTGTGTTCCTGGCGGACCCAGCTGAGCAGCTCGATACCGGACATCTCCGGCATCTCCCAGTCGCACAGCACCAGATCGAAGTCTGACTTGGTCATCAGTTGCTGGGCTTTGCGGCCATTAATGGCATCTTCCACCTGAAAATCGGGGAAACGGGTGCGAATGGTCTTCTTGACCATCTCCCGGATAAAGGCCGCATCGTCGACTACCAGCACTCTGAGTTTTGCCATTTTAATTCCTTATAACCGTCTCAGATCCCTGAGGATACCCGAGCCGAAGGCGACACTCTAGTGGCCATCAAGTCTTTTCTACCGGTTCCTGATCCTTCGCCCGGATTGCGCGCAATTGTGCGCCTCGGCGCGCTGCTTGCCGCTTCACCTTGTGTCTTTGCCGGACTGGGTTGATACTTGTTTTATGGATCCTACCGAATCGAACAGCAATCTTTGCGATCATTTCCTGATCTCAATGCCCCATTTGAAGGACCGCTTCTTCGAGCAGTCGCTGACCTATATCTGCGAGCACAACGAGCAGGGGGCGATGGGATTGATCGTCAATCGGCCGATGGACCTCTCGTTCAAGGAGATCCTGGGACACCTGGAGATCTCGATCGAGCCGCTGCACGACGGCCAGCGACAGATCTACGCCGGAGGCCCGGTGCAGGTCGAACGGGGCTTTATTCTACACAGCCCCACCGAACACCTGTGGAACTCCAGTTATGCGGTGACCGAGCGGCTGCAGTTGACCACCTCGGTGGATATTCTGCGGGCGATTGCCGAGGGGTGGGGGCCGGAGCACTATCTGATCACCCTCGGCTATGCCGGCTGGGGGGCTGGACAGCTGGAGCAGGAGATCCTGCACAACAGTTGGTTAAGTTGTCCGGCCGATTTGGATATACTGTTCGCCACCGAGTCGCAGCAGCGGCTCGGCGCGGCTGCCGGTAAGCTCGGGGTCAATCTGGACCTGCTGACTGCCGAAAGCGGACACGCTTGATTCAAGCCCGCTCCAGCCGCCAACCATTCGACATTTGATCGACAGCGGGCAGCTTTTTGATACTGGCATTTGACTTTGGCACCACCCGGTTCGGGGTGGCCGTGGGGCAGGCGATTACCGCAACGGCAACGCCGTTGAAGCCTATTGCCGCAAAAGATGGGGTCCCTGACTGGGGCCAAATTGAAGCCCTGTTCAAGGAGTGGCAGCCGGAAGCCTTTGTGGTCGGATTGCCGCTCAATATGGACGGCACCCTGTGCGAGATGTCCTACCGCGCCCGCAAGTTTGCCAACCGCCTGCATGCCCGGTTTGACCGTCCCAGCTACCTCACCGATGAACGCTTGAGCAGCCACGAAGCCAAGGGGATTCACCTGGATGGCGGTGGTGAAGCGGACTTCAAGAAACATTCGATGGACGGCTTGGCTGCACAGCTGATACTGGAGAGCTGGTTCCGCGAGCCGGAACACCGCTCGAGCCTGGATAAACTGACCCAACCGCAAGGAACCCCCTGATGCCCGAACGTATAGATGTAGAGCAGTTGCTCGAGCAGATGACAGAGCAGCTCAAAGGATTACTGGAACAGCGCGGCATCGACAACCCGATGCTGGTGGGTATCCGAACCGGCGGCGTCTGGCTGGCCGAGCGGGTGCAGCAGCATCTGGAGCTGCAGGATCCGGTCGGGGTACTGGATATCAGTTTCTACCGCGACGATTTTACCCGGATCGGACTGAACCCCAAGGTGCAGCCGTCGGCGTTGCCGTTTGCCACCGAGGAGCGCGACATCGTCCTGATCGACGATGTGCTGATGAGCGGTCGAACCGTACGGGCAGCCCTCAACGAACTGTTCGATTATGGCCGCCCCGCCTCCGTCACCTTGATGACCCTGCTTGATCTGCAGGCCCAGGAGTTGCCGATCCAGGCTGATATCGTCGGTAAGACCTTCAAGCTGGATCCGGGGCAGCAGATCAAGCTGTCCGGACCGGAGCCACTGAGCCTGCAGCTGGTACAACGTCAAGCCTGGCAAAGTCACTAGGCCCTTATTCACCCTAATTGGAATTCCCAGTCGATGAATCCCGTGACCGATAGTCTGCAGCTGCAACTGAATGAACAGGGCCAGCTGCGTCATTTTCTTACTACCGAGGGGCTGAGCTGCGAGCTGCTGACCGACATCCTCAATACCGCCGACTCGTTCGTCGATATGGGGGCCCAGTCGGTCAAGAAAGTACCGCTGCTGCGCGGCAAGACGGTGATCAACCTGTTCTTCGAGAACAGCACCCGGACTCGCAGTACCTTTGAGTTGGCGGCCAAGCGGCTGTCGGCTGACGTGCTCAACCTCGATATTGCCACCTCGGCCACCTCCAAGGGTGAAACCCTGCGTGACACGCTGTGGAACCTGGAGGCGATGCACTCGGATATGTTCGTGGTCCGCCACCCCAACAGCGGCGCGGCTCACTTTATCGCCCAGCATGTGACCCCGAATGTGGCGATCATCAACGCCGGTGACGGCCGTCATGCCCACCCGACCCAGGCGATGCTCGATATGCTTACCATCCGTCGGCATAAAGGGGCCTTTGAGCCGCTTAAAGTTGCTATCGTTGGCGATATCCTGCATTCCCGGGTGGCCCGCTCGCAGATCCATGCACTCAATACTCTCGGCGCCGACGAAGTTCGCCTGATCGCACCGAAGACCCTGCTGCCGACCGATGTCGACAGTCTCGGGGTCAAGGTCTACAGCGATCTGGGTGAGGGACTCAAGGATGTGGACGTGGTGATCATGCTGCGGCTGCAGCTGGAGCGGATGCAGAGCGCCTTCCTGCCGTCCCAGGGCGAGTTCTACAAGCTCTATGGTCTGAGTCGTGAGCGGTTGGCGCTGGCCAATCCCGGTGCCATCGTGATGCACCCCGGACCGATCAACCGTGGAGTTGAGATCGAGTCCGAGGTGGCCGACGGTGCCCAGTCACTGATCCTGAAACAGGTCGGTTACGGGGTCGCGACCCGGATGGCGGTGATGTCGATGGCGGTCAGCGGCCAGCAGACCCAAGCCCAGGCGCAGAGCCAAGAAAACAATCAGGCGCAAGCAGACGAAGGAAACCGATGAATACAGTAATTCAGGGCGGCCGCCTGATCGATCCGGCCAACGACATCGATGCCCAGCTCGATCTGTACCTGCAGCAGGGTAAGGTGCTGGCCGTTGGTGAGGCGCCGGACGGGTTTGTGGCGGATCGGACCATCGATGCCGGCGGCCAGATCGTTTGTCCCGGACTGATTGACCTGCAGGCGTTCCTGCGCGAGCCGGGCCAGACCCAGAAAGGCACGATTGCCAGCGAAAGTGGTGCCGCAGCCGCCGGTGGCGTGACGACGCTGTGCTGCCCACCTCAGACCCAGCCGGTGTTGGATACGCCGGCCGTGGCACGGCTGATTCAGGACCGTGCCGCCGAGGCCGGATTGGTTCAGGTGCTGCCGCTGGGGGCTTTGACCAAAGGGCTGGAAGGCGAGCAGCTGGCCAATATGATGGCGTTGAAGGCGGCAGGTTGTGTCGGCTTCAGCAACGTCGGTGCCGGTGTCGCCAGTGCCCAGACCCTGCTGCGCTGTCTGGAATATGCCGCTACCCACGATCTGCTGGTGTTTGTACGTCCGCAGGAGCCGTCGCTGAGCAGTGGCTGTGCCCACGACGGGGCGATGGCGATGCGGCTCGGCTTGGAGGGTATTCCGGCGGTAGCCGAGACCCTGGAAGTCTCCCGTTACCTGCTGCTGGCCGAGCAGGCCGGTGCGCGGCTGCACTTTGGCCAGCTCTCCTGCGAGCGCTCGATCAAGATGATCGAAGAGGCCCGTGAGCGGGGCCAGGCGGTCAGCTGTGATCTGGCGGTTCATCAGTTGCTGTTGGATGACGGTGCGCTGGAAGGGTTCGATGGGCGCTACCACCTGTCGCCGCCGCTGCGTTCCGAAGCCGAACGGGCAGGCTTGCGGGCCGCGTTGGTCCGTGGCGGAATCAGCGCCCTGTGTTCCGATCATCAACCCCACGAAGCCTCGGCCAAGGCGGCACCGTTTAGCGTGACCGAGCCGGGCATGATCGGGCTTCAGACCCTGCTGCCGTTGGGCCTGCAGTTGGTCGAGCAGGATCTACTGCAACTGTCGGAACTGGTGACGCTGCTTAGTGTTGAGCCGGCTCGGATTCTGGGGCTCGACCGGGGCCAACTGGGTGTCGGTGCGTCGGCGGATATCTGTATCTTCGATCCCGAACAGGCTTGGCAGCTGGATTCGCAGACCAACGTGTCGGTCGGTACCAACACGCCGTTCTGGGAGCAGCAGCTGCAGGGGCAGGTCAGCCATACGTTGCTGGCCGGTGAGCTGGTCTACTCGCGCTGATCCCCGGTTTTTGAGCCACCCTGTTCGAGAACCGACGCAGGGCGTGGCTCAAGGATGAGTGGCTCAGCCCTGGTCGAACCGCTGCGCGATCTCTTCGATACACAGCTGCACACTCAGCGGCAGTTGCCGCTCGAAGGTGTGCAGCGCGTAAACCGGATTTAACGGCAACCGATAGCCGGGGAAGAGTTCGGCTAGCCGGGGGCGATGCTGGTCCAGTTTGAAGTCCGGTATCAGGCCGATCCCAGCGCCCGATTCGAGCAGCGCCAGGCAGGCATCGAAGGAGTCGGCCCGGCAGCGGGCCTGGGCGTGGTAATGCTTGGGGTTTCCCTGCTCATCCACCAGTTGATGATCGATCTGCTCGCGTTGCCAGGTGTTGGCGATATAGTCCAGTTGGGATAGGGGTTCGGTACTCAGCAGCTGTTGGCTGGCGCAGAGTACGTCCCGAAACTGCCCGATGCGGCGCTGCCTGATCCGACTGTCTTGGGAGGGTCCCACCCGAATCGCCAAGTCGATATTCTCGGCTGCCAGGTCTAGATGACGATCGCTACTGATCAGCTCCGGTTGCAGCAGCGGATAGCGTCGTATCAGTGTGGCCACCGTTGGTGCCACCAGCGGCCCCATCAGCGCGTGGGGGGCGGTAATGCGCAGTTTTCCCTTCGGTATCTCCTGCTCTTCGCGAGCCTGTTGCCAAGCCTGTTCGGCGAGTCGGTTGATCTCCCGACAGTGCTGATAGAAGGCTTCGCCCGCCGAGGTCAGGTTTTGGCGCCGAGTCGTCCGTTTAAGCAGCGTGACTCCCAGCTCCTTTTCTAAGCTCTTCAGGTGTTGGCTGACCACGGATTTAGACAGTTGCAGCGAGTCGGCCGCCGCGGTGATCGAACCGGATTCGACAATGCGGGCGAAGACCGCCATGGGTCGCAGCTGATTCATCATATTGTCCGTAAAAATAGAACAATGAATTTTAATATGGCTGTTTTTTGTTCTCAATGCCGGGGCTAAGCTGCGATTACTGATCCTTTATCGATTCATGCTTAGCGAGGAATTCCCATGTCCGAAGATGATCTGCTCCAGGCCTGCAAAGACGGCATCGCCACCTGGCAACACGCTTTCAACAACCAGGATGCGGCGGGTTGCGCGGCCCAGTACCAAGAGGATGCGGTGATGCAGGCTCGCCCGTTCGGGACCTTTACCGGTCGAGACGAAATTCAGGCCTTCTGGCAGAACATTATCGATCAGGGCTTTGCCGAGGTGGATTACACCGAGGTGAAGTGGGAGCCCGCCGATGGCGAGGGCTATATCCTCAGTTCACGCTGGACCATGAACAAGGCGTTCGGGGTGGTTCATCGGGAGCTTTGGGTGCTGGATACCGACGGCGTAGCGCGTCTGGCCAGCGATGACTTTGAGGTGCAGGGCGAGCGTTAATCAGTATTGCTGGATCGGCCCAATGACCCACGCTGGAGTCATTGGGCGTGTCTCGATTTAGCGAGGATCGTTCAGGAAATCATCCTCATCCTGGAGGAAGAACATCTCGCCATCGTCGGAGCTGCTGATCTGGTCCTGCAGCTGCGGGTTGGTTTCGGCCGATAGCTTGATCATCAGGCGCAGGTCATTGGCCGAATCGGCATGGGCCAGCGCATCTTCATAGGTGACCTTGCCCTGTTCGAACAGCTTGTAGAGCGACTGGTCGAAGGTCTGCATCCCGATATTGGTGGACTTCTTCATCAGCTCTTTGAGCTCGTGGACATTCGCTTTACGGATCAGGTCCGAGGCCAGCGGCGAGTTGATCAGAACCTCGACAGCGGCGATTCGGCCCTTACCATCGGCCCGTGGCAGCAGCTGTTGGGCCACGATCGCTTTCATGTTCAGCGACAGGTCCATCCACAGCTGGTCGTGGTGCTCGGGCGGGAAGAAACTGATAATCCGGTCCAGCGCCTGGTTGGCGTTGTTGGCGTGCAGGGTGGCCAGACAGAGGTGGCCGGTCTCGGCGAACTGGAGGCCGTACTGCATCGTCTCCTTGGAGCGGATCTCACCCATCAGAATCACGTCCGGTGCCTGACGCAGGGTGTTTTTCAACGCCACGTCGAAGCTGGGGGTGTCGATGCCCACTTCGCGCTGGGTCATGATGCACTTCTTGTGATCATGGATAAATTCGATCGGGTCTTCGATACAGATGATATGACCCTTGGTGTTCTCGTTACGGTAGTCGATCATCGACGCCAGCGAGGTGGATTTACCGGTACTGGTACCACCGACGAACAGGATCAGGCCGCGCTTGCTGGTGGCCAGATCGCGGATGATCGGCGGCAGCTGCAGCTCTTCCATGCTGGGGATTTCGTTCTTGATCCGACGCAGCACCATGCCCGGCGAGTTGCGCTGGAAGAAGGCGCTGACCCGGAAGCGGCCGATGCCGGGTGCACTGACGGCATAGTTGCACTCGTGGGTCGCTTCAAATTCGGATTGCTGGGCATCGTTCATGGTGCTGTAGGTCAGCGAACGGGCCTGGCGGGCGGTTAACGGATCGCGGGTCAGCGGTTTGACGGTGCCATCGACCTTGATACTAGGTTGGGCGCCGGCGGTTACAAACAGATCCGACGCGTCACGCTCAACCATCACCTTCAGAAGCTGGGTAAAATCCACTTATATTCACCTGTTCGAATAAATTGAACCAAGCCTAACCGATTTTGGGTCGGGAAACCTCTCGGCTTAAAGAAATCAGCCAATTGTCTCCCGATCGGTGCGCTACTGATTTAGAAGTTCTGCGGCATCTTAGCCTTTTCGCGCGCTGATTCACGGGAGATCAGCCCTTTCTGCAGCAGATTTTGCAAACACTGGTCCATGGTCTGCATCCCGAACGCGGCACCGGTCTGGATCGCCGAGTACATCTGGGCCACCTTGTCTTCACGGATCAGGTTCCGGATCGCCGGGGTGCCAGTCATGATCTCGTGGGCCGCGACCCGGCCTCCCTTGGGTTTTTTCAGCAGGGTCTGGGAGATGATCCCTTCCAGTGATTCGGACAACATCGAGCGCACCATCGCCTTCTCCTGGCTCGGGAACACGTCGATGATCCGGTCGATGGTCTTGGCCGCCGAGGTGGTGTGCAGGGTGCCGAACACCAGGTGGCCGGTTTCGGCTGCGGTCAGCGCCAAGCGGATGGTCTCGAGATCTCGCATCTCACCGACCAGGATGATGTCCGGGTCTTCACGTAGTGCCGAACGCAGCGCCTCGGCAAAGCCCAGCGTATCGCGGTGCACTTCACGCTGGTTGACCAGGCACTTCTTGCTCTCATGGACGAATTCGATCGGGTCTTCGATGGTCAGGATATGGTCGTTGCGGGTGTCATTGACGTAATCGACCATCGCCGCCAGGGTGGTGGACTTACCCGAGCCGGTCGGACCGGTGACCAGTACCAGCCCGCGAGGCTTGGAGGACAGGTCTTGGAATACCTTGCCCATACCGAGGGTTTCCATCGACAGGATGTCGGTCGGGATGGTCCGAAATACCGCACCGGCACCGCGGTTCTGGTTGAAGGCGTTGACACGGAAGCGGGCCAGCCCGGGAACTTCGAACGAGAAGTCGGTCTCGTAGAACTCTTCGAAGTCCTTGCGCTGCTTGTCGTTCATGATGTCGTAGACCAGGCCATGAACCTGCTTGTGGTCCAGGGCCGGCATCTTGATTCGACGGACATCGCCGTCGACCCGGATCATCGGCGGAACGCCGGCGGAAATATGTAGGTCGGACGCGTTCTGTTGAACGCTGAACGTTAAGAGTTCGGTGATATCCATAGCAGCTCTGGACCCTATTCAACCAATCCAATAAAGTGTGGTGCCCCGCGGGAAGATCGGCTGCACCCGTCTTTCCTGAGGGGTTACATCCTGACCACCGGGCGCCTGTTTTTGCAGTTGCCGTCATTATTACTGAAAGCCAATCTGATGAGTAGCATAGCATCCAACATCGCTTCGACTTTGAACTTGATCCGTGACGCAGAGCAACGGAGCGGTCGTGCCGCAGGCAGTGTCGGATTGCTGGCGGTCAGTAAAACCAAGCCGGTAGAGATGCTGCGCGAAGCCTACGAGGCCGGTCAGCGGGATTTCGGTGAGAACTACCTGCAGGATGCGTTGCCGAAAATGGAGCAGTTGTCCGAGCTGGAGATCTGCTGGCACTTTATCGGTCCGCTGCAATCGAACAAGACCCGAGCGGTGGCCGAGAAGTTCGACTGGTTCCACGCCCTCGATCGACTCAAGATCGCCCGTCGTCTGAGCGAGCAACGCCCCACCGACAAGGCGCCGCTGAACGTCTGTCTGCAGATCAATATCAGCGATGAGCAGAGTAAGTCGGGGGTGGCGCCGGATGAAGCGGCGGCGCTGGTGGCCGAGCTGATCAAGCTGCCGGGCCTGCAGCTGCGGGGCTTGATGGCGATTCCTGCGGCCGGACTGGATCAGGCGGGGCAGCTTGAGGCCTTTGCCCGGATGCGGCAACTGTTTGAGCAGCTGCAGGCGCTGGCGCCACAGATGGATACGCTATCGATGGGGATGAGCGGCGACCTGGTCAGTGCGGTGGCGGAAGGCTCGACCCTGGTGCGGATCGGTACCGCCATCTTCGGCGCCCGCGACTACGCCAGACCGCAGGACTGACTTAAGAATTTAGACACAAGGATTCACTATGACTGACACAGCGAATTACCCGGTACTGGGCTTTATCGGCGGCGGCAACATGGCCCAGGCGATCATCGGCGGGTTGGTCAACCAGGGCTACCCGGCCCAGCAGATCTGGGTCGCCGATCCGACCCAGCAGCAATTGGATAAGCTGGCCGAACAGTGGCCCATCAATACCACCACCGACAACAGCCGAGTAGCTGGTGAGTCGGAGGTGTTGATGCTGGCGGTGAAGCCGCAGGTGATGAAGGTCGTCGCCGAAGCGCTGCGCGAGACCCTGGCCGCCAGCCCGGCGCTGGTGATTTCGATTGCAGCCGGGATTCCGGTTGCCAGCCTGGAGCGTTGGCTCGGGGCTGAGACTGCATTGGTGCGCTGCATGCCCAATACCCCGGCGCTGGTGATGACCGGTGCCAGCGGTCTCTACGCCAACGCCCAAGTCAGTCAGACTCAGCGCCAGCAGGCCGAGCAGATGATGGCGGCGATCGGGATCGCCCAGTGGGTAGAGCGTGAAGAGCTGATCGATGCGGTTATTGCCGTATCCGGCAGCGGCCCGGCCTATTACTTCATGATGATGGAGGCGATGGTCGAGGCGGGCATCAAGCAGGGCCTGAGTCGCGAAGTCAGCACCGAGTTGACCCTGCAGACCGCGCTGGGAGCGGCCAAAATGGCCCAGGCCAGCGATGTCGATCCGGCCGAGCTGCGCCGTCGGGTCTGCTCTCCCAACGGCACCACCGAGCGGGCGGTACAGCGGTTCCAACAGGGCGGCTTGCCCGAACTGGTGGAGCAGGCGATGGATGACTGCGCCGACCGAGCCCGGGAAATGGCGCTCGAGTTGGGCCAAGACTAACGCCCGGAGTGGTGTAGAGATGGCGTGCGGGCTGGCAAACACCGAACGTGCGCCCTATCATAACTTCCACAGACTTCTGTTGGCCGGTCAATGACTTCCGGCCGAAATCGATCACAATGAGGCTAGCTGATGGGTGCTGAAACCCTTACCTTGATAATCCGGACAATTGGTGAATGTTTCGCCCTGTTGGTGGTGCTGCGTTTTCTGCTGCAGATGGCCCATGCCGACTTTTACAACCCGATTTCTCAGGCGGTCGCCAAGTTTACCCAGGTGCCGTTATTGCCGTTCCAGAAGATGATACCGCGGGTTGCGGGGCGGGATTTTTCGGCCCTGGTGCTGGCATTGGTGGTCAAGTTTGCCACCCTGGCGCTGCTGTTCCTTGTCAACGGCCGCAGCTTCGAGCCGATCGGCCTGCTGGTGGTGTCGCTGGTCAGCCTGTTGAGCATGATTCTGGATGTCTATTTCTATGCAGTAATCGCCTCGGTGATCATCAGCTGGGTGGCGCCCAACAGTTATCATCCGGCGGCTCAACTGATCACTCAGTTGACCGAACCGCTGTTCAAACTGGCCCAGCGTGTAGTACCGCCGATTGGTGGTCTGGATCTGTCGCCGATCCTGATCTTCCTGGTGATTCAGGTGATCCAGCTGCAGCTGGCGCGACTGGTCTACTGAGTCGTTAACGGCGCCATTTGCTATCGCCCCATATATCGCCACTTACATCGCCCCTTGGCGGGGTTGAGATTATCGATCATCGGACAACCTGATGCCTGAACAGATACCTGAGGATTCCGTCGGCCTGGTGCAGCCGCAGACGCTGCACTTTGACGAGCCGCTGGAGTTACGCAGCGGCCGAGTCATTCCCGAATACCAGCTGGTCATCGAAACCTACGGCGAGCTGAACGCCGATCGCAGTAACGCGGTGTTGATCTGTCATGCCCTGAGCGGCCATCACCATGCCGCCGGTTACCACAGCATGGAAGATCGCAAACCCGGCTGGTGGGACTCGGCCATCGGCCCGGGTAAGGTGATCGACACCAACCGCTTCTTTGTGGTGGCACTGAACAACCTGGGGGGCTGTCACGGTAGTACCGGTCCCCAGAGTATCAACCCGGAGACCGGCAAAGAGTATGGCCCGGACTTTCCGATCGTGGCGGTTCGTGACTGGGTTAAGAGCCAGGTCCGTCTGGCCGACCGGCTTGGGATCGAGCAGTGGGCTGCGGTTGTGGGCGGTAGTCTGGGTGGTATGCAGGCCATGCGCTGGTCGATCGACCATCCGCAGCGTTTGCGCCACTGCCTGGTGATCGCCTCGGCACCGAAACTGACCGCCCAGAACATCGCCTTCAACGAGGTGGCGCGTCAGGCGATCAGCAAGGATCCGGAATTCCACGGTGGCCGTTACAAGGATCATGACACGGTACCCAAGCGCGGCCTGATGCTGGCGCGGATGCTGGGGCATATCACCTACCTGTCCGACGACTCGATGCGGGAGAAGTTCGGCCGCGAGCTGCGCCGCGACAAGTTCAGCTTTGATTATGAAGCTGATTTCCAGGTTGAGAGCTACCTGCGCTACCAGGGGGAAAGCTTCAGCGGCAGCTTCGATGCCAACACCTATCTGTTGATGACCAAGGCGCTGGACTATTTCGACCCGAGCATCGATCACGATTATGACCTGGCCAAGACCCTCAGCGCGGCCGAGTGTAAGTTTATGGTGATCTCCTTCACCACCGATTGGCGCTTCTCGCCGGAGCGCTCCCGCGAGATCGTCGATGCGTTGATTGCGGCCGGCAAATCGGTCAGCTACGCCGAGATCGAAGCGGCCCATGGCCATGATGCTTTCCTGATCCCGATCCCCCGTTACCTGGATGTGTTCGGGCGCTACATGGAAACCGTGGCCGCCGATATCGGCCTGCCGAGTAAAACCCAGTCAGACAATTCCCGGCCGGAGGGCAGCAACTGATGCGGGCTGATCTAGAAATCATCGAGCGCTGGATTCAACCGCAGTCGCGGGTGCTGGATCTGGGCTGCGGTAACGGCGAACTGTTGGAATACCTGGGCTCGGCCAAGCAGGTGCACGGTTACGGGCTCGAGATCGACGCCCAGGATATCGCCGCCTGTATCGATCGTGGTGTCAACGTGATCGAACAGGATCTGGACCGCGGACTGGCCAACTTCCAGGACAACAGCTTCGATATGGTGGTGATGACCCAGGCCCTGCAGGCGGTGCACCGCCCGGATCTGGTGCTGGACGAGATGCTGCGGGTCGGCAAAGAGAGCATCATCACCTTCCCCAATTTCGGTCACTGGCGGGCCCGCTTCTATCTGGCGTTGAAGGGCAAGATGCCGGTATCCGACTTCCTTCCCTATACTTGGTACAACACCCCCAATATCCACTTCTGTACCTTCAAGGATTTTGAGGAACTGTGCCGCGAGAAGAACATTCATATCGTTAAACGCACCGTGGTGAATCGTGAGCACCGTGATCACTGGGCCAGCAACCTGTGGCCCAACATGCTCGGTGAAATCGCTATCTACCACGTCACCAAATAACGGCCGCACCGGCACCGACCGGAGCGCCGTCCAGGAGGCCCTTATGCGCCGTTCAATCTTTACCCTGCTGCTGGCCATGCTGCTCCCGGGTCTGACCCAGGCGGAGCAGTTTGAGGCCGTTGACCATTACCAGATTCATTACAACGCCCTGGGAACCACCTTCCTGCTTCCCGAGGTCGCCGAGCAATACCAGATCCAGCGCAGTAAGGTTCGCGGGCTGGTCAATATCTCGGTGCTGGACAGTCGTGCCGACAACAGCGCCGTCGTGGCGCAGGTTCGTGGTGAAATCCGCAATCTGGTGGATCAGCGCCAACCGCTGAATTTCCGCCAGGTGCGCGAGGGCGATGCGATCTACTATATCGCCGAGTTCCGCTTTACTGACGATGAGCGGCTGTTTTTTGAGTTGCAGGTGCAGCCCGATCCGAACGGGCCAAGCTACCCGCTCAATTTCGAGCAGCATTTTTACACTGAGTAACGGTTACCGACCAACTCCTAATTGAAGCGAGACCCCATGCAGCAGATCGTTCTGGCCAGCGGCAACGCCGGCAAGCTCAAAGAGTTCAACCAGGTACTGGCCGACTTTGATATCGAAGTCCTGCCGCAATCGGATTTCGATGTCGGTGAGGTCGAAGAGACCGGCTTGAGCTTCGTTGAGAATGCGATCTTGAAGGCCCGTCATGTCAGCCAAGTCTCGGGACTACCGGCACTGGCCGATGATTCCGGGCTGGAGGTCGATGCCTTGAAGGGGGCCCCGGGTATCTACTCGGCCCGGTTCTCCGGTCCCGGTGCTACCGATGCCAGCAACAATGAAAAACTGCTGTCGCTGCTGGCCCAGGTGCCCGAAGCTCAGCGTAGCGCCCGTTTCCAGTGCTTGTTGGTGCTGATGAAACACCCGGCCGACCCGACCCCGATGATCTGTCAGGGCACTTGGGAAGGGCGGATTCTCGAGCAACCGCAGGGCGAAAACGGGTTTGGCTATGATCCGTTGTTCTGGGTGCCCGAGTGCGAGTGTGCCTCGGCCGAGCTAGCACCGGAGCAAAAGAACAAGCTCAGTCATCGCGGCCAGGCCGTGGCCGAGCTGCTGCGCCGGCTGGCGCTGCAGAAGAGCTGACGATGGCGATAACAGTCTGATGGCTCTGATATCTGGGGCATCCACAGGGCTGCAACTCCCGCCGCTGAGCCTCTATATCCATGTGCCCTGGTGCGTGCGCAAATGCCCCTACTGTGATTTCAACTCCCACGCCCAGCGTGGCGAGATCCCGCAGGCGGATTATCTGCAGGCGCTGCTCGATGACCTCGATGCCGAGCTGAACTGGGTCCAGGGCCGGACGCTGCAGTCGATCTTTATCGGCGGCGGCACCCCGAGCCTGATGGAGGCGACGTTCTACCAGCAGCTGTTGGAACAGATCGAGCAGCGGATTCCGTTTGCAGATGGAATCGAGATCACCCTGGAAGCCAATCCCGGCACCTTCGAGCAGGCTCGCTTCGCCGGTTACCGCGAGGCCGGGATCAACCGGTTGTCGCTGGGGATTCAGAGCTTCGACGATGGTTGTCTACAGGCTCTGGGGCGGATTCACAGCGGCGCCGAAGCAGAGCAAGCCGTTGCCCAGGCCCAGGCGATCGGGTTTGAGCGGCTCAACTTGGATTTGATGCACGGCCTGCCCGGCCAGACCCCGACGATGGCGCTGGCTGACCTGGAGCGGGCGATTGGGTTGGGTACCACCCACCTGTCCTGGTACCAGCTGACGATCGAGCCCAATACCGAGTTCCACAGCCGCCCACCTAGGCTTCCCGAAGATGAAGCCCTGTGGGCTATTCAGGAGCAGGGCCAGGCGCGGCTTTCCGAGGCGGGGTTCGAACAGTACGAGATCTCCGGTTACTGCAAAGTCGGGCAGCAGTGCCGCCATAACCTCAACTACTGGCGCTTCGGGGACTACCTAGGTATCGGCGCCGGAGCCCATGCTAAACTGTCCGACCCTCTAACCGAACGGGGTGGGCAGATCGGGCGGCTGGTCCGGCGCTGGAAGGCTCGCCAGCCAAAGGCCTATCTGGCCGGGCTGAATCGGGCCGAACAACGGGTGATCGAAGCCGACGAGCTGGCATTGGAGTTTATGATGAACGCGCTGCGACTCAGCGATGGGGTCGAGGCGCAGCTGTTTGAGCAGCGTACCGGTTTGCCACTGGCGACGATCGAGCCCCAATTAACCCGAGCCCGAAGCCTGGGGCTACTGGAACAAGATCCTGCGCTGCTACGCCCGACCCTGCAGGGGCGGCGTTTTTTGAATGAATTGCTGGAGCTGTTTGTCTGATGGCGATGTTTGAACATTTCAGCTGGTTGCCGCTGCTGCTGGCCCTGACTGCGTTGACCCTGGCGCCGGGGGTCGACACCCTGCTGGTGCTGCGAAACACCACCCGGGGCGGAGGACGCGACGGCCTGCTGACCGGACTGGGGATCTGTTCCGGGCTGTTTGTGCACGCGCTGATCTCGGCGGCCGGGCTGTCGATGATCCTGCTCGGCTCGGCCGAGCTGTTTATGCTGCTGAAGCTGGCCGGGGCCGCCTATCTAGTCTGGCTCGGGATCCAGAGCCTGCGCTCGGCCATGCGTCGACGGGGTATGACGATGGAGTCGGTGGCGCCGCAGCAGGTCGCGGTCAAGGTGTCGCTACGGGAAGGTGCACTTTCCAACCTGCTCAACCCCAAGCCGATCGTATTCTATATGGCGTTCCTGCCGCAGTTTATCGACCCGAGCCATCCGGCGGTGCCCCAGGCGCTGCTGATCGCCGCACTGCATTTCCTGCTGGCGATGGGCTGGTACCTGTTGCTGGTAGTGCTGATCGGCTGGGCACGACGCTGGCTGCAGCAACCGAAGGTGGCGGCCTGGCTCGACGGCATCAGCGGGCTGGTGCTGATGGGGTTTGGTTGGCGTTTGGCCAACTCTCAGTAATAAGACTGTGTGACAACTTCTGTGCTCGCCACGTTTTCACCCAGCCTCACCGGGTTTGATTTCGAGCGTTCATCATTCGTTCTTCTTTCTGTCAGAGAACTTTCATAATTCGCTATTAGGCTGGTTCGGCATTGAAACCGCGCAATAGAGGAAAGCTCGAATGCTGAACCGTAAATCTCTGATCGTCGCCGGCCTGGCGATCTCCCTGGCCGCCTGTGGCGGCAAAGAAGTGAAGCCGCAGACTGCCGCTGTCGATCTGAACAATGGCGATATGTACGAAGTCCATCATGAAGGCCGCCTGTACGTTTTCGATGACTTCGACACCTATCAGAGCTTCCTCGTCGTTGGCGAAACCTCCTACCGTCAGACCTTTATCGGTGCCGGCCCCAAGGGTGAAACCCTGGTCTTCGGTGTAACTGGTAAGGACAAAAAGAAGGCCGCCGACAAGATCGCCGCCTACAACCTCTATCACGGCAATCTGGAAGCTGCAGAGGATTTCTACGGTGAAATGCGTGCTGAAGGCCGTATCTACGTGTTCGACCGCCTGGAAGACATGAAGACCGTACGTACCACCGGTGAAGCGCCGCTGCGTTACACCGAGATCGGCAACGGCCCCAAGGGTGAAACCGTTGTTTATGTACTCCGTAGTGAAAACAAAAAGCAAAAGCCGGTAGCGTTGCAGGCCGCCTTCAAGAAGCACAACGGTCTGATGTAATTCCGCTCGGCATTTGATGATGCCGTAATGGGCTGAAATCTCGACCGCAGCGGTTGAATGCGTTGCGGCGGGTGTCCGGAAACCTGTGGACAGGTTGGCAGGTTTTCAGAGGCTCTGTAGGGAGCACCTAGCTCCATTTTGATACCGGTGGGTTAGCTCAGACACCCACCGGTTTTTTTTGCCTGCTGGCTCTGTTTAGGGTGTTTATTCTGGATTACCGAGTGTTCGGGTAGCTGTTGTTGCGCTCCCCCGAGCGCCTTCATTCTTTGCCCATAGCGGCAAAGAACGAAGCAAGAAAACGCCTAGCCCGATGACTTGTCGGCTTCGCCGATTTCATTCGGCACATCCCTGTGCCTCACCCTGCGGGCAGCCTCCGGCTGTGCAAATTGGCTGTCCTGCCAATTTGTCCTGCGCGTTGTCTTCGGAAATGGGAACCGATTGAACTCGGCCTGCGGCCTCAAACAGTAATCCGTGCTGATCCATTCCCGAAGCCAATGATCGGCTGCGTCAAGGGCGGTTGAGTCCGTGCAAGCCGAAACTATAACCCCATTAATTTCAGAACAAACTCCCTGATCCCCTTTTGCGCCGGTGAGCATTGAGCTGTCCGATGGATCAGCGAAGACGGCTGTCTGAGTGAGCGAAGCGAGCGAGTTTCCGTCGTAGCCCATCGGGCAGTTCAACGCGCAACGAAGTCGGCGAAGCCGACCAAGCAAGCGGGGCCGCCTAGGGTTGTTAGGGAAATGGCGGCGCATTTCCCTAACACGCCCGAAAGGGCGTAACTGGAGTTATCCGCAATTGACAGTGTTTGAGCTGGCTTCCTGAGTTGGCGGATAGTTCTTATTGCGCTCACCCGAGCGCCTTCATTCTTTTCGCATTGCGGAAAAGAACGAAGCAAGAAAACGCTAGCCCGATGACTTGTCGGCTTCGCCGATCCCCTTCACATAGTCTTCGTAAATGGGCACCGATTGAACTCGGCCTGCGGCCTCAAACAGTAATCGGCGCTGATCCATTTCCGAAGCCAATGCTCGGCTGCGTCAAGGGCGGTTGAGGCCGTGCTATTTGCAGTTCCGTTGTCTCAGAATAAACTCCCACACCCCTTTTGCGCGGGTGAGAATTGAGCTGGTCGATGGATTAGCGAAGGCGGCTGTCTGAGTGAGTGAAGCGAGCGAGTTTCCGTCGTAGTCCACCAGACAGTTCAACGCATAACGGAGTTGGTGAAGCAGGCCAAGCAAGCGGGGCCGCCTAGGGCTGTTAGGGAAATGGCGGCGCATTTCCCTAACACGCCCGACAAGGGCGTAAATGGATTATTTAGGAGTTGGCGGTGTCCTTTCCGCTTCGGTTAGGAGCGGCTGACCGGCAGTCCCAGTTCGTCCTCCAGCGACTTCTGTAACACCAGTACCCGTTGCGACTCTTTCAGGATATAGCCGTCGGTCTGCATCCGAGTCAGTACCCGACTCAGGGATTCCGGGGTCAATGACAGGTAGCTGGCCAAATCCTGCTTTGCCATCGGTAACTTGACTCGTGGTGAGGTCGAACCGTTGCGCCGGTTGCGTTCATGCAGCTGGTATAGGAAGCGCATTACTCGGATCTCGGCAGGATCGCTGCGTAGAACTTTCCAGTCCTGTTCGTGCTGCTGGATCGTCATCCCCATCCGCTCGATAAAGCGGCTCTGTAGCTTGGGTGAATGCCCACACAGATCCAGCAGCTCTTTGTAGGGGATTTCACAGATCCAGGTGGTTTCCAGCGCGATCAGGTCGGTCGGATAGGTTTTGGAACCGATCCCATCGAGACCGGCCAGGTCGCCCGGATGGAAAAAACCCACCACCGAGGCGCGGCCATCGACGGTGACGGTTTCGGCTTTGACGCAGCCGGATTGGATCGAGTAGATCGAACGGAACGGATCGCTCTGTCGATAGATGGTATCGCCGGCTTGAAAGGGGCCTCGTTCTTGGATCAGATCGCGCATCTCGGCGCCGATCGATTGGTCCAGGCCGAAAGAAAGGCACAGTTTTTCAGCCTGGCAATGCTGACACTGGCGATGGCTATCGACCAGATGCAAGCGAGCCCGACAGTTTTTTTCCTGATTGGTCACAAGGGGCGTCCGTTCTTATTTTCTAATGAAAGTGATATATATCACATTCAAGTTGGCGAATACGAGTGTTCGGAAGCGTTTTCCTCGAAAACTCTTCAATGCCCGCGTAAGCCGCATGGTTAAAGGGGTAAGCGTTTTCCGGCAAGGTGACTTCGAGCCCCGAATTGATCCAACAACCGGTCCCAAAGAACCGATCATTTTCCGGGGTGTTGCCGGCGAGGGCGCGATCATACGGGAACCAAAACTCCGATTACAGTCTTTATATGATTATTTTTGGAACATCGGAATTTGTGTCCGAACAGGCTGGCCCCAAGGTGCTCCGAAAAATATAGTCGATATCTGCGAAATGGCATGGGTTGGAGGTCAATAAATGACCGATCACATGATTGAGTCCTGGCAGCAGCTCCTCGAGGACGTTAAGGCTTGTCGTCAATGCCAAGCCGATCTTCCCTGTGAGCCAAGACCGATTCTGCAGTTTGACCCTCGAGCGAGGATTCTGCTGGCCGGACAGGCACCGGGCCGGATCACCCACGAGCGTGGGATTCCATTTGACGATCCCAGCGGCGAGCGGTTGCGGGCTTGGTTAGGGCTGCAGAGGCAGCAGTTCTACGATCCCTCCAAGCTTGCCATTCTGCCGATGGGATTTTGCTACCCGGGTCGTGGTCGTAGCGGTGATCTGCCGCCGCGGCCGGAGTGTGCCCGACGTTGGCGTGACCCGCTGATGGAACAACTGACTCAGTTGCGGCTGATTCTTCTATTGGGTAAATACGCCCAGGACTACCACCTGCAGGACCGCCGCTCGTTGTCCGAGCGGGTGGCTGACTGGAAAGAGGCGGCTTCTACCGACAGTCCACTGATGATCTGTTTACCCCATCCCAGCCCGAGAAATCAGCATTGGATCAAACAGCGACCCTGGTTCGAAGCCGAGCTGCTGCCCTGGTTGCGGCAGCAGGTGGCGGATTGCCTTTGATGGGACTTAAATCGCCTTACTGAAGGCCTGTAGCGCGTCGATGCTGGCCTGAAGCAGCTTCGTCAGTTCGTTTAGCTGCTCGGCGGTCAGCGGTTGGTTTCGGCTGCTGGCTTCAAGGGCCTGACAGCGCTGATACAGTTGTTCCAGTCCCAGGCTGGCGGCGGAACCTTTCAGGCTGTGGATAAGATCCGGCTGTTGGTCGGTGTTGTCGTGGCAAGCGATCTGCTCCAGTATCTGGGGTGCGTTGCTGACAAACAGCTCGATCATCTGCTGCACCGTGGACGGGCCCAGTTGCTGCAGATCCTGCTCGAGCACCGAGGCCTTCAACAGCTCAATATCATCGGAACCGGAAGCCTGGACGGGCGGTTGCTCGGGTAAGCTCTCCGCCATCCCCATGGCTTTCATGAGGGCCTGGCTCAATGCCTGACGCTGAATCGGCTTGGCGATAAAACCATCGAAGTCGGCGGCCAGGTAGTCGTCGATCTCCTCTTTGAATACATGGGCGGACACCGCCAGGATCGGCATCGATCGACCCTGTTCGGCCAGTTTCGCTTTGAGTTGTGAGCACAGCGCCACGCCGTTGATATCGGGCAGGTTGATATCGACCAGGGCGATATCAAATGGCTGCTGCGATAGCTGCTGCAGAGCACTCTGTCCGTCGACGCTGCTCTGGACTTGGTGCCCCAGCTGTTGCAGCAAGCCTTCGGCCACCAGCCGATTGATGGGGTTGTCCTCCACCAGCAATACCCGCAGCCCGGACAGTGCCGGTTCTGAATCTGAGGCAAGCTGAAGGCTTGGCTGCTCGTCTGACTGTTGCGGCGGCTCGGCTTCGCAAAGCGGCAGCTCAAACCAGAAACAGCTGCCCTCGCCATGGCGGCTGCGTAGTTGCAGATCACCGCCCATGGCCGCCACCAGGCTCTTGCTGATGGTCAATCCAAGTCCGGTACCACCGAGTTGGTGGTTGCTGCCGACCTGGGAGAAGGCATCGAAAATATCCCGTTGCCGCTCTTCGGCGATACCGATACCGCTATCGGTCACCTCAACCCGCAGCCGGGCCGATTCAGCCTGGGTATTGAGACCGACCTGCAACTGTACCGAGCCCTGTTCGGTAAATTTGATCGCATTGCCGACCAGGTTGGTCAGCACCTGGCGCAGTTTGCCTTGATCGGCGCGAATCCTCTTCGGCAACTGCGGGTCAACCTGCAGCCGGAGCGATAGCCGCTTATGATCGGCTCGCGGCTGCATCAGCGTGATCAGCTGATTCAGCATCCGGGTCAGCTCGAAATCCTGCTCGCTGATCTCGACCCGGGTCGATTCGACCTTGGAGTAGTCCAGGATGTCGTTAAGGATATCGAGCAGGTTCTCACTGGAGATCAGCGAGGTGTCGACGTAGGTCCGTTGTTGCGGGTCAAGCGGGCTCTGCTTGAGCAGTTCCAGGGTACCGATAACGCCGTTCATCGGGGTGCGGATCTCGTGGCTCATATGGGCCAAGAAGGTGGATTTGGCCCGATTGGCCTGCTCGGCCCGCAGTTTGGCTTCGGCGTGGGCGGCGGCCTCGTTGTTGAGTTGGAGGTTGGCCTGGGACAGCTCCTGAGTGCGTTGGTCGACCTGCCGCTCCAGATCCTGCTTGTGTTCCCGTAGCTGTTGTTCGAGCTGCTGTCGGGCCAGGATATTCTGGCGGAACACCTCGATGGCACGGGCCATGTCGGCCAGCTCGTCGTTGCCGCGCTGGTCCAGCTCAATGGCCAGGTCGCCCTCTGCCAGCCGGTGCAGTGCCTGGGTCCGGTCCTCCAGTCGGCGCACGATATCGCGGTAGACCACCTTCCACATCAGCAACACCAGCAGCACCAGGGTGGCGATACCGCTGACGATCACCACCCGCTCGCCTTCGATCAGCAGCTCATTGAGCCCCTCGGTGGCTTGTCCGATCCGGCGACTGCCGTGATCGACGATCGCTTTGACCACCTGGTTGAGGTTGCTGAACAACTGCTGGTTGCTGCGATCGAGCATCCGCAGCTCCTGGTTGACCGCCAACCACTGGCGCCGGGCCTCGAAGGGGCTGCGCAGCTGCTGGATCTGGTGCAGGGTGGCCTGGGCGCGCTCGGCCCGTTGCGGGTCGGCAATCACCTGAACCCGGCGTTGCATCACTTCCAGCACTTGCAGGTACTGCTGCTCCAGCTGATCGATAACGTTGCTGCTGTCCAGCGAAGCCAGCTTGCCGATGTTGTAACGCAGCTGGTAGCTCTTTTGCAGCAGCTCCGACATCTGCTCGAGCTGGTCGATATCGTCTTCCAGGGTCTGATCCAGCGAGCGGAACACCTGCTCCGGCTCGACCTGGCGATCGACCAGATCATAAACATTCACCAGATTGACGATGGCAATGGTATTGGCATTGGCGACCTGGGATTGGGTCAGATCGGCGATCTCACTGAGCATCTGGTCCAGTTGCTGCAATCTCGAATCGAGCTGCTGCTGATAGGTGATGCGGCGGCTGGTGAGCGGTTCGAGCTGGCGCAGGTTGGTTTCGATTCGCCCCCCCAGCTGACGGACCTGATCGAGCTGTTCGGCCGAAAACAGGTGATCCAGATCGGCCCGAAACAGGGTCTGCAGCTCGGCGCTCAATCCGGCCAGGGCGTTGCCCAGGGCGTAACTGTCGGGTTGGCTGTTGGTGGTGCTGAGTAACTGGGCGGTCTTGGAGATGCCGATATTCAGCTCCGCCAGTTGCTGCGCCACCCGCATGGCTGGAATCGCCTCTTCGGACACCAGTCGCTCTTTGCTGGTCACCTGCTTGAATCCGGACCAGGCGATCAACGACGCCAGCGACGACAAACCCGCCATCAACAGGAAGGCGTAGAGTAGTTTGCGTGTGATGCCGATCCTTAGGGTCAACGCGTGCTCCTGGGCCGTTTGGGTTGAGCTTAGTGCTAACAGGCCCTAGTCTATCGACAATCCCGCTCAGGTTGAAAAGCGATTGCCGGTCGATTATCGGTGCTCAAACTGCAACCTGTCCGACGGCGGGTCCGGTCAACGAACAGGTGCAGACGTGAACAGATCCGCTTGCCATTGGTGGCATCGGTACCGATTTGGGCTGGTAACGATCATCCTGACCGTCATGATGGCATCGACGGTGCAGGCCTGGACGGTTCAATCCCGCCAGCCCCTGTTCCAGTTCGAACAGTGGCAGCAAGCCCAGATCGAGCCGATCAGCACTGCCAGCCGACCCTGGCGCCTCTGCGCACTGTACCCCCATATCAAAGACTCCTACTGGCTCAGCGTCAATTACGGCATGGTCGATCAGGCCCAGCGGCTCGGAGTGCAGCTCAAGGCGGCCGAAGCCGGCGGCTACCACCACCTGGAGCGGCAATGGCAGCAACTGCAGGCCTGCCTGGACTGGCCCGCCGATGCGATTCTGCTGGGTACGGTGGCTTATCAAGAACTCAATAGCCGATTGCAGCAGCTCGATAGCGAGGTGCCGCTGTTCGGGGTGGTGAATGATCTGTCCCGCGATGGCCTGACCGGTCGGGTGGGGGTGTCCTGGTACCAGATGGGCTTCAAGGTCGGCCGTTTTCTGGCCGAGCGCCACCCGGCCGGGAGCGCACCGGTCAAGGTCGCCTGGTTCCCCGGTCCGAAACGGTTGGAAGCCAAATCGGAAGTGGGCAGCGGAATCCGAGACGGTCTGGCCGGCAGCGCGGTGTCCGAGGTGATCACCGCCGGTTACGGCGATAACGATCGTGATGTGCAGCGGGCGTTGTTGCAGCAGCTGCTCGATCAGCATCAGGATCTGGACTACATCGTCGGCGGGGCGGTGCTGGTCGAGATCGCCATCAATGAACTCAAACACCGTCAACTGGACAAACCACCGCAACTGATCAGCCATTACTATTCCCACGGTATGTACCGGGCGCTGCTGCGGGGCAAGGTGCTGATGGCCAACACCGATCAGATGGTGCTGCACGGTCGGCTGGCGATCGATCAGGCGGTGCGGTTTCTGGAAGGGCAGCCGTTCGAGCGCGATATCGGTCCGGAGATCATTAGCTTGACCCGGGACCGACTCAGCCCGCAGATCAAACAGGATTCACTGTCGCCGGCCAGCTTTATGCCGACCTATCGGGTTGAGCCTTAGGCGTTATAAAAAGCGGTAACCCAAATAGGTTTTGCTGGGGAATAAAGCAGACTACCAGTACAAACGCTAAGCTATAGTTCGAGACGATAAGTACCGAGCGTGCCGGTAACAATATCGGTTTACTCTTCTAAGATCAGGGAGATCACAACAATCAGCATGGACAGTTTCTTCCAGTCATTTTCTTTGCTGGCCTACCCATTAGTCAATTGGGCGAACTGGGCCTGATAGATTTTGCTGCGTTGATGGATGATTTTTCCTTTATACATTGGAAGGTATGGCCAAGCTTGCAAGGAAGTCTTCCTTGCAAGGGCCAATTATTAAGATGCTAAATTAAAAAAAGAAGATACAGCAATGTCTGATAACGATCGCATCATCGAACTGATGAAGAAGGAGGGGTTCTTTGCCAGTATCCGGCGGGCAATAGACAAACATGTTGAAGGCGATCCCTGGAAGGAGCGATACATACCAGTATTATCTATCGGAGTCGCATTGGTAACTGTAATTGCTACGCCTTTAGCAAATTACTTTGTGGCTGAGCGAAAAAACGATGCGGTTTATCTAGAAGCCAAACAAAAGGAAGTCGAATACATTCAGGAAGCATATCGGGATTTTTGCACAGAATGGAAAGTGTTTAAGCCAAAAGCACTAGATGGTATGTATAGAGAGTCGGATCTTAGGCGGTTAACAGAATCACTTTACAATATCGAATTTTATGCCTCTTGGCTTGATGGCGTTTTAATTGATTCTGAAATCGATAAGTATTGGAAACACCTTGGCACTATCAATCTGTATTACGACGAAATGAGCAATCTTGGAAAATCGGATATTAATCTTAAGGACGAGATCTACCCTGTAAAAGATTTGTGTCTGGGGGTTCGGGAAGGGCTGAACAAATACCAACGAGAACTTAACAATGCCATCAACTAGGGCGCCAGATTCTTCGCTTTGCTACGAGTATGCCGCCTGTTATGGCAAGTGTTACATCAACAACTAAATTCCTGACTATTTTTTGATCCGTCACTAACAAGCAGCCAGCCCTCGCCATACAAGGCCTTCAACTATACTCCCTGCTGTTTTAACAACTCGGTCCAGACCGTTCTAGCGGTGCGGTAGATTTGAAATAGGGGGTAGTTGATGATGCACAGAAACCACCCGAAGCGTTCGATCATCGCCCTGGTGTCGCTGCTATTAGCCCCCATCTTTTCGGCGTCGCCTGCCTCCGCCGCTCAGTATCGCTGCGACAACATCCCGCAAGTTTCCCTCTCTTCATCCAATGACAGCATGCTCGACTATGTTTGCACGGCCGCCGACAGGACGTTCGAGTTTCTGGGCCGATACCAGATGAAGCCTCAAAGGCCGATCCAGGTCGACATCATCGAGCATCAGATTAACTCGGGCGGCTACAAGGCCTTTGGCAGTTACGACCGCCAAAGCGAGCGGGTCCGAATTATGTCGCTGCCCTCTGTATTGAACAGCAATCAGTCGCCGCAGATGTACAAGATGGCGTTTGATGAGGAGCATTATATCGGCGCTATCGCCCATGAGTTGGCTCATGCGGTCTTTCACCAGAACGCCGTCGACGTCGAGGAGAAGTGGAACAATACCGCCCACGAATATATCGCCCATGCCACCCAGCTCGGTGTCTTAGCGGCGCCGAAGCGTGAGCAGATTATTTCGTCTGAAGAGACGGGGCCTTGGGAATCCGGCGATGAGATCAGCGTGACCTACATGGCCTTCAATCCCACCGGCTTTGCGGTGAAGTCCTACCTGCACCTGACCCAGTTGAGCGATCCGCAGCCGTTTATCACGCTGCTGTTGAATCACAAATGGTTGTATATCTCGGTGCCTTGAGGGTTTGCGGTCTGTGAAACAGCGCTGCTAAGAGTCGGCTTAGTTCACCTCGGCGGCAAACAGGTAGCCTTCGCCGTGGACGGTGATCAGTACTTCCGGGGCTTTCGGATCGATTTCGATCTTATTGCGCAGGCGCCGAACCAGCACATCGATGGTGCGATCGCTGGGGCTGTCGACCCGATGACTGATCAGGTTCAACAGGCGCTCACGGCTCAGGACCCGGTTGGGGTAGGCGACAAAGGCCACCAGGATTTCGTACTCGGCTTTGGTCAGCTTGACCGGCTGATCGCCACAGCACAGCTTGCGGCGCGGGATATCGAAGCGCCAGTCGCCAAAGCGCAGGATGTCGCTGTCCTCTTCAACCTCCGGCTGTCGGGCTTCGGATTGGCTCGCCAGTGAGATCCGCCACAGCAGGTTCTTGACCCGCACCAGCAGCTCGCGCAGCTCCACCGGCTTGGTGACATAGTCGTCGGCGCCCATCTCCAATCCCACGATTCGGTCCACCGTATCGGTGCGGCCGGTAACCAGAATAATGCCGATGCTGGACTGGCCGCGAAGCTCGCGGGTCAGTGCCAGGCCGTCTTCCCCTGGCAGGTTGATATCCAGCAGCACCAGATCGATCTCGGCCTTGGCCAGCTCCTCGCGCATCTCGACCCCGCTGCCAGCCTGGCTGACCCGGTATCCGGCATTCTCGAAATAGCCGCTCAACTTGAGCCGGGTGATCGGATCATCTTCGACCACCAGAACATGGTAAGTCGGTGCCGGTTGGTAGCTTGTGCTCATGTCGGTTTCACTCTGTGCGGCGGGTGACGGCAGCGGGATTTGCTCGACCACTGCCGGCAAGGATACCCGGTTTTGCCGGGATGGCATCGTCCCAGGTCAATTTCTGTTAACAATTTTTCATATTTCGTTCCCGCCTGTACATAACCGCCGACAGACCCGTTCACACCCTCGCTTTAGCATTAAACCCATACAGAAGTTAATGGCATGTGGTGCCGGCGACTGCCGACCTCTCCTGCAATGGTGGTCGCCGGTTCACCCCGCTACCGATTCACGCTTAACGCCCGAGTGAGGTTGTTATGAACACGAACTCTGAAACCAAAAACGAGGTTAGCGCAGTCCAGGAAACCAAGGCGTTTCTGCTGATCTCTGCGCTGGCTATCCCGCTGCTGACCGTGCTGGGCATTGCCGGTTACGGCTTTGTCGTCTGGATGATGCAACTGCTGATGGGCCCTCCGGGCCACTTCTGATCGGCCTGCGCGAATCCGTCGCCTCGAAACTTATTCTGGAGTGAAATCATGTCTATTCCTTCCATGTGGAAAATCATCCGCTCGCCGAGCACCCACCTGAGTCTGGGTGTGCTGACGCTGGGCGGATTTATGGCCGGTGTGGTGTTCTGGGGTGCCTTCAATACCGGGCTGGAAGCCACCAATACCGAAGAGTTCTGCATCAGCTGTCACGAGATGGAGGCCAACGTCTATCAGGAGCTGCAAGAGACCGTACACTGGTCCAACAACTCCGGTGTTCGGGCCACCTGTCCCGACTGTCACGTCCCTCACAACTGGACCGACAAGATCGCCCGTAAGATGCAAGCCAGCAAAGAGGTGTTCGGCAAGCTGTTCGGCACCATCGATACCCGCGAGAAGTTTCTCGACAAGCGGCTCGAGCTGGCGCAGCACGAATGGCAGCGCTTTTCGGCCAACAAGTCGCTGGAGTGCCGCAACTGCCACGATTACAACAGCATGAACTTCGACAACATGTCGGAGAAAGCCCAGGTGCAGATGCGTCGCGCCGCCGAGCGTGACCAGAGCTGTCTGGATTGCCATAAGGGCATCGCCCACGAACTGCCGGACATGCTCGAAGGGGTCTCCGAAGCCTTTGCCCAGCTGGAGCAGAGTGCCGCGGTATCCGGCTTCGACACCGGTAAAACCTATTACAGCATCCGTCAGCTACCGATCTACGAAGACCCGCAATTGGCGGTGGAAGCCGGTCAGTTGAATGCGGCTACCCCGGTCAAGGTACTGGAGATCGACGGTGACAGCCTCAAGGTCGAGCTGAGCGGTTGGCGCCGGACCAAGGGCTTTGGTCGGGTGATCAACGAAGACTTCGGCTTCAATATCTCCTCCGGCCACCTGTCCAAGGCGGCGGCCCAGAACGATCAACTGGTCTCCGGCTTCGAGCGTAAAGAGGACGACATGACCGGTCTGGAGTGGGAGCGGATCAACGCGGTGGTCTGGATGCGGGCCGGTTCCCTGGCCGAGTCCACCGAGATGATCTGGGACTATGCCAAAGAGACTTACCAGAGCAGCTGTAGCGTCTGCCACACCCAGCCCGATGAGAACCACTTCGACGCCAACACCTGGCCGGGGATGTTCAACGGCATGCTGTCCTTCGTCAACCTCGACGGTGACAGCCAGGCGGTGATCCTGAAGTACCTGCAGAAACACTCGTCCGACTTCTCCGACGACAAGCATTGAAACCCCGGCGCGCGGGCAGGGATGGCCGTAAGTCGCGCTCTTCAGCTCACTGAAGCAGAACGAATTTGAAAATTTAAGGAGCACATTATGTCCATCAACAGACGTAATTTTCTAAAAGGCATCCTGGCTTCATCGGCGGCTTCGATGGTTGGACCCAGCCTGCTGGTTCGCAGCGCGCAAGCGGCGCAGAACGACCCCGGTATCTGGCGGATAACCGGCTCCCATTGGGGTGCCTTCCGGGCCCGGGTTTACGGCGGCAAAGTGGTTGAGGTGAAGCCGTTCGAGATGGATTCCCACCCCACCGATATGCTCAACGGTATCGAGGGGATCATCTACAGCCCGTCGCGGGTTCGTTATCCGATGGTGCGCTACGACTGGTACAAGAACCGCCATAACAGCGACACCAGCCAGCGCGGTGACAACCGCTTTATCCGGGTGACCTGGGACGAGGCGCTCGACCTGTTCCATGAAGAGCTGGAACGAATCCAGACCCAATACGGCCCCTGGGCGCTACACGCCGGTCAGACCGGCTGGCGTCAGACCGGCCAGCTGCACAGCTGCGGTAACCATATGCAGCGGGCGGTGGCGATGCACGGCAACTTCATCAAGAAGGTGGGGGATTACTCCACCGGCGCCGGCCAGACCATCCTGCCCTACGTGCTGGGTTCCACCGAGGTCTACGCCCAGGGCACCTCCTGGCCGCTGATCCTGGAGAACAGCAAGCTGATCGTGCTCTGGGCCAACGACCCGGTGAAAAACCTGCAAGTTGGCTGGGCCTGCGAGACCCACGAATCTTACCGCTACCTCGACCAGCTGAAGCAGAAGGTCGCCGATGGCGAGATCCGGGTGGTCAGTATCGACCCGGTGCGCAGCAAGACCCAGAAGTTCCTCGGCTGCGAGCAGCAGTACATCAACCCGCAGACCGATGTGGCGATGATGCTGGCGATTGCCCACACCCTCTATACCGAGAAACTGCACGATCAGAAATTCCTCGATACCTACTGTCTGGGTTTCGAGCGCTTCGTGCCCTACCTGCTGGGCGAGTCCGAAGACAAGGTCGAGAAGACCCCGGAGTGGGCCGCTGAGATCTGTGGCGTCGAGGCCGAGGTGATCCGGGAACTGGCCCGGGCGATGGCGGCGGATCGGACCCAGCTGCTGTTTGGCTGGTGCATCCAGCGTCAGCAGCACGGCGAGCAGCCCTACTGGATGGGTGCGGTGCTGGCGGCGATGCTGGGTCAGATCGGTCAACCCGGTGGCGGGGTCAGTTATGCCCACCACTACAGCTCGATCGGGGTGCCCTCCTCCGGCGCCAGCGGCCCAGGCGCGTTCCCGCGTAACCCGGATCAGGGCCAGAAGCCGATCCACGACAACGACGACTTCAACGGCTACAGCAAGACTATTCCGGTGGCGCGCTGGGTCGATGCGATCCTGGAACCGGGCAAGAAGATCGACTACAACGGCGGCAAGGTGACGCTGCCGAACCTGAAGATGATGGTGATCTCCGGCTGTAATCCCTGGCACCACCACCAGGATCGAAACCGGATGAAGCAGGCGTTCCGCAATCTGGAAACCGTGGTCACGATCGACTTCAACTGGACCGCCTCGTGCCGCTTCTCCGACATCGTGCTGCCGGCCTGTACCCAGTTCGAGCGTAACGATATCGACCAGTACGGCTCCTACAGTACCCGCGGCATCCTGGCGATGCAGCGACTGGTGGACCCGCTGTTCCAGTCCCGTACCGATTTCCACATCTTCACCGATCTGTGCCGTCGTTTCGGCAAGCACAAGGAGTACAGCCGCGGTAAGGGCGAGATGGAATGGCTGCGCGAACTCTACGAGGGTTGTCGCGACGCCAACAAGGGCAAGTTCGCGATGCCGGAATTCGCCCAGTTCTGGGATGAGGGCTATGTCGACTTCGGTGCCGGCAAGCCCTGGACCCGCCACGCCGCTTTCCGCGACGATCCGGAGCTGAAGGCACTGGGTACCCCGTCCGGCTTTATCGAGATCTTCAGCCGTAAGATCGACCGCTACGGCTACGATAACTGCAAGGGGCATCCAATGTGGTTCGAAAAGAGCGAGCGCTCCCACGGTGGGCCCGGCTCCGACCGCTTCCCGCTGTGGTTGCAATCCTGCCACCCGGACCAGCGATTGCATTCGCAGATGTGCGAATCCGAAGCCTACCGCAGCACCTACAGCGTGCGGGGTCGTGAGCCTATCTACCTAAGTCCGGAAGATGCCCGTCGTCGCGGTATCCGTGATGGTGATCTGGTGCGGGTCTACAACGATCGCGGCCAGCTGCTGGCCGGGGCGCGTGTCACCGACGACTTCGCCACCGGGGTGGTAAGGATCCACGAAGGGGCCTGGTACGGACCGATGGACGAGTCGATCGGGGCGCTGGATACCTACGGCGATCCGAACACCGTGACCCAGGATCTGGGGGCTTCCAAGCTGTCCCAGGCCACCAGCGCCAACACCTGTCTGGTCGAGATCGAGAAATATGTCGGCGAGGTGCCCCCGGTGACCGCCTTCGGTGGCCCGGTGGAAGTCCGCTAGCGAGAAGTTCGGCCGCTAATGGCGTCCACAATCAACGGCGGTCCTAAGGGCCGCCAACGCTCTGAAAAGCGAGGAATCTCATGAACAGTTTCAGCGAATTGTCAGAAACGCGGGCAAGTATCTACTGGTGGTTTTCGACCCTGTTTGCCAGCGAGCTGAACGATGAACAGCTGCAGGCCTATTGCGGTGAGGAAGGTCGCGACTTTCTGCAGGGGCTGGCGGATAACGGCTTGAGCGAAGAGGTCGGCGCGCTGCAGCAGGTATTGCAGCAGCTGGCAGCGCAGGACCAGCCCCGGCTGGAACTGGCGGCTGACTTTACCCAGTGCTTTCTGGTGGATCAGAAGAGTTCGGCATTACCCTATGCCTCGGTCTATCTGTCCGACGACGGCCTGCTGTACCAGCAACCCCACCTGGATATGCTCGACCTGCTCCAGTCCGAAGGATTGGCGGTTAACGAGGGGATGAACGAACCGGCCGATCACTTGGCGATCATGTTGGATTATCTGGGCAACCTGGTGATGCAGGGGGTGAATTCGAGCTCCGATGCCGAGCAGGGCATGCTGCTCGAGAAGCAGCTGAGTTTTATCGAGCAGCAGTTGATGAGCTGGGTACCGGCCTTTGTCGAGCGAACCCAGCAGCTCAAGCAGACCTTCTTCTACCCTAAGGTGGCGATGCTGTTGTTGGCCTACCTGCGACTGGATCAGACCTTTCTGAGTGACTGAATTACTCGAGAAGGTATCAACAAAAACGGGGCACCCAAGGGAGCCCCGTTGTTCGTTTCTGTTCCGTTTACTGCAGCTTGGCGATCACCTGGCTGCCCTTGAGCGCAGCGTTGTCCATTGCCATCTGAGCCGCGGTGTCATCGAACACGTCCTTGATCGACTTGTCGGCACCGGCGGCCAGCAGGAACTCGATTACTTCCGGTTTTTTGCCCAGCAGCGCGGCGTGCATCAGCGCGGTGGTTTCCTCACCGTCCTTGGCATTCAGATCGACACCGGCATCGACAATCTTCTGTAGCAGCTCGATCGGCTGGCCACCCTTGACCGCGTAGGTCAGGGCGGTGCCACCCTTGGCATCTTTGGCGGACAGGTCGGCACCCGCGGCGATCAGGCGGTCAATTACAGCGGTGAAATCGTCACCACGCAGCAGCGCGGCCAGCAGTGGAGTAACGCCTTTGTCGTTGGCGGCGGTGGGCTTGGCACCGGCATCGAGCAGGGTTTCGATTACCGCCGGCTCCTTGAACGACAGCGCCAGCAGCAACGGTGTGTTACCGGCATTGTCGACCGCGTTGACGTCAAAGCCACGCTTCATCAGCGCGTCGTAGCCCTCGGCTTCTTCTTCGCGGTTGGCCATCAACATGTGCAGCGCAGTCTGGCCACGGTCGTTGGTGATGGTCAGGTCGTAGCCCTTGCTCTCGAGGAAGGCCAGACGCTCTTCGGAGGTGGCCTCGTCGGCGACCGTCAGCAGCACACCAGCGTAGCCGTAGTTGTCGGCCACTTCCGGGTCTTCGCTCATGTTGTAGAACTTCTCCAGCATCTCGACGTTGTCGTTGGAGGTCAGCGCGCGCATAAACAGGTCGCGGCCTTCACCGTCGATATAGCCCGGATCGTAGCCCTTGTCTTCGAGCAGTTCGAACATCTTCATCGCCCGCTTGTTGTAGGCGAAGGCGCCCAGCGGGGTGATGCCCAGACGGTTCTGCTCGTTGAAGTCCAGACCGATCTCCTCGAAGTATTCGACGATGCCGGGACGGAATTTTTTGTTCTTCGACAGCCAGTATTGCGGGGTCTCGCCCATGTAATCACTGACCTGGTAGTCGGCGCCGAATTCGGCGAACAGTTTGATCAGCTCGAGATCGCCGTAACGGGCGGCGTACAGCTCGGCGTACACTCCTTTACCGCCTTCGGGACGGTAAGGCAGGCCCTGCTCCAGCAGCCAACGCATCACCTCGATCGAGGCTTTGCCGCGCAGCGCGTAGTGCAGGCCCTGACGGCCGATCTTCTGTTTCTCGAGCAGGCTGTAACCTTCGTCCAGCTTGGCCTGCACGTCCTCGATGGTGGCTTCCTTCCAGAACTTCTTGGTCAGGAAGGGGTTCTTGGCGTGCGCGCCGGTGGCGAGCATTGCCGTCACCGCGAAGGTGGAAAGCAAGGTTCCGAGTTTCATTGCAGGGTCCTCTTAGTAAATATCTTCAAGATAACGGCCGCATAGGCGCAATTCGGCAAGGCTGAGCCCTATGCTGGCGGAAATGGTGTCAATCTCTTCGGCCACGGCGCGGGCCATGCGGGACGAGCCGCAGACCATGATCGTTGCGCCTTCACGCAGGTGGTTGGCCACGGTATCGCCGGCACCGCGCAGGCGGTCCTGGACGTAGGCCTGATCGTCGTGACGAGAAAAGGCCGGGTGGAAGCCGGTCAGGCGTCCGTCGCTCTGCCATTGTTCGATGGCGTCGCGGTAGTAGAAATCGTGATCGGGGTGCCGTAGTCCGAAGAACAGCTCCATCGGCTGGTTGCGGTTCTGGCGGATCATGCCGGCGAATGGAGCGATGCCGGTGCCGGCGCCGATCATAATGGTGGGCGCACGACGGGCCGGTCGGAAATCCGGGTTGTGCTCGACGTAGGCGTCGACGCAGTCACCGGGCTCCAGCCCCAGCAGGTAGTTGGAGCAGATACCACCGTCGACGCTGACCACGCACAGCTCGACCATGCCTTCGCGTTTGGAGGAAGCCAGCGAGTAGAGTCGTGCTATCGGATCTTGCGGCGGCACGATACCCATCAGATCGCCGGCCTGGAAGCCCGGCAGACGGCGGCGTTTCGGCGCGCGGAAACGCAGAATCGCCGACGGTGCACCGTCGTAACCGATAAAGTTCTCTCGTTCGGCCAACTCCAACTGACGAGTCTTCGGTCGCGGCGGGGTGTAATCCAGCACCAGCGCATCCAGCCCCAGTTTGGGCGCAATGGCATGGCCCCAGGCGGTGAAGGCCTGGGCCGAGCGACGGTTGATATCGCCCATCGGCAACAGACTTTCGCGGCCGGAAGCCTCGAGTGCTTGTTGGCATTCGATCGCAAAGGCGCAATAGGCCGGGAAGGCCTTGTCGCCAAAGCCGAGTACCGCAAACTGGTTAGCCCCTTGGTAGCCGGGCAGCCGATCCAGGAATTGGGATGCGCCCGAGGGCGGGGTGCCATCGCCGTAGGTGGCGGCCAGCAACAGCAGGGTGGTGTCCTCGCGTAGCTGGCAGGTGTGGTTCATGCCGCCCAGATAGACCGCTTTACCGGCATCGCGCAGTTGTTGCGCCAGGTGCGAGGCAAAGCCCCAGCTGGTACCGGTTTCGGAACCGACCAGAATCACGATCTCGGCCGACCCCATCGACACCATACCCCGTGGGCGCGGATGACGACGACGCAGCCAGATCACCACCCCGGTGATGGCGAAGAACGGTACCGATAGCGAGATTAGCCCGGCGATCGCGCCCCAGGTCGACGCACCCTGGCCTGTGTGCAGCAGGGTGAACAGGTCCAGCACCTGGGTCAGTGCCGGTACGCTTTCCTGGCCGATAATCTCACCCGACTGGCGGTCGATAAAGCTCAGGGTACCGCCTTGGCGCAGCACGTAGACATCCCACCAGTCGGCCCAGATCGGGAAACTGAGTTCGGTCAGTTCGCTGAGTTTGATGCTATCGAACACCGCCAGATCGGTGGCAGGGACCGGGTCCGCCTCAATTCTGGACTCGGGATAGGTCGGACCATCATCGACACCCGAAGGTACGATGCCGTTGGAGACCAGCGACATCCAGGTTCCCGACAGCACGGTGACAAACAGCGGTATCACCAGCAGGCGACCGATCAGGGTGTGCCATTTGTCCATTCCCCGACCTTTGACCTTGGTAAACAGCCGACCAAAGCCGCCGAGCCGGCGGGCCAGCAGGGTCAGCCCGGTGATTGTCAGCAGCAGCATCGCCACCACGCCGATCAAGGTGATCTGGCGACCGTCAGGTCCCAGCGCCAGGTTGCGGTGCAGGCTGTTGACCAGATCCATAAAGGGATTGGGGCGATCTTTGCGCGCCAAACGGCCATTGTGGGGATTGAACGGGACTTCGCGAGAGCCCGCAGCATCGGCACCGCGCAGCAGCACCCGACCGGAATAATCGATACGGACGCGATCAATCTCGAAATAGGGATTCTTTTTGGCGGACAGGCGCAGCACATCACCCACGGTCAGCTCACCGAGCTCGTGCACGTTGCGGTCGAATCGCTTCAGGATTGGATCGATCGACAGGATCGACCCGGTCACGGCCAAGAAGACCAGCAACAGACTGAGGGCAACTCCGGCCCAGCGATGTGTCTGACGCCACATGGTCAATTACAGCTTGTAGCGGATGTAGCGGACGTAACCGGTGCCGGCGATCTTCTGTCGCTGGTTGGCCTTGGTCAGATCAACCTCGGCATCGGTCTGAACGTTGTCGGCATTCTCAACCGAGGTCTCAACCCGCAGCTTGTAGCCGGCATCCACCAGCGCCGGATCGATATCAATCCGCATCACCGAACGCGCACCCGGCGCAGTGGAGGCGCCGGTGATGCCGTCGACATCCTCACGGGCGCGGCTGTGGTAGCCAAACCAGCGCTTGGAGTCGGGCCACCAGATCTTGTCCGGGCCAGAAACCCACAACGTACGGTCGAACTTGCCCTTGGGGTTGACCAGGTAAACGTGGAAGTAGGCTTCGGGACCGTTGTATTCGTTCAGTTGCACCAGTACGACCGCCTCTTTCGCCTGAGCCGGAAGGGCAAAGGCCAGCAGCGATGCGCCGACAAGAAGGTACTTACGTAATTGGGCCGGTAGTGAAAGCAACATGGTGGGTCTCCAGTGAATGTTAAAAAGGTGCCCGCCCCCAGACCTGACGGCAGGGAGAGTGCGGAATAAGTCAGCTGATCACTGTTGATGTCCAGGGCCTCAACGTGGCGCTATGGACAGGGAAAAGCCTGAATAAGAATTGGAGTTATTATTTTTCGAAACACTATTATCAATATTGAGAATCGTATTTCAATAGATAATGAGAATGGTTAGCGTGCTTTGGTAGCTATTAGAGTAGGTAGTGTTACGTGTACAGCAATAGCTGCTTCGTGATTCTTTGTATGAATTTCAACCGCTTGCGAGTAGTTGTGGCATTAAACCCTGACGGATTGCCCGTCAGGCACAGCTACCGTGACTGGATGTGACTCAGTCATGTAATCCGTTACTGCGTTGTTTGCAGTTGGGTTTGAGGGTCAGCACGTTACTGGCTTTGGCCGGGACGAACTGGGCATTGATCTGTTCGACTGGCAGCGGCTTGGCGCACAGATAGCCTTGACCGGTCTGGCAGCCGAAGCGGGTCAGGTCCTGCTCCTGGCGCTCGGTCTCTATCCCTTCGGCGACCACGTTTAATCCCAGCGAACGGCCCAGTTGGATGATGTTGCGCAGGATGATGCCGGTGGCTGCATTGTCCTGATACTGGTCGATAAAGCTCTTGTCGATCTTCAACGTATCGATCTGCAGGTCGCGCAGGTAGCTCATCGATGAGAAGCCGGTACCGAAGTCGTCGATGGCGATCGTCACCCCCAGCTTTTTCAGGTTGGCCAGCACTTCCCGGCTGTAGTCGCTGTCTTCCAGTAGCGCGTGCTCGGTAATCTCGATCTCCAGCGAGTCGCCGCTGACCTGATGCCGGGTCAGCAGCTCGACCACGGTGCTGAGGAAGTCCTGCCGATGGAAGGTGTAGGGGGAGATGTTGACGGCCACCTGCTTGAGCTTGAAGCCCTGGGCGTGCCACCGCAGCGTCTGCTTCAGGGAATCTTCGAGCACCAGGTAGTCGATCAGGTGGATCAGGCCGATCTTCTCGGCCACCTCGATAAACTGGTCCGGGGCGATCAGGCCGTGCTCTGGATGTTGCCAGCGTACCAGGGCTTCGAGGGCGGTGATCTCCTTGGTCTGCAGTTCCCACTGGGGCTGGTAATACGCGATCAGCTGGCGTTCCTGCAGGGCTTCACGCAGGTCGTGTTCGATGGTGATGCGCTGTTGTACGCTGGTCGACAGCGACTGGCTATGCAGCTCAAACCGATTCCGACCCATCTCCTTGGCGTGGTACATGGCCGAGTCGGCCGACAACATCAGGGCTTCGGCGTTATCGCCGTCGTCGGGATAGATCGCCACCCCGATGCTGGCGGTGACATAGGAGGTCACCTCGCCGAGCCGAAACGGCTGGCTCATCTCACTGGTCAGGCGCGATGCGATCTCCTGGGCTGTCTCGACGGCATGGCTCTGGCCCTTGAGGGTTTTCAGCAGCACCATAAATTCGTCACCACTGATCCGGGAGGCGGTGTCCAGTTCGCGCAGGCAGCGACTGATCCGCACGGCGGTCTGTTGCAATAGCTGATCACCGGCCTGGTGACCGTAACGATCATTGGTGGTCTTGAAGTGATCCAGATCGATAAACAACAGCGCGAAGCTGGTCTCCATCCGTTTTGACTCCAAGATGGTCTGGGCCAGGCGGTCGGTGAACAGGGTCCGGTTGGGGAGTTGGGTCAACGGGTCATAGTTGGCGCGGAAATTCAGTTCCAGATTCTTCTGCTCGATCTCGTGATTGGATTCCGACAGCGACTGCAGTAGTTGCTGTTTCTGCCGTTCGCGCTGATAGAGGGCCACGCTGAACAGCAGCGCCAGCAGGGTTGCTAGCACCAGGATGGCGCCGCCGGCAATTTTGAACTGCCTCAAGTCGGCGGCGATCTGGCCTTGAATATCCTGCTGGACAAAGTCGGCCTCGTGGATAAAGGACTGGAACACCCGGTCGAACTCCTGGTCAAGATCCGAACCGGCTTCAGAACCACTGAGGTTCTCGTAACGCTGGACCGCGATCTGACGAAAATTCTCCAACTTGGCCCTGACCAGGGTGATTGCCTCACGCAATGCCGGCTCATTCAGGGGCTGATAGGTGTGATTGTTTCGGCGGCCTCCGCGAAGCAGGGCTTCGGCATACCAGTCCGCCTGATCGATATGGGTCCATACCGAGCTCATCGACTCGTTGCGATCGCCGGAGAGAATCTCTTCGAACCACAGGTGCGCGGTGGTCGCCTCCAGCTTAATATTCATCACCGCATGCATCTGGGGCACGTGGTGGGCATCCATCCGGTTGCCCTGGTAGAACAGAAACGACATGGCCAGCAGGAAAACCAAGGCGCTGATGCTGGTGGTGATCACCAGCCGGCGGGGGTTGAGTGCATGTTGCTCTGGCATACCAATATCCCTATCGATTTTTACAACAACAGCAAGTCCAGGCCATTGATCGGATTAAATCATCCTTAGCGGGGATTATCGAGGCGGTTATCTGAATGGGGGAACGCAACGAACCATAAATTGATTCTAGAGCAGAGTTGCCGATTTCGCTGTCACCCTGAGGTTGAGAGCGGAAAATTCACCTAATCGTCATGTTGTTGATCAGCAGCCGGGTAGAAAGTTCGGTCTTAGTCTGTTGATTAATATCGATTTAATCCGGTTTGGTCGGGTTGGCCCTGAGTGTCATCCCTTCCCTGATCTGCACCCGTAGCGGCCGTGGAATCACCCGAAAATCGGTCGTCAGCCCCACCTCGGTCGGGATGATAGATGTCGATGGCCGAGATCTTTCCAACGAAGTGCGCGCGAAGCTGCTATACCCATACTGTTGGGGCTGTTATTGAGGCTAAGGTTCTTGGTTGCTGTCCGGAAATCAGTCGCAGAGGTTAACTGCCATGCATCGGTATCTATGGGCACTGTTGTTGGTGCTGGTATTGGGAAGGGCGAACGCGGACGCGCTTGAAGATGGCTGTGCTTCGTCGCTGGAGCAGATCCAGTGGTTGAGCGAGCATTATGCGCCCTATAACTTCGTCGGCGAGCAGGGCACTCCGACCGGTATGACGACGGAGATCCTGCTAACCCTGTTTCAACGTCTGGGGGCCAAGGTCGATGCTGAAAATATCGTGTTCCTGCCTTGGGCCCGCTCCTACCGGACCATTCAGATCCGACCGGATCACGGCCTGTTCTCCACCACCATCACACCGCAGCGGGAAAAGCTCTTTACCTTCGTCGGACCGATCGTTCCTATCAAGGTGGCGCTGATCGCCAAGCGCGACAAGCAACTGCGGATCGGCTCGGTGGAAGATATGAACGATCTGAGAATCGGCACGGTGAAAGACGACATCGGTGAGCAGCTGCTGCTCGAAGCCGGGGTCAATCCGCTGGCCATCCAGCGTACCAGCTATGCGGATAATCTGGTGATTCAGCTGATTCGTGGGCGGTTGGATGCCATCGCGTACGCCGAAATGCCCACCTTCTACTACATGAAGCAGCTAGGCGATAATGCTGCCGACTACGAAGTGATCCATGTCTTCAGCGAGGCAGAGATGGGGGTGGCGTTTCACCCCGCCACCGACCCGCTGGCCATTGCCTGCCTACAGGAAGCGCTGGATAAGTTGAAAGCCGAAGGTGGAGTAGAAGAGGTGGTCAACCGTTATATCGGAGAGCTGCCGGAAGCCCCCTAGTTTTCGTTTCCATCATGGAAAAAAGCCCGCCGCGGTTGAGCACCGGCGGGCTTTTTTTGGGCTTTGAATTGACAGCAAGACCTAAGGGTCAGGACGTCATCATTGTCGGCAGGTACAGCACGATCGACGGGTAGAGGGTGATCAGCACGATGGCGAGCGCGATCATAAAGAAGAACGGTAGCGCAGCCTTGGCGACATAGAAGATGTTCTTGCCGGTCAGGGCTTGAATCACGAACAGATTGAAACCCACCGGCGGGGTGATCTGCGACATCTCCACCACCAGCACCAGGAAGATACCGAACCAAAGCAGGTCGATATTGGCCTGGGTCACCATCGGCAGCACCACCGAAGTGGTCAATACGATCACCGAGATGCCATCGAGGAAGCACCCCAGCACCACGAAAAAGATGGTCAGGTAGATGATCAGCTCCACCGGCGACAGGCCTAGTTGGGCGATCCAACTGGCCAGTGCATTGGGGATGCCGATAAAGCCCATCGCCAGGGTCAGAAAGTGGGCACCGACCAGGATCAGCCCTAGCATGCAGGAGTTTTTCACCGCCCCGGCGATGCTGTCCAGCAGCCCGTTAAGACTGAAACTGCCCAACAAGGCTGACAGCAGCAGCGAACCGGCCACGCCAAATGCGGCGGCTTCGGTGGGGGTGGCGATGCCTTGGTAGATCGAGCCCAGTACGGCGGTGATCAGAAACACGATCGGGATCAGTTTTTTCAGCGACCGAACCTTGTCGGCGAAGCTGTAACTGACATTGTCGGCGGTCTTGCCCTTGCGCCCTTGGATCAGGGTCCAGATGGCGGTGAAGGCCATAAACAGCAGAATCAGTACCAGACCGGGGAAGACGCCGGCCAGGAACAGCCGGGCGATCGAGACTTCGGCTGAGACGCCGTAGACGATCAGGATGATCGACGGCGGGATCAGCAGACCGAGGGTGCCGGAACCGGCCAGGGTACCGATCGACATGGCATCGTCATAACCGCGGCGGGAAAGCTCCGGCAGGGTCATCCGGCCGATGGTCGCGGCCGTTGCTGCCGAAGAGCCGGAAACCGCCGCGAAGATGCCACAGCTAAGAATATTCACGTGTAACAGCTTGCCAGGAAATTTTGACAGCAGCGGGGATAGGCCTTCGAACAGGTCTTGCGACAACCGGGTGCGGAACAGAATTTCACCCATCCAGATAAATAACGGCAGTGCGGTCAGCGACCAGCCGGTCACGGCGCTCCAAGATGAGGTTCCCAGCAGCAGACCGATACTGTCATTGCCAATTAAAGCCAGGCCGATGACCGAGATACCAGTCAGGGTCAGTGCAACCCAGATACCGCTGGTCAGCATTAGCAGCATGCTGACGACGACGATGGCGCCTACGATTGAGATATCCATGATTTACTCCGTACTGCCCAGGGCTTCTTCATGGGCGATAAAGCCGGGCGTTTTACCCTGCAGGGCGGCCAGGAAGCTGTCGGTGATGGCGATAAAAAAGAACACCGAGCCCAGTGCCATCGGCAGCTGTACCAACCACAGCGGAACGGCCAGATAGGTGTCGGTCACATCGTTGTAGATGTAGGACTCATAGGCGGTGTAGGCGGTGTAGTAGGCCAGGTAGCCGCTGATCAGCAGGCCGGCGCTGAGGTTGAAGAATTCAACCAGGCGGCGGCTGGGGCCGCTGAGCCGCGATAGCAGGATCGTGACCCGGATATGGTTGCCGCTGTTGAAGGTATAAGCCAGACCGAAAAAGATCGTGGCCGACAGCAGCCAGCCGGCGAAGTCTTCTGAGGAGGGAATGATAACGCCAAAGAAACGGGCGGTTATCTGGGCAAGAATCAATAGGGTCATCACCACTAGACAGGTGCCTGAGAGCACCAACGAGGAGGTGTAGAAGTACTTTTTCAGCGTCAACATGGTCGTGTACCGATCCGGTTAGTGCATCGATGAATGGCTCAATGCGCCGGATTTTTTTATCGTTTTGATGGCAGAGATCGTGGGGTAGCCATCCACTTGGTGGCGGATGACTACCCTCGTATTCTCGTGTGAGGCTTACATCGACTGGTAGGAGTCCATCACGCTCTTGCCGGTGTTACCGGCTTCGTTGAGCCACTCATCAATCATGGTGGCGCCGATCTTCTCCAGTTCGGAAACCAGTTGCGCGCTAGGCTCGGTTACCTTGATGCCGTTCTCGGCCAGGGCATCGGTATGCTCAACGGCCAGCTTGCGACCCAGAGCCCAGCCCTTCTTCTCGGCATTGGCCGCCGCAGTCAGGATCACCTGCTGGGTCGCTTGATCCAGGCGGTCGAACACGCGCTTGTTGGCGAACACCATGTTCTTCGGAATCCAGGCATGGATGGTGGTGAAGTGCGAGATGTAATCCCAGCTCTGGCTGTTCACGCCGGTGCTGGGGGAGGTGATCATCGCTTCCACCGCGTTGGTGGTGAACGCTTGCGCCACATCGCTGAATGGGATGTTGACCGGTGTGGTCCCCATCAGATCGGCCAGCCGTGAGGTGGTTGGGCTGTAGGAGCGCATCTTCATGCCTGACAGGTCGGCCAGGCTGTTAACCGGCTTGTTCGAGTACAGATCCTGTGCGGGCCAGGGGGAGGTGTAGAGCAGAATCAGGTTCTCTTTGGCCAGGGCCTTGTTGAGGGCCGGCTTAGAGGCTTGGTAGAGCTTCTCGGCGCTGTCGAAATCGGTGGCCAGGAACGGAATATTGTCGAGTTTGAAGATCGGATTGATGTTGCCAAGGCGACCGATAAAGACCTCACCGATCGGCACCTGACGGGTTTTGACCGCGCGGTGGATCTCCGGGTGCTTGATCAGTGAACCGCCGGAATGAACATTAACCGTCAGCTTACCGTTGGCCTTAGCGTTGATCTCTTCGGCAAAGCTTCGGGCCACCTGGGTTTGGTGGGTTCCGTCACCGTAGGGTGTTGGCATATCCCAGCGGGTCGCGGCGGAAGCGGTGCTGGTTGCTCCCAGGGTCAGAATCGAGGCGAGCAGAGCTGCTGTTGTTTGGGTAAACCGTTTCATTGTTGTTCTCCAGATCTGTGTGATTAAGCAATACCGAAGACGGTTGCTGTATCAGCTATTGCAAGCCAGGGGCCAGATCTGAAAAAAGAGATAGTTTCTTTTAAAACAATGAATTAGGAATTTCTGGATGGTCTTGATAAGCTTGGAATGAGTCACTTTTGACACGTCGGTAGAACCGTCGACGTGTCAGTTTTAACTCAGCCGTCGAAGTAATCACCGCGCTCGAGCTGGTACTTTTTCATCCGCAGATAGAGTTTCTTGCGCGGGATACCCAACGCCTGGGCGGTCAGTTCGATCTGGCCGTTCTGGGCTTTCAACGCCGCGATGATCACCTCCCGCTCGTAACTGGCGATCAGGTCGTCGAGATTACCTTCGGTCGGTACCGAGGCCGGGGCCTGGTTGAGCAGGGTTTCGCCGGTAAACGGTAGTCCCAATGCCCAGCGCTCGGCGGCATTACGCAGCTCGCGAACATTACCGGGCCAGCATTGCAGGCTCAGCTGTTGCAGCAGCAGCTCGGGTACCGGCTTGCGTTCGCGGCCGTAGTGCTGGCTGGCCTGCTCGGCGAAATGGGTGAACAGCAAGGGGATGTCGTCCTTGCGCTGATCCAGGCTGGGAATGTCGATGTTGGCGACGTTTAGGCGGTAGTACAGATCCTCACGGAAGCTGTGTTGATCGGCGGCCTGGCGCAGGTCGACCTTGCTGGCGGCAATGACCCGGATATCGATCGGAATCTCGGCATTGCCGCCGAGTCGTTGCAGGGTCCGTTCCTGCAGTACCCGCAGCAGTCGAACCTGCAGTGATGGCGGCATGCTTTCGATCTCGTCCAGAAACAGGGTGCCGCCGCTGGCGTGTTCGATCTTGCCGATCCGCTGCTTGTTGGCGCCGGTAAAGGAGCCGGCCTCGTGGCCGAACAGCTCGCTCTCGATCACTGACTCGGTCACCGCGCCGCAGTTGAGGGCCACAAAGGGCTTGTCCTTGCGAGGACTGAAATCGTGCAGGCAGCGCGCCACCACCTCTTTGCCGGTGCCGGTCTCGCCGTGGATGATCAGATCGACATCGATCTGGGCCAACTGCATCACCGTGTCGCGCAGTCGAACCATCGCCTCGGTCTGGCCGACCAGGCGATGATCGAGCTGGCTCTGGCCATCGATGCTTTGCCGTAGTCGTCGGTTCTCCAACACCAGTTCGCGCTTCTGCCAGGCCCGCTCGACCGTATTGAGCTGGTGCTGCGGATCGTCGTTCTTCTCCAGGAAATCGTAAGCGCCCTGGCGGATCGCCTGGATCGCGATGGCGATATCAGCGTGACCGCTGAACATGATCACCGGAATCTCCGGATCGATCTCGAGGATCTTCTGCAACACCTCCAGTCCATGCATGATGTCCATCCGAACATCGCAGATGACCACACCCTGCCAGTCCATCGATAGCTGCTCCAGCGCCTGCCGTGGGTCTTCCACCGCCGTTGCCTGGTAACCCTCCAGATCGAGGGTCTGGATCATCGACTCGCGGACGATCTCTTCGTCGTCGATGATGATGACCTGGCCGGTGGGGGTGACTGCACTCATGACTTGTCTCGTTATTTCTCTGATTACTTATTTCGTTACTTATCGCGTTGATGGCGGGGTAGCTGGATACGGAAACTGGCGCCGCTGTCATGGTCGTCATTGACCGTCAGCCTGCCGCCGAAATTCTTGATGATGTTATACGAAATGGACAGCCCGAGCCCGAGACTCTGGTTGCGCCGCTTGGTGGTGAAGAAGGGCTCGAAGATCTGCTCGCGCAGCGCGTCGCTGATACCGGGGCCGTTGTCGCTGACATCGATCTCAATCCGATCGTCATGATGGCGACAGTCAATCCAGATCCGCTTGTCAGCCTGCTCGTTCATCGCGTCCAGCGCATTGGTGATCAGGTTCAGGATCACCTGCTCCAGTTGGACCGCATCGGCTTTGGCCCGATTTTCGGCCTGATCGAAGCTAATCTCGATTTGGGTCTGCTTACGGACCTCATCGCCCTCGAGCAGCATCAACACGTTGTCGATGACCCGGTTCAGGTCGACCACCACCAGATTGACCGGCTGGTTGCGGGCCAGCGATTTGAGCCGGGTGATTATGGTGGTGGCGCGTTTGGTCAGATTGGCGATCTGATTGAAGTTCTTCTCGGTATCTTCCAGTCGGCCGGCATTGAGCAGTCGCACGCCGTTGTGGGAGTAGTGGCCGATGGCCGACAGCGGTTGATTGATCTCGTGGGCGATACCGGCGGACAGCTGTCCCAGCGCTGCCAACTTACCGGCCTGCACCAGCTCCTCCTGCAGCGTGCTGAGCTGGTCGCGGAAACTGATCAGCGAGCGCGCCATGGCGCCGATCTCATCGTTGCCTTTGACCGACACCGGTTCCTCCAGATGGCCGTTGGCGATCGAGCGCATGCTGGCGTCCAGGCTGGTGATCCGCGCCACCATGTAGCGGCCGACGTAGAGCCAGACCACCAGAATCGAGAACAGCAAACTGATCGCCACCATCAGCAGCATCCAGAAACGGCCTTTCTGGATGGTTTCGCGGGCGCTGATCACCGAGGCCTGGGCCGACTCCTCGATCCGGTTGGTCTGTAGCGCGATCAGATGGTTAAGCCCTTCCAGCTCGTCCCCCATCTGGGTCAGCAGCCCTTGGCCTGCCTCCAGGGTTGCGCGCTCCTGGCTTCGCAGCCGGAACATGTTGTTGTCGCCATGGGTCAGGAAGACGATATTGGTGATGGTCTGCTTCAGAGTCTGGGCGCCCTGGATATTGCCCAGAGACTGGATCGCCTGCTGGATCTGGCGGGTGATCTCATCGGCATGGGTCTGGGTGGCGATCAATGAGTTCAGGTCCGGCAGATGCTGGGCCCGATCGACCAGGTTGATCAGCAGGTTGACGTCGGCCTTGATCTGAAACAGCCGCTGCAGATCCAGCTTGAGATTGCTGGCCTGTGGCTGTCCCAGGCTGTTGATCACAATCCAGGAATCCGGGAAATCCTGGTTGTAGTAGCTGGCCAGGCTCTTCTGGGCGTTGTCGGCCAATAGGTTGATCTCGTTCAGGAAGTTGGAGGCGATCCAGCGCAGGCGTTGGTTTTCCGCCCCTTTTTGCCGCTGCACCGCAAATCGTTCCAGCACATTGGTATCCAGTGCTGCCAGGGTGGACCTGAGTGTGGCGATCCGATCAACCAGACTACTGATCGTCTCTGGATCACGGGTATGGTCGGCGATCTGCGGCAGCAGGTCGGTCATGGCGGTGATGTTCTGATGCAGCTGCTGCCAGATCTGCTGGCGGCCGGGGTCATCACCGGCAGCCAAGAGCGTCGGGGCCAGCAGGGTGATTCTACTACCATGCTCGCGCAGATCGGCCATCAGCCCGAGGGTTTGGATATTGTCCTCGACCACCTGATTGAGTTCGTCACCGAGGCGATTATAGGAGACCCAGCTGATGATACTGGCCAGCAGGGTCAGTGCGCTCAGGGCGCAAAATGCGATGAAAAAGCGGCCACGGATCCCCAGCCGACGACTTCGAGTCATAGAAAAACTGCCTTGATCGGTCTGCTTTGCATCATACGCCATGGTTCCACCGAATGAGAAAGCGGGATGGAAAAATCCCTGCCGTCGAATAGCAGCCATCCATTGGCTGACGTAGTTAATCGGTTGGAATCAGGCTACTCTGGTGCCTGTAAATAGCGATCTGATTAAGGCAAGTCTCGCAGTTACTTATGAAATGGTTATCACAACACTCTCGCATACGGGCTCGCTCGTTGGCCTTAAGCCTGGCACTTGCTCTGATCAGCTTGCCGCTTAAAGCCGGCGACACCCAGATCATCAAAGCGGTCGGTACCTGGGACTATTTCACCAACTACCAGAAGCACGAAGGACCATTCTGGAATCAGCATATCGCCGAGGTGTCGGAAGGGACCATCGTCGGTGAGATTAAACCCCATACCGAACTGGGCCTGCAGGGTTTCGAGATCATGCGGTTGGTGAAGAAGGGGGTGTTCGATTTTGCCTTTGGCCTGCCTGGCTATGTGGTCCCCGAGAGTGAGATTTTCGAAGGCGCCGACCTCTCATCCCTGGTGCAGAACATCGCGGTGCAGCGCCAGGTTGCCGATGCCTATTTCCATACTCTGGAGCTGGCATTTGCAGAGAAGTACAACGCCAAGCTGATGATGCTGTATCCGTTCCCGAGTCAGATGCTCTGGTGCAGCAGTCCGGTGCGCAGTGTTGCCGACCTGAAGGGCAAGCATGTGCGGGTGTTCCTGACCACATTGGGCGACTTTATTGAAGGAGCCGGTGGGGTGCCGGTCAGCGCACCGTTCAATGACGTGTCCGATGCGTTGGAGAGTGGGATCTTCGATTGCGTGATCACCGGCACCATGTCGGCCTACACCGGTGAGCTCTACAAGGTGGCTCCCTACGGCTTCACCCTAAGGGTTGGCTGGGGGCTGGCGTTCGGTGCCATGAATCTGAACAAGTGGAACCGGCTTAGCCCGGAGCAGAAGTCGCTGTTGCAGCGTGAGCTGGCGCAACTGACCGACAATATGTGGCGCGAGACTGCCACCGAAGATGCGATCGCGCTGTCCTGCCTCTCCGACGGTCCTTGCCCGATCGGAGAGGTCGGTAACATGGAGCTGTTTACCCCGTCCGATGCGGACCTAGCGGCCCGCAGCAAGATCGCCCGAGAAGTGGTGTTGCCGCGTTGGGCCCAGCGTTGCGGACCCGATTGTGCGGCGAACTGGAACCGAACGGTCGGTAAAGTGCTGGATTTGAGGGCGCAGGCGATCGCCCACTAAATCTTGATGAGCCGCTGTTAGCTGGTCGGATTTACCCGACAGGCCATCAACTCAGTCTCCCAGCTCGAATCTCTTGCGGGGGCGATAATCTCGATGCGGCTTTCCAGGCTGTCGTCGAGTTCGATCTCGGTCAGGGCATCGCGGGTCAGGTTGTAGCCGAAGATCCCCTCTTCGGTGATGAATACCGCTTTCATCCGCTCGGCATCCAGACCGCTGAGGAAATTCATCAGCTTGGCGCGATCGAAAATTTCGTCGGCGTTGAAGCGCCAACCGATACTCTCAAACCCTTCGCCCTGATTCTCCGCTTTCAGGAAACCGCTGTCCGGGATGGGCGCTTCGGAGAGACCCGGCGCTGAGCTGTGGTGATGGTGGCCGTATCCATCCGTTTCGGGCATCGCCGCCCGGGAGGCGCCGTTCAGCAGCTCCGGTGCCAGCTCGCCCTGTTCGGTGAATAGCACCGGGACGTCGGGTTTGGCCTGCTTCGCCACATAGGCTTCCAGTTTGGCGTGGTCACCGGTCTGGTAAAGGTCCTGCTTGTTGCCGACGATCAGGTCGGCGATGGCGATCTGTTGGTTGAAGGTGGGGTGATCGGTGTAGCGGCTGTCGTCCAGTTGGCGGGCATCGACCAGGGTGATGATCTGTTGCAGCGACAGCACGTCGCGGTAGTGCTCGGCCGATAGCGACTGGACTACCTCCAGCGGGTGACCGAGGCCGGTCGGTTCGATCAACAGCCGGTCCGGCTTGGCCCGGCTGAGCAGCATGTTCAGTGCGATCTGCATCGGCAGACCGGCGGCGCAGCACATGCAGCCGCCGGGGACTTCGCGGATAAAGACTCCACTCTCTTCGCCGTGTTGGCCTTCGAACAGGCTGCCATCGACACCGATCTCGCCGAACTCGTTGACCAGCACCGCCCAGCGCTCATCGGCCGGTTTCTGCTCCAGCAGTTGCAGGATCGCGGTGGTTTTTCCCGCGCCTAAAAAGCCGGTCAGGATATTGGTGGGTACGGCCAGAATTTTCGTCACGGAACTGTTCTCGGGTTGAATGCGATCGGGCATCGGTTAGGTATTTGGATCGAGCCCAAGCCGGCAGCGACTCAGCCGTTGCAGGGTTGGCTACTAGCGGTGGGATTGCTGGGGCTCATATCAACAGGCGTTATGGTATAACAGCAGGCTAGATGCGCCAATCTGCTAGGCAGCAACGACGCTCTAGCGTAGATCGATATGATCCGGATCCGCCGGATGCAGTGGGAACAGCGACTTGCTCTGCTCGATAAAGACCTCGATAAACTGCTCGGCCAGGGTTGATGGCTGACGATGCAGCGGAAAAATAAAGCCGAAGTAAAACGGGATGGCCGGGTTGAACGGGCGGGAGCTGCCGCCTTGCTGCTCAAACAGGTTCGCTGTGTAGGGGTCGATGATCGATACGCCCTGGCCCTCGCGCACCAACGCTTGCGCGGTGATGTACAGCGGTGTTTCAAGATCGGCACGAGGGCGTATGCCCGCCGCAGCAAAAGTGGCATCGATCCGGTACCGGGTCAGGGTATTCTCATGGCCAATGGCGACGAAGGGTTGGTCGTCGAGGTGTATGGGTTCGATCTGATCCAGTGCTGTCAGCGGGTGGTCATTGGGCATTACTACCCGGCAATCGACCCGAAAGCAGGGGCCGAAGCGCACGTCACTGCTGTCGATCGGCAGCATCACCACCCCGAGATCGAACTGCTGTGCCGCCACCAGCTTGGCGACTTCGAGCGTGCTTCCGGGGGTGAGGGTCATCGACACGTCGGGACGGTCGCGCAGAAAGCGGCTCAGGGTGCTGGGTAGGATGCTGTGGGCCAGCGCCGGCATTGAGGCCACCCGTAGTCGACCGGTTTTATTCATCCGTATCTGCGCCGCCATCTGGGCCAGGTTATCCAGCCCCAGAAAGTGTCTTTTCACCTCCTGATACAGGGCGTGCCCTTCGGGGGTGGCAAATAGCCGCCCGTTGCGGCGCTCAAACAGTTCGAAGCCACAGCTATCCTCCAGATCCTTGATCAACCGGGTGATCGCCGGCTGGGATACAAACAGCATCTTGGCGGCGCCCACCATGCTGCCCGACAGCATCACCGCGCGAAACGCATTTAACTGCTTGGCATTCATGGACTTGCCTCCTTTGGCCGGACTTTGAACTTAGCCGGTCTATAAGGTTTTGTGATAGCTGAATCAAAACATGGTATTGGATGTTATTGAGTGGATGCAAACATAATCATTTTCGAGCGGGCGGGGCTGACCCAGAACCGGAGATCGGCCCAGCCCAAACTGAATTCAACCTAACAAAACAATCAGAGAGAACAGCCATGGCGATCGATCGTATCGAGACCGGCACCCGTATGAGCCGGGTAGTGATCCATAACCAGACGGCCTACTTGTGCGGCCAGGTGGCCAAGGATGAATCGGCGGACATCGCTGGTCAGACCACCACCACACTGGAGAAAGTCGAGGCGTTGCTGGCGGATATCGGCAGCAGTAAGGAGAAGATCCTGTCGGTGACTATCTACGTGGCGGATATGGCGGATTTCGCCGCCATGAACAGCGTCTGGGACGCCTGGGTAGCCCCGGGCCATGCACCAGCCCGCGCCTGTGTTGAGGCCAAGATGGCCCGTCCGGAACTCAAGGTGGAGATGTCGGTGATTGCCGCTGTTTGAACGCTGTGCCCCCCAAAAAACATGACCTACAACAATAAGATGAGGAATCAATGATGCGACTTAATTCTATCTTTACCCCCCGCAAGCTGTGCACCGGTCTGGCCGCTGTGGCGCTGACCGCCGCCGGCACTCTGGCGATGGCCGCCGAGAAGTGGGATATGCCGATGGCCTACACCGACTCCAACTTCCACACCCAGAATGGCAAGTCGTTCGCCGAGGCAGTCACCCTGGCCACCGGTGGCAAGCTGGAGGTTAAGGTGCATGGAGGTGGATCCCTGTTCAAAGGCAGCGAGATCAAGCGTGCGGTGCAGACCGGGCAGGCGCCGATCGGTGAACGGATCATGTCCAGTCACGCCAACGAAGACGCACTGTTCGCCTTCGACTCGGTCCCTTTCCTGGCGACCTCCTTCGAGGAGTCCGACAAGCTGTGGCAGGCCGCCAAGCCGGAGCTGGAAAAGGTGATGGATAAGCACAATCTGGTGCTGCTCTACTCCGTCCCTTGGCCTCCGGGGGGAATCTATGCCAACAAGCCGCTGCAGACGCTGAGCGATATGGAAGGGGTCAAGTTCCGCTCCTACAACAACGCCACCGCCCGCTTTGCAGAACTGGCCGGCGCGGTGCCGGTGCAGGTCGAAGCGTCCGAGCTGAGCCAGGCGCTCTCCACCGGGGTGGCCGAGTCCTTCATGTCCTCCGGTGCCACCGGTTACGACCGCAAGGTCTGGGAGCATCTGTCGCACCACTACGTGGCTAACGTTTGGCTGCCGCGCAACTACGTGTTCGTCAACAAGCAGTCCTGGGATGAACTCGATACAGAGACCCAGAACGTGGTTCGCGGCATCGCGCTGATGGCGGAGAAGGCCGGTGCGGCACGCTCTGAGCAGCTGACCGGCTGGTATCTAGAGCAGCTGGCGGCCAACGGCATGACCGTGACCGGCGCCGGTGAAGCGTTGAAGGCAGACTTCCAGAAAGTCGGCGAGACCATGACCAAAGAGTGGTTGGCACAGACCGGTGAAGCCGGCCAGCGCATCCTCGACGCCTACAAGTCCAGCCTCTAAGGCATCCTCAGGCGGGCTTTCATAGTGCCCGCCACTCTTGGGCGGGGGCAACCCCGCCGTTTTCTCTGTATCTACCCTTGCGGTGCCGACGCAACCTGCGACCGGTGCCCGGGAGTGTGCCTAATGAATAGTATCAATTCCCACGTCGCCAAGCCGGATCGCTCCGGATCGACAACCCACAGCGTCGGTGGCCGACTGGCTCGGGGCCTGCGCAAAGGTCTCGATGCCCTCTACCTCGGTTGTGGCGGTCTGGCGGCGCTGTTCCTGCTCGCCATTTTGGTGATCATCGTGGCCCAGATGGCGTGTCGATGGCTGGGGCTGCAGTTCCCCGGTTCCAGCGCCTACGCCGGCTACTGCATGGCGGCGTCGAGCTTTTTTGCGCTGGCCTACACCCTCAACCAGAACGCTCATATCCGGGTGACCCTGTTTATCCAGGGACTGCGGCGCAGCACGCGTCGGCTGGCCGATATCTGGTGCCTAAGTGTGGCGCTGTTTCTGGCCGGTTATCTGGCCTACTACGCCTGCAAGAATGTCTACATCTCACACCTGCTTCACGACATTTCGCAAGGCCAGGATGCGACGCCGCTGTGGATTCCACAGCTGTCAGTCGCCATCGGATCGGTGGTGTTTGCTATCGCACTGGCGGACCACCTGGTGCGCACCCTGTGGCGCCGTGATCACACCTTTGATGAAGACCACCATGTCGAAGGGGAGGAGTTCTAGTGTCCTATCACGCGAATCTGCTGCTGCCCTCGCCGGCGACCTTCACCAACCTATTCACCTGAGAGGACACCGTAATGAACGAATTCGTTGCTACAGGTATCTTCCTGTTCACTCTGTTCTTCCTGCTCGGAAGCGGGGTTTGGATCGGCCTGGCGCTGTTGGGCGTGGCCTTTGTCGGCATGGAGCTGTTTACCAGTCGCCCGGTGGGCGACGCGATGATCACTACCATCTGGGGCGCCTCCTCCGGTTGGTCACTGACGGCGCTGCCGCTGTTTATCTGGATGGGTGAGATTCTCTACCGCACCCGCTTGTCGGAGGACATGTTCCGCGGACTGGCGCCCTGGATGTCGCCGTTGCCCGGCCGTCTGCTGCATACCAACGTAGTCGGCAGCACCATCTTCGCCGCCGTCTCCGGGTCTTCGGCTGCTACCCTCACTACGGTCGGCAAGATGTCGATTCCGGAGTTGAGAAAGCGCGGTTATCCCGATTTCATGATCTTCGGCACCCTGGTAGGTTCTGCCACCTTGGGGCTGATGATTCCGCCGTCGCTGACCCTGATCGTCTACGGCGTTACCATCAATGAATCGATCTCGAAGCTGTTTATGGCCGGTATTCTGCCGGGCCTGACCCTGGCATTGCTGTTTATGGGTTACGTGGCGGCCTGGTCATTTGTGAAACGCTCTCAGGTGCCGGCAGCGGAACCGTCGATGACGCTGATGCAGCGGCTGCACGAGTCGCGCTTCCTGATTCCGGTGGTACTGCTGATTCTGGTGGTGATCGGCTCGATCTATACCGGCACCGCCACCGCCACCGAATCGGCCGCCTTCGGCGTAGTCGGTGCCTTGGTACTGGCCGCCTGTCAGGGTTCGCTGAAGTGGGATACCTTCCGCGAAAGCCTGCTGGGTGCGACCCGCACCTCCTGCATGATCGCACTGATTCTCGCCGGCGCCGCCTTCCTGGCCTTGGCCATGGGGTTCACCGGCTTACCCTCCATGGCGGCGGAGTTTATCGCTTCGCTGGAGCTGTCGACGCTGTCGCTGATTCTGGCGCTGATGCTGTTCTATATCGTACTGGGCTGCTTCCTGGACGGTATCTCCTCGGTGGTGCTGACCATGGCGGTGGTGGAGCCGATGGTGCGTCAGGCCGGTATCGATTTGATCTGGTTCGGGATCTTTATCGTGGTGGTGGTCGAGATGGCGCAGATCACTCCACCGATCGGCTTCAACCTGTTCGTCATGCAGGGGATGACCAAGAAGCCGATCGGCTATATCGCTCGCACCGCCTTCCCGATGTTCCTGATCATGGTGGTGATGGTGGGAATTCTGATTCTGGTGCCGGATCTTGCCACCTATCTGCCCGAGAACATGCGTCAATCACCGGGCTGATAGCCCGTCGCCTGGGGCCCGGTCGGGCCCCTATTCCCGTCTGAGTGAATTCATTATTGCAACAGCGATAGGGTCGGATGCCTATCGCCTTGAGGTGACCCTATGGAAAACGAAATCAAGCCCGTGGATGTCACGGTGATCGGTGCCGGCATTATCGGTATCTCCTGCGCCCTGCAATTACAGAAGAAGGGCTACAGTGTCCGGGTGGTGGATCGTCTACCTCCGGGGGAGGGGGCATCTTACGGTAACGCCGGTATCTTTGCGGAGTGCGGCTGTGTACCGGTCAACCTGCCTGGATTCGCCTGGCAGATCCCTAAGCTAATGCTTGATCCGCTGGGGCCGCTGTCGATCCCCGGTAATTACATGCTGAAGGCTGCGCCCTGGGGGTTGTCGTTTGTCTGGAACAGTCGTCGGAGCAAGTTTGAGAAGGTTGCTGACGGTCTAAGTGCGCTGCTCAAAGACGCCACTCGATTGCATTTGGAGCAAGCCAGGGAAGCCGGTGCCGAGCAGTGGCTGAGCGCTTCACCCTACTACTACCTGTATCGTGATCGAGCCCACTTCCAGGGTGATCGAGTAGCCTGGGAGGCTCGGCGCAAGCGCGGCATCCGCTATGACGAACTGGAGAACGAGCAGGTGCAGGCCGCGGAACCGGCGGTTTCTTCGGAGTTCAATTTTATGGCTTCGCTGCACAACCATGGCTTTGCAAGAAACCCGGAGCAGCTGGTGAAGGCGCTGGCGCAATCGTTTACCGACAAGGGGGGCGAGATCCTGTTGCGCGACGTGCGCGATATCGAGTTGCTGGACAGCAAACCGAGAGCCCTGATTACTCATAAAGAACGGCTGCCGATCGACAAACTGGTGGTGGCGGCTGGTGTTTGGTCGCGTCAGCTTGTCGCCAAGCTGGATCGTAGCGTGCCGCTGCAGTCCGAGCGTGGCTATCACATTGAGGTCAGTGCACCCGGCATCGAGCTCAACAATCCAATCATGTTCGCCGAAGGAAAGCTGGTGGCGACACCGATGACCGGCGGCATCCGCTTCGCCGGTCTGGTGGAGTTTGGTGGCCTGGAGGCCGAGCCCAACGAGCGATTTGCCAGCCGACTGCTGCATCACGCCAAGAAACTGTTCCCGGCGATCGACACCCGCGAATACCGGGAGTGGATGGGACACCGCCCCTCGCTGCCTGACTCGCTGCCGGTGATCGACCGCTCGCCTAATCACGATTCGGTTTACTACGCCTTTGGCCACCAACATATGGGGCTGACGTTGGGGCCACGTACCGGTCAATTGGTGGCCGAGCTGCTCAGCACGGGGGCCACGGCCGAAAGCGGTATTGATCTTAGTCCGTACCGTCTCAGCCGGTTCTAGATTGAGGGTCGTGCGGATCGATCCCTTACTCGGTCCGCTCGAATACCAGATCCCAGACCCCGTGACCCAGGCGTTCGCCGCGACGCTGGAACTTGGTGTCGGGGCGGCTCTCGGGCTGGGGTGAGTACTCACCTTCACCGGCCGCGTTGCGGTAGCCTTCGGCGACGCTCATCACTTCCATCATGTGCTCGGCGTAGTTTTCCCAGTCGGTGGCCATGTGGAACTTGCCGCCGAGTTTGAGTTTGGCGCGGAAGGTTTGGGCGATCTCGGGCTGCACCATCCGGCGCTTGTGGTGCTTTTTCTTGTGCCAGGGATCGGGGAAGAACAGCTGGATGCCGTCCAGCGAGCCGTCGGCGATGCAATCGTTCAGTACCAGCAGCGCATCGTCGTTGTAGACCTTGAGGTTCTTCAGTCCCGTCTTGGCGACATTGTTGAGCAGTCGGCCGACGCCGGGCTTGTGCACTTCGATGCCGATAAAGTTGATCTCCGGGGCCGCCTCGGCCATCGCCAGTAGCGAATCACCCATGCCGAAACCGATCTCCAGCACGGTCGGCGCTTCGCGCTCGAACACTTTGGCGTAGTCGATCGGGCCGTCGGCCAGCTCCAGCCCCAGGGTGGGCCATTGCTCGTCCAGCGCTTTCTGCTGCGCCGGGGTCATGCGTCCGGCGCGCATCACGAAGGTGCGGATCGAGCGCATATGTTTCTGCTCGGCGTTGTCGACCTCGGTTTCGGTCGGGGCAGCGCTTTCGTCAATGATTTCGGGGGTATCGATTTGGTCGGTCATGATTTGCAGTGATCTTTCAAAAAACAAAAAGGCCGAGCCCGAAGGCTCAGCCCAGTCTTGCCACAACAGGGTGGCGGTTTAGTCCAGCTGGCTCAGGTCGCGAACCGCGCCCTTGTCGGCGCTGGTAGCCATCTTGGCGTAGACCTTGAGCGCGGTGGAGACGGCGCGGGGACGCTCTTCGGCCGGCTTCCAGCCGTCCTTGCCCTTGGCATCCATCGCCGCCCGACGGCTGGCCAGCTCTTCGTCGCTGAGCAGCACGTCGATGGAGCGGTTGGGGATATCGATCTTGATCCGGTCACCCTGTTCCACCAGGCCGATGGCGCCACCGGAGGCAGCTTCAGGGGAGACGTGACCGATCGACAGACCGGAGGTACCGCCGGAGAAGCGACCGTCGGTAAGCAGCGCGCACTCGGCGCCCAGGCCTTTGGACTTCAGGTAGCTGGTCGGGTACAGCATCTCCTGCATGCCGGGACCGCCGCGCGGGCCTTCGTAGCGGATCACGACGACGTCGCCGGGCTTGACCTTGTCGGCCAGGATGTCGGCCACGGCCTGGTCCTGACTCTCGCAGATGTAGGCGCTGCCTTCGAACACCCAGATGCTCTCGTCGACGCCGGAGGTCTTGACCACACAGCCGTCTTCGGCGATGTTGCCGAACAGTACCGCCAGGCCACCCTCTTTGCTGAAGGCGTTCTCAACCGAGCGGATACAACCGTTGGCGCGATCCGCATCCAGTGAACCCCAACGGGCTGCCTGGGAGAACGCGACCTGGGTCGGAACCCCACCCGGGCCGGCCTTGTAGAAGTTCTTCACCGCCTCGTCGCCGCAGGTCATGATGTCCCACTTCGCCAGTGCTTCGGCCATGGTGGCGCTGTGGACGGTGGAAACCGAGGTATCGAGCAGGCCGCCGCGATCCAGTTCGGCCAGGATGCCGAGGATACCGCCAGCGCGGTGCACGTCTTCGATATGGTATTTCTGATCGTTCGGCGCCACCTTGCAAAGGTACGGAACCTTGCGCGACAGCTTGTCCATGTCGGCCATGGTGAAGTCGACTTCCGCTTCCTGGGCGATCGCCAGCAGGTGCAGGATGGTGTTGGTGGAACCGCCCATGGCGATATCCAGGGTCATGGCGTTTTCGAACGCGGCCTTGGAACCGATCTCACGCGGCAGCACGCTGTAGTCGTCCTGCTCGTAGTGACGCTTGGTGATCTCGACGATCTTGCGGCCGGCTTCCAGGAACAGCTCTTCGCGGTCGGCGTGGGTGGCAACGACGGTGCCGTTACCCGGCAGCGCCAGACCCAGCGCTTCGGCCAGGCAGTTCATCGAGTTGGCGGTGAACATACCGGAGCAGGAGCCACAGGTCGGGCACGCGGAGCGCTCGACTTCGTTGACCAGCTCGTCGGAGGCATCGTCATCGGCCGCCAGTACCATGGCGTCGACCAGGTCCAGGCCGTGGTCGATCAGCTTGGTCTTACCGGCTTCCATCGGACCGCCGGAGACGAAGATCACCGGGATGTTCAGGCGCATCGCCGCCATCAGCATTCCGGGAGTGATCTTGTCGCAGTTGGAGATGCACACCAGCGCGTCGGCACAGTGGGCGTTAACCATGTACTCGACCGAGTCGGCGATCAGGTCGCGAGACGGCAGCGAGTAGAGCATGCCGTCGTGGCCCATGGCGATACCGTCATCGATGGCGATGCTGTTGAACTCTTTGGCCACACCACCGGCCTTTTCGATCTCCCGTGCTACCAGCTGGCCCATGTCCTTGAGGTGGACGTGGCCCGGTACGAACTGGGTAAAGGAGTTGGCAACGGCGATGATCGGCTTGTTGAAATCATCGTCCTTCATACCGGTGGCGCGCCAGAGTGCACGGGCACCGGCCATGTTACGGCCTTTGGTCGAGGTATTGGAACGGTAGGCGGGCATGGCTGCTCTCTCGTTATATTTACTGAGGTCTTTCTATGTCGGTTAAACCGACAATTCTAGCAAGGGGGGCGGGGGCTGTTAAGGATGCTGTGAAGAAGCTCTCGCCAGGGCTTTTTGGAGCCTTTGCGGGGACTTCAGTTATCCGACACCCACTGCCCGCCGGCACCCTCGACAAAGGCCCGCAGCGGGGCTTGTTCCTCATCGGGGACGCTGACCTGAAACCGCACCTGCTCGGTGTATTCCACCGACAGCATCTGGCCGCTGTGCTGGCCGAGCCAGTGACGCAACGGCTGCTCCAGGGCGTAATCGCCCACCACCTGGCACTGGCTGTAAGGAACCTGATCTTCGGTGCTCAGCTCGGTCATCGCCAACTGGGCCGCTTGACTGTAGGCGCGCACCAGGCCCCCGGCGCCGAGCTTGATACCGCCGAAGTAGCGGATCACCACCAGCATCAGATCGCCCACCCCTTTGTGCTGCAGCACGTTCAGAATCGGTTTGCCGGCGGTGCCGCTGGGCTCGCCGTCGTCGGACATCGCCACCGTGGTGGGGGAGTGGGGGTTGCCGATCAGGTAGGCCCAGCAGTGGTGGCGGGCATCGGGGTAGTCTTCCCGGGCCTGGGCCAGCATCGCCATCGCCGCTTCCCGATCGGCCGCCTTAGTGACCCGGGCGATAAAGCGACTCTTCTTGATCTCGTACTCCACCTCGACCGCGGCGGCGGGGACAGCATAGGTGGGGCGGGGTGGTTGCATGGAGATTCCTGGCTTGCGGGTGGGTGGTTGTCGTCAGCCGGAGTCTACGGGGTTTGGCGGCGGGCGGCTACGACAGCAATGATTGGCGTGCCGATCACTCCTCGTGAGCTTCCAGTTCCGGCGGCTCGATCAACTTGACGCTATAGCGGGTCTGCAACACCGCCAGCACCTTGGGGATCAGCCGGCTGTTTGGAGCCGACGATTTGAGCTGGTGCTTCATGGAACTGAAGGAATCCAGCGCCACCTTGTCGTCTCCGTCGAAAATCCAGATCCAGGAATCCCCCTGCAGCCCCGATTGGACCTGGTCGAAGTGGGCTTCGAGCAGTTCAACCAATGGCTCGTGACAGTAAGAGTAGTGTTCTGGGTAGTCGAGTTCGGCATAGAGCATCGGTAGTCTTCCCGAGGGCTATTGATAGGTGATCCCCTGATGCTTCAGCCAGCCGCCGACATGGCGACCCTTGGGGTCGTGATGGGTCCAGTGTAATACGCCCCCCTTGGCATTCCACTCGTACTCACCGAAGAACTCGACCTTATCACCTCGGCTCAAGGCGTTGATTCGTGGTGCCAGATCTATGTTATGGGCCACCAGCAGGGTTTGTCCGTTGGACAGCTCCAGGATGAACTTCTGGTGTTGGCTGCCGCGGGTATCGTCCGGCAACAGGCGAATCACGATGCCTTCGCCACCAACCTGAACATCGCTCTGCTGATTCTGATAGGCGTGGCTGATTCGCTGGACTGCTTCGGTGTTGGATTGAGTGTCCTTTCCGGGAAACAGAGAACCCAGCCACTGCGGGTTTTTCTCCAGCAGGCCGCTGAGACCCACGACGATGATGGCGACTACGAGTATTTTCTTCATCGAATCCCTGATGGTTGCTGTTTATTGCTGAGGGTAAGCGCTGAGCGTTGGTCGTCCTTGAGAGCTGTTCAATGTTGGAACATCGCCAGCTTCAGCTCAACCGGGTCGCCCAGCCAGTAAGCATAGGTGGTGTGATCCTCCAGGTCGTTGCCGGTGGAGGCGTGGATCAGCACGGTCAGCCCCTGCCGGTGTTGCTCCAGCCAGGGGACCAACAGCTCAAACTCGTCACGGTTGAACTTGATCTGACAGCTCCACCTCGGATGCGGCCCCACCGGACGTTGGTGAACCCGCCCCACCTCCAGCTGAAACCGCTCGCCGACCTGCCGACACAGTGAGGTGGCAAACTCCAGCGTCTCGGCATCGAAATAGACATGGGCATGGTAAGCCGAGTGTTGGTTGACGGGGCGGGGGATCGGTTGGGTTTCAGGCATGGGGTGATCAGATGACGGTAGGGAGGTTAAACAATGATATCGACCTGGGTTTCGAGCAGGTTACCAGCTTCGGCGAAGCGCATCGAAACGGATTCCGCCTCGGCCCGCGACATCCGTCGATAGAGCCAATCTCGGCGGTTATGGGGATCGTCGGCGATATAGAACTGGGTGGTCAGCAGCTCGTGCCGGCCCTTGAGTACTTTGACATGGATATGCGGTGCCCGGCCCGGATAGATCGTCGGCTTGATGGTCCGGAAACGGTAGTGGCCGTCGGCGTCGGTGATGTCATGCCCGAACCCCTGGAAACCGGTGTCGTAAACCACGTTGCGATCATCACCGCGGTGCAGGTATTTGCCATTCACATCGCACTGCCAGATCTCAACCCGATGATCGGCCAGCGGCAAACCCTGGCGATTCAACAGCCTGCCATGTAACTCGATAATCTCGCCACCGGCTTGTTCGACCGCCCCGGCCACCTTCACCAGATCGTTATCCACATCGTCCATCCGCATCGAGGCGGTGGGATAGAAGGGGCCTTCGGAGGCGCTGGGGGTCAGGATGGCGGCTATTACCGTGCCCGACAACGCCGAGCCACCGGCAATGGCGGCCGAGTCGATCAGGAGTTTTCTACGGGATAGAGGCTTCATGGTTAAGGGGCTTCACTGCGGTTGTTGTCGGGCACCCTAAGTGTAGTTGCCCCCGGTAGCGGCTGCGCCCAGCCGCAGACCGGGCTGGTAAGCAAGCCAGTAGAGCCATAAGCCCCTACAAAATAAAAGGAATATGGGTAGACCAAGGTATTGCTGCGTCGCAGCAAGGAAGCTGATAGTTTTGGCCTCAACATCGAAACGGAACCACGACAAACCGTACATAAACGAAATCTAGGATGAAGTCAGATTTCAACGCCGAGGTGACAATGGCTGGCTTCAATTTAGACTGCGTCTGCAACAGCGATCTCGACCGCATCGCCTTCTACGCCCGTCGGCGCTTCCTGGAAGGTATCGACACCATCACCCTGATGGAACAAGCCAGCAACGAGCAGGAAAAACGCGAAATCGCCTACGCCGCGTTGCTGGATCTGGATGACGACAGCATTCGAAGACTTAATCTACTCGCTTGTGACAACAGTGGCTGTAAGGCTGATAGTTACCGACAGGAACTGCAGCAGATGCTGGCGGGATCGCAGGGAAGAGTGGTTGGGTTTTGAGTTAGCAGTTAGAGCTTCTCAAATGATAAAGGCCGCCCGGTTGGGCGGCCTTTTTATTTAGTGGAGCTGGCGGCTACCGAAACGATGTTATAATAATCTGATTTATACGGATTATTTGTTTGGTGGCATGGTGCTGTACTGCTAAATTTCCAAGTCAGTAACAAAATATGCTTTTAAGTGCAGCCTACAGAAGCCGTTGATAGCGTAGCTATCGACTGGAGAAGTTGGCCTATTCAGCCTCAAGGGCACAGGGATTGCAAAACTAACCTTGTTTAACATTTGAAAGCGGATAGGTGATCTACTGCGGAGTCTATTCCTAGTGAGTACAGCGTGGCTAATTTGTACGTTCTGTCGTAGTTTATATCTAGCCTTCAGGAGTTATCAGCAAGCATTATGCTATGAAATAAGGATGGTTTATGAGTAACTTTAAGGAAGATTTTTTAAAGCATTATCTTAATTTCGGTTTAGGGGCTATGCCTAAATCAGATATAGATGCTTTAGTTATGCATTTATTGGACATACACGGTAATGGCGGACCGCCGTTAGCAATTTATAGTAATCAAACTGTGAGTGAGATACTCAAGACACCAGTTACCAAAATAAAAAAATGCGCTATGACGCAGCATTAAAATTTGGTGGCAGAGTTGAAGATGAAGCTAAAGGTAGGTTGTTAGCTGCTCTAAGTAAAGCCAGCTTAGAGCCAGATGGTAAAAAAGTAAATTTGATAATTGAGGATACCCTTGCCAAAAACTGGCTTCAAGGCCAGTTAAAAACGAATCAGCACATATTTGACTATTCTTTCAATACAGAAATAGTAAAGGTATCTGTTGATGGTCTTTTCCAGGTTTTAGACTCAGTTTTTGACGAAGATGAACTAAATGAGTTTAAGGACGGCTACAAAATAGCTTCAGATGAAGCTGATTCAGAAAAGCGTAAGGAATTATTTAAGGGTATAGCCAAAAAGTTTGCAGAAGGTGCTGCTAAGGCCGCAGGTGGTGGAGTAATGACGGCGCTAAAAGCTAAGATCGGAATTTGATTAAGTGCAAAGGTATATTTGAACATGGACGGAATTATTTATAAATATATGCCTTTGAGAGAAGAGTTTTTTGATAATCGTCTTCTTAGGTTTACCCCAAGACTCCTTTTAAATGATCCTTTTGAGGTAAGGCCTTCGTTTTCGCAACACGCTGAGTTTGTTCATAGAGTAAATAATTATGGTGAATCTGTAGCTTCAGTAATCGAAGAGATGGAGAAAAACCAGTGGCTTGTATTAAGAGGAATAGCAGTTCAGCATTTTGATATATTCGGTATTCTTTCTTTAACAGAGAGGGTAGATAATCTGTTGATGTGGGCGCACTATGCAAATCACCATACCGGAATCGTCGTGGGTTTTGATCCTAATCATGAGTTTTTTGATGCAACTAAATCAACTAATGAATGGATAAGAAATGCGGCCAATGACTATATAGGAGTGCTAAAAAAAGTTAGATATTCAGATAAGCGAAAGATCAAAGGTGAATCTTTGGATGAATGCTTTTTTCTGAAGTCTAATGATTGGTGGACTGAAAGAGAATGGAGGTACGTTCTCCCAATAGCAGAAGCTGATGAGATCTGGAACGTGAATGATAATGAAAAGCAAACAATGGCTCTTTATAGAGTGCCTCCTGATGCAATCGTCTCAGTCACATTTGGGGTAAAAGTTCCTGATGATACGATAGAAGAATTACGATCAAATATTATTGATAATGAAATTTATAAGCACGTTAAGCTATATCAGGCGAAGATGTGCAATGAAAAATTTGATCTTATTGTTCATTCAATTGATGAGGGTATCGTTAAGGATAGGATATTTCAATGAATGGGTGTGATTAAAAAGGTGTGTTGGTAGCTCTATTACCATGCATCCACCAGGACTATCTAACCCTTGTCTAAGTATAAAAAGGCCCCCGCTTTGAAAGAGCTGAGGCTATGGGTGATATATTTATGTTAGCTGCTTCGGTAAGAGGGTTTGTTAAGGGTGAGGACTTATAGGCTTTGTGCTTCTCTTACTGGAAGTAACCCGGGGCAAAGTTCATAACTAACCCCCGGGCAAGCAATTGAGATACCTATATGGAACGACCTAGTCTAGATCCATTTGTGTTATAAAACTAATTAATTTGGCTGCTGGTCATTAATTTATTGTCTAGAGATATCCCGTCAAAGAAATAATTCAATATATATATATCAAAGGAATCAAGATCACTTACAGATTCTATAACACCATTAATTGATATTTGGTTCAGTGTATCGATAGTCTGATGTAAATTAGCATCTGGATCTTCAAAATTGATTAATCCTGAATTGTGAATCTTTTTAGAGATCATTCTTGGAAGCCCATACTCCTCTAGCTGATAAACAACTTTAGGCAAAAACGCATGTGATATTTTTGATACGAAAGGCGATATATCTGTTTTAGAATCAGCAAATACTTTTTGCTGTATCAGGTTAACGTCATTCAATATAGCTGCAAATTTAAATGTAACAGTTCTCTCAAGTTTAAAGAATTCATCGACTCCAATATCAACTCTATCAAGATCGTACAGTAGCTCTGGTATTGTCTTGTTCCAGTTGTCAGATAGTGTTTTTATAAAAGAAACAAACTTCCTATATTGTACGCCCCATGCGCCAGGTTGTAGATTTATTATCTTGTATAATAATCTATCCCAGTCCTCAGGGTTTTCTGAGTTTAAATAGCTAAGCCCGTTCCAGTCACCTTCATTTTTAGATATGTCTATGGCTATATCTCTAATTAAAATTGAGTTGCTGGACTCTAGTTTTCTTTCTTCCTTTAATTCTTGGTAAACTTCATTACCAAGTATCCCTGACATTTCATCCTTGTAGGATATGATTTTGGCAATTTGATCTGGAGTTAGTTCCTTTTTGTAATTCTCTTCGTCAATATCGCCTAAGAGTTCATCTGGAAAATTAAGCTCTAGATTGGTATGTTCTGATTCTGGTGGTTTGTCTAGAATATATATTTTGCCAACAAAATGTTTAAACATTCTGCCGCCTCTACCTATTATGTTTTTATAAGTAAAATCATTTAGCTTGGAGACCCCGTTTTTGTTTTGCCAAAGGACAATGTTTTCGGCAGAGGTGTTGACGCCCTCAATTATAGAAGATGTTGATATGATGTTTTTTAATCCATCATCTTCTTCAAACAACTTAACTTGTATTTGGCTTAATGATCTATGAAGCTGGCCATTATGTATGCCACTGCCCCTCTTTACTAGATTTGTTAAGTGCCAATTCCTCCCATAGTTTTTTATTAGCCAATCATGAAAATTTATAAGAATTTCGTTTTCTAATGTAGGATGTTTGTCAGTTATCAGATTCGCTATCTTGTCTATTGCAGAGTAGGTTCCGGCATATACTAATGTCTTTCCCTTGGTTTCGCTTAAGATTCTGACTAGTATATTGCTTTTAATATTTTCATCTTTCCCAATGTGTTCATAGAGATTATGCTTTTCCAAATAGACTGTGTTGAAGTCAATTTGAAAAAACTCCATGTCTTTAGTAAAAAGACTATTATTTAATGTAGATATGTTAGGGGCTAAGAAATACTTTTGCTTAGCCTTTTCTCCTAAGGTTAATATCGCTTTTAATAAAGATGGTGATCGTTCTTTATCAAATTCGGGGCTAGCTTTGTAGAATTCATCAATGATCAATATGTCTAGGCTTTCAATTTTGTCTACATAGTGAGCGGCCCTTTCTTGTGGGAATATAAAAATATTATTTTCTGCAAGCTCCACATCTGAAGTTGTTATTATTTTGTACTGATCAGAAAATTTGTGATGCAATCTTCGCCTAGTTTCATCTGTTAATGCTATTGTTGGGACTATGATTACAATGTTTCTAGGGTTGTTGATGGCTATAAATGAGTCAATAATAAAGCTTTTTCCAAAGCTTGTTGGAGCACTTACAGCAATGTTTTTTCCAGATAAAAGTTTTTTAAGAACAGAGGACTGTTCTCTATGTAGAGTAACAGTCTCTTCTTTTCCAATGTCTGCTTTAAATGATTCGTAAGCAAACCGGTCTTGCCAGGATGATGTATCTAGTTGCAGGTAAGGGTATAAGCCAACCCGTCTTATTAGGTGGTTGAGAACTGGGGTATAACTAATTTTGTTCTGTTCGTGAAAGTCAAGTAGCTTTATAAGCTCTTCTCTAGCTTGGTGCTCTTTGTTAGTGTTAATTAATTCATTGATCACTTGGCATGTATCAAAAGTATCCATTTTTTTACTGCTCCTTATAGTGCTCAACGTTTTTAACAAACTTATCAACTATTGTTTCCTTATTTGGAACAGGAAATAAAATAATATGGAACGTTATATCTCCGTACCCAAAGATTCCACTTATCTTTTTTATCTGTTTCTTGAAATAGGAATTGGCTCTATCTAAGTGAAAGTCTGTTATTTTCTTATTGTATAGTTCTGATGATCTGTCGGTGTTCTCAGTTATTTCGCACTCGTGCAATATAAAGATTGGTATGTGTATCTTAGGTTTAAGATCATCTATCGATGCTTTGTTAGAAAGGGAGGCTACTACCCTGTTCCTCAACTCTTCATCATCAATCAGTTCTTCGATATCTGATACATTTGTTATTATGCTATTTTCTTTTTTTAATTTCTCAGTTTTCAATGAATTTTCAACAGATGTTACAATGCTAGATAATCTTGCATCTTCAATGTTGTTGTAAAATTTAGCTTCTCCAAACCATAATGAATAATCATTATCTTCTATTACAATATGAACACTGTCAGCTCCCTTAGCATTGTCTTGTGCGTTTTGTTTATAGAAGATTTTTGGTACAACTGGTAATGCAGAATAATGATGCTTCATTATCCCGTATAGAATTATTTCTGCTAGCTCACTACCTTTGCTTATATCTTTTTCTTTGTCGGTAAGTCTAAGGTTCTGGGCTGCTGCAGTTAATAGTGAGTGAGATTGGTCTATGAGACTGTCTCTTTCTTTTTGCGATAATGATGTTTCAGCAATGTTATCCCATATAAAGTTTTGGAACTTTCTGTACCTCCATTCTCCGTCTTCGAAATCGTTGATCAGGCTAAGTACATATTTGTTATGGGTTGGGTTGATGTTGTCATCAACACAAACGTTAGAGAATGAATCATCAATTATTACTTCGAAATCCATATCAAAATTCCTTTGGGTATTACATAGATATTCTAATTATCGACCTAGCATAGCGACTAACGCTTAAAACATATGGTTTAACTTATATATCAATAGTCTATAGTGCTGTAGATCTCTTTGATATTGAAGTATTTTTTAACTACTAGCTAGTGTTTATTGATGCCCTAGCTGAGCTAGTATCGCCTATTGCAAAAAACTGGGACAGATTTAATTATTGCTGTAGTCGCGCAATAGTTCTCTATGCTGGTGGGGTTGCTCGCTTAATTTATTAGGATCGAACTCGCCCCCTACCTGTTGTCGAGACCTCCGTTGCGGGCACCGACGTCCCGCACCTAGCGAAGACTTGTGAACTCGGCGCTTTGAACTGGTTCGGTTTGTACAAATAGATAAAGGCTACCTTGCGGTAGTCTGAGCTGGCGGGGTTACTCGAGCCTTCGGCTTTCGCCCTTCGGGCCGTCGGCAAAGCCGACGTTGTCTCGCCGCATGCGGCTCGGCTGAACCCGCTTCTTGGGTTCAAGTCCGGGGTCTTCCAAATAGATAGGTTACTTCGTAGAAAGAGTCACGCTGGCGGGGTTGCTCGCTCAATCTTTTTGGATTGAGCTCGTCCCTTCCTCTGGTCGGGACCGTCGTCGCGTGCTCCGACGTCCTGCGCCTTCGCTGGTAGCAGCGAAGGCTTGTGAACCCGGCGCTTGGCTTCATGTCCCGGCCAGCCAATAAAAAACCCCATGCCTTGCGGCATGGGGTTATTTATTGGTGGAGCTGGCGGGACTTGAAGACTCAGTAAATGCTTTCAGATCATGCATTTATTTAACCCTTGTGCCGATGTTGTGCCAATATTATGTCATTTGGCGTGGTTTATCTATATACATCTACGCACAGTAGCCCCCTACATGTGGGGCTTCTCTGTGCGAAGTTGACAGTCAATTTGCGTTGTTAGCTATCTTATGGTTCAGCTCGGTCCAAGAGGAGTTAGCAACAAAGTTTCGGGATCTGTATTCATGAGTAATATTTAATACTAGCTCAACATAATTACAGGTTGATATACCCAGCTTATTATAAGCTTCTTTTGCAGACTTCTTTGTCTTGAAAATTGCTACGTTCTTCTTTTTTATTTCATAGAGCGTCTCTGGCGTTAATATTATCGCTCCATCGTAGTCATACTGCCTTGTTTTAATCTCTACCAGGGTATAATCAATTCTTGCTTTTTTTGAAGTTGAATCAAACGAATATGCCTTTTGATTCTTTGTGCTAGTGTCTGAAATAATAAAAGCCATTCGCTGTCCTATGATAATTATACAAATATCATTGATAGACTTAAGATTTATATATACTGCTTATTCATTTCTTTCATCATTATCAACCTCATCATCTATATCGTCTGAGTTATGATCGATATCGTTCGGTTCGACACTTTCTATAGGTTTGTTTTTACTCTTTTCTTTATAATGATAATCTTCTCTTATATATGTTTTAAGATGTTCTTTGAGAAGCTCCATTTTCAGAGATACTCTCTTTTCATAAATTTCATCATCAGAAAAGTCTAGTGAGCTGCAGCTAGCATCTGATACGTCCTTTGCAATAATGCTGACTTTAGAAAGGTTAAGCTTTTGCTCTGTTATTCTTATCGCCTCAGATATAAATCTATAGATCAAAGAGCTGCAGGCCCCAAGTATGGTGAAGGAGAGAAGGACATAGGGAAGCCGGCTTATGATGACTTCAGCCAAATCAACATTGCCAGAGTTATCTTTAACATAGTCAGCTAGATCAGCAGCACTGAAGTATAGGTGTATAGATATGAAAGCAATAACAAGCATAGGAAGAACAGAAATAAGCATGTATCTATTTAAGCTTTTTCCTCCTTCTTTTGCATAATCTGATAGTTCAGAAGGGAATAAATTGATATTGCTCTTTAGAGTGCGCAATTCTGATTCTTTTATCGATATATCTTTGGCTAATTGGTTGAATTTTTCTCGCTCTTTAGTCAGATCTCTGTCCAGTGATTCTAGATCTCTTTGACGATCAGATAATTCAGTTGCCGCAATATTGACTGCTTTTTTTCTTTTGTCTAATTTTTCATTTAAATATAATAAATCGCCGCTACATGATTCTTTTAGTTTCTCTTGCTTTTCAATTTCAGACTGAAGCTTTTCCTTGGTATTGAATATTTCACTATATTCATCTTTGTATTTTTCAAATTTATCTGTTGCTTCGTTACACTTTTTCAGAATGTCTAGTTTCGTAGATGTTACTTCTCTGAATGTTTTCTCTATCTCACCAAAAGCCTTCAACTCTGTTCCTGTCACACAGATTGATTTCAGCGAAGTGCTTGTAAACATTTTAGAAGGGGTTTTTATCTCAATGTGAGTTACTAATCGTTCTATGTTAATTGCAAAATCAGATCTTGATTTATGACATTTAACTTCCTTAGAAAAAACTACCTCTTTATCAACGTAACATCTAAAACTCAAAGAGTCGTATAAGCTGTATCCCACTCCTTCTATATATATCGCATCTACGTATGTCAGGCTGTTGAGCCTGATGGTGTGGGTTGTATTATTTGTTTGTATTGGCAGTACATCTGCTTCTGTATCATTGATAATTCCACGAAGCCTCTGGCTAGTAGTGGAAAAAAGGACAGACGGAAGGAGATCTGGCTCTAATTCATTTAAGAGCTTTTTAGACAGTTCTTTAGACTCAGATATAGCTTCGATTTCTTTATCTAGGTTAACTGTTTCAGGATGTATCAGTTTTTCACTGTTAAGTTCGGCAGACTCTTCTTCAGATTCATCAATTAGCTCAAGATCTTCAGACATGCTAACACTCCTTGTTGACTGAGAAACAAAACTTACATCTTATGGTGCTGCTAGGCAAAGTTGTCGTATCCAATCTCATGGCTCACATTGAGCATGCTATCCTGTAGCGATCCAACGGCCATAAACCTTACGAATCATTCCCCAGTCCTTATGCCCCATCTGTTGGGCAACCCAAAGAGGGTTCTTACCCGCAGACAGCATCATCGAAGCAAAGGTATGCCGGGTTTGATAGGGGGAGCGATATTCTATACCGGCTGCGAGGAGGGCTGGTTTCCAGACTCTTTTTCGTATCGCCTGGTCATCATGCCATGGGACCCCGTTCTTGGGGTCATGGAATACTCTCAAGTCATCGGAAGTATAAGGCTGTTGAGCTTCGATAGCTGTCAGTGCATTTGGTTGTAATTCTACTGTTCGATGCCCAGAACTAGTCTTCGTCCCTTTCTCTTTGTTACGTACAACGGCTGTCCTGACATAAACCCGTTTGTTGGACGGGTCAAAATCTTCCCACCTTAAACCGATAAGCTCCGATGTTCGTAGTCCTGTCCAGAATGCGAACTGAATCAGATTCCGCTCTTGGCCATCAAGCCGGCTCAGAATTGCATCAATCTCTTCTAAGGCAAAAGGCTTGGGTTCACGAGTGCTTATAGGAAGATTCCGAAACCGATCCATCGGGTTTCGGTCAATTAGGCCTTCATAGAAAGCATCCTTAAAGATCTGGCGCAGCGGGGACAGAACGTTGTTGATTCGCTTGTGAGAAATTGCCACCTCATCTAACCATTGGTGGATGTGGTCGACCGAAAAATCATCAAGCGTTAGGCTGCCGAAAGTTGGAATTAAGTGATGATAGACGGCACTGTTGTAGTCTCTGATAGTGCTGTACTGGCACCGCTTCTCTACTCGTTTCAGCCAGTCCTTAAGTGCCTGCTCAATAGTGATCAACGCGCCTTTGTTGGATGAAAAGGTCAAGGCGTGCTTGCTGTTAGGGAAGTGCGATGCGTAATCAAATTTCCCCATAGCAATTTCATAGAGTATCGCTTCACGCTTTCGAGTCGCTTCCTTGAGGGCTGTCCGGGTCGGTTTAACCCGGAGTGTTTCTCTACAGCGCTGACCTTTATACATGAAACCGATAACAATGCTGTTACCGCGTGGTCTTACGCCGGTTTGCCCTCGATCCATGCTTCCACCGCCAAGTAGTTGATAAAGATTCGCCCGTTAGCGGCTTTGATCCAGTGGATCTTTTCTCGCCATATCCCCTTTTTCTTAAGGGCTCGGATAGACTCTTTTGACATCCCCGATTCAGCGGAGAATTTATCGATGGTTTTCCATTTCATCGCTAAGCTCCTTAGCCACTGAAGCGAACATAGTCATCGGAGGCGTATTCCGATAGATCAACGAGCATGTCATCGAATACGATGAATTCAGGCGGATGGAAAAATAGCTCTCGAATATAGTCGATAGCATCCTTGATCGATTTAATCTCAGACCTTTCAAAAGTTAGAGCGACCCAATCGTTATGCTCAATCCATTCATCTGGAGAAAGTGGGTCATCTTCATCTTGGCTATCGCTGTAGAAGTAATCTTCATAGGCTTGGCGGCACTGATCCCAATAAGTTGGGTGCTCAGAAAGCCCGTTTTCGGCAAGGAAATCGCTAGAGCAGTCCAGTACGTATTTGAGATGAAGTCCGAAAATAACTACATGAGGCTTCTTCAGTAGCTCTTTTCTTGCGTGATGGTAGTCATTGAACCCGCTTCTACGTGCAGCCTCGTCAAGGGCTTGTTGGTGTTTAATACCAAGCTCGGACTTGATGGTTTTGGCTTGAGCTTTGAGTTCTTTGATTTGAGAATCAGACATTGGAACACTCCTAATGCTTAATCAATCACCAATGGCCCACTCATCAGCAACAAGCTAATTAGGAATATCACAAAGTAAGTTGTGAGAAGTGGTGTTTCGCCAGTGTGGGCGGCAGGCACACCAAATTGCCTGAAAGACTTTATATCAGAACTAGAAACGGACGGTCAACACCTGTATGGGTATCGGCCGGTCGAGTTATGAAGTTCTTAGAATCAATGCCTTGCGGCCTACTATGCCCTACGGGCATGGGTAATCAGGGAGGGGTGGCCTCCTCCCTGAGTTAGTTATTAATTCACAAAATCATCAATTGTCTTTTCTCCATTTAAGATTGCTTCGGCATCTTCAGGCCACTTAATAAGCCCTTCTCGCTTGGCTCGGAACAGGTCATCAAGCCTAAGGGTATCTTTGACCTCGGGTAGCGCCATACCGAGTGTCTGTCTGATTATCTGGATCAGATTGGTCAGCTGAAGGCCGTCATGGTGGGAGATCTTCTCAAGCTCGAAAAGAGCACCTTCGACAAGCTCTAAGTCTTTAATAGAATGGGTGTTAGTCATCATCAGTATTTCTCCTACTGGTTGTGATTAGTGGCTGGCTCCAGTTGGCGCTGGCGTCAGTCACGATTGGATTTACTATGTTCTCCAGAAAGGTCCTGGCTCATGCTCAGGATCAAACAGCTGTTCGTTGTCGTATTCGAAAATCAGCCACTCCATCTCCAACCGTATCGTGGCGATCTCTCTCAACTTTTGATCGAAATAGAAGTTCAACTGGTCCCATACTTTGCCGGCTAGAAATGGGTCTTCTCTTTTCTGTAGCCCTCTCCAGTACCGTGAAAACTCGCGGATGATGTAGTGCAGATAGAGGCCCGTGCAGTCTCCGAAATTCTTCCTTGCGCGGGCTTCGATATCCTCTAGTGGCTCCAGATAAGGAATGACCTTCGGGGACACCATTAGTCTTCTACCATGACGAAGTCGCCGCAGAACTCGGTCTTAACTAGCTGCTCGATGCCTTCGGTGAATTTTACGAGTACCTCGATCTGTTCATTCATGGTCAGAACACCAACAACAACACCAGTCTTGCTGATTGGTGGGTTAGGCAGGCACGCGCGATCTTCAAGCCGAACGACTTCGCGGTTTAACACCGCGACAGCTTCTTCAACGGTAAAGCGGAGGTCTGGGTCCCAGTCACCCAAAGAATCAACACCCGGGAAATCGGTCATCTGTTTCATATCGTTATCTCGTTGGCTTGAACGCGCGTACAGTTATTGACACGAGTCCAAGGGAGCCGCGTCGGGTCGGCTGCGCCGATACCGTTCGCGTCTCTCCTTAGCTCGTTGGCAAAACCTGCTTGCTGCTCGCTCTCCGTCGCTCGCGCTTCGCTGGTCCTGCCTTCTCTTTCTAGTGAATCTGAGCCGATCAGCGTCCATTTCCTGAATCGTGAAATGAACTGATGACCATCGCTCTGCAGCCCAATGACTCGGGATGCGATGGGGTCGCCATAAGCGCCCAGGTTGTCTTCGAATAGTTCCCCCGTTTCTTCATCGACGCACTCTGTCTCGCTATAGAGAGGCTGGATTGGTCGGTCTTTCTTACGCAGGATCGGGCCACCCATTACCATGACGTACGCAGCCCACTCTGAAGCATCTGCAGCGATCATTGCCTGCATTAGCGCAGAGTCATCAGGCTTGGCATTTTTGAGCAAGTCAGAATGCGGAGAAGCTAGTCTTCGAAGCTCTCTCCAAACGGTTACGCTTGGACCTCCGATGAATTGGAATTGGCGGATTCCCCATGTGCTGGCCCAAGAGTCAATCGCGGCTGCAGCAGCTTTGGAATCACTGCCGTCTAGATCGTAATCGATGTGAGCACCGTCAATGTTCTTGGCGATGTATTTAGCGATGTAGCCAGCGGCGCTACCTTTCTCTCGGTCGATGCCAACAGCTTTAAAACGGTGCTTGGATGCCCCGCGTTCCTGGCCGTCTTCTTTCAATGAATACTCGGAGAAAATTTGCCGAACGGTTCTGCGATGTTGCTCAGGCATAAACAGCAGCAGATGCCAGTGAGGGGTTCCATCATGGTTTGGTTCAACGACCCGAATGCCGTAAACGAAGATCCCTTCGCGGTGAAGCTTTGCGCGGATGCACTGAAAAAGCTGGTTCAGGTGTTGGTGAGCTTCTATTGGTGTCGTGCCATCGTACTTCGGGTTGGCTTTTCCATTGCGCTTAAACCGGGCGTGCATCTTTGATGGGGCGGTTAGGGTGTAGAACTCGCCAATGTGACCAAGGTGCTCTGCTACCATCTCAAACCCTTTAATGCGGGTCATGAGTTCACCGCGGCGAATTGCTGGATTGGAAACAGATAGCTCGGCCAGCTCTTTAAGGCTGTATTTCTGCCCTTCATCGTTCTGAATGAAGGTGTTGGATAGGTAGTGATCGTTCCGGCTCTTTTGATCTTGCCGAATGCTTTGACTGATCATGCTGGAGTAGGGGGCGGCGTACTGTGACACCAGGCCGATATCTCGTGCGACGGCTTCGATAGTTCGGCGCTGGAGGGTAAACAGTTTTTTACGCCACCAGCGCTCACTTTCCATCCTGCGGATGCAAGGGCTGAATACTCCCTGCTCTTTGGGTGTCGGCGGCTCAAGGGTATATCGCTCCGCTAGTTGGGAGCAGAGCTGATACGACTTCAGAACGTAACCGTACCGAGCGGCAAAGTGCCGGCATCGACTCGCTTGGTAGTCTGCAAATCTTTTCAGCTGCACCGAGTCGGATGAGCAGTTGAAGTCTCTGATCTTGAGGCGAGCATCGAGGGCGCTTAGGTTTTGATTGGCGACAACGTAGCCTTTGGTTTTGGCTATGTCTTCGTAGATATGAGCAAACCCACTGGCTAGTTGTGGGTGGGCTTTGAAAATTTGAGCGCGGAATCGACGGCACTGGAAGGTTCCATAGCCATCAAGACGATTGGTGATGCTCGGCAGGTCTTGTGCCGAAATTGTGCCCGATCTGTGCCCAACTGTAGCCCTATGGGGACCACTGTGGACCAGATGGGTATTTGGGAGAGTTTGACCACAGGCCCCGTGGCCCGTGGTCTGCAGCGGTCTAGAATGGTCTCCAGTGCCGCTCTGTTTGGTGGAGCTGGCGGGACTTGAACCCGCGTCCACGATGTTTCCGAACCTATGATCTACATGCTTAGTCAGTCTTTTAAGTAACCCTTAAGACTCCGACAGACAGGATTCCGCAGGGCGTGCCGGATTAGTTTTAGCGCTTGGGTCCCCGGCCGGGCTTACACGCGATCCTGTATGGGATGACCCTCCGAACCCCAGCCTACAGGCAAGCCAGGTGGAAGGGCGCTAGGCAGGTGTTTAGGCTGCTAGTGCGTAGTTGTCGTCATTGGCAACTATAAGTTGGTATACGTTGATTTACGTGATCGTTTACCCCTCACGGCATGCACACAGGACATCCGCACCCTGTCGAAACCAAATCAGCCCCGAAACTTGTCGGTGTCCGTTATCGGCTTGCGGGCCGATGGGACTTTCCTCTCTTTTCTTCGCTGAATGCAGCGATAAGTTCTAGCTCAGCGTCTCCCCGTTGGAGTCGGGGAGGGGGGAGAAGTTCGAATTTGGTTGGCTTGGCGTTAGCCGCGCCCCATGATCCGTTGCTTCTGTCGACCCCAGTCGCGATCTTTTTCGGTCGCGCGCTTGTCGTGTTCTTTCTTACCCTTGGCCAGTGCGACTTCGCATTTGACCCGGCTGCCTTTCCAGTACAGCGCCATGGCGACGCAAGTATGGCCCTTCTGCTCGGTGCTGGCAAACAGCTTGGCCAGTTCGCGCTTGTTGAGCAGCAGCTTGCGCGGACGGGTTGGTTCGGCGACCACGTGGGTGCAGGCGGTCTGCAGCGGGGTGATGTAGGCCCCGAGGAGCCAGGCTTCACCGTCTTTGAGCCAGACGTAGCTGTCGACCAGTTGCACCTTGCCGGCGCGAATGCTTTTGACTTCCCATCCGGTCAGCACCAGGCCGGCCTCAAAGCGCTCTTCCACTTTGTAGTCAAAGCGGGCGCGTTTGTTTTGGACGATGGAGCCGGGGGAGGGGGATTTCTTCTTAGCCATGGGCGGCGATTATATAGGGAAAATCGCGTAAGTGTAGCGGATATGCACCGATGATCATTTTTTTCGACGGGGCATTCCTATAAAATCGCCCGACCTGTTTTCAGTCAGTCGGGTTTTTCATGCAAGATCGTCAATCTATTCACGGTTCCTGGGCGAGCCGTTGGACCTTTATTCTGGCCGCTACCGGTTCGTCCGTCGGCCTGGGCAACATTTGGAAGTTTCCGTACATCGCCGGCGAGAACGGCGGCGGTGCCTTTGTGCTGATGTATCTGGTGTGCATCGCGCTGGTCGGTATTCCGATCATGATGGCCGAGGTGCTGTTGGGACGTCGTGGGCGCCAGAGCCCGGTTAATACGCTAAAGGATATGGCGATTGAGATCGGTACCACCAAGCGCTGGGCCTGGATCGGCCTTTGTGGTGTCGCGGCCGGGATCATGATCCTGAGTTTCTACAGCGTCGTCTCCGGTTGGGTTATCGCTTACGTGGTTTACGCCGCCGAGGGCACCTTTACTGGCGCCGGGGTGGAGCAGATCGGCAAGGTCTTTAATGACCTGCTGGCCGACCCGCAGGAGCTGGTACTGTGGCACACGCTGTTTATGATCGTGGTGGCCGGTACCGTGGCGCGCGGCGTCAACAAGGGCCTGGAGGCCGGTATCCGTGTGCTGATGCCGATGCTGTTCGCGCTGCTGCTGTTGCTGTTGGTTTACGCCATCACCGCCGGTGATTTCGCCGCCGGCTGGGACTTTATGTTCCACGTCGATTTCGGCGCACTGAGCTGGGAAGCGGTGTTGATCGCGATGGGGCACGCCTTCTTTACCCTGAGCCTGGGGATGGGCTCGATCATGGTGTACGGCTCTTATATGCCGAAGAAAGCCTCGATCGGCGGCACGGTGTTGACCGTTGCCGGCCTGGATACGCTGGTGGCGCTGATTGCCGGTCTGGCGATCTTCCCGCTGGTATTCGGCAACCAGCTCGATCCGGGCGCGGGTCCTGGCCTGATGCTGGTTACCCTGCCGGTGGCCTTTGGTAACATGGCGGGAGGTCAGATCTTCGGCTTCCTGTTCTTCGCGATGGTGGCGATTGCGGCCTGGAGTTCGGCGATTTCGCTGCTGGAGCCGGTGGTGGCCTACGTGGTCGAGCGCTACAAGATCGGTCGGACCTCGGCCTGTGTGATCCTGAGCGGTTTCGTCTGGGTGCTGGGTGTCGGCGCGCTGGGCTCGTTCAACTTCGGCAGCGACTGGTCGTTCTTCGGGTTCAACTTCTTTGATCTGCTCGACTTTATGACCGCCAATATCATGCTGCCGTTGGGTGGATTGCTGGTCTGTATCTTCACCGGTTGGTGGGTCGGCAAGAAGATCACCGCCGACGAGCTGAACATGAAATCCGAGCTGGTGTTCAACAGCTGGTTCTTCGTGGTTCGCTTTATCGCTCCGGTGGCGGTGGCCATCGTCTTTATCGCCAACCTGTGGCAGAAGTTCGCAGGCTAACGGAGGCCCTATGACTCAAGTTGATCGCAGTGCCCTGGTTCTGCACTCCGCAGAGCAGATGTACGAGCTGGTGAACGACGTGATGAGCTATCCGTCGTTCCTGCCCTGGTGCAGCGGCGCTGAGATCATCGAGCAGGCCAAAGAGCAGATGGTGGCGAAGCTGAAGGTGGCCAAAGGCGGCTTCAAGTACAGCTTTGTCACCCGTAACTCGCTGGAGGCGCCGACCACGATCAAGATGGAGCTGGTCGAAGGGCCGTTCTCCAACCTGAGCGGCTACTGGCACTTCACCGCGTTGAGCGACGAGGCCTGCAAGGTCAACCTGAAGCTGGACTTCGATTTCAAAGGCAAACTGGCCGGGATGGCGATGAGTAAGGTGTTCAACCAGATCGCGATTGCGATGGTGGACGCCTTCTGCGCCCAGGCCGATAAACGCTACGGCTGAGTTTCAGCCCGCAGGTATCAACATGATCAATGTGGAAGTGGCCTTCGCGCTACCCGAAGAGCAGAAGATCGTCGCCCTGAAGGTGGAAGACGATTGCACCATCTATGACGCGGTGATCCGTTCCCGGATTGTGGAGTACTTTCCGCAGATCGATCCGGACAGTTTTCCGATGGGAATCTTCGGTAAGGCGGTGCGGGATCCGAAAACCGAGTTGCTCAAGGAAGGCCAGCGGGTGGAGATCTATCGGCCGCTGATTATCGATCCGAAGACCGCCCGCGCCAACCGCGCCGCCAAGATGAAAGCGGCGAAGCAGGATAAAGACTAGACAGCCGTCTAAAGACTAGAAAGTCTCGATCCGCCGAGGCTTATTGCGGCTCGGCGGTGGTGTCGGCCTGGGGTTGCGGACGGTAGTCGCCATCCATCTGAACCAGCTTGTCGTCTTCAAAGTACAGCGTCAGCCGTTTTTGCTCGAGTTCACCGTAGCCGGGCTTGAGGCTGTAGAAGTAATCCCAGCGGTTTTGGGTGAAGGTGTCGGTGACGATCGGCGATCCCATGATGTAACGAACCTGGCTGCGGGTCATGCCCGGCTTGAGCTTGTTAACCATCTCTTGGGTGATCAGGTTGCCCTGCTGCACATCGATCTTGTGTACGCCGGGAAAGAAGCCACCTTCGGGGATGTAACTCTCGATGGACGAACAGCCGCTAAGGCTGATCAGAGCGGTAGTTAGAGCCAAGGTGGAAATAAGATTTTTTTGCATTAGCTTACGGCTTCAATCAAACTGAGACGCAGGATGATAACCCATTCTTCCTGACGAGCTAAGCGCAAGTTAGTGACACTAGAAAAACGGTAAAAGAATTAATCATGAGTGCAGAGAATCAAGAACTTCGCAAAGCAGGCCTAAAAGTTACCCTTCCCCGGGTAAAAATCTACCAAATTCTGGAGAAGGCCGGCGAAGGTGATCACTTCAGTGCGGAAGATATCTATAAGCTCCTGATGGAGTCTGGTGAAGACGTTGGTCTGGCCACCGTTTACCGGGTACTGACCCAGTTTGAAGCCGCAGGTCTGGTCGTGCGCCACCACTTCGAAGGTGGTCATTCGGTGTTCGAACTGGCCGACGACGAGAAACACGATCACATCGTTTGTGTGAAGAGCGGTCTGGTCAAAGAGTTCAGCGATCCGCGCCTGAATGCGTTGCTGAATGAAATCGCCGAATCGATGGGCTTTACCGTCACCGACAGAACCATTTACCTCTACGGTGAACACAAGGATGCCAAAGATTAAGTAGCCGCAACGCTGCTGTAATCGTTAAAAAAGACCAGCCTGAGGCTGGTCTTTTTTTATGCCTGATCGGTAGCGCTTATCAGTGGTCGCTGGCGCTGGGTCCCGGGCACTGATCACCAGTCACGGCGCTGAAGGTAGAGAACTGGTGGTTCTGTGCTGAAGGATCAGTGCAGCGCCAGCATCTCTTCGGCGTGGTCGATCGAGCGCTGGGTGATATCGATACCACCTAGCATCCGGGCGATCTCTTGGATCCGGTCGTCGCTGTCGAGCTGACGGATCCGGGTTTTGTTGCTGCCGCGGCTGGTCTGCTTGCTGACCTGCAGGTGATGGTGGCCCTGGGAGGCGACCTGGGGCTGGTGGGTGACGCAGAGCACCTGACAGCGCTGACCCAGCTCGCGCAGCAGTCGTCCGACCACTTCGGCGATGGCGCCGCCGATTCCGACGTCCACCTCATCAAAGGCCAGCACCGGGGTGTCCGAGGTTTGGGCGGTCACCACCTGGATCGCCAGGCTGATCCGTGACAGTTCGCCACCGGAGGCGACCCGACTCAGCGCCTTGGCCGGTTGGCCGGGGTTGGTGCTGATCAGGAACTCGATCTCGTCTATCCCCTGGGCCTTGGGCTCGATCGGGGTCAGTTCGGGGTTGAAGCGGCTGTTGGGCATACCCAGCTGCTTGAGCTGCTCGTTGACCTGATCGCGCAGTTGCTTGGCGGTCTTGAGCCGCTGCTTGCTGAGTTTGGTGGCCAGTTTCTGATAGCTGTCCTGTTCCTGCTGGCAGCGGGCTTCGAGTTGCTCCAGCGCCTCGTCGCCCAGGCTCAGGCTGCTGAGCTCATCGGCCAGCTGCTGGTGCAGGGCCGGCAGTTGATCGGCCTCGACCCGATGTTTGCGGGCGATCTGAAAGAACAGCCCCAGGCGCTCTTCGACCTGCTGCAGTCGCTGCGGGTCCTGCTCGACCCGATCCAGGTAGTGGCCCAGCTCGCGGGAGGCTTCCTCCACCTGGATCAGCGCGTTGTTGATCATCTCGTTGACGCTGTCGAGGCTGTCGTTGCTCAGGTTTAGTTCGGCCAGTTGCTGCAGGCTGTGATTCAGCAGGCTGACGCAGTTGCCGTTATCGCTCTCGCTAAGCTGCTGGCGCACGGCCTCGCCGTTGAGCAGCAGGTTGTCGGCCTGGGCCAGCTGTTGCTGTTCCTGCTCCAGGGCCAGCAGTTCGTCCGGCTCCGGGGCCAGCTGGTCCAGCTCCTGTACCTGATAGCGCAGCAGCTGTTCGCGGGCGTTCTGTTCGTCGCTGCGGTTGCGCAACTGCTCCAGTTGCTGCTGCAACTGCTGCCAGGATTTGAACTGTTGCGCCACCTCGGAGGCCAGCGGTTCCAGTCCGCCGAAGCCATCCAGCAGCAGACGGTGGTGCTCTTTCTTCAATAGCTTCTGGTGTTCGTGCTGACCGTGGATTTCGATCAAGCGCTCACCCAGGGCGCGCAGATTGCCAAGCGGCGAGGGTTGACCGTTGATGTAGGCCCGCGAGCGACCGTTGCGTCCGACCACCCGGCGCAGGATGCAGTCATCGCCCTGGTCCAGTTGCTGCGTCTCCAGCCAGGCGCGGGCGTGGGGCAGTTGGCTCAGATCGAAGCTGGCGCAGATCTCGGCCCGCTCGCTACCGTGGCGCACCATGTCGGAATCGCTGCGATCGCCGAGCGCCAGTCCCAGCGCGTCCAGCATGATCGACTTGCCGGCGCCGGTCTCGCCGCTGATGACGGTCATGCCGTGGTCCAGCTCGATATCGAGTTGTTCAATCAGGGTGAAGTCGCGAATGCTCAGGTGGGTCAGCATGGTCATCTCCGGAGATAACGGATGTCGAATTCATGGTTATTTATACAGTACTTTTTTTGATCTCGCCAGCGATCTTAGCGAGACGAATTTTTAGCCTTGTTTTTGGCCTTGAAAGCCGCGCGGTTATCCCCATATAGGCCACAGTAATGATTTTGACCGTCTGAACGAGAGTTGGAGGCGTAGATGGCGAACGAAGACAAGGCTCCGGTTGAAGAGACAATCGAGCAGCCCGAATCCACCGTAGAGGTTGAGCTGGAGACAGCCGCCGAAGTTGAGGCCCAGCAGCAGAGCGAGCAAGACCAAGGCGCTGAGCAGCTGCAGCAGGAGCTGGAACAGGCTCAACAGGCTTTGGCCGAAGCGCAGGAGCAGGTGCTGCGTGCCCAGGCTGACGTGCAGAACATGCGTCGTCGTGCCGAGCAGGACGTGGCTAAGGCGCGCAAGTTCGCGCTGGAGAAGTTCGCCGAAGAGCTGCTGCCGGTGGTGGATAACCTCGAGCGCGGTATCGAGTCGTCCCAGAACGACCAGGCCGATGTGGCAACACTGCGTGAAGGGGTTGAGATGACCCTGAGCATGTTCGTCAACGCGCTGAAGAAGTTCAACATGGAGCCGGTGGATCCGCAGGGCGAGCCCTTCGATCCGCAGCTGCATCAAGCGATGTCGATGGTCGAAAACGACAACGTCGAACCCAACACCGTGCTGCACGTGATGCAGAAGGGCTATCTGCTCAACGGTCGTCTGGTTCGCCCGGCGATGGTGATGGTATCCAAAGGCGGTGCCAAGAAGCCGGATGCACCAAAAATCGACGAGCAGGCTTGAATCCCTGCGAAACGTACCTATATAGGCATTAACTGAATTCAAGCCGGCGGTCAGCACCCTATCTGGACGGCCGGCTAAGCAAGACTGGAGCAAAACATGGGTAAAGTAATTGGTATTGACCTGGGCACCACCAACTCCTGCGTGGCGGTACTGGACGGCGAAAAGCCGAAAGTTATCGAGAATGCCGAAGGCGATCGCACCACACCGTCGATCATCGCCTACACCGACGACAACGAAATTCTGGTCGGTCAGTCGGCCAAGCGTCAGGCGGTCACCAATCCGGACAACACCTTGTTCGCCATCAAGCGTCTGATCGGTCGTCGTTTCAAAGACGACGTGGTCCAGAAAGACATCAAAATGGTGCCGTACAACATCATCGAAGCCGACAACGGCGACGCTTGGGTTAACGTCAAGGATCAGAAGCTGGCTCCGCCGCAGATCTCTGCCGAAACCCTGAAGAAGATGAAGAAGACCGCCGAAGACTTCCTCGGTGAAGCCGTCACCGAAGCGGTTATCACCGTACCGGCTTACTTCAACGACTCTCAGCGTCAGGCCACCAAGGACGCCGGTAAGATCGCCGGTCTGGACGTCAAGCGGATCATCAACGAGCCGACTGCCGCCGCACTGGCCTACGGTATGGACAAGAACCGTGGCGACAGCACCATCGCGGTTTACGACCTGGGTGGTGGTACCTTCGATATCTCCATCATCGAGATCGCCGAAGTTGACGGCGAGCACCAGTTCGAAGTGCTGTCCACCAACGGTGACACTTTCCTGGGTGGTGAAGACTTCGACCTGCGTCTGATCGAGTACCTTGCCGACAGCTTCAAGAAAGAGTCCGGCATCGACCTGCACAACGACCCGCTGGCGCTGCAGCGTCTGAAAGAAGCGGCCGAGAAGGCCAAAGTTGAGCTGTCCACCAGCCAGCAGACCGACGTGAACCTGCCGTACATCACCGCTGACGCTTCCGGTCCTAAGCACCTGAACGTCAAGGTAACCCGCGCCAAGCTGGAATCTCTGGTTGAAGAGCTGGTTGAAAACTCGCTGGCACCTTGCGCCCAGGCGCTGAAGGACGCCGGTGTTAGCGCTTCCGAGATCGACGACGTGATTCTGGTCGGTGGTCAGACCCGGATGCCGCTGGTACAGGAAAAAGTTAAAGCGTTCTTCGGCAAAGAAGCCCGTAAGGACGTTAACCCTGACGAAGCCGTTGCCATGGGTGCTTCCATCCAGGGTGCGGTACTGTCCGGTGAAGTTAAGGACGTGCTGCTGCTGGACGTTACCCCGCTGACCCTGGGTATCGAAACCATGGGTGGCGTGGCGACTCCGCTGATCGAGAAGAACACCACCATCCCGACCAAGAAGTCGCAGGTATTCTCTACAGCCGACGACAACCAGACCGCGGTAACCATCCACGTGGTTCAGGGTGAGCGTAAGCAAGCGGTTCAGAACAAGTCCCTGGGTCGTTTCGACCTGGCCGACATCCCGCCGGCACCGCGCGGCATGCCGCAGATCGAGGTCAGCTTCGACCTGGATGCCAACGGTATTCTGAACGTGTCCGCCAAGGACAAGGCCACCGGCAAAGAGCAGTCCATCGTGATCAAGGCCTCTTCCGGTCTGTCCGACGATGAGATCGAGAAGATGGTTGCCGATGCCGAAGCGCACTCTGCCGAGGACGAGAAGTTCGAAGCGCTGATCGGTGCCCGTAACGCGGCCGACGGCATGATCCACACCAGCAAGAAGACGCTGGAAGAAGCCGGTGACAAGGCCACCGACGAAGAGAAAGCAGCCATCGAAGCGGCCATCTCTGCGCTGGAAGAAGCCGTTAAGGGTGACGATAAGGACGACATCGAAGCCAAGACCAACGCCCTGACCGAAGCGGTCTCCGGTGTGGCTCAGAAGATGTACGCCGACGCGGCTGCGGCCGAGCAGGCTGCTGGTGGTGCTGAGCAGGCACAGGATGCCGACTCCGCCAAGGCTGACGACGTTGTCGACGCCGAGTTCGAAGAAGTCAAAGACGACAACAAGAAGTAAGTCGTTACTGACTTGATGACAAGCGGGCTGTCGCGAACGCGGCAGTCCGACTGTCAAACCAGCGCGGGGGCAAGTCTCCCGCGTTGCTGTATCTGACCTTCAGGCAGAATTAAAGCTACTGCACTCGGTTATACAGCGTTAAAAGTCGGTTCAAAATGCTCACTTACCAGCCTGTAAGCTGCGCTTTCTCACCGACTTTTGCCTTGTCTAACCTTCGTTCGTGACGCTTTTCTCCAGCCTGAAGTTGGTAGTGGTGGTTTAAACCACACTCAACGAGCAAAAAGCTATGTCCAAACGCGATTATTACGAAGTGCTGGGGGTCTCCCGCGACTCCTCCGACCGTGACATCAAAAAGGCCTATCGCCGCCTGGCGATGAAGTACCATCCGGACCGGAACCCCGATGATTCGGCGGCCGAGGAGAAGTTCAAGGAGGCCAACGAGGCCTACGAAGTGCTGTCCGACGCCCAGAAGAAGGCGGCTTACGATCAGTACGGCCATGCCGGGGTCGACCCGAACATGGGCGGTGGCCACGGTGCTGGCGCCGGCGGTTTCGGTGATATCTTCGGCGACGTGTTTGGTGACATCTTCGGCGGAGGCGGCGGTGGTGGCCGTCGTTCCCGCGTCCAGCGTGGCGCGGACCTGCGCTACAACATGGAGCTGGATCTGGAAGAGGCCGTTCGCGGTGTCGAAAAGCAGATCCGGATTCCGACCCAGGTCGCCTGTGAGACCTGTAACGGTTCCGGTGCCAAGCCGGGTACTTCACCGAAAACCTGTGGCACCTGTGGTGGCATGGGTCAGGTACGGATGCAGCAGGGCTTCTTCTCGGTCCAGCAGACCTGTCCGGCCTGTCACGGCGAAGGCTCGATCGTCAGCGATCCGTGCACCGACTGTCACGGCCGTGGCCGCACCGAAGAGACCAAGACCCTGTCGGTCAAGATCCCGCCCGGAGTGGATACCGGTGACCGGATCCGTCTGGCCGGCGAAGGCGAAGCCGGCTCCCACGGCGGTCCATCCGGCGATCTGTTCGTGCAGGTGTCGGTGCGTCAGCATCCGATCTTCGATCGCGATGGCCGTAACCTCTACTGTGAGGTGCCGGTCAGCTTCGTCGATGCCGCCCTGGGTGGTGAGATCGAAGTACCGACCCTCGATGGTCGGGTCAAGCTGAAGGTGCCGGCCGAGTCCCAGACCGGCAAGATGTTCCGCCTGCGTGGCCGCGGTGTGCCGCCGGTTCGCGGTGGTGCCACCGGTGACCTGATGTGCCGGGTTGTGGTCGAGACCCCGGTCAACCTCAACAGCCGTCAGAAAGAGCTGCTGCGTGAGTTCCAGTCGACCCTGGATGAGAAGTACGAGAAGCACTCGCCGAAGAAGACCACCTTCTTCGACGGAGTGAAGAAGTTCTTCGAGGATATCTAGCCCTGACTGTTTCAGCACGTTATGGCGTCGTTAAAAACGGGTTCAAAATGCTCATTTACAATCAGTAAACTCCGCTTTTTCACCCGTTTTTGCCTAGCCCTAACGCACTGACCCAAGCCAGTGCTGCTGAGTGAAAGCCGCATTAAATGAAACGCCCCGCTAGCTTAGCTACCGGGGCGTTTTTTATGGATGGCTTTTGGTTGAGAGCGACGCTGAGTTACTGATCGTCGTCGAGTTGATACAGATAGCAACTGCCCTGGCCGGCTTTGAGCTGGCGATGCAGGCGCCAGTTGGCGGGTACCGGTAGTGGTTGCAGCTCGGACTCGGCTTCGACGTAGATCCAGCCGCCGGGGCGGATCAGTTGGCGTTGGTTCAGCTGTTCGCAGCAATCGGCCAATAGCCCCTTGCCGTAGGGCGGATCCAGGAAGACCAGATCGTAGCCTGGCTCACTGGAGGCTTGTTGCAGCCAACTGGTGGCGCTGGCCTGTACGAGGGTGGAATCGTCCAGTGCATCGAGCAGGCGCAGGTTCTGTTTGAGCTGATCCACCGCCGCGGCGGCTGTATCGACCAGGGTTAGGTGGGATGCGCCCCGTGACAGGGCTTCCAACCCCAGTGCGCCGCTGCCGGCAAACATATCCAGTACCCGTGCGCCCGGTAGTTGGGTTTGCAGCCAGTTGAACAGGGTTTCCCGGACTCGGTCGGTGGTGGGACGAAGCCCCGGCAGGTCGGCGAATTCGAGTTTACGGCCGCGCCAGCGCCCGGCGATGATCCGCAGCCGCTGCTGGCCGGTCTTGGCTTTGGCAGACTGTCCCGGCCCTTTGGGGCGTGAGCGGCGGCGAGAAGCGGCGGGTTTTGACGGGCGTCGGGGCATATCAGAATCGCTTTTTAACTGGCTGTCGTGGATGGATAGGGCTTGTGGTTAAGGCTTGGTCAGTGTTTCGCTGCCGAAGCGCTCGGGACTTAACTCGGCTTCCAGCCGTTGCCGCAAAGCCGCCCCATCAAGGTTCGCTATTGTAGCCTCAAACCGGGGCAGATAATCCAATGGCAGCTCGTAGAAGGCGATCACCTCCAGCTGCTCCAGCAGGGCGTCCGGTCGCTGGGGCAGCGCTTCCAGCTGTTCACCGATCTGCTCCGCCAGTTGGCGTACCTCCCAGTCCTTCATTCCGTTCAGACGTTGCTGAATCGACTGCAGCTGGCCTGGCAGGCTGGCATCGCTGTGCCTGGGCAGCCAGACCCGCCAGCTGCGTTGGGTGCTGCTCAGTTGTTGGATCTGGAACTGCTCGCTGAGTCCGGCCAGGATTCGGCTGTGGAGCAGCGCCTGGGTAAAGCTGTCCTGGTTTCTGCCCGGCAAGGACTGCCAGGGTACGGCGGCGGCTATCGGTTCGGTGCGAGTTTCGGCAGGAGGCCAGGGTTGGCCTGGCGGCAGCTGAGTCAGCCAGGATTGAATGGGCGGCTGCCAACTGTCGACTTCGGATGCGCGCAGTGCAAGTCGCAGATTGGCCTGATTGAACAGCTGTTGCTGTAAAGTCTCCAGCGCCTGGGCTGTCGGTAGGCCAGATTCGCCCCGTAGTTGTCGATCAAGCCGTTGCAGTCGGCTCTGTTGGTCGCGCTGCAGGTGGCGACGGGCTTGCTCGAGATCGAGTTGCTGCTGGCGCTGCTCGGGGCTGAACGGCGCTGTCAGCGCGCTCAGCAGCTGGGCAAGCCGATCATTCAGGCCGGTAGCAGAGGCAGGGGTGTGGATCAGGGTCAGTCGGTCCGGATGGGGCTGCAGCTGCCACTGTGCCGCCAAGCCGGATTGTTGCAAACGTTGTTGCAGCAGTTCGTTGAGTAAGAGCGCCGCCGTCGAAATCTGCAGCCCGGGGTCGGGTAGGGCGAAGCTGAGTCGAAGTTGAGCCGGTTGCTCGGCGTCGCTCAGGTGGGTCAGCACCACGCCGTCCAGCTGCCGACGCTCGAAGTCCGGCCAGGGATTGGTATCGATCGACAGCAGCGCCACCGCTGCGACGCAGACGATGATGATCAGGTTGAGTTGGCGGCGGCTGAACAGGGGTTTGTGGGGCTTCATTGCCACTCCTTGAAACAGGCTTAGAAGTCTAACCGCAGCAAGCGCTTGCGTCAGCAACAGCGGCGCAGAACTGTGGTAACATTTGCCGCTGTTTGGCTTGCCGTTTTGCGACGATGTGTCCCGGGGCAAGCGTATCTGAATTTAAGTGGATCTGAATTGATGAACGGGTTGGTTCAGGCTCTAGGTGGGCCCGAGATATTTCCCTACGTAATGGGGGCGCTGGCGTTGGTTATTTCGCTGGCGGGGGCTTACTGGTTAACCCGTTCGGATAATGGAGCGGATAACTAATATGGGCTGGACGAGTAAATTTAAGCGATTGTTCGGAGCCGAAGAGGCCAAACCGGCCGCTGACGAGGCGGTAGCGGATGAGCAGGCGGCCGAGGAGCAGAGTGCAGAGCTGTCGCCGAAGTCGGAGCCATCCTCTGAGCAGCCCAGCGATCAATCGACTCAAGTAGAGCCTCAGCCGGAAGAAGAGTCTCAGTCGGCAGAAGAGCCAAAGCCGCTAGAAGAATCTCAGTCGGTAGAAGAGAACCCGCCGGTAGCGGAATCCAGCTCTGAAGCGGAAGCTCTTGTTGAGCCTGAGCCTGAGCCTGAGCCTGAGCCTGAGCCTGAGCCTGAGCCTGAGCCTGAGCCTGAGCCTGAGCCTGAGCCTGAGCCTGAGCCTGAGCCTGAGCCTGAGCCGGAACCCACGCCCGAGCCGGAACCGGTGGCGTCAGCCGAACAGCCCAAGTCGGGTTGGTTTGATCGGATTAAGAAGGGCCTGGGCCGCACCAAGGCCAATCTGACCGATGGTCTGGCCAATCTGTTCCTGGGCGCCAAGGAGATCGATGACGATCTGCTCGAAGAGATCGAGACCCAGTTGCTGCTGGCCGATATCGGGGTCGAGGCAACCACCGAAATCATCGAAAACCTGACCGACCGGGTGGCGCGTAAGCAGCTTGGTGATGCCGAGGCGCTTTACCAGGCGTTGCAGCAGGAGTTGGCGGGGCTGTTGTCCGAACACAGCGGCGCGCTCCAGGTTGATTCCAGCAAGCAGCCCTATGTGATCCTGATGGTTGGCGTGAACGGGGTGGGTAAAACCACCACCATCGGCAAGCTGGCCAAGCGCTTCCAGGCCGAAGGCAAGTCAGTCATGTTGGCGGCCGGTGATACCTTCCGTGCAGCGGCGGTGGAGCAGCTGGAAGTTTGGGGCGAGCGCAACAATGTGCCGGTGGTAGCCCAGCATACCGGCGCCGACAGCGCCTCGGTGATCTACGATGCGGTCCAGTCGGCCAAGGCCAAGGGCGTCGATGTGGTGATCGCCGATACCGCCGGACGTTTGCAGAACAAAGCCCACCTGATGACCGAGCTGGAGAAGGTCGTTCGGGTGACGCGCAAACTGGACGACACCGCGCCCCATGAGGTGATGCTGGTGCTCGATGCCGGAACCGGCCAGAACGCGCTGAGCCAGGCGGCACTGTTCACCGACGCGGTGGGTGTCACCGGGATTACCCTGACTAAACTCGACGGCACCGCCAAAGGCGGGGTGATCTTCGCGATCGCCAAGCAGTTGGATCTGCCGATTCGCTTTATCGGTGTCGGCGAGCAGATCGACGATCTGCGGCCGTTCGATGCCGATGAGTTTATCCAGGCACTGTTCGCCCGCGACTAGGTTCCTTAGTCTTTAGTAAAACCAGACGAGCGCCGCGATGATCCGGTTCGATAATGTCAGCATGCGCTACCCCGGCGGCCACGAAGCGCTGAGCCGGGTTAGCTTCAGTTTGGAGCGTGGCGAGATGGCCTTTCTGACCGGCCACTCCGGAGCCGGTAAGAGTACCCTGCTGAAGCTGATCATGCTGATGGAGCGGGCCTCGCAGGGGCAGGTGTTTGTCGGCGATCAGAACCTGAACCGGATGGCGGTCGATCAGATTCCGTTTCTGCGCCGCAAGATCGGGGTGGTGTTCCAGAATCATCAGCTGCTGTTCGACCGCAGCGTGTTCGACAATATCGCGCTGCCGCTGCAGATCTCCGGTTACGAGAAGAGCAGTATCGGCCGGCGGGTACGGGCGGCGCTGGACAAGGTCGGCCTACTCAACAAAGAGAAGCTCAACCCGATTCTGCTCTCCACCGGCGAGCAGCAGCGGATCGGTCTGGCCCGGGCGATCGTCAACAAGCCCCAGGTGCTGCTGGCGGACGAGCCTACCGGCAATCTGGATCCGCAACTGTCGGCCGAGGTGATGGGCCTGTTTCATCAGTTCAACCAGGTCGGCGTTACCGTACTGGTAGCCAGTCACGATCTGGATCTGATCTCGCGGATGCCGCACCGCTGTCTGACGTTGCAACAGGGGCGATTGGCCGATGCGTAGTAGCCCTCAGCAAGATAAGCCCAAGGCGCGCGGTAGCGCCTCGACCCAGCAGCCCGATCTGAAGGACCGCGGCGGCAGCTACCTGAACCACCACTTCGAAACCGCCAAGGTCAGTTGGCAGCGGTTGATGGCCACGCCGCTGGCAACCCTGATGACACTGATGATGATCGCCATCGCGCTGAGCCTGCCGGGCGTGCTCTATGTCGGGCTGCAGAATGTCGAACAGTTGGGGCAGCGCTGGCAGGGCTCGGCCCAGCTGTCGGTGTTCCTGGCCGACGCCTTGAGCGAGGCGGAGGGCCGCGATCTGGCCCAGCAGTTGAGCGATAACAGCCAATTCAGCCAGCTCAGTTATCTATCCAAAGACGAGGCCCTGGCCGAATTCAAGGCCTATGCCGGGTTTGGCAATGCGTTGGAACTGCTTAAGGAAAACCCGCTGCCGGCGGTGATTCTGATTACCCCCAGCACCGATTACCTGCTATCGGATGATCTCTCTAATCTGACCCAGCAGCTGTTGTCGCTCGACGGCGTCGACGATGTGCGGGTCGATATGGATTGGGTCCAGCGACTACAGGCGATGGTGACGCTGGGGCAGCGCACGGTATTGCTGCTGGGATTGCTGCTGGCGCTGGGGGTGGTGCTGGTGGTCGGTAATACGATCCGGCTGGAGATTCAGAACCGCCGCGATGAGATTATCGTGGTCAAGCTGGTCGGCGGCACCGACAGCTTTGTCCGACGTCCGTTTTTATATACCGGTTTCTGGTACGGTATCGGTGCCGGGTTGGTGGCTTGGCTGTTGGTACAGCTGAGCTTATGGTACCTGGGAACAGTGGTGGATCGCTTGATCCAGTTGTACCATTCTGAGTTTCAGCTCCAGGGTTTGGGGCTGGGCGCAACGTTGTTGTTGATGTTAATCGCCGTAACACTGGGTAGCGGCGGGGCGTGGTTGGCGGTGCTGCGGCATCTGCGAGCTATCGAACCGCGTTGATCGGTGTGTGAGTTAGCGCTGGACTGGATGAAAAGTGCTTTTCAGGTAGTAGCGAAAGCGCACCAGGAGGTGCTTCATGTTTGGATCAGGAAAGCTAAAGCAACAGAACGAACAACTCCAGCAACAGTTGGATCAGGCTCAGCGTCAGGTTGAGCAGCTCGAAAGCGAGCTCCAGCAGGCACGCGAGCAGGCGGAAAATGCCCAGGCCAGTGTCAACGATGCCCACCGCCAGCAACAGGAACGCTTCCGAACACTCTGGTTTACCGGTGCCGATGCGGTGCTGGAAGTCCGTGAATCGATGGCCCAGTCGGCCGGCGTGCTCTACGAAGAGCGCCATATCCTCGATGATGCCAAGGATGTCTTCTCCCGCAGCGCTTCAACTCTCGAAGCGATGGAGTCCTCGCTGCAGGCGATCGCTTCCGATGCCGAGCGCAACTGTGAGCATGTCGGCGAGCTGCAGAACACCGCCCAGGAGATCAACAAGTTCGTCGGGGCGATCAGCGAAATTTCCGAACAGACCAACCTGCTGGCACTGAACGCAGCCATCGAAGCGGCCCGAGCCGGTGAGCAGGGGCGTGGTTTTGCGGTGGTTGCCGATGAGGTTCGTGCGCTGGCGCAGAAGGCCAATTCCGCCAGCTCCGAAATCACCCGTTTGGTTGGCAATATCACCCAGCGTACCGCCGTAGCCGACAGCGATATCCGCGGCATGGCCGAGCAGAGTCAGGATCTGGTCTCCTCCACCAACGAGGTTAGTGGCGCAGTGACCGAAGTGGTCGACCTGTCCCACAAGATGCACCAGATCGTCAGCCGGACCGCTGCCGAGACCTTTATTGAAACCGTCAAGCTAGACCATGTGGTCTGGAAGACCGAAGTCTACAAGCGTCTGCTGGGACTGAGCAGCAAACAGGCCAACGAGTTTGCCGACCATACCCAGTGCCGCTTGGGCAAGTGGTACTTCGAGGGTGACGGCCGCCAGTTCTACTCCGATAGCAGCAGTTTCCGCCTGCTGGATGGTCCCCATAAGGGGGTTCATGACAGTGGCCTGCAGGCGCTGGCGCTGATGGAGAAAGACGATTGCGAGGGTGCCCTGGGCGCCTTGGCCGACATGGAAGAGTACAGCGCCCGGGTGCTGGATCTACTCTGTCAGCTGTCCAACGAGCTGGTCCAATAGCGCTATTAGCCTGACGGACAAAATAGGCTTCCTTGCTATCTTGTCCGTCGCCCATCAAAAACTGGCGCCGTTGTGCGAAACGTCTTGTTTTTATTGGGCTCGCATTGGCCTACGGCCAATGATGATGCATCCCTGCATCAATCTATTACCCCGCCGGGTTAATATTCTCAAGCGGATCAAACGCTTAGTCCGTGACTTGCGATAGGCTTGAACGGCCGTTATAGTTACCGGTCCCGCGCGTTAAGGCGCGGGATTTTCGATGGAACCTTTGTTATCGCCAAGGGTCCATTAATCGACATTTTGAATTTGCGATAAGAGGTCGATAGATAGCGTATGGGTACCAGCCTGCAACCGATGGATCTGATGAGCCCGGGGCGTAACCTCGATGCTTATATTTCCACCGTCAGTGCGATCCCGATTTTGAGCCCTGAAGAGGAGCGCTCGCTGACCGAGCGGCTCTACTACCAGCAGGACCTGGAAGCGGCACGCCAGTTGGTTATGTCGCATCTGCGCTTTGTCGTCCATATCGCCAAGAGCTATTCCGGCTACGGCCTGAATCAGGCCGATCTGATCCAAGAAGGTAACGTTGGCCTGATGAAGGCGATCAAACGCTTTGACCCCCGGGTCGGCGTTCGCCTGGTGTCCTTCGCGGTGCACTGGATCAAAGCCGAGATGCACGAGTTCATCCTGAAGAACTGGCGTATCGTCAAGGTGGCGACCACCAAGGCCCAGCGTAAGCTGTTCTTCAACCTGCGCAGCTCCAAGAAGAGCCTGTCCTGGTTGACCAACGATGAGGTCGACGCGATGGCGACCGATCTCAAGGTCGAGCCGGCGGTAGTTCGCGAGATGGAGCGTCGCATGAGCGCCAGCGATGCGGCCTTTGACCTGGGTGTCGACGACGACAACGAGGAGGCCTACAAGGCCCCGGCCTACTACCTGGAAGACAAGCGCAACGATCCGGCCCGTCTGGTTGAGGATGCTCAGTGGGATCAGGATACCAACGCACGACTGGCGTCGGCGATCGGCGATCTGGACGAGCGCAGCCGTAACATCCTGGTGCAGCGTTGGCTCAGTGAAGAGAAGGCGACCCTGCATGAGTTGGCGGCTGAGTATCAGGTTTCTGCCGAGCGGATTCGCCAGCTGGAAAAGAACGCGATGAAAAAGGTTCGGGCGGTACTGGAGGCCTGATCCTGATTTGATCGTTACAAACGCCGGGCTTGTCCCGGCGTTGTCGTTTCTGGCCGACAGAGCCGGTCGAGAAGCGGCGTATCCATTAAGGTTGTGGAGGATGTTTGCGATGACACAACTATCGTTGAGAGGGAGCTGGATGCTGATTCTGGCTGCGTTGATGGGCGCGGCGTCGGTGGGATTGAGTGCGGCGGCGGCCCATGGCCTGGCCGGTCTGGTTGGACCGGAACATATCGAGCGACTCCAGACCGCCAACCGCTACCTGACCCACTACAGCCTGGTGATCCTGGTGCTGGGCTTGTTTTACCAGTTTCGTCCCTGGCCGGGGCTGCGCTGGGTGGTCGGCCTGTTTGCCGTTGGAACCGGTATTTTTTGTGGTGCTTTGTATATACTCTGCGTCACTGAAATCAGCTGGTTTGCGCGGCTGACCCCGATCGGGGGATTAACCCTGCTAGGGGCCTGGCTGCTGTTGGCCGGGGTCGTCTGGCGACAAGGCGCACAGAGTCGGAGAGAGTCATGATCGAGATCGAATTGAACGGTGAAGCCCACCAACTGAGCGGACCGACCACGGTCGCCGAGCTGCTGCAGCAGCTGGGTCTTGGCGAAAAGCGTGTGGCGGTGGAATACAACCTCGATATTCTGCCCAAGGGTCGCCATACCGAGACGCCGCTTAGTGCTGGCGACCGGGTTGAGATCGTCCACGCCATCGGTGGTGGTTGATTTTCTGCCCCAACGCCCATATCTAACCCCTATTCGTACCACCCCACTGCCCAATTAGAGAGCACACTATGAGTGAATCCCGCCTGGATACCCCGCTGAGTTTTGCCGGAATGACCTTTAACTCCCGTCTGCTGGTTGGTACCGGTAAGTACAAGGACCTGCAGGAGACCGGGGAGGCGATCGAAACCAGCGGTGCTGAGATCGTGACCGTGGCGGTGCGTCGAACCAATATCGGTCAAAATCCGGACGAGCCCAATTTGTTGGATGTGATCTCGCCGGACAAGTACACCATCCTGCCGAATACCGCCGGCTGTTTTAACGCCAAGGATGCGGTGCGTACCTGTAAGCTGGCCCGTGAGCTGCTGGGCGGTCATGATCTGGTCAAGCTGGAAGTGCTGGGTGATCAGAAAACCCTGTACCCCAATGTCACCGAAACCCTGGTGGCGGCCCGTGAGCTGATCGATGACGGCTTTAAAGTCATGGTTTACACCAGCGATGATCCGATTGTCGCCAAAGAGCTGGAAGAGATGGGCTGCGTGGCGGTAATGCCGCTGGGCTCGCTGATCGGCTCTGGTCTGGGTATCCGCAATCCCTACAACATCAAGCTGATCCTCGAGAACGCCAATGTGCCGATTCTGGTCGATGCCGGTGTTGGTACCGCCTCCGATGCCGCCTTGGCGATGGAGCTGGGCTGCGACGGCGTACTGATGAATACCGCGATCGCCGCTGCCGGTAATCCGGTGCTGATGGCCTCGGCGATGAAGAAGGCGATCGAAGCCGGACGTGAGGCCTACCTGGCCGGACGGATGCCGCGCAAACTCTACGCCAGCGCGTCGTCCCCGATCGACGGTTTGATCCTCTGATTGGATCTTTCGCGTTTTGATACGACGTCAGGCTGCTGAAAGACGCCGCCTGACGCTGTTATCGCAGGATATTTTCAGTTTCCGGTAACAGATATCAACGAACCGAGTCTTCTAGACTTGCAGTTGTCGGTAGCACCGATTCTTCTTAACAGGGCAAGTTCGATCTCGAGTTTTGCCATCGACCCAATGGGGTCGCCACTAACGGACAGGGCTTATGCCAACACAACTCCAGCGAATGCTCAGTGGACTCGAGGCCGACGGGCAGGCCGGGCTGCTAAAGGCGGTTCAGCACGGCATCGAAAAAGAGGGGCTGCGAGTCACGTCGCAGGCCCGGGTGGCGCAAAGCGGTCATCCTGAGTCGCTGGGATCGGCGTTGACCCATCCCCGTATCACCACCGACTATTCCGAAGCGCTGCTGGAGTTCATCACCCCGGTCTTTCAGGATGTGGACGCGGCGTTGGAGCATCTGTGCGAGCTGCACCGTTTCACCTATGGGCAGATTGGCGACGAGCTGATCTGGGGCGCCAGCATGCCGTGCCGGATCGACGACCCGAGCGAGATCCCGATCGGGCGTTACGGAGACTCCAACAACGGTCGGATGAAGCATATCTACCGGGTCGGTCTGGAGTCCCGTTACGGCCGGGTGATGCAGTCGATCGCCGGGATCCACTACAACTTCTCGATTCCCGATGGCCTATGGCCCGAACTGCAGCGATTGCAGGGCGATACGGGTGAGCTGCAGGACTTCCGTTCGCGCAGCTACTTCGGCCTGCTGCGTAACTTCCGTCGTTACAGCTGGTTGCTGAACTACCTGTTCGGCGCCTCCCCGGCGTTGAGCGACAGCTTTGTCGACGGCGATGATCACCAACTGGAGCGATTCGACGACAACACCCTCTATGCGCCGTACGCTACCAGTTTGCGGATGAGCGATCTGGGTTACACCAACCAGGCCCAGGCGTCGCTGTTTATCTGCTACAACACCCTGGAAAACTACGTCAACACACTCTCTGAGGCGGTGCAGACCCCCTATCCGGCCTACGAGCAGCTCGGCGTGAAGGATGACCAGGGACGCTATCTACAGCTCAACACCAACCTGCTGCAGATCGAGAACGAGTACTACAGCGATATCCGCCCCAAGCGGGTGACCGAGTCCGGCGAGAAGCCGCTGCAGGCGTTGGCGGCTCGTGGGGTTGAGTATGTTGAGGTCCGTAGCCAGGATATCAACCCGCTGTTGCCGCTGGGGCTGGATGCCGAGCAGTCACGCTTTATCGATACCTTCCTGCTGTTCTGTCTGCTGGCCGAGTCGCCGGAGATCGATGGTGATGAGTGCGAGCGGTTGCGGCAGAACCATAACCGGGTGGTCCGATACGGGCGTCAGCCGGAGCTGGTGTTGTTGTTTGAAGACGGCGAACGTGACCTGGTGAGCTGGGGTGAGGAGCTGCTGGATCAGACGATGAAGGTTGCCGAATTGCTGGATCGGGTCCACGGCAGCAGCTGCCACAGTCGTTCGGTCCAGCAGCAGCGCCTTAAACTGGCCGATAGCGAGTTGACCCCGTCGGCGCAGATCTTGCGGCTGATGAAAGAGCGAGGCCAGGGCTATGACGAGTTCGTGCTGGCCCAATCGAAGCAGCACCGCGAGCGTTTGCTGAGCGAGCCGCTGACCGATTCGCAGCGTCAGGGGCTGGAAGAACTGGCACGGCGTTCCCATCAGCAACAGCAGCAGATGGAACAGGCCGAACAACCGCCGTTCGATCAGTTCCTGGAGGACTACTTCGGCAGCTGAAATCGCTGATAGAAAAAACGCGCCCTTGGGCGCGTTTTTTATGTCCGTGTCGGCGGCTGGTCCGCCGGGTTTCAGTTCTGGGTTACGAAGCTGGTGAACAGCAGGTCATCCAGCATCGAGAACCCCTCTTCACCATACTCGCTGACCATGATCTGGCGGATGCTCTCCATCGCCTCAAGACGCAGCTGTTCGCGTCCGGCGGCAGTGCTCAGGCTCTCGTCGGTTTGGCGGCTGAACAGCATCACCAGGTTATTCCGAATATGCGGGGTATGGTGCTTGATATTGGCTTCGGCTTCGCTGCTGGTAACCCGGATCGAAACTTCGGCTTTGAGGTACTTGAGGGGGCCGACGCCACCATAGTTGGTGATAAAGGGCGGCTGCAGCTCGATGTACTCGATGTAGCCGCTATCCTTCGCCTCATCTTCAGCAAAACCGGACAGTGGCAGCAGGCAAAGTAAAAAGGCTAACAGCGTTCGTTGGAAAACCATGGGGCAGCTCTCGGTTTGGTCTGGGTTCAGTCTCGGCTTCGTCGCCAACAGGAGAACGGCTCGGGGCGGTCCTCGGTTGCTACGCAGTATATAACGTCGGTTCGGGTTTGTGCACTGAAGGCCGGCGGCGGCCGACTTCAAGCTGTTGATATGGCGATCGTCTTGGCGCTAGTATGGTCCTGACTAAATTGCCCTTGAAGGGGCCTTGAAAAGGAAGTGGCGATGTTAGAGCAATGTCGTAACGCAAAAGAGCGCTGGGGCGGTGTCAGTGACTTGATCGACCGCTGGCTGCAGGAACGTCAGGATCTGCTCAGTCTATTCGTCGCTCTGCCGCAGCAGCAGCTAGGGGACGAACTGTCCGATCTGCTTCGGCAGTTCAGCGAGATTCTGGTTGATTACGCCTCCTCGTGGCACTTCGGTGTCTATGAGCACCTGCTGGCAGAGGCTGGTGAGTTCAACGACGGTGGTCTGGAACTGGCCAAGGAAGTGGATCCGAAGATTCGTGCCACTACCGACCAGATTCTGGCCTTCAACGACCAGTATTCGGATCGGGAAGGTTTGAGCGTTCAGGAGGTTGCCCACCTGAGCCAGGATCTGTCGAAACTCGGTGAAGTACTGGCGGAGCGTTTTGAGCTTGAAGATCAGTTGATCGACAACCTGCATACCGCCCATAAAGACCGGATCTGATGACCCCAAGCCAAGCACGATTGGGTTTCGGGCTGGCGCTTGCGCTGGCCTTGGCCGGTTGTTCCCAGGGCGATAAGCCGAGCGACCAAGCCGAGTACGCGGTGCAGGGGCTCTACAGTGCCGGCATCTCCGAGGATGCGCGGTTCGGTATTGTCGGTTCTATTCAGCACGGCGGCAGTCTGTGGCAGTTGCAGGGTAACGAGCGGCTGTTCAACTGGAATCACAGCGAAGGCGCCTACAGTAATCTGGTGGCGGCCGACTTCTCCCCCGAAGGCGATTACGCCATCACCGCCGGTCAGCAGGATATGGTGCTGTGGCAGGTGTCCGACGGTCAACCGGTGTGGTTCTGGAACGCCCCTTCGGGGATTCTCGATGCCGCGCTGGCGCCGGACGGCAATTTTGCCCTGCTGGGGCTGGATAACCACACCGCAGTCTACTTTGATATCAAAAACGGCGGCTTACGCCATACCCTGACCCATCAAGGTCGGGTTCGTTCGGTCGATGTCAGCCAGGATGGTGACTGGGCCTTGACCGGCGCGGATGACAATATCGCCCGCTTCTGGGATCTGCAGAGTGGCGATCTGGTGCATCAGGTGCAGCATGAGAACGGTGTCAACACCGTCGCTCTGTCTCCCAGCGGTGCCTTTGCGTTCAGTGCTGGCCAGCTCGAGAAGGCGCTTGTCTGGCGCACCGGCAGCGGCGAGCTGCATCAGACCCTGAGTACCGATGAGAGCTTCGTCGCCCAGCGAATCAGCTATACCGCGGCGCGCTTTTCTGCCAACAGCGATCAGCTGCTGACCGGAACCAGTTCCGGATTGGTGCAGTTGTGGGATGTCAACGAGGGCTCCGAACTACGACGCTGGGAGCTGCACAAGCGTGATCCGTTCCGGCCCACCAGCGCGACCGTATTCGGGTTGGGCTTCGGTAACGGGGTCTACTACGCAATCGCCTCCAACGGTTTCGTTAACGTGCTGCGATAGCGTGGGATGGCATCGATCCAAAACGAAAAACGGAGGCCTAGGCCTCCGTTTTTTATGGCTGCTGAAGCAGGCGCTTATTGCGCTGCGGCTGCTTCGGGCTTGGCTTCTGCGCTCGGGTTGATATCCAGCAGCTCGACTTCAAATACCAGCGTCGAGTTCGGTCCAATCACCTGGCCCATGCCGATCGGGCCGTAGGCCAGTTTGGCCGGAATATAGAGCTCGGCTTTACCGCCCTTGGCCAGCAGTTGCAGGCCTTCGGTCCAACCCGGAATCACGCCGTTGAGCGGGAAGGTGGCCGGGCCGCCGTGGCTGTAGGAACTATCAAACTCGGTACCGTCGATCAGGGTGCCCTTGTAGTGCACCTGGACGGTATCGGTGGCCATCGGCTTGGCGCCTTCACCGGCTTCGATAATCTTGTACTGCAGGCCGCTTTCGGTGGTTACGACACCCTCTTTCTTGGCGTTCTCTGCCAAGTAGGCCTGTCCGGCCTGCAGGTTGGCTTCAGCCTGCTTGGCCTGTTGCTCCTGCTGACGCTGCTGGAAACGGGCCTGGGCCTGCTGCATCGCCTGCTGCAAGGCTTCATTGCTGATGCTGCGCTGCTCGCCCTTGAGGGCGAACTCCTGCAGTCCTTTCAAAAAGGCTTCCTGGTCCAGTTCGTAGCCCAAACCTTCCATCCGGGTACCGACATCCAGTCCCATGATGTAGCTGACCTTGGATTCGTCGGACTCGAGCCCGGCGGCTTGCGCCTGTGGCAGGGCGAACATCGTGGTTGCCAGAGCGGCGGCCAACATCGTTTTCTTCATTCTGATACCTTCAGGTCTATCTGGTAAATCAACGGACAGCCGTAGCTGAGGCGTTGAGGCTAGCTATAGGGGCAGCAATATAACTGGAAAGTTCAACCGAATACCAGCTTGGGGCTTATTGGAGCGCTTCGGCATCAAAGCGATGAAACCGCTGTGGTACACTTGCGCGCCATGATTGAACTGATCGAATTGAGCCTGCAGCGGGGCAAAAGTCAGCTGCTGCAACAGGTAGACCTGCGCCTGCATGCCGGTCATAAAGTGGGTCTTATCGGCGCCAACGGTTCCGGCAAATCGAGCCTGTTCCAGCTGCTGCTGGGCGGCTTGGAGGCCGATGGCGGCGAACTGAAGATTCCATCCCAGTGGCGCCTGGCCCATATGGCCCAGGAAGTGGCGGCACTGTCGCGCCCGGCGGTTGAGTATGTGCTCGACGGCGATCTCGAGCTGCGCTCGCTACAGCAGCAGCTGGCTGACGCCGAGTCCCAGGGCAAGGCCCATGATCTGGGTGAGTTGCATGCCCGGCTGGCGGCCATTGATGGCTATAGCGCCGACTCGCGGGCACGGCAGTTGATGCACGGCTTGGGATTTAGCGAGTCGGAGGTCGAAAAGCCGGTATCGCAATTCTCCGGTGGCTGGCGGATCCGCTTGAACCTGGCCCAGGCTCTGATGAGTCGTTCCGACCTGCTGTTGCTGGATGAGCCCACCAACCACTTGGATCTGGATGCCACCCTGTGGCTGGAGCAGTGGCTCAAGGCTTACGAAGGCACGCTGCTGTTGATCTCCCACGACCGTGACTTTCTCGATCGGGTGGTCGGCCATATCGTGCACCTGCATCAGGCCAAGCTGAATCTCTACAAAGGTAACTATTCGGCGTTCGAGAAGATCCGCGCTGAGCGCTTGGCGCAGCAACAGTCGGCCTACGAGAAGCAGCAACAACGAATTACCCAGATTGAGGGCTTCGTGCGCCGCTTCAAGGCCAAGGCGTCGAAGGCCAAGCAGGCCCAGAGCCGGATCAAGGAGCTGGAACGGATGGAGCTGATCGCTCCGGCCCATGTCGATTCGCCGTTCAGCTTCAGCTTCGACAGTTTCGACAAGTTATCCAGTCCGCTGTTGGCGTTGGAGAAGGCAGAGCTGGGTTACGGCGATCCAGCGCTAATCACCAACTGTTCGCTGAGTCTGCAGCCGGAGATGCGTATCGGCCTGCTCGGTGCCAACGGTACCGGTAAATCGACTCTGATTAAATCGCTGGTCGGCGATCTGCCGCTGTGCGGCGGGGTGCGCCGCGAGGGCGAGAACCTGCGGATCGGTTATTTTGCCCAGCACCAACTCGAAGCCCTGGACCTGGAGGCCTCGGCACTATTGCACCTTCAGCGGCTGGCACCGACCGAAAGCGAACAGCGGGTACGCGATTACCTGGGTAGCTTCGGTTTTCGCGGCGACGACTGTCTGGAGCCGGTGCGGCTGTTTTCCGGCGGCGAAAAGGCCCGCCTGGCGCTGGCACTGATCGCCTGGCAGAAGCCCAATCTGCTGCTGATGGATGAGCCGACCAACCACCTCGACCTGGAGGTCCGGCATGCGTTGACGCTGGCGCTACAGGGCTATCCGGGTGCTCTGATCCTGGTGTCCCACGACCGCCACCTGTTGCGGAACTGCGTCGATGAGTTCCTGCTGGTCAGCGACGGCAAGGTCGAGCCGTTCGACGGCGATCTGAACGACTACGCCCGCTGGTTGGCGGAACGCAACAGCGCCGCTGATGCGCAGCTGGCGGAAGCTAAGCAGGCGGTTGGTGGTGAGTCGGCGCAGGACCGTAAGGAGCGCAAACGGCAGCAGGCTGCGCGTCGCCAGCAACTGGCACCGCTACGTAAGCAGGTTGCCAAGCTGGAGGCCGAGATGGAGCAGCTCGAGTCCCAGTTGCAGCAGATCAACGATCAGTTGGCCGACAGCGCGCTCTACGAAGAAGATGCCAAGGAGCAGCTTAAGCAGTTGCTGCAGCAGCAAGCCCAGCTGCAGCAGCGGAGTGAGACCACCGAAGAGCAGTGGTTGAGCGGCCAGGAAGAGCTCGAACAGCTGCTGGAGCAGGAATAGCCCCGGCGAGACGAAACCGTCTGGGTTACTGCGGTCCGAGGTGGCCGATTAAGCGCGGTGGCGCAAAGGTGCCCTTAACCGGCCTCGAGAAAATTTGTCATCTCGTCCAGCTGATCGGTCTTTTCGTGGATCAGCTGGAAGGTCTCCTGCACCTTGGCAGCGTCCAGACCGAGTTGCTCGTAGAGCTCGGACGGAATGGCACCGGCAGGTCCATCTCCCATGCCGTTGATGCGCATCACCCGCAAGCTTAGGTCGATGATCTGGGCGTATTGGTGGAAGTCGCCGTCGTAGCTGGTCGAGTTCTGGTAACGAATCCCCTTGATCACCTCCTCGGGCAGGTTCCAGGTCTCCATCAACCAGGCGCCGATCTGCTCACGGGTCACGTTCAGAATCTGCTTCTCGATGTACTCGTGATGTAGATGGGGGTTGGCCTCGATGTAGCGCGAAACCAGCGAGAAGTGGGGCGGGAAGATATGAGCCAGGGTCAGGTAGCCGAAGTTGTGCAGCAGGCCGGTGAGGTAGACCAGACCGGGACGGGGGCGCCGATCGGCCGGAGCCAGCTTGGCCAGCTTTTCCGACAGCGTGGCGCAGAACAGCGCCTGCAGCCAGTACGGGGTGCTGCCACGGGGGGTGTCGGTGGGCAGCTGTAGCGTGCGGCCCATGGCCACGCCCAGCGCCAGGTTGACCACCAGGTCGTAACCCAGCACCCGCACGATGGCGTCATGAATCGAGTCGATGCCACCGGGGGCGGCGTAGTAGGGCGATGCCGCCCAGCTCATCACCTGAGCCGACAGGCTCGGGTCCATCTGGACGATCGGGACCAGATCGTCGACGCCGGCATTGGGGTCGGCCCGCAGCTCGATAATCTTCTGCGCGGTGGGGGGCAGGGTCGGTAGCCCCAGGGTGTCTTCCAGCCGCTGCTTGATCCGTAGGGTGGTGAACTTCTCCACCGCCCGGGTGATCACGGCGACGTCATTACCTTCGGGTTGTTTGGCGTCGATGGCCGCGGAGCTGATGCCGACCTTGCAGTACTGAACATTGTCGCCCAGCAACACGCTGTTGAGTCGCAGAACCCGGTTGCTATTGGGTTCGAGGACATCAAAGTCGCCATCGAGTTTACAGCTGGTATCGATCAGTACCGGCAGGGTCAGCAGCTGGCGAATTCCTTTCTCGGCACTCAGGGCATCCTGGGAGAAGAAGGTTTCCGAATCGTGGGCGGAGAGCGGTTGTAGTTGTCGCTGGGTGTGCTTCCAGACGCTAACCAGGTTGAGCAATTCGTCACCAGGCAGTATCACCAGGGCTCGGCCCTGGGAGTCGTTTAGCATGACGATGCGGAGCTTTGGCTGGCTCATACCTTTAATCCTTTAGCGTACTGGTCGTTAATCAATCGTAGTTTCGGCCTCTAGACTGCGTCAAGTTATAGCCGGACGGCTATTATACTCAGACGAATAAACTTTGCCGCTCCAGCTGTTAGCGGCTGAATTAGCGGGGAATTTAGCATCATGGACAGCTTCTATCGCAGTTTCTCGGGGCTCATCAGCATTGCTCTGCTGGTGGGGTTAAGCCCATTGTCACAGGCCGCGAGTCGGGCCGATCCGGAGCCGGCCACCGGGCTGCAGAGTCGGGTGGAAGCGGTGGCGGCCGAGCAGGTGCTGGTGGTCACGGCACACCCCGAAGCGACCCGGATCGGCTACCAGATCCTGAAAGGGGGCGGTAGTGCCGCCGATGCGGCGGTAGCCGTGCAGGCGGCGCTGACGATGGTGGAGCCGCAATCATCCGGTATCGGTGGCGGGGCCTTCCTGCTGCACTGGGATGCTGCCGAGCAGCGACTGCAGGCGTTCGATGGTCGAGAAACGGCGCCGGCACAGGCCGATGGCGAGCTGTTTATCGGTGCGGACGGTAAGCCGATGGCCTGGCGCGATGCGTTGGTTGGCGGCCGTTCTGTCGGGGTGCCGGGGGTGTTGCGGATGCTGGAGCTGGTCCAGCAACAGCACGGTAAGCTGCAGTGGCCGCAACTGTTTGACGAGCCGATCACGCTGGCCGAGCAGGGCTTCGAGGTGACTCCCAGGCTGCACCAGATGCTGGTGGATGAGATCAACCCGGGGATCAAGCGTTATCCTCAAGCTCGGGATTACTTCTACCCCGGTGGCGAGCCGTTGGCAGTCGGCACTCGGTTGCAGAATCCTTCGCTGGCGAAGGTGCTGAGCCAGATCGCCAGTGAGGGCGCCGATTATCTGTATCAGGGAGAGATGGCCGACAAGCTGGTCGAGCGGGTTCGCAGCGCCGAGGATAATCCGGGCCGCCTCAGTCAGCGGGATCTAGCGGATTACCGCGCCAAGGAGCGGGTGCCGCTTTGTCGAGCCTTTCTTGAGTACCGGGTTTGCGGGATGCCGCCTCCGACCTCCGGCGGCGCTACGGTATTGCAGATTTTGGGAATCTTGGAAGGCTTTGAGTTGGCCGGGATGGAACCCGGCGGGGCCGAGTTTGCCCACCTGATGACCCAGGCCTCGCGTCTGGCCTACGCCGATCGAGGTCGCTATCTGGCCGACAGCGACTTTGTCCCGGTCCCGCTGCCGCAGTTGCTGGATCCTGCCTACCTGAAGGCGCGTGCCGGGCTGATCGATCCCGATCAGGATATGGGCAAGGCTGATGCGGGCGAGTTTGACGGGGTCAGCTATATAGATGGCGGTTCACCGGAGCTGCCGTCGACCACCCACTTCGTAATTGTCGATCAGGATGGTAACGCGGTGTCGATGACCAGTTCGATCGAGATGGCGTTCGGCTCGACTCTGATGGTGGACGGCTTTCTGCTCAACAATCAATTGACCGACTTCTCCTTCGTCGCCGAGCGTGATGGACGCGCGGTGGCTAATCGGGTCGAACCGGGCAAGCGGCCGCGCAGCTCGATGTCGCCGATGATGGTGTTTGACCAGGATGACCGGCTGATCCTGCTGGGCGGATCCCCGGGAGGCAGCCGGATTATCAACTATGTGGCGCAGATGTTGTTGGGAAGCCTGGTTTGGCAACTGCCGATCGAGCAGGCGGTGGCGATGCCCCATATCAGTAACCGCAATGGCACCACTGAGTTGGAGCAGGGGACCGCTGCGGTCGATCTGCAGAGCGCGTTGGAGCAGCGGGGCCATAAGATCAAAGTGCGGGATATGAACAGTGGTATTCATGCGATCGTGCGCGGTGAAGACGGGCGTTGGTATGGTGCCGCTGATCCGCGCCGGGAAGGATTGGCGTTGGGAGAGTAGCTGTTATCTATCAGCATAAAAAAACGGGCGCTAGCGCCCGTTTTTTCGAGAGGCTGAAGATCAGTCGATCACCAGCACACCGTCCATCTCAACTTCGACGCCCTTGGGCAGCTCGTTGACGCCGATGGCGGCACGGGCCGGGTAGGGCTGTTCGAAATAGCGCGACATCACGTCATTGACGGTGGCGAAGTTGGACAGGTCGGTCAGGAAGATATTCAGCTTGGCGATCTGATTCAGGTTGCCGCCAGAGGCTTCGCAGACGGCGGACAGGTTTTCAAAGACCCGGACAACCTGGGCTTCGAAACCGCCTTCGACTTTCTCCATGCTGGTGGGATCCAGCGGGATTTGGCCGGACAGGTAAACGGTGTTGCCGATTTTAACAGCTTGGGAGTAGGTGCCGATCGCCTTGGGTGCGTTGTCGGTGTGGATGATGGCGCGGTTGCTCATAGAAACCTCGAATTGTTTTTGTGGGTTATGGACGAGCCTTGGCTCTTCTACTAACGGGTTTTAGATCGGGCAATTATTTCTAATATCGTCGAAATTGCAAGCATGGCTTGCTAGGTTCTGACGATTTTGGAGACGGATTTGATGGTTCGGATCCGCTTGATGATCTGCGCCAAGTGGATCCGGTCGCGAACCTGAAGGTCCAGATGCACGGTGCTCATCTGCGCCTCTTTCTCATCGATATCGATCCGATGGATATTGGCGCCGGCCTGGGAGGCCTTGGTCGCCAGGGTCGCGATGATGCCGCGCTGGGCGGCCAGTTCGATGCGCAGGTTGACGGTGAAGTCGTCATCGATATCTGCATCCCAGTTCAGATGGATGCATTTCTTCGGGTCATCACGGAAGTCCTGCATATTGCGGCAGTCATCCCGGTGCACGACGATACCGCGGCCGATGCTGATATGGCCGAGGATATGGTCGCCCGGAATCGGGTGGCAGCAGCGGGCGTAGGACAGAACCAGCCCTTCGGAGCCACTGACCGACATCGGTGTGGCGTTGCTGTCGCTCTCTTCGCTGCTCTGCTGCAGGCGCTGAGCGACCAGATAGGCCATCCGGTTGCCCAGGCCGATCTCCATCAACAGGGCGTCCAGGTCCTTCAGCTCGGCTTCACGCAGGTATTCCTGCAGCTGAATTGGATTGATCTCATCAACCGAGCTGCCCATGCCGGCCAGGAATTGATTCAGCAGTCGGCGACCCAGGTTGAGGGATTCCTCTTCCTGTTTGTGCTTGATGTAGTGGCGGATGTTGGAGCGGGCCTTACCGGTCACCACAAAGTTGAGCCAGGCCATGTTGGGCTGAGCGCTCTTGGTGGTGATGATCTCGACGGTCTGGCCGCTCTCCAGGGCGGTGCTCAGCGGCGCCAGGCGCTTGTTGATCCGGCAGGAGACACAGCTGTTGCCGATATCGGTATGTACCGCGTAGGCGAAATCCACCGGTGTCGCCCCCTTGGGGAGCTCGAATACGTTGCCTTTGGGGGTGAACACGTAGACTTCGTCGGGGAACAGGTCGATTTTGACGCTCTCGATAAAGTCCATCGAGCTGGTCGCTTTCTTCTGCATCTCCATCAGCCCCTGGACCCACTGGCGGGCGCGGTTGTAGCTGGTTTCGATGCGCGACTGGTCTTCGCTGCTCTTGTAGTGGCTGTGGGAGGCGATCCCCTGGTTGGCGATATCGTCCATCTCCTTGGTGCGGATCTGGATCTCGATCGAGATATCGCGGGCGCCGAACAGGTCGGTATGCAGTGACTGGTAGCCGTTGGCCTTCGGGATCGCGATGTAATCCTTGAAGCGACCGGGCACCGGCTTGTAGTGGTTATGGACTGCACCGAGGATGCGGTAACAGGTATCGATCTTGTCGGTCACGATCCTGAACGCGAACACATCCATGATCTCGTTGAACGACTTCTTCTGCGCCACCATCTTGCTGTAGATGCTGTAGAGGTGTTTCTCGCGGCCACTGACTTCGCCCGGCAGCCCCTGCTCTTTCAGAATCTTGCTGATGGTGTAACCGATCCGCTCGACCACATCGAGGCGATTGCCGCGGGCCCGCTGCACCGCTTTGCCGATCAGCTTGTAGCGCATCGGGTAGTAGGCCCGGAAAGCCAGGTCTTCGAGCTCGACATGGACATCGTGCATCCCCAGGCGACTGGCGATCGGGGCATAGATATCGAGGGTCTCGCGGGCGATGCGGCGCTGCTTCTGCGGCGGCATCACGCCGAGGGTGCGCATGTTGTGCAGACGGTCGCCGAGCTTGACCAGGATGACCCGGATATCCTCGGCCATCGCCATGATCATTTTCTGGAAGTTTTCCGCCTGGGCTTCGGCCTTGGTTTCGAAGTGCAGGTGGGTCAGCTTGCTGACGCCGTCGACGATACCGGTGACCGCTTCACCGAACTGACTGTTGAGCGCATCGGCGCCGACCTGGGTGTCCTCGATGACATCGTGCAGCATCGCCGCCATCAGACTCTGGTGATCCAGGTTCATGGTCGACAGAATCTGCGCCACCGCCAGAGGGTGGGTGACGTAGGGCTCACCGCTCTTGCGGCGCTGACCGTCGTGGGCCTGCTCGGCGTAGAAATAGGCGCGCCGCACCTGATGGATCTGTTCAGGATCCAGGTAGCGGGTCAGCTCATGGGAGAGGGTTTGAATCGTCGACATATCGCAACTATAACAGCAATTGCGGCGCTTGCTCGTCGATTCGGCGCCCGATCGCGGAACGACGGGCGCGGCAGGGATTTAGCGGGTGTTGATTACTCGCTCTCAACAGCTTCGGAAGCCTCTTCGAGCAGCTCCTCAACATCGACCGGACGCTCTTCCAGAATGCTGGCGTCGACCAGACCTTCAGCGATTTCACGCAGGGCAACAACGGTGGGCTTGTCGTTTTCCCAAGCAACCTTCGGCTCCTTGCCACCGGTAGCCAGCTGGCGCGAGCGCTTAGCCGAAACCATGATCAGTTCGAAACGGTTTTCGACATTTTCCAGACAATCTTCAACGGTTACGCGAGCCATTATCAACCTCAAGCAAATTCAACTGGCTTCAAAAAAGAGCCGTGCAGTGTACAGAAAATCGCCATCGACTGGCAAGCGATCGACGGCGCTAAGCGGTGAATAAGTGTCTTATTTAAGCAACAGCTCGATCATTTCACCGTGACGAAGCTGTTGGCTGGCCAGCAACTGGCGTCGGGCCACGAAAATGGCCTGCAGCTCGGACAGCGACTGTTCGAACTGATCGTTAACCACCAGATAGTCAAATTCATCGTAGTGAGACATCTCGCTGACCGCTTCGCTCATCCGTTGGGCGATCACTTCGTCCGAGTCCTGGCCGCGGTTGTTGAGGCGGCGTTCAAGCTCCGGGCGTGACGGCGGCAGAATAAACACCGAAACCGCTTCGGGCATCAGCTCCCGGACCTGGGCGGCACCTTGCCAATCGATCTCCAGAATCACATCACGACCTTCCTCCAGGGTTTGCTCGACCCAGCGTTTGGAGGTGCCGTATTTGTTGGTGAACACCTCGGCGTACTCGAGGAAATCACCGGCGGCGATCATACGATCAAATTCGGCCAGTTCGGTGAAGTGATAATCCTTGCCATCGACCTCGCCGGGGCGCGCAGCCCGGGTGGTGTTGGAAACCGAGACGCAGATCAGAGAGTCCTGCTCGAGCAGAGCCTTTACCAGGCTGGTCTTACCGGCGCCGGAGGGCGCGGAGATGATGTAGAGGGAGCCTTTAGCCATAACAGTATCGGGATTTTGCGATGCTTTAACGGAAAAACCGCCCCAGTCGGCGGTGCGAAAGCGGCATTGTACTGTAAACGGAGTGCCCGGTGGACAAATAGTCGTGTGGTTAATGGGGCCTTGGGTTATGTTGGGCGCTTTGATCATCGGAGGGTCGACGTTGGAACTGAGTCTTGAGCTGATCCTGCTGCTGTTCGCTGCCGGTGCGTTGGCGGGCTTCGTCGACGCGATCGCCGGCGGCGGCGGGATGATCGCGCTGCCTGCGCTGCTGTTTGCCGGGCTCACGCCGGCCCAGGCGTTGGCGACCAATAAGCTGCAGGGCAGCTTCGGCACCCTGTCCGCCAGTTGGTATTTCGTCAGACGGGGGCTGGTCGATCTACGTTCTATCGCGTTTATGATCGGCTGTACCTTTGTCGGCTCGGCGCTGGGAACCCTGCTGGTTCAGCAGCTGGATCCGAGTTTTCTGACCGGTGCGATCCCGGTGTTGCTGATCCTGATTGCACTCTATTTCGGTTTTTCTCCCCGGCTGGGGGAGGAGGATGTGCAACAGCGGATCAGCGAGCGAGCGTTCGCGCTGACGATCGGTTTCGGGATCGGCTTCTACGATGGCTTCTTCGGTCCGGGGACCGGCTCGTTCTTCGCGTTGGGGTTTGTCAGTCTGCTGGGGTTCGGCCTGACCAAGGCCACCGCCCATACCAAGGTGTTGAACCTGACCAGCAATCTGGCCTCACTTCTGTTCTTTGTCGCCGGCGGGCAGGTGGCCTGGACTCTGGGGCTGGTGATGGCATTGGGGCAGTTGATCGGCGGCCGCCTGGGAGCCCATCTGGTCGTACTGAAGGGGGCCGGCTTGATTCGCCCGCTGGTGGTGCTGATCTGTATTTTGATGAGCCTGAAACTGCTGTTGGGCTGAGCAATCGAAGCCTCAATGTTGCCCGTCGAGGTAGTTGCAAACGTTTTGGCCCCGCGTGGCTAGCGAGCAATCCCTGTCTTTGTAACGACTTGGCGACGAGAAGAGGCCAGTTCGCCGTCCTACCCTGCCTTTTAGTGCAGCGATAAGCTAAAATTGCCGCCATTCCATCGCCTCCGTCTGTATGCCGGGGGCCCATTTCCAGCTTCAAACTGACAGGTTGAACACAGACCGATGGCTCAATACGTCTATACGATGAACCGGGTGGGCAAGATCGTCCCGCCCAAGCGTGAAATCCTCAAGGATATCTCCCTCTCTTTCTTCCCGGGTGCCAAGATCGGGGTTCTGGGCCTGAACGGTGCCGGTAAATCGACGCTGCTACGGATCATGGCCGGTGTCGATACCGATATCGTTGGTGAAGCGCGGCCGCAGCCGGACCTGAATATCGGCTACCTGCCGCAGGAGCCGCAGATGGACGACTCCAAGACCGTCCGTGAAGTGGTTGAGGAGGCGATGAGCGCCGCCACCGAGGCGTTGGTCAAGCTGGACGAGGTTTACGCTGCCTACGCCGAGCCGGATGCCGATTTTGACAAGCTGGCTGCCGAGCAGGCCCGTCTGGAGAACATCATCCAGTCGATGGACGCCCACAACATGGAGCGCCAGCTGGAAGTAGCGGCCGACGCGCTGCGTCTGCCAGCCTGGGATGCCAAGGTTGAGCACCTGTCCGGGGGTGAGCGTCGTCGGGTGGCGCTGTGTCGTCTGCTGCTGACCAAGCCGGATATGCTGCTGCTGGACGAACCGACCAACCACCTGGATGCCGAGTCGGTAGCCTGGTTGGAGCGCTTCCTGGTCGACTTCAACGGTACCGTGGTGGCGATCACCCACGACCGTTACTTCCTCGACAACGCCGCCGGCTGGATTCTGGAACTGGACCGTGGCCACGGGATTCCGTACGAAGGCAACTACTCCTCCTGGCTGGAACAGAAGGAGAAGCGGCTGGAGATCGAAGCCAAGCAGGAAGCGGCTCACCGTAAGTCGGTCCAGGCCGAACTGGAATGGGTTCGTCAGGGCGCCAAGGGTCGTCAGTCCAAGTCCAAGGCTCGTCTGAAGCAGTTTGAAGAGATGAGCTCGCAAGACTTCCAGAAGCGTAACGAAACCCAGGAGATCTACATTCCGCCGGGACCGCGTCTGGGCGACAAGGTGATCGAGCTGCAAAATGTCGGCAAGAAGTTCGGCGACAAGGTGCTGCTGGAAGACCTGAACTTTGTTATCCCGCAGGGCGCCATCGTCGGCGTGATCGGCGGTAACGGTGCCGGTAAATCGACCCTGTTCAAGATGATCAGCGGTCAGGAGCAGCCGGACACCGGTGAAGTGGTGATCGGCGAGACGGTCAAGCTGGCTTACGTTGATCAAATGCGTGAGCTTGATGGTTCAAAAACCGTTTTTGATGAAATCTCCGACGGTCAGGACATCATCACCGTCGGTACCTACCAGGTTCCGGCCCGTGCCTACGCCGGCCGCTTCAACTTCAAGGGTTCCGACCAGCAGAAGTTCGTTAAGGATCTGTCCGGGGGTGAGCGCAACCGTCTGCACCTGGCCAAGCTGCTGAAAGAGGGCGGCAACGTGCTGCTGCTCGACGAACCGACCAACGATCTCGACGTTGAAACCCTGCGTGCCCTGGAAGAAGCGCTGCTGGCGTTCCCGGGTTGTGCGGTGGTTATCTCGCACGACCGTTGGTTCCTGGACCGGATCGCGACCCACATCCTGGCTTACGAGGGTGACTCCAAGGCCTACTTCTTCGAGGGTAACTACTCCGAGTACGAAGAGGATTGCGAGAAGCGCGGTATCGATACCAACCCACACCGGGTTAAGTACAAGAAGATCGATGCTTAATTGATCTTGGCAGAACGAAAAAGGGCGCATTAAGCGCCCTTTTTTTTCGCCGCGTTGAGGGGTAAGCCGACTTCCACTGGTTAGAAAGCGCTTTGCCCCAAGCGAGCGAGATCATTTCAGTTCAAACCGATCAGCATCCATGACTTTGGTCCAGGCTGCCACGAAGTCGTTAACAAACTTCACGTTGGCATCATCACAGGCGTAGACCTCGGCCAGGGCACGCAATTGTGAATTGGATCCAAAAATCAGATCGACACGAGTCGCTGTCCACTTCACTTCACCGCTGCTACGATCTCGCCCTTCGAACGCTTCCGCCTTCTCTGAGGTTGGTTTCCACTCAACCTTCATATCGGTAAGGTTGAGGAAGAAATCGTTACTCAGGACTTCCGGCCGGTCGGTCAACACGCCGTGCTGGGAGTCGCCGTAGTTGGCATTCAGGACCCGCATGCCGCCAACAAGAACGGTCATTTCCGGCGCCGTCAGGGTCAGCAGTTGCGCTCTGTCCAACAGCAGCTCTTCGGCTGAGTAGCTGTAGGCCTTCTTAAGGAAGTTGCGGAAACCATCCGCGATCGGTTCCAGCACCGCAAAGGACTCGGCGTCGGTCTGCTCGTCGGTCGCATCCACCCGACCGGGGGTGAAGGGGACCGCGACAGTAATCCCGCCATCCTGGGCGGCTTTTTCGACCGCGGCGCAGCCACCAAGAACAATCAGGTCTGCCATCGACACCGCTTTGGCGGATGACTGGGCATTGAAGTCCCGTTGAATCCCCTCGTAGACGCCGAGTACTTGTTGCAGTTTTTCCGGCTGGTTTACTTCCCAACCTTTCTGCGGCGCCAGCCGGATGCGAGCACCATTTGCGCCGCCGCGATAGTCCGACCCTCGGAACGTCGAAGCGCAGGACCAGGCGGTATAGACCAGTTCGGAAATGGTCAGACCCGAGTTGAGGATGGTTTGCTTCAAGGCGGCAATATCGGCAGCGTCGATCAGCTCATAATCCCGTGCCGGCAAGGGGTCTTGCCAGATCAAGTCTTCATCCGGCACTTCAGGGCCCAGATAGCGGGATTTCGGCCCCATGTCCCGGTGTGTCAGTTTGAACCAGGCCCGTGCGAAAGCATCGGCAAACTGATCGGGATTCTGATGGAAGCGTTTGGAGATTTCACCGTAGACCGGATCCATACGCATCGACATATCCGCTGTCGTCATCATGGTCGTTACCCGCTCAGATGCATCGTGGGCTTTGGGTGCCTGATGCGCGTCGTCGGCACCAACAGGCACCCACTGCCAGGCACCGGCCGGGCTTTTGACCAGATCCCAGTCGTAGCCGAACAGCATATCGAAGTAGCCGTTATCCCATTGAGTCGGATTCGGCGTCCAGGCACCTTCGATGCCGCTGGTGGTCGTGTCATCACCGTTGCCACTGCCGAAACCGTTGTTCCAGCCAAAGCCCATCTCTTCCAACGCTGCCGCTTCCGGTTCCGGGCCGACCAGGGCGGGATCCCCGGCACCGTGGGCTTTGCCGAAGGTATGACCGCCTGCCGTCAAGGCAACGGTTTCTTCATCAATCATCCCCATCCGGGCAAAGGTTTCGCGAATATCCCGGCCCGATGCCAACACACTGGGCTCGCCATTGGGGCCTTCCGGGTTCACGTAGATCAGCCCCATCTGCACCGCGGCCAGCGGGTTCTCCAGGTCACGCTCACCGGAATAGCGCTTTTCGCCGAGCCATTCGTTTTCAGTGCCCCAGTAAACGTCTTCTTCCGGTTCCCAGATATCTTCGCGGCCGCCGCCAAACCCAAAGGTTTTTAAGCCCATCGACTCGATTGCCACATTACCGGCAAGAATAAACAGGTCCGCCCAGGACAGGCTGTTGCCATATTTTTGTTTCACTGGCCAAAGCAGACGGCGGGCTTTATCGAGGTTGCCGTTATCGGGCCAACTGTTCAGCGGTGCAAAGCGTTGATTGCCGGTGTTGGCTCCGCCACGACCATCGGCGGTGCGGTAGGTCCCCGCGGCATGCCAGGCCATCCGAATCATGAACGGGCCGTAGTGGCCATAGTCGGCCGGCCACCAGTCTTTCGAATCGGTCAGCACCGCTTCGATCGCGTGTTTGACTTCGTTCAGGTCGAGCTTCTGAAACGCTTCAGCGTAATTGAAGCCTTGGTCCAGAGGGTTTGATTTGCGGTCGTTCTGATGAAGAATTCTGAGGTTCAGTTGGTTTGGCCACCAATCCATATTCTTGGTGCCGCTGCCGGCCATACGGGTGTTACCGCCATGCATGACCGGACATTTGCCCATCCCCGCTGTTTTATTGTTTTCCATGGTGCTGCTCCCATTCTGATTTAGGGAATCTGCGAACAAGTCCTGGCAGGCCATGATGGGTACGGTTTAGGCTTGGCAGCCCTGCTGTTAAGGGCTATGGCCATCGGTCGTAGCTTGCGGATGGACTCTACTCGCAGAGCCTGGCTAGGACTTGTGCGAAGGTTCCCTAGCCTTAGAGATAAAATCTAACGTTCACGAAAAGACTACGTTTGTAACGTTAAAGCACCACGATTGATTGTGATAATTAAATGATTTGAGCGTTACTATAGTTTTTATAAATAAGTTGTTTAACTAACTGATTATAATGATCCATTTTCAGGCAGCTCCCGGCTGCCAGCCGGTTAGCCCGCATCGGGTCGAACACAAGAAGATCGACGCCTGATCGGCTCGATGATTCTCAGAAAGGGCGCTTCAGGCGCCCTTTTTTGTAAATGGCCCCTTTTTCAAATCTTAAGGGCCAACAAGTCATGTAAGGTAGCCAGCCACAATCTATGCTGCTAGATTTGCTTCGGAATCCTCGCATTTAAATCAAGGTACATGGATGTATCGCTTTATTTTTCTCCCAATTCTCGCGTTATTAGTTGCAGGTTGCTCCAACTCTTTGCCGATGCCTGAAAAGGCAACTTCGTCAGATCGTTTTGATGGTGTATGGCTGGCGGAGCGAACGCTGGTAGACAAGTATCAAAGATACGGCCGAATTAATTACACATGTACACCTGCTGAGAACCAAAAATCACTGCTTTTCATTCATCAGGGCCATGTTGGCCTCATTGGAAACCCCGAAAGCTCTGGCGTTATCGATGATTCCGGGCTGCTTTTCTTAAGAGCTACGTCAGGGGAGTTCTTGATGCACTCGGAGATGAACAAGTCTCGTGACGAGATATATCACGGGCGCTTTGAATCAACTAGAGGTGATGGGCGGCATATCGCCGCTATCTCTGGAGAATCGGGAGGCTGCAAAGGTTCTTTCAAAGCAACAAAGATCGATTTAGTTGCTCATCTCTATACCGATTCATCAATGCGTGCTCACCGCTTTACCTTGCGGGCAGATGACAAAGTCAGCGTAGCGGAGTTTTGGAGCAAACCTATCTATAAAGCCAGATCTAGCTTAATCGCTCTAATAGACGATGCCAGATCTCGAGTCTGTTCGGGGTATTGGAATAAAAGTGATGAATACGCCATGTCAGGGCGTTGGGCTCTTTACTGCGGTGATGGTGTAACACTGGATGGGAACTGGCATTTACAAGGGAGTCGATTGACTGCTGAAGGGTTTGGGGTTGATGAAAAACCGGTGATCATTAGCGGGATGATCAATAACCCTCACAGAAAAAGCTGGCCTCAGAGCGGGATCTATATCGGCAACAAGCCCAAAGAAAGTCACTCAGAGATCGTTAACTGTCGTATAGGCCGTAAAGAGTTTATGACCTCCTCGATTTCTTGTCTCCATGAGAATGGTGAAATTCTGCCTTAGCTTTCAACTTGAACAACCCGTTTTGAAGGGCTCAGGCTTTGGCAACTACCCAGCGCCGCCAAAGCCGTCCATCGATCGCGGACAGTCCCAGCGCGATCAGCGCCATGCCGGTAAAGTGGACCAGTCCCAGGGTTTCGTTGAGAAACAGCGAACCGAGCAGGATCGCCGAGACGGGGATCAACAGGGTGACCAGCAGCAGATTGGTGGCCCCGGCCGACGCCAGCAGCTTGAAGTAGATCACATAGGCGAGCGCGGTCGAGAGTACCGCCAGGGCGAGGACCGACAGCCAGGTTTCCAGGCTGGGGGCGGTCAGATTGACGGCACCTTCGGTCATCAACGTCATCGGAATCATGATCAGGGTCGAGGCGCTGACCTGACCGGCGGCGACCAGAATGGGGTTGATCGCCATCGCCTTGAAGCGGCGACCGTAGACGCCGGCAAAGGCATAGGATAGCGCGGCAGCGATGATGGCGAGCTGGGCCAGAATACTGCTGCTACCACCATCCGAAGGCACCCCGAGCATCACCACCACGCCGATAAAACCCAGTGCCACCCCGAGCAGTTTCAGCGGGGTAGCCCGCTCGTCGGGCAGTAGCAGGCCTGCAACCACCACGGTGAACAGCGGCGTAGTGGCGTTCAGGATCGAAGCCAGACCGGAGGCGATCTGGGTCTGGCCCCAGACGATCAGCGCGAACGGAATCGCATTATTCAACAGCCCCATCCCCGCGAAGGCCAGCCAGACCTTGGCGCTGGTCGGTGGTCGGAGTCCCATCGCCAGGGCAATGCCCCAGAGTGCTGCTGCCGCCAGTGCGACCCTCAGGGTGACGATGGTCAGTGGCGGTAGCTCGGTGACGGCGACGCCGACAAAAAAGAACGAACCACCCCAGAGTACCGAGAGCAGGATAAGTAGCGCCCATTCTTGCGCCCCCATGGCGGTGTTGATCGATTCGTTGGAGGCGCTGGCCATGACGATTTCCTTAGCTGCGGTTGAGGACTGTTGGAGAGAAGCTTAACCATCGGGGGCTCAGCAAAACATCCGAATCTTGCAGCGATTTTAGTCTCGAAGCTTAAGTGGGTTTGCTGGGTAGATGGACAACCTACGTGATATTTCACAGCAATAAACGGATGGCGGCGCGATCTCAACTCAGGCTTTATAGTACAACCATCCATTGATTGAAGCAGATGCCATGCTGATGCCCACAGAACAACAGATGCGAGCCGCAATCGCCGCCCGAGACGAGTCTCAGGATGGCCGGTTCTACTATGGCGTGATGACCACCGGCGTGTTCTGTCGGCCGTCGTGCCGGTCTCGAGCGGCAAAACCCGAGAACCTGTGCTTCTTCGCTACCATAGAAGCGGCGATGGTGGCCGGTTATCGGCCCTGCAAACGCTGCCAGCCCGGTGAGGACTCGCCTAGAATTACCCGGCTGGTTGAGCTTGCCCGTCATATTGAAGCCCATGCCGACGAGCGTCTGACCCTTGCCGAGCTGGCCGAATTGGCTGGACTTTCTCCCTCCCGGTTGCAGCGGATCTTCAAGCAGGCCTTTGGGGTATCGCCCAAGGCTTATCAGGATGCGGTGCGAATGCGACATTTTAAGCACTCGTTACAGCGGGGAGAGGGGGTTACCGAAGCGATCTACGGGGCCGGATTCGGTTCGATCAGTCGTGTCTATGGCGAAGCAACCCGCAACATCGGGATGACCCCCAAAGCCTATCGTGCCGGTGGGCGTGGCGAGTCGATCAGTTACGCCTGCCGCGCTTCGGCCTTGGGGCCGATGATGATGGCGGCGACGGAGAAGGGGGTTTGTTTCGTCCAGTTCGGCGAGGATGAGCCGACGCTGCTGGCACAGCTGCAAGCGGAGTTCCCCAATGCCAATTTAATCCCATCGCAGGCGCAGCACAGTCCGGATCTGGACCACTGGATGGATGCCTTGGACCAGCATATCGGTCAGGGCGCCCCCCGACCGGAGCTGCCGCTGGATATCCGCGGTACCGCGTTCCAGATGCGGGTATGGCAGTTTCTGCTCAGTATCAAAGAGGGCGATGTGCTCAGTTACGGCGAGGTGGCCAAACAGATCGATCAACCCAAAGCGGTTCGCGCGGTGGCTTCGGCCTGCGGTAAAAACCGCATCGGCGTGTTGATCCCTTGCCACCGGGTGTTGCGCGGGGATGGCAGTCTGGGGGGGTATCGCTGGGGGTTGGCGCGCAAGCGGGCGTTGTTGGATAGCGAGCGTGAGCGGAACCGGAGTTAGGGCGATAGCGTTTAACAGGGATTAGGGTCTATGCTAGCGGGATAACATGTCAGATAGAGCAGGTGAGTTATGAGAACGCTGGTCGCATTTGCTGTTTTGCTGTGTACCTTTATGGCTGGGCCCGCAACGGCTGCCTCTAAGGCAGAGATCGATGCCAAGACGAAGGCTGCCCTGACCGCCTTCTATGAACACTCCTCTGCCGGTAAAGAGCTGGTGCAGAAATCTCGAGGCATGCTGGTGTTTCCCGAGGTGATCAAGGCCGGTGTCGGTATCGGTGGGGAATATGGCGAAGGTAAGCTGATCGAAGCCGGTAAAACCACCGGCTATTACAACATCGCCGCAGCCTCGATCGGGTTTCAGTTGGGCGCCCAGATCAAGTCGCAGATCATTCTGTTTATGACCCAGGATTCGCTGAACCAGTTTAAGCGCAGTGAAGGCTGGAAGGCGGGCGTTGACGGGAGTGTCGCGCTGGTCACCTTAGGGGCCGGTGGCGAGATCGATTCCAACAATATCAAGGACCCGATCATCGGTTTTATCTTCTCCAACAAGGGGTTGATGTATAACCTGTCGCTGGAAGGCAGCAAGATTACCCGGTTAAACAAGTAACCGACGTAGCCTGCGATGGCGTTGATACAAACCGGATGATTGTGTAGCAGGAGGCTATGACGTGTCCGAAATCGATCTGGGGGCATTGCTGGCCACTGGGCTGGCCTTCTTTATTGTGGCCGTCTCTCCCGGGCCGGCAACGCTTTCCAATGCAACCATTGCGATGAGCCATGGGCGTACAGCCAGCCTGGTCTATGGAGCGGGCTTGTCATGCGGTCTGATCTTCTGGGGACTGATTGCGGCGAGTGGAATGGGAGCCATCCTGCAGAGTTCGATCTATCTGCTGTCTGCGCTTAAAGTGGTCGGCGGGCTGTACCTGTTATGGCTGGCTTATCTATCCGCTCGTTCGGCCTGGACGCAAGCTCCCGGTGGACCAGTCGTTGTCCACCAACAAAAATGGTTTATCAAAGGGTTGCTGCTCAATGTCTCCAATCCCAAGTCGGTGGTGGCTTGGATGGCAGCGCTCTCCATCGGTCTTAATCCTGATGACGGCTTTTGGGCCATCGCGGCCGCGACGACGGTCTGCATTGTCGTCGGGTTTCTGGCTAATGCGTTGTATTCGGTGCTGTTCTCCATGGAGGGGATGATGCGAGCGTATCAGTACTGCAAACGTTGGATCAGTGGTGCGGTCGCCGGGCTGTTTGCCTTCGCCGGGATGGGGCTGATTCGCTCTGCGTTGTCGCGGTGATGGAAGTCAGCTACTCAAATTCCTCCACCGCAAAATCGATCAGCGCCCGCACCTTTCTCGATAACACGCTGCCGGACAGGTAAACCGCGCAGATCGGGCGTTGCCGGGTCTGGAACTCTTCCAGCAGCGGCACCAGGCTTCCGTCGGCCAATGACTGTTGCAGTACGAAGTCTGGACAGAGGGCAACACCTATTCCATCCAGCGCCCAGTCACGGGCCACCCGGGCACTGTTGACCATCAGCTGTCGGGACGGAGCGAAGGTGAACTCAGCCCCATTCTGTTGGAACGACCAGCGTGGATCACCGCGAGTATTGGTGTCGACGATGCAACGGTGATGCTGCAGGTCTGCCGGGTTTTGTGGTGTCGGGTATCGCTGCAGGTAATCCGGCGAGGCAACCAGCAGGTTTCTAACCTGTCCCAGCTGACGATACTTTAATGACGCCGATTCCAGTTGGCCGATTCGAAAGGCCAGATCGAAGCCTTCGGTGGCCAGATCCACATGGGCATCGTTCAGGCGCAGGTCGATGATGATGTTCGGATGGCGGCTCGAGAACCGGCTCAGCAGGCGGCGGAGGTGGGTTTCGCCGTAAGTTACCGGTGCCGAAATGCGCAGCAAGCCGCTCAGTCCCTTGGCATCTTCGGCGACCGATCCCAGCATATCCTCCAGTTCATCCAACAACGCCGGGGCTCGGGCCAACAGGTCCTGACCGGCCGGAGTCAGACTGACCTGGCGGGTGGTTCGCTGCAGCAGCCGGGTGTCGATTCGGGTTTCCAGCTCGGCTACGTATTTGGAAGTCAGCCGGTTGGAGATCCCCAACCGTTCCGCGGCTCGGGTGAAAGAGCCGGTCTGAGCGGTGGCAACAAAGGCTTTCAAGCCGTCGATCAGATCCATAGTAACCGCCAATTAAGAACAAAATGGAGTAAATGATTCTATATATGGATCGTTGTGTGGAAAACCCTAGGGGCGCATAGTTTTCCTATCTCAACACAGAACCACGACGAGGTAGACCATGCACACCATCCATCCCGATCACGCGTCCTATGCGGCATTGGTACTGCGGCTGACATCCGGCGCCCTCTTTATCGCCCATGGCCTGATGAAGGTTTTCGTCTTCACCATCCCCGGTACCGTCGGTTTTTTTGAGAGTCTCGGTTTACCCGGGCTGCTGGCCTATCTGACCATTGTTGCGGAGCTGGTCGGTGGGCTGGCCCTGATCCTGGGGGTGGCGGTGCGGCCGGTTTCGCTGCTGTTGATCCCGGTGCTGCTCGGTGCAACCTGGGCGCATGCCGGTAATGGCTGGGCCTTCGGCAATCAGGGGGGCGGTTGGGAGTATCCGTTGTTCTGGGCTTTGGTCCAGCTGGCGATCGGGTTGTTGGGTCGCGGCGCTTTTGCCCTGAAACTGGGCAATAAGCTGGCGGCAAGACAGGCCCAGGCAGCCTGAGCCCTCGATAAACCGAAATTCATCGATTCATCCACGCCCCGGCCGTTTGGCCGGGCGCACGATTAGGCGACAACAATGCTTGTAAATGGTCATTGGCAAAAGCGATGGGAACCGGTTCAGCAACAGGATGCCGACGGACGCTTTATCCGTCAGAACAGTACCTTTTCCGGCCGGCTGGAGGCCGATCTGGATGCCTATGTCGGTCGGTTGACGCTCTATGTTGGATATATCTGCCCCTGGGCGACCCGAACCCTGATCGCTCGTTCGCTGCTGGGGTTGGAGTCACAGGTTCCGGTCCGGGTGGTTGATCCGGTGCTGACCGATTACGGTTGGCGTTTCGGTGATTTTCCCGGCAGTACCGATCCGCAACTTGAGGATATTCAGTACCTGCACCAGCTCTATACCCGCACCGATCCCCACTACAGCGGGCGGGCGACGATTCCGCTGTTGTGGGATCGGCAGCGACAGCGGATCATTAACAACGAGTCGGCCGATATTCTGAAGATCTTCAACGAGGACCTACGACCCTGGCATCAATCTGAGTTGGATCTGATGCCCAAGGCTCTAGAGCCGGATATCGACGCCTTCAATGCGCGGATCTATCACCGTTTCAACAACGGTGTCTATCGGGCCGGGTTCGCTTCCAGCCAGCAGGCCTACGAAGAAGCGTTTACTGAGGTGTTCGAGACCCTGAACTGGTTGGAAACGCACTTCAGCCAGCACCCCTATGCGGTTGGCGAGCAACTGACCGAAAGCGATATCCGCCTGTTTGTGACCCTGAGTCGGTTCGATGTCGCCTACCATGGGCTGTTCAAGACCAATCTTCGACGGATACAAGACTATCCGGCGCTATCGGCCTATCTTGAGCGGCTGCTGGCCATTGAGGCGTTCGCCGATAACACCCGCATCGACCATATCAAGGCCGGTTACTACTCGGTCCAAGCACTCAATCCGACCGGAATCGTACCGCTGGGGCCGCACCTGCCCTGGTTCAGTTATCTGAAGGAGGGAGTATGACCCCATTGGCACCGGTGATGTTTATCAGCCACGGCTCGCCGACGTTCGCGCTCGAGCCGGGGACCGCCGGTCGGCTGTTGCGGCAGCGATCGGGGCTGTTTGACCAGCTGGAGGCGCTGCTGGTGATCTCTCCCCACTGGATGACCCGTGGCAGTTATCTAGGCGCCGCCGAGCACCCGGAGACGATCCATGACTTTGGTGGATTTCCGTCGTCGTTGTACCAGCTGAATTATCCGGCACCCGGTGCGCCGGTGCTGGCCGCGGAGATTCAAACCCAATTGGCACAGCAGGGCGTCGAGGTTCGGCTCGACCCAAGGCGCGGGCTGGATCACGGCGTATGGGTACCGCTGATGCACCTTCGGCCCGACGCCGATCTGCCGGTACTGCCGTTGTCGCTCAACGTGGATCACAGCCCGGCGCAGCTGCTGCAGCTGGGGCAGGCGTTGGCAGCGCTGCGGCAGCAAGGGGTGGCCATTATCGCGTCGGGCGGGCTGACCCATAACCTGAGGGATATACGTTTCAACGCTGCTGTAGCCGCCGACTATGCCGAGCGCTTCCAGGGCTGGGTGGGTGAGCAGGTTCGGGAGCGGGAGCTGATCGCGTTACAGAATCCAGCCCGCCACAGCCCGGATTTCGAACGTGCCCACCCGACTCCCGAGCACTACCTGCCGTTGTTGATCGCGCTGGGGGCGACCACGCAACAGGACCATTTAGAAACGCTGGATAGCGCCATTGAGCATCGTGCGATTTCGATGACCAGCTACCTGTGGCAGCGTTCAGAGGACAATTGATCATCGATCTGCTTTAACTCAATTTGATTTGAATTCAGGTTTCTAGGAATTTTTCCTACGACTTTTACCCGATTATGCAGTTCTGGCCTATTCTCAGGTGATAGCGCCAACAAGAGCGCGTTGTAATCAGGGTGAGACCATGCAGTTACTTCGAACGCTGTCGTTGAAATCGAAGATTTTGGCGAATTCTATCCTACTGTTACTCCTTCTCTGCCTCTGTGTAGGCTATTCCCTGATAACGATGAGCAGTATCGGCAAAGAGCTTGAAGGCATTGCCGAACTGGACGTGCCGTTGACGGAGAAGCTGACCGCCGTCAGCGAGCATCAGCTGCAGCAAGCGGTCCATTTCGAACGGGTGCTGCGATACTTCGAGCAGGCACAAGCCGGTACGGGTTCCGGTGATCGGATCGACAAGGAGCTCAGCTACATCGATAAGCTGGGGGCCAAGGTAAAGCAGGAGCTGTCCGAGGCCGAACAGCTGGCAAACCTTGCGGTTCGGCAGGCCCATAGCGCCGAAGAGCTGAGCGAGTTCAAGCAGGTGCTGGCCAGTATCGGCGAGATCAGCGGCGGATACGCGCAGTTCACCAGCCAGATGCAACGGGCGATCGGGTTGTTTAAGGACAACAAGCCGGAGCAGATGCTTGCGGTGGTGGATCAGATGGTTCAGCAAGAAGAGGCGTTGGTTCATCAGCTCGAAGAGCTGGTCCACGAGATCGGCCAGTTTACCGAGCACGCGGCGCGTGAAGCCTTGGCCCATGAGCAGAGCGCGCTGACGACACTGATCAGTATCGCCGTGGGTTCGATCCTATTGGGAATCATTCTGTCGCTGGTGATCGTCAGAGATATCTGGCGCGAAATCGGGCACGAGCCGCGGGCACTGAACCAGATCGCCCAGAGCATCGCCGATGGGGATCTAACCATGGAGGCGCCGGACAAGGCCAACGCTCTGGGCGTCTACGGCGCCCTGGGTACGATGTTGATCAACCTGAAAACCCTGATCGAGGGGATTCAGGTTGGCGGCGAGCACGTGGCTTCCTCGTCGCAGGAGTTGGCCGCCGTCACCGAGCAGACCAACCAGAACCTCAGCTCTCAACATCAGAGCACCGATCAGGTTGCCACTGCGATCACCGAGATGAGCTCGGCGGTGGAAGAGGTGGCGCGTAATACCACGGATGCTGCCGATGCGGCCAACGAAGCCACCAACCAGGTATCGCAAAGCAGTGCCCTGGTGGGTCAGACGGTCGAGGGGGTGCAGAGCCTGGCGCAACAGCTGCAGGATACGATGTCGGTGATCGGTGATCTGGAGCAGGGCGCCACCGAGATCAGCAGTATTCTGGATGTGATCAAGGGGATCGCCGACCAGACCAATCTGCTGGCGCTCAATGCTGCGATCGAGGCAGCCCGTGCCGGTGAGCAGGGCCGGGGCTTTGCCGTGGTTGCCGACGAAGTCCGTTCGTTGGCTAAGAGCACCCAGGAGTCGGCTGCCGAGATCGAAAATATGATTGTCCGGGTCCAGGCCAGTGCCAATCAGTCGGTGGGCGCCATGCGCCAGGGCACCGAGCAGGCCGAGCAGGTGTTGGTCCAATCCGAGCAAGTCACCGCAGCGCTGGATCAGGTCCAAAGCGCCGTCGGTGCGATTTCGGATATGAACACCCAGATCGCTTCCGCCGCCGAAGAGCAGAAAGCGGTGGCCGAGGATGTCAGCCGTAATATCAACGAGATCGCCACCATGGCGATGGAAAACGGCGAGGGCAGCAAGCAACTGACGGCCACCAGCGAGGAGCTGTCGCAGCTGGCGCAGCAGTTGCAATCGCAGATTCGACAGTTCCGGCTACAGGCGAGCTGAGCCCCGGTATTGGCTATGGGATCTGTTTCAACCAGATGGACCAGCAGGAGGCGGCCGAGATTGCCGTTCACGACGGTCAGTGCGGCTTGATGTTCGATGGCATCCCAGGTCTCGCACCTTCCTGACACGACCGCACCGGTTCCTGTGCTGGAACAGGAGCTGGAGCGGCGCTCGCTCAATGGGGTCTATGTCTACCTAGTCGCCTGGGCCATTATCGGCTGGGCGGGTCATCTGTTGCATGAGGAGCCGGGCCTGTTCTGGGGGGTGTTGCTGGTGCTGACCGGACTGGGTTGCGTCCGCCTGCTCAGTTATCACTACTCCAACCGGTTGCTGGCCTATCGGCCCCGCGTTTGGCATTGGATATTCGGATTCAATGCCCTGGCTCCGGCTGCGATTTACGGCGGGCTGATGGCGCTGGAGATGCTCCATAGCGATCATGATGAACACGAGCATGCGTTTACCTATCTGCTGATGGTGGTTTTTGCGTTGATCAGCGGCGGCATCGTGACCTTCTCGCCCAAACGGGCACTGGCCAATGCCTATCTGCTGGTGATCACGGTGCCGGCGATCCTGACCGCTATCTTGACCGACGCGGAACACCTGCATGAGGGGTTGTTGATCTTCCTCTACGGCGCTTTCACCTACATGCATATCAAACTGCTCAACGGCGAGTATCAGGAGCGGTGTGAGCAGCGGGGGATGCTGGAAAAGCTGACCCAGATGGATACCCTCACCGACATCTACAACCGCCGTTACTTCGATGATGCGCTGAACCTGTATTGGAAATCGCACCTGCGCAACGGCAAATCCCTGGCGCTGCTACTGATCGATATTGACCATTTCAAGCAGATCAATGACCGCTATGGCCATCCGACCGGGGATAAGGTCATTCAGCAGGTGGCCAACACCCTCAAGAACAGCTTTCGGCGGGATACCGATATCGTGGCGCGCATCGGCGGTGAGGAGTTCGCCGTGTTGATGTCCGAACCCTCCCTGGCAGTGGTTGAACAGTTGGCCGATGGCGTCAATCTGCAGATATCCCGGCAGTCGATCGACAGCGCCGGGGAGAGGATTCAGGTGACCGTCAGTATCGGTGTGGCTCTGCTGACCCCGGAACTCAACTGTCGTTCCCGGGAGTTGTACAAGGTCGCCGACCGTTGTCTGTATCAAGCCAAGGAGCAGGGCCGCAACCGGGTGGTGGTCGTTGCACCTCTGGCTGCGGAGGCTGATTCGGCTTGAGGCCGATGGCCGTTGGTTAGACGCTGAACGCGCGCATCCAGTGGGTCAGGTGCTGCAGCAACTGCTTCGGGCCTTCGGGTAGCTGACGGCCGAGCCGGGTAATCATATGGGCTTCGCCGGATGCCAGGATCGGATGGTCGATCGGCACCGCGCAGAGCTGGCCGTCGGCGATCTCTCGGGCTACCACAAAGGCGGGCAGGAAGGTCACGCCCATCTCGGAGCGGACAAAGTTCTTCATCACCGCGATCGAGTTGGTGGTGACGCTAGGATTGAGTCGGATTCGCTCCTTAAACTCGACGATCGACAACAGCTGACGGATACCGAAATTACCTTCCTGCAATGCCAGCGGATACGCCAGCGTCTCCTCCAGGCTGACCGGGCGTTGCAGCGCCTGCAACGGGTGCTGCGGCGGCACGATCACGCACAACGGCTGGCAGCTCTTGGCTTGGGTTCGAATCGCCGGATGGCTGGGAGGGTGAAACAGCAGTCCGATATGGGCCTGATCCTCTTCAACCCGGCGGATCACGTCATTGGTACCGCCCATGGTGACCGATACCGACAGCTCGGGGTAACGGCGGTTGAACTCGGGTAGCGGTTCGGACATCAGGTCGCCGACAAAGCCTTCGCCGACCGCCAGATCGATATGACCGCTCTTGAGGCCACGAAGGGCGTTGAGCTGCGACAGGCAGCCCTCCTGATGAGACAGCGATTCGCGGTAGTAACGCAGCACGATCTCACCTGCCGGGGTCACCTTGACCCCCTTGCGATGGCGCTCGATCAGGGTGGCGGCCAGCTCCTCCTCCAGCAGTGAGATCTGGCGGCTGACCGCCGACGGGGCCACATTGAGCTTATCGGCGGCGGCCCGCACGGTACCCATCTGAACCGCTTCAAACAGGTACTTGATCCGCTTCTCGTTGATTCCCGCGATCAGGTCTTTGTGGGTCATCGCCGTAAACCAGGACTCAGTCGCTGCTGTCCGGAGTCAGGCAGGCTTGGGCCAGATTGACCCAGTAGCTGGCCCCCAGCGGCAGGATCTCATCGTTAAAGTCGTAGTGGGGGTTGTGCAGTCCCCGACCGCCTTCGCTGCTGCCGTTGCCGATCCAGATATAGGCGCCGGGGCGCTGTTCGAGCATGAAGGAGAAGTCCTCGGCCCCCATGCTGGGTGGTTCGCACCGTTTGACCTTGGCTTCACCCACCAGCGCGCCGGTGACCTCGGCGCAGCGCTGGGCATGCTCCGGATCGTTGATCGTGGCCGGGTAACCGCGGCGGTAGTCCAGGGTACCGTTGGCGCCGTGGGCGGCGCAGATATGTTCCACCCGACGCTGCATCTCGGCTTCCAGGTGATCCTGCATCTCGGCGGAGAACGCCCGGCAGGTGCCCGACAGTCGGATCGACTCGGGGATCACGTTGTAGGCATCGCCACCATGCATCCGGGTGACGCTGACCACGCCGCTGTCGAGCGGGTTCAGACCACGGGCGACGATGCTTTGCAGCGCGCTGATCAGCTGGGCCGCGACCGGTACCGGATCGACCCCCAGATGCGGCATACCACCGTGGGCACCCTGGCCGACGATATCGATGTCGAACACCGCCATCGACGCCATCACCGGACCGTTGTGGACCGCAAAGTAACCGGCGTCGAGGCCGGGCCAGTTGTGCATGCCGTAGACCGCATCGACCGGGAATTTGTCAAACAGACCCTCTTCGCACATCTTCTTGGCGCCGGCTCGACCCTCTTCGGCCGGCTGGAAGATAAACACCAGGGTACCGGCAAAGTCCGGATTTTCGGCCAGGTGCTTGGCGGCGCCGAGCAGCATGGTGGTGTGGCCGTCATGGCCGCAACCGTGCATCTTGCCCGGGTGGGTGGAGCAGTGATCGAAGGTATTCAGCTCCTGCAGATTGAGTGCGTCCATATCGGCTCGCAGGGCAACCGACTTCTGCCCCGGCTGCCGTCCTCGCAGCACACCGACCACGCCGGTAACCGCCAGACCGGTGTGGACCTCCAGCCCGAATTCACGCAGCAGTTCGGCCACTTTGGCGGCGGTTCGGTGCTCTTCATAAGCGGTTTCCGGGTGGGCGTGCAGGTCGCGACGCCATTGCTGCATCTGCTGATGAAGTTCGCTGTTGGGTTGGATCGGTAACACGTTGATCTCCTTTGAGCCCGCGTTGGCACAAAAATCAGGGTAAAGGGTTCGGCTCTTCGTTATCGGGGTAGATCTCAATAATGGTGTTGCCGGCGTAGTGAGCCGGAATTCGTAAGCCGCCATCGTGGGTAGCCACGAACTCTACCCCATTTTGCCGTAGAAGAGCTTCTGCTTTTTCCGGGGTCGCGGTACTGACCCGGATCGCCACTCCGGTGGGCAGCTCGGTATCGTCGAGGTCCAGATCGACACCGTCAAAGCGCTGTTTGGCCTGCTCCAGGCTGAGTACTTCGAACAGCCCCCGGTCGGTCTGCACCTGCAGTCCCTGCTCGGTGGTGCTGACCGCCGCGTCGCCGTAGATGCCGATAAAACGGGGCCGAAGCTGCTCGGGGTCGGCGGCGACATAGCTGACCCGGGTGATGCCGTTGGCGCCGTTGGGGTGGTCCATCCACTCTTTGACCCAGACCAGATGGGGCTTGTGCTGGTGGCAGAAGAAGTGGGAGATGGCCGGGAACTGCGGGTTGATCAGCATTACCAGCGACACCACCGCCTCCTCTTCGCTACCGTCGGGGCGATGGGCTACCCGGCGAAAATCGACGATGCCGTGGTTATCGACGCCGCGTTGCTCCATCAGTTGATGGTCGGCGCGGGCATCTTCGCTATGCAGCGCCACCAGGGAAATCCCCTCTCGGCGCTCGATCGAGTCGCTGATAAAGCGTCCGAAGGCAAAACCTCGGTCATTCTTCAGATCCAGTTTGTCGGCATCGTAAATGCTGATCAGCTCGATAAAGTTATCCGGAAACATCAGCAGGTGGTTGTCGGTGCCCCAGGGGTGGTGGTGGCGGGGATTGATAAAGAACCCGAGCCGTTCGAAATTGCGGCTGGTCTGGTCCATATCGCGCACGGCGACCAGCGGATGATCGATACCCAGATGATTTTTCATACTCTGTTGCCTTTGTTTTCTGCGCTGCTTGCGTCCAATTTGGCCGCGCCGATCAATCGCGCGGCGCTGCCGACCACGGTCTGATTAGCTGCCACCGGTTTGACCACCACCGCACCGGCGGCAACCTTGGCCTCGGCGCCGATCTCGATATTGCCCAGTACCAGTGCGCCGGAACCGATAAAGGCGCCGCGACGTATTTTCGGATGCCGATCGCCTTGCCCCTTGCCGGTACCGCCCAGGGTCACGCTCTGGAAGATGGTGACCTCATCTTCGATCACGGCGGTTTCACCGATCACGATCCCGACCGCATGATCGATAAAGATGCCGGCGCCGATTCGGGCGGCGGGATGAATATCGACGCCGTAGAGCGACACCACCCGTCCCTGAATATAGTTGGCCAGCGGCTGATCACCGCGCTGCCAGCAGGCGTGGGCCAGTCGGTGGGCCTGCAGTGCCTGATAGCCGCCGAAGTGGAGCAGCGGGGTGTAGTGATCCTTGATCGAAGCATTGCTCTGCAACTGGCAGCACAGGTCTTTCAACGCCGCCGCTTCGATCGTCGGGTCCGAATCCATCAACTGGCTGAACTGTGCATGCCAGGCGTCGATCCGGAAGGGATCGTCACTTAGCTTGGTGGCCAGAATATACGCCAGCGAGGCGCCGAAATTATCGTGCTGCAGCAGTTGTTGCTGGTAGAAGTCGGCCAGCAGCGGAAACTGTTGCGCGTCTCGCCGGGCTTCTTCATGAATGGTGCTCCAGAGTCGACCCAGGTCGATCTCACGCCGATAGTCATCCATCGAACAGGTCTCCTAAAAAGCCCGGCCCGAAGGCCGGGAAAGAGCCGTTTGTAAAAACGGATAGGGCTGTCATCTTGTGCTTGCGGATTATTCGATCGAGTAGCCGAACTGCACTGCGGCTTGCCGGGCCGTTTCGACCCAGACGCTCTTGGTACGGGTGTACTCCAGCAAACCTTCATAACCGCTGGAGCGTCCATAGCCGCTCTCGCCAAAGCCGCCGAACGGCGACATCACATTGATCGCCTTGTAGCTGTTGACCCAGAAGGTGCCGGCGTTGACCTGCGCCGCCAGTCGGTGGGCGCGACCCACATCGGTGGTCCAGACCGCACCGCCGAGTCCAAAGCGACTGTCGTTGGCGATCGCCACCGCCTGATCCTCGTCGTCGAACGGGATCACCGATAGCACCGGTCCGAAGATCTCCTCCTGGGCGACCCGCATCTGGTTATCGACACCCGCCAGTACGGTGGGCTGATAGAAATAGCCCTGCTCGCCCTGACCTACCTCGGCCCGCTGACCGCCAGCGGCGACCTGGGCGCCTTCGGCGATGCCATCGGTGACCAGGTTGCGGACATGATCGAACTGTTTGGCGTTGTTGATCGGCCCAATCATGGTCTGCTCCATCCAGGGCAAGCCGACCGGCAACTTGGCGCACGCCCCGGCGACCCGCTCGACCACCTGGTCGTAACAGCTGCGCTGCACCAACAGTCTTGAGCCGGATACGCAGCTCTGACCGGCGGCGGCGAACACCGCGGCCTGAGCTCCGACCACGGCGCGGTCGAGATCGGCATCGTCAAACACGATATTGGCCGACTTGCCGCCCAGCTCCAGCACGCAGGGGATGACGCGCTGGGCGGCGGCAGCCGCGATCCGGCCACCGGTCTGTGGCGAACCGACGAACACCACCTTGGCGGTGGCTGGATTGGCAATCGCCGCGGCACCGGTGGTGTGTCCCAGGCCATTGATCACATTGACCAACCCCTTGGGGACACCGGCTTGCTCGATCAGTTTGACCAGCACCGTGGTGCTCAGCGGGGTCAGCTCCGAGGGCTTGAGCAGCACGCCGTTCCCGGCACAGATGGCCGGTGCGATCTGCCAGCCGCCGGTGAAGACCGGCGCATTCCAGGGGGTGATCTGGGTGACCACACCGTAGGGTTCGTGGCGGGTGTAGTTCATGTGGCTAGTGGGGACCGGTATCACCTGACCGGTCAGCTTGTCGCACCAGCCGGCGTAGTACTCGAACATCTCAGCGACCTTGGCCACTTCGACCCGGCAATCACGGATCGGCTTGCCGGCAGAGACGGACTCGAGGCGGGCCAGTGGTTCGGCAGCCTGGCTCACCTGATGGCTGCATTGCCACAGGACTCGGGCCCGGGCGCTGGCACTCATCGCCCACCACTTGGCTTGTGCCAGCTTGGCGGCATCGGCGGCCATCGCGACGCGGGCTTCGCCGGCATCGCGGTAGCTCATAAAGGCCTGGCCGGTGGCCGGGTTGATCAACTCGATCGTCTCGCCTTCACCGGCGACCAGTTCGCCGTTGATCCAGCTGCCGAATTCGGTGTCGCAGCCGAGCAGTTCATTGAGTAGTCCGGCGACCTGCTGCTCGCCGTTATGGGTCACGGTAAAAGTCATCTCAGGTCTCCAGTCCGGTGGTTTTGACGATGCAGTTAAAGTCGTCTTGATCGGGGATCGTCGGTTCACTGGCGGCCCAGATCTTGGCGACCTGCTCGGACAGCGGCAGCTCCAGTTCCAGATCGCGACACAGCTTTTCGGCCAGGCGTACATCTTTGCGCATCAGCTGCATCGTAAAGCCCGAATCGAAGCCGTTATTGAGGATCCAGCGGGGGAAGTTCACTTCGCTGACCGCGCTGCGGCCGGAGCCGGCGTTCAGGCCTTCCAGCAGTTTGGCCGGATCCAGCCCGGCTTTTTGTCCCAGTGCGACGGCTTCGGCGGTGGTGACCAGATGGGCGGCGCACAGCAGGTTGTTGATCAGCTTGGCGGCATGGCCGCTGCCGGAGGGGCCAAGGTGAACGGCCTTGGCGCTCAGGGCCTCGATAAACGGCATCGCTCTCTGCAGGTCCGCTTCCTTACCGCCGATCACCATCACCATGGTGCCGGCGGCTGCCCCGGACGGGCCGCCGCTGACCGGCGCATCCAGCAGGGCGTGCCCCTGACTGGCCAGTTGCTCGGCCAGCCCTCGGGTGACGTCCGGCTCGGAAGTGGAGGTGTCGATCACCAGGGTCGATGGTTGGGCGGACTGCAAAATGCCATCGTCACCGACAATCACTTGCTTGACGTGCTGGGCGGTGGGCAGCGACAGCAGAATGATCTCGGTCTGCTGACACAGCTGCGCGATGCTGTCGACCAGGGTGACACCGATCGCTTCGGCCGCCTGTCGCTGGGGGACACCTAGATCGGTGCCGAATACCTCAAAACCGCCCCGCAGCAGGGATTGGCACATGCCATTACCCATACTTCCCAGGCCGATAACGCCAATTCTCTGTTTCACCATTTTTCGCCTCTGCGTGTTTGGATCTGTTTATTGTTGAGCACATGGCTTTGAGTCGATTGTTGCCGATCTCTTTGTTCGGAAGAATGTCTTTAAAATTTCTTTGTTGTTCTAATTTAGGCAACAAAAAGAAAGTCAGCAGCTTTTGGGTGCATACACAGCAGACCGAAAACCACGGATGGGTGAGTTACTGATCAGGCTTTAATTGAAGTGAGTTCTGAATTGAACTGAGCTGACTGATTATCGAAATCGGCGTTGCGAAATTGGCAACGCGAAAAAAAATCTTAGCAACAAATATCTTAGTACTCTCGATTAGCACCTTTAGGAAAGTGCAGGTTGATCTCCCGCAATATCTGTCTTTGGCAGTAAGTGACTAATCACTATTTTGGTCTGTCGCTGTTGCTTGTCGGAGATTCATCCGTCCTTGAACGCTTCCTACGATAACAACAAATCGGAGTGTTAATCATGCTGAAAACCCTGATCCAAAACCCCGGCGTTAAGCAAATTGCCGGTTCGGTTGCGCTGGCTGCGACCTTGATGGTCCCGACCTATTCCCATGCGGCAGACGAAGTTGTTCTGGCCCATGCGATGTCAAACGATCATATCTTCAATCCGATCGCCGACCATTTCATGGCTTCGTTGGCGAAGAACGCTCCCGATGCGTTTGAGATCAAATACCACCCGGGGGGTGACCTGGGCGACTGGACGTCTCAGTTTGAGCAAACCATCGCCGGCGAGATCGGCATGACGATGACCTTTCCCGCCACCGATTTCGACCCGCGATTGAACATTTCGATCATGGGGATGGTGGCCGACAGCTGGGACGATGCGGTCAAAATCTATGGCCCCGGCGGCTCGATGGTGGGGACCTATAACGAGATCTACGCCGGACTGAATATGAAATTGCTGGCGATCCTACCGGTGGATTTCGGCGGTATCGCGATCCGCAAGGGGATGGGCAAGGTGCCGGTCAACTTTCCGGAAGACGGTGCCGGCCTGAAGGTGCGGGTGCCGCCGATGCAGACCGCCATCAAACGTTTTGAATACCTGGGCTTCAATCCGGTGCCGATGCCGTTCTCGGAGCTCTACACCGCGCTGCAGCTGGGTTCAGTCGATGGGCGGACGTTCGGTCCGCCCTCTGAGATCTGGCAGATGCGCGATGTGCTGGAGACCTATGTCTTTTCACGGGATTACTTCGAGCAGGGTGCCTTTCTGGTCAACCTGGATTGGTGGAATGACCTGAATCCGGAGCAGCAGCAGGCCCTGCAGGCCGCCGCGGATGACGCCGCCAGCTGGGCCTGGCAGGAAGCGGAGCAGATCAGCGAAAAACTGATCGCCGACATCAAGGACTACGGCATCAACGTGGTTGAGTTGGATGCCGCCCAGCAGAGCAAGCTGCGCCAGATCATTCAGGACAAGGAGTGGACCTGGATGGAAGCGACCGTCGGTAAGCATCTGGTCGAACAGATTCGCGCCACCACCGCTGAGTAATTGCTCAGTCCCGTCAAAGGCCGGCAGCCTGTCGGCCTTTCGATTCTTTTCAGAGCCCGACCGGAGGCTTTGCCCATGATTTCTCTATTTGCCCGCGCCGATCGCTATCTGGCGCAGTTTTCCCGTCTCTGCCTGGTGGGTTTGACGCTGTTGCTGGCCGGTTTGATGGCGGTGGCGGTGTTTCTTCGCTATGTGATGGATCAAGCCTTTCCCGCCATCGAAGAGATCAGCATCCTGGCCGGTTTATGGCTGTATTTTATCTCGATGGTGGTGGTGACCCGCGAACGCAGCCACCTGACCGGCGGCATTCTCGACCTGCTCAATCTGAGTCCCCGAACTCGAGTGCTGATCAAGGGGTTCAATGACCTGGTCGGCTTGCTGGTGATCGGCTTTTTCGGTTTCTACGCCTTCAAGTACCTGCTGTTTGTCATGAAGATCAACCGAGTCAGCACCAACCTGGGTTGGCCGACCGCGTTCTGGGTCGGCGCCGCGATTGCCGGTTTTACCCTGATGGCGCTGTACAAGGTGCGCGACCTGTTTATCCACAAAAATTCCTACACCGAATTCGACAACAAATCGCCTCACCCAGCCGATGCGACGCTGGAGGAGATCAGCCGATGACAACCCTATCGATCACCCTGTTTCTGATTGTGACCCTGCTGTTGGTGGGGATGCCGGTCGCCTATGTCTTCGGCGTGGGGGCGGTCAGCTTTGTGTTGCTGACCGGGAAAAGCATGAGCTATCTGGTGCCCCACGCGTTCTGGCAACTGGGCAGTTTTGCGCTGCTGTCACTACCGCTGTTTATCATCGCCGGCGCGTTGATGGGGGCCAGTGGCATCTCCGATCGGCTGGTCCGCTTTGTTAATGCCTTTGTCGGGCCGATACGTGGCGGACTGGGATCTGTCACTATTGTCACCTGTGCGCTCTTTGGCGCCATTGCTGGTTCCGGCGCCTCGGCGATTGCGGCGATCGGTTCGATCATGATTCCGAAGATGGTCGACCAGGGCTATCCGCGCGGTTATGCCACCGCACTGGTGGGCTGCTCGTCGGTGTTGGCACTGCTGATTCCACCCAGTGTGCCGATGATCATCTTCGCCTTGACCAGTGGGGTGTCGGTGGCGGCGGCCTTCCTGTCGACCATTCTGCCCGGCGTGACCATCGCGTTGATCTACTGCCTGATCAACTATCTGTTTGTGCGTAACCGTCAAGGGATGAGGGTTGAAGAGAAGATCTCGTTGCCCGAGCGTCGCCGTGTCATTGCCGGTGCCAGCAAAGAAGCCAGCTGGGCGTTGCTGATGCCGGTGATCATGTTGGGCGGCATCTACGGCGGTATCTTTACCCCCACCGAGGCTGCGGCCGTGGCGCTGGTTTATACCCTGCCGGTCGGCTTCCTGATCTATAAGGGGCTGACGTTCCAGAGTGCCGCGACGGCGATTATCAAGGGGGCGGTCAGCACCGGCTCGATCATCGCGATGATCTTCTTCCTGTTCGTGATGAGTCGGGTGATGATCATGGAACAGGTGCCCCAGCAGTTGTCGGATTTCCTGATCGGGCTGTCGGATAACCCCGTCGTGATCCTGTTGCTGATCAATCTGATTCTGATCGGCATCGGGATGCTGGTGGACGATGTCTCCGGCAGCATTCTGGCCTCGATTATCCTGATGCCGGTGGCGCTGGATCTGGGTGTCCATCCGATCCACTTCGCCGCGATTGTCGGCACTAATCTGGGCTTGGGTAATATCACCCCACCCTGCGCACCGCTGTTGTACATGGCTGGTTCGGTGGGCAAATCCGCCTTCCACGAGTACCTGAAGCCGACCCTGCGCTTTATCCTGCTGGGCCATCTGCCGGTGGTATTGGCGGTCACCTTTATCCCGGATCTGGCACTGTTGTTGCCGCGCTTGGTGATGGGAATCGAGTGATCCGAGAGGTCGCTCCCCGCAGCCCCGACCCTGGGTTGGGGCTGTGAAGGGTACAGTTTGAAAAAAACGAGGGGTACAGTGGGGAAAGGCCGGCGGCTGGGATGACGGTTAAACCTGATTGTGGCTCTCAAATCACTGACGACTAAGGGGTAATCTGGCTCCATTCCAAGGTTTGATTAACGGCACAGCCGTTAAGGAGCTGTATCCCATGAGCGCCGGCCAAGCCGCTGCAACGTTGTCCGTGGGCGAGTCTGTCGCCGTATTAGATAACACGTCCTCTCAAAACCCCTCTGCCTCAAGGATTAGTCTATTGGGCCGGGTGCCCGGTAATGGCGCGATCTGGGTCGGCATCTTTGCCGAGATGACCGAGTTCGCGTTTATGTTCCTGATCTATTTTATCGCCAAGGTGCATTACCTGGAGTTGTTTGATCAGGGGCCGCAGCAGCTCAACACGACGGCGGGTACCCTCAATACCCTGGCGCTATTGACCAGCAGCTACTGCGTCGCCAAGGCGATGGTGGCGGTGCGCCGAAGTGACAATAAGGTGGCGGCTCGCTGGCTGTGGGGCACTATTGGCTGTGCACTGTTCTATCTGGCCGTCAAAGCCTGGGAGTATCAGTGGAATACCGAACAGGGGTTCGCCGCCGATACCAACCTATTCTTCACCGTCTACTACTACATGACCTTCAACCACTTCCTCCATGTAGCCTGGGGTGGTTGTGCGGTGCTCTGGGTGATCTTCCGCCTCAAGCGCGGAGCCTACAGCGCCGAGGATCATGAAGGGATGGAAGCGGTCGCCTGCTACTGGCACATGATCGATCTGGTTTGGATCATTATCTTCCCACTGCTCTATGTCCTGAGGTAAACGGCTATGACTCTTTCTTACACAAGAATGTTGGATGCTGTCTGGCTGCTGCTGATGGCGCTGACGATCGGTAGCGCACTGTTGGCCGAATCGGCCGATCCCAGTCTGCTGGTGACGTTGTTCGTGGCGATTTCGGTGGCCGTTAAAGGTGGATTGGTGGTGGAGCGTTTTATGGAGCTGCGAACGGCGCACCCCTATATCCGTTTCTCGATGGGGCTGTTTTTCATCGTGCTGCCGCTGTTGATGATGCTGGTGTTCCTGTTCCCGGAACAGATCGCGGACCTGACCCGAATCTAGACTAGGCGGGCCTCTCGCCTCAGCCGGCCCTTCGGGGCCGTACCCCTGCCGATCTCGCCGGAATCCCCTCCTGCGGGACTCAATTTGGGACCGAATTTTGGTCCCTGTCACAAGTTTGGCTACAAATTGATCTATTGTTTTGGATGCTGGCCACCGTAGCAGGAGGGCGTGCTTCTGCTGCAAGTGGGTCAGCATTTGAGGAAATCAGAGCTCGGAGTGGCGATCTGAGCCAAGCGGGAGTGTTGCGGGCCGATGGGCCAGCTGATCCGAGTAGGCCGGCTTTAACCGATTTATCGCGGGCCGTCACGGATCTGTTGTGAGCACTTCCGGGGCCATTTAACGGCGGGGCCGTTAAGGAGCTATGTTTTATGCGCGACAACCAAGTCTCCGAGGTGCTTTCCGTGGACCAGGCTGGCGTTGCGCTACCCACTTCGGCCGAGCATTCCGCCTCGGCCAATCCTGACGCTGCGTCAGATGCGATCACCAAGCCGAAACCGGGGCGGGTGCCGGGAAACAAAGCGGTCTGGTTTGCCATCTATACCGAGATGACCGAATTCGGGGTCATGTTCCTGATCTACTTTATCGCCAAGGTTCATTCTCAGGAGATGTTCGATCAGGGGCCGCAGCAGCTCAATACCCTGGCCGGCACGCTCAATACCCTGGCCATGCTGAGCAGCAGCTTCTGCGTCGCACGGGCGATGGTAGCGATCCGGCGCGATGCCGTGCGCGAATCGATTCGTTGGCTCTGGGGCACCATCGGCTGCGTACTGTTCTATCTGGTGGTGAAAATCTGGGAGTACCTGTTGAATGCCGAGCATGGTTTCTCGGTTTATACCAACCTGTTTTTTACCGTCTATTACTACCTGACCTTCAATCACTTTATCCATGTGATCTGGGGTGGCGGCGCGATCCTTTGGGTGATTATCCGGCTCCATTACGGCGCCTACAGTGCCAAGGACCACGAAGGGATGGAAGCGGTGGCTTGCTACTGGCACATGATCGATCTGGTGTGGATCGTGATTTTCCCGCTGGTCTACGTGTTGAGGTAACTGGGTTATGTTCGCTTCCTATTCCAAGTTGCTGAACGGTATCTGGCTGTTGTTGATGGTGTTGACGATCAGTAGCGGTTGGCTGGCTGAGTCGGCCGATCCCAGCCTGTTGGTGACCCTTTTTATTGCGGCAACCGTGTCGTTGAAAGGCATCATGGTGGTGGAACACTTTATGGAGCTGAAATACGCCCATCCTTATATTCGGTTCTCGATGGGGCTGTTCTTTGTGGTGATGCCGGTGCTGATGATCCTAGTTTTCCTGTATCCGGAGCAGATTGCCGATCTGACCCGGCTGTAGTGATTGCGCGCCTGGCGCTGCTGATAGCGTTCTTCATCCCTCAGTGATTGGCTCTAGCGCTTCGCTGGTATAGCCTGAGGGCTTTTACAGTGATGATTGAGGGGCGGTGTGATGGCAGATTCGGACAGCTACTATTCGGCGGATGATGTGGCAGCGGTGGCCGAGATGCTCAAGCAGCAAAGTCTGGCCTACGATCAGCTGTTCGAGAACCTGGCCAAGCAGATGTATGTCGAGCTGCAGCGCAGCGACAGCGAAGGAGTGGGTTTGAGCCAGTGCTATCAACTGGCGGAGCAGGCCCTGAGTGATTTCCAGCAGCATTTCCCCAGCTCCGGAACCCTAGCCTGTCATAAGGGTTGCGCCCATTGCTGCCACCTGCGAGTCGAGACGCCGCCCCAGGTGGTGGCCGATATTGCCGCTTATATCCAAAGCCGCTTTAGCCCCGAGGAGCTGGATCAGTTACGGCAGCGATTGGCGCAATATCCGCAGCACCCCGAGCTGGCCTTTGAAAAACCACCCTGTCCGCTGTTGGACCAGAATCAGCAATGCTCAATCTATCCCCGTCGCCCGCCATCTTGCCGGGCCTTCACCTCACCGGATGTGGAGCTCTGTATTCGTTCGGTTAAGCAGGGCTCCCAGGTACCCCAGCAGCCGATCACGGTGCGGGTCTACCAGGCATTGACCAATGCGTTGATGGCGGTGGCGCAGCAGCAGGGGGCTGCCCAGCAGATCACTGTCCAGCAGGCCGCCTTAGTCCCGGCACTTCGCGCCGCGCTGGGCGTTGAAGCCTGAGCGCCGGAGACTGCGCTCAGCAGTCGTCAGCATGGAACATAGCTATCCGACTAATTGCCACAAGACCTGATGAATACCTTGCCTTAGAGTGACCCGAAGTTCTTTCAGGATATCGGGATGATGGCTGTATCTGCATCCAGACTATTAGCACTGATCATATTGCTGCTGGCGACCAGCGTGTCAGCGAAACCAGTATTGAAACTGGCGGCCACCGAATGGGCCCCTTACACCAGCGTGACCCTGGCCAGTGGCGGCGTTGCGAGCGAGCTGGTTACGGCCGCCTTCAATCAGGTTGGCTACGACGTCGAGGTGATGGTCTACCCCTGGCAGCGAGCCCAGCATATGGTCAAGCAGGGGGTGTTGGATGGCATGGCCATCGCTTGGTACACCGAAGAGCGTAATCTGCGCATGCTCTATAGTCGCCCCTATCTGAAAACAGAGATCGTGCTGCTGAAACATCGCAGCGATCTTAATACGTATGGCGACGAAGAGATGGAGGGCAAGCTGTTTGCGGTGATGCGTGGTTATGGCTACTTGGGTTCGATACCGGCCAAACACTACCGCACCAGCGTCTCCGACAGCCTTGAACAGAGCTTGCTGATGTTGGGACGCAAGCGGGTCGACCTGGTCCTCGAGGAACGCCTGCAGGCCCACCATAAGCTGGCGCTACTACCCCGCATCGACCGCGACAAAATACATTTCGGCCGCTCGCTGGAAGTACGGCCGCTGCACCTGACCATTTCGCGCGGTCACCCGCAACATCGTCAGATCATCGATGACTTTAATCGAGGCCTGGCGCTGTTGATCGAGCGGGGCGAGTACGCCAGGATTCTGGCGAATTATGAGCCAGCACCGCTGAGCGTGGCCGATTGAGTCTGACAAGGCCGGCGTTAATTCGATCCCAGCAGGCGCCGGATCAGGCGAGCCAGTAGGCGGTGACCGCTGACCAGGATCATCCCTGCCATTACCAGCATTGCACCGGTGATAAAGCGAGGCTCCAGGGTTTCATCTAGCAGCCAGGCGCCGAGAATGACCCCAAACAACGGGGTCAGGAAGCTGAAAATTCCCAGCTGTGAGGCCGGGTAGCGGCGCAGCAACCAGAACCATCCCAGATAGCTGGCAAAGGCGACCACCACGACTTGGAACAGCAGGCTTCCGACCAGCTCCTGGCTGAGCTGATAATCGGTTTGGCCCAGAAAAAATGCTGCCAGCACCAGTAGCACCAAGCCGGTCAGCAGTTGGTACAGCAGGGTTTGGGTAGCCGGTGCCTGGGACAGTCGGGAGCTGCGGATTACCACCGTGGTGGCGGCCCAGACCACCGCGGCCATCAATGACAGCATATCCCCGAGCCACTGCTTAGGGGGGCTGGACTGATCGGCTTCGCCACCGAGAAAACTGTAAGCGACCCCACTGAAGGCAGCAGCAACCCCGAGCCATTGCAGCGGACTGAGGCGTTCGGTGGGAAAGCGCCAATGCAGCGCCAGGGCGACAAAGATCGGCGCACAGTAGAGGAACACCACCGCCCGCGAGGCGGAGGTATGGCGGATCCCTTCACCCAGAAATAGAAATTCGAGCGTGAACAGCACCCCGGCGATCAGTCCCGGTTTCCAGGTGTCGTGACTTAACAGGGTTTCGCCACGCCACAGCATCAGCAGCGCCACCAGAATCGCGGCGCCACCGGATCGAATCGCGATCTGCAGCACCGGTGCCATGTCCAGTGCCACCCCTTTGAGCAGCACCTGCTGCAAGCCCCAGACCAGGCAGCACAGCAGCATCATCCCCATGGCGAGGCTGTCGATATTGTCTTGGCGGCTATCCATAGCTTGTTCTCAATAGATTGGCAGGGTATTCGGATGAAGCTGACGGGAACAGGTTTGAAAGGGCCTGTATCAGCGGGGGCACAGCATACGCCGATGTGTGCTCTGTTCCCAGTGATTGATGCGAACCTGTTGAGCTAACAGATAGAGAGCGAATCAGGCACCAATTCGACCGCTGATCAGCAGGCCCGCCAGGGTCCACATCATCGCGCACACCAAGCCATCAAGGATCTGCCAGGCCACCGGCTTTTTAAACAGCGGTGCCAGCCAGCGGGCGCCCAAGCTGAGGGCGAAAAACCAGATGCAGGAGAACAGCGCGGCACCGGCACCGAACCAGAACCGCTCGGCTTCCGGGTAGCGGCCGCCGATACTGCCGAGTAGCACCACGGTATCCAGATAGACGTGGGGATTGAGCAGACTCAGCGCCAGGGTGGTCAGCAGCGCCGAGCGCAGCGAGCTCAGGCCCCGCTGTTGGGTTTCCAGGGTCGCCGGTTTCAGCGCCGCCTTCAGGGCGTTGGCGCCGTACCAGAGCAGGAACGCGACTCCGCCCCAGGTCACCAGAGTCAGAATCAGCGGTGACTCGCTGATCAATACGCCCATTCCGGCGATCCCCAGCACGATCAGAATGGTATCGAGCAGGCTGCACACCCCGGCGATCGGCCAGTGGTACTGGCGTCGCACACCCTGGCTCAGCACGAAGGCGTTCTGGGCGCCGATAGCGATGATCAGTCCGGCGCTGGTGGCCAGGCCGGTAAAGAACGGGGTGGAGACGGCGGTCAGGCTAAGGCTCATGGCGGTGGCTCTACTGATTCGGAATTGGAATGAACGTCGAAGCTATGGCGCCAAGGTTAGGGGATCGCTTCTGGTTAGCAAAGCTAATAATATTTAATTTAAATTAATTAAATTAATACTAGCCAGCAATGTAGACCCGATGATCGATTACCGTCAGTTGCAGGCGTTTGCCACGGTGTTGGAGTGCCAGAGCTTCGATAAAGCCGCCCAGCGGCTACACCTGACCCAGTCCGCCGTGTCGCAACGGGTCAAACAGCTGGAAGAGCGGATCGGCCAACTGCTGATCGTCCGCAGCCAGCCGCTTCATCCCACTCCGGCGGGGCAGCAGTTGCTGCGCCACTTCCATCAGATCAAGCTGCTGCAGAGCGAACTGCTGGACGGGCTGGGTGATGCTTACGAGCAGGGCTTTACCCGACTGTCGATCGGTCTCAATGCCGACAGCCTGGAAACCTGGTTTATGGAGGCGATCGATCCGTTGTTGCAGCAAAGTCCCTTGCTGTTGGATCTGCGGGTCGATGATCAGGACCAAACCCATCACTTTCTGCGCCAGGGCGAGGTGATCGGCTGTATCAGCTCCAGCGATCAACCGATTCAGGGGGGCAGCTGTGTCGCGCTGGGGCTGACCCGATATCGAGCCCTGATCAGCACCGAGTTCCGTGATCGCTATTTCGCCAAAGGGGTCGATACAGAATCGCTGCTGCGGGCGCCGGCGGTGGTGTTCAACCAGCGTGATGAGCTGCAGGACCGCTATTTAAAGACCTACTTCGATTTTGAGGGGGATTACTTCCGCCACCTGGTGCCGTCCTCCAACGCTTTTGTTGAACTGATCGCCCGAGGTCACGGTTGGGGGATGGTGCCGGACCAGCAAAGTCAGGCGTTGTTGGAACAGCAACGTCTGGTCGAGCTGATTCCCGGAAATTGCATCGATGTGCCGTTGTACTGGCACTCCTGGAACCTGAGTACCGATACCGGCCGGCGCTTAACAGAGGTGATGATGGCCTACTGCCGGGCCCATCTGCTGCCGCTGTCCGACACGGATTGATCGAAGCCATCGCGGTTTGAAATTGACAGAAAGAATCTTCGGGCGTATATTTCGACGAATCGTCATTTAAGTTTGAGATATTCCGCCCATGAGTCCGCGCGCCCTGGATCAACACAGCCTGAAACAGCGAGAGCTCGAGATCATCGAGGCGGCGCTGCGTCTGCTGGAACAGGTCGACGTATCGCAGCTGACGATGGACAAGGTGGTGGCCCAGGTGCCTTACTCCAAGGGCACGGTCTACAGCCATTTCTCCGGTAAAGAAGACCTGTTGGCGGCTATCGGCAACTATGCGATGCAGACAATGGCCGACCTGTTTGGCCGGGCCGCAGCGTCTGAAGGCAATAGCCGAGAGCGCTACCTGGGGATGTCGTTTGCTTATCTGGTCTATGCGCTGCTCAAGCCGACCCTGTTTCGGGTCGCCCTGTGCAGCAAGAGCCCGTCGGTGATCGGCAAGACCTCGCCGGAGCGGCTTACCGAGCACGAGCGGCTGGAAACCACGCTGATGGGGCTGTTCTTCGAGGTGATCGATGCCGGTATCGCCGAGGGCAGCCTGCAACTACCGCCACATCTGAACAAGCAGCAGATCAGCTTCCTGGGTTGGGCTGGCGGTTACGGCGCCATCATGCTGCTCAACGATGATTTGAATCAGTGCGGTGGGCGCCATGGTTTGTATCTGGAACGCGAGTATTACAACGCCTCGAATATCTTTATGGATGGCCTCGGCTGGCAACCGCTGTCGAGCGAGTACGACTACCGACAGGTGATCAATGCGCTGATGGAAGGGCGCTTTGCGGCGGAGATCGAAGAGATCCGCCAGCGTGGGCGCCAACTGGTGTTCTAGCAGCAACGACTTGACCGTTTTGGGACGGTCGAGTGTGAAGAAACAGGTGCGGTTAAGGCCGCATTTTTAAAGCTCTGATAATGACGAATTGTCAGAATAGAAAGCCCGAAAATTGATCCGATTTTCGGGCCTGAAAGACCGGCAATGTTCGCCGGAGGTTGGCGCTAACTTGCGCTTTTTTAACGGGTTTATTTCGACGAAACGTCGATTACGAGTTCGACGTTGATCAATAAGGAGCGAGCGATGCGCGATAGACTGTTCCGGTGGGTATTGGCCCACCCCGTCTGGGTTCTGCTGCTGGCCGTCGGCTTTGCGGTAGCCGCCACCATGGGGGCGCAGAAGCTGGTGTTCAAAGGTGATTACCGGGTGTTCTTCAGTGAGGAGAATCCACAGCTGACCGCCTATGAATCGATGCAGAAAATCTACAGCAAGAGCGACAATGTCGCCTTTGTGATTGCCCCGGCCGATGGCCAGGTCTTTACCGCTGAGCATCTGGAAGCGATTCGGCAGCTGACCGAAGAGGCCTGGCAGATTCCCTATTCGACCCGGGTTGACTCACTCAGCAACTACCAGCACACGGTCGCCGAAGAGGATGATCTGATCGTCGAGGACCTGGTGCTGGAGGATGCGCCGCTGGGTTTGAGTGATCTGGAGCGGATCCGTCGGGTCGCGACCACCGAACCGCAGTTGGTACACAAGCTGGTCGACCCTGAAGGTCGGGTCTCGGTGGTCAACGTCACCATTCAGCTGCCGGGTAAGGATCCGGTCACCGAAGGGCCGGAAGTGGCCACAAAGGTGCGCCAGCTGGTGGCTGACTTTGAAGCGGCCAACCCCGGTTCCAAGGTCCATCTGTCGGGGATGGTGATGATGAACGTGGCTTTCACCGAAGCTTCGCTGGCCGACAATGCGACCCTGGTACCGTTGATGTTCGGGGTCGTGATTCTGGCCATCGGCTTGCTGTTGCGGACCATCACCGGCACCGTCTCCACGCTGGTGATTATCATCGTCAGCATCACCTCGACCATGGGTTTGGCCGGCTGGAGCGGAATGTACCTGACCGGGCCTTCGGCCTCGGCACCGACGATGATTCTGACCCTGGCGGTGGCCGACTGTATCCATATCCTGACCACCATGTTCTACGACATGCGCCATGGTTCGACCAAGCGTGATGCGTTGATGCACAGCCTGAAGTTGAACTTCCAGCCGATTCTGTTGACCAGCGTGACCACCGCGATCGGTTTCCTGAGCATGAACTTCTCCGACTCTCCGCCGTTCCGAGACCTGGGTAATCTGGTCGCCACCGGGGTGATGCTGGCGTTTATCTTCTCGATTACGCTGTTCCCGGCGCTGCTGATGATGTTGCCGCTGCGGGTACAGGTTCGCACTGAGGAGTCGACCGACCTGATGGATCGGATCGCCAGCTTCGTGGTCAAGCGTCGTCGAGCACTGTTGCCGGGAATGACCGCGGTGATCATCGGCCTGAGCCTGTTCGTGCCCAACAATGAACTGAACGACGAGTTCGTGAAGTACTTCGATCAGAGCGTCCCGTTCCGTGCCGCGACCGATTTCCAGCAGGAGAACCTGTCCGGCATGACGGTGCTGGAGGTGTCGATCGACAGTGGCCGGGCCAGCGGTATCAATGATCCGGCCTACCTGAAGATGATGGACGAGTTTACCCACTGGTTGCGGGCTCAGCCGGAGACCGATCACGTCAACTCGCTCAGTGACACCTTCAAGCGGTTGAACAAAAACATGCATGCCGATGATCAGAGCTGGTATCGGTTGCCCGATAGCCAGGAGCTGGCGGCCCAATACCTGCTGTTGTACGAAATGTCGCTGCCGTACGGACTGGATCTGAACAACCAGCTCAATGTCGACAAGTCGGCGGTGCGCCTGATCGGCACATTCGAGAACGTCAGCTCTACCGCGATCATCGCGCTGGAAAGTCAGATCTACGACTGGTTTGCTCAGAATGCCAACTACTACGATGTCACCGTTACCAGTCCGAGCCTGATGTTCAGCCATATCGGCCAACGCAATGCCTACTCGATGTTGCTAGGCACCGTGGCGGCGCTGCTGCTGATCTCGCTGCTGCTGGGCTTGGCGTTGCGTTCGGTTCGCTACGGGGTGCTGAGTCTGATCCCGAATCTGGCCCCGGCCGCCGTCGGTTTCGGCCTCTGGGCGCTGTGGGATGGCCAGGTTGGACTCGGACTGTCGGTGGTGGTCGGGATGACCCTGGGTATCGTCGTTGACGATACGGTGCACTTCCTGAGCAAGTACCTGCACGCCCGCGACGACAAAGGCCTGGATGCCGAGAAAGCGGTCAAATACGCCTTCGGCAGTGTCGGTCGCGCACTCTGGATCACCACCCTGGTGCTGGTGGCCGGATTTATGGTGCTGGCTCAGTCGAGCTTCAAGATGAATGCGGATATGGGCCTGCTGACGGCCGGTATCATCCTGGTGGCGCTGATCATCGACTTCCTGTTCCTGCCGCCGCTGCTGATCAAACTCGATAACCTGCTTAGCGCCAAGCGCTACTCAACCCCCGGGCAAGCGCCCGAGGCTGTGAAAACCTTACCGGAGGTATCTACCGATGCTGCTTAATCAAACTCTGAAATCCAACGCCTCCCGCTCTTCCCTTGCTGGGGCTGGCAAGCCGTTGATGGCGGCACTGATGTTGTTCGGTGCCAGCGTGCTGGCCAACCCGGTGATGGCGGTGACCGCCGAAGAGCGGGGGCTGGAGATCTCGGTCGAAGCCAAAAACCGGGACCTGGGCTGGGGCGATATGAGTGCTCAGATGGAGATGATTCTGCGCAACAAGGAGGGCCAGATGAGTCACCGTCAGATCCGTCTGAAGTCGCTGGAGCAGGACAACGATGGCGATAAGAGTCTGACCATCTTCGATCAGCCGCTGGACGTTAAAGGCACCGCGTTCCTGAGCTTCTCCCATATCAACAAGGCCGACGACCAGTGGCTTTACCTGCCGGCGCTGAAGCGGGTTAAGCGGATCTCTTCACGGAATAAATCCGGTCCCTTTATGGGATCCGAGTTTGCGTTTGAAGACCTGACCTCGTTCGAAGTGGAGAAGTACAGCTACAAATACCTGCGCGACGAACCCTTCGACGGCCAGGACAGCTTTGTGGTCGAGCAGTACCCCACCGACAAATACTCCGGCTACACCCGCCGGGTGGTATGGCTCGACAAAGAGCACTACCGGGTCTTGAAGGTCGATTTCTACGATCGCAAAGACAGCCTGCTGAAGACGCTGGAGTTCAAGGAGTACAAGCAGTATCTGGATCAATACTGGCGTGCGGACCGATCGCTGATGACCAATCACCAGACCGGTAAGAGTACCGAGCTGGTCTACAGCGACTATCAGTTCCAAGTTGGACTGAAAAAAAGCGACTTCAACAAGAACAGCTTGAAGCGGGCCCGCTGATGCCGTCATTGAAATCAATCGGTTGGAGTCTGGGGCTGCTGCTCGGCGGATTGGCGCCCTTAGGTCAGCAGGCTCAGGCGGTCGAGCCCCAGATCAGCGGCAAGGTTGGCTACGAGCTGCGCTGGTTTACCGATGATCCGTTGTATACCGACCAGTCCGGTCGCACCAGCCAATCGCTGATGTTCGAGCCGGAGATCTACTGGCAGTGGAATAATGGTGACGACAGTCTGGTGTTCAAACCCTTCATCCGCGCCGATCAGCACGATAGCGAACGCTCACACGCTGATATTCGCGAACTGCTCTGGACCCATGTGGCCGACGATTATGAACTGCGAGTGGGTGTCGGCAAGGTGTTCTGGGGGGTGACCGAATTCCAGCACCTGGTCGATGTGGTCAACCAGACCGATGGGGTCGAAGATGTCGATGGTGAGGACAAGCTGGGCCAGACCATGGTGGCGCTGTCGCTGGTACGGGACTGGGGTGTGCTCGACCTGATGCTGTTGCCCGGTTTTCGCGAGCGCAGCTTCGCCGGTGTCGATGGGCGTCTTCGTGGACCGCTGGTGGTCGATACCGACAAGGCCCGCTATGAATCGGGCGCCGAGAACCGGCATATCGATGCGGTGATCCGTTGGAGTCATACCCTCGGGGATTACGACGTCGGGGTCTATCTGTTCAAAGGGACCAACAGGGATCCGCTGCTGATCCAGCAGGGTTCGGTGCTGGTGCCTTTCTACGAGCAGATGACCCAGACCGGGGTTGATCTGCAGGCCACCCTGGGCGACTGGCTGTGGAAGTTCGAGGGGATCTACCGCGACAGTAACAGCGACCACTTCGGCGCTGTTCAGGCCGGTTTCGAATACACCTATATCGGTATCCTGGACTCGGCGGCCGATCTGGGCCTGCTGATGGAATACGGTTGGGACAGCCGCGGGACGGACAGTGCCGCCACGGCACCGGACGATCTATTCCTCGGCTCGCGTCTGACCCTGAACGATGCTCAGAGTACCGAGCTGTTGGCGGGGATCGGCCAGAGTCTGGACGGGCGGGGACACAGCCTGCTTCTCGAGGCCAGCCGACGTCTGGGCAATGCCTGGAAGCTGAGTATCGATGGTCGGGTGTTCTCCAGTTCGGAGCCGTCGGCACCGCTGTATGCGCTGCGAAGCGACGATATGGTGCAGATTACGCTGGAGCGTTATTTCTAACCGATACGACGGTTCTACCCTTTGACAGGATTGTGCAGCCGGCGGTGGACTCTCCCCCTTCTTGGTTTGCCGTTGAGTTGCACAACCTTTCTGGCACTTATTTTCTTAATCCCCCCCCCCCCCCGACTTAGTTTGTAAATCAACATCTATTGATTTTCAGTATCTTCTAAGCGATAGTCCGCTTTACATAAACGGATGTTTGGTAAATTGCAATGGATGCATATTTTCTAGAGAGATTTTTATCTCTGTGCGTAAAAATATCCTTCATTCGAAAAATTATAATTTTCTGAAGTTTTATACTTCAGTCTTTTAACTCTTCTCGGCTAAATAAATTAATCCAGTAATTACGATGGAGCGTGATTGATGTGGTTTTCTTTTGGCATTATTAGCTTGGTTTCTTTTTCTATTTTCTTTACGTATAAGAAAATTAATGCTTCATGGAAGGGAGAGAGTCATAAAATTAAAGATACGCCGTATAAATTTAAGATGCTGCGATCAAAATATAGAAATACAGGAGTCCTGATAGGAATCGATGCAAACAAGCGGTTTGATTATATATTTAAACGTGAGGGATGGGTGGATAGGTTATGCAAGTCGATTGGTTTGATAGTTGAGTATCAAGTAGGTAATAAAGAGTTTGATGACTTAGTTTTTATAGCTTCGGACAGTACTAGCCTTCATGATCAAATGTCGAAAAATGATGAGCTTATATCTGCAGTTTTAAATATATTTTCTGCGGTCAATGGCTACACATTTTTCGTGGACCAAATAAGGCATAATTCCGGTTCTCTATGGGTAAAACTAGGCAGCCATAGTGAGTTTGATCAACAAGATGTAAAGAAACTATCGCTTGAGCTTGTACCATTACTTCGGAAACTATCAGGACAGATAGATTTGATACCGGGCAAAGCTAAACCATTATGGAAAACCCCGCATCTGTATAAGCCGGCCATCCTTCTTGGCATCAGTACAGCATTAGCAATAAACGGCTATATTCAACTACAGCTACTTAGATTTTCTGATCGAGAATTTATAGTAGACGGGCCCTTGCTAACTGATCATACAATTATAGTTGGAGTGGGAGTATTACTATTATTACTTGCCATGACTTTTATTTTGTTAGGTCGCAGCGCTAAGACGCATTTGGTCTTATTTGAAGTGTTGCTCTTGGGAGGAATTGGTAGTCTTATGACTGTCCATGCTGAGCTGAGACATATTAATTTAGAATATGACAGATCACAACCGATAGCTTATGAAGTATCAATCTTAGAAAAGAAGAAGGTTAGCACTAGGAGGCGTACCAGCTATTACCTTTATACTGAAGACTGGACCAACGACAGTATAAAGCGAAAGATTCATGTTCCTTATCGTACATACAGCGAAGCTTCTATTAATGATAGGCTTATTCTATGCCAAAAAGAAGGAGCTCTCGGTTATCGCTGGCTTAGTGAAATTGTAGTCTTTAAAGATAAAAATAATACAGCATTTGCCATGCAGCCCCTTTGTGCGTTTTTTAAAGATACAGAAGAGCTGGAAGTACTTAAAAACCTAGATGAAAAGAGTATACAATCTCTACAACTTCTATATCAAAAAGCGGAGTATCAAAAAAGGATTAATAAAGAAAACTGAATCATGAATTATAGGTTTCGCTAGCCCAAGCTGAGTTAAATTTACAGTTTGGGTTAGATCTTCTCTATGTTTTCTTCTTGCAAGTAGCCGGCTCATTTTTGTATTGAGCAAGCCGGTCTTTGTAGTAGTAGTTGCAATACCTTGGCCCTCCATCCAATACCACCTTCCCTTCAGGTAGATGTTTCCGGGTTGAGCCATTGCATTATCAGGGTTTCATTTCACGTCCCAATCGCTCGATCAACCGATCAAGTTTCTGCTCCAGCAGCTGGTTGTGGGCCAGGATTTCGGCGTTCTGGTGCCGAAGTTCACGGTTCTTGATGCTGGTGTCGGCAAAGCCCAGCACCCGATCGGCGATGATGGCGCCGATAAAACCGACCAGTCCGACGCCGATGTAGAACATCACCGCCACTACCGTACGCCCGCCCAGCGAGACCGGATAGAAATCGCCGAAGCCGATGGTGCTGGCGCTCATCTGCAGGGTCCAGAAGGCGTCGCCGAAGCTGGTGATATTGGCGCCGGGAGCGGCCCGTTCGAACATCAACAGTAGGCCCGACAGCAGGGCGATGATCAGATACAGCAGCCCGACGCTAATCAGGGTTAGAAAGCCGGTGCGGTAATTGCGCACGCCGTAGTGATCAACCTTGTAGATGGCGTTCTTCATAGTCCCTCCTCGATTTGATCTTGTCTGAGTCTAACCGACGGAAAGAGTTCAGACCGGATTAGGGCTTTACAGATGGGGTTTAATATATATGCTTATGCGTATATTTAGATATCCATAGGTAAACATGATGGATGAGCCCTGCGCGATCTTCAAATGCCTGGCCGATCCGACCCGGTTGCGGACGCTGTTGTTGATTCGGGCCGAAGGCGAGCTCTGTGTCTGCGAGCTGGGTGCGGCGCTGGAACTGTCGCAACCGAAAGTTTCCCGTCACCTGGCGCTGCTGCGCAATGCCAAGCTGCTGCTGGACAGTCGCCAGGGGCAGTGGATCTTCTACCGTCTCAATCCCGAGCTCAATGACTGGATCGAGCAGGTGTTGGCGGCAGTGGCGCCGGCCTGCGCTTGCCAGTTGGAGGCGGATCTGGCCAGTCTGCAGGCGATGGGCGATCGTCCTGAACGGCAGTCGATCTGCTGTTAAATTGGAGAATACAACATGGGACTTTTCGAGCGATTTTTATCGGTTTGGGTCGGGCTGTGCATCCTGGTGGGGGTGTCGGTGGGTAATACCTTTCCGCTGATTTTTGAACTGATCGCCAAGCTGGAGATTGCCCACGTCAATCTGGTGGTGGCGCTGTTTATCTGGGTGATGATCTACCCGATGATGCTGCAGATCGACTTTGCTGCGGTGCGCGACGTGGGCAAGCGTCCCAAGGGGTTGGTGCTGACACTGGTGGTCAACTGGCTGATCAAGCCATTCACGATGGCGGCGCTGGGCTGGCTGTTTTTCCGAGTGCTGTTTGCCGACTGGTTCGATGCCCAGACCGCCGGCGAATATATCGCCGGGATGATCCTGCTCGGCGTTGCACCCTGTACCGCGATGGTGTTTGTCTGGAGTCAGCTGACCAAGGGTGACCCCAACTACACCCTGGTGCAGGTGTCGATCAACGATCTGATTATGATCTTCGCGTTCGCACCGATCGCCGCTTTTCTGTTGGGCATCAGTGATGTCGAAGTACCCTGGCAGACGCTGGCACTGTCGACGGTGCTTTATGTGGTGGTGCCACTGCTGGCAGGGATTTTCAGTCGGCGGCGGCTGCTGAAGCGCGGCGGTGAGTCGGCGCTGTCCGGTTTTGTCGCCCAGCTTAAACCCTGGTCGGTGATCGGCCTGTTGGCCACCGTGGTACTGCTGTTCGGGTTCCAGGCCGACACCATCCTGACTCAGCCGCAAACTATACTGCTGATAGCGATCCCGCTGTTGATCCAGACCTACGCCATCTTCGCACTGGCCTATTTCTGGGCCAAACGCTGGCAACTGCCCCATCGGATCGCCGCACCGGCCTGCCTGATCGGCACATCCAACTTTTTTGAACTGGCCGTGGCGGTGGCAATCTCGCTGTTCGGACTGCATTCGGGCGCGGCCTTGGCGACGGTGGTCGGGGTGCTGGTCGAGGTGCCGGTGATGTTGTCGCTGGTGGCGTTCGTCAATCGCACCCGACACTGGTTCCCTGATTCTGGTCTGAACTCGGCAACCAACCAACAGGCGGCATCTGAGAGTGACAGCTTGGCCATTACGATTAAACAGGAGGCAACATCATGAGTATCAAGGTAGGTATCAACGGCTTAGGTCGGATGGGGCGACTGATTATTCGCAGCGCCTGGGACTGGCCGGAACTGGAATTTGTGCAGATCAACGACCCGGGCGGGGATGCGGCGACCATGGCGCACCTGCTTAACTTTGACTCGGTACACGGTACTTGGCGTCACGAGGCCGGCAGCGACGAACGTGGCCTGCTGATCGAGGGTCAATCGGTGGCGCTGAACCGCAATCGCGATATTCAATCGACCGACTGGTCCGGCTGCGACCTGGTAATCGAGGCCAGTGGTATGTACCGCAGCAGTGAGTTGCTGCAGGCTTATCTGGACCAGGGCGTGAAACGGGTGGTGGTGACCTGTCCGGTGAAAGAACCGAGTGTGCTGAATGTGGTGCTGGGGGTCAACGATCACCTCTACGATCCGGCCAAATACCCGATCGTCACCGCCGCGTCCTGCACCACCAACTGCCTGGCGCCGATGGTTAAGGTGGTTCACGAGGCCTTGGGGATCCGCCATGGTGCGTTTACCACCATCCACGATATCACCAACACCCAGAGTATTCTGGATCAGCCCCATAAGGATCTGCGTCGCGCCCGGGCCTGCGGAATGTCGTTGATTCCGACGACCACCGGTTCGGCCACCGCGATCATGGAGATCTATCCGGAGCTGAAAGGGCGCCTGGATGGTCACGCGGTTCGGGTCCCGCTGGCGAACGCGTCGATCACCGATGCCCAGTTTGAGGTCGACAAGCCGACCACTGCCGAAGAGATCAATGGGCTGTTCAAGCAGGCTGCCGAAGGCGAGCTGGCGGGTATTTTCGGCTATGAAGAGCGCCCGCTGGTGTCGATCGACTACCGCAGCGACCCCCGTTCCGGGGTCCTCGATGCCGACTTTACCCGGGTCGTTAACGGCACTCTGGTGAAACTGTACGCTTGGTACGATAACGAAATGGGTTATGCCAACCGCTCTGCAGAACTGGCCCGTAAGCTGGCGGAGATGGGTCTGTAAGGATGTCGGACAGCAGTAACCGCATCGATAGCGCCGAAACTCGGGATACCGAAGCACTGGATAAAAGGCTGTTGCGCCAGTACCTGCTGGTTACCGGAAACTATTGGGGTTTTACCCTGACCGACGGTGCCCTGCGGATGCTGGTGGTGCTGCATTTCCACCAGCTGGGTTACTCGCCGCTGGCGATTGCGATGCTGTTCCTGTTCTACGAGTTCTTCGGCGTGGTCACCAACCTGGTCGGCGGCTGGCTGGGTGCTCGGATCGGCCTGAACCGCACCATGAACATCGGTCTGGCGCTGCAGGTGGTGGCACTGCTGATGCTGGCGGTGCCGTCGGACTGGCTCAGCGTGGCCTATGTGATGGCGGCTCAGGCGCTGTCGGGGATCGCCAAAGATCTGAATAAGATGAGCGCCAAGAGCAGCATCAAGCTGCTGGCGGGTTCTGGCGAAGGTAGTGGCGGCGACAGCCGCTTGTATCGCTGGGTGGCGTTGCTGACCGGTTCGAAGAACACCCTCAAAGGGGTCGGCTTCTTCCTCGGGGGGGCGCTGCTGGCCTGGCTTGGGTTCCAGTCGGCGATGTTGGCGATGGCGTCGGTGCTGGCACTGGTGCTGCTCGGTTCGCTGATTTTGCTCAAGCGGGACCTGGGCAAGGCCAAGAACAAGGCCAAGTTCAGCGATATCTTCTCCAAGAGTCCGGCGGTCAACAATCTGTCGGCCGCCCGGTTGTTCCTGTTTGGTGCCCGGGACGTCTGGTTTGTGGTGGCGTTGCCGGTGTTTCTGGCGGCGCAGTTGGGTTGGGAACACACCCGGGTCGGGGCTTTTCTGGCGCTATGGGTGATCGGCTATGGGGTGGTGCAGGCCTTTGCACCACGTTTGACCGGCCGCCGCCGTGGTCATGTTCCAGACGGCCGTGATGCCTGCGTCTGGGCGCTGGCCTTGGCAGCCTTACCGGCGCTGATTGCGGTTGGTCTGGGGGCCGACTGGTTGGATATTTCGACCCTGCTGGTTGTCGGCTTGCTGCTGTTCGGTCTGCTGTTTGCGGTCAACTCGTCACTGCACAGTTTTCTGATCGTCAGCTATGCCGATGAGGACGGTGTATCGCTGGATGTCGGCTTCTACTACATGGCCAATGCGATGGGGCGCCTGTTGGGCACGGTGCTGTCGGGTTGGCTGTTCCAGGCCTATGGGCTGGAAGTGTGTTTGTGGGTTTCCAGTGGCTTTGTGCTGCTGGCTGCCGTGATCTCGCTGGCGTTGCCGAAACACCGGCCGTCGGTGGCGGAAATAGGGTAGACTGTCGCGGTTTTATTGTTAGCCCCTGGCGACTAAGCCGTCCAGCCAGTTATCGGAGTCCGCTATGCCTTATCTGCCCGCGATCGAGATCGAACCCGCCCAACCCGCGACTGCCGCGGTCATCTGGTTGCATGGGCTGGGCGCCGATGGCAATGACTTCGCCCCGATCGTGCCGGAGCTGCGGCTGCCCGAATCGCTGGCGGTGCGCTTTATCTTCCCCCACGCACCTTCGATCCCGGTCACGATCAACAACGGCTGGGTGATGCCGGCTTGGTACGACATTCTGGAGATGACCCTGGATCGCCGCATCGACGAGACTCAGCTGCGCGCTTCGGCGGCCGAGATCCGCAAGTTGATCGAGCGTGAGATTGAGCGCGGCATCGATAGCCGCCGGATCCTGCTGGCTGGCTTTTCCCAGGGTGGGGCGGTTGCCTATGAAACGGCCCTGAGCTTCGACAAGCCCCTGGGAGGGTTGCTGGCGATGTCGACCTACTACGCCACCGCCGACTCGATCGAGCTAAATGAGGCCAACCGTCAGCTACCGGTGCTGGTGCAGCACGGCACTCTGGACCCGGTGGTGCCGGAGTCGTTGGGGCAGAAAGCCCTGCAGCGATTGCAGGCCGATGAGTTCGAGGTCAGTTACCAAAGTTATCCGATGGAACATGCGGTCTGCCCGCCGCAGATCGAGGCGATCGCCGACTGGATTCGAACGCGGTTGGATTGAACTTCGCCTTCGATTCTTAATCTGAGCTGACAGGATCTTACAACTACGATATAGCGATGACACTGAACCGGACAAAACTGATGGCTTTCTCCTTACTGGCGCTGATGCTGCTGGTCTGGGGTTCCCATCAGTTCAGTCAGACGATCAGGCTTCACTCGCTGACGGTGGTGTCGTCAGCTGACTCAACCGAGATCCATACGGACCATCAGCACCAAACGGCTCAAAGTCATGCTAGCTTGGGTATTGAGCATCGCCACCCGCCGGGTACTCCCGACCATACCCATGAGAATGCCTCGGTGCCGCAACCGGTGATCTCACCCTATCAGCCTGTCCATGCCCGCCCGCTTGTCGTGCAAGCTGGACACCCCATTCCACCTCTGTTTCGATTCGAACGCCCTCCACGTTTCTTTAGCTAACTCTCTGTTTCTACAAATTATTTAGCTTAAGAAGGTTTTCTTCATGAAAATTAACGGCTGTTACGGGCCGGCTGCGCTGCTGCGCGCCAGTCCTATGCGCTCGATGTTGCTGGTGATACTACTGAGCCTGTCTAGCATCGATGTCGCCATAGCCCATGGTGTCACCGAGGGTGACAAGGGCTTTATTCAGGAGAGCAGTGGCATGATGCTGCTGCCTTTTATCTATCTGGGTGCCAAGCATATGGTGACAGGGTACGACCACCTGTTGTTTCTGCTCGGCGTAATTTTCTTCCTCTACCGGCTCAAGGATGTCGGTCTCTACGTGACGCTGTTCGCCGTGGGCCATTCGGTCACTCTGCTGTTCGGTGTGCTCCAGGGTATCGATATCAGTCCCTACCTGATCGATGCGGTGATCGGTTTCTCGGTGGTCTACAAGGCACTAGACAATCTGGGGGCCTATCGGCGCTGGCTTGGTTATCAGCCCGATACCCGAGCGGCGACGCTGCTGTTCGGGTTGATCCATGGCTTCGGCCTGGCAGCAAAAATCCAGGAGTTTGAGATCGCCGCCGATGGCCTGATCCCTAATCTGTTGGCTTTTAATGTCGGCGTGGAGATCGGCCAATTGCTGGCGTTGAGCATGATCCTGATCTTGATGGGGTACTGGCGTCGCACCCGCAGTTTCTGGCGTCATGCCTATGCCGCCAACGTTCTGATGATGTCACTGGGTTTTCTATTGATGGGTTACCAGCTGACCGGATACACACTGAGTTCTTAGAGGAATACACCATGTTTAATTCAGAATTGCCTTCTCAGGCCCAGCTGCCATCTTCGTTGCAGCTGTTACGTTCTACGTTGCTGGCTATGATCGCGGCCGCCGCTATATTGGTTACGGTCGTTCTACCGGCGGAATATGGCATCGATCCAACCGGCATCGGTTGGAAGTTGAATTTGACCCAGATGGGAATCATCAAGGTTCAATTAGCCGAAGAGGCTGCTGCCGACCGCGCCAAGCAAACGATCGATTCTGCCCCTCCTGCTGTACAGGCTCTGGCGGAGTCTCCTGCCGCACCTGTTACGGTGGCTCCTGCCACACCCGTTGCGGCGGCAATCGAGCCGTTGCCCATTACCGAACTACCGGAAAAAAAGCGAGATAGCCTGCGCTTGATCTTGGGTCCGGGTGAACCTGCGGAGATAAAGCTGGAGATGAAGCAGGGCGATACGGTGAAGTTTCGATGGAGTGCCAACGGCGGCTCCTTGAATTACAACACCCATGCCGACAGAACCAAAGGCTCATCACACACCTATGAAAAGGGTCGCTTTCAGCCCGGACAGCAAGGCAGTCTGACGGCGGTGTTTGATGGACAGCACGGCTGGTTCTGGCGTAACCGTACCGACAAAGCGGTGACTCTGACCCTCGAGGTTGAAGGTGACTTTCTGGCGATGAAGCGGGTCATCTAACCCTAACGGCTGCCTCTTATTCGCGAGGGGCAGCCGTTCTTTCCATATCAAACAGCATCTAATTTGTTCACTCCTATTTCACCTCTCTCTCCTTAAGCTGCTTGCCATTCGATGAGTAGAACCGGCCTAAGAGCCTGTCAGGAGAACAACATGACCGATACCAAAGAGCGGCTTTCCGCTGTCACCGTCAAACTGCACTGGATCATCGCGGTGGCGATGATCTTTCTAACCGCACTGGGCATCATCATGGAGGAGTTCGAACTGCATCAGCTGTTCGATCTGCATATCTCGCTGGGGGTGTTGCTGTTGCTGTTGGTCATTCCCCGACTGGTCTGGCGCTACCGCAACGGTTGGCCTGAGCCCGCTGGCAACTACACTCGATTTGAGCATCTGAGCGGCAAGCTGGTCCATTGGTTGCTGTTGCTGGCAACGCTGTTGATGCCGCTGTCGGGTATTCTGATGGCAATCGCGGTAGGTCATGGCCTGCATGTGTTCGGCTTGATGCTGTACCCGGAGTCGCTGGATCCGGCCAACCCCGGCGAAGTGATCATGCTGTCCGAGCCGCTGCAGCAGTTGGGCGAGGGGATTCATGAACTGGGGGCGGATGTTCTGCCGTTGGCGATCGGATTGCATATCGTTGGCGCCCTGAAGCATCATTTTGTCGATAAGGACGAAACCTTGCGCCGGATGCTAGGGTTGGCACCGCGTTGATCGATGACGGTTGCGCTACCAACACCGATACCGCAGCGGGGAGGAGCGATGAAGATCCTGATTGTTGAAGACAATGCCTCGCTGGCGGGCAACCTGGTCGATTACTGTGAGCTGTTGGGCCACCAGGTCGACTATGCCGGGTCCGGCAAGCAGTGTCTGAGCCTGCTGGAGCAGGATCAATTCGATGTGATCGTGCTCGATGTGATCGTGCTCGATGTGATGCTGCCGGGTATCGATGGCTATGAAACCTGCCGACGCTTGCGGGCCGAACTGCTCTGTCCAACCCCGGTGATCTTTTTGACCGCCAAGGTGGAGCTGACCCATAAACTGGAAGGCTTTCGTGCCGGCGGCGACGATTATCTGACCAAACCGTTCGATATCGAGGAGCTGTTCTGTCGGATCGAGGTGTTGGCATTGCGAGGCAGCCGTCGGGATCTGGGGCAACTGAAGTTTGGCGAGCTGTGCCTGGATACCGAACAGGGCTGCCTGACCCGGCAGGATCAGACCATCCGTTTGAATAAGATCCAAACCAAGATCCTTCAGTATTTGATCAGCCAGGCACCGTCGGTGGTTAGCCGTCACCAGCTGGAGAGTGAGATCTGGGGGGAGGAGCTGCCCGACAGCGATGCGCTCAAGACTCATATCTATCAGCTGCGTCGGATGATCGATAAACCCTTTGATCACCCCTGCCTGGAGACGGTTCACGGTCGAGGCTACCGGCTCCGAGGCACGGAGGGGCTATGAAACTGCTGAACTATTTCCACCATCGGGTGGCGGTTGTATTCGCGGCTTTCAGCTTGTTTCTCAGCGTCGCCTTTGGGATGTTTCTTTATGACAGTCTGTACGAGGTCGACGATCAGGTTCGACGGGCGTTGCTGTACAATTTTGAGCAGTCCTTTGTCGACCACTACCGCCAAACCGGTCAGTTCCTGTCCGGCGATGGCGCCTTTCAGATCAGGGTGCTGGTCAGCGGTCGTGATCCGATCGAAGCTCCCTATCGCGCCTTGGAACCCGGCTACCATGAATATTATCTCGACCAGGAGCATGTCATCAGTGGGGTTCTACCGCCACTTCCGGGGCAGGAGTCAGACGCTATCGAGGGTCCGCGCTATCTGTTGATCCACAATGACAGCGATTCCCACGCCATCAATCGGCATCAGGATGAGATTCTGCTGACTATCGAGTTGGCGGTGCTGGGGGTTTCATTACTGGGAATCCTGATTGGCCTGCTGCTGTCCCGTCAGCTCTCCCTGCCGGTACGCACCCTAAAAGCCCGGATCGATGCCACGGATCCGGACAACCCCTCGTTGGTGCCGCTGGCTCGTCAGGATGAGTTTGGCGATATAAGTCGCGCCTATGCCGATACCCTGGAGCGTGTGCGCCGCAGTCTGGATCGCGAACGCCGGTTCTCCGGCTATGCCAGTCACGAACTGCGAACCCCGGTGGCGGTGGTTAAATCGTCGCTGAATCTGTGGCACGCCTGCCGACGTAGTGAGGATGTCGAACGGGCTGAGGCGATTCGTACCAAGGTTATCGGCCGGATTTCAGACGCCAATCAGCAGATGGAGGAGGTGATCCAAACCTTCCTGCTGTTGTCTCGACAGCAGCTGGATTGGGATGAGGTCGAAGCGTTGGACCTCAGCGCGCTGTTGTCCGATCTGTTGGAGAAATACCAGGCGATCGATGGCTATGACCGTATCCGGGTTGAAACCCGGATTGAGCCGAGGGTGGTCCGACAGCTTAACCCCAAGGCGGTAACGTTGATCCTATCGACCTTGCTTCGAAACGGTTTTGGTTACGCCGCCGGTACCCTGAGCATCGCGTTGGATAAACATGGCTTGCAGCTCAGTAACGATATTGATCAGCTGCGGGTCGAGCAGAGTGAGCACTTTGGCTTCGGGCTGGAGATCGCCACCCAGCTGTGTGAACAGATCCGCTGGCGTTGTGATTGCCGACGATCAGAGCAGAATCGGTTTATTGCCCAAATCCGGTTTGACGATTCAACCCCTGGCGCTGGTGCTTAACCCGGTCGCAGAAGCAGCTGCAGCGCATCCAGCTGTGAACCTAAGTCATCGATGTCGAGTCCGCTGTAGCCAAATATCAGCCCCCGCTGTTCGGCCTTGCCGGCGTAGTAACTGGATAGGGCGGTCAGCATCATACCTTGCTGCTGTAACTGCTCGGCCAGTTGTTGGTCGTCAAAGGGCGGGTTCATCACAAACACCAGCTGCATGCCGGCCTGGTGATCCAATACTGTCCCGTAGCAACTGAACTCCGTTGATAGGCGGCCAATCAGGTACTGGCGCCGCTCGTTGTAGATCCGCCGCATCCGTCGTAGGTGACGGTAGAACTCACCGTTATCGATAAACTCAGCCAGCGGTCGCTGCGGCATCAGGCTGGCCTTGCTGCCAAACCGGCTCAGGGTCTGCAGGCAGGGCTCGATCAGTTTATCCGGAACCACCAGATAACCCAGTCGCAGGTTGGAGGAGAGAATCTTCGAGAAGCTGCCGATGTATAGGGTGCGGTGCGGATCGAATCCGGCCAGGGCCGGAATTGGTCGACCGGCAAAGCGGAATTCGCTGTCGTAATCATCTTCGATCAACCAGCCCCGATGGGCCTGAGCCCATTGGATAAAGCGGCTACGGCGCTCCGGTGACATGGTGCCTCCCATTGGATACTGGTGGGAGGGGGTTAGCACGGCGATCCGACTGCGATCCTGGGATTTAGGCAGCGTGGCACCCTGTGTGTCCAACGGCAGATAGCTTGGTGTCAGACCAAGGCTCTGCACGAACTGGCGCAGCGGCAGGTAACCGGGGTTTTCCAGCGCGATCGGATCACCCTGACGGCAGAGTGTTCGTAGGCAAAGCTCCAGCGCGTCGATGGCGCCAGCGGTGATGAAAATTTGGCTTGGGTTGGTCTGGATGCCCCGCCAGTCTGCCAGGTGGCGGGCGATGGCGGCTCGCAGTTCGGGGTTTCCCCGCGGATCGGTATTGATGGTCAGGCTTCGAGGATCCCGGCGGCAGATCTGGGCGACGGTACGGGCCCAGGGTTTGTGGGGGAACAGATCCATATCCGGTAGCGAGGCGCCGTAGGGGGGACGCGGTACGTTGAGGCTTTCGGCAGCTTCTGTATCGAGTGCTGCAGCGGTCTTAGATTTGTGCTGATTATCCTGATGGCTTGGCGGCAACAGCTCCACCCCGCCAGCGCCGGATAGGCTATACCCCGAGCCCGGTAAGCTGGTCAGGTACCCCTCGGCCACCAGCTGTTCGTAGGCATTGATCACGGTGGAGCGGGAGACTCCGAGTTCCACCGCCAGGCTGCGGGTCGGCGGCAGTCGGGTCTGCGGTGGCAGATCGCCGCGGATGGCCTGCTGGCGTAGCGCGTTACAGATCTGCTCGTACAGCGGGAGGTCGTTATCGCGGCTGATTTCAAATCCCAGCCAAGCCTTACTTTTCAAAATTGGTCTGCTTAAATTGTCTGTTTTTGGATATTAAGAATAGACCAAAGCTGGCGCACTATCAGTATCTCGAGCACAACGATCTGTTTGGAGATATGGCTATGTCGTTGCAAACCTCTCAGGAAGCGATCTATCCCCGTCCGCTGTCCGGCAGCGTGGTGAATAATCCACCTCCCGCGTTGCTACCGGCGCGTGCGCCGATAGTCGGTCGCTGGGTCACGCTGGAGCCCCAGGATGCCGAGCGTGATGCCGACGAACTCTTCGAGGCGGGTCACTGCACCCCGGAAGGCCTGGCGATCTGGGATTATCTGGCCTACGGCCCCTGGCCCTCCGTGGAGGCCTACAAGCAAACCTTGAAGGCGCAAGCCGCCAGCTTTGATCCGATCTTCTACAGTATCCGCTGCCATGCAACCGGAAAGCGTTGTGGTCAGATCACGCTGATGGATCTGAATGCGATCAATGGTGTCGCCGAGATTGGCAACATCTGGTTTGGACCGGAGCTGCAACGGACGCGGGGCGCCACCGAAGCCTTGTTTCTGGCGATGGATTATCCGATGTCGCAATTGGGCTATCGGCGGATGCAGTGGCGCTGCAATGCGTTGAACCAACGCTCCCGGTCAGCGGCCCGGCGGCTGGGGTTCCGGTTTGAAGGCATCTTCTACAACCACCTTATCTTTAAAGGCAAGAACCGGGATACGGCCTGGTACTCGATTCTCGATAACGAGTGGCCGGTGGTCAGGGAGCTGATCGATTATTGGTTGGCGGATGATAATTTTGACGAGCAGGGACAGGCGATCGAATCGCTCAGTGCATTGATGCAGCAGCGTGATGGGGATGCCTGGGAGCGCCATCAAACAGGAGATGAGCGATGAGTAGTGAGCAATGGTGTAGTCAGCAACGGATCAACGATCTCAAGCAGCCGATCGGTCCTGCCCTGGACAACTGGAGCCCAAGACCCCGTCCACCCAGAACCACGATGAGTGGGCGCTACTGCCGGGTCGAACCGTTGCAGCCACAGCATGCCGGGGCACTGTTCGAGGCATTCGGTGCGGATAGCGACGGCCGTAACTGGACCTATATGCCCTACGGCCCCTTTGAAGACTTCGACAGTTTTGAGCGGTGGCTGCAGCAGCAATGTCAGGGTGAGGACCCGTTGTTCTACTGCATCATCGATAACGCTACCGATCAGCCGGTGGGAATGGCCAGTTACCTGCGTATCGAGCCTGCCGTCGGTGTGATTGAAGTGGGGCATATCCATTTTTCCCCTCGGCTACAGCGCACCGCACTGGCAACCGAGACGATGTATTTGATGATGCGGCGGGTATTCGACGAGCTGGGTTACCGTCGTTACGAGTGGAAGTGCGACAGCCTCAATGAACCATCTCGCCAGGCGGCGAAGCGGCTCGGTTTTCAGTTCGAAGGGGTGTTCCGTCAGGCCACAATCTACAAGGGGCGCAATCGTGATACCGCCTGGTTCTCGATTTTGGATTCGGAATGGCCGCGTCTGAAGTCAGCGTTCGAGCAATGGTTGGCACCACAGAACTTCGACGCTAACGGTGAGCAGCAACAACGCCTGCAGGCATTCTTGGATTGAGGAGAGCGAGATGACTATCAACGTATCAGCATTGCATCCCGATGATCGTCAGAGCTGGGAGGCACTTTATCAGGGCTATGCCGATTTCTACCGGATGCCGATGGAATCACAGACGCTGGATCTCGTGTGGCAGTGGATCTTTGATCCGACCAGCCGTTTTTTCGCGCTGATCGCCAAAGATGAGCAGGGTCGGGGCGTTGGTCTGATGCATTACCGCGAGATGCCGTCGCCCATCCGGGGAGCGATGGTGGGATTTCTGGATGATCTCTATATCGAGCCATCCTGCCGAGGCCAAGGGGTGGTCGAGCGGTTGTTCGAACGCCTGAATCAGGAAGCACAGGTACAGGGGTGGCCCTTCGTGCGTTGGATCACCGCCGAGGATAACTATCGGGGCCGGGCGGTCTACGACCGTGTTGCAGCTAAGACACCCTGGTTGACCTACCAACTCAATATCGAGTGATGGTCGCTCTAGTTGGATGAGAATCAAACCGAGAGGGTGAAATGTTGGAGCCGATTCTGTTACTGGCCGGGATGTCGATCTTGTTGATTGGCTCACCCGGACCGGCGGCCATGGCGCTGGCGGCTACCGGTGCTCAGCATTCCTGGAAGCAGGGGTTGCCGCTGGTTGCGGGGCTGATCTGCGGAGCGCAGTTGACCGGATTGTTAACCAGTGCCGGGGTGTTGGCGTTGCTCAACCGTTGGCCTGAGGCACGCCTGACGATGCAAGCAGTCGGTGGGGCTTTCGTGTTGTTGATGGCGTTACGGATGCTGTCCAGCGGAAACAACCTGGCTGACAGACAGGAGGATGGTCAGATGAACCAAGCGACGTTCGGTTTTCGTTCGGGGATACTGATGAACATCCTCAATCCCAAAGCCTACGCCGTGTTTATGTTGCTGATCAGCAACTACCTGCCGCCGATGCCGAGTCTGTGGCAGTCGGTGCTCTTGCTCGAGGCGGTAGCATTGCTGGCCTCGCTGTTGGTAACGAGTGGGTGGCTGCTACTGGGTCTGTGGCTGGGACGATTGATCAGCAGCCCGGCTGGTCAGCAAAGACTGCGGGGATTGTTTGCTGGGTTGATGGTGGTCTTTGTGTTGCCGATGCTGCTTTCTATTCCTGACTGAGTGGCGCGCTTTAACTGAGCGCCCTGTTGGGAGCGATGCATTATCGTTGTCTAGGAATCTTACCCTTAATCGAGATAACTCATTTCCCATTATCCATCACCGGATTCTGATGTACCCATCACCGCAGGTATTTAATCCTGCTTACCGTTGGTACTTTGATTCCACCGAAACAGCGCTATGATGGCCGGTTTATCTTGTCGGAACTAGTCAGATGCGTGTTCTCAATACGGTTGAATCGCTGCAATCCGTGCTGCAATCGGCTCGCGAAAGCGGAAAGACGATTGGCTTTGTGCCCACTATGGGCAACCTTCACCAAGGTCACCTCAGCTTGGTCGAGAAGGCGGGCGATAGCTGTGATCTGGTGGTGGTCAGCATCTTTGTTAACCCGCTGCAGTTTGCCGCCGGGGAAGACCTGGATACCTATCCGAGAACGCTGGCCGAAGACAGGGCCAAACTGGAGCAGCAGGGTTGCGATATCCTGTTTGCCCCCACGGTGGCTGAGATGTATCCCGAGGGTCAACGGATCGAGACTCAGGTCGATCTGCCGACGCTATCGCAGATGCACTGTGGTATCACCCGGCCTCACTTCTTCAAAGGCGTGGCGACAGTGGTGGTCAAACTGCTCTGCATGGTGCTGCCGACCCGGGCCTTTTTCGGTGAGAAGGATCGCCAGCAACTGACGATTATTCGCCAGGTGGTGAAAGATCTGTCGTTGCCGGTTGTGATCGAAGGTGTGCCCACCATCCGGGAGCCATCCGGCTTGGCGATGAGTTCGCGAAACGGCTATCTGAGCGATGCCGGTAGAGAAAGGGCGGCTTACCTGTACCGGCTGCTTAGCGAGGTTCGAGAGCAGATCGAGCAGGGGGCGAGAGATTATCCGGCCTTGCAGCAACGGGCCAATCAGGCGTTGGCGGCCGAGGGGTTTGAGCCGGACTATTTTCATATCTGTCAGCAGCAGAGCCTGCAACCAGCCTCTGAAAGCGACCGCGAACTGGCGATTCTTGCTGCTGCCAAACTCGACGGCACCCGCTTGATCGACAATATCGCCTTTCGTATTTCACCCTTGGCCTAGTCGGCTGAGCCGGAAACAAAAAACGCGCCCGAAGGCGCGTTTTAGTTATCCGCTGTTGGCAATGCTGCGTAGCTGAAGCTTAGGAAGCAACGCAGCTGCGAACGTTGGAGTCGCCGGCGGCTGCCGGGGCGGCCTGACCGGCCTTCGGATCGACCACACGCACGGTGGCAACCTTGTTCTGGGTAAAGAAGTCGACCGCATCTTTGCCTTGAACCTTGTTGTTACCGACCAGCGAGCCCTTGATGCCGCCAAACGGCAGGTAGGGATGCGGCGCACAGATACCGACGTTAACACCGACCATGCCGACGTCGGCCTCGTTGATGAACTTCTCGGTGTAGTAGCTGTTCTGGGTGAAGATCACCGCACCGTTGCCCATCTCGTGGTTCTTGATCATCCGCAGTGCACCGTTGATGCAGCCAACCTTCATCACGCTCAGTACCGGGCCGAAGATCTCTTCGCGGGCGATCTGCATGCATGGGGTCACATCGGTGAACACGGTCGGGCCAACGAAGTAGCCGTCTTTGTTGGCAGCGCCGACATTGGGATTACGGCCGTCCAGCGCCAGGGTGGCGCCCTCTTTCTGGCCGATCTCGATGTAGTTCTCGATCCGCTGCTTGGCCTTGGCGGAGATCACCGGACCCATGAATACGTCAGGATTCATCGCATCGCCGACGGTGACGTCCTTGGAGGCTTCCAGCAGGCGCTCGACAAACTCGTCGTAGATCTCGGAAACCACCGCGATGTTGGACACCGCCAGGCAGCGTTGACCGGCAGAACCATAGCCGGACATCAGGATGTTCTCGATCATCAGATCCATCGGCGCATCTTCCATCGCCACCAGGAAGTTCTTGGCGCCACCCAGCAACATGGTCTTCTTGCCGCTGCGGCCACAGCCCTCGGCGATCGCCTTGGCGGTCGGAGTGGAACCCACCAGACAGACGCCGGCGACATTGTCATCGTCGTACCAGGCTTCAACGGACTCACGATCGCCGTGAACGATGTTGACGACACCATCCGGCAGACCGATATCAACCAGCAGCTGCATCATCTTCTGCATAAACAGCGGGGATTCGGTGGACGGCTTGTAAACGAAGGTGTTGCCGGTGCCGATCGCAAACGGAATAAACCAGCCGAACACCAGGGCCGGGAAGTTGAACGGCGCCACGCCGCAGAATACTCCCAGCGGCGCCTTGATCAGGCGGCCGTTGATGTTGTTGGCGATACCCTGAACGGTCTCACCCTGGATCAGGGCCGGAATGGTGCAGGCCATCTGCAGGATCTCGATCACACGACCCACTTCACCACGGGCTTCGGCGATATGCTTGGCCTGGTCCAGCGCGATCGCTTCGGCCAGCATCTCCAGGTTGTCTTTCATCGCCTGCTGCATCTTGAAGATGTAGTCCATCCGCTTCGGCAGCGGGGTGGCGCTCCACTCGGGGAAGGCCTCGGCCGCGGCGGCAACGGCGGCACGGGAGGTCTCAACCGAAGACAGCGGTACTTCACCGATCACGGCGCCGGTGGATGGGTTTTTCAGCGGTTCGTACTGGCCGTTGGTTTCGTCCAGCCACTGACCATTGATGTGATTTTTGATTTTGATGTAAGAGCTCATGGGTTGGGTCCTGTTTGGTTCTTGTTAGTAACAATTAATCGGGTTGTTGGTGGTTTCCTTTGGTGGTTTCCGGTTGGTGGATCACGCGGGGATGTTTACCGTGGGATCACTATAGGGTCGCCAGTAGGCAAGGCCTTAGACCCACGGCGGTTGGTTTTTTAGTTCCAGCTTTTCGGCTTTAAAAAGGCGAACTTGGGCGCAAATAGGCGCTATTTGTCCGCATGTTTATAGTTTGAGGAAGAAAAAGGCCCCTGTTGCCAGGGGCGAAAAGGCCGCCGCCCTGTATCCTTAGCGACCTTGATCTATTGCGCTTAGTAGCCCATCAGCAACTTCGGCAGGAACAGCGACAGTTCGGGGATAAAGGTCACCACGAACACCATCGGTAGATGGCCGAAGCAGAGGAACTTGAGGGTCGGTTTGAGGTAGCGGTCCAGCGACAACTTACTGACCCCGCCGGCCATATAGAGCATCGGTGCGCAGGGCGGTGAGACGTTACCCAGTCCCAGGTTGACACCCACCACAGCAGCGAAGTGGATCGGATCGATCCCCAGCTGGGTAATGATCGGCAGGAAGATGATCGCCGCCAGCACGCTACCGGAGATGTCGTCGACGATCATGCCGATCAACAGCAGCAGCAGGTTGATCAACAGCAGCAGCACGTACTTGTTATCGGAGATCTGCAGCAGCGCCTGGGCCATATCCCGCGGCACCTGCTCCAGGATCATCGCCCGGCTCATGATGAACAGGAAGAACAGCACTGCCATGATCGAGCCGGTCATGGTCACCGCTCGCACCGTGACGCTGCCCAGGCTGCGCAGCGACATGCCTTTGTAGATGAACAGTCCGACCGGAATCGCATAGGCCACCGCAATCGCCGCCGCTTCGGTGGGGGTGGCGATACCGCTGTAGATGGCACCGAGAATGATCAGCGGCATCAGCAGTGCGAAGGCGGCGTTGTAGCCGGTGGTCGCGACCTCTTTGGCGGCTTTCTTGAACGGCAGCGGCTCGTCAACGGTGATGGTGGTGTTGTCGCGCAGGAACCAGATGTTCAGCAGGCAGTACAGAATGGTCAGCAGGATGCCCGGAATGATGGTCGACAGGAATGCCGCACCCACCGACAGGCCGCCGGTGATCGAGAATACGATCATCGGGATACTTGGTGGAATCAGCAGCGCCAACACCGACGAGCAGGCAACCAGCGCGGTGGCGTGGCCTTCCGGGTAACCCTCGCGGATCATCCGCGGAATCATGATCTGGCCAACCGCCGCGATGGCCGCCGACGAGCTGCCGGAGATGGCGCCGAACATGGCGCAGGTCAGTACCGTTACCGCACCCAGACCGCCCTTGATCCGGCCAACGATGGCGTTGACGAAGTTCAGCAGCCGCTCGGAGATACCACCTTCGGCCATCAACAGTCCGGCGAAGATAAACAGCGGCAGCGCTAGCAGGGCGAAACCACTGGCGGTTTTAAAGCCGTGTGGAATCAGGAATGAGATATCGTTACCGGTGGTGAAGGCGAACATCACCGCGCCGATGCCGAACGCAAAGGCGACCGGGATTTCGATCAGAATCAGGACGATTACGACCAGCATTGAGATAAGAAACAGCGTCATCGCTTAGGCCTCCTGACTATCAAGTTGGGACTGAGGTTGAGATTGCGCTGACGGCGTTTCCTTGCCTTCAGGCTGCGCTTTGTTATCACGCAGGTGACGGAATTCGTTGACTGCTTCGAGCAGGAAGTAGCCGACCATCATCGCGAAGCCGACGATCATGCTGGCGCTCCAGATGCCTCGCGGCCAACGCAGGTTGATACTGACTCGGCCTTTGTCGATCTCCTTGAGGGCGTATTTGCAGGCGAAGTAACCGAACAGGCAGGCCGCCAGCATGCAGATGATGGTGCCGACGAAGCGGATAACCGCGACCTTGTAGGGGCTTTTCACCACCAGGCTGACGATACCGCCGTGGATATGCTCGCGTTGGCGGGTGGCATAGCCCATGCCGAGGAAGTAGACCCAGACTGCCAGCAGAATCGAGGCTTCCTCGATGCCGGTAAACGGCGACTCCAGCACGTAGCGCATGATCACCTGGGAGAAGGTCAGTGCTGCCAAGCCTAGGGCCGCCAGCACCATCATGGCGCGAAAAGTCCAGTCGAGAACTCGCTCAAAGCGGATCAGGAAGCCATCCATCGCGTTCTCAGCGTGATCTGGAATCGCATGGAGGTGAGGTGGAATCGGGTGTGAGCTGATCTCCGGATCGTAGTCGTAGATCTTGGTCTTGCCCACGGAGTTTGCAGCAGAGGTTTTGTTGTTCATGGCGCTGATCCTATTGCTGACCCTGAGGATGTTCAGGGAAGGCGGGTTCGCCGCCTTGGGTTGTCGCTGGGACAGCCCTTCGGCGGCGAGCGTTACCGCGCTAGCGCGGTGGAAGGAGCAAGAATCAGTTGATGCCGGCGATATCGCGCATCTTAGCCATGATTTCAGCGCCAACGATGCCTTCCATGTACGGCCACTCGCTGGCGTACAGAATCTCTTTGGCTTTGTTCATGTCGGCCGGGCTCAGCTCGACCACTTTAACGCCGGATTCGCGAACCTTGTTCAGGAAGCCTTCGTCGATCGCCTGGGCTTCATCCCAGACCTTGGCCATGGTGGTGTCGGCAGCGGCGATCAGCTTGTTGCGGTCGGCTTCCGGCAGGTCTTCCAGCCAGCTCTTGTTGACGACCCAGAAGGCGTGCTCGAAGTAATCCTTGGTCAGGATGTAGCTCTCGAGAACGTCGCGCATCTGCCAGATCTCAACCGCAGGAGCGGTACCACGGGCGTCGATGGTGCCCAGTTGCAGCGCGGTGTACAGCTCGGAGAACGGCATCGGAACCGGGGTGAAGCCGAAGCTCTTGTAACGCTCGATACCGATCGGAATAGCCGGTACCCGCATCTTGATGTTCTGACCGTCCTGCGGGAAGCTGGTCGGTACGTGCTCAACGCCCTTACGCATTGCGATGGAGCCGAAGCCGGTCGGGATTACACCCAGAACCACCAGGTCCAGATCGCCCAGGATCTTGTTGTAGATGTCGGTCATCTTGCCGTTGGGGCCGTAAACCTCGCGGGCCTGTTTCCAGTCTTCGACCACGTAGCTCAGCCAGGACAGGTCTAGACGCGGATCGTATTCGGAGGCACCGAAGCTCATGGTCATCGGCACGACGCCGTCCATGCTCTGCTCGAAGATGGACGCCCAGTCACCCAGGGATCCACCGGGCTGGTAGTTAACTTCGATATCGGCACCGCTGTTCTTCAGCTCGTCCATGAAGGTGGTGGACGTCATGTGGAAGATATGGTCCGCCGGGTAAGCGTGGCCCAGCATCAGCTCTTCGGCGGCCTGGGTGGTTTGGGCGGCGGGCAGGGTCAGTGCAGCGGACAGTACACAGGTGGACAGAATGGATTTAGCGCGTGTTGTTATTGTCATAGTAACCTCGGCTCGTTGTTATTGTTTTGCTCAGGTCCGGTCTCTGGGGACCGGTGATAAAATCCTGGCGTTCCTAGCTACGCGGTGGCGACCTTGAGTGCCGGTGCGCTGAGCTGGAGATATCGAATATAAAATTGGTGATTCCGTAACCAATAGACCCAACGTCGACCGAAAATATGGTTCCAACTGGATCAATTGGATCCGCCAAATTGGGTCCAGAGCTGGGGTGATCGAGTCAAATCGTCGCGGCGGGTTTGTGCTCTGCGGCAAATCTCTAACTATTTAATATCGAATGGCTTATTTGGTTTTTATAAGGCTGGTTTGTTGCTAGTTAGATACTGCTCTGAGTCACAACCAAAAACGCAGCCACTGGGGGCTGCGTTGGATCTATCGAGTTGGTATCAATTTCAGCTGATCTGGCGAATGATGTTGGCCAGACGGTCGATGCCGGGCTGAATTCGCTCGGTGGCAATGGAGGAGTAACCCAGCCGGAAGAAGTTCAGCGGTGGGTCTTTTCGCAGGAAATAGAAGTCACCGGATTCGATCACCACACCCCGTTCTCGAGCGCGCCGTTTGAGCTCTCGGGCATCCAGATTGGCAGGTCCCTTTACCCAATAGGAGGAGCCACCAAAGACTGGTGGTTCGGCCGATTCGGGCAGGTATTTGTGCAGCGCTTCGCCAACCTCTTTCCAGCGTTCTTCATAGACTTTGACCAGCGAACGAACCAGTGAATCATGGTAGCCGCGGGCCAGAAACAGACCCACGGCACGCTGATTGTTCATCGGTGGATGGCGCAGGATCAGTCGTCGTAGCCCCCGTATTTCGCGGATCAGCGCCTTCGGGCCCACCATGTAGCCCAACCGCAGGCCCGGTGACAGGGTTTTGGACAGGCTACCGATATAGATCACCCTATCGTTCTTATCCAGGCTCTTGAGGGCCGGGGTCGGGTTGGTGGCGAAGGTGGTTTCGCACTCGTAGTCATCCTCGATAATCAGGAAGTTATCCTTCGAGGCCTGTTCCAGCAGTGTCCGTCGACGCTCCATCGGCATCGTCACCGTGGTCGGGAACTGGTGGCTGGGGGTGGTGAAGATCAGGTCACAGTCGCGCAGCTGTTTGCCGACCTGGAGGCCGTCCTGATCGACGTCCAGGTTTTTGATCTGACTGCCGGTACAGTCGGCCATCTGCACCAGCTCGGGATAGCCCGGATCTTCCAGCCCAAAGCGGGTGTCCTGATTGAGCAGGATCCGCATAATCATATAGAGCGCGTGCTGGGCGCCGACGGTGATCAGGATCTCATCCGGATCGGCCCAAACGCCGCGACGGGGTAGCAGTCGGGTTCGAATTTGTTCGATCAGCAGCGAATCGTCGTCATCGTAGCGATCTCCCGACCATTCGTTTATCGACTGCACCGAGACCGATTCCTTGGAGCATTCGCGCCAGTGGTTGTAGGGAAACAGGTTGGGGTCCAGTTGGCCGTAGATAAACGGGTAGGGGTAGTCCTGCCAGCGGTGAACTTTGTAGAGCTTTCGCTGCGATGGCCGCTCTTTCAGATAGGCGTCCCAGTCCGGTTTGCTACCCGGATCCAGTTCAACCGTATCCTGCTCTTTCACCGAGCTTTTCAGGATCTCATCATTGACGTAGTAGCCGGCCCGTTTCTTCGAGATAAGGTAGCCGTCGTAAACCAGGTGCTCATAGGCCAGGATCACGGTATTGCGGGACACGCCCAGCATCTCGGCCAGTTTGCGGGTCGATGGCAGCGGAATATCCGGTGGCACATGCCCATCGATGATGGCTTTGCTGATCTGTTCGCGAATCTGTTGCTGGAGGCTGGATTCGCTTTCTGTGGAAAGATGAAACAGATGGTTGAGCATAGTCATTCTCCGCCGACGGCATGCAGCGAGGGCATGTCTTTTTATTGTAGGGTCCAGAATACGTTTGCCCAAGAATACAGGGTTAGTTCCAGCAACCAGTTTTGCTTAGTACCATCAAGTAAGGGGCTGTTTTGCCAGACTATCTTTATCTTCGAACCTAAAGCCTGTGCGGGTGTTAAACCGAATATAACGACAAGTTTCGGATAGTTAGTCGCCTGATCGATACGTTAAGCTCTTCCTTATACCCACCTAGCTGTACCAGAGAGGACCGAATGATTCGAGTACGAAGCTACCGATCTAGCTGTGGTGAGCTGTTGCTGGGTGACTTTCAGGATCGACTCTGCCTTTGCGACTGGCGCTATCGGCGTCGACGAGAAGCCGTGGACCGACGCTTGCAGCGTTATCTGCAGGCCGACTTTGAGCCCGGTGACAGCCAACTACTGCAGCAGACCGTCGCTCAGTTGGAGCAGTATTTTGCCGGCGATAGGCAAGTGTTCAGTGTGCCGTTGCGCTTTGCCGGCAGTGAGTTCCAGCAGCGAGTTTGGCAGGCCCTGGTTGAGATTCCTTACGGCGAGCGGGTCAGCTATCTGGAGCTGGCCAAGCGAGTGGGAGACGCGAATGCGGTGCGGGCGGTGGCGGCGGCCAATGGCGCCAATGCGCTGTCGATTCTGGTGCCCTGCCATCGGGTGGTGGCCAGTGATGGCGCCCTGACCGGTTATGCCGGAGGGCTACGAGCAAAACAGTATCTGCTGCAACTGGAGCAGCCGATCAGACAGGAGTCGTTATTTTGATTGCAGTAATCTTTGAGGTCTGGCCCGCCGAAGGGCGTATGGAGGAGTATCTGGACATCGCCGCCGAGTTGCGACCGTTACTCGACGATATCGATGGTTTTATCTCGATCGAGCGATTTTCCAGTCTGGTGGAGGATGGAAAAATCCTGTCGCTGTCGTTCTGGCGTGACGAGGAGGCGGTGCAGCAGTGGCGTAACCTGGCCGAGCACCGGGTCGCCCAGGCCAAGGGACGGGGTGGGGTGTTCAGGGACTATCGCTTACGGGTCGCGCAGGTCGATCGTGACTACGGCATGACCCAGCGAGAGCAGACCCCGAGCGATAGTGTTGCCGCCCACGACAATCGGTGAGTCGCATGCATGCCTTCGGGTGGGTAATCGATCAGCCCCAGTCGAGATAACTCTCCGGGTTGTCTCGGATCTCATTTAAGCGGTTGCGCAGCTTGTCGGAGAACGCCTTGGTGATCCGGGAGCGGGGCGTATCGACCGGGTAGAACATGCCGATCTTCAGCATGATCTGCGGATCAAAGCGGCGGAACACCACCTTGCCCGGTTGGGCGTAATGCTGGTAGCTGAGGATCGAGACCGGGTCCATGACACAGATTCCCAAACCTCGCTCGACAAAGGTCAGTGCCGGAATATAAAAGCGGGTCTGTAGCCGCACATTCATCCGGTGGCCGTTGGTTTCGAACTGGGTCAGCAGGTCGTGGAAGATCATATGATCCGGGTGCAGGGTGATCATCGGCTCGCCATCGAGCAGCTCGGTATTCAGAACTTCGTGCTCGGCCAGCGGATTATCGGCCGGGACGGCGACATAACAGGGTAGGTTGAAGCGGTCTTCCTTGGCCAGCTGGGATTGGTGCTGGGTGATCTCCGCCAGACCCATGTCGTACTGGTTGGAGGCGACCCACTCGGCCACCAGGTCCGAGGTTCGGGTTTGCAGCGACGCCTGGACCTTGGGATGCTCCTCCAGAAAGTCGGCTAGCAGCTCCGGCACAAAGAAGGTGGAGGGGCCGGGCATGCAGCCGATTCGTAGAAAGCCGTACTGCTTGTTCTGGATATCCTGCACCGTCTGGCTGACATCCTGGATCCGGCTGAAGATCGCCTCGATCTCTTTGTAGAGGTAGTCCGCTTCCGGGGTCGGGTGCAGGCGCTTCTTGTAGCGCTCAAACAGCTGAAAACCGATCTCCTCCTCCAGCGAGCTGATCATCATGCTGACCGCCGGTTGAGTCCGAAATAGCTGCTTGGCGGCCTGGGAGACCGAACCCGTCAGCATCACGGCGCGGAAAGCTTCCATCTGTTTCAGGTTCATGGTGTCACCCCAGTTAAATGATCATCATTAGTTTGACTGATAAACAGACAAAAACGTAAGCGATAAATTATGTTACCGATGGAGTGCTGTCCAGCTTCGAGCAGGTACTGACGTGTGATTAGGGTGGGTTGTGGAGCGAGCGGTGGCGCAGATTTTATCGATGGGGCTGAAACTGCCGGACTCCGGTCGGAGTCCGGCGAATCCGGTGATACCTTGGCGCCCCAGCGCAGGTATCACCTTGGATCATTCGAACGCTTACTTCTTGGCCTTGGCAGCCGCGTCCTTCATGATGTTGTAGGTCACTTTCATGTCGGAGACCCACTCCGGACCGTGACGGTAGTCGACCACCGCACCGATGTTCTGGTACTTCTTGATCACTTCCGGATCCTGCATCACCTTGGTGGTGGCAGCAGTCAGTTTCTCGACCACTTCCTGCGGAACACCCTTGGGAGCGAAGACGCCGGACCAACCGCCGAAGCTACCCTGGATGCCGTAGTCACCGAAGGTTGGAACGCCCGGGTAGTCGTCCATCTTCTGGTTGATAACCAGTGCGCGAGCGCGATCGGCCTTCACGTGCGGGCCGAAAGCCGGCGGGAAGGAGACGGCAGAATCGATATGACCACCGACGACGGAAACCATCGAGTCAGCAGCGCCTTTGGCGTGTACGTACTTGACCTTGTAGCCGGCCTGATCGGCAATGATGTTGGCCAGGATGGTGCCGGATGAGGACGCACCCCAGGAGCCTTGAGTCAGGTTGTTGGCCTTAGCACCGGCGATAAACTCGTCGAAGGTCTTGTAGGGGCTGTCTTTCGCTACAACCACGGCCAACGGGACCGAGGTCATCTTCAGGATCGGGGTGAAGGTATCAAAGGTATAGGGCGTTTTGCTGAAGTTCGGAGTCACCAGCATGTTGCTCAGACCCGCGTTGATCAGGGTGTAGCCATCTTTCTTGGCGTTAGCAACGAAAGAGGTGCCAACCACACCGCCACCACCGGCTTTGTTGATTACGACAACTGGAACACCCAGCTCTTTTTCAACGGCATCTGCCCAGATACGGGTAGTCAGATCGGAGTCACCGCCGGCACCCCAGGGTACGATCACGTTGATCGGCTTTTCCGGGTAGCCAGCCATGGCCGCGCTGGACAGGGATACGGCAACGGCGCCAGCAAGAGACAGCAGGGTAGTTTTTGTGTTTTTCATCATTTCATACCTTTACTTGTTTTTTTTATGTGTTTTCAAAAACCTTCGCGTTATGGAACCCAGGGTTCGATACGAAGAAACGGGTAACAGTTAGGTCGATTGGGCGCATTCCTCCTCTGTAGCCGGAGGGTTCTTGGCGGTCTTCTTCCGCATCCGCATACCGGAGTAGATGAAGAAGAAAGACAGCGCGATAAAGACCCAGGAGAACGGAGAGGCAAACAGCAGGTGGTACTCGGTACCCACGATCGCCAGTGCCTGGTCGAGATTCTGTTCAAAGAACGGCGTCAGGATGAAGCCGACGATAAATACGGCCGGATTCAGTCCCACCATCCGCATGCCGTAGCCCATTGCGGTGAAGGCGATCAGTACCAGGATGTCATCCATGTTCTGGCCGGCGGTGAAGGCGCCGGTGAAGGCAAACACGGTCACGCACGGGAAGATGTAGTAGCGACGTAGCGAGGCGACCTTGACGAAGAAGCTGAAGCCGGATTTGGCAATCCCCAGCAGGAACAGATCGGTGATCAGGAAGCCGGCAAAGATCGCGTAGATGGTTTCGGTGTGCTCGAAGAAGATCATCGGGCCGGGGGTCAGGCCGTGGATCAGGAAGGCACCCATCAGCAGGGCTGCGACATCGTCACCGGGGATGCTCAGGGTCAGCATCGGAATCATGCTGGAGCCACAGACCGCGTTGTTGGCGGATTCGGCGGCGGCGATACCCTCGACCGAACCTTTGCCGTATTTCTGCGGATTCTTCGAGGTACGCTTGGCTTCACCGTAGGCGATAAAGGCGGCGGTACTGGAACCCAGCCCCGGCAGGGCGCCGATAAAGGTGCCGATACCGCTGGACTTCAGAATGGTACGGAATACCGAGCGGAATTCGGGAAAGCTGATCCGATTGTCGGCCGGATTGGGCGAGCGGGTGATGGCAAGCTGATGATGAGGCACGCGACGACGGCGAATCACATTCAGCACTTCGGGCATCACCAGAATGCCGATCAGCATCGGGGTAAAGGTGAAGCCGGCCATCAGCTCGGTAAAGCCGAAGGTGAAGCGCGAGGCACCGGTAATCGACGACATACCGACCATCGCAAACAGCATCCCCAGGCAGCAGGACAGTAGACCACGTGGGATCGACTCACCGGCCAGGGTGCCGATCACGGTAAAGGCGAACAGCAGCAGGAAGACCTTCTCGATCGGGCCGGCTTGCAGCGAGATCGCGGAGATCGGGGCGGCCACCAGGATCAGTACCAGCGTGGCCAGCATCTCACCGGAAACCGATGAGAACAGCGAGATATCCAGCGCCTTGCCGGCTTTACCCGCCTTGGTCAGGGCGTGGCCATCCAGGGCGGTCAGGAACGAAGCCGCGGCACCGGGGGTGTTGATCAAGATCGCCGAAATGGAGCCGCCGTAGATACCGGCCTTATAGACCGCCAGCAGCATGGTGATACCGATGATCGGATCGACGTAAAAGGTCATCGGCAGGATGATCGCGATCGCCATGATCGCTGAGATGCCGGGAATGGCGCCGAAGATGATGCCCACCACGACGCCGGTGATGATACCGAGGATCGGGCCGACCGCCAGGATTGCGGAGAAACCGCTGAGAATATTGTCGAACATTGCTTATCTCCCGCTTAGGTCAAGGTCCAGGTGGGTAGGAAAACCCGCAGAAACTCTCTGGAGCCGTAAAAAATCAGCACGGGAGTGATGACCGAAATGGTGATCATCGGGACCCAGTTTCGACCGCCCAGCAGGATGGCGATTGCCAGCATGACGATCGGGGTGGTGATCAGGAATCCGAGGTGGGGAACGGCTAGCCAGTAGCCGATAAAGATGCCGATATAGACAAAGATACCGCCGAAGCCGTCGGTGATGATCTCTTCGCCGCCCTCTGGCTTGGCACCGGACAGCAGCGATTTGAGCGACTGAATTCCGATAGTAGCGGCAAAGGCGATGATTAGACCTGCGACGATGCGCGGCAGAAACATCGATCCGAGATCGGTTTCAGCGCCGCCTTCGACAAGGTTGTCGTTGGTCAGGATGATCACTGCGATGATGATCAGGAACGTTGATAAACCAACGTCGATTTTTCTTCTGTCCATTCTACTACCTGAAACTTTTTTATTTTTATCTGATCTCTGAAAGCCCCGTGATTCGTGGCTTTGGTGGCGCCTTAGGGCTAGTCGCCAGCCGGTAAATCGCGGGTAGAGATCGCTATTTCAATCCAGTGTAATCAAACTGAATATATAAACAATTCGAAAAAATATTTGATTATATAAGCCGAGCTTATGTTTTTTGTTCAGGATTTGAGCAATTGGAGATGGGGGCTGAGGTGTAAGCTATATATAAGCAAAATTGATGAAATCTTAAAAAAATAAGATTTGTAGTTATGTTTGTTCGGGGCAAATAATAATTTCAGCGTCTCGCAGCAGGATCAGAGCCTGAGGCGGCATGCGAAAGATAACAATAAAAGAAGCTCCCCGACCTAAGCACCTTCAGGTGTTGGCTGTCCTGCATCATGGCCTGAACCAGGCTCACTGATCCCTTCCTTTATTCGTTATCGCTACCAATTTAGCCAGGCCCGACACGGATTCTGTTCGTGAACTCAGGCGGCATCTTGCCGTTGATGGGCCGAAAACAACGAGAGCAGCGAGAACAGCATGATCCAACGCCAACACTCCAATCAGCGTATGAGCCAGCTGGTCAGCACCGCCGGACTGGTCTGGACCGCCGGCCAGGTCGCTAAAGACCCCTCCGAGGATATGGCTGGCCAGACCCGCCAGATCCTGGCCCAGATTGATGCCCTGTTGGCCGATGCCGGCAGTGATAAGCAACACCTGATCAGCGCCAATATCTGGGTTTCCGATATCCGCCAGTTTGCCCAGATGAATGAGGTGTGGGATGCCTGGGTCGACAGCGACCATGCACCGGTTCGCGCCTGTGTGGAATCGCGACTGGCTCGACCGGAACTGTTGGTCGAAATCCAGGTCGTGGCGGCCAAGGCTTAAGTATCTGAGGCGTGGTCTCCGACCCCGAAAACACCATGGAAAATCAACATATTGCTATTGTTGGCGCCGGCATCGTCGGGCTCTCCAGTGCGCTCTGGCTGCAGCGGGCCGGTTATCGGGTTACCCTGATCGATCGGGATGAGCCGGGCATGGGGGCTTCGTTTGGTAATGCTGGCCTGTTTGCCGACTATGCGCGGCTGCCGTTCACCAAATTTGCCCTGATGCGCAAGATGCCGGGCATGCTGCTCGACAGCACCAGTCCGTTGTCGATGCAGGGCAGTTACCTGCCCAAATTGCTGCCCTACGGTTGGGGGTTCTTCAAATCCTGTTTCCAGTCCCGTTATGAACATGGCCGGGCGGCGCTGACCGCGTTGCAGCAGCTGGCGCCGGAGGCGGATCGACAACTGCTGCAATGGACCAATGCCGAGTCCCTGATCAAGGCGAATGGCTGCCTGGCGCTGTTCGAATCGCAGCAGAGTGTTGAAGAGGCCCGCAACGGCGACATGGCCGAACGCCTGCAGCAGGGGGTTAAGCTGGAGTTTCTGGGGGCCGGTGAGGTCAATGAGATGGAGCCCGACCTGGCCGATTTCCACGCCGGCGGAGTTTTCTATCCCAACACCCGCTACACCGTCAGTCCGATCGCGTTGACCCAGAGCTACGCTCGCCACTTTGCCGACAATGGTGGGCGGGTGCTTCAGGACAGTGTCGAACAGATCATTGCCGGCAGCAATGGTTCGGGGGCCGGAGTCAGCCTGCGTTTAAGCCAGGGTGTCGAGCAGTTTGACCGGTTGCTTCTCTGTGCCGGTACCGCCTCCAAGGCGCTGCTCAAATCCTTGGGGTCTGACTTCCCGCTGGTCAGCGAACGGGGCTACCACCTGACCTTGGATACCGGCTCGAAAACCCTCAGCCGACCGGTCGGTTGGCTCGATAAGGCGGTCTTCCTGACACCGATGGACGATGGGGTGAGATTGGCCGGCACGGCCGAGTTCGCCCATGCCGATGCGCCGTTGAACCCGACCCGTGCCAGCGTGATGCTCAACCATGCTCGAGTGATGCTGGGGCAGGAGCCGAGCGTCAGCTCCACCTGGGTCGGCAGCCGTCCGTCGACCCCCGATTCGCTGCCGGTGATCGGGGCGTTGAAACGGCATCCACAGGTCAGCGTCGCCTTCGGTCACGGCCATCTGGGGCTGACCTTCGGCGCCGTCACCGGTCAGCTGATCAGCGAATCGATCCAGGGCAAGACGCCGTCGGTGGACCTGAGCCCGTTCTCGCCGGAGCGGTTTAGCTAATAATTCTGGGAATCTCTTGTTCGACCAGAGGTTCCTCATCAACCCATTCAGCGGGCCTGGGATACACTGATTACAGAAGCAGGTCCGGTCGAACCAATCGAATAAGAGAGCAACATTATGCTGATCAAAGGTGGAATCAATATCTGCGGTGTACCGCTCGGTGTTATCTCGCTGGAATCCTACTTTCCCAAGCCGGATGGTCATATCAAACACCCGGCCAGTTTCGATTTTCCGATCCTGTACAAGACCGTCCAGGGAGCGACCATCGATCGCCTGATCCGTGAGCGTGACCCGGAACTGCTCAAGCCCTTTATCGAAGCGGCCAAAGAGCTGGAGCGTGAGGGCGTCAAGGCGATCACCGGCAGCTGTGGCTTCCTGGCGCTGCATCAGAAGGCACTGGCCGATGCGGTCGATATCCCGGTATTTATGTCCAGCCTGATCCAGGTGCCGCTGGTTTCGCGGATGCTGAAATCAGACCAGAAAGTCGGTGTGGTGGTAGCCAACTCGGAAGCGCTGTCGATGGATCATCTGGTCGGTGTCGGTATTGCCGACGAGCCGCTGGTGGTGGCCGGTATGCAGCAGCAACCGCAGTTTGCCGAAGTGATTCTGCGCGGCGACACCAACGACCTGGATATGGACGTGTTCGAACAGGAGCTGAGCTCGGTGGTGGCCCAGATGCTACGCGACAACCCCGACGTGGGGGCGATCGTGCTGGAGTGCACCGACCTGTCCCACTTTGCTCCGAAATTGCAGCAGCGCTTCGGCCTGCCGGTGTTCGACCTGACCAGCCTGACCCGGATGGTCGCGGCGGCGGTGGAGCGCAAGATCGCTTAAGCTCTTGCTCTGCTTGCTGCGTTGTTGAAACAAAAAAGCCGATCAGTGGGTAGCTGATCGGCTTTTGTTGTTTGGATCGGCGCCAGTTAGGGCTCGGTTCGAACCTCTTGGATCATCCGATCGATGTAATTGAGAACATCGTTGCTGGCCTGCTCGGATGCATCCATGTGTGCGATGATCTCCTGGCGTAGCTGCTCATTCTGCTGCCAGTTGCCCTCGGATACCGCCAGTGCCTGCTGGACATGCTGATGGACCAGCTGGTGCGGGGTTTCGAGTTGCTTGTAGGCCTGGGTATGGCCGAAGTTGTCTTTGCCGTGGCCCTGGTAGTACCAGTTACCGAGACGGCACTGGGTGTGATTAACCTGGACGGCGTTGTACTCATCACCCTTATCCTGGGCGCCCAGCGCGATATAGCCGTTCTGCTTGAAGATCACATGATCGACCTTGACCAGCGAGCCGAAGGCCCGGTGTTGTACCTGGTTGACCAGAGTATGTGACTGTTGGGCCGTTTTCGCCTGGACCCTGAACTGATCTTTGAACTCATCGACCAGGACGTTGATCTCGGTGGTGAATTCGCAGGATGACTGGGCTTCCTTGGCCATCTGCTCAACCCGGTCGCTGAATCGAGCCAGGATCTCCGACACATCTTGAGCCGCAGACTTGGTGCGGTTGGCCAGATTTCTGACTTCGTCGGCGACTACGGCAAATCCGCGTCCCTGCTCACCGGCGCGGGCAGCTTCAATGGCGGCGTTGAGGGCCAGTAAATTGGTCTGCTCGGCGATCCCGGTGATCATACCCAGTACCTCGGTTACCTTGGCACTGTCATCACTCAGATCGGTAACCACCTTGAGCACGCTTTCGCTGTTGGTGGTAACCGAGTTGAGTCCACTGCTGATGGTGGCGACCGTCTGTTGGCTCTTCTGCGCCTTTTCGGCATTGGATTGGGCGATCTCTCGGACCTGGGTCAGGTCGTCATTGATAACCAGCAGGTCCTCCTGATTCTGTTTCAGGTTCAAGATCAGGTTGCCGGTATTGAGCTGGTGCAGTCCTGAGGCCAATTCATTCTTTGAGATCAGTTCGGCGTTGGTGCTCATCGCATCCAGCGCCTGGTTGACCATGATCAGCGAATGCTTGAGCTGGCCTTGCAGGCCGCGATGCTGGGCTCGGCGGTTATGGTCGCCTTCGCTGACCCGTTTAAAGCAGGTACCGACCTCTTTAAAGTAGGTCTCAACCCGATCGAGAAAGTCGTTTAGCTCCCAGGCCACCATGCCCAGTTCACCCATCCCTTTGGTGCGGGTGATCCGTTTGTGGATATTGCCTTTGCTGGTGTCGCGCAGGACATCCGCCATCCGCGAAAGAACCAGCAGGGCCCGATTACCGATAAGGACTGCGTAAACCGCCATCGCCAGACTGAGCAGCGGGTAGACCAGGACCGCTAATGAGGCATCGGCGAATACGGTCAAATAGATAGTGAAGACGATGTTAACAAACACGAACGCCCCGATTCCCCAGTCCAGCTGGGTTCGAATCATCGGAATCTTGCGGCTCGAGGAGGTCTGATTAGTTGCTGCGTATCCCATCGGTTATTCCCCCTCGTCCAGGCTTAAGATCAGTTCTTCGTACCCCAGGCCCAGCTCTTCGAGGACGCTGACCAGGTAGGCAAGGGATTTTTCGCAGGCCTCGGATGTGCGGCTGGCTCTCTCGATCTCCAGCATTTTTTTGTAGACCGGAACGATAGTGTCGATCGCTTTCTGGCTGGGACGGCGCCGGACCGAGTAGTAGCCAACCAGCTCGCCGCTGTCGTTGTAATCGCAGGTGATGTTGGCAAACACCCAGTAATAGCTTCCGTCTGAGGTAAGGTTCTTGACGTAGCCGAAGACTTCATGACCCTGCTTGAGTTCATCCCAGATGTACTTGAAGACGCCGCGGGGCATATCCGGGTGGCGGATAATATTGTGCTGGATCCCTAACAGCTGATCCTCAGGATAGCCGGCGATCTGCATGAAAACGCGGTTGGCATAGGTGATTTTTCCCTTGGTGTCGGTCTTGCTGACGATAAACTCATCGGCACCGAGTTTAATCTCTTTGTCCCGGGGCGTTATTTTTGGCTTCATATTCTTACCTTTGACTAAAGCGAAATTCCAAAGGGAAATAGATGCTTTATCGATAGTGCGGTGCGGCTGGCCGCATGTTGTGACGCTAATTTAGCGATTTTGGGGGTTACGGCTGTCTCTACGCAAGCCTAGTACCGGATCCAAGTATCAATCCTTGGTCGTAGGCATAGACGATTGGATTGTAGTAAAGGATCTGATGGGGAATTTTCAGCAGCCAGAAACGAAAAAAGCCGACCAGTTAGTGACTGATCGGCCTTCCTGTAAGTTGGTAGCGGGGGCCAGATTTGAACTGACGACCTTCGGGTTATGAGCCCGACGAGCTACCAGGCTGCTCCACCCCGCACCAGAGATCTTTTCAGTGGTAGCTAAATGATCTGAAAAGAATTTTCGTTGGTAGCGGGGGCCAGATTTGAACTGACGACCTTCGGGTTATGAGCCCGACGAGCTACCAGGCTGCTCCACCCCGCATCAACGAGGTGGCAGATACTAGAGATGTGGGATCGCTTTGTCCAGTCTTTTTTAACTGGATTCGATAAAATCTTATTGATTCAGAGCTATTCGGACGGGCTGGCTGTTTCGGGGGGTAGAAAGCGCTGCTCAAATTCCGAGCACGCCAGCGGGCGGCCAAGTAGGAAGCCTTGGGCCTGATTGCAGCCCAGCTGTTGCAGGTAGTTCAGCTGAACCTGGGTTTCCACCCCTTCGGCGACCACATCCAACTGCATGTTTTTAGCCAGGGCCACGACAGATGAGACGATCGCTTTGTCGTCCTCGTCCTCGGGTAGATCCATGATGAAGGAGCGGTCAATCTTCAAGGTCGAGATCGGGAACTGTTTCAGATAGCTTAACGAGGAGTAGCCGGTACCGAAGTCATCAATCGCCAGAGTTAGCCCCATCTGTTCCAGGTCTTTGAGGACCGATGTGGAGGTTTCGGCATTTTCCATCAGTACGCTTTCGGTGATCTCCAGTTCCAACGCCGCAGGGTCCAGTTGGTTTTCCTTGAGAGTTCGAGCAACCAACTCGGGGAGGTCTCGGTTGAACTGGCGAGCCGAGACATTGACGGCGATCTTCATCTGGGTCAGCCCTCGCTGATGCCATTGTCGGAGCTGCTTGGTCGCCTGACTCAATACCCATTCGCCAATCGGGACGATCAATCCGGTATCTTCGGCCAGCGGAATAAAATCACCCGGTGAGATCATGCCACGTTCCGGGTGGTGCCAGCGGATCAATGCTTCAGCACCGACTAAGCTGCCGTCGATCAGATTGAATTGGGGTTGGAAGTGCAGTAGCAGCTGATCTTTTTCCAAGGCCTGACGCAGATCCGCTTCCAGCATCAGTAACCGATAGCTGTACTCGTTCATATCGGGGGTATAGAACTGGTAGGTATTGCGACCGGCTTCCTTGGCTCGATACATCGCCGAATCTGCACATTTCATCAGTCCCTCGACGGTAGTGGCATCTTCGGGATAGAGGCTGATACCGATACTGACCGACGGGAACAATTCAATTCCCCTTACGGTCATCTTCTCTGACAGGATTTCCAGGCACTTACGCGCCACCACTGCGGCATTTTCGGTATCCGGGATACCTTCCAGGATGATGGTGAACTCGTCGCCGCCCATCCGGGCGACGGTGTCTTCCTTGCGAATACCCGCCGCCAAACGCTTGGCGACCTCCTGGAGCATGCCGTCACCGATATCGTGGCCCAGACTGTCGTTGATGTTCTTGAACCGATCCAGATCCAGGAACAGCACCGCAATCCGATGGCCTTCCCGCTCACTACGATCGATCGCATGCTCAAGACGACTGTTGAACAACGAGCGGTTGGAGAGTTCGGTCAGGTCGTCGTGGCTCGCTTGGTATAGCAGCCGCTCTTCGTTCTCCCGCAGTTGCCGTTCAGTCTCTAGGTGCTCGGTCATGTCCCGAGCGACTTCGATAATACCTTCGAGCTTGCCGTTCTCGCCCCAGAAAGGCGAGGCATCCAGTTCGACCGTGGCAATTCTGTCATCCTTGAGGTGGTGCTCGTGCACCACGGTAACCGGTTTTTCCGACTCCATCACATCTCGCAATGGACAGGGGTGCTCGTCGCCGCTACAGGGAACGTCGGAATGGTGGGATACCTGATGACAATAGAGCACCGATTTCGAAGCCAAGTGTTCAGGGATATTCTGCCTGGCAACGCTGTTGGTCATGATGATGCGGTAATTGGTATCGATCACCATGATCGGATCTACCACACCGTCGATAACGGTCTGCAGAAACTCCTGCTTACGCAGCAGAGCCTGTTCCGCCTGTTTTCGTTCCGAGATGTCTTCCACCACCGCCAGGTAGAAGTGCTCATTATCCAGCGTCAGATCGTTAACGTTGAGCTCTAGCGGAAAGATTTCGCCGTTCTGGCGTTGGCCATTGACCTCGACGCGATTCAAACCTTCGGTAGAATTGGGGCCTGACCGGATAAATCGGATCAGCTTTCGAAGCTGAGAAAAGCGACCTTCCGTGGGCAGCAGATTCAATGCAGAGGTATTGGTCAGCCGCTGTTCCGGGTATCCGAAAATCTGTCCGCTGGTACGGTTAGCCTCGCGAACCCAGCCTTTTTCATCTATCACGACGATACCCTCGCCGCTGGACTCAAAGATGGCCCGGCTGCGCTGTTCGCTATCGCGCAGGGTTTGATCGCGGGATTCCACCGCCTCGGCCATGCTGTCGAAGGCGTTGGCCACCGCCGAGATCTCATCGTTGCCCCGACTGTTGATCCGAACCCGGTATTCCCCTGAGGCCATTCGACTGCTGGCTTGGGTGAGCAGTTTCAAGCGATTGAGGATGTTGTGCTTGAGCAGCCAGAAAACCGCCAGGAAGGTCATCAAAAATGCGGCGAAATAGGTCGCGATCGATCCCCATAGATGCTGATTGATCCGCTCCTCCAGCAGGGTGCTGGGCAGCTTGATGCTGAGAATTCCACGCAGTTCGCCCAGCTGATAGCCGAACGATTGGGTGTAGAGGGTTTGGATGGAAAGCGGTGCGTCCTCGCGTTTACCGTGACACTGGAGGCAGCTTTGGGTTATCCATAGCGGTGAGGCGTAGTGGTAGAAACTGCGACCCTGCTCGTCTTGGAAGTAGCGGATCCGCTGTTTGACTTGCGGATTTTTTCTGAAAAAGGCCATCGCCTCGAGTTCAACGTTATCCGCTTGTTGTTTGGGGTTTCGGGGGCGGTCTGAAACGTTGTTGAAAGAGAGGCCGGATTTGACCCAGTTGTTAAACTCATCCGAGATTCGATTCAGCGCGTGGGCAGGTAGGAAGCCAACGGTTTTGTCGTTGAGCGGAACTCCGCTTGTAATAAACTGGTGACGATAGACCTTTCGGGTGGCGCGCAGCACCCCTTGAATCGTAGTCGCTTCGTTCTTGAGGTTGGCAATAATCTCTTCGCGGGCGTTTTGATAGTCGTAATAGATTACCGCGCCGAAGGAGCAGATAAACACGAGGCCTATCGTGATCAGTAGCTTGGACTTGAGTGTCAGATTCACTCCTGAGCTCCCCGTTTCTCGCCGAACTGGGTCCCTATCTTTTGGCTACGAACAGCTTCCACCACGGCGTCATCGAAGGAAGAAACTACCCGAGTACTGCTTCAAACTGGTTCGGTGCTGTAGCTGCTGAGGCTATCAGGAATCACCGCGCCAACGCCAGTGATTGCCACCCCTTTGAGTGATCTGTTGTGGCCGGTGAGTTGAAGCCTTGAGGGAGCATCCGTTTCGCAGCCGCTACGAATCAGCTTTTTCTGAAGGGCGGCAGTCACTAGACCGCATTGTTATTCTCGGGCTACACCGCTCCAGGAGGGGATTCCGCGTTACGGCTGTGTGAACGGATCTGCTGTTTCTGGTACTGGGTGATTGCGGCAGACAGTTTACGTTGGATTATGGCGTCGAGATCCAGAGTCCGGCAGCGCAGCACCAGATCTCGACGATCCAGTACCTGCAGTCGCAATGGAATAGGGTTGTTGCGATGGCCGATGTACAGGATGCCATGCAGCTCAAGGCTGTCTTTCAAGGGAGATTTCGGATCGGCAAGCTCGAAGGCAATACCGCTGACGGAGAGGTTCATGATTCGAACCTGTTCGCCCTCGATCAGCAGTGACAAGGCACCGTTATCCTCGGGGGTAACCCGATAGTTTGAGCGCTTGTTGTCGATCTCGCAGCGGACATATAACTGTTCGTCGGTTTTATTGCTCTTCCAAAACATGAGCTTGTGTAACCAGTTCATTGACGCTCCTGATACCCGGCGATAGAACTTTTATCGACGAGTGCGGCACAATCTGAAGGATTTAACCGCTATACGCTTGGGAAAAATGATCAGTACCGGTTAATCGTCTAAGCGTGAAGGCCGGCCCTCAGACAAGAATTATGCCCTTTTGAGCCAATCTCGGCTCGATTCTAGGCGGCTAACTTGACGGCCATCAAGCGCTGTTATTGCCAAGCCGCTGGTGTCGAATTAACATGTTCGAATATTTGTGATGGAATCACACCTATGCCATTGACCCTTCGCCGACAAGCAGGACGCAGCCCGTTGATCTACGGGCTGGTGGCGCTGTTGTTGCTGTCGCAGCTTGGTGGTCCGCTGGTCGCAGCAGCGATTCAGCATGAAGGTGGTGAAGGCCGTTGGGTTCAGGTCTGTTCCCTGCAGGGGATCCAGCTGATCCAGGTCGGTGAAGACGGTGAGATTCCCAGTTCCGAACAGCGCGCTCAGGGCTCGATGCAGTGTCCTCTGTGTTCGCTCTATCAGCTGTTCAGTTGTGCGGTTCCTTCAAGCGGCGGCTTTGAGTCATTTGATTCGGCACCGATTGGCCCACAGCTAACGCACCTCTCGGGCGATGGCCCCGATCCTTTTTTAAGTCCGCTCCATCCAAGGGCTCCGCCGCTGGCTTGATGCCGCGACGGGCCTGTGGATCGGTCCCCTTTGTCCAAGTTTGATGTTGTTGTGGGCGGATAACCTGGACTTTCAGATCAATTGTTGTGGGTTGATACTGAGCTTTTCCGATCTACCGGCCTGTTCCTAACCGTACTCCTTTTTTGACGACCAACATGATGCTTAGCATTGCCGGGTTGCAACGATTCCGATGAATTGCGCACCGCTGCCGTTTGGTCTATCGAGCCTGGGTTGCCGGGCTTTTCTATTGAGCGACTAAAATACGATGAAAAAAATTCTTGTACTGATGGCCAGCCTGCTGGCTCTGCCGGTCATGGCCGGTGAAGTAAGTAACCCCTATCTGCGCGCCAGTGCCCCCGGTGCTCCAAACAGTGCCGGTTTTATGGTGATCAGCAATCCGACCGATCAAGAGCTGGCGCTGGTAAGGGCTGAAGCTGATCTGGCTAAAAAAGTCGAACTGCACAACCATGTCAATGACAACGGTGTGATGCGGATGCGTCAGGTCGAGAAGATCGTGATTCCGGCCAATGGCCAGGTCGAGCTGAAGCCGGGCGGCTTTCACGTCATGATAATGGGCTTGAACAAGCAGCTGAAGCCGGGTGAGCAGGAGAGCCTGACGCTGCACTTCTCAGACGGTAGCAGCCAGACCCTGAATGTGCCGGTCAAGAAGGTCCAGCCGATGATGCATGCTGGTGGTAACAAGATGCAGCACGATATGGCTGGTGGCATGAAGAAAGAGATGCACAAGCACTAATCGCTCGGTGTGGGTGGGGCAGCGTCAGACGCTGCCGTATTGTTCACCCTGCGCCAACCAGCGACGGATAATCCCGTCGCAATTTTGCGGCAGCAACTCGACTTGGGCGGCTGCCGCTTTGACTCCCTCCAACAGATCTCCGTCCCGATCCAGATCCGCGATTCGAAACTGCATCATTCCGGTCTGCCGGGTTCCCAAGACCTCCCCAGGTCCCCGCAACTCAAGATCCTTCTCCGCAATTCGGAAGCCGTCGTTGGTTTCGCGCATCACCTGCAGACGCTCACGACCTTGCTGCGACAACGGCTTGTGGTACATCAATACGCAGTGGCTGGCGACCGAGCCGCGCCCGACCCGACCACGCAACTGGTGTAGCTGGGCCAGCCCCAGCCGTTCTGGATTTTCGATGATCATCAGGCTGGCATTGGGGACATCGACTCCCACCTCGATCACGGTGGTGGCGACCAACAGATCAAGCTCACGCCCTTTGAACGCGTCCATCACCGCCGCTTTTTCGGTGGCTTTCATGCGGCCGTGGACCAGGCCAATCCGTAACTCCGGCAGGGCTTCGGTCAGCTCCTGGGCGGTAACCTCGGCGGCCTGGCACTCGAGCACCTCGGACTCTTCGATCAGGGTGCAGACCCAATAGGCTTGGCGACCCTCGCGACAGGCGGCGCGGACCCGCTCGACCACCTCGGCACGGCGTTCATCGGCGATCAGTACCGTGTTGACCGGCGTTCGGCCCGGCGGCAGTTCGTCGATCACCGAACAGTCCAGATCGGCGTAGGCGCTCATGGTCAGGGTTCGGGGAATCGGGGTGGCGGTCATGATCAGCTGATGCGGAACCAGCCCGCTGGCCCGGCCTTTCTCCCGCAGCGCCAGCCGTTGGTGGACGCCGAAACGATGTTGCTCGTCCACCACCACGGCACCGAGATTGTGGAACTGAACCTCGTCCTGGAACAGCGCATGGGTGCCGACCACCACCCGGGCCGTACCGTCGGCGATCCGCGCCAGGGCTTCGGTGCGTTTCTTCCCCTTCAATCGGCCGGTGAGCCAGTCGAGCTGGATCCCCAGCGGTTCGAGCCAGTTGCTGAAGTTGAGCATATGCTGCTCGGCCAGGATCTCGGTTGGAGCCATCACCGCGGCCTGATAACCGGCCTCGATCGCTTGCAGCGCTGCCAGCGCGGCAACCACGGTCTTACCGGAGCCGACATCGCCCTGGACCAGTCGCAGCATCGGCAGCGGTTGGCTCAAGTCTGAGGCGACCTCTTGCCAGACCCGGTGTTGGGCGCCGGTAAGCTGAAACGGCAGCTGGGCCAGAAATTGCTGAGTCAGCGTGCCGCCCGGTGGCAGCCCCGGTGCTGCATGTTGCTGCTGTTGGCGACGCAACCGCACCAGGCTGAGCTGGTGGGCCAGCAGCTCCTCAAATGCCAACCGACGTTGGGCCGGATGCCGTGACTCGCTCAGCTGCAGCAGGTCGGTGCCGACCGGTGGGTGGTGCAGGTAGCGTACCGCGCTAGTCAGGTCACTGAGGTCGAACTGCTGGTGGAGGCTTTCGGGTAGCCACTCGGGTAAGCCCCCCTGTTGCTCCATGATCGCCAGGGCCTGTTCGCAGAGGCCGCGGATTCGCGGTTGGGTCAGACCCTCGGTCGCCGGATAGATCGGAGTCAGCTGCTGTTCGGTGGGCTCGAAGGCGTCATCTTCAACGGCTCGATATTCGGGATGATAAAGCTCCAGGCCGCTACTGCCGACCCGGGCTTCGCCGAAGCAACGCAGGGTCATCCCCGGTTTGAGATTGTTCTTCTGGGCCGCGCTGAAGTGGAAGAAGCGCAGCGCCACGCCTCCGCTGGCATCACGCAGCTTACAGCGCAGGCTCCGTCGCCGCCCCAACTGCACATCGCAACTGATCAGTTGGCCCTGGATCACCGCCTCGTCGCCGGGGCGCAACTGGCCGATGGGCACCACCCGGGTGCGATCCTGATAGCGGATCGGCAGGTGGAACAACAGGTCCTGCAGACTCTCCAGGCCGAGCTTTTCGAGCTTCTGCTGCATCGCGGCGCCGACCCCTTTCAGGCGGGAAACCGAGATCTGGTCCAGCGTGCGTACTTGAGTTGAGGCCATGGTTTAGCGCCCAGCCGGGCAGAGCCGGATCGAATCGCACAGCAGATCGATCGCTTTAGGCCGGGGGAAACTGGTACGCCAAGCCAGCGCCAAAGTCCGCTTGGGTACCGGGGGGTTGAACGGTACCACCTTGGCCAGCTTGGGCGGATGGTCCGGGTCGATGGCGGAACGGGGCAGTACGGTGGAACCCAGCCCGGTAGCGACCATATGGCGGATGGTTTCCAGCGAGCCGCCTTCGGTGATCAGGTTGTTTTCCGACCCCAGCCCGGAGCAGGCTTCGAGCACCTGATCACGGAAGCAGTGGCCCTCACCGAGCATCAGCATCGGGATCTGTTCCAGCTCCTCCGGATCGAGCCGCTCCCGTTCACTCCAGGGGTGGTCCTCGGGTAGCAGGGCCACGAAGGTTTCGTCGTAAAGCTCGCGGACCAACACGTCGGGGGCTTCGAACGGCAGCGCGATAACGATCGCATCCAGCTCGCCTGCCAGCAGCTTTTCACGCAGCTTGTGGGTGAAATTCTCTTCCAGATAGAGCGGCAGGTTTGGGGCCTGCTGCCGGATTCGAGGTACCAGATGGGGGAACAGGTAGGGCGCGATGGTATAGATGGCGCCGAGTCGTAACGGGGTGGTCAACGGATCGCGGCCCAGTTGGGCCAGTTCTTCGACCCGTTTGGCTTCGTTGAGCACCTTGCGGGCCTGCTCGATGATCTGTTCGCCGCTGGGCGTCAGTTGTACCCGGTTCTTGTGGCGCTCAAACAGGGCTACACCCAGCTCGGATTCCAGCTTCTTGACTGCAATACTCAGCGTGGGTTGGCTGACAAAGCAGCGCTCGGCGGCACGCCCGAAGTGGCATTCGGTGGCCAGTGCGACGATGTAGCGCAGTTCGGTCAGGGTCATAAGGAATCTCCGCAAGCCGGGACTGGTTCGCCGCGGGAGGGTGACATCCCGGAACGGAGAGTCCAAACTGTCGAACTGATCAAATTCAATTGCTTGGCGCCATACTTATCGTACGAGTCAGCGCAGAGCTTGGGGTAGAACGCAGCGCAATAGGAGTAAGGCATCGTGGCGACAGTGCTACTGGTCGGTTGTGGCAAAATTGGTACCGGGCTCGGACTGCAATTAAGCCGGGCGGGGCACCGTTGTTTTGGGTTGAAACGTCATCTTAATCAACTGCCTGAGGCAATCCAAGGGATCGCTGCCGATGTCACCGACCCGGTCTCTCTCGAAGGGTTGCCGCAGCACCACTATCTGGTGTTCTCGTTGGTTCCCGCTGCTTATAGCGCCGAAGGATACCAACAGGCCTATGTCGAGGGGCTGCGTAACCTGTTACAGGCCTTACGCGAGCAACAGTTGTGTCCCAAGCGTATTTTCTTCGTTTCCAGCGCGGCGGTTTATCACCAGCGTGACGGCAGTTGGGTCGATGAGTCGAGCCCGACCGAGCCGACCGGCTTCAACGGCCAGGCGATGCTTGATGCCGAGCAGCTTCTGGCCGACTCCGAGTTTATCGGCACCAGTGTTCGCTTCAGCGGTATCTACGGTGCCGGCCGTGAGCGGATTCTCAATTGGGTCCGTCAGGGGGTGACGGCGTTGCCCGAGCCTTGCCAGTACGGCAACCGAATCCACCAGCAAGACTGCATCGGCGTGCTGCGTTTTCTGATCGAACAGGATCAGGCAGGACAGTCGCTGGCACCGATCTACCTGGCATCGGACCCCAATCCCGCGCCCTACCATGAGGTGCTGGATTGGTTGCGACAGCGCTTGGCTGTCGAGGTGGCGCCACAACCGGAAGATTTCAGCCAGAAATTGCGAAGCGGCAGCAAACGTTGCAGCTCGAAGCAGTTGCAGGCATTGGGCTACCAGTTCCAGTATCCGGACTATCGGGCTGGGTTTGAAGCCATGATCGCGGCCGCCGACTGAGTGTTGGGTCGCTCAACTTGAGCGGTGAAAGTCGTTCCACAAACTAACTAGCAGGTTAGATCCAGGTCTTACACAGGGAGAAGCACAATGAAGCAGATTGCAGTCATTCTGTCCGGTTCGGGTGTATTCGACGGTTCGGAAATCTATGAGTCGGTTTTGACGTTGTTGAACATCGAGCAGCAAGGCGCCAAGTATCACTGTCTGGCGCCGAATGTGGATCAGATGCATGTGGTCAATCATTTGACCGGTGAGGTGGCTGAAGGTGAGCAGCGTAATGTGTTGGTCGAGGCTGCCCGCTTGGCCCGGGGTGAGATCAAGGCGCTAAGCGATGCCAACCCGGCCGATTACGATGCGCTGATCATCCCGGGGGGCTTCGGCGCGGCTAAAAACCTGTCCAACTTTGCCGTGGCGAGTAGCGACTGCGAGGTCAACCCGGAGGTGGCCAGCTTCACTCAGGCGATCCACTCAGAGGGCAAGCCGGTGGGCCTGATCTGTATCGCCCCTGCCATGGCTCCGAAGCTGTTCGGTGCCGATGTGCTCTGCACTATCGGTAAGGATCCGGATACCGCCTCGGCCATCGAGGCGATGGGAGGTCGACATCAGGCCTGCGAAGTCAGCGAAACAGTGATCGACCGAGACAACAAGGTGATCACCACCCCGGCTTATATGCTGGCAGGGTCAATCTCCGAGGCGGCATCGGGAATCGGTAAGCTGGTTGAGGAAGTCATTTCGATGGCCTAGCCCGTCGTTGTTCGATGTGAAGGGGGGGAGCCGAGGGGCCCCCCATTGACTGTCGAACCAATTTGATAGGGCTTTTAGTCGAATCTGGACTCACGAAGGCCGTTTCTTTTTTGCTATCCTACGGTCGCAATTTTGACGGACAGAGCTGTTGTGAATACCACCAACCTGTTAAAAACCATCGCCGAGGCCCGCCCGGAACTGCGTAAGTCCGAGCAGAAAGTGGCCGACTACGTGCTGGCTCACCCCAAAGAGGTGATCCATATGCGGATCGTGGATCTGGCTTCAGAAGCCCAGGTCAGCGAGCCAACGGTGGTGCGTTTTTGTCGGGCGCTGAACTACGATGGCTTTCAGGACTTTAAGCTGACTTTGGCTCAGGTGCTGGCCACCAGCTCCAACTTTGAGCAGTTCTCGCTCAACAAGAAGGACAGCGTCAGCGATTTCAAATCGAAAATCTTCGATTCCACCATCGGTAACCTGCTCAATATCAAAGAGGAGCTGGATGCCGATACGCTGGAGCAGGCGATCGATTCGCTGGCACTGGCAAAGCGGATCGAGTTCTATGGCTTTGGTGCCTCGGCGGCGGTCTGTACCGATGCGCAGCACAAATTCCACCGACTCAAGGTCAACGCGGTGGCCTATTCGGATCCGCACCTGCAGTCGATCGCGGCGGTCACCTTGTCCGAGGGGGATGTGGTGGTGGCGGTTTCCCAGACCGGCCGCACCAAGGATCTGCTTCACTCGTCCCGGCTGGCATTGGCCCAGGGGGCTCAGGTGATCGCGCTTTGCCCCAGTAATACGCCGTTGTCGGAGCTGGCGACGGTGCCGATCCATATCGATCTGGAAGAGGATAAAGACCTCAGTGCCTTGATGTCCTCACGGGTTGTTCAGTTGGTGGTGATCGACGTGCTGGCCGTCGGCTTGGCGATGAAGCTGGGGCCGGGGGTGATCGATCACCTTAAGACCATCCGTCGTAGCCTGCGTTCGTTGCGCCAGAACGAAAAGCGACCGGCTACTCGGGTCGAAAAGTAACCTTCCTCGGGCCGCACCGGCCCGTCTGCCCCGGCCTTCGAGCGCCTGTTCAGGTCTGGTTTTCTCCTGGTAGAGATCAATTACGCGGCTGAAATGCTGCACAGCAGCTTGTATTTCCACCGAAGCTGTGAGAAAAAATTGCTTGTGGGTTGGGCCCTGTGTCGTTCCTGCAGTCTCTAGCGACGGTTCGATCAAGAGTCCGCTTCCGGGGTTGTCACCGAAAGGTCACATTACAGCCCTAGAATTCTGCCCTGCTTGATTATCTTGATATGGAGTCGCTGCCATGATGAGACATGATCACCAGCTGGAAGAAATTCACAACCGTGTGTTCGACGCTGCGATGGAGGTTGAATCCGAAACGCAGCAGGCAACCAAGAAAGCTGCCAGCCTTCGCAATCTTCGCGCCCGCCGGGCGATAGAATCCCACTTCGAAGAGAAAGAACTTAAACGTAATCTGTGCGAATACGATTTCGACTGATCGTTGGTGCTACTTCGCACCGGGATTTAATCGAATCGTTCCCTAGATGACTGGCCCCGTCTGGGGCCGTCAGCGGAAGGCTATCGTCGATGGCGATTGTGGCTATTGGGGAACCGCGTCATCGAGATAGAGTTTGATGCTGTCGCTCGGCTTGCTGAGTGATTTCAGCGCGGTGTGCCTGAATTCGGCTTTAAACTGCTCTCCCTGACGGATCGCTTGTTTGACATGGGCCACCATCACAATCGGGGCCTTGTCCTTGCCCTGTGATAGCTGGCCACCGACCGTAACCCCCTGCAGCGGTATCTGGCCGTCGTAGCGAAAGCGCAGTTGCCAGCGGTCGGCGGACGGGCGCGTTTCTCCCACTAGTTTCATCTGAGACTGCACGTAGCGGACAAATCGAATCTGTTGCTGCTGTTGGCGTTCACCGGCTTTGGCCTGCTGGTGGTCGACGTAGGCGCCAAGCAGGGTACCAGCCAGGGCCGAGAAGCCTCCTCCCTGACCGACATTGTCGGAACCTTGCTGTTGTTTGCTCCACAGACTGTTGTTCTGCAGCAGTTGGGCGTGGTTCGGGTTGATCCGACCGGGGGTATAGTACGGCTGGACTTTCTCGCCATTGACCCGATTGAAGCGTTCGCGGTCGCTGTTGACCGGGTGGGATTGGAAGAACAAGCCACGACGGTTGCCCTCAGTCTGATATTGGCGCTTCCAGATTCGGCTGGAAGCCAGCGGATCATAGCCGGCAAGTGAACTGTAGAGCACACCGATCCGGTCAGCTTCATACTCGTTCTTCTGGGTGAAGGCGGCACGATAGCCATCGCGCCCGGCGGAGCCTGAGTTGGCCAGCGCGGTGACCTGGGCCAGAGATTGGGCTTCAAACACATGGTTGGCCACGGTGTGGGCGATTTCGTGGGCCATGACTGCTGCGACCTCGTCATCGCTCGTGAGCTGCTCCATCAAGCCCCGGTGAACCACGATGTAGGTGCCGCCGGTGGTGAAGGCGTTAAAGCTGTCACGGTCGATCAGAATCGGTTGCCAGCGTTCATCGCTGAGGTGGCTGATACGGTGGACCCGGTCAAAGATCTGCACCATTCGCCAGTACTGGTCTTTATCGAGCTGCTGGTTGAGTTTGCGTCCGTCCTTCTTCTCCTTGGCGATCAGTTGCTCGACCACGCTGTTGCCCTGTTGGATCTGCTGGGCGCGGGATTGGAGGCTCAGGCTGCGCTGGCCGGTGACCCGGTCTTGTTCCGATACCGATTCCGCGATGTTGTAGAGGCCGCGATCCACCGATTGCAGGGTTTGACAGCCCGATAGCACTAGTGCAGCTATAAATATTAGCAGGGGCTGATAAGTTCGGTTTTCAGTGCTGAACATCGATAAAAATCCCTGATTGTGCATAGATGTGGGTTTATCCATATAACGTAATCTAATTGTACCGCTGCGCCAATTCCGTTAACATTCGCGCGATTCTTCGTATGCTCTGGGAGCAATACCATGAATATTATTGTCTACCCGGGTACCTTTGATCCGATTACCCATGGCCATTCGGATCTGGTGGAGCGGGCCGCCAAGCTGTTCGACAAGGTGATTGTAGCGGTTGCTGCCAGTCCGAAGAAGCAGCCGTTGCTGCCGTTGGAGCAGCGTACCGAACTGGCCAAGGAAGTGCTCGGGCACCTGGATAAAGTCGAGGTGATCGGCTTTAGTGGGCTGTTGACCGAGTTTATGCAGCAGTACGATGCCTGTGCGGTACTGCGTGGACTACGGGCGGTTTCGGACTTTGAATACGAATTTCAGCTGGCCAACATGAACCGGGCGATCTACACCGATTTTGAGACCCTGTTCCTGACCCCGGCTGAAAAATACAGTTTTGTCTCTTCGACCCTGATTCGGGAAGTGGCATGTCTGGGAGGCGATGTCTCCAAGTTTGTCCATCCGCTGGTGGAAGAGGCACTTCGGCAGCGTTTTGCTGTCGACAGATAATAAATAGATAAATTTACGACTCGATAGTAATAGGATTTTAGAGGTAGCCGACATGGCACTGATCATTACCGACGAATGCATCAACTGTGACGTTTGTGAACCGGAGTGCCCCAACGAGGCAATCACTCCGGGGGATGAAATTTACGAGATTGACCCGGCCAAGTGTACCGAGTGTGTCGGTCACTACGACGAGCCTCAGTGTGTTGAGGTCTGTCCGGTAGACTGTATCCCGAAAGACCCGGATCACGAAGAGACCGAAGAGCAGCTGATGGACAAGTACCACCGTCTGCAGGGCTAAGTGATTTGATGGCTTCTGGACCAAACCGGTGTCAGAAGCGAAATAAAAAGGGCAGCGATAGGCTGCCCTTTTTTGTGTCTGCCTGAACGCCCGTTAGAGTTTTAGCTGCAGCTTTGACAGCTCGAACTCCTGCTCCATCCGTTGCCCGATCACGTTGCAGCCCTCACCGGGTTGTGCCAGGTAATGGGCGTACTGCATATGCAGACAGCGCACCTTATCCCACTGGGCGATACCGCCGATACCGTAGCGCTGAAACAGCTCGGAAAAGCCAAGCTCTTCGATCCGCCGCTGCTCATCCTCGCTCAGATATCCCTGGCGCAGCGCTACGTAATCACGGTGGTTCTGCTGATAAGCCTGTCGCAGTTCCGAATCATGCTCCAGTTGCTGTTCGATCTGCTTGACCCAGCCGCCGGTCTCGATCTGGCTGATCGCCTTATAGAGGTCTTTGGAGCAGAGCCAGTAGAGGGTCGGAAACGGTTTGTCATCGACCAGTGAATGCATCCGCAACACCACCGGAATGCCATCGGCGGTCTGGTGACTCACCTCGGCAATCCCGCGGGGTTTACGGCCGAGCTGTTGCTCGATCAGTTGCAGCTGATGATCAGATATCATGAATCAAATTTAAATTTTGATGATTAGTTTTTGGATTTCAATTCGTCGTCGATCAACGACTTCAGCTCTGCCAGCAGGTCGCCGTGGCTATGGGGCAGCGGACGACCGTTGACGAAGAAGGTTGGCGTGCTGGTGATGCCCAGCTCCCGTGCTTCGGCCTGGGAACCGGCGACAATCTGTTGCGGCTCGCCGCTCTTCAGGCAGCTATTGAAGGCATCCATATCCAGTTCCGCTTCCTCGGCCAGCATCTCGATGCTGATATTTTTGAGATAGTTCTGGCGTTCGAAGGCGAGCTCGTGGAATGGCCAGTACTGACCCTGGCGGTCGGCGCAGACCGCCGCTTCGGCGACCTTGCGGGAGATACCGGAGCGGTTGATCGGAAAGTCGCGATAAACCAGCCGGACCTTGTCGCCATACTCTTTCAACAGCTGCTTGGTGACCGGACCGGCGTTCTTACAGTGAGGGCATTGGTAATCGGCGAATTCGACCAGGGTGATCGGGGCGTCCGGATTACCCTTACTCGGGTAGCCTTCCAGTGCGATCGGCAGGCGAAGCTGCGGCAACGCCGCTAATTCGACCTGATAACCCTTGTCCTCGACGATCATCTCCAGCAGTTGGCGCTGTTTTTCCACCAACAGTGCTTGCTTGAGGTAGTTCTTGATCTGCTCGCGAACCTGCTCCAGCGGTCCCGGAATTCGGGCCTTGTTGGCATTGTAGAAGGCTTCGACATCGGCATCGGTGGGAAGCGGCGCGCTCAGCAGTTCCTGCTGTAGCTGGGCAAAGCTCTTGCCTTCAGCCTGGGCTCGCTCCCGCACATAACGATTGACGATGTAACCGTCGATCACTTCGCGGCGTTGATCATTGAATTTCTGCTCCAGCTGGTACAGTTCCGCCTTGATTGCGGCAGGCAGGTTGTCGCCACGGTATTGCTGGCCATCGTAGTGGAAACCGGGTCCGGCAGCTTGCGCCAGGGCAGTGACGCCCAGCAACATGCCTGCGACGAGGCCGTGCCGTTTCAGATGGCGGAACGTTAGGGGGCTTAGGGACAGCTTTTTGAGCATGGTGACTCCTCAGGTCAGGATGCGGCAGCAGCGGCTGGGTGTTGGGGGACGATACCCAAGGGGGCAACCGGCAGCAAGTCGAAATGGATCTCTGTCGGTGTGATTGTCGGAGGAGGATTGGGTTCCCCAAAAGCGGTCACTTTGGTGCGGGCCTGTGCCGGTTCAGCATCAGTTGCAACTGCATGGACCGATCTTGGCTTTGCTACGCTTTGATTATGGATTCTATTGAGCTGCTAAGGGCTCAAGCTGCGGTAGCCGGGCAAGATGGCAATGCGGAGCCCGATCGTTTCAGGTGCACCAGTCTGGGCCTTAGGTTGCTGTGCCTGTGCGGCCTGTTGGTACTGGGCGGTCAGGCCTGGGGGCAGAGCACGGTTCGGGTCGGCCAAGCTCTCGGCGACCCTACCCTGATGATGGGGGCTGGCGGTGAGCCGACCGGGTTGTCTATCGAGGTCTTGGAAGCTGTCGCCCGGCAACAACAATGGCAATTGAACATTCATCGGGCAGCTGAGGCAGAGCTGTTGGAACAACTGGATCGTGGTGAGCTGGATCTGCTGGCCGGTATTACCCGAACTCCTGCGTTGGAAAGCCGCTACGACTTTACTCGACAATCTGTGTATTACAGTTGGGCGCAGCTGTTGACGGCCGCGCAGCTACTGGCCGCGCGTGATGAATTGGCAGGCCGGCGGGTCGCTGCGGTTAAGGCGGACCCGATTTCCCGGCAGTGGCAACGCTACCTGCAGCAGTTGGGGATGCAGCCTCAACTACTACAGGCCGAGAACTATCAGCAGGCCATCTCCTGGGTCGTCGATACCAAAGCCGATGCGGTGCTGCTACCTCGTCGCCTTGTTCAGCCGATGCTGGAGCAGTACCCGCTGCATCTGACCCCGCTGACCTGTTGTACCCGTGAGATCGGTTATCTGGCTCGGCAAGGCGCATCTCCGTCGAAGCTCGACGCCATAGATGCGTACCTGGAACAGCATAGATCAGACCCAGACTCGGACTATCAGCGAGGATTGCAACGGCTGTTGGGACGGGCTCCTAGCGATAATGCTCTGGGTTGGCTACTGCCGATGCTGCTGGTGATACTGCTGTTGGCTGCCGGAGTGACGCTGCGTAGCCAGGATCGTCGTCGCAGGGCACAGCTGCAGCATGATTTCGATGAGATGGAGCAGCGGGTACAGCAGCGAACGCTGGAGCTTTCCAACACCCATACGTCGCTGGAGCAGGAGGTCATGCACCACCGCGCGACCCAGCAACAGTTGCGCCACCTTTCCCGGCATGACCCGTTGACCGGGTTGCCGAACCGACGCTACTTCAGTGAGTTGATGGAGCAGGAGCTGAAGCGGGCTCATCGAACTGGCCGTCCACTGGTGGTGATGTTGCTGGATTTGGACGGTTTCAAGCGGATCAACGCCAGCTTGGGTTACGAGACCGGCGATCAGATCCTGGTGGAGATAGCCGCGCGTCTGGGTCGAACGTTGCGCGAGGTCGATATGCTCGCACGCCAGGGGGGCGATGAGTTCGTGGTGATGCTCAGCGAGATCAGCAGTGCCCAGGATGCCCCGCTGGTAGCGCAGAAGATGATCGACGAGATCGGCCAGCCGTTACCTCAGTTGGTCGAAGTGTTAGGCGTCCATATCGGCATCAGTTATTTCCCCGATCATGGCTATGAAGTGGAACAGCTGCTGTCGAAGGCCGACCGGGCGATGGACTGTGCCAAGCAGAGGGAGAATAGCTGCTACGTTGATTTCGACGACCTCTAGCTGCCGAGATACTAAGAAATTAGTCTTGCTTATATCCGCCTAGCGGGCTCAGAAGTTTGACCATCCGGTGTCCAGTCTTAAGGGCTCTACAAGTTAGAGCCGGTTTCTAACCAAAAGTAACAGCGGCCGTTTTTGGCTTTTCCCCGTCACAATAATCGCTACACTCAATGGCCGCGATAGCACCGCTTTCTGCCGCGTAATCTGTCCACAAGGAATGTCGATGTCTAACTCAAGCCCCACCAATCAGTCCGTAGCCTGGCAGGCCCATGCGCTATTGGCGGTGATTGCCGGTCTGCTGATTTTGTTGTTGAACATGGGGGTTCGTCAGTCGATGGGCCTGCTGTTGCCGGATATGCAGATCAGTTTTGGCTGGCCGATGGCGGAGCTGTCCTTCGCCTTCGCGGTTCAGAACCTCGTCTGGGGCGCGGTATCGCCGCTGGCCGGGGTGGCCGCCGAGCGTTACGGAACCGTACGGGTGCTGTTGGTGGGGACCTTGCTGTATGCGGTGGGGTTGGCGCTGTTGGCACTGAGCGAGAGTGCCTGGCTGTATCAGTTCAGCAATGGCTTTTTGATCGGTGTCGGTGTCGGGGCGACGACCTTTCCTGTGGTTCTGGCGGCGGTGGGGCGCCATGTCGGCGAACCACAGCGCTCATTTGCGTTGGGGATCGTCAGTGCCGGCGGGTCGCTGGGGCAGTTTCTGTTTGCACTGTTGACCCAGTGGGCCAACAGCCGTTTCGGTTGGATCGAAGCCGTCTGGATTCTGGCCGCCTGTGTCTTGCTGATGGCATTGTTCAGCCCCTGGCTGAAAACCGCCGTGCTGCCCCCGAAGCCTCGTTCCGAGACTCGGGAGCGGGTGCATTTCGATCGTCGCTTCGTGTTGCTGGCGATGGGCTTTTTCGTATGTGGATATCACGTCGCCTTCATCTCGGTGCATCTGCCGAATCTGGTGGCGGTTTGCGGCCTGACGCCGGATGTTGCAGCAAACTCGCTGGCATTGATTGGACTGATCAACGTAGCCGGTACGGTCTTTGCCGGTTGGCTTGGTGGGCGCTATCACAAGCCCTATCTGCTGTCATGGATCTATGGATTGCGGGGGGCGATAGTACTGGCCTTTATCTGGCTACCGAAAACCGCCGAAAGCTTCTATTTCTTTTCGGTGGTGATGGGAGTGTTATGGCTGTCGACAGTCCCCTTGACCAGCGGCACCCTGGCACAGTTCTTTGGTACCGCTAGATTGGCCAGTCTGTTTGGTTTGGTGATGTTCAGCCATCAGATCGGCGCCTTCTTCGGCGCCTGGGTGTCGGGCTGGCTGTTTGACCAGACCGGTAACTACGATGCGGTCTGGTTGATCAGCGCAATGCTGGGCTTTCTGGCGGCAGCGGTTCATCTGCCGATAAAGCCCGAACGTCCGGCTCAAGCGGCGTTGGCTTGACGGCCTGGCTGGGCTCGTCGGATGCCGGTTGGCAGAGCACCGACCAGGCCTCGAACTGACTCAGGAAGACCTGGCCGTTGAGCTGTTGCAGGAAATGGGAGCGTTTGAGCTGGTCCATCACCGGCCCCTTAACCTCCGACAGGTGGAAATAGACCCCGCTATCGCAAAGCCGGTCGTTGATCGCTTCCAGGCTTTCCAACGCCGAAGCGTCGATCAGGTTCACCGCCGGGCACATCAGCACCAGGTGTTCGACCTCCGGGTTGTCGGCCACCAGCTCGTAGATCCGATCTTCCAGATAGCGGGCATTGGCGAAGTAGAGGCTCTCGTCGATCCGTAGGGTCAGGATGTGCTGATCGGTCTGCACCTCGTGACGTTCAATATTGCGGAAGTGTTCGGTCCCTGGCACCCGTCCCACCACGGCGCTGTGGGGTTTGCTGGTGCGATACAGGTGCAGCAGGATCGACAGGGTCACCCCGGCGATAATACCCAGCTCGACTCCCTGTAGCAGGGTCAGCGCGATGGTGGCCAGCATCGCGGCGAAGTCGCTGCGAGAGTAGTCCCAGGTCCGCTTCAGTGCGCCCAGGTCGACCAGCGACAGCACCGCGACGATGATGGTAGCCGCCAGTGTCGCCTTGGGCAGGAAGTAGATCAGCGGGGTCAGTAGCAATGCCGCCAAGGCGATGCCGATGGCGGTGAAGGCTCCGGCAGCGGGGGTTTCGGCCCCGGCATCGAAGTTGACTACCGAGCGGGCAAAGCCGCCGGTCACCGGGTAGCCCCCGGACAGCGAGGAGGCGATATTGGCACTGCCGAGGCCGATCAACTCCTGGTTGGGTTCGATCCGTTGGCGCCGTTTGGCCGCCAGGGTCTGGGCCACCGACACCGATTCGACAAAGCCGACCACGCTGATCAACAGGGCCGAGATAAACAGCTGCTGCCACAGGTCCATATCGAAACTGGGAAGGGTCAGGCTGGGTAGGCCCTGGGGCACGGCGCCGACGACGGCAACCTGCTGCTCAACCAGGCCGAACATCCAGACCGCCAGAGTGGTGCCGGCTACCGCCAGGACCGGCCCGGCCTTGGCGCAAAGGTCGGCCAGTCGAGGCGGCAGACCGAACCCGATCAACAGCGGCTTGAGCCCCTGACGAACCCAGAACAGAAAACCGGTGGCCAGCACGCCGATCACCAGGGTGGTCGGGTTGATCTGGTCGAGCCGGGCCAGCAGTGACTGGACGATCTCCAGCAGGTTGTGGCCCGACGCATCGACGCCAAGCAGGTGCTTGAGCTGACTGGCGGCGATAATGATCCCTGAAGCGGTGATAAATCCCGAGATCACCGGGTGGCTGAGAAAGTTGGCCAGCAGGCCGAGCCGGAAGATTCCCATCAACACCAGCATCAGGCCGGATATAAACGCTAACGCTACTGCCGCCACCAGGTACTCCTGGGTGCCCTGCAATGCCAGGTTGCCGACCGCGGCGGCGGTCATCAGTGAGACCACCGCCACCGGCCCGACTGCCAGGGTTCGACTGCTACCGAACAGGGCGTAGGCCACCAGTGGCAGGATGCTGGCGTAGAGACCGACCTCCGGCGGAAGGCCAGCCAACAACGCATAAGCCAGCGACTGCGGGATCAGCATGATGGTCACGATCAGGGCTGCAACCAGATCGGAGGTCAGGGTTTGGCGATTATAGGTGCCGAGCCAATCAACGATCGGCAGGTAGCGTTTTAACTTCACAGCGTCTCCCATTCACCGGTATTGCGTGCGGTACTTCTTTTGGTGGTGCGCGGTCGAATCAAGGTTTGTTGTTCCAATCACAGGCATCGCTGGTGTCCTGAACCGCCGGGTTGTGGGCCAGGATTTCCGGCTTGGCCAACCACTCGCGCCCCTTGAGCATGCCTTCCCAGTACAGCCAGGGCAGCATCTTCTCCTTCAGCAACCAGGACAGTTTACTGGGGCGGGTGCCCTGTACCAGCCAGTTGGGGAAGGTGGGGAGAAGTTTGCCGCCGTAGCCGAATTCGGCCAGTACGATCTTGCCCCGTTCCACGGTCAGCGGGCAGGAGCCGTAGCCGTCGTAGATCGCCCGTGGCGCTTCGCCCTCCAACGCCCGTAAGACGTTTTCGGCCACCACCGGTGCCTGCTTACGCACCGCCGCTGCAGTTTTGGCGTTGGGGGTGTTGCCGCCATCGCCCAATCCGAAAATGTCGCCGAACTGCTTGTGCTGCATGGTTTCCGGGCTCAGATCGAGCCAGCCATCGGCGTCAGCCAGCGGGCTGTCAGCGATAAATTTCGGCGACTTCTGCGGCGGGCAGACGTGGATCATATCGAACGGCTTCTCGATTTCGCTGACCTGGCCTTCGCCGTCGGTCACCTTGAACAGGGCGGTCTTAGCCTGGCCATCAACAGCGGCCAGGTTGTGCATGAAGTTGAGCTCGATGCCGTATTTTTCGATGTACTCCATCAGGGCCGGGACATAGTCGGCCACCCCGAACAGCGCACCGCCGGCATTGCAGAACTGGATATCCAGCTCGCCCAGTCGATTGTTGCGATGCCAATAGTCGCAAGCCAGGTACATCGCCTTCTGTGGTGCGCCGGCGCACTTGATCGGCATCGGTGGCTGGGTAAACAGCGACTTGCCCTTTCGAGTGCTCTGTACCAGATCCCAGGTGTAGGGCGCCAGGTCGAACAGGTAGTTAGAGGTGACGCCGTTGCTGCCCAGTGTCTCTCGCAGCCCCGGAATCGCATCCCAGTCCAGTCGCAGCCCCGGTGACACCACCAGCATGCGATAGCCGATCCGCTCACCATCTTCCAGCACCACCTGCTGTTGCTTGGGTTCGAAAGTGGAGGCGGCAGCGTGATACCACTTCACCTGATCGGGCATCACCTGCTCCATCGGCCGTACGGTGTCCTTGCGCTCGAACACACCGCCGCCGACCAGAGTCCAGCCGGGCTGGTAGAAGTGTTCAGTGCGCGGCTCAATAATGGCGATATTCAGATCCGGTTTGCGCTTCAGCAGGCTGGCTGCGACCGATTGGCCTCCGGCACCACCGCCGACAATCAGAACGTCGTGGCGACGGCCACTGCCCGAGGTGATCGCCTGGGCAGGCAGCCCTTCGTTGGCCAGGGCATTGATCCGCTCACGCTGGGCACTGAGGTCGTAGCCGGCGGCTTCGGTCGCCTTCAGGATCGCTTCCACATCCAGGCGGGGTGCTTCGGCCAGCGCCCACAGAGTACAGCAGCGGGTTCCGGTTCGGCAGAAGGCCAGTACCGGGCCGCGGATAGCGGCCATCATTTCACGGAAGTCGGCGGCATTTTCATCGGTGATCTGCCCGGAGATGACCGGCAGGTAGTACCAAGCCACGCCGTGTCGTTCGCAGGCTTCGCGGATCTCATCGTTGGCGGGCTGATCCTCGCTCTCGTTGTCAGGGCGATTGCTCATGATCGCCTTGAACCCCATCGAGGCGGCAAGGCCGACGTCGGCGGCGGTGATCTGTGAGCAGACACTGATAAAAGGGCTTAACTGATGAACATCCATACCGGGCTCCCTGTTGTCATAAATATTGTTGTTATCGATTGTTATAGGGTTGGGCTGGAGCGCGTGTGAGCGCCCGCTAACGACAGCCGGTTAAAACAGGTTGAGGGGGACTTTCAGGTAGACCTGGCCGTTGTCCTCGGCTGGCGGCATCTGGCCGGCACGCATGTTGACCTGTACCGAAGGAAGGATCAGGCGTGGCATGCCCAGCGTCTTGTCCCGTTCAGAACGCATCTGTTCGAAATCCTGCTGGCTGATGCCGTGGCCGACATGGATGTTGTTCTGGCGCTCTTCGGCTACGGTGGTCTCCCAGGCGTACTGCTCCCGACCGGGGGCCTTGTAGTCGTGGCACATGAATAGACGGGTCTCTCCCGGCAGCGCAAAGATTTTCTGGATCGACTGAAACAGAATACCGGCATCGCCGCCGGGGAAGTCGCAGCGGGCGGTGCCGAAGTCGGGCATGAACAGGGTATCACCGACGAAGGCGCAGTCGCCGATCTGGTAGGTCATGCAGGCTGGGGTATGGCCGGGGGTATGGATCGCCTTGGCGGTCAGGCTGCCGATCTGGAACTGATCACCGTCCTTGAACAGTTGGTCGAACTGGCTGCCGTCACGGGCGAACTCGGTGCCGGCGTTGAAGACTTTGCCGAAGGTGCTTTGCACCGTTTGAATATGTTCACCGATACCGGTTTTTCCTCCGACCTGCTGCTTCAGGTAGGGTGCGGCGGACAGGTGATCGGCATGGACGTGAGTCTCGAGAATCCACTCCAGTTGCAGGTTGTTTTGTTGGATATGAGCCAACATCTGATCGGCCGAGCGGGTGTTGGTTGTTCCTGAGTCGTAATCGAAGTCCAGCACGGAGTCGATGATTGCGCAGCTGTTGGAATCCGGATCCTGCACGATGTAGCTGAAGGTAAAGGTCGGTTCGTCGAAGAAGGGGGTCACGAGCGCGGTCATGGGGCTACCTCGGTCTGCAGTTGATTATATATTTATAGTTATAACGTTAGATTAAATTAGAATAACATAATAATCAGGCGTGCCGTCAACACAGAGGCCTAACGACTTTGGTCGAAAATTGACCAGTTGTGCTAATGAAGCATAGGTGAGGAGGCAGAAATCCGGATAGCCGCCGCCCTGATAGGATTCAGACGCCGGCTTTGGATCTTTGCACGTGCTGGAATCAGCGGTTCAGGACTGTTTTCAGATAGTCAGCGACACGGCCCGCCTGTTGACGATCCAACTGACTGATAACCGGCATCTTTTTATGCTCCGAGCTACCTTCGGTAATCAGCTCGATCAGCTGCTCGCGATCCAGCCTTGTCCCAGCATTGGCGGGAATCCCCTCAAGAAAACTGCCTTTACCACTCTGTCGGTGACAATCGGCGCAGATCTGATTAAACAGCTGCTCGCCACTGAGCGCATCATAGTCATGTTGGTCAGCACAGCCTGCCAGTAGCAGACACAATGACCAAGGCATCAGAGACTTGGGGAAGGACAGGACCATGGGTTTGTTCCAAGCGTGAGTCGTTCGTTGTTACGACCGTTGATGAAGTTTCCTGAGTCTGGCATCAGGGTTGGATGACTGCAATATTTGTGCAATGCACAAATATTAGCCTAGAGTTTCATAGAGTATAAAAGGGAGCCTCCGTTGAGTCGTCGCTATGAGGCAAAGAAGCCTGCAGGGAGGGGGGAAATGGCTGCTTGTGGATTGAATTTGGCGTTGCAGGGCGGAGGGGCTCATGGTGCCTTTACCTGGGGAGTTCTGGACCGGCTACTGCAGCAACCCGATCTGGAGCTTGAGGCGATCAGCGGCACCAGTGCCGGAGCAATGAACGCGGTGATGCTGGCCCAGGGGTGGCTGGAAGGAGGGCCTCAAGGGGCTCGGGATTGCCTGCAGCGATTTTGGCATGCGGTGGCGGCCCAGTCGCCGGCTCGTTGGTTGCCTGATACCGAAGGGATGGAGCCGTCGCTGAATTTGGCGCTGAATCAGTGGTTGCTACGGCTATCGAGCCAGCTCTCGCCCTACGATCTGAATCCGCTTGATATCAACCCGTTAGAGTCATTGCTGAGGGAGGAGGTCGCCTTTGAACGGCTTCGGCGGGAGTGTCCGTTCAAACTGTACCTTGCTGCCACACGGGTTAGTAACGGTAAGCTGAGGTTGTTTCGCGAAGCCGAACTGGATGTCAAACAGGTGTTGGCGTCGGCCTGTCTGCCGACCATCCACCGAGCGATCGAGATCGATGGCGACTACTACTGGGATGGCGGCTTTGCCGGTAATCCCGCCCTCTATCCATTGATCTACGAGAGTCGAAGTCGAGATATTCTGCTGGTTTTATTGACCCCGGCGGAGCGTCCGGATCTACCCACGGATATCGATTCTATCGGGGCACGGGTGGCTGAATTTGGCTTTAACAGTGCGTTCTTGCGTGAGATGCGAGCGATTGCCCAGGCTCGACAGCAGAGTCGGTCCCGTTTCTGGATGCTGGGCGCGCTTGAACGTCGATTACGGCGACTCAGATTCCATCTGATTGAGCCGGACGCGACCATGGCCAAGTTGTCGCGGGCCAGCCGCTACGATACCCGGCTGGCTTTTTTGCTGCGTTTGAAACAATTGGGCCAGCAGCAGGCACAGCAGTGGCTGGAGCAGGGTGGGGCCTGCTCTCAGCGCGATTCAGGAGTTGATCTGGTGGCCCGATTTGGGTGAGCTGGATTTATTTCAGACCCAGCACGTCCTGCATGTCGTATAGACCCGGTTGCTTGCCGTCCAACCAGCAGGCAGCGCGAACGGCGCCTCGGGCAAAGGCCATTCGGCTAGAGGCTTTGTGGGTGATCTCGACCCGCTCGCCGTCAGCCATGTACATCACCGTATGATCGCCGACCACGTCGCCGCCGCGGACGGTGGCAAAACCGATGGTTTCGCGCTTGCGGGCACCGGTCTGGCCTTCACGGCCGTAGACCGCCACCTCTTTCAGATTTCGGTCTAACCCTTCAGCAACGGCTTCACCCAGGCTCAGGGCGGTGCCTGAAGGGGCATCGACCTTGTGGCGGTGGTGGGCTTCGTAGATCTCAACATCGTAGTCGTCCCCGAGAATCTCGGCGGCGGCTTTGGCCAGCTTGAAGCAGAGGTTGACGCCGGTACTAAAGTTTGAAGCGATGCACAGAGAAATATCACTCTGGGCGCTGTGTACGCCGGCTTTCTGGTCTTCGTCGAAGCCGGTGGTTCCGATAACAATCTGCTTGCCGGCGGCACGGCAGGCTTGGACATTGGCAACCGTGGCAACCGGGGCGCTGAAGTCGATCAACACATCAAAATCATCGATAACCTGGTTAATGTCACCACTGATTGCAATACCGAGTTTGCCCAGACCGGCCAGCTCACCGGCATCGGCGCCGATCAACGAACTCTCGGGGCGCTCGATGGCGGCGCTCAAGGTGGCACCTTCAGCCAGCTGTACGGCCTCGATCAGGGTTTTACCCATGCGCCCGGCGGCGCCAGTAATTGCGATGCGTGTCATGTCGGTCTCCGGAACGAACTCGGTGGGGCGCTGGGCTTGGTCAGCGCTGATCGCCGCATACTAGTAGATTCGTTGATCGAAGGCCATCCTCAGTCGGTGCAGAGGCCATTAGCATCAAGACTTCGAGGCTCTTGCGGCAAGAACGGGGTTGTAATTTCGTCGTGGATTCCCCGGTTAGATTCTGGGCTAAAAAGGTTTGGTCAAAATTCGCTGGAGTTCCAGGTGGCTGCTACAGTTTCTTTTGAGTGAGGGTTAGTCTGTCTTACGAATCAACGTACAGTGATTGTTGCCCACTGCTGTCTCTCCGACAGGTATTACGGTTCCTGCTGTCGCGTCGCCCCATGTTTTGATCAGGTTCGATGCGGATTCGTTGCCATGCCTGTTTATCGAACAAATCAACGGTGAAGGATGCACCGTGGGTTAGTTGTCCGGTATCCGAGGTCGGACATCTCCGTGTATAGGGAGTTTCGGTTGGCCAAGTGATCGGCAAGCCGATGGGCATTAGGGACACATAATGGAAAGGAGAGCGGTTCTTTGTCTGCGGATCGCTGAGGGCTACAAAATTCCGCGACAGGCTATCGAGGGTGCCGGTTGGTACCCCTATCCGGCGCTGAGTACCGATGACGCGTTACGGATTATTGAGGCTGAAAATCCAAGAGTCGGGCTGGTTTTCTTCGACCGTTACTACCTCAATGGCGGTAGTAAAGAGTTGGAGTTTCTGCTGCAACAATCGGCGACGATGGAATGGGTCGGATTGATCGAGCCCGAGAACCTGTCGCTGAATAAAACCCGCCAATTGATCGCCCATTATCTGAGCGATTACCACACCCTGCCGATAGACGACGAGCGGCTGATGAATTCACTGGGTCACGCCTATGGCATGGCCCGTATTCGCCATACCCTGGACGAGCGCACCGACCGGTATGACTCGGGCTGTCATATGGTGGCCGTCAGTCCATTGATGCATAAGGTGTTCAACAAGATCGACCGGATCGCCAGCGTTGATGCGTCGGTGATGATCAGCGGTGAGAGCGGTACCGGAAAAGAGCTGGCGGCACGGGCGATCCACGAGAAATCAACTCGAGCTGATGGCCCTTTCGTGGCCTTGAACTGTGGCTCGATTCACGCCTCCCTGATACAGACCGAGCTGTTTGGCCACGAGAAGGGCTCCTTCAGCGGTGCCCATAAGCGCAGCATTGGCCGGATTGAATCGGCCCACGGCGGTACCCTGTTCCTGGATGAGATCGGTGACCTGCCGCTGGAATTGCAGGTCAATTTCCTGCGCTTTCTTCAGGAACGCACCATCAATCGTGTGGGGGGGAATGAGCCGATACCGGTCGATGTTCGTGTCATCACGGCGACCCATCGGGATCTGCAGCAAGCGGTCGAGCAGCAGAGCTTTCGCGATGATCTCTACTACCGTCTGCATGTATTGGCTTTAAGGCTGCCTAGCCTGCGCGACCGGCCCGAGGATATCCAGCCGCTGGCGCGCTATTTCCTGACCAAATTCCAAGGCGAGTCGCGCCAACGTATTCGTGGCTTCAGCCGCTCGGCCATGCGCAGCCTGCAAAGTTATTCCTGGCCCGGCAATGTGCGTGAGCTGATCAATCGGGTCGAGCGGGCCGTGGTGATGTGCGAAGGATCCCTGATCAAGCCGGAGGATCTGGAGTTCAGCCAGGAGCCCGAAAACCGGCCGGTCCAAAGCCTGGCGGACAGTCGTGCCGAGGCGGATCGTGCGGCGATCAGCCAAGCGCTTCGCAGCTGCGGCAACAACATCACCGAAGCGGCGCGTCAGCTTGAGGTTTCCCGTGTCACCCTGTACCGGCTGATGGATAAGTTTGGTATGGACCTGAAAGGTGACCAAAAGAATCCAGATTAATCGGAGTGCAGTACCAAAATAGCAGGCCGCGCATAAGCGACGGTATTTTAGTTCTAAGGAGGGGTATCTATGGTCAGGGTCATCCGAGTGCGTCGTTTTGCACCTGTACTGTTGTCTTTGGCAATTGCTGAGACCACGGTCGCACAGACACTGGAGGAAAAAATTGAGCTACTGGAGCAGGCGCTGGCGCAACAGCAGCAGCGACTTGAGCAGCAGCAGCAACAGTTGCGTGAGCAGCAGGATAGAATCCAGCTGCAGAAGCGCAAGTTGGAAGATCAGCAGCTGGGGCTGGAATTGTTGCGCAGCGATGTGTTGATGCAGAGCCGCGGTGCCGGTCCGGCGCAGCCCGCTCAGCAATCTGGCCAGATTCAGCTGGCAGAAAACCAACAGCAACCTAAACCGGTGGGGCAGGCGCCTAAGCAGTCCCAGCAGCAGCGCCGACCGGTGGTGGCCGAGCTGGCTGAGGTTGGTGGTGTCCTGACTCCCAAGGGCGTGCTGGTGCTGGAGCCATCGCTTCAATATGCCCACTCCGACGTCAACCGCGTCACCTTCCGCGGGATCGAGATACTCAGCTCGTTGGGGATCGGGATTCTGGAAGCGGTCGATGCTGACCGTGATACGCTGACGGCATCACTAACCGGGCGTCTCGGGGTAACTCAACGGTTGGAACTGGAGCTGAAAGTTCCCTTTGTCAGCCGTAGCGATAAAGAGAGTGCACTGATTCCTCAGTTGGATGATGATCCGGTCGATTCAAGCAGTCTCGATGGTAGCGGTATCGGGGATATCGAGGCCGCCTTCCACTATCAGCTCAACAATGGCGAAGATGGCTGGCCTTACTTTATCCTCAATGGGCGATTGAAACTGGCTAACGGTCGGGGACCGTTCGATGTTGATCGTGACGATGAGGGGATCGGTCGGGAATTGGCCACCGGTAGTGGCTTCTACTCGTTTGAACCCAGTATCACGGCTCTTTACCCCTCAGCGCCGGCGGTGTTCTTCGCCAATCTTGGGTATCTGTTCAATATCTCCGATGACGTCGATAAGATAATCGGAGCCGGCTCTGATGCCGGAGCTCAGGAGATCGGTAAGGTCGACCCGGGTGATGCGGTGCGGATGAGCTTCGGGATGGGCTATTCGATCAACGAGCGGGCGGCTTTCACGCTGGGATTTAAAAACGACTGGATTCAGGCTACCAAGACCACCATTAATGGGGTGGAATTGAGCAGTTCGCAGCTGAATATCGGTTCGATCCTGATGGGTTACTCCTACCAGTTAAAGCCCAATGTGGGTATCAACCTGAATCTGGAGTTTGGAATTACCGACGATGCACCTGATATGTTGATGACCTTCCGGATGCCGTTCAGTAATAAGGTTTTCTAGGCGGGTGAAATAAACTCAAGCCTTAGGTCCCTAACTGTGGACCTAAGGCTTTTTAATTGAAACTCAGACCAGTTGAGTGCGCCCTTTACTATACAGTTCATCTCGGAAGCGTTAGCAATATCGTGTGCTGATCATTTTTGAAGCGAAGCTCCTAACGGAACATTCCTCCGGCCAAACGTCCCATCGCAGCACGCATCGCTGCCTGTCTTGCGCTCTTGGTATTAGCCACTTCGATCCTAATATCCAGTTTCTGTTGGACTTTGAGGTTATTGGCGTTGCTGATGACTGCGCTAATCGCCGCCTCACGAGTCAGCTTGTGAACTGCTGCGGTAAAGCCTTTCTGATTATTGATGACCAGCCCGCCAAAGTTGCCCGAGGTTGTCAGACCATCGAGCTTGATATCTACCGGCGCTAAGTCAGCGATTGAGGTAGAACTGTCTGGACTAATCACCACTGCTGTCGATGGTTGTGATTGAACAGTTGTAGTCGCAGGTGCAGTTGCAACAGTCGTGGGTGTGTCAATAGGCGTTGAGGTAGGCGGCGCCGTTGAAGAGGGCGCTGCGACCACTTGCTCCACCGGAACAGCGGGCAGGGCCGAGGGAGTTCCTGTTACAGGTGTCACACTGGCCGCAGGCCCTGAAATCGTGGAGTGGATGGGCGCTGTGTTGCTGATAGTCGAATCCGTGGCCGCTTCGATAGCGGACTGGGCCGATGCAGCAGTAGCGATAGTTTGTTGAACCGTTTCAACACTGGCCGGATTAACCTGGGCCAAGTGGGACAGTGCTTGTGACACGATTTCAGCACCCTGTTTGGTTATGTTAAACACGGTATCGAGCCGGACTTTGTCAATCAGAGTACTGAGGGTGGCACCGAAGCGCATTTCAAGGTGGCCAAATGAAAAACCCCCTCGCATTTGATCCATCGCGCCGAGATCGAGTCGCTCAACTCCGGCGTAAGCGCCGACTTGATCGGAATTGTGGGTGGTGCTTGTCAGTTGTACGGATTCAGTGGCTGCCTCAACGGATGCTGTAGCCATTAGGAGCAGGCCAAGCAGCCCTGTCTTCAACCGGCGGTTGAAACTCTTGGGGGTGAAAAGAATACTGTTCATGATCATTTTCCCAGCTCATTACGGCCCGGCAGATTCATCAGGTAGGTGGACAGGCTGGTTCGATTGACACCACGATCGATCGGCGAGCGGGGACGAATGCGCCAGTCGTTATCATGATTGAAGTTTGATTTTGCGATTTCGGTATAGGAGCGGGCCCCGAGAATGGCCCCGTTCCAGATCGTTTCGAAGTGGCTGCGCGGTACCACGACCGAGCCTACGGCTGGGTCGGCAATCAATACATGGTTATTGTCTAGCCCTTTGACAACGACGAAGTGACGATAGCCTTGGGTATTTAATAAGGTAATACCTGGCATTCCAATTCGTATCAGTTTGTCGAGCGACATTTTGAAACCATCAGAGCGGAAGCCACGGCTGTCGAGGTAGCGCTTCATATCCAGCATCGAGAAGCCATGTTGCTGGATTTTTGCCCGATCGCCGACCTTGATCATGGCCTGGAATACAGTCTCCTCATCGGTCGGCAGGTTGTAGTGGTAGGTCAGCAGAGTTGCAACTGCAGCCGAGCCGCAACTGAAATCGTATTTCTGCTTGATCACCCGATCCCAACGCATCTCATGCAGACTCTTGGCCTTAACATTGATATTGCCAAAGGGGCCTGAGAGATTGATCGTGCCGGCGACAGCGGTCTGGAATACTGGATGTAGCAGTGCGCCGAGCAGCATGAACGTGCAGGTAAAGCGTTTCATTGCCGCCTCCTGAATGACAGTTTTTGTCGCTTACTCGGATAGGTAAATACTGATACCTACCGCCGAGTTCACCGCATTGTTATTGCCTGTAAAAATATTGAACATGCCGACACCCTCAAAATTGTCGAGGGCATGCTGTTCGATCGTAATTGCACCTGACATGATGGTTTCGGCGGTGAACGAGCTATTGCTGACCGTGGCGTCCAGTTCTTGAATGCTCTGAACATTGGTTAGATTGTCGCGGCCGTTTAGGCTCGCTAACTCGCTATCGTCTATGCGGGCGCTATCTTCGAACCCGACACTCTGGTCCAGGTTCTCGGCGTAAACCGGCTGGATTACCACGGCAATCATTAGTAACAACGCGCTACCCAGTCGATTGGGGGTCTGAAAGAGCTGTTTGTCCATGACTCGTACTCCCTCACTTTGTGCATTAAATCTCTGGTGGCGATTTTTCCCTGCTGGAGTCCTTTCTCCGGTGGGAGATTGAACCGACTGTCGGCGAGCCCAAAGGCTCGCCGACGACTGCATCAGCTATTAATTGCCGATATTGACATTGCTGTGGGCTGCCACGTTGGTGGCAGACAACTGGGCGTTGTAGATACCGGTAGACAGGTTGATGTTGGCGATACCGCCGAAGGTGCCGCTACCAACCGTCAAGGTCGCCATGCCGGTCGACAGCACACCGCCGTCGCCGTTACCACCGGCACCACCGGCACCGCCAGCGCCACCAGCACCGCCAGCACCGCCAGCACCACCGTTAGCGTTGACAGCTCCGCCAGAACCGGAGCCGGTTCCTACGCCACCGTTACCTGCGATAGCATCGGCGTTACCGCCATTGCCTGCAGTACCGGTACCGTCACCGCCGTCACCAGCGTCACCGCCAGCGCCACCGGTGCTAGTACCTCCCGCCGCGCTGGAATCGCCGCCGGTTGAGTTACCACCGCCAGCGTTACCGCCAGTGCCTGCGAGGGCATCAGCGTTACCACCGGTACCGCCGTTTCCATCTGCAGCCCCGGAGGTACCATTGCCGCCGTTAGCGTCTCCACCGGTGCCAGCCATAGCATCAGCGTTACCACCGCCACTTGTGCCACCGTCAGCTGTTCCGCTGGTGCTAGTACCACCATCGGCCATGCCGCCAGTAGCAGTACCACCGTCAGCCATGCCGCCGGTTCCACCGGTTGCATCGGCTGCTCCGCTGGTTCCTGTGCCACCGCCAGCGTTGCCGGCTGTACCGGCTAAGCCATCAGCTGTACCAGACGTGCTGGTACCACCATCGGCCATGCCGCCAGTGCCACCAGAGCCATCAGCCATACCACCGGTTCCACCGGTTCCATCGGCCATGCCGCCAGTACCACCAGTACCATCGGCCATGCCGCCGGTACCACCCATACCGTCAGCCATGCCACCGGTTCCACCGGTGCCGTCAGCCATGCCGGCAGTACCACCAGTACCAGCACCACCGGTACCACCAGAACCACCAGCGCCACCGTCAGAATTGCCGGCTAAGCCACCAGTACCGCCACCGGAGAAGGTATCGGCACCAGCGCCACCATTGCCGTTAGTGGTATTGGCATTACCACCTGTGGAGGTGCCACCGGCTCCGCCATTAGCAGCAACACCAGCAGGGCCGCCGTTGCCGTTGCTGTTACCGCCAGTACCACCGTTGCCGTCGGCATAACCACCGGATCCGCCATTACCGTCGGCTAAGCCGCCAGTACCACCGTTACCGTCGGCCATGCCACCAGCACCGCCATTACCGTTACTGTTACCACCGGTACCGCCGTTACCGTCGGCATAACCGCCGGATCCGCCATTAGCATCGGCAGTGCCACTACCGCCACCGTTGCCGTTAGCGTTGCCACCAGTTCCGGCGTTTGCATTGGCATTACCCGTGGTGCCGCCGTTGGTATTGGCGTTGCCACCAGTACCGCCGTTAGCATCGGCTAAGCCACCAGTTCCACCATTGGCATTACTGTTGCCGCTGGTGCCACCGTTGGAGTTGGAGTTGCCTCCCGTACCGCCATTGGCGTCCGCATAGCCACCGGAACCGCCGTTGCCGTTGACATTACCGCTGCTTCCGCCGTTGCCGTTGGCATTACCGCCGTTACCGCCGTTGGCGTTGGCATTACCACCGGTGCCGCCGTTAGCATTGCCTGCATTGGCATTACCGCCATTGGCATTGGCATTACCGCCATCACCGCCGTTACCACCGTTGTTGCCATTACCGCCATCGTTGTTGTTGGCGTTGGAGTCGCCACCGGTACCGCCGTTGGCGTCACCGCCATCACCGAATCCGACTCCGATGCCGCCGATTGAGGCGCCAACTGAAGTGCCACCGTTACCACCGGCTGCACCATTACCGCCCATGGCGCCGTTACCACCAGCTGCACCCATACCACCGTGGATAGTGATGCTGTTACCGGTAACATTGGCGTCCAGGGTTTGATAAGCGATAACTTCGGTGACCGTGTTGAAGGATTCACTCCAGGCGCTGGCGTCACCGCCACCACCGGCTGAACCACCCCAGGCTGGTCCACCGTTACCACCGGTACCACCGGCTGAGCCGTTACCGGCAGTCGAGCTGGCGGTATTGTCGCCGGTGTGGGCGGTATCGCCAGACTGAGTTGATGCGGTGGAGTCGCCGTTGTTGGTACCGGCACCACCGTTGCCGCTCATGGCAGCGCCACCGTCGTTGGCATTACCACCATTCCCGGCGGTGTTGACACCACCAGCCGCACCATCCGAAGAGCCTTGGGCGGAGGCTTGGTCGTTGGAGCGGTTGTCGTTTGAGCCGCCACCAGGGACGGCGGTTTGGGTTACGGTGCCGTTATCGCTGGCATCGGCCGTATGGCCGCCACCGTTACCGCCGTTGGCGTCACCGCTGGATCCACCATAGCCGGCATTGGTATCGCCGCCGGTAGCATCACCGCTGCTGTCGCCACCGTAGGTTTCGTTATAGGCGTCGGCAGCGCCGCTGTTGCTGCTACCTGTTTGATTATTGGCAGCATCGGCACTGGAGCTGTCGCCCCCGTAGCCGCCGTCACCACCATAACCGCCGTAGGAAGTGCCGCCGTTGGCATCACCGCCTTGTCCAGCGGTAGCCGTGGCCGTGGCATTGACTTCATTCCTCTGGTTTTCGCCAAAGTTGAATTTATTGATTGGGTTCGCATAAGCGTTGGAGACAGCTAGCGCGAGCGCTAACACCGACGTCCCTGCGATGATATTAGGTCTCTTCATCATTCTTCTCCCTCGATGAACCTGTCAGATAAGGATTTTTACAACTCCCCCATTGATCGACCGGGTGCCTGAATTCGGGCACACGACAAGCCGATGAAAGCCCGTTCCTCCTTACTGTCGAGTTCCAGCCCCTTATGGGTGGATTCTGATGTCCGGGGGGGGTATGGCGCTGCGTTCAGACGCAAGCGATAACTCACCCATACCAGCAATCAACCCAGAGCAAGTTTCAGTCCATGCTGGTTTATTGGTATTAACTGTTTGAAATGAAATTGGATTTTTTTTGCTGCTTTGGCGTTGAAGTGCGATGGCGGAGTTATTCCTTGCGAAAATTCCGCGAGTTGTAACGGCCTTGAGATGTGGCGGGACTTGTAGGTCTATGGCAAGGCTGTATTTATCTTTATAAATCAGTCTATTGCGTGTTTGTCTTGAGAATTACACTACAAGTGCCCTGAAGCGGGTGATGAAAAAGACTGTTACAGCGTTGAAACAAAAAACCATTTTTATATTGTGGGTATAAAAGGCTAACTAGCTGTTATGGCTTGGCTTTGGAGAGCAGTAGGCCATTTTCTGGAACTGTTACAGCTGTGAAGCACTTGCGGCAGGTTCGCCAGTGAGGAGATCGCAGACCGATTGGTATCGGTCGAAGCAGGTAAAGGGGCCGGAACCGGCCCCTTGCGGAATCTGTCTAGGTCCGATAATCCTGGGTCAGGGTCTCAAGTCGACCGGCGGTTACAGCCACCTCCTGGCTGGCCTCGGTGGTCTGTATCGAGGAGCCGGCGGTCTGCTCGGACATATCCCGAATTGCAACGATATTACGGCTCATCTCTTCGGAGACGCTCGACTGCTCTTCGGCGGCGGTGGCGATCTGGGTGCTCATGTCGCGGATCATCATCACCGACTGACTGATCCGCTCCAGCGCCTCTTCGGCATGCTGGGCTTCCTGCACGCAGCGATCCGCACTCTCTCTGCCCTTACTCATCACCGACACCGCCCGTTCAGCCCCTTGCTGTAGCTTCTCGATCATCTGGTGGATCTCTTCGGTTGAGCTTTGAACCCGTTGCGCCAGCGAACGAACCTCGTCGGCGACCACCGCAAAGCCCCGGCCCTGCTCGCCTGCCCGGGCCGCTTCGATGGCGGCATTCAACGCCAGCAAATTGGTCTGCTCAGCAACCCCACGGATCACATCCAGGATGGTGCCGATATCGTTGCTGTCCTGATGCAGGCCGTTGATCACCTGTTCGACTTCGTTGACCTCGTTGGCCAGGGTCACAATGGTCTGTTGGGTCTGGGCGACGATTTGGCGGCCGCTTTCAGCGTCACGATCAGCCTGGTTGGCGGCATCGGCTGCCTGGGTGGTATTGCCGGCCACATCTTGAACCGTGGCGCTCATCTCGTTCATGGCGGTGGCGATCTGCTCGGTCTCCATCATCTGGGCCTGCATACCGTCATTGGTCTGTACGCTCATACTGCTCAGTTGGGAGGAAGCGGCGGCCAGGCCGTTGGTGGATTCCTGAATCCGGCCGATGACCGTTTTGAGGCGCGCGCGCACCATGTTCAGCGATAACTGCATATCTCCAATACCGCCGACTTTATCGGCCACGATGGGAACCTGCAGGTCGCCGTTCGCCAGCGCCTTGGTGGCTTTCACCATCGCACGGAGTGGTTGAGTAACCTGACGGTTGACCCAAAACAGGCCCAACCCATAGAGCCCCAGAGCGAGCGCAGCAAAACTGTAGAGCGCGAGATTGTGGCCGCTACCGGCAAGCCAGAGGCCGCCCAGCATCAGCACCAACCAGACACTTTGCAGCCACTTGAACTGACTGGAGATACCCATGCGCAGATCGCGCTGTTTCGGCAGTTCGGTGAGTTTCTGGTTGTTGACCTTGGTGTAGAGCGCTTCGGCACCGTTGATCTGGTCTTGGGTAGGTTTGCTGCGGACCGATTGGTAACCGACAACCTGACCGTCCTTGATCACCGGGGTCACAAAGGCGTCGACCCAGTAGTGGTCGCCGTTTTTACAGCGGTTTTTGACCATGCCGCGCCAGGGGCTACCCGCTTTTACCGTGTCCCAAAGGTTCTTGAAGGCAGCGGGCGGCATGTCCGGGTGACGAATGATGTTGTGATTCTTGCCGATCAGCTCCTCCTCGGTATAGCCGCTGATCTCGATAAAGTCTTGATTGATGTAGGTGATGGCGCCCTTGAGATCGGTCATCGAGATGATCGACTGTTCCTGGCGCACCGGAATCTCACGATTGCTAACCGGTAGATTTACTTTCATCGGGAAACACCCTCCTTCCCACTGGATGGTAATGCTTTGGTGTCATTTTCCGCTGGAGTGGAATCGGCGTACCCGGCAGGCATCTCCTAAAGCCCCAACCTGACGGCGGCTTTTGATGATCTGTTAAAGCCGAGGTGTCGCCATCGCTGTCTGGGGTACTTCAAGATCCCCCCCACTCGGAGTTAGCTTGTATTAGCTGTCGCCAAGTTAACCATAGATTTGACAACTTTGGGGCGGGTTGTGGTGGTTAAATCCATGTTTTTTATGGATTTGTTGTACCAAATATCAATTATTGATAGGTCGAAATAAAAAAGGGCGCCCGTAGGCGCCCAAGTCGAGTTCAGTGGTTTGAGGTCGAGAATCAGCTCTTGTGTGCTTATCCCTTGGTAAATTCCGGGTAGGCTTCCATACCGCATTCGGCGATATCAACACCTTCGTACTCTTCCTCTTCGCTGACACGGATACCCATGACGGCTTTCAGAACACTCCAGACGATCAGGCTGAAGGCGAAGACCCAGACAAAGATGGTCAGTGCGCCGATAAGCTGGCCGGAGAAGGTCACACCGCTGTTGGTGAAGGGGACCAGCATTAGACCCAGCAGACCGCAGGTGCCGTGTACCGAGATAGCACCGACCGGGTCGTCGATCTTCAGCTTATCCAGGGTGATGATGGAGAACACCACCAGGGTGCCACCGATCGCACCGAACAGGGTTGCTTGCAGGGCAGTCGGGGTAGAGGGTTCCGCCGTGATAGCTACCAGACCGGCCAGAGCACCGTTGAGCAGCATGGTCAGGTCAGCTTTGCCGAACAGGATGCGGGCGGTGAGCAGGGCAGCGATCGCACCACCGGCAGCGGCGGCATTGGTGTTCAGGAATACCATCGCGACAGAGTGAGCGCTGTTGACGTCACCCAGCTTCAGTACTGAACCGCCGTTGAAACCGAACCAGCCCATCCACAGGATAAAAGTACCCAGGGTTGCCAGCGGCAGGTTGGCACCCGGAATTGCATTGACCGAGCCGTTGGCGCCGTATTTACCCTTACGAGCACCCAGCAGTAGTACGCCAGCCAGAGCGGCAGCGGCGCCAGCCATGTGAACGATGCCGGAACCGGCGAAGTCGGAGAAGCCCAGGTCACCCAGGTTGTACATGCCGAAAACGTCATCGCCGTTCCAGGTCCAGGCACCTTCCATCGGGTAGATCACGCCAGTCATGACCACGGCGAAAGCCAGGAAAGCCCAAAGCTTCATGCGCTCGGCCACGGCACCGGAGACGATCGACATCGCGGTGGCGACAAACACAACCTGGAAGAAGAAGTCGGAGGCGCCGGAGTAGACCGAGTCACCGTCGAAACCGGCTTCCTTGGAGTCGGCCAGTACCTGGTCGACGTCGACCGATTCGATGCCGCTCAGGAAGATCCCGCCGCCGTACATGATGTCGTAACCGACCACCAGGTACATAATGCAGGAGATCGCGAATAGGGCAACGTTCTTGGTCAGGATTTCGGTGGTGTTCTTGGACCGGACCAGGCCGGCCTCAAGCATTGCGAAGCCGGCGGCCATCCACATGACGAGCGCGCCGCACACCAGGAAGTAGAAGGTGTCCATCGCATACTGTAATTCAAAAATCTGGTTTTCCATGATGATTCCTCTTGGTTACCTAGGTCCGAATAGCGCGCTTAAAGGGCGCTGTCGCCGGTTTCGCCGGTACGGATTCGGATAACTTGTTCCAGGTCGCTGACAAAGATCTTGCCGTCGCCGATCTTGCCAGTGTTGGCGGTCTTGGAAACGGTCTCGATCACCTGGTCGACGATCTCATCGCTGACCGCAGCTTCGAGTTTGACCTTGGGAAGGAAGTCGACCACGTACTCCGCGCCCCGGTAGAGCTCGGTATGGCCTTTCTGACGGCCGAAGCCTTTGACTTCGGTAACGGTGATGCCCTGGACACCGATTTCGGACAGTGCTTCACGCACATCGTCCAGTTTGAAGGGCTTGATCACAGCCGAAATAAGTTTCATGGCTAAATCTCCTGAGGGTTAAGTACTTGGGCATCGACCTAAGCGTGTCGGATGCCGTTGCAGGAGGTTCTGCATTAGCTGTGCCAGATTTGCTTATCTGTTAAATAACATGGTTTTAGGACGTTTTTGTGCTGTTAGGGTGTACCGTTTCGGACGCTATGCCCCGGGCTGGAGCACGATAATCAGGCACTGTTTCGGTGCATGCACTGCGGTGGTGCATTGCCGGTGTCGGATCAGGAATTGACCCGCTGGCGGGTTCAGCGACGATGAGTGGTTCGGGGCGGTCGCGGCTTCCGCGACAGGGGTGCTAGAATGCGGCGAACGACATATTGAACCGTTGGAGCCCCCATGATTCCTCCTCAGTTACTGGAAAACCTCAACGAGCAGTTCAGCAAATTGCTGGGCCAGGCGCCGCAACAGACCCAGCATGAGCTGCGCCATAGCATCAATCTGATTCTGCAAAGTGCTTTCTCAAGGCTTGATCTGGTTACCCGGGACGAGTTTGACAGCCAGGCTGAGGTATTAAACCGGACTCGTCAGCTGGTGGATGAGCTGGAGAAGCGTTTGAACGAGCTGGAACGCAGCTGAGTTTGACGCTCTGGAACGGCCTCGTAGCGCGACTTGTTAGCCGCTTCCTGAGTATTTCTTGCGCCAGCTCAGTGCAACACCAGAATTGGGTTTGCACGACTTGCTATGGGCGCGTCTGGTCCTTATAAAGCAGGATCACAATCTATACCCGCGATCGGACTATAGTATTGGTCAAATAATAAAAAACCGATGACGGAGAGGAATTATGTGGAGCATGCAAAAAGGGCTTCGCTTGCTGTTGTTGTCTATTCTGATCGGCCCCCTTGCTGCGGTTGGGAGTCAGGCTACCCCGTTGGAACAACCCACCGGTGATGTGCTGCTGACGGTGACCGGAGCAATCGAGAACACCAATGCGCCGGGCCAAGCCCGATTCGACCGCGCGATGCTTGAAGCCCTGCCGCAACATTCGTTTGATACCATCACTCCCTGGACCGACGGCAAGCACCAATATGAAGGGGTGCTTCTGAAGGAGCTCCTGCAGCAACTGGGGGCTAAGGGCAGCAAGGTCGTTGCCCATGCGCTCAATGATTACCATTCGGTGATCGATCTTGATCCCATTCGTAACTACCCCGTGATGATTGCAATCCGGGCCGACGGCAAACCGATGCGAATTCGCGACAAGGGGCCGTTGTGGATCCTCTACCCAATGTCCGACTACCCGGAACTGAACCACCAGCGTCATCATCCGGCAATGGTGTGGCAATTGAATCGCCTCGAGGTCCAGCCCTGACCTGATTAATTGTCTAGCTTGCCTCCGCATCCCCGATGAAGATTCAGCAACTGCTGCGCTACGGCATTATTTTAGTGGTCGTGACCCTGTTCGCGACCAGTGCGGTACTGAGCTACCAGCGCCATGCCGAAACGGTGACCCAATTAGCGCTGGCGGAAAAAACCGGCGCCTGGGCATCTTCCGAGTTGGATGGGGAGCTGCGGCGTTTTCTGCATGCCCTCGAGATGGCTGGTGCCGGGCGCATCACCCGTGAGCAGTTGATGCTGCGTTTCGATCTGCTGTGGTCGAGAATGGAGGTGCTCAGTATCGGGACTGAGGCCGAAGAGGTCCGTAACCTGCCGGGTGCCGCCGAGCTGTTCAGCTCGCTGTGGCAACAGATGCGCTTCAGCGAGCAGGCGCTGTTGGCGTTGGAACCGGGCAACTGGGACTATGCGCAGCAGGTTGCCCAACCGTTCCGGCGCCTGCAGACCGAAGTCCGGGCTTTTAATGTCCGCAGTTTTCAAGGATCGCCGAATCTGAGCGCCGCCGAGCCGATCGGCTTCGGATTGTCGATGTTCGGGTTGCTGATCAGTGGTGCAATCTTGGTGGTGCTGGTGGTCCGTGAGAGTGCTCGTAACCGGCTACAGGCCCTGCTGGATGAGCTGACCCAACTGCCCAACCGTAAGTACCTCAATCAGCATCTGGCCGAGGTTGAGGGGCGGGCCAAGCTGGGAGGGCATCGGGTTGGGCTGCTGATGCTGGACCTGAATAACTTCAAGGAGATCAACGACAGCCTCGGTCACGCCGCCGGTGATGAGATGTTGATCCAGGTATCCAAGCTGCTGCGTGCCGCGGTCCCGAAAGGTCAGATGGTGGCGCGGATGGGGGGCGATGAGTTCGCCATCGTGCTGGAGCAGGGGGTGGATCAGAAATACTGTGAGACCTTGGCGACCTGTCTTAGCAACGAGATCGGGGTACAGATCGAAGTTGGCGATAATCGCGTGCTGGCGTCGGTCAGTATCGGTGTCAGTGTCTACCCCGATGACGGTGCCACTCTGTCTCAGGTCTTGATCAACGCGGACATGGCCATGTACATGGCCAAGCGGGATCCGGCCCAGGCTTATCGGCTGTTTGAGCTGCAGATGAACCTGGGATTGCAGCGGCGTCGTGAGCTGGCCGAAGACTTACGCCAAGCTATTTTGACTAACCATCTGGATCTGCATTATCAGCCGCTGGTTCGGCTCGATACAGGGCGGATCGAATCGGTGGAGGCGCTGCTGCGCTGGGACCATCCCAAGCACGGCATGGTGTCGCCGCTGGAAGTGGTCGCCGTGGCCGAACAGTACGATCTGGCGTTGGAGCTCAACGAATGGGTTATCGCCACCGCCTGTCAGCAGAGCCTGGTTTGGGAGGCTGCCAAACTGCCGCCGGTTAAGATGGCGGTCAATATCTCACCGGCAATGTACACCAAGCATGACCTGGTCGGTTCGGTGAGCCGTATCATCGACTATTACGGGATCAAGCCCGGGCGGTTGATGATCGAGGTGACCGAAGACACCACCATGCAGGATATTGAAAGCTCACCGGATATCCTGCACGGGTTGCACCGGCTGGGAGTCGAGCTGGCGTTGGACGACTTCGGAACCGGCTACTCGTCGCTGAGTCACCTGAAAAAACTACCGGTGGACCGGCTCAAGATCGATAAGTCGTTCGTGCATGACCTCAATAACGAACCCAAGGATCTGCGCTTTATCCGTACCATCCTCAGCCTGGCCAAAAGCCTGGAGCTGGAGGTGGTCGCCGAGGGGGTCGAGCTGCCGCAGAACCTGACCGATCTGACTCAAGAGGGTTGTACGCTCGGTCAGGGTTACCTGTTCTCGAAGCCGGTGGATGCGGATGCGTTAGAAAAAATCCTGCGTGATCAGCAGCAGGGTATCCGCTTACCGCCTTGGTCGGATGGCTACCTGAACCGCGCCATCTGAGCCGCTTTTGCGTTACTATCAATCGGCAATGAGCGAGATCGGACCGATCTGTTTCATTATCGTCCGCACCAGGATGGCGCGGTATCTTTTTGCCTGACAGCAACAGGGATGGTTTATGTCATTGGCTATCGTCCACAGTCGAGCCCTGCTGGGTATCGATGCCCCACCGGTGACGGTGGAAGTTCATCTCAGTAACGGCCTACCGGGGTTTTCGATCGTGGGGCTGCCCGAAGCGGCGGTGAAGGAATCGAAGGAGCGGGTCCGCAGTGCATTGCTCAACAGCCGTTTTGACTATCCGATGCGCCGAATCACCGTCAATATGGCTCCGGCAGACCTGCCAAAGGAGGGCGGGCGGTATGATCTGGCTATCGCGCTGGGCATTCTCTGCGCCTCCGGCCAACTCGAACAGCAGCAGCTTGATGGACTCGAAGTGATCGGTGAACTGGCGCTGTCGGGAGCGTTGCGGGCGGTGCCAGGGGCGTTGCCCTGTGCGATGCAGGCGCGCCGTGACGGGCGAGCGCTACTGCTGCCCAAAGCCTGTGCCGACGAAGCCGCGCTGCTGCCGGATATCGAGGTGCTGGGGGCAGAGCACCTGCTGCAAGCCTGTGCCCACCTGCTGGGACAGCAGCGCCTTGCGGCAACCCCGAGACCACCATTGAACCTGGCACCGGCCGGTCCCGATCTTGCCGATGTACGAGGACAGTACCAGGCCAAGCGGGCACTGGAGGTCGCTGCCGCCGGCGGACACAGTCTGTTGATGTCGGGGCCGCCGGGGACCGGTAAGACAATGCTGGCCAGTCGACTGCCGGGGTTGCTGCCGCCGTTGACGCCGCAGGAGCAATTGGAGGTGGTTTCGATCCGCTCGGTGGCACGGCAGACGTCAGCATCGCTGGACGCGCAACGTCCTTTCCGTCAACCGCACCATACCGTGTCCGGGGTGGCGCTGGTGGGTGGTGGCAGCACCCCGAGACCGGGGGAGATCTCGTTGGCTAACCACGGGGTACTGTTTCTGGATGAGCTGCCGGAGTTCGATCGGCGGGTGCTGGAGGTGCTGCGTGAGCCGATGGAGTCCGGCCAGATCTGTATCTCCCGTGCCAGTGCTCAGGTCACCTTCCCGGCACAGTTCCAACTTATCGCGGCGATGAATCCCTGCCCCTGCGGCTACCACGGCGATGCGTCGGGGCGCTGTCGCTGCACGCCGGATCAGATCAAACGCTATCAGGGGAGGATATCCGGTCCGCTGCTGGATCGGCTCGACCTGCAGATCGAGGTGACCCCGTTGAGCGAACAGGAACTGGTGGCGGCGTCCAGCACGGCCGAAAATTCCGCCAGTGTACGTCGGCGTGTCGAACAGGCCCGCCAACGACAGCTGCAACGACGGGGCAAGCTGAATCACCGGTTATCGGGGCAGGAGCTGGAGCAGGATTGCGCTCTAGACCAGGACAATCAGCAACTGATGCAGCAGGCGTTAAGCCGTCTGGGACTGTCGGCGCGGGCTTATCATCGGGTATTGCGGGTGGCTCGGACGTTGGCTGACCTTGAAGGAGTCACGGATATCGACCGTACCCATCTGCTACAGTCGTTGAGCTACCGGCGCCAGGATCGGCGGGAGGGCTAGGGCTGAAAGGCAGGCTGACCGGATCAGGCGTTGCTGATGTTGTCCTTTTCGGTCTCGGCCTCGGTTTCGGCGCCAGCCAATTTCTGGCGCTGCTGTTTGAGCTGTTTGAACAGCAGTGGCAAGGCGACCGGTTTGCTGTAGAAGTACCCCTGTACCTGATCGCACTCGTTGCGTTTAAGGAAGTTGATCTGCTCGGCGGTCTCGGCACCTTCGGCGACCACGTCCTTACGCAGGTTGTGGGCTAGGTTGATGATCGCCCTGACGATCTCGGCGTCATCAGGATTATCGGTAACCCCTTGCACGAAGGCTTTGTCTATCTTCAGGGTATTGATCGGCAGCTTCTGCAGATGAGCGAAGGAGGAGTAGCCGGTACCGAAGTCATCCAGCGAGAAGGTGACCCCGAGGGTGCTCAGGTCGGCGATGCACTGGCTGACATGTTGCTCGTTCAGCGCCACCGCGGTTTCGGTCAGCTCGAATTCGACCCGGCCGGCATGGATTCCGCTGCGCGACAGCAGGCGGGCGATGGTCGGAACCAGGGTGTCGTCCTGGAACTGGCGGAATGACAGGTTGATGCCGATCCGATTGAGCTCGCAGCCCTGGGCGTCGAGCAGCTTCATATCCTCGAGCGCCTTGTTGAACACCCAGTAACCCATCGGCACGATCAGGCCGGACTTTTCCGCCATCGGGATAAAGGTGTCCGGGAACAGCAGTCCCTTTTCCGGGTGCTGCCAGCGGATCAGGGCTTCGACGCCGACGATCCGTTGGGTATGGATATCGATACGTGGCTGGTAGTGCAGCACAAACTGTTCTTGGCGTAGCGCGTTGAGCAGCTCGGGTTCCAACGTGATTTGGTTGACCGCATCCTCGAAGTTGCGCTCTTCGTAGAACCGGAAGGTACAGCCTCGCTCCTTCTTGGCCAGGTGCAGCGCCGAGCCGGCATGGCGCACCAAGCTGGCCATATCCTTGGAGCTGTCCGGGTAGATGGCGCAGCCGATACTGATGCCCAGTGCCAGATTGTGGCCCTGTACCCGGTAGGGGCGTTGTTGCAGGTAACAGATTCGATCGATCAGTTTATTCAGCTGGGCTTGCAGATCCTGCTCGCCTGCCAGTAACAGCGCGAACTGATTATCGCCGACTCGGGCCAGCTCCTGACCGCTTTCCAGGCCCGCCTGCAGTCGTGAGGCGACCTTGCTGATGGTCTCATCGCCGATCTCCGGCCCCAGGGCGTTATGGACCCGTTTGAAGCCGTCGATATTGAGCATCATCAAGCCCAGCTTGGTGGCGCTGCGATTAGCGTGTTCGAACGCGTGACCGAGTTGTTCGGTGAAGCTCAGTCTCGAAGGTGCACCGGTCAGGTCGTCGTAGAGGCGCAGGGTCTGGATCTGGTGCTGCTGCTGTTGCAGGCGTGCGATATAGCGGAACGCCCGGCGTAGCACATTGAGGTTGATGTTGGTCAGTTCCAGCACATCGATGGCGCCGTCTTCGATAAAACGCTCTTCGTGGCTGCTCTTGATCGACTGACCAAACACGATCACCGGAATTTTGAGTTGGTGGCGGCGTGCCAGGTGCAGGTAGTTGTGGTTGGGATCGGTGGCAAAACAGTCTGCCAGCAGGATCATCTGGAACTCGGCTCGACGCCCCTGACTCATCGCTTCGCGGACGGAAGTACTCCAGGTTAATCGATAACCTGGTACCGGGGCCTGCAGCAATGGCCATACCACAGCTTGGTAGTCGGGCTCATTCGGCGCGACGATCAGCAAATGCGGCGGCGTACCGTGATCCGGATTAAGCTCGGGCGGCATGACTTCCCAACATGTCCAACTAGTATGATTCCCGTAGTCTGAACGGTAAGATTCGTAATCTAACTAATATCGGCCACGCTGGCCATCGCTTTAGGTTTCCTGTTCGTGACAAATTTGAATCCCCGCCAAAAAGAGGCGGTGTTATACGTGGATGGTCCGCTGCTCGTTCTGGCCGGTGCCGGCAGTGGCAAGACCAGCGTAATTACCCGAAAGATCGCCTATCTGATCGAAACCTGCGGTATCAAGGCGCACCATATTGCCGCGGTGACCTTTACCAATAAGGCCGCCCGTGAGATGAAGGAGCGGGTCGGCAAGCTGGTTAAAGGGCCGGCGTCGCGGGGACTGACGGTGTCGACCTTCCATAACCTGGGGCTCAATATCATCCGCCGCGAACATAAGCTGTTGGGCTTCAAACCGGGCTTTTCGATCTTTGATGCCCAGGATGCCCAGGCGTTGATCCGTGAACTGATGCAAAAAGATCAGCTTGAAGAGACCGACCTGGTCGACTTTATTCAGCACACCATCTCCAACTGGAAGAATGACCTGCTGGGACCGGAACGGGCGCTGCAGCAGGCCCGAAACGGCAACGAAGAGCTGGCGGCACGGGTCTATGCTCACTACAACCGCCACCTGCGGGCCTACAATGCGGTCGACTTCGATGACCTGATCCTGATTCCGACGCTGCTATTCCAGCAACGCCCGGACGTGCTGGAGCGTTGGCAGCGCAAGATCCGCTACCTGCTGGTGGACGAGTACCAGGACACCAATACCAGTCAGTACCTGATGGTGAAGCTGCTGGTGGGCATTCGCGGCGGTCTGACCGTGGTGGGCGACGATGATCAGTCGATCTACGCCTGGCGCGGCGCCAAGCCGGAAAACCTGGGATTGCTGAAGAAGGACTTCCCGTCGTTGAAGGTGGTGATGCTGGAGCAGAACTACCGCTCCACCAGCCGGATTCTGAAGGCCGCCAACCAACTGATCGCCAACAACCCCCACGAGTTCGAGAAGACGCTGTGGAGCGAGATGGGGTTCGGCGATCCGCTCAAGGTGGTGTTCACCCGCAACGAGGAGGCCGAGGCGGACCGGATTGCGGCCGATATCATCGAGCGACGCTTGAACCTGCGCAACCATTATCGCGATTACGCGGTGCTGTACCGGGGTAATCACCAGGCCCGGCTGATCGAGATGAAGCTGCAGACCTACCAGATCCCCTACAAGCTCAGCGGCGGGACCTCGTTTTTCTCCCGCGCCGAGGTCAAGGACATCATGGCCTACCTGAAGGTGCTGATTAATCCCGACGACGACAACGCCTTCCTGCGGATCATCAATCTGCCGCGCCGCGAGATCGGTCCGGGCACGCTGGAGAAGCTGGCGGTTTACGCCAACGAACGGGAAGTCAGCCTGTTCGAGGCCAGCGGTCAGCTGGAGCTGGCCCAGGCGATGCCGGCCCGGGCGCAGACCAAGCTGTACGAATTCAGCACCTGGCTTAAGCAGGTGCACGAGCATTGCCACCGTGGCGATCCGATCGACGCGGTCAAGCAGATGATCCGCGATATCGACTACGAGACCTGGACTTACCAGAACTGTAATTCCGAGATCCAGGGTGAGCGGCGGATGGCCAACGTCTGGTTCCTGGTCGAGTCGCTGCAGCGGACCCTGGAGCGGTTGCAGGAGGATGATCCGGATGCCGAGATCGAGGATGCGGTGGCGCGATTGCTGTTGATCGACATGCTCGAGCAGCAGGAGGAGGACGAGGATGACGATCGGGTTCAGTTGATGACCCTGCACGCCTCCAAAGGGCTGGAGTTCCCCCATGTCTACCTGATGGGGATGGAGGAGGAGCTGCTGCCGCACCGTAATAGCATCGAGGACGACTTCGTCGAGGAGGAGCGTCGACTGGCTTACGTGGGGATCACCCGAGCCCGCAAGACCCTGACCATGACCCTGACCCGTCAGCGGAAGCAGTTCGGTGAGGTGATCGACACGGTGCCGAGCCGTTTCCTCGACGAACTGCCCGAAGAGGATCTGGAGTGGGAAGGCCGAGATCCGGGTTGTGAACAGGCCAACAAAGCCCGGGGGCGGGCGACCCTGAGCAGCTTGAAGAGCCTGTTGAAGTAACTCTGCTCGAGGCTTAGCTTACGTGGCTACTGGATAACGGCTGAGCCAGCCAGGATGAGGGCGGGTGCCACTGGCTGATCCAGCCCGGAACCTGATCAGCGGGCATCGGGCGGGCGATGGCGTAGCCCTGCGCCTGTTGGCAATCCAGGGATAGCAGCAGCTGTCCCTGTTCGGTCGTTTCGACTCCCTCGGCGATCACCTCGCGCTGGAATGCCTTGGCCAGCCCCATGATGCCTTCGACGATGGCCAGGTTGTCCGAGTCGGCACGCAGCTCCTTCACAAAACTCTGATCGATCTTCAAGGTATCTGCGGGCAGCCGTTTCAGGTAGGTCAGCGAGGAGTAGCCGGTACCGAAGTCATCGATCGCGACCTTGACACCCAGGGCGCGGCACTGACGAATCACGCGGGAGGTCTGAGAGATGTCGTTGAGGGTGCTGGTTTCGAGAATCTCCAGCTCCAATCGATGCGCCGGCAGGGTCGGATAAGCCTGCAGCAGGGTCGCCAGTTTCTCCACGAAATCGCTCTGCTGGATCTGCAGGGCGCTGACATTGATGCTGACAACCAGTGACAGTCCTTGAGCATGCCAGTGCGCGCACTGGGCCATCGCCTGCTGAAGTACCCAGTCGCCGACCTCGATGTTCAGCGGGTCGTCTTCGATCAGTGGCAGGAACCTGGCCGGTGACAGCAGTCCCTCCAAGGGGTGTTGCCAGCGAATCAGCGCCTCCATGCCGATCACCTCGCCGCTCTTCATGTTGACCTTGGGCTGGTAGTGGAGGCATAGCTCCTCGGCGGTTAAGGCGACGCGAATCCGCTCGATGGTTTCCAGCTGGCCCCGAATGGCCTGGTCTTGCTCCATGTCGAACAGGTGGTACTGACTCTTGCCGGCGAGTTTGGCCTGGTACATCGCCTGGTCCGCCTGCCGCAGTAACTGGTCGGCATCGATCTCCGCCTGTTGCGGATAGAAGGTGACCCCCATACTGGCGGAGACTGATAGGGCGGCGCCGTTATGATCAACCTCTCGAGCCGCCGCTTCCAATAGTCGATGCAGTACCGGTTCACAGGTCGATCGGTCGGGCAGGTCGATTAATACCGCCACAAACTCGTCGCCGCCGAGCCGTGCCAGGGTATCCTCATCGCGCAAGGCTTCACTCATCCGACCCGACACGACGCTGAGCAGATGGTCGCCCACATGATGGCCGTACTTGTCGTTGACCGCCTTAAAGCCGTCGAGGTCGATATACACCACCGCCAACTTCATCCCCCGGCGCAGACACTGAGTCATGGATTGGTGCAACCGGTCGGCCAGCAGTACCCGGTTCGGTAGACCGGTCAATACGTCGAAGTGGGCGATCTGCTCCAACCGCTGCTGATGCTGTTTCAGCTGGGTGATATCCCTGGCCACGGTCAAGACGGATCTGACCTGGTGGCCCTCATCAAAGTCCGGGGTCAGCTTCATATTGAAGATGGTCGTGCCGGATGGGCCGTCAAGGGAGAACTCCAGCTCCCGGGCACGGGCGCTCTCGAAGGTCTGCTCGATGGCTGACTCCCACTGTTGGCACAGATGTTCCGGAAAGCCCAGCTGATGGTGGGTCTTACCGATAAACTCTTCTGCCTTGAAGGGGGTGACATTACGGACATTCTCGGACACGAACAGGTGGGAGCCGTCGCGTGCGAAGCGCATGATGATATCCGGCAGGGCGTTAATCAGCGAACGCTGCTCCCCTTCGCTGCGCTTGAGCTCTCGCTCGGCCACCTTGCGGGCGGTGATATCGCTGTGGGTTCCAACCAGTCGACGGGGTGAGCACTCGTTGCCGTCACTATCCACCGCGATCTGGGCCCGGGATAGAATATCGACCCAGTGACCCTGTTTGTGGCGCATCCGGAATTCAACCGCGAAGACCGGGCTGTCGCCGTTGATATATTGGGTTGCATGTTGCAGGACCCGGTGTTTCTGGGTGGGATCGACGAGTTCGGCCCAGGTATCCAGGGACGCCTCCAGTTCATCCGGGCCGTAGCCCAGCATCGATTTCCAGCGCGGCGAATAGTGCACCTGGTCGGTTTCCAGATTCCAATCCCAGAGGCCGTCGTTGGCCCCTGCCATGGCCATCTCCAGTCGATCACGGGCCTGCATCACCTCGGCCTGGGATTGCTTGAGATCTTGCGCCATCACGGTGAGCGAGGTCTGAATCTGGCCCCACTCGTCTTCGCGCTCGGGTGGTGTATCTGGGGTATCGTTCTGCTTGATCGCCTTGATCAGGCGCAGCGTCTCGGCCATCGGTTGTCTGATGTTGTGACGGTTGATCCGGTTGATCAGTAATAGAGAAAGCAGCGCAATCGCGACCCCGAGGGCAAGAACCTGGGCATTGGCGGTGCGCAGAATCCGGCTCAGGTCGGCTTTGATCGTCTCGGCCTCGGAGTGGGCGGTCTGATCCAGTTGCTGCAAGTGACCGAGTACCGTTCTCTTGGCCGTCAGCGATGATTCAAGGGCGCCTTCCAAGCCGATAATCGCTTTGCGATAGCGCAACACCGCACTGCGGTAATTGGCCAGCTCCAGATCCAGAAGTCTGCTGGCTTCGGCTATCTCCGAGGAAGCGGCAACCAAAGTCTGGAGCCGCAGTGACATATCATCGACCCGGCCAACGGCACCGAGGGTCGAGCTGTCGTTATATTTGGCAAAGGCGAGTTGTTCGGCAGACTCCCGACCAATCAATAACAGGGTCTCGCGTAGCCCCGCCACCAGGGTCATCTGTTGATCAAGGTGGTTGGTGGACTTGCCTGCCAGGGTCTGGTCGACCAGATTCTGACCAATCGCCTGCTCCAGGGCATCGAGCCGGTACTCGGTGGTGTTGCCCAGGCGGCGAAGCTGCCCCACCCGTTGATTCAGCTGCAGGCACTGCTGGAACAGGTTGCGGGTTTGGCGTTCAAACGTCGCGATGGTCTGATTCAGCGCCGGATTGGGCACCCGCTGCAGGGTCGCTTGCAGCTCTTGGGTTAGTCGCTGTGCTTGGCTGGGCTGGTAGGCTTGCTGGCTGCACTGGCGGCTCAGAGTATCGATCTCGGAAAACAGCAACGAGATCTGCCTTCCGAGCAGGGCGTTATTGATGACGCGTTCCGTACCACCGCCGACAATGCGGGTCGACAGATCTTCCACCCGCATAAACGCCAGGCTGACGATCAGCACAATGACCACAAAGGCGGTAGCATTCAGACCGGCCAGCCAGACCAGCTTCCTGGCAATACTTGCGAACAGCTTGGTCATCAGCGGATCAGGATCAAGGCTGCTCGCGAACCAAGGTGGCGCCACGCAGCACCAGCGGTTTGAGGGGAACGTCGTTGGCCTTCAAGGCGCTGACGTTGACGATCCGCTCGCCCTTGTTGTTGATGGTCACAGGGATCTGCTCCACCGGGGTACCCTGCATCGCCTGCAACAGCATCTCGGCGGCGGTTTCCCCCTGCTCCTGTCCTGTTTTCACTACGGCGGCCCAGGCGCCTTGCTCGACGGTGTAACGGTTGCCACCCAAAATCGGGCCGGGGTAGAGGGTTTTGAGGTAGCTCAGTACCTGTTGATTAGTCATCGACTGTTGATAGGCATCTTTGATCCCCTCCAGGCTGTCAACGAACAGAGCGTCGCAGGATTGGCGGAAGGACTCACCGAACTTGTCCAGCTCAGCGGTGTTGCTGGCCAGGAAAAACTGGCGGGCAGGGACCGGATATTTGGCGCGATCCGCTTCAACCTGCTTTTGCAGCGCTCGACCGGAAGGCACGTCGTTGGTGACCAGGCAGGCTCGATCGATGGATGGGAATAGCTGCTTGGCGAAGGCCAGCGATTCCCGCACGTGTGCTCGTTCGAGGATGCCGGAGATATGCGAGTTGGGGTAGCCGTACTTGCTTGCCGCGGCGTTTACCCCGGCAAACATGATCGGAGTAGAAACTTTGTCCTTCAGCGATGGAACGACCAGCATCGATTGGGCATTGTCATCGACGGTGATCACCCCGTCCGGCTGCAGCGCTTGATACGCGGCAAGCGCCTGTTCGGCCTTAGCTGGACCGCCTGCAGGATCCACCTTGGTATCCATGTAGAAATAACTGATCTCGGAGGAGGGAGCGAGTACAGAATCGATCCCCTGCTTGATCTCCTCGCACCAGGGATTTTGCTCTTCGTAGCTCATCACCACCAGAACCTTAAAAGGTTCCGCAGCGGCTACTTGGCTGAGCAGGAAGAAACCGGCACCAAACAGCGTTGCACGGAAAAAGCGTCCCATATCGTCCCCCTTCACATCAGAGTCAGGTAAATCTTTGCGGCTACAGGATTGTGGCCATGAAACCACGAAAATTCCCCTAAGGATAGAACGCCTAAGTCTTAAAACACCGATTAGATCAGGGAAGAAGTCGATAGTGGGGGTTGGGGATGGATAGCAATCATCGGGGTTGGGTTGATGTGTTGCTATCCAGTTGTTCGGAGAGGAGGGAACTAGTTACTCGATATTCTGGATCTGCTCACGCATCTGCTCGATTAACACCTTCAGCTCCACCGCGCATTGGGTGGTTTCGGCGACGATCGATTTGGAGGACAGGGTGTTGGCTTCGCGGTTGAGCTCCTGCATCAGGAAGTCGAGGCGGCGGCCGATCGCTTCTTTTTGCTTCAGCACCCGACGAACCTCACCGGTGTGGGTGTCGAGGCGATCCAGCTCTTCATCGACATCGGCCTTTTGGGCCAACATCACGATCTCCTGCTCGACCCGGTTAGGATCCAGTTCGACCCGGGCATCTTCGAGTCGGGTCAGGATGTTCTGGCGCTGCTTCTCAAGGATTTCCGGCAGCTTCTCGCGAACCTGGCTGACCACGTTGTCGATGCCGTCCAGGCGCTGATTGATCAGTTGGGCCAGTTCTGCGCCTTCGCGCAGGCGGTTGTCGATCAATTCTTTGATCGCGTCATCAAACTGATTCAGGGCCTGTTTCTGGATCGCTTTCATGTCCAGCTCGTTCTGCTTCAATACGCCGGGCCAGCGCAGTAGTTCGAGCGGGTTGATCGGTGACGGATTGGCCAGCAGGTCGCTGAGCTGCTGGGCGGCATCGCGAACTTGATGGGCGACCTCGGTATTGAGGTTGAGTTGCTGCTCACCCGCTTCAGCCGCTTGGAAGCGCAGGGTGCATTCGACCTTACCGCGCTGCAGGCGCTTGCGCAGGCGTTCGCGCAATGGACCTTCGATTTCGCGGAAGCTTTCCGGCAGGCGCAGGTGGGGCTCCAGGTAGCGATGGTTGACGGAACGGATCTCCCAGATCAGGGTGCCCCATTCCTGTTCGCTCTGGCGGCGCGCAAAAGCGGTCATACTGCGTGTCATAGTGATGGTTCTCGATTAAACTTGGCAATCCATATTTGGTTGCCATTCTAGCAACCCGCCTGCGGCGGGGACTAGCCCGGATCTGGTCGATCCGGGGTCGAAGATTGGTCGCTGTTGTTTTTGACGTCTGTTTAAGGTTTTCCGATGAGTACATCCCTCTCCGATCAACTGAAGAATCTTGGTGTGGACGCGATGCGTCCCAGTGGTCGTGACAATGACCAGCTGCGCGAGGTCCGTATTACCCGCAACTACACCAAACACGCCGAGGGTTCGGTGCTGGTGGAGTTTGGAGATACCAAGGTACTCTGTACTGCGTCTGTCGAGCGTGGTGTGCCGCGTTTTCTGCGTGGTAGTGGTTCGGGCTGGGTAACCGCCGAATACGGCATGCTGCCGCGCTCTACCGGCTCTCGCATGGGGCGTGAAGCCGCGCGCGGCAAGCAGGGCGGCCGTACCGTCGAGATTCAGCGTCTGATCGGTCGTTCGCTGCGGGCGGTGATGGATCTGGATAAGCTGGGCGAGAACACCATCACCATCGACTGCGATGTGATCCAGGCCGATGGCGGAACCCGTACCGCGTCGATTACCGGCGCCTGTGTGGCACTTAAAGACGCGATCGATTTCCTCAAGAAAGACAAGAACGGTGCGATGAAAGGCAACCCGTTCAAGGGCATGCTGGGTGCCGTATCGGTGGGCATCTATAAAGGCCAGCCGGTGCTGGATCTGGATTATGCCGAGGATTCCAAGGCCGAGACCGACATGAACGTGATCATGACCGAGGCCGGCGGTTTCGTTGAAGTGCAAGGCACCGCCGAGGGTGAGACCTTCACCCAGGACGAACTCAATGCGATGCTGGCGCTGGCCTCCAAGGGCATCAAAGAGATCGTCGAGATTCAGAAGGCGGCGCTGCAGAGCTGATCTGCTAGCCTTCCCCTGATACGAAAAAGCCCCGCTAATGCGGGGCTTTTTTATGGCAGAGTCACCACTTACTGGTGGTACTTGGCGCTGAGCTCGTGAACCGCTTCGACAAAGTAGCCTGCGTGGGCCGGGTCGACGAACTGGTGGATGCCATGACCCAGGTTGAACACGTGGCCCGGGTTGTTGCCAAAGCGGGACAGAATGTCTTCGACCTCAGCACGGATTCGATCCTTGCCGGCATAGAGTACGCTGGGATCCATGTTGCCCTGGATCGCTACTTGCGAGCCGACACGGCTGCGGGCGACGTCGATATCGGTGGTCCAGTCCAGGCCAACGGCATCGGTACCGGTATTGGCGATGCTTTCCAGCCACTGGCCGCCATTCTTGGTGAACAGGATCACCGGCACTTTGCGGCCATCGTGATCACGGATCAGGCCATCAACGATCTGCTTCATGTACTGAAGCGAGAACTCGTTGTAGCAGCTGGTGCTGAGTACGCCACCCCAGGTATCGAAGATCTGTACCGCTTGGGCACCGGAGCGGATCTGCTCGTTGAGGTAGGCGGTCACGGTAACGGCCAGCTTGCGCAGCAGTTCGTGCATCACTTCCGGGGTTTCGAACATCATCCGCTTAACGTGGCGGAAGTCTTTCGATGAGCCGCCTTCGACCATGTAGGTGGCCAGCGTCCAAGGACTGCCTGAGAAGCCGATCAGCGGTACCCGGCCGTTGAGTTCACGGCGGATGGTGGAGACCGCGTTCATGACGTAGTCCAGATCGGTGGATACATCCGGGATCGGCAGTGCAGCCACATCCTCTTCGGTGCGGGTGATCTTCTTGAATTTCGGACCTTCGCCGGTTTCGAAGTACAGACCCAGACCCATCGCATCGGGGATGGTTAGAATGTCGGAGAACAGAATGGCCGCATCCAACGGGTAACGCTCCAGCGGTTGAATCGTCACTTCACAAGCGAACTCGGCATTTTTGCACAGGCTCATGAAGTCACCGGCAGTGGAACGAGTGGCACGGTATTCCGGCAGATAACGGCCAGCCTGGCGCATCATCCAGACCGGGGTTACATCAACGGGCTGGCGCAGCAGCGCGCGCAGAAAGCGATCATTCTTCAGTTCTGACATGGGGTTCTCAACTCGGTATTACAGAATGCCGCCTAGTATAAGGCGTTGGGCAAAAAAAAGGCACGGATGACCGTGCCTTTAATCTGATTTATCTCAAACCGCCCCCTCAATGGAGCCGTTTGATCGCAGGATCAGACCTCGAGATAGTCCAGAATGCCATCGGCGGCCTTGCGGCCTTCGTCGATGGCGGTGACTACCAGATCGGAGCCGCGCACCATGTCGCCACCGGCGAATACTTTCGGGTTGCTGGTCTGGAAGGCGAAATCGCCGGATTCCGGAGCCAGCACGCGACCACCGTCATCAAGACGGATATCGAACTGCTCGAACCAAGGTGCCGGGCTGGGACGGAAACCAAACGCCACTAGGACTGCATCGGCCGGGATCACCTCTTCGCTGCCTTCGACCACTTCGGGACGACGACGGCCGTTGGCATCGGGCTCACCCAACGCGGTGGTGACCAGCTTAACGCCGGTGACCTTGCCGTTCTCGCCGACCACTTCGACCGGCTGGCGGTTGAACAGGAACTGCACCCCTTCTTCTTTGGAGTTGACCACCTCTTTGCGCGAACCGGGCATGTTGGCCTCGTCACGGCGGTAGGCACAGTAGACCGCTTTGGCGCCCTGACGGATCGAGGTACGGTTACAGTCCATCGCGGTGTCACCACCACCCAGGACCACAACACGCTTGCCGCGCATGTCGACGAAGCCGTTTTCGTCCTGCTCGTAGCCGAGACAGTTGTTGACGTTGGAGATCAGGAACGGCAGCGCATCGTGGACGCCGTCGAGATCTTCACCGGGGAAACCGCCCTTCATGTAGGTGTAGGTGCCCATGCCGAGGAAGACCGAGTCGTACTCTTCCAGCAGGCTGTCGAACGCGATGTCCTTGCCGATCTCGGTGTTGAGGCGGAACTCGATACCCATGCCTTCGAGGATCTCACGACGGCGGGTGATGACGCTCTTCTCGAGCTTGAACTCGGGAATACCGAAGGTCAGTAGGCCGCCGATCTCCGGGTGACGGTCGTAGACCACCGCGCTGACGCCATTACGGGCCAGCACATCGGCGCAGGCCAGACCGGCCGGTCCGGCACCGATGATGGCGACCTTCTTGTCGGTCGGTACCACCTGGGACATGTCCGGCTTCCAGCCCATCGACAGGGCGGTGTCGGTGATGTACTTCTCCACCGCACCGATGGTGACGGCGCCGAAATCGCCCTGCTGCAGGGTACAGGCGCCTTCACAGAGGCGATCCTGGGGGCAGACTCGGCCGCAGACTTCCGGCAGCGAGTTGGTCTGGTGGGACAGCTCGGCGGCTTCGATGATGTTGCCTTCGGAAACCAGCTTGAGCCAGTTCGGAATGTAGTTGTGAACCGGGCACTTCCACTCACAGTAGGGGTTGCCACAGGCCAGGCAGCGGTGGGCCTGATTCGAAGCCTGCTCGGGTTCAAAGCTGTGATAGATCTCGTTGAACTCTACCTTACGGGTTGCCGCGGCAACCTTCTGCGGTTCTTCGCGCTTGAGCTCAACAAATTGAAAGTCGTTGTGCAGACGTTGACTCATAACACCTCGTCCTCATCTTACGGCCCCTTGCCAGTGCTCGGGGCCGGAATCTCTTGATAACCGGATGCGTCGTCGAATTACTCCGGACGCTGACGCATGTTGTCGAGCAGCTCGCCAAGGCTGGCGGCCTTGGGCTTCACCAGCCAGAACTTGTTGATGTAATCATCGAAGTTCTCCAGCAGTTGCTGGCCCCAGGCGCTCTGGGTCTCATTGACGTAGTCGGCTATCACGTTCTGGAGGTGGTTGCGGTACTCCTCCATGTGGTAATTACTGATGCGGTGAATCTCGACCAGTTCGTGGTTGTACTTGTCCACGAAGGTGCGGTCCATATCCAGCACATAGGCAAAACCACCGGTCATACCGGCACCGAAGTTGACCCCGGTGTTGCCCAGTACGGTGATCTGACCGCCGGTCATGTATTCGCAGCAGTGGTCACCGGCGCCTTCGATAACGGCGTGGGCACCGGAGTTACGTACCCCGAAGCGCTCACCGGCGCAGCCGGCCGCATACAGGCGTCCACCGGTGGCACCGTACAGACAGGTGTTACCGACGATCGAGGTCTTCTGGGTCTCGAACTGACTGCCCTCGGGTGGACGGATGACGATCTTACCGCCGGCCATGCCTTTACCGACATAGTCGTTGGCGTCACCTTCCAGATCCAGTACCAAGCCACCGGCATTCCAGACACCGAAGCTCTGCCCTGCCACACCCTTGAGCTTGACCGTTACCGGCGTGTCTTCCATGCCTAGATTGCCGTGATGCTTGGCGATCTCACCGGAGATCCGGGCACCGACGGAGCGGTCGCAGTTGGTGATGGTGAATTCGAACTCACCGCCCAGCTTGTTGGCGATCGCATCGCGGGTGGCTTCCAGAATCTGCTGGTTCAACTCAGCGGTGTCGTACGGGTTGTTCTGGGACTGCTGACAGGTCTGCGGCTTGCTGCCGTCGACGAAGTCGTTGCGCAGGATCGGAGTCAGATCCAGACGCTGCTGACGCTCGGTCATACCCGGTAGGATCTCCAGCAGGTCGGTACGGCCGACCAGCTCTTCCAGGCTGCGAACGCCCAGCTTGGCCATCCACTCACGGGTCTCTTCGGCGATAAAGCGGAACAGGTTCTTGACCATGTCCACGGTGCCGATGAAGTGCTTGGAGCGCAGGTAATCGTGCTGGGTGGCTACACCGGTGGCGCAGTTGTTCAGGTGACAGATACGCAGGAACTTACAGCCCAGCGCGACCATCGGCAGGGTACCGAAGCCATAGCTCTCGGCGCCCAGGATAGCGGCCTTGACCACGTCCAGACCGGTCTTCAGACCACCGTCGGTCTGGACCCGTACCTTGTCTCGCAGGTTGTTGATCATCAGTGCCTGGTGGGTCTCGGACAGACCGATCTCCCACGGCGAGCCGGCATGACGGATCGAGGTCAGCGGGCTGGCCGCGGTACCGCCGTCGTAGCCGGAGATGGTGATCAGGTCAGCGTAGGCCTTGGCAACACCGGCGGCGATGGTGCCGACGCCTGGGCGTGATACCAGCTTAACCGACACCAGGGCGTCAGGGTTGACCTGCTTGAGGTCGAAGATCAGCTGAGCCAGATCTTCGATCGAGTAGATATCGTGGTGCGGCGGCGGTGAAATCAGGGTTACACCCGGTACCGAGTAGCGCAGCGACGCAATCAGTTTGTTGACCTTGCCGCCAGGCAGCTGACCACCTTCACCGGGCTTGGCGCCCTGGGCAACCTTGATCTGCAGCACTTCGGCGTTGACCAGGTAATGCGGTGTGACACCGAAGCGGCCGGAGGCGATCTGCTTGATCTTGGAGCGACGATTGGTGCCGTAGCGGGCCGGGTCTTCGCCGCCCTCACCGGAGTTGGAGCGACCACCGAGGTCGTTCATCGCCATCGCCAGGGCTTCGTGGGCCTCCGGCGACAGGGCACCGAGGGACATCGCCGCGGTGTCGAAGCGCTTGTACAGCGACTCGACCGGCTCGACCTCGTCCAGCGCAACCGGGGTGACATCCTTGAGCTTGAACAGGTCGCGGATGGTGGCAACCGGGCGTTCATTAACTAGTGCGGCGAATTCGCGATAAGCGCCTTCGTCGTTGTGCTTGACCGCCTGTTGGATATTGCGAACCACGTCCGGGTTGAAGGCGTGGTACTCCTTACCGTGGACGAACTTCAGCAGGCCACCCTGGTCGATCGGCTTGCGCATCTTCCAGGCGTCGGCGGCCAGCAGCTGTTGATCACGCTGGAAGTCGACGAAGTTGGCGCCTTCAATTCGGCTGGTCAGCTCCGGGAAGCAGGTTTCGACCACTTCGGAACTCAGACCAACGGCTTCAAACAGCTTGGCGGCACGGTAGGAGGCGATGGTGGAGATACCCATCTTCGACAGGATCTTCAGCAGGCCCTTGTTGATGCCTTTGCGGTAGTTGGTGTGGCAGCCAATCTCATCCCCGATGATTTCGCCGCGGGCGATCATGTCGTTGATCACCCGGTAAGCCAGGTACGGGTAAACGGCGCTGGCGCCGCAGCCGAGCAGCACGGCAATCTGGTGCGAATCGCGGGCGGTACCGGTATCGACGATCAGGTTACAGCTACAACGCAGGCCTATCTCGCGCAGATGACTGTCGACTGCGCCGGTCGCCATCAGGGCGTGGATCGGCAGCATGCCTTCTTTCAGGTTGCGGTCCGACAGGATCAGCATGGTCTTGCCGTCGCGAACCGCCGCTTCGGCGCTTTCGCACAGCGCTTCGATCGCGGCTTTCAGTCCCATCTGCGGTTCGTAGTTGAGTCCCAGATAGTGGGTTTCGAAGCCTTCGATCTCGTTGTAGAACAGCTTGTGGTACTTCCGTGGCGACAGTACCGGCGAGGCCAGAATGATCCGTTGGGCGTGCTGCTCGGAGTCATCGAACACGTTGCGCTCGGCACCCAGGCAGGTTTCCAGCGACATCACGATCGCTTCGCGCAGCGGGTCGATCGGTGGGTTGGTGACCTGAGCAAACTGCTGCCGGAAGTAGTCGTACAGCGAGCGGGTCTTGTGGGACAGCACCGCCATCGGGGTGTCATCGCCCATCGAGCCAACCGCTTCCTGGGAGGTCTCTGCCAGCGGACGGATGACCTGGTCGCGCTCCTCGAAGCTGACCTGATACATCTTTTGGTGGGTCTTGAGCTGTTCCGGGGTGAACTCCTGGAACTCCAGGTCGTGATCATTCAGCGTCGACTGCAGACGGTAGGAGCTATCGCGCAGCCACTTCTTGTAGGGATGCTCGCTCTTCAGCTTTTGGTCGATGTCGTCGGTGTGCAGCACTTCGCCGGTGCGGGTATCGATCGCCAGCATCTGTCCCGGCCCTACCCGGCCCTTGGCGACTACGTCTTCGGGCTTGTAGTCGTAGGTGCCGATTTCGGACGCGGTACACATGATGCCGTCTTTGGTCAGTACCCAACGTGATGGGCGCAGACCGTTACGGTCGAGCATACAGACGGCGGTGTGGCCGTCGGTCATAACCAGGCCGGCCGGGCCGTCCCAGGGCTCCATGTGCATGGAGTTGTATTCGTAGAAGGCGCGCAGGTCCGGGTCGATCATCTCGACGTTCTGCCAGGCTGGCGGAACGACCAGACGAACGGCTTTATACAGATCCATACCGCCGGTCAGCAGCAGCTCGACCATGTTGTCGAGGCTGGAGGAGTCGGAACCGGTGGTGTTAACGATCGGCATCAGGTCCTGCAGGTTCGGCAGCAGTTCGGTTTCGAACTTGCTGGCCCGGGCGTTAGCCCAGCTGCGGTTGCCTTCAATGGTGTTGATTTCACCGTTGTGGGCCAGAATCCGGAACGGCTGAGCCAGCGGCCAACGTGGTGCAGTATTGGTGGAGAATCGCTGGTGGAACACGCAGATCGCGGTCGCCATCCGTTCATCGGCCAGGTCCTGATAGAAACTGGTCAAATCGGCCGGCATTACCAGGCCTTTATAGGACAGCACGGTGCTGGACAGGCTGCAGACGTAGAAGTCTTCGTCTTCGGCCAGCGCAATTTCGGCCTTACGGCGGGCGACGAACAGGCTGACCGCCAGCTCTTCGGCGCTCTTGCCATCGCCTTTGACGAACACCTGCTCGATCTGGCCCAGGGTTTCCAAGGCGATCGGGCCGCAGGAGGAGGGATCGGTGGGCACAGCGCGCCAGCCGACCAGTTCCAGTCCCTGAGCAGCAAGCTGCTTATTCAGTTCGTTACGCGCGTTCTCGGCTTTTGCCTCGTCGCGGGACAGGAAAATCATGCCGACGCCGTAACGCTCGCCCAGCTCGGTGTTAAATTGCTCCTGCGCGATGGTGCGCATAAAGCTATCGGGCATCTGCAGCAGTAAGCCACAGCCGTCGCCGGTTTTGCCGTCGGCCGCGATTCCTCCGCGGTGGGTCATACAAGTCAGCGATTCGATCGCTTTGAGCAGCAGCTCGTGGCTGCTGTCGCCTTCGACGTGAGCCATCAGGCCGAAGCCGCAGTTGTCCTTGAATTCGCCCGGGCGATACAGTCCTGTCATCATACACAGACCTCAACAGAAAAAGTCTTTACAAACAAACGCCTGGAAGTTCTTTTTGGAATAGGTAACCAGGTGAGGTGTACGTTTATTACGCACAAAAGGAGAGGCATTTTACCCGCGAAACGGGATGAGGACAAATCGGTGGTGCAGGTGCGAAGTGAATTTTCCTTCTAGAGGTCGGCAAAGGCAGAAAATTTACCCTTAATTTTCGCCTTTCCGAATATCATCCTGCACGCCGGCGATACTTCGGGCCCATGGCCTTCTGGCTCGTAGCGCCGGAGGCAGGTCGCCGATTGCGGCCATTGCCGCCGAGCGACTGGAATAGCGGCCGTAAACCACCACGTACCAGGGCTTTTGCTTATAGAAGGTATAGAAACGTTTCAGCTTCTCCTGCTCCGGCATGGAGGCGACAAAGCGACCTACGCTCTTCTCCTGACGGGCGCCCAGCATCTGTAGGGTGTACCCGGACCGGTTCCATTCCAGCAGCTCATTTCCATCACCGAAGTAAACCTTGGTGGGCTCGGCTGCTGTCGGGCTAGTAGTGCCCTGAACTGAAGAATCCGGACTGTCGGTAGTTGTTGAATCTGTAACCGGTGGCAGCTCTAGCACCAGGGTATTTGAGCCGGATTGATCGCCGGCTTCAGCCTGGGGGGATGTCGGAGTCAGCTGTTCGGACTGGTTCGCTGCCGTAGGCTGTTGCTCCGTGCTGGGCTCCGAGGCTTGGGGCTCTGTCTGCGCAACGGGTTTGATCGGGGCGAGCTCGAGCTGTTGGGGAACCGTAGTCTCAGGGGTAGCCATAGGCGGCTCTGGTTGAGGCTGTTCCTGCTGCTGTTCGGCTTCCAGGGCGGCACGGGCCTGGGCTAGACGCTGCTCGAAATCGCTACCATGGGGTGCTGGCGGGGCAGGGTCGGCCGGGGCCTCGTTGATCGGTTTTGGGCTGACCGGAATTTCGACCCGAATCCGCTCGGCATCAGGGTCAAATTGATTGAACTGTTGGAGTTGCGGCCAGAGCAGCCAACCGCCGGCGATGAGAGGCAAGACCAGCAGCATGGTTACCCAGGGCCAGCGCGGGCTGCGCTTCGGTGTCGAGGACTGGGTGCCGATGTTAGTACTGATGTTGGTGTTCTGAGCGGGTTCTGCTGTTGGCACCTGGCCGCTCATGATGGCCTCAATGACTCGAGGGACCCTGCCCGGAAGGCCTAATGACTCTTTCAGCAGTTGTGCTCGGGTGTCATCGTTCAGCCTTGCCGCGACCGCGCTATAGCTGTGTTCGAGCAAGGCATTGAGTTCGATTGACTCAAGTGGCTCCAGTTCAAAGAAGTGGCAGCTGCTCTCTACTACGGCGCTTAGCGAAGGGTTGGCAAGCTGTTCACGAAGTTCGGGGGTTGCGAACAGAACCAGGTGAGGGCGCTGCTCCTCGTCGTCCAATGCCGAAAGCTGGTTGAACAGCAGCTCCAGTGCATCGGCTTGCAGGGCCTCGGCGTCGTCGATGACGATCAGCAGCTGCTTGGACAGTTGCTGCAAAAGCTGGCAATGCTGCAGCAGGGCCTGAAGCTGTTGTTGCGGATCGGTGTCGTGATCCAGGTTCAGCTGCTGATTGATCTGATTCAGCAGGCTTGCGGCATGGGTGGGTTGGCTCAGTTGGATCAGACAGCTGTGTACGGCACTGTCATCAGCCACTTGGTAGAACTGCTGTAGCAGGGTGCTCTTACCGCTACCGCTGACACCCGTCACGATCTGGATGAAATGGCTGTATCGACTCAGGTGCTCAAGCTGCTCGAGCAGTTGTAGCTGGCTAGGTGGCAGGTAGACCTGACCCGTTCCGGTGCGGTTGCTGAGCGTCGGAACCTCTTCACTGAGAAACGGCTCGATGCTGTCTGGGCGATGGGTCGGATCTACCATGTTGACTTGCTCAGTGGCTGGTCAGGCTGCTCAGCGTATTTTGCAACGCTTCGTGGCTGAAGTCAGCCGTCACTAGTGCCTCACCCAGTTGGCGCAGCAGAACCAGTCGAAGTTGGCCATCCAGCACTTTTTTGTCCACCGCCATCAACGACATGAAATCGTCCGGCTGCATTCCTTTGGGGGGCAATAGCGGTAGTTGGGCGCGGCTGAAAATCTGCTTAACCCGTTCAACATCTGCACTACTGAGCCAGCCTAGCCGTTCCGATAGGTCCGCGGCCATAATCGTGCCGGCGGCAACGGCTTCTCCATGAAGCCAGTTTCCGTACCCACTGTGGGATTCGATGGCGTGACCGAAGGTGTGGCCCAGATTGAGCAAAGCCCGCTTGCCGGCTTCTTTCTCGTCTTCAGCCACGACGTTGGCCTTGATCTGACAACAGCGGTAGATCGCTTCGGCCAAGGCCTCGGATTGGCGCTGTTGTAAGGCGTCCAGGTTTTTCTCAAGCCAGCTGAGGAAATCGAGATCCAGAATCAATCCGTACTTGATTACTTCCGCCAGTCCCGCAGCCAGTTCGTTGTCGGGCAGGGTGTTGAGGCTGTTGGTATCGATCAGTACGCAGCGGGGCTGGTGAAAAGCCCCGATCATGTTTTTTCCAAGGGGATGGTTCACACCGGTTTTTCCGCCAACCGATGAATCCACTTGAGACAGTAATGTGGTGGGGATCTGGATAAAATCCACGCCTCGCTGATAGCAGGCTGCGGCGAAGCCGGTCATGTCACCCACCACGCCGCCGCCGAGAGCGACCAGAGTGGTGGTGCGGTTGTGCTTGGCTTGAAGTAGGCCGTCAAAAACCTGATTGAGCGTGTCGAGGTTTTTATAGCGTTCGCCATCGGGCAGGATGACTGTAGCGAGCTGCTTGTCAGCCAGCGATTGCTCGACCTGTTGAAGATAGAGCGGTGCGATGGTCTCGTTGGTGACAATGCAGACCTGAGAGCTTCGGATATGGGAAGTCCAGAGTTCAGGTTGATCGAGCAGGCCGGCGCCAATGTAGATCGGGTAGCTGCGCTCGTCGAGGGCAACATCAAGCCGAAGGGTCATGTTGTGGTCCCGTGTTGTGGTCCAGGGTCGCTTGGGTTAGCGGAGTATTTCGAGCTGTTCCAGCTGGCGAATGATCTCGCGCGCCACGGACTTGGGGCGCCGACCATCGGTCTGGATCAGCAGATCGCAACAATCACGGTAGAGCGGGTCACGAATCTGCATCAGGTCGGACAATACTTTAGCGGGGTCTTCGGTTTGAAGCAAAGGCCGGTTGCGGTCTTTGGCGGTCCGCTCCAGCTGCTGCTGTAGGGAGGCATGAAGGTAGACGACGGTGCCTCGTGATTGCAGATAGCGGCGGTTGTCTGGGCTTAGAATGGCGCCACCGCCGGTAGCCAGCACGATGTTATTGTGTTGGCTCAACTCATCAATGATGTTGGTTTCGCGTTTGCGAAACCCAAGCTCGCCTTCAACATCAAAAATCCACGGAATATCAGCACCGGCTCGAGTTTCAATCTCTTTGTCGGAGTCAATAAATTCCAGTTGAAGCTCTTGAGCCAACAGGCGTCCGATGGTGCTTTTTCCGGCCCCCATCGGCCCAATTAGAAACAGGTTCAAACAACGATCCTAGTAGTTGGTGGCTAAGCCTCAGCGGGTGCTGAGGCTCTCGCTGATGATTTTCGGAGTGATGAAGACCAGGAGCTCGCTCTTCTGATTGCTGTTGTTGGTCCGAGTGAACAGCTTCCCGAGCACTGGCAGGTCTCCCAGAACAGGTACTTTGGAAATACTTTGGGTCTGTTCCTTCTGGAACACGCCTCCGAGCACGACGGTTTCTCCGTTGTTGACCAGTACCTGGGTTTCTAGTTCGTTGGTCACGATGCCTACTTCACCGTTGGGGAGCTCTTCGCCGACCGAGTCTTGATTGATTTTGAGATCAAGAATCAGACGGTTGTCGGGAGTGATTTGTGGAGTGACATCGAGTGCCAGTACAACCTCTTTAAATTCGACGTTGACCTCGCCATCTTCGACGGTCTGGAACGGAATTTCGTCACCCGACTGGATTCGTGCCGGCATGCCGTTGGCTGTAATGACTTTTGGTTGCGAGATGATTTCAGCACTGCCATCGGTCTCAAGTGCAGAGAGTTCCATCTGCAGCAAGGTAGTGTTGGAACCAACGCCGATGGCGAATCTTGAGGCGCCGATGCTGGTAGCACCCAAGTCAACGTTGAGACTAGAAGGAACCGTTAAGCCTGCGCTGCCTCCAGCCTGGGCTGTGTTACCCGGCGCGGTAGCGCCCAGTGCGATCCGGGTTCCGCCGTCTTTAACATGGCCGAATCCCCACTTGACCCCAAGCTCTTTGCTCAGGTCGGCACGGACGGTGACCAATCGAGCCTCGATCATCACTTGGCGAACCGGAATATCTAGTTTCTTCAGGGCCTTGCGGATTTTGGCGATGCTGGTGTCGATGTCGCGCACGATCAGGGTGTTGGTACGCGGATCGGCTTGTACCGCCCCTCGTTCAGACAGCAGCCCCTGTTCGGTTCCAAGCAGTGAGACGATGTCGCTGGCCTTGGCGTAATTGACCTGGATGAACTCGGTCTGAGGTTCTTTCAGTTCGCGAACCTGTTTGTTGGTTTCGATCTCGAAGCGCTCACGTTCGGCGATTTCGGCCGCTGGTGCGATCATCATGACGTTGCCAGTGATTCGCTTGTCCAGGCTCTTGGTTTTTAGCACCAATTCCAGTGCCTGATCCCAGGGCACGTTTTTGAGTCGCAGGGTGATGTTGCCGCTGACGGTGTCGCTGACCACCAGGTTCATATCGGTAACGTCGGCGATAATCTGCAGGACCGAGCGGATGTCGATATCCTGGAAGTTCAGACTCAGCTTTTCACCGGTGTAGGGGAAGCGTTCGCGCTGGCGCTCTTCGGCCTCAGTATCGGTGACCGGTTTGAAATCGACGATCAGCTGGTTATCAGATTGGTAGGCCAGATAATCATACGGCAGTGCTGAAGGTTTGATCAGAATGCTGCTGTTGTTGCCGTCCGCCATCGCGTCGACAAAGGTGACCGGAGTGGAGAAGTCCTGTACATCAACGCGCTCTTCCAGAGCAGCGGGTAATTGTGCACCGATCAGGTTAACGATGACATTGTTACCCTCTTCGATAATATCAACGCCGGCTTTGCTGTCGGTCATGTTGATAAACACACGACCGATATTGCCATCGACCCGGCGAAAATCAATCGAAGAAATCTGGGTTCGAAGTGGGCGGGGAATATTGGTAGTGTCGGCGTTATCCATCGCCATTCCCTGTTTTGGCTGGGCTGCAGCAACGGTATCGCCAGCGCCGGCACCAAACACCACGAACAGGCTGTTCCCCTCTATATAGGTGTCGTACTCCACCGACTCGTACAGGTTAGCGATAACCCGAACCCGGTCTTTAACTTCGGCAAGGTGGAGGGTGTCGACCAAGCCGGTTTTAATCTCGATACTTTTGCTGCTGAGCCCGTTGCTGGCACCGTGTAGATCCAATACCACCCGGGCTGGCTGCTCAATCTTATAGGAGCGGGGCAGCGGTGGTGCCGCGTCGAAATCCAGTCGAAGTTCGAGCTTGTTGCCAGGTAGAGTCACGAAAGCGGAGTCTACGATCTGCACTTCGGCTAGAGTGGTCTGAGACAGTAGCAGGCAAGTTACGAGCCCTAGCCATTTTCGGCTGGTGAACGCCAGTCGCTGTCGGGCCTGCTGCCATGTGGTTGATGAGAGCAAATTCGCCATATCCATTTACGCCTATTTCTACTGTTCTGCTAAAACCAGATTACGGGGTCGCTTCATCCAGCCATCCCGGCCGTTTGGAACGATCTCCATAATATCGATCTGGGTCTCATTGACTGTCAGGATTTCGCCATAATTACGCCCGACATAATTGCCACTTTTGATCCGATGGATTTCGCCGTTGCCATCTTTGATCAGTGCGGTCAGGTCGCCGTTTTCCAGCATATGGATGGTGCCGACCATCACGAGGTTTTCAAGCTTGAAGGCTTCAAGCGGTTCCTTGGGGCGATCAAAGTCAGGTTTCAAATCGTTCTTGGGACCGTCGCTCTGATCCTCTTCGGTAAGCTCGACTCGAACTAGAGGTTGGAACGGTCCTCTTAGGCTGGTTGCCCGATAAAGAAAGCTCTCATAGGGTTTAAATTCCGGCAGAGGGTCGATCTTACCTGCCGGTCGAGACTGGGTTTCGGCAACGTACTGTCGCAAATCGGAAGTGTCGTTGATCTGGCTGCAACCCGATAGCATGACAGCGGCTAAGGCTAGCGGCAGCCAGGTCTGGCTAGGCCGGTAATTAGCTTTCATCGTCATATCGATAGGTCCTGGCAGAAAGACTCATGCTTAGATCGCCGTTGTCGGAGATCGGTTTGATGGAAAAGTCGTGAACGGTCACAATTCGTGGCAGTGCCGCGATGCCGCTGACGAATTCCCCCAGTTGGTGGTAGCTGCCCTTGACCGAAATATTGATCGGTAGCTCGATATAGAACTTGACCTTCTTCTCCGGTGCCAGCGAAATAACATCGAAATTGAGTCCGCTGTTCTGACCAATTTCGGTAATATCTTCCAGCAGACCGGGTACCTCGGTATCGGTCGGCAACTGTTTCAGCAGCTCGGCGAAGGTCTCCTCTACATCCTCCATCTGGCGCTTCAGTGCTTCCAGGTTGGCCACCTGGTACGCCTTGCTCTGATATTGATGTTTCAGCTCTGGCTCTTTGGCGATCTCCTGCTCAAGCTTGGTCTGAAGATCTTTGATATGGAGATGATAACCGGCGGCCCCGAGGGCAATGATTACGACCAGAAACCAGATCGCCTTGATGCCGTAGGGCCAGTTGCCGGCGGTGTTGAAGTCGAGGTTGTTGGCATCGAAACCGCGGAAGGCGTTTCTGAATACATTCTGTACTGACATCAGGAGCCTTCCTCTTCAGGTTTCGGTTTAGTTAGACCCACCCGCATATCGAAGTTTTTATACAGATCTCCGCTTTTGCCGACTTTGCTCAAGTTGGGTTCGGAGAACCAGGAAGAACGGTCCAGATTACGCATCAGCGTAGATACGTCACGGTTGCTGAGTGCTCGACCTTGAACATGCAGCGATTCACCTTTGCGGCTTAGGTTCGAGTAGTAGAGTTCATCCGGCAGTACGCGTACCAATTCATCGAACACCCGAACGATAACGGGACGGTTACCCTGTAGCTCCTGGATCGCTCGAAGGCGCTCTAGTAGCCTTTCACGCTTGGCCCGCAATTCCTTGATCTCTTTGATCTTGGAATCCAGCTTGGCCATCTCTTGGCGGAGGTAGTCGTTGCGTAACTGCTGCTGTTTAGTGTTGTGCTCGATATAGAATCCGGTGCCCCAGACCGCTGCTGCCGCTAGGATAGCGACCAGTACCGAACTGGTCAGAAAACGCTGCTGACGCTCTTTACGACGGTCTTCGCGCCAGGATCTGAGGTTGATCAGGGTGTTAGCCATTAGTCCGCAAAGCTCCTCAGTGCCAGGCCGCAGGCCAATACCAGCGAAGGTGCTTCGGTATCGAACTTTTGGCGGTTGATACGGGAATCGATGGTCATGGCGCTAAATGGGTCGGCGATGGCGGTGTTAATTCCCAATTCCTGAGAAACAACATCGGCAATGCCGGGAATGCCGGAAATTCCCCCCATTAGCAGCAGGGTTTCGATCTCGCCGTGGGTGCCGGACGAATAGTAGAACTGGATCGAACGCGAAATCTGCTGAGACGTGGTCTGCTTGAATGGATCAATATAGCCCAGAGTCAATTCTTCAGGGAGTTCGTTGGCTTTCTTAGCCCGCTCTACCTCATCGCTGGAAAGGTCGGAGACCTGTGACAGGCTGTGGGTGAGATCGTTTCCGCCGAATGCCTGTTCGCGTGAGTAGACAACTTGATTATTCTCGATGACGTAGAGCGTCATACTGCTAGCGCCGATGTCGACCAGTCCGACCGTCTTGTCCAGTAGGTCGTGTGTTTCGGCCAATACCGGGAATACACGCTCTATCGCGTACGTATCGACATCCACGATCTCGCACTTGAGTCCAGCGCCGTTCACCGAGTCCTCCCGGGATTGGACGCTATCCTGGCGGCAGGCGACCAGCAGCACATCGTTCAGATCCGAGCTGCTATCCGATTCGCCCTGAATCTGGAAGTCGATTGCAACTTCGTCGAGCGAATAGGGGATGAATTGGTCGGCTTCCACTTTGATCTGCTCTTCGAGCTCGTCTTCGGTAAAAGAGCGGCTGAATTCGAGCTGTTTGACAATCACCACTGAGGTGGGGACCGATGTGGCAGCCTGCTTGCTTTTGCTGTTGGCCAGCTTGAGCCCTTTCAGTAGGGCCTCGGCGACGACCGGGACCTCCTGAACGTTGTTATCGATCACTGCGCCTTCAGGAAGATGGACGACAGCATAGCAATCAACGTTATAATTGCCGGAATTTCCGGACAGGCCAAGTAGCTTGATGTATGAGGAACCGATATCGACGCCGAGCAACGATTTGGATCCGGATTTAAAAAGGCTAATCACCGATTAATCCTTAAATGCAGTGAACTGGCGACCCGATGGAGGCCGTACTCAACTGTACAAAAATTATCACCAATACGCATACTTTGTTATTAGTGACATTATTCTATATCGCCAATCTACGGATCAGCTTTAGGTTACCATGATCAAAATCAAAACTCTGCTCGGCTTTTTTATAAAAGTAGGGATTTTTTGCACATTTTTAGGTGCTCTGGTTGTAGCCGGCGGTTACTTCTACCTTAAACCACAGTTGCCGGATGTCGAGCAACTTCGTGATATTAAGTTGCAAACGCCGCTGCGAATTTATTCGGCAGATCAGAAGTTGATCGCGGAGTTCGGTGAAAAACGCCGGGTGCCGATTAACTATGAGCAAATACCGGAGCCCTTTGTACAAGCGATACTGGCGGCTGAAGATAGCCGCTATTTTGATCACGGTGGTATCGATTTCAAAGGCTTGGCACGGGCTGCATTTCAGCTGGCCAGTACGGGCCGTATTAAGACCGGTGGTAGTACTATTACCATGCAGGTGGCCAGAAATTATCTGCTGACGCTGGAGCGAACTTTCATCCGAAAGTTTAAAGAGATTATTTTATCGCTACAGATGGAACGGCAGCTCTCAAAAAAAGAAATTCTAGAGCTCTACGTCAATAAAATTTATCTGGGGAATCGAGCTTACGGTATACAAGCGGCAGCCAATGTTTATTACGGACGGGATATTGATCAACTGACCCTGGCTGAACTGGCAATGATAGCGGGGCTACCGAAAGCACCCTCAGCCTATAATCCGCTGGCTAATCCGCCGAGGGCATTAGAGCGCCGCAACTGGATTTTGGCTCGAATGCAACGGCTAGGCTATATCGATTCAAGCCAAATGGCCGAAGCTCAGCAGGCGCCGATCACGGCGGCTTATCATGGCGCTGATATTGAGCTCTATGCGCCCTACATCGCCGAAATGGTCCGCAGCGATCTGCTGTCCCGATACGGTGAATCGATCTATATCGACGGTTTTAATGCCTATACGACGATTCGTAGCGCCGATCAGCGGGCTGCTAACCAGGCGGTTGTCGCCGGGCTGATGGCCTACGAACTGCGCCATGGTTATCGAGGCGCAGAGCAGCAGTGGGATGCTTCGCTGACCGAGCAGCAGTACCTCGATAAGTTACGTCAGATTCCAAGCTACGCTTCGCTGGAGCCGGCCGTGGTGTTGGCGGTATCCGATCCAAAGGCGGAGCTGCAAAACGCCAGCCTGCTGCTGCGAACCGGTGAATTGGTTGAGTTGAACTGGGACGGGATCAGTTGGGCGCGCCCCTTCAAGAGTGTGAATAGTCGAGGCCCTGAACCGACACAGGCCGCTCAGGTGCTGGCTAAAGGGGATCTGGTCAGGTTGCTGCAAACCGATAAGGGTTGGGTCTTGCGTCAGATTCCTCAGGTTCAAAGCGCCTTGGTTTCTCTGTCCACCAAAAATGGTGCGATCCGTGCGCTGGTGGGGGGGTTCAGCTTCCAGCAGAGTAAATTTAACCGGGTCGTACAGGGCACCCGGCAGCCGGGTTCCAACTTCAAACCCTTTGTCTACACCGCTGCGCTGGCCAGTGGCTTTACGCCGGCCTCGATCATCAACGATGCACCGGTAGTGTTTGAAGATAAAAACTTAGAAAGCAGCTGGCGACCAGAAAACTACAGTAAGGAGTTTTTTGGCCCGACTCGTTTTCGTGAAGCACTGTATAAATCCCGTAATCTGGTATCGATCCGAATCTTGAGAACCCTCGGCGTCAAGCCGACGCTGGAGTATATCCAGCGGTTTGGATTCGATGGTTCGCGCTTGCCGAAGAATTTGTCGCTGGCTCTGGGTAGCGCCGATGTCACTCCGTTGGAGCTGGCTACGGGCTATGCCGTGTTTGCCAACGGCGGTTTCAAAGTCGAGCCCTACTGGTTGGAAAGGGTCACAGACCGAAGGGGCGACGAGCTTTATCAGGCTCAGCCGATGACGGTCTGTGAAGGCTGTATCTATGTTCCTGAGCCGGATCAGACCGGAGAAGACGCGTCGCTGACTGAGTTGGATACGCCGCCTCTGGAGCAGGAGCTGCAGGAAGGCGAGACGTTGACCAGTCTGCCGTTGGCGCCCAGGATTATTGATGAGCAAACCGCCTACTTGATCAACAACATCATGCAGGATGTGATCAAGCGTGGTACCGGCAGAAAGGCTGGCAAGCTGGGGCGTAAGGACTTGGCTGGAAAAACCGGTACGACCAACGACCTTAAGGATGCCTGGTTCTCCGGGTTTAACCGGGATCTGGTGGCTTCGGTTTGGGTTGGCTTTGACCAGCCCCAAACACTGGGTCGGCGTGAGTTCGGCAGCACTGCGGCGCTGCCGATCTGGATCGATTATATGGAACAGGCGCTACAGGGCTTGCCCGAAGCACCGTTGATCCCTCCCCAGGGAATTGTCAGCGTCAGGATCGATCCGGAAACCGGTCTGCTGGCTTATCCTGGGCAGAAAAATGCCATCTTTGAAGTGTTCCGAAAGCAGGATGTGCCTACAGCCGCCGCGGTACGTCAGGGAGCCAGTGCAAGCCAGGATAGCTCGGAAGATCTATTTTGATCGGCCGTTGTATGATCCAGTAAGTCAGCTGGGCGGCCAGTTAAGGCCGTTCGGCTGGCGCTAGCAGTCCAGGTCGTACTCGACTTCCAGCGGTGCGTGCTCGCTAAAGCGCGCATCACGGTGGATCAGTGCGTTGCTGATCGTTTTGCGCAGGCCGCTGGTTGTAACCTGATAATCCAGCCGTGCTCCCTCATTAAGCTTCCAGGCACGGTTGTATGGCGGCCACCAGGTAAACTGATGGTCGATATGATTGATCTCACGGAACGCGTCGATATAGCCCAGCTCACCGAAAACCATGTCCATCCACTGACGCTCCTCAGGCAGGAAGCCAGAATTTTGCTGGTTGACGTACCAGTTACTGAGGTCTGAGGTTCTATGGGCGATGTTCCATGTGCCGCAGAAGACGAACTGTCGCCGTTTCCGTAGGGTCTTGCGCAGATGATTCAGGAAGTGCTCCATATAGTGAAACTTCTGCGACTGGGCAGTATCGTCCTTCAATCCAGAGGGGATTGACATTGAGACAATGCTGACACCATCGTAGTCGGCCTGGATAAAGCGGCCGTGGAAGTCGCAAAGCTCGAACCCTAGCCCGGTCATGATCGCTTTGGGGGGCTTCTTGCAATAGATCGCCACCCCGCTGTAATCATCTTCAAAGGCGTCGAAGAAATAGGGGTAATAACCTTCCGGATGATAGAGCCCATCATCCAGTTGGTATTCTTTGCTCTGAATGTCCTGCAGACAGTAGACGTCGGCATCCTCTTCGACCATCCAGTCGAACAGACCTCGCTCGGCGGCCTGTTTGATACCTTGAACATTCAGCGTAATAACGCGCATGGAACTACCTTAAATTGGGGAATTCATTATTTTGGCCGGATTGTAAAGCCAAAGTAGGGGAAACTGAACTTTTTGTTACGTTGAGTTGGTTTAAAGCTAGACGAATCGGTCGTCGAGGCTGTAGTTGGCCAAGGGACGTTGTATGATGGCGGCCGTTTTTTGAACCACGATTTTTCTATGGAGCCTGCGATAGCGATGCAAGATTATCAGCGAGAATTTATCGAATTTGCCATCGAGCGTGGTGTGCTGAAATTTGGCGAATTTACCCTCAAATCCGGCCGTGTCAGTCCCTACTTCTTTAATGCGGGATTGTTTAATACCGGAGAGGCCCTGGCGCGTTTGGGGCGCTATTACGCTGCTGCCATTGAAGCGGCAGGGGTCGAGTACGATGTCATGCTTGGGCCTGCCTATAAGGGGATCCCGTTGGCGGCTACTACCTGTGTGGCGCTGGCAACTGACCACGGCAAGGATGTTCCTTACGTGTTCAACCGTAAGGAGGCAAAGGACCATGGTGAAGGTGGAAACCTGGTAGGAGCGCCGCTGCAGGGACGGGTATTGATTATCGACGATGTGATCACCGCTGGCACGGCGATTCGTGAAGTGATGACCTTGATCGATCAGGCCGGCGCCAAGCCAGCGGCCACAGTGATTGCGCTGGATCGTCAGGAAAAAGGCAAAGGCGAGTTGTCGGCGATTCAAGAAGTTGAACGTGACTTCGGGATGCCGGTGGTCAGTATCATCAGCTTTGCCGATCTGATCGATTACCTGCAGCAGCGTGGCGACCGTGATGCTGAGGTGGAGGCGGTGTTGGCTTATCGTGAGCGCTACGGAATTTAACATTCGAATCCGACTCTACTAACTAGTACGTCCTGAAAGGGTGATTGGGATTGTTAACCCGTTTCGGGATCTGTTGGAGTCGGTATCGTTTGGATCTTGCTGGTTTCGTAATTTTATCCACTCTCTCGACTCTATGTATCAGCATGGACAAAACAGAGTACGGCTTATCGGGTGAGTGTACCCGTGGGCGTACTGAGGTTGGAGGAGATCAGCATGAGAAGGCTCGTCACAATCCTTGCAGCGACATTGATTCTCAGTGCCTGCCAGAGTAATGCTTATTTGACGGGAGATAGTCGCTACACCTTGGATGCAGGTAAGGCCTGGCGCGGTTTGAGCGTGGGCGGAAAGGCGGTGCGTACGGCAGATGTCATCTGCTACGGGCAGCAGTGTTACCGGTTATTACAAACCACCAACCTGTCACGGGAGTTGAGTCACAAGTATCAGCTCGGTGGATTGGTTAATTACCGGACCCTGTCACAGGCGCCGGGAATCGATACCGATGGCGAAAAGCTGGTGCTTCCCGCCGATATCGGCCGGCCGCTGTTTCTTGGGGCTCGGAGCCGAGCTTGGCAAGAGCGCGGTGAGGGAAGCGGGGGGGTTTGGCGCCATTAAAGCGACGTCAGTAAACAGCTCCCCTCCCCTAGGCCAACCGATTCGTTACAGCCGAACCTCAATTCCCTTGTTGCGCATATAGGTCTTGGCTTCGGGGATGCTGTACTCGCCGAAGTGGAAGATGCTGGCGGCCAATACCGCATCGGCTTTGCCTTCGATAACACCGTCGACCAGGTGGTCGAGGTTGCCGACGCCGCCGGAGGCGATAACCGGTACCGCGACTGCTTCGGAAATGGCGCGGGTTACCCCCAGGTCATAGCCGTTTTTCACGCCGTCCTGATCCATGCTGGTGAGCAGGATCTCGCCGGCACCGAGTTCGACCATTTTTTTGGCCCATTCGACCGCATCGATACCGGTCGGTTTACGGCCACCGTGGGTGAAGATCTCCCAGCGGTCGGGCTCATCGGCTGCGCTGACTTTCTTGGCATCGATTGCCACGACAATGCATTGGGAGCCAAAGCGTTCTGCGGCTTCGCGGACGAAATCAGGGTTGAATACCGCCGCTGAATTGATGCTGACCTTATCGGCGCCAGCGTTGAGCATGGTGCGGATATCGTCACAGGTGCGGATGCCGCCGCCCACCGTCAACGGGATAAAGACCTGGCTGGCCATCTGCTCGACGGTGTGGACCATGGTATCGCGGCCTTCATGGGTGGCGGTGATATCCAGAAAGGTGATCTCGTCGGCGCCCTGTTCGTCATAGCGTTTGGCTACCTCGACCGGGTCACCGGCATCGCGGATATCGACGAACTGGACCCCTTTCACGACCCGGCCGTTCTCGACGTCCAGGCAGGGGATAATACGTTTTGCCAGTGCCATGATGGTTCTCCTGATTTTCGATGGGACAGCATCGCTGCCCGGCGAGGGCGGTCGATACCGAGCCGCTGTATTCGTTAGACCGTAGTAGGGGCTATTCGCTCAAAGAGGGGCTCTATGGTTTGCCGTCCCAGTTCAGAAAGTTCTGCAGCAGCTGCAGACCGGCTTTCTGGCTTTTCTCCGGGTGGAACTGGACCGCAAACACGTTATCCCGCGCGACGGCGACATCAAATTCCAATCCGTAGTCACAGCAGCCTGCGACCAGCGAAGGATCTTCGACTTTGACGTAGTAACTGTGCACGAAATAGAACCGGCTGCCGTCTTCGATTCCCGCCCACAGGGGGTGGGCACGTTGCTGACGAACTTCATTCCAGCCCATATGGGGGACTTTGAGGATCTCGCCGTTGTGGTCGCGGTGGTCTTTGCCGAAAAAGGGTGCGTTGCCGGCAAAGTGGCCCAGGCAATCGACGCCGCCGTTCTCTTCGCTGTGACCCATCAGGGCCTGGTAGCCGACACAGATTCCCAGAAATGGCTTGCCGGATTCGATTACTTGGCGAACTTCTTCGTCGACGCCGAGGCGCCGGATTTCGGCCATGCAATCCCGGATCGCCCCCACGCCGGGCAGAATCACCCGGTCGGCGCTGTAGATCTGATCTGGATCGGCGGTGACTCGGACTTCAATACCGGGGGCGACATGCTCCAAGGCCTTGGCGACCGAGTGGAGATTACCCATGCCGTAATCGATAACTGCAACGCTGCTCATGTTCTTTCGTACTCTCAGATACTGTTGGCTACCTTAGAGGCAACCCTTGGTCGATGGGGTGATACCCGCCATCCGCGGATCCGGCTCAAGGGCCATCCGCAGTGCCCGGCCGAAGGCCTTGAATACGGTCTCGGCCTGGTGGTGTGAATTGGCACCCTTGAGGTTGTCGATATGCAGCGTGACCTGAGCGTGATTGACGAATCCGTGGAAGAATTCACCAAACAGCTCGGTATCCAAGGCGCCGATCATGGCCCGGGTGAAGGGGATATCCATCGACAGGCCCGGACGACCGGAAAAGTCGATGACAACCCGAGACAGGGCTTCGTCCAGCGGTACATAGGCATGGCCGTAACGGGTAATGCCCTTCTTGTCGCCGACCGCTTTGGCAAAGGCCTGTCCCAGGGTGATGCCGATATCTTCGACCGTGTGGTGTGCGTCGATATGGAGGTCGCCCTTGGCTTGAATATCCAGGTCGATCAGCCCATGACGGGCAATTTGCTCCATCATATGCTCCAGAAAGGGAACACCGGTATCGGCATTGAAGTTGCCAGTACCGTCCAGATTGATCGAAACGCTGATCTGGGTTTCCAACGTATTGCGGGTAACGCTGGCCTGACGTTCGCCCATGGTCTCCTCCGACTACCAAATTAAGCCGCCCATTATAGCGGTAAAGCAGGCGTCAATGAATGCTTGCCTGAGGATCTTCGGGCGCGTTGGTTCTGCAAATATTCGATTCGATCAAATTCCTGGTTTACCTACGAAAATCAGCAACTAAGATGTACAGCAAAGGATGCAAACTTGTTGATCGGAGTGGGCAATGAAACTGCTACTGAAAATACTGTTAGGAGTCGTGCTGGTTCTGGTACTGGCGGTTGGGGCGATCCTGCTGTTGGTGAACCCGAACGATTTCAAGCCCGAGCTGCAGCAGCTGGCACGTGATAAAGGGCAGGTTGAACTGCAGCTAAGCGGTGATATCGGTTGGTCACTGTTCCCGAATGTGGCGCTGTCATTACCCCAGCTCCAGCTCACCAGCCTTGACGGTGAACCCTTGGCGGCACTGGATCGAGCCAGCATCGAAGTGGCGTTGATGCCGTTGCTCAGCGGTGAGTTGAAAATGAGCGGGATGGAGCTGGAAGGGCTGGACCTGACCATCAAGGCGCCGAGCAGCGAGGCATCGGAAGAGGCTTCCGAGTCCCAGGCCGAATCGGGTGACCCCGGCGCACTGCTGTTCGATATCGGTAAAGTTCGAGTCGTCGATGCCCGGGTGGTTTACGAAGACCCGGTGGCAAAGCGGCAGGTCGAGGTCAGCAACCTTTACATGGAAGCCGATGGCTTGGTCAGCGGCCAGGCGTTTCCGCTGATGCTGGAGTTTGACCTGGCTCTGAGCGAGCAAGGCAAGCCGCAGTTGAAGGCTGCGACCCGGCTGCAGACCGAACTGCTTCTTGATGGCTCAGAATTCAATGCCAAGGCGCTGCAATTGCAAACAACGCTTTCGGGGGTGCTGGTGCCGCAGCCATTGAGCCTGAATCTGGGCGGGGATCTGGCCTTTGATCAGGCTGCTGACCGTGCCGAGCTGCGAGGAGGTAAATTGAGTCTGGCGAACCTGCTGTTGAACCTTGACTTGGTCGCGGCGGGCCTATCGACACAACCCCAGCTCAGCGGTGAGCTGAAGCTCGATCCGTTGGACCTGAAACAGCTGCTAAGCGCGCTCGGTCAACCGGTTCCGGAGACGGCAGATGAGCAGGCGCTGCGCCAGGTCGGATTCAGCGCGACCCTGGCCGGTCCAGCCGGCAGCCTGCAGCTGTCGCCGTTGACGTTGCAGCTGGATCAGACCCGCTTTGACGGCAAGCTAGGCTACGAGCTCGACAGTGGCAAGCAGACGGTCGAGCTCAACGGGGATAGTCTTGATCTGGATCGCTATCTACCACCGGCTGCACAAACGGATCAGCAAGCGTCTCAGCCGAACTCCCAACAGACGGCCAGCAGCGAGCGCTATTCCAAGGAACCGTTATTGCCGCTTGAAACCCTTCAGGCGTTGAAATTGGATGCCAAGCTGGGGTTGGGGCAGCTGAAAGCCTCTGGACTGGAGATCGGGCAGCTCAAACTGTTGCTCAAGGCCGATGCCGGCTTGATCAAGTTGGAGCAGCTGGCCGGGCAGCTCTACCAAGGCAGCTTCGACAATCGGATGACGTTGGATGCCCGTACTGAAAATCCGAAATTTGATATCAGCAAGAAGATCCAGGGGGTCGAATTGGGATCAATGCTTCTGGCCCTGACCGGCCAGGATCGCTTCAGTGGCCGTTTCACGATGAATGGGGGCTACCAGGCTCGGGGAAATTCGGTCTACGACCTGGTTCACAGTCTCGATGGCAACATGGATCTGGGACTTAAAGAGGGGCGTCTTAAGGGGGTGAACCTCGGGGATACCCTCTGCCGTGGGATCCTGCAGGTGCGCGGTCAGCAGGCACCGGCAGAGACCGCTGAAAGCTACACCGAGTTTAGTAATCTCAGTGCGACCGCGAAGATCAACAAGGGCGTGGTGACAAACCAGGACCTGAAAGCCGCGTTGGTTGGGATCAATTTGGCCGGTGACGGCCAGGTTAACCTGCCGGGCGAGAACCTCGATTACGGTCTGTCGCTGACGGTGTTGCAGGATTTTGCCAGTGCCAACTGTCGCATCGATGAGAAGTTGCACAATCTGGCGCTGCCGCTGCGTTGCGAGGGTGGTTTCGATGAGGCACCGACCAAGCTTTGCGGGGTCGACAAGAAGCGAATCGACAAGGTCTTGGCCGACGTCGGTAAGCGAGAAGTGAAGCAGAAGCTGGAGCAGAAACTCGAAGAGAAGCTCAAAGGTAACGAAGCAGTTAAGGGTGTACTGAAAGGGTTATTCAATTGAGGCTTGTGGACCAGGCTGGGAAGTACACCGGCCAATGAATTCAGAACAGTTTCAGCAGGCCGTGTTGACCTGGTTCGATCAATACGGCCGTAAGGATCTGCCCTGGCAGCATCCGATCACCCCTTACCGGGTCTGGCTCAGCGAAGTGATGCTGCAGCAGACCCAGGTCAGCACAGTGATACCGTACTTCGAACGCTTCGTTGCCACCTTCCCGACGGTCCATCAGCTGGCAGAGGCCGAACTGGATCAGGTGCTGCACCTGTGGACCGGGTTGGGCTACTACGCCCGGGCTCGCAATCTGCATAAGGCGGCGCGGCAGTTGGTGGAGCAGCGTGATGGCGAGTTCCCTGACACCCTGGAAGCGATGGAGTCGTTGCCGGGGGTTGGGCGTTCAACGGCGGGAGCGATTCTATCGATCGCTCAAGGCGTACCGACCCCGATTCTGGATGGCAATGTTAAGCGGGTGCTGGCTCGATACCGGGCCATCGAAGGCTGGCCCGGGCGTAGCGCGGTATTGAAGCAGTTGTGGCAGCTATCTGAACACTATACCCCGCAGCACCGCTGTGCCGATTATACCCAGGCGATGATGGATCTGGGGGCGACCCTGTGTCGTCGGGGCAAGCCGGACTGTCAGCGCTGTCCGCTACGCTCGGATTGTATCGCCTTGGCACAAGGTAATCCGCAGGATTACCCGGGCTCAAAGCCGAAAAAAGAGCTGCCCAAGCGGCAGTGCCGGATGCTGTTGCTCCGCGATCCGCGTGGTCGGGTGTTGCTGCGTCAACGCCCTCCAACGGGAATTTGGGGTGGGCTCTGGTCGTTCCCCCAGTTCGATGAGTTGCAACCCTGGGAGCCTTGGTTGCTGGAGCATTGCCAACAGCACGCTGATCCCCAGCCGTTGTCGCCGTTGGTGCACACCTTCTCCCATTTCCAACTCCGGATTGAGCCGCTGCTGATCGAAGGTGTGGAGCTAGATGATCGACGGGTGGCGGAGGCGAGTGAATGCTGGTATGACCTCGAATCACCGCCACAGCTGGGGTTGGCCGCACCGGTGGAGCGCCTGTTGCAGCAATTGCCGCGCTAGCGATTGGACGCGAGATGTTAGGCCGAGGGTGCTGCTTTGGTGTAATCTAGTAGGCTGTCTTTTCAGTTATCAACCCCACTGCCCGGCAGAGGGGTCATCAGCGTTAGGAGCCACAACCGATGAGCCGCACCGTTTTCTGTAAGAAATACCAGCAGGAACTCGAAGGACTGGATCGCCCCCCCTACCCGGGAGCCCGCGGCAAGGAGGTGTTCGATAATGTCTCCAAGAAAGCCTGGCAGGAGTGGCTCGAACACCAGACCCGGCTGATCAACGAGAAACACCTGAACATGATGGATGTCCAGTCCCGTAACTACTTGGCCGAGCAGATGGACAAGTTCTTCAGTGGCGAAGAATTCGACCAGGCGGAAGGCTACGTGCCGACCTCCAAGTAATACTCCGCATGCTTTCGAACGGTTAATCAGGGTTGTCGGCACGTCTGGATCTAGGCTTGAAGAAGTACCGCCTGATGGCGGTCATTGTGCTGCTGGCAACCTTCGCTTTGATTCTGTGGCAGGTGGCGAGTCTGACCCGTCAGGTCGAACTCGACAACCTGCGCCGCAGCCTCGATCAAAATCTATCGCGCTATACCCTAAGCCTCCAGAACGAGCTGGAGAAATACCAGAATCTGCCGGCGCTGTTGGCCACCGATCGTAGCTTCAAGAACGTCCTCTACAATTCCGATAACCGGGTGCTGGTAGGGTCTCTGAATCGCTACCTGAGTGAAGTTCGCACCATTACCGGGGCCTCGGATATCTATCTGATGGCACCCAGTGGTCAGACTCTGGCTTCCAGCAACTGGAATACCCCCGCCTCTTTCGTCGGTAAGAATTTCCACTATCGGCCCTATTTCCAGCAAGCCATGGCTGGTGATGAGGGGCGCTATTTTGCCCTCGGTACCACCTCCCGAAAGCGCGGTTACTACTTCTCCCACCCGATTCGCAGTGCCGACGCGGTGGTCGGCGTGGTGGTGGTGAAGATCGACCTGAACGATATCGAAGAGCAGTGGAACGACGAGCTGACCGACCTGCTGGTCACCGATATCGACGATGTGATCTTTATCAGTACCCGGGAGTCCTGGAAGTTTAAAACCCTGCAGCCGCTGTCCGGCTCCGACCTGCGTCGAATCGTCGACAGTCTGCGGTATGTCGATCAACAGCTGGTGTCGCTGCCGATCACCGAGCGTGAGCCCCTGGCCGAGGGGGTTGAGCTGATCACGCTGCTCGAAGACAACCCGGACGCTGGTGATCGGTCGATCGACCGGCTTAGCGGCTCTCGCTATATGCTGATGCGCTTGGCGATGCCCGAAGCCGAGCTGAATGTGGTGGCGTTGGCCCAGTTGAGCCAGGTATCGTCGCGGGTCTGGAATGCGGTGGTGCTGACCGGTGTGATTCTGACGGTGTTGGTGCTGTTGGGGTTGTTTCTGTTGCTGCGCCAGCGGATTCAGTATGAACGACAGCGGTTCAAAGAGCAGGCCAACCGCACCCTGGAGCTAAACGAAGCGCGGGTCCGGGCGGTCATCGATAATACCCAGGCGGGCCTGATTACTCTGGATGCCCAGGGGCGAATCGAGTCGTTCAACCCCACCGCCGAGGCGCTGTTCGGTTACAGTGCCGGCAAGATAGAGCGGCGATATTTCAGCCACCTAATCGCGCAACCAGACCGGGCGGTCTGCTGGCGAATGATCACCGATCCGCAGGAGCTACCGGAGCAGGCCCAGGTGCCGGTGCTGGAGGTGCAGGCGCGTCGCCAGGACGATGCCCTGTTCCCGATCGAACTGACCATCGTGCCGGTGCGCGATCATGGCGAGCGTAAGTTTATCGTCACCATCCATGACCTGACCGAGCGCAAGGAATATGAAGTGTCCCTGCGCGATGCGCGCGATCTGCTGGAGCAGCGGGTACTGGAGCGGACCCAGGCCCTGCAGGGCGCCAACGACCGGCTGCGCAACGAGATCGAACAGCATCAGCACACCCAGGAAGAGCTGATTCAGACCGCCAAGCTGGCGGTGCTGGGGGAACTGTCCGCCGGGATCAACCACGAGCTGAATCAGCCGATGACGGCGATCCGGGCCTATGCCGACAATGCCCGCCAGTTTCTGGAGCTGCAACGTACCGAGCGGGTGGCTGAGAATCTGCAGGAGATCTCCGGGCTGACCGAGCGGATGTCGAAGATTATCGCGCCATTGAAGGTGTTCTCCCGCAAAAGCTCGGGCCAGGCCGAGCCGGTTTCGTTGCTGTCGGTGCGCAAGGGGGCGATGTCGATCCTGTACGGGCGTCTGCATAGCGAGCAGGTGGAGGTCAATTGGCCGGAGTCGCTAGAGGACCTGCTGGTGATGGGCGATATGGTCAAGCTGGAGCAGGTGGTGGTCAACCTGCTCAGTAATGCAGTCCAGGCGATGCAGGGGCAGGAGCACAAGCAGATCGATATCAGCCTGGAGCTGACCGATACCCATCTTTGTCTTGAGTTCCGTGATCAGGGACCGGGAATTGCACCTGCAGAACTGTCCAAGGTGTTTGAGCCCTTCTTTACCACCAAGGCGGCCGGTGAGGGGCTGGGGTTGGGGTTATCGATCTCGCATCGGATCGTCGAAAATCTGGGGGGGCGGCTCAGTGCATCCAACCACCCCGAAGGAGGGGCCTGTTTCCGGCTTTGTCTGCTGCGGGTGGATCGGGCTCGAATTGACTAAGCTATTGATGAACAAACGGATCACGATTTAACCAGGGATGGATCTATATCAACGTTTAAACGCCCGTTTTTTCTCTATACTGCAGCACGCTTGACGATTATCGAAGTGATAATCGGATGCATTAGGGGTGCAGCCCGGGGTCTTGATACTCGGGGTTCTTGGTTGGTACGCAGGGTTTTCACCCGTAATGGCACCAACGTATTCATGGATTCAGAGTACCGATAGTACGAATCGAGCCCAGTCAAGATTCGGGAGAACTCTTATCGATATGTCTATTACAGATCGGCCGACAACAAGCCGCGCTAAGGAAGCGGTGAGTGTTTTCGCCTGGGTTGACCGGCAGCACCAGCTGCTGGCCGAGACCCACGACCTGCTGTTGTTGCGTCCTGATCAAAAAACTATTTCCCGCTGCCGCTACCTGGCCCACCAGATCCAAAAAGGTTGCCGGCAGCAGCCGGTCGGCCTATTAGCCGCGCTGCAGCTGAATCGAAACGCGCAGTTCCAGCACGTCAAAGAGCTCTACTGCGGCGTTCTGGCCGAGCTGATCGGGGTCAAATGCAACTTGGCACCCGCCAGTCGATTATCGATGATCTGTGCCGCGCTGACGCAGGATATCGGCATGCTGGACCTGCAGGATGACCGCCTCGATCGACAGTCCCTGGCATTGACCGAACAGCAGTTGCGGCAAATTAAAAAACACCCGATCGATGGTATCAAGATCCTGGCCCAGGCCGGCGTCGATGATCGAATTTGGCTGACAATCGTCGAGCGACACCATGAACGCCTCGATGGCAAAGGTTATCCTCACCGGCTGGATGAGGAGCAGATCGATATGGGCACCCGGATCATGACCCTGGTGGATAACTTTGTCGCCATGGCTCGCCCCCGGGGGGATCGACCAGCGATGATGCCGCCGAAAATTCTGCAGCAGATCTTCCTGAAGCGGGGTGATCAGATCGACCCGCGTCTGGCCAAGGTGTTGATCGAGCTGCTGGGACTCAAGCCGCCGGGGTGCTGGGTTCAGTTGGCCAATGGCGAAACCGCGGTGGTGGTACGGCCGGGCAGTCACAACGCCTTTCCGGTGGTGGCATCGGTTGTCGGACCGGATGGCGAGCACTACGAGCAGGCGATCGAGCGCGACAGCAGCGAGCGTCGCTTCACGATCGTTGATTGTGTCGCGGCTCCGTTCCACTTCAATCTACGCCAACTGCTGGAACAGCTCTGGCCTCGGCTGGAGATCTAAGCGCCCTCCGGCTGCTTGGCTTACCCCTCCCGATGCCCGCCGGCATTGGGATGGCGGATCGAATTGGGTATCATCTCAGCACCAAGGTTCCGACAATTAAACCGCAATAGCGGGTTTGCCGGTGTCCCGATTCTGTCCGTTCGACCCGAAAGGATCCCTGCCGATGGCCGCCACCATACCCAGTGTTCTTCTGATCGATGATGAAAAGCATATCCGCTCCGCCAGCGGCCAGACGCTGGAACTGGCCGGCTACGAGGTTCAGGCGCTCGACAGTGCTGAAGCGGCGCTGGCGCTGATCGATGACCACTGGAGCGGGGTGATCGTCACCGACATCAATATGCCCGGTATGGATGGGCTGGAGCTGATGGCCAAGGTGCTGGCGATCGATCCGGACCTGCCGGTGATCCTGATTACCGGCCACGGCGATATCTCGATGGCGGTCAATGCGATCCGTGACGGAGCTTACGACTTTATCGAGAAGCCTTTCCCCGCTGACCTGCTGGTCGATGTGGTTAAACGGGCCGCCGAAAAGCGCGCCCTGACGATCGAAAACCGCACCCTGCGTCAGGAGCTTCAGGCCCAGAGTGCACCGGGGCCGCGAATTATCGGCAAGACCCTACCGGTGCAGCAGATGCGCCAGCTGCTGGCCCAGGTGGCCGATACTCCGGCCGATATTCTGATCATGGGCGAAACCGGTACCGGCAAGGACCTGGTGGCGCGCTATATCCATGAGAACAGTTGCCGCAAGGACCGAAACTTTGTCGCCATCAACTGTGGCGGGGTGCCGGAAAACCTGATGGAGAGCGAGCTGTTCGGCCACGAAAAGGGCGCTTTCACCGATGCCAAGAGCCAGCGGATCGGTAAGCTGGAGCACGCCAACGGCGGTACCCTGTTTCTCGATGAGATCGAGAGCATGCCGATGTCGTTGCAGATAAAACTGTTGCGGGTGCTGGAAGAGCGGGCGATCGAGCGGCTCGGGGCCAACGAGCTGATCCCGTTGGACCTGCGCATAGTGGCAGCCTCCAAGGCCGACCTGAAAGAACTCAGTGCCGGTGGTGAGTTCCGCGAAGACCTCTACTACCGCCTCAATGTGGTACGGGTCGATATTCCGTCGCTGCGCGAGCGTCGTGACGATATTCCCCTGCTGTTTCAGCATTTTGCCCTGATCGCCTCGGCCCAGTATCAGCGAGAGGTTCCGGCCCTGAGTCCGGCCCGGGTTCACAGCCTGATGAGCTATGACTGGCCCGGCAATGTGCGCGAGCTGCGAAATCTGGCCGAGCGTTATGTGCTGCTGGGGGAAGGCTGCACCTTTGAGTTTGACCAACTGATCCCACAGCTGGATGCGGCCACCGAGAGCTTGACCCTGCCGGAGAAGGTCGAGCAGTTCGAGAAGATGCTGATCGAGGAAGCGCTGGCGCGACACGACGGTCGGATCAAAGAGACCATGGAGCAGCTGGGTCTGCCGCGAAAGACCCTGTACGACAAGATGCGCAAGTACCGGCTCGATAAGCAGGATTACAAACCCGAATAATTTTCATCTATCTCACCGTCAAGGGGCATTGTGACTCCTGTCGGTGGGGCGCTGTTACCACCTCCAGACCACCCTCTACCCAATACCCTTAGGCTTTGTCGTGTTGAAAGCAATTCACGCTCAGTTAGGGTTGTTCGCCGCCCAGCCTCAGCGGCTTGATCGGTTAACGAGGCCGCAGACCTAAACTGAAGGGTACCAATAACCCAGTGCCGTAGGCAGATCGGGCAGACGTCGGTCTGCTGTTGTTACGGAGAAGCTCGTCGAGGCGGGCTTGGAGGTAGGGCTATGTGCCAACGAGTCACACTGGCCCTCTGTCTGGTTTTGTTAAGCGCAGTGAGCACCGCCCAGACGCGCACTGTGTTGCCCAATCCCGTCGCGATGCCACCGTCATCCCGTGCAGCAGAGGCCCAGATTCCGATAACAACGGTATCTTCGAATCCGCGTTCTTTCGGTTCGTTGATCGAAGCCGCCGAATTCTATTCCGAACTGCCCCAGCGGGGGTGGCAGCCAGTGGCTGGCGGCCCCCTGCTGCGCCAAGGTGAGTCCGGCCCACGGGTGGAGTCGCTGCGCCAGATGCTCAGGCTCTACGGCGATTACCAGCTACCAAGCGACCGCCGGGTGCTGTTGGCGTATTTCGATCCAGATCTGGAGGCCGCCCTGATTCGGTTTCAGCGCCGCCATGGACTCAAGCCCGACGGTATTCTCGGCCCCGACAGTCTCCAGGCGATGAACGTCGCGCCGACGCAACGGGCCTACCAACTGCTGGTGAATCACGAGCGTCAACTGGCGCTGCGCCGGATTGCGCCGTCACGGTACGTGCAGGTCAACGTGCCCGGCTTTCAACTGCGGGTGTTCGATCGTCAACAGCCGGTGATGGAGATGAAGGCGATTGTCGGTCGACGCAGTCGTCAGACCCCTACGCTGCAGAGCGAGATTCGCTCGCTGGTGCTTAACCCGGCTTGGAACGTTCCCAAAAGCATCGCCTACAAGGATATTCTGCCCAAGTGGCGTGATGATCGGGACTATCTGGATCGCCATAACATGAAGATCGTCTCCGGCTGGGGACAGCAGAAAGTCTGGGTCGATCAGCAACAGGCCGATCCGGAGCAGTTGTATCGCGGCCGCGAGTACCTGCGGCTGTATCAACTGCCGGGTGCCAACAACGCCCTGGGTCAGATCAAATTTGATTTCCCTAATCCTTACGCGGTCTATCTGCATGACACCCCGAGTAAGTCGTTGTTTGCCAGTCATCAACGTGCCTTCAGCTCCGGCTGTGTGCGGCTCGAAGACCCGCAGAGACTGGCTACCTATCTGCTGGGAATGCAGCGTTTGAAAAAACCGTTGCACCAGATGCTGGCCGATAGCGGTACCCGCCGAATCCGCTTGAGTCGTCCGGTGGGGCTGTATCTGACCTATTGGACCGCCTGGTTGGATCCGCAGCAGCGTTTGCAGCTACGCGAGGATATCTATCGCCAGGACCCCGCCAAGCCAAGCCTGGGTGAGGCCGATGAGATCGCGATGTTGAACTGAGCTCGATTCGCAACGCTCGGGAATAAAGCGGTGATTGCCGCGTCGTTGTGGGGATCAACGGTAGCGGCAGAGATTAAATGCAGTAATGCAGAGGAAAACGAGGTCTATTCAAACAACAGAGTCATCGCCCCGCGGTTCATTGGTCTGGCCTAGTAAGTGCCACGCCGGCCGCTGGAGCCTTCCGTAGCCGGTTTTATCAATGTTGGAAGGCGAGGGGCAGATAGGGGGGCTTTCTGTCCGATGAAATACAGCAAGGGGGATAGCAGCCGTGGATCGCAAGACGTTTAATCGCAGAAACTTTCTCAAGCTGGCGGGGGGCGTGGTAGCCACCAGTGCCGCATCGCGAAGCTGGGCCAAAGGGCTCGCCAGCCAGCATCCGGAGCGCAGTCTGCAGTTTTATAACCTGCATACCGGCGAGCATATTCAGACTCCCTATTGGATAGAGGGGGAGTACTTGGACGAAGGCCTAACCCAGATCAACAATGTTCTGCGGGATCACCGCAACGGTGAAATCATGGAGATCGACCTGGGGCTGCTGGAGATGTTGCACGATCTGCAGCTCAAAATGGACTCCAAGCAGCCCTTTCATGTGATCTCCGGTTACCGCTCGCCGCAGACCAATGCGATGTTACGGCAGAACAGCTCCGGCGTGGCCAAGAAGAGTCTGCATATGCAGGGGATGGCGATCGATATACGGCTGCCGGACATCCATCTCCCCGACCTGAAAGTGGGGGCGTTGTCGCTCAAACGAGGCGGTGTGGGCTACTACCCGCGCAGTGATTTCGTCCATCTGGACGTGGGGCGGGTGCGTACCTGGAATGGCTAGAGGGTGTATCTCTCTGCCTACGTGTAAGAAAAATACAGCCATTTCATCGATTTAGACTTTGGTCTAAGGGTTGATGGGTGGGATTCCACCCTTTTACCCCCGTATGGGGGTGGCGGAAATCCACCCAAAAAAACGGTGATTTTTTCTCATCTCTGAGTTGAGCCCCGCTTAATTGAAGGAGGTCTTTTCTAACTCTCTGTTTTATCAGTCTTTCAGTGATGCTGGCACGCTATCTGCTGTGTTGTCACCCAGAGTCGCGCTCGATGACGCAATTTTGAGCACGACCATAAAGACAACAATCTGAATAACGATAAACGAGGAAAAGCATATGCGTCTTCTTTCAGCAGCAGTAGCCACTCTCGCTCTGACCGTCGGTGCCCAGGCCGCCATGGCCGCTCCGGTAGAGATCAAGTTCTCCCACGTGGTCGCCGAGAACACTCCGAAGGGTCAGATGGCTAACAAGTTCCGTGATCTGGTTGAGGAGCGTCTGGCCGGTAAGGTCGAGGTCAAGGTTTTCCCGAGCTCCCAGCTGTTCGGTGACAACAAGGTTCTGGAAGCGATGCTGCTGGGTGATGTCCAGATGGCGGCTCCTTCTCTGTCTAAATTCCAGAAATACACCAAGTCTCTGCAGATCTTCGATCTGCCGTTCCTGTTCAAGGACATGGAAGCGGTAGAGCGTTTCCAGCAGGGTCCTGCTGGTCAGAAGCTGCTGGGCTCGCTGAGCAAGAAGGGCCTGGTAGGCCTGGGCTACCTGCACAATGGTATGAAGCAACTGTCCGCCAACAACCCACTGAAAACGCCGGCTGATGCCAACGGCCGTAAGTTCCGGATCATGACTTCCGACGTCCTGCAGGCGCAGTTCGAAGCAGTTGAAGCAGTACCGCTGAAGAAGCCGTTCTCTGAAGTATTCACCCTGCTGCAGACCAAAGCGATCGACGGTCAGGAAAACACCTGGTCCAACATCTACTCGAAGAAGTTCTTCGAAGTTCAGCCTTATATCACCGAGTCTAACCACGGTGTTCTGGACTACCTGGTGGTAACTTCCGCCGAGTTCTGGATGGGCCTGGATGATGATCTGCGTACCGAGATCAAGAAGGCGCTGGACGAAGCGATCAAGCACGGCAACATGGTTGCTGCTGAGAAAGCTAGCACCGACAAGCAGGCGATTGCCGATTCCGGTCGCTCTGAGATCCTGACCCTGACCGACGCCGAGCGTCAGCAGTGGGTCGAGGCGATGAAGCCGGTTTGGAAGAAGTTTGAAGGCGAGATCGGTGCTGACCTGATCGAAGCCGCCGTTGCTTCCAACAAGTAAGCGTACCACCGAGGATCAACCGCGCTGCGGTTGATCCTTTCCAAGCGAGGCAGCCGCCTCGCTTCGTTCCGACAACCTGTTTTACCGGAGACTCCTGGTGCGGTGATCTAACCGCTGCCATTAGCAAGGGGTGCCCGGTGAGACAGCTTCGGACTGTAGATCCTTCACTGCTGATGTCACAGAGGTTTCAGGGGCATGCTAGGTAAACTAATTAATCGACTGGAAGAAAGCTTTCTTTGCCTTCTGCTGGTTGCGATGACACTGCTGGTGTTCGCTGAGGTGGTCGCCCGCTTCGGTTTCAACGCCGGTATCCACTGGGCCCAGGAGGTGACGCTGTTGCTGTCCGCCTGGTTCGTTCTGTTCGGCGCTTCTTACGGGGTTAAGGTCGGCAGCCATATTGGCGTCGACGTGTTCGTCAAGATGCTGCCCCGCAATGTTCACCGCGGCGTCACCATGCTGGCGCTTGCGCTCTGTCTGTTCTATTGCTGCCTGTTCCTGTACGGCTCCTGGATCTACCTCAGCAAGATGAAGATGATCGGTATCGAGTTGGAAGACCTGCCGGTCGAGAAGTGGATTCCGATGTCGGTGCTGGTGATCGGGTTTGTGCTGCTGATCGTGCGCTTCCTGAACCTGTTCTGGAAGGTGATCACCCATAAGGCCGACGGCTTCCATCTGGCCGATGAGGCCGAAGAGAGTATGCATATCGCCGAAGAGTTGAAAGCGATGAACGAACAGGAGGAGACCAAGTAATGGCCACCGCAACGCTATTTATCATCCTGTTCCTGTGCATGTTCATGGGAATGCCGATCGCCATCGCGCTCGGTCTGTCCAGTGTCAGCACGATTCTGATCTTCTCCAACGACTCGCTGGCGTCGATCGCGCTGAAGCTGTTTGAAGCGACTTCGGAGCACTACACGCTGCTGGCGATTCCGTTCTTTATCCTGTCGTCCGCGTTCCTGTCCACTGGTGGTGTGGCCAAGCGCTTGATCGATTTTGCGATCGACAGCGTCGGCCATATCAAGGGCGGCTTGGCGATGGCCTCGATCATGGCCTGTATGCTGTTCGCGGCGGTATCCGGTTCCTCCCCGGCGACCGTAGCAGCCATCGGTACCATCGTTATTGCCGGTATGGTGCGTGCTGGTTACCCCGAGAGCCTGGCGGCCGGGGTCATCACCACCTCCGGCACCCTGGGTATCCTGATTCCGCCGTCGATCGTGATGCTGGTTTACGCCGCCGCGACCGAAGTGTCGGCCTCACGGATGTTCATGGCCGGTTTCATTCCTGGCCTGATGATGGGCTTCCTGCTGATGGTGGTGATCTACATTGTTGCCCGGATCAAGGGGCTGCCGTCACAGCCGTTCCCCGGCTTTGCCCAGCTGGCCAAGTCCGGCGCCATCGCCATGGGCGGGCTGATGCTGATCGTGATCGTGCTGGGCTCGATCTACGGTGGTATCGCCAGTCCGACCGAAGCGGCTTCGGCAGCGGCCGTGTACGCCTTCCTGGTAGCGGTGGTCGGTTACCGTGATATGGGACCGATCAAAGGGGTGCCCTGGCGTAAAGAGGGTGAAGGAATCGGCGCGGCGACGGGCCGGAATATCGCCCAGATCGCCTACGCGATTCCGAAGAGTATCTTCGACAAAGAGGTCAACAAGGTCGTTCTTGATGCCGCCAAGGTCTCGATGATGCTGCTGTTCATCATCGCCAACGCGATGCTGTTCGCCCACGTGTTGACCACCGAACGGATTCCGCACTCGGTTGCCGAAACCATTCTGGAGTGGGGCCTGCCGGCCTGGGGCTTCCTGATCGTGGTCAACATCCTGCTGCTGATCGCCGGTAACTTCATGGAACCGACCGCGATCCTGCTGATCATGGCGCCGATCCTGTTCCCGATCGCGGTACAGCTGGGCATCGATCCGATCCACCTGGGTATCATCATGGTGGTCAACATGGAGATCGGTATGCTGACGCCGCCGGTGGGGCTTAACCTGTTCGTGACGGCGGGGATAACCGGCAACAACATGCTCTGGGTGATCAAGGCGGTACTGCCGTGGATGCTGCTGTTGCTGTTCTTCCTGCTGCTGATCACCTATATCCCGCAGATTTCGCTGTTCTTACCGGAGTATATCGATCACCTGAAGGGCTATTGATCAATCCATTCTGGAAAGGGTGGGGTGGCGACTGACATGCTCGCCGCCTCCGTTAGCGAGACCCGCATTCATTGAATGCGGGTTTTTTTGTTTCTGATCAATACCTAGAGGCGCTTACACGGATAGAGGGATAGGCTTGGTCTAAGCTGCAAAGATTAGCCTTCACTGATATCTGGAGTTGCCTCTATGTTATTGGATTACTTCGCCCTTTTTCTGGTGTTCTTCGTTGCGGTGTTTGTTTTCTACGCCGTGATCGCGATCCACGATATTCCCTACGAAATCGCTTGCCACCGGAACCATCCCCATCAGGATGCGATCCATATCGCCGGATGGGTCAGCCTGTTTACCCTGCATGTGCTCTGGCCGTTCCTGTGGATCTGGGCGACCCTGTACCGAGCGGATCGGGGCTGGGGCATGGCGGTGGCCGGGAGCGATAACGGACAAGCGGATGAACCCGATGGCGGCGCTGAATCCTCCGTAGCTGAGCCTGCCGATAACGCCCAGTTGGCGCAGCAGCTGTTGCAGCTTCAGGCGCGGATCGAGCAGCTGGAGCAGCAGCTTGAAACCCGCTCTCAACAACCGGCACAGGAGGGCTGAGCATGGACCTGCTACTGATTCTGCTCTATGCCGGTTTCTGCGTGCTGGTGTTCAAAATTTTCCGGATCCCGCTGACCAAGTGGACGGTACCGACGGCGATTCTCGGCGGCATCGTGCTGATCGGCGCGATGCTGTTGCTGATGAACTATAACCACCCCTACGGCAAGTACGCCAAAGAGGCGTTTGTGACCGTTCCGATTATTCCGGCGGTCAGCGGCATCGTCGTATCGGTGGATGCCGAGCCCAATCGCCTGCTCAAACAGGGTGAGCTGCTGTTCAGTATCGATCCGAAACCGTTCGAGCTGGAGGTCGCGCGCTTAGAGGCCGAGCTGGTCGAAGCCGAGCAGCAGGTCGGGCAAACCGAAGCCTCACTAAGGACGGCCGAAGCGCGGGTGGCCAAGGCCAAGGCGGAACGAGATCGAGCCGCCAAGACGTTCCAGCGTTATAGCAAGGGCAACAAGAAGGGTGCCGGACGAGTGTTTTCCGAACAGGAAGTGGAAAATCGGCGGCAGTTTTATTTGGCCGCCGAAGCCTCGCTGGAAGCGGCACAATCGGAGCAGACCCGAGCGCAGCTGGCGTTCGAATCCAATATCGATGGCGTCAATACCCGGGAGGCCCAGCTGCAGGCGCAATTGGAGGCGGCCCGCTATGATCTGTCCCGTACCCAGATCAGGGCTCCCAACGACGGCTACGTGACCCAGGTGACCCTGCGCCCGGGCATGATGGCGTCCAAGTTGCCGCTGCGACCCTCGATGGTATTCGTGCCCAAACAGCGGCGCCAGATCAGCGCCAGTTTCTGGCAGAACTCGATCCTACGGTTGGAGCCGGGCGCTGAGGCGGAGGTGATCCTGGATGCAGCCCCGGGCAAGGTGTTTCGCGGTCGATTGGTTTCGCTGCTGCCGGCGATGAATGAGGGCGAGCTCCAATCCGGAGGCACCCTGATTTCTGCCAATCGGATCGCCACCCATGGACGGGCGATCGGCATCATCGAGCTGGAAGATGACCTGGATAGCTACGGTCTGCCGCTGGGGGTACAGGGCAAGGCCGCCGTCTATACCGACCATTTCCACCATGTGGCGGTGATGCGCAAGGTGCTGCTGCGGATGCTGGGCTGGATCAACTACGCGTTCCCGATCAAATAGACCACGGGCAGGGGGCGCTATCAGACCACGAAGCGCTCCACCAGTCCTTGCAGGCCGGTGCTGATCCGGGTCAGTTGATCGCTTTGCTGGCGCGCCTGATTGGTCTGCTCGGCGGCCGCTTCCGAGTGCTGCTGGATATCACTGACGTTGACCCGCACCGCTTCGGCAGAGCCGGCCTGCTGTTCGGTGGTCTGGGCGATCATCAGGTTCATGTTGTGGATACTGTCGATGGCGCTGACCACCTGCTGTAGCTGGGTGACCGCGTCGCGGGTTTGCTCGACACAGTGCTCGGCGTTCTGCTGCTGACTGCCCATCGCGCTGACGACCTGCTTGGACGAGCTACCAAGCCCTTCGATAATGCCGCGAATCTCTTCAATAGAATCGGAGGTGCGCTGCGCCAACCCACGGACTTCGTCGGCCACTACCGCGAAGCCCCGGCCATGCTCACCGGCTCGGGCCGCTTCGATGGCGGCGTTCAGTGCCAGCAGGTTGGTCTGTTCGGCGATTGAAACGATCACGTTCAGTACCGCTTCGATACTCTGGGTATCCTGCTGTAACTGAGAGATTACCCCGCTGCCACGACTGACCTCTTCCGATAACTGACCGATGGCGGACTCCAGCTGTTGCATCACTTCGGCGCTACGCTTCACCGACTGCTGGCCCTGGTCTGCGGCGCCGGAGGCCTGCTGAGCATGGTCGGCCACCTGCTGGAAGGAGGCTACCAGCTCGGCAATGGCGTTATCGGCTTCACTGGTGCGCTGATTCTGTTGTACCGAGCCTTGGTGGATCCGTAGCGCAACCTGATCGATTCCGTTGCTTGCCTGTTCGACCGCCTGCACCTCTGCACGGATTTCGGACACCAGCTCCTTCATGTAGCCCTGCAGTTGGTTGGCGCTTTGACGCAGCTCGTTCAGCTCCTGGTAGGACTTGTTTTCCGCCATCTGGCGGGAGAAGTCGCCGGAAGCCAGGTGCTTGAGATAGCCGCCGACCTTGCCCATCCCCTTCAGGGTGATCAGTTGAACCCAGGCGGTGGTACCGACGCTGATAAACAACAGCAGCAGCAGGGCTGCCATCATCAGCATCACCTGCTGTTCAATCTGTTGTTTGAGCTGCTCTACCACCTGTTGGCCATCTTTCAGACGCTGCTCCAGCTTCCCAATCAGGCGATCCACCTGCTGACGGGCGGCCAGGCCATCCTGCTGCCATTGCAGGGTCCGGGTGAGTTCATCGGGGTAGCGACGACTAAGGAATGCCAGGTTGTCTTTGTGCTCCTGGCCGATTTCGGTCCGCTCGGTATCCGTTTCCTCCAGCCCCATCATCGCAGCGAACTCATCTTCTTCCTCTTGTTGCCAGACTCCCAGTGGTGGTAGCGATCGAATCTGCTCGGCCAGCTGCTGTAGCTCGGCGCTTTGGGTGATCAAACTGTCCTTCAGGCTGGTATTTGCCCTGGTGCTGAAATAGCTGCTGCGTAGCAACGCCCGGCGGGTCAGCGCCGCCAGATACTGTTGCGCCAATGTTGCTAGATGCTTGGCCTGTTCGAGGCTTTCGGCGGGAGCCTGGGACGCATAATCCTGCAGTAATTCGACCGCATCGATCGACTCCCGCTCGTTTTGAATCAACAGCTCTTGTGGATTGCCGGCAAGTTTTCCGGCGGCTCTCAGTTCGTTATCCAGACCTTGCTTCAAAGCTTCCAGCGCCGGTTCCAGGGTTTGGCGCAGCTTGTCGGGCAGGGAGGTCATCGAGTGACTCAGTTCTTCGTTCAGGAAGGTCTGGGCCCGCTGCAGGTCGGCAGCATTGCCGGTGCTGATGTAGTTGTCGATCAACTGGCGGGTTTGGACCGACACCTGCGAAGCGACCTGATAGTAGTGTTGGTTCAGTTCGAACGGTTGCTGAAGCTGGCGCAATCCCCAATAGACGCTGACAGCCATACCGATGCTGGCGATCAGCATCAAGGTGGTGGTTGAACGACTGAGTGTGGCGATACGCATGATTTGATTTCCTGACCAGGCTTGCAACGGCTGAAATTAGGGCGCTTTTGTGACAGTCAGGTGACAAAGAGCGGGATTTCGCGGTCGCGGTTTCTCGAATAAGCGCGGCTTTGATTTCAGTCAAACCCGCGCCAAGAACAACCGGCTTGTCACGGATTGTTCATAAAGACCGCGTTAAATCGATGCGTTTTGAATCGAACATGGGACAGGGAAAGTCATGCAGTATGTGGAGGTGTTCCGTGACGGCAATGCGTGTAGTGAAATCGATCGAGCATGCCAAACCTGTCAGCGAGGTCGTTATGGACCGTGAGCTCGACCGAATCATCAAACTGAGGCAGTTGACGCCGCTGTTTATGCCGATCGCCAATACCCGTGAGCGCAAGGTGTTGGGCTATGAAGCGTTGATCCGAGGCCCGGAGGGCAGCCCGCTGCACGCTCCGGCCAGCCTATTCAAAGTCGCCCACCGCACCGGACGCCTGCTGGAGCTGGAGCTGTTATGTCGTGAGGCGTCGATCCGGCGCTTCAAGTACCTCAACCTACCGGGCAAGTTGTTCCTGAATGTGACACCGGCCACGCTGCTTGAGAGCGACTTTCAGTGTGGCATGACATTGGATCTGCTCAATAAGGTCGGTTTCGATGCCGAACGGATGGTGATCGAGATTACCGAGCAGTTCCCGATCGAAGACTACACCCTGATGCGCGATGCCACCTGCCACTACCGCGAACTCGGTTTCGAGGTGGCGCTCGATGATCTGGGGGCGGGTTACGCCGGACTGCGCTCCTGGTCGGAGTTGCGGCCGCAATACGTCAAGATCGATCGCCATTTTATCGAGGGTATCGATGGCACGCCGATCAAGCAGGAGTTCGTCCGCACCATCCAAGATGTGGCGCGCTCTATCCAGTGCCAGGTGATCGCCGAGGGGATCGAGCGGGTGGAAGAGCACCGTACCCTGAATGATATCGGCCTGGTGCTGCAGCAGGGCTACTACTTCTCGCGCCCGGTGGCGATGCCCAAACAGCTGGAGGAGAACCTGTTCCGGTTCAGCAACGGCGGGGCCGGCACTGAGGGGGTAGGGATCCCTCAGGATCTGACCCCGATTACCACGGTTCGCCCGGCCATCGATCAGCAAACCCAGTTGTGTGAAGTTGAACGGATCTTCCGCGAGCAGAGTGACATCAAGTCGCTTGCGGTGGTCAGCCAGGGGCGTCCAGTCGGCTTGTTGAGCCGTGAAACCTTCCTGAGTCTGTACCTGAATCCATTCGGTCGCGAGCTGCATGATCGCAAACCGGTCAGTGAGTTTATGGATAGCAACCCGTTGATTCTGGAAGAGTGTACGGTGTTGGCTCAGGTGAACCAGCAGATCAACCAAAGCGATGCGTCGCGGGTGCGGTCGGACTTTATCGTTACCCATCAGGGCCGCTACCTGGGTACCGGTTCGATCTTCGATCTGCTCAAGTTGATCACTGACCTACAGCTGCGCAATGCCCGCCATGCCAACCCGCTGACCCAGTTGCCGGGAAATGTTCCTTTTAATGACGAGGCCGGGCGGCGGATGCAAAAGCATGAGCCCTTCGTGGTCTGCTACCTGGATCTGGACAACTTTAAGGCCTTCAACGACTGCTACGGTTATGAACGTGGGGATCAGGTGATACTGCTGCTGGCCCAGTGCATGAAGTCCTGTATCGATGACAGCCGGGACTTTATCGGCCATATCGGCGGTGATGATTTTCTGATTCTGTTCGGCAGTGATGACTGGCTCGAGCGTTGCCGACGGATTCAGCAACTGTTCACAGACGGAGTGATTAACTTATACGACGCCGATGAACGGGCTTGCGGCGGTATCTATGCGTTGGATCGCAAAGGCGAGCGGGCATTCTTCGATATTGCTACGGTCTCGATCGGCGCCGCGTTACCGGATCTGGAGCTGTGCCGGTCTCATCATGATGTCTCGGTGCTGGCCACCGATGCCAAGCGCATCGCCAAGAAACAGCCGGGGAATAGTTTGTTTATCAACCAGCGCCGCTGGCTAGGCGGCCAGGCCGGGGTAGCCTGAACAGGCGGGCCGAGCTAATCGGCGGCGTAAAAAAACCCGGCCGGGGCCGGGTTTTCATTTCCACACCAAGTGGGGGCTTGGCTGGAAAAAAGAGGCCCTAGCATCGGAAGGGGAGCGAAGTTAGGGCCTAACGCATGTGTATCAGAGAGCCAGAAGCGATGTTGCAACGGTTATGATGTCGTGACTCTCTTGTACTGGGACTCTAAGTATGGTTGATAGTTCAGCAACCGGTGAGGAAATTTCTAAATAATTTTGTTATATCCCTAAAATCAATTGGTTATAAAAAGCATAGGGCAGCCTTGTTCAGTACTTACCTGTAGCCCCAGCCGATCAGTGGGCCTGTTCCCAGTTTTCCCCGACCCCGGCTTCAACCAATAGCGGGACATCCAGCTCAGCGGCTTTGGCCATGCGCTCACTGACCTGTTCGCAGAAGCCTGCAACCTGATCTTCACGCACTTCGAACACCAGTTCATCGTGGACCTGCATGATGATACGGGCATCCGTCTCACCCTGATCGAGCCACCCCTGCACGTCGATCATCGCCTGCTTGATGATATCGGCGGCAGTGCCCTGCATCGGCGCGTTGATGGCGGTGCGTTCGGCGGCCTGGCGTAGCATCGCGTTGCGCGCTTTGATATTCGGCAGATAGAGACGCCGACCGCGTAGAGTTTCAACATAGCCGTTTTCCGCCGCCTGAGCTCGGATCTCGTTCATATAGCGTTCGACCCCCGGATAGGTTTCGAAATAGTGCTCGATATAGCGCGCCGCATCGTTGCGCGCGATTCCCAGCTGCTTGGCCAGTCCGAACGCCGACATGCCGTAGATCAGGCCGAAGTTGATCGCCTTGGCACTGCGGCGCTGATCGCTGCTGACCGCCTCGCGCTCGACCTTGAACACCTCGGCGGCGGTGGCGCGGTGGATATCCTCACCGTGTCGGAACGCCTCCAGCAAGCTCTGATCGCCGGACAGGTGGGCCATGATCCGTAGTTCGATCTGGGAGTAATCGGCGGCCACCAGCTTGTAGCCTTTCGGGGCGACAAAGGCCTGGCGGATTCGACGACCTTCGGCGGTCCGGACCGGAATGTTCTGCAGATTCGGGTCGGTCGACGACAGTCGCCCGGTAGCCGTCACCGCCTGGTGGTAGGAGGTGTGGATCCGACCCGTGTGCGGGTCGATCATCTGCGGCAGTTTGTCGGTGTAGGTCGATTTCAGCTTGCTGAGGCTGCGGTGCTCCAGAATCAACTTGGGCAGCGGATAGTCCAGCGCCAGCTCCACCAATACCTCTTCGGCGGTCGATGGGGCTCCCTTGGGGGTTTTCTTGATCACCGGTAGCTTCAGTTGGTCGAACAGAATCGCCTGTAGCTGTTTCGGTGAGGCCAGATTGAACTCTTCACCGGCAACCTCGAACGCCTCCTGCTCCAGTTCGACCAGGCGGGTGGCGATCTCCTGGCTCTGGTTGGCCAGCAGCGTGGCATCCACCAGCGCGCCGGTTCGCTCGATCTTCGACAGGATCGGGATCAACGGCTTTTCAAGACTGTCGAACAGGGTCGCCAGGGGTTCGATGGCGCTCAGCTGCGGCTCGATCGCCCGGTGCAGCCGCAGGGTGATATCAGCATCCTCAGCGGCGTAAGGGGTGGCCTGTTCAAGTTCGATCTGGTTAAAGGTCAGCTGCTTCTTGCCCTTGCCGGCAATCTCTTCAAACTTGGTGGTTTTCAGCTCCAGGAAACGATCGGCCAGCGAATCCATATCGTGGCGGCCGGCGGTGGAGTTGAGCACGTAGGACTCTAGCATGGTGTCGTAGGCGACCCCGCGCAGCTCAATATCGTAGCGGGCCAGCACGTTCATATCGTATTTCAGATGCTGACCGACTTTGGCCCGATCCGGATCTTCCAGCAGCGGTTTTAGCTGGGCCAGTACCGCGTCACGATCCAGCTGGGTCGGGGCGCCGACATAATCGTGGGCCAGCGGCACATAGGCCGCTTCACCCGGCTCGATCGCAAATGAGAGGCCGACCAGTTCGGCTTCCATATAGTTGAGGCTGGTGGTTTCGGTATCGAAGGCGAACAGCTCGGCCTGCTGCAATCGCTCCAGCCAGGTATCGAAGTCGGCCTGCTCCAGAATGCACTGGTAGTTGACCTCCGTCGGTGCTTCGGGCACCGCTGGGGTTTCATTATCGTCGGCACTGGCGGCGTTGTCGCCGCCTTCCAGCTCGCGAACCCAGCTGCGGAATTCGTACTGTTTGAACAGCGTTAGTAGCTGTTCGCTATTGGGTGCTGGCGCGGCGAAATCATCGATGCCCTGCTCCAGCTCAACATCGGTCTTGATGGTGGCCAGCAGGTAGGACAGCTCTGCTTGTTCGCGGTTGTCCTCGAGCTTTTTCGCCATGCTCTTGCTGCCGCGAAAGCCCAGATCGGCGATCTGATCGAGCCGCTGATACAGATCAGAAATGCCGCCGATCCCCTGCAGCAGGGCCAGGGCGGTTTTCTCACCGACGCCGGGCACGCCCGGAATGTTATCGACCTTATCGCCCATCAACGCCAGGTAATCGATGATCAGCTCCGGGCCGATGCCGAACTTATCCGTCACCCCGTCGCGGTCCATGGCGGTGTCGGTCATGGTGTTGATCAGGGTGACATGGTCGCTGACCAGCTGCGCCATATCCTTGTCGCCGGTGGAGATCACCGTGTCGCGTTTGGCTTGCGTGGCTTGGAGTGCCAGGGTGCCGATCACATCGTCGGCTTCGACCCCTTCGATCGCCAACAGCGGTAATCCCATGGCGGTGACGATCTGATGAATCGGTTCGATCTGGCTGCGCAGGTCGTCCGGCATCGAGGGCCGATTGGCCTTGTAGTCGGGGTAGATGTCGTCGCGGAAGGTCTTGCCCTTGGCGTCGAACACCACCACCACCGGACTGTCGGGATAATCCTTCAACATCCGACGCAGCATGCTGGTCACCACCCGGATGGCGCCGGAGGGCTGGCCGTCGGAGGTCCGCAGATCGGCTTGCTGAGAAGCGAAGAATGCTCGGTAGAGGTAGGAGGAGCCGTCGACCAGCACCAGCGGCGGGTTGTTGGTGCTTGAAGCTGAATCGGTCATGGCAGCATCGGTCATAGGGAAATATCCGCGAAGTTTTTTCAGGCGCTCATGATAAAGAATCCGGCCGCTAACACCAATGCCGTCGACCTCGACTGCTGCGGTGCGAGATTGACGTGATAGGCCCCGCGCCGCACTATTTGAGGTGTTGCTGAGCCGTGGCCCAACGTTCTCAGGTCGCTGGACCAGCAGAGCAGGATTTGGTCAGGTTAAAATGGGGGTGACGGCTGGCACCGCGGCGGGGGAAGCCCTATTATCTCGTGCCGCCGTCGACAGCGACGATGGCGCCGTATTTCGTTCAACCGTTAGTGAATATTTCTGGATCTAGTGCATGGCAGTTTATACCCGTATCAGTCGCGACGACCTCGACGCTTTCCTGGGTGATTTTGAACTTGGGCAACTGATCGATTTTAAAGGCATCGACGGTGGTATCGAGAACACCAACTATTTTGTCGATACCGAGCAGGACGGGGTTACCCGGCACTTTGTGCTGACCCTGTTTGAGGAGCTGCCCTACGACGAGATGCCGTTTTTTGTCGAGCTGACCGGTTACTTGGCCGAGTGCAATGTGGTGGTTCCGGCACCGTTCAAGGACCGTAACGGTATCGCCCTGAAGATGCTGGCACGCCGTCCGGCACTGCTGCTACCGCGATTTGATGGGGGCTCGTTGCAGAGTCTGACGCCGGATCACTGCGGTCAGATCGGTCGAGCCCTGGCCCAAATGCACCTGGCTGGTCAGGATTTTTTTATGGCGCGGCAGGCCCACAGGGGGGTGTTCTGGTGGCGGCGTGAATCCCGTGCGGTGGCGGAGCGTCTGAATGCCGAGGATGCCCAGCTGTTGCAACAGGAGGTGGCGCTGTTCGACGACTTGCGCGAACAGCCGTTGGATCTACCGGTCGGCATCATCCACGGTGATCTGTTTCACGATAACGCGCTGTTCCATGAAGGAAAGCTGAGCGGCATCATCGATCTGTATAACGCCTGTACCGGCTACCTGCTCTACGATCTGGCCATCGTCGCCAACGACTGGTGTGTGACCCGCGAGGGTGCCTTCGAAGCGGCGCGCCTCGATGCGCTGCTGCAGGGTTATGCCGAGGTTCGCCCCTTTGAGGCGCAGGAGCACCAAGCCTGGCCGGTGTTGGTTCGTACCGCGGCGATGCGCTTCTGGCTGTCTCGCTTGATCAGCCAGTTGGGGATGGAGCCGACCCAATACGAGGGTGGTCAGGTGATCAAGGATCCGGATGAGCTGAAACGGATTCTGTTGAACCATATCGCCAACCCCGCCAGCCTACCTGGCTAGAACCGCAACCCCCAACGGATTGATAAGCATGAAAACCATTGGCCTGATCGGCGGTATGAGCTGGGAGAGCACCCAGGGGTACTACCGGATACTCAACGAGCAGGTTAAAGCGCGGCTGGGTGGGTTGCACTCGGCCAAACTCGTGCTGCATAGCGTCGACTTCGACCCGATCGAGAAGCTGCAACACCAAGGAAAATGGGACGCGACCGCCGATATTCTTTGCGATGCGGCTCGTAGCGTCGAAGCCGGTGGGGCTGACTGTGTGCTGATCTGCACCAACACCATGCACAAGGTGGCGCCGCAGGTGGCGGCTGCGGTATCGATACCGCTGCTGCATATCGCCGATGCTACTGCCGCGGCCATCAAAGCCCGGGGGCTGTCCCGGGTCGGCCTGTTGGGTACCGGGTTCACGATGGAGCAGGAGTTCTACAAGGGGCGGTTGTGTGATCAACATGGTCTGGAGGTGTTGATCCCCAATGAGGCGGATCGGGGGCTGGTTCATCGGGTGATCTACGAAGAGCTCTGTCTGGGCCGGATCGTTCCCGAGTCCAAAACCCAGTATCTACGGATCATCGCGCAACTGGCCGAGCAGGGCGCTGAAGCCGTAATTCTGGGTTGCACCGAGATCGGTATGCTGGTGCAACAGAACGATACCGCTCTGCCTCTATTCGATACCAGCGAGCTTCACGCCTGCTCAGCGGTGGATTTTGCGCTGGCCTGAGGGTTGGGCCGATCCGAATTCCATTGAGACTCCAATAACTCCGTCATCGATTCGGCGCTGACCGGACGGCTGAACAGGTAGCCTTGGCCTTGGCTGCAGTATTGCTGGCGTAGGAAATCGCGCTGGGCTTCGGTTTCTATCCCCTCGGCGACCACTTCCAGTCCTAGACTATGGGCCATGGCCAGAATCGCCTGGGTCAGTGCCGCTGAGCCGGTCGAGTCGGGCAGATCATGGATAAAGGCCCGGTCGATCTTCAACACATCGACCGGGAACCGCTGCAGTCGACTCAACGACGAGTAGCCGGTGCCGAAATCGTCGATCGCCAAACCTACACCCAGTGCTTTGAGCTCATGCAGAATTCGCTCGGCTTCGGTCTCGGACTCCAGCAGGTGGGTTTCCGTCAGTTCCAGCTCCAGACTGGCGGCATCGAGACCGGTGCGGTCGAGCTGGCGGCGGATATTGTCGACCAGTTGGGGATCGTTGAACTGTTGACCGGACAGGTTGACCGACAGGGTCAGGCCGTCGAAGCCCTGTTGTTGCCACTGTCTGAGTTGATCGCAGGCTTGGCTGAATACCCAGTCGCCGATCGGCTGGATCATCCCGGTCGCTTCAGCTAGCGGAATAAACTGAAACGGGGCGATCAAGCCCCGTTCGGGATGGTTCCATCGGATCAGGGCTTCGACGCCGATAATGCCGCGCTCACCCAGTAGGTCGAGCTTGGGTTGGTAATAGAGTTCGAACTGGTTACCGGTGACCGCATGGTGCAGTTCCGCTTCCAGGGTGATCTGCTGTTGCACCAACCGGTTCATTTCGGCGGTATAGAACGCGTATCCCAGCTGCTCCTTAAGCTGCACCTGACTGCCGGCAAAACTGGCCTGGTCGATCAACTGGTCGGAGTCCCTGCCGTCGTCTGGATAGACCGAAATCCCCACCCGCATCGGGACCACGAAATTCTGACCATCCAGTTCGATAGGGGCGGCGATGGCGCTGCGTAAGTGTTCGATCAGCTCAACGCTGTCCCGTTCGGGATGGCTACTGTGCTTGACCAGCCCCAGGCAGTTGCCCTGCAGGCGAGCGATTGACTGACGGTTGTTGGTACCGGGATCGCGGAGGCGGTTGCTCAGTTCGATCAGCATCCGATCGATACCGTTCTGCCCCAAGGCGTGCTGAACCTTATCGAATCCATCGAAACGCAGCATGATGACCAGCAGTTTGACGGTGCTGCGCAGCTTGATCTCCGATTGAATCTGATTATTCAGCAGCACCCGTTTCGGCAACCCGGTGGCGTGGTCGTAGTTGGTCAGATAGGCCAGTTGTTCCTGCTGTTCCAGCAGCTTGCGATAGCGATCCAGGCGGGTGATGTTGCGTACCCGAGCCCGCAGTTCGGCGCTGTTGAACGGCTTGGTGATAAAGTCGTCGGCCCCGGCTTCCAGGCCCTGAATTCGGGAATCGGCGTCATCCAACGCGGTGACCATGATTATCGGGATCGCGGCCAGGGCCTTATTGGCCCTTAAACGTCGACAGACTTCGTAGCCGTCGAGGATGGGCATCATGACATCCAGCAGGATCAGGTCCGGACGTAACCGCTCGGCGGCCCGCAGGCCCTGCTCGCCACCGCTGCAGGTTTCCACCCGGTAACCTTCCGGCAGCAGCAGGGCTTCCAAGGTGGCCCGGGGAAAGCTTTCATCGTCGATAATCAGAATCGTACTACTTGGGCTATTCATCGTATTTCTGATCCATTCTTTGCTACTGCGGTTGGTCGTCTGGAAGCGGCTGACCTTGATGACCGTTGATCCAATGATCGATGCGGCTATAGAGAAGCTGCATCTTTACCGGTTTGCTCAAGTAGTCGTCGGCACCGGATGCCAGGCAGCGATCTCGGTCCCCGTCCATCGCCAACGCGGTCAGTATGATAACCGGTATCCGGTTCAGTCTGGGGTGCAATTTCAACCGCCGGGTGGCTTCCAGGCCGTCCAGATTAGGCATCTGCACATCCATCAGAATCAGCTGGGGTTCTGCCTTCGAGGCGATCTCGATCGCTTCCAAGCCGTCTTCAGCCACCAGTACCCGATAGCCGCGATGGCTGAGCAGGTCTCGGATCAGCATCACATTGGCAGGGTTATCCTCGGCCAGCAGGATGGTAATCGAGTGATCGTTTGAGGTGCTGGCTGATGCTTCTCTCAAGGCGCTGACTCCTGTACCGGTAGTGACTGGCCAACCTTCATACCGTTATCCAGTGGCAGTGTGATAGTGAAACAGCTGCCTTGTCCCGGCTCGCTGTCGACCTCAATGTGGCCCTGGTGCAGCTTGACGATTCGGGAGACCAACGCGAGTCCCAGGCCGGTACCGCTGAACTGGCGCGACAGTTCCGAGTCGACCTGCACAAACGGGGCAAACAGCTGCGACTGATCCTCGGGCGCAATGCCGATACCGGTATCGGTCACCTGCAGCCAGATCGAGCGGCTGTCTGACGTGACGCCAATATTGAGGCCGATCTGTCCTTGGCGAGGGGTGAACTTGATCGCGTTGCCGAGCAGATTTACCAATACCTGTTTTAGGTGTCGGGGGTCGCCGATGTAGCGAGGTAGTCCCTCGGCGATCTGAAACTCGATCTGTTGTTGCTGCTGTTTGGCCTGGCCGCGCACCAGACGGGTACTGGTTTCGGCCAGGTTGACGAAGTTGACTTCACCGGGGCGGATCTCTAGCTTGCCGGCGCCGATCTTGGCCAGGTCGAGAATGTCGTTGATCAGTTCGAGCAGATGGTTGCCGCTTTCGTTGACGATATTCAGGTACTCGGACTGCTTGTCGTTGAGCGGACCAAATACCTGCTCCTGCAACACCTCGGACATTCCCAGAATGGCGGTCAACGGGGTACGTAGCTCGTGGCTCATGGCCGCCAGGAACTCGTCCTTGGATTTGGCCGCCCGCTCCAGATCCTGGTTGGTGCGGTTGAGCTGCTCGGTTCGTTCGGCGACTCGCTCTGCCAGCAGGCTGCGCTCCTGTTCGAGTTCAAATTCGGCGCGCTTACGCACGTCGATCTCGGCGCTAAGCTGGGTGTTGCTGCGGGTCAACTGCTCGGTCCGTTCGGCCACCTGTTGTTCCAGGTTGTCACGGTGCTCGATCAGGCTCTGTTGGGCACGTTGGCGCTTGTCCTGCTCCTGCTCAAGGTGGCCGGTCATCTGGTTAAAGGAGTGGGCCAGCTGGCCGGTTTCGTCTTTGGACAGCACCTCGATCCGGTGGCTGTAGTTGCCGCGGATAATCTCACTGGTGCCGCGCAGCAGGTGCTTGATCGGTTCGGTCAGCAACCGTGACAACACGCCAGCGGCCAACGCAGCGACCAGCATCACAATCAAGGCAAACAGCAGGGTCTCGCGGATCTGAGTGTTGACCCGTTGCTCGATCTCGGTCAGCGGCATCATCATCCGCACCAGATAGGTGGGGTTGCCGAAGGTGGAGATCGGGGCGACAAATTCCAGGCAGGTAATGCTGTCGGTATCGATGCGGCGGGTCTGCCCCAGGTTTTTCTTGATCACTTGGCGGTAGAAGGGATCACTCATCGGCAGCGGCTTGGAATCCGTCTGCGTCGATAGCCATATCTTGCCGTCGATATCGGTGATCATGATCTCGTTGATATGGCCCTGCTCAATCAGCTGAGAGGCGCTGGCGATGACGGTGGCGTAATCGGATTCGAGAATGTAGGGGCCGGCCAGTTGGCTGAAGGCCTGAACCAACTGGCTGCCGAGGGAGCGGGCCTGCTGGTGCATCGACTCGATGCTGCTGTTGATCGAGGTATAGGAGAAGACACCGACGACGGCCAGCACCAGCACCAGAAAGGAGCTCAGTAGTTTCAGGCGAATTCCCGGTTGCATCTAGGATCCTTACGATGGAGTTCTTGAAAGCGCCGAGTTCAGTTCAGCCCCATCAGCTGGATAACTTCACGGACATTGTCGTAGTCGCTGTCGCTACCGGCTACAAACCCCTTAGTGGTCAGACCGTCAAACAGGTCTTGGGTGGTGTCCGGCTGGCCCAGTTCGAGCATCGCTTGCCGCAGTTTGTTGAACTGGTCGTCGGGAAGCCCTTTGCGGGCGATCCAGGGGCCGCGGTAGATAGGCTCGGACTTCCACAGGATCTTCATCTGATCGAAATCGATATCGACCTTGTCGATGGCGGTGTAGGAGGTGGCGCCGGCATCGGCCTGTCCTCGATAGACCGCCATCAGCGAGTTGGCGTGGCGGGTGACGAACTTAACCTCGGCAAAGTCATCTTTATCGAGCCCGGTCTTACGCAGCTGCGCCATCGGGAACAGGTAGCCGGAGGTGGATTTTGGGTCGGTGAAGGTGAAACGCTTGCCACCAAGCTGATCCAGCGACTCGATGCCGGAGTCGGCACGGGTCACGATCATGCTGTGGTAGAACTCCTGGCCTTTCTTACTCAGAGTACGGCAGATCAACCGGACGCCATGGTTGTCCTGCACATCGACATAGGAGAACGGGCCGACATAACCGATATCGGCAGTGCCGCTGGCCAGGTGGCTGATCACGTCGTCGTAGGTCTTGCTGCCGATCCAACGGAATTTCAATCCGGTCTGCTGCTGCAGCCGCTTGAACAGTTTGCCGTAGGCTTGTTCGTTGCCCAGGCTGGATCGGTGGGGAATGATGGCAACCCTTAGGGTCGGCATGTCGTCATCGACCTGCTCAGAGCTAAAGGCTTGGGGGGACGGTGGCAGCAACAGGGCCAGTAGTGGCAGCCATAGCATCGCCTTGCGACGAAGAATTCCTAGGTAAACCATGCTGTTATTGTTTTCTGGTTGTAGGGGGTGGTTAGAGTTTAGCCGATTTAACTCGGTGTTTCGCCACCTTAGCGATCTCTGAAGATGACTTCTATGAGATGAAAACCAAACTTGGTTTTGACCGGGCCATGGACCTGGTGCAGCGGCTTCTTGAAGATTACCTGATCCACCGCGCGCACCATCTGGCCGGGGCGAATCTCTCCCAGGTCTCCCCCTCGTTTCTTTGACGGACAGAGCGAATGGCGCTTGGCCAGTTGGCCGAAATCGGCGCCTTTGGCCAGCTTCTGTTTCAATTGTTCGGCTTCGGCTTGGGTCTTGACCAGGATATGGCGGGCCAGGGCGAGTGGCATGGACGACTCCGGGGCTTGTTGATGATGGCGGTTGGTTGGCTACTGCGGTGATTTTACCCTGTTCCGTCGATGCAGGCTGTATAATCGGCGCTTTTGAAACAGGCAACCGGGACCACTCGATGGATGTATCTGCAATTCTTGATCCGCTGAATGAAGCACAACGCGAGGCGGTGGCCGCGCCGCCGGTGAATCTGCTGGTGCTGGCCGGTGCCGGCTCGGGCAAAACCCGGGTGCTGGTGCATCGGATCGCGTGGTTGATGCAGGCCGAGAATGTCTCTCCCCACGGTATCCTGGCGGTGACCTTTACCAATAAAGCGGCCCGCGAGATGCGTGGTCGGGTGGAGGAGATGCTGGGGTTGAGCCCCTACGGCATGTGGATCGGCACCTTCCACGGCCTGGCGCACCGGCTGCTGCGGATGCACTGGCAGGATGCCGGATTGCAGGAGAATTTCCAGATTCTCGACTCGGACGACCAGCTCCGTCTGGTCAAACGGTTGATGAAGGAGATGAATCTGGACGAGAACCGCTGGCAGCCCAAGCAGCTGCAGTGGTACATCAACGCCCAGAAGGACGAAGGCCTGCGAGCGGCTCATATCGAACACTACGGCGACCCGTACCAGAAAGTGCAGGTCGACTTTTACCGCTATTACGAACAGGTCTGTCAGCAAAGTTCGTTGGTGGACTTTGGTGAGATCCTGCTGCGTTCCCACGAGCTCTGGCGCAACAAGCCGGAGATCCTGGCCCACTATCAACAGCGTTTTGCCCATATCCTGGTGGACGAATTTCAGGATACCAACTCGATTCAGTACGCCTGGCTGCAGATGCTGGCCGGACAGAACGGCAAGCTGATGGTGGTGGGGGACGATGACCAGTCGATCTATGGCTGGCGCGGTGCCAAGATCGAGAACATCCAGCAGTTCAGCCAGGACCATCCGGATACCCTGGTGGTCCGTCTGGAACAGAATTATCGCTCTACCGGTACCATCCTGCGGGCCGCCAACGCGTTGATCGCCAATAACCAGGGGCGCCTGGGCAAGGAACTCTGGACTTCCGGGATCGACGGCGAACCGATCTCGCTGTACGCCGGTTTCAACGAGCAGGATGAGGCGCGCTTTATCGTCGATACCGTCGAGGACTGGGTCAGCGAGGGTAACGAGCGGGCCAGCAGTGCGATTCTGTATCGCTCCAACGCCCAATCGCGGGTGCTGGAAGAGGCGCTGATCCGGGCCGGGGTGCCCTATCGAATCTACGGCGGGCAGCGCTTTTACGAGCGTCTCGAGATCAAGAATGCACTGGCCTATCTGCGCCTGGTCAGCAACCGGCTCGACGACACCGCGATTGAGCGGATCATCAATGTGCCGACCCGGGCGATCGGGCCCAAGACCGTTGAAGTGCTGCGCCAGCGGGCCCGCGATGAGGGGATCAGTCTGTGGCAGGCAGCCCATGAAGTGATCGAGCTGAAACTGCTGCCGGCCCGAGCCAGCAACGCGCTACGGGCTTTTGTCGAGCTGATCGACCGACTCGACGACGAGACCGAAGGGGTGACGCTGCACGAGCAGACCGAACACCTGATCCGCCACAGCGGCCTGATTGACCATCATCTGAAGGAGAAGGGCGAGAAAGCCCAGTCACGGATTGAAAACTTGCAGGAACTGGTCAGCGCCGCCAAGCAGTTTGCCCAGCAGTGGCAACGGGCCGAAGACCAGGGTGAGGAGCAGGAGTTGCCGGTGTTGGCAGCGTTCCTGGACCAGGCTGCGCTGGATGCCGGCGATGCCCAGGCCGACGAGTTCGAGGACAGTGTCCAGTTGATGACGCTGCACTCAGCCAAGGGACTGGAGTTCCCGCTGGTGTTCCTGGCCGGGGTCGAAGAGGGGTTGTTCCCCCACAAGATGTCGATGGAGGAGCCGGGGCGGCTAGAGGAGGAGCGCCGACTTTGCTACGTGGGTGTCACCCGGGCGATGAGCAAGCTCTACCTGACCTACGCCGAATCACGCCGGCTCCATGGTCAGGATACCTATAACCGCCCGTCGCGATTTGTGCAGGAGATTCCTGCCGAGTTGATGCAGGAAGTCCGGCTCAAGACTCAGTTTACCCGTCCGGTCAGCTTCGGGGCGCAGAAATCCCAACCGTCGATGTTCGGCGGCAGCGACGTGCCTGATACCGGTCTGGCGCTAGGGCAGCGGGTGATGCATCCGATCTTCGGCGAGGGAGTGGTGCTCAATTACGAAGGGCAGGGCGCCAACGCTCGAGTTCAGGTCAATTTCGACAGCGAAGGCACCAAGTGGCTGGTGGTCAGCTACGCCAAGCTGGAGCCGCTTTGAGTTGGCACTCTGGAACCGATAACAAAAAGGGCGTCAATGGACGCCCTTTTTTACGAAGAAGCCAGGGTTAGCGACCGGTCTTGATACTGGTCCAGAGGCGGGTCTTCAAACGCTCGATCTTCAACGGGGTGATCTCGGAGATAAACAGGTTGTTCATTGTCTCCTCGTTCGGAAACACGGTTTCATCGTTGCGCAGCTCTTCATCCAGCAGCGGCATTGAGTCCGGGTTCGGGTTGGCGTACCAGACGTAGTTGGTGATGTCGGCAATCACCTGGGGACGCATCACGTAGTCGATAAACAGGTGGGCGTTATCCTTGTTCTTGGCATCGGCAGGGATCGCCATCATGTCGAACCAGATGTTGGTTCCCTCTTTGGGAATGCTGTAGAGCACCTCCTGTCCGGTCTCGGCCTCTTCGGCGCGGGCCGCGGCCTGGATCACGTCACCGGACCAGCCCATCGCAACGCAGGTCTCGCCGTTGGCCAGATCTGCGATATAGGACGAGGAGTGGTATTGCTTAATGTACGGAGCAACCGACTTCAGCAGCTTGGCCAGCTCGCTGTTGCTCTTGTAGTCGGCCGGATTCTTGCTGTTGGGGTCCTTGCCCAGGTATTGCAGCGCAATCGGCAGTACTTCGTCGGCCGAATCCAGCAGCGTGACGCCGCAGCTCTGCAGCTTTTTCAGGTTTTCCGGATCGAAGATCAACGACCAGCTATTGACCGGCGCATCGGTGCCCAGTACTTCGGCGACCTTGGCCGGGTTGTAGCCCAGGCCGGTGGTGCCCCACATATAGGGCAGTGCATGCTTATTGCCCGGATCGACGGTTTCCAACTGCGCCATCAGGATCGGATCCAGGTGCTTACGATTCGGCAGCTTGGCCGAATCCAGCGGATCGAACACGCCAGCCTTGATCTGGCGTCCAAGGAAATTGGAGGAAGGTACCACCAAGTCAAAACCGGAGTTGCCCGCCAGCAAGCGGGCTTCCAGGGTTTCGTTGGAGTCGAACACGTCATAGGTCACCTTGATGCCGGTTTCCTGCTCAAACTTTTCGATGGTGTCCTCGGCGATGTAATCGGACCAGTTGAAGATCTTCAACTCGCCGCCGGCTAGGGCACTGTTGGCGGCAAACAGGGTGCTCAGAGTCAGCACGGGGGCAGCTTGCTTCAGCAGTTTCTTCATTACGTCTCTCCAGATTCTTGTTTTGTTACGAAAGATCGTTGGGTTGTCGGGTTATACGCTCAGCAGCAGATGCTCTCGCTCCCAGGAGCTGATCACCCGGTTGAAGGCTTCAAATTCGGCCAGCTTCACGCCGGTATAGGCGCGCACGAAATGCTCCCCCATCACCTGCTTGAGTTCGGGGCACTCGTTGAGCAGACGAAGGGATTCCTCCAGGGTTCGCGGTAGCTGGACCTCGCCGTAGCTGTTGCCCTCGACCGGTTCGCTGGGCTGGATCTTATGCTTAAGCCCCAGGTAGCCACAAGCCAGGGACGCCGCGATGGCCAGGTAGGGGTTGGCGTCGGCACCGGGGAAGCGGTTCTCAACCCGGGTTGCTTCGGCTGGGCTGAGCGGTACTCGCAGGCCGGTGGTGCGGTTGTCGATCCCCCACTCCAGATTGACCGGCGCAGCAATCTCCGGGGTAAAGCGGCGATAGGCGTTGACGTTGGGGGCGAAGAACGCCATTGCGGCGGCGCTGTAGCGCTGTAGGCCGCCGATAAAGTGCAACAGTCTATCGGAGTGGCTGCCGTCTTCGTTGGCGAAGATGTTCTTGCCTCTCTGATGGTCGATCAGGCTCTGGTGGATATGCATCGAACTACCCGGTTCCTCCTCCATCGGCTTGGACATGAAGGTGGCGTAGATATCGTGTTGCAGCGCCGTTTCACGGGTGGTGCGTTTGAACACAAACACCTGGTCGGCCAGCGACAGCGGGTCGCCATGATGGAAATTGATCTCCATCTGGGCTTTGCCGGACTCGTGGATCAGGGTGTCGACATCCAGCTCCTGGCGTTCGCATAGGTCGTAAAGGGTATCGATGATCGGTTCGAACTCGTTGACCGCATCGATGCTGTAAGACTGGCGGGCACTTTCGGTTCGGCCCGAACGTCCGACCGGCGGCTTGAGCTCGTTGTCCGGGTCGAGGTTCTTCTGGATCAGGTAGAACTCCACTTCCGGCGCAATTACCGGGGTCAGTCCTTCATCCTGATAGAGCTTCAGCACACGTTTGAGCACATTGCGGCTCGACAGTTCGTGGGGCTGGTCGGTTTCCATGTTGTGGCAGTCGAAGATGATCTGCGCGGTGGGCTCCTTGGCCCAAGGCACCAACCGCAACGTTGTCTCGTCCGGTTGCAGCGACATATCCCGATCGGCCGGATGAACCAGCTCGTCGTGCTCTTCGGCCCAGTCACCGGTGACGGTCTGCACCAGGATACTCTCGGGCAGGCGAGGCTCGGGATCGCCGATAAATTTGCGAGTGGGAAGGAATTTACCGCGGGCATTGCCGGTCATGTCCGGCACCAGGCATTCGATCTCTGTTATCCGGTGTTGCTGCAGAAATCGTTTGATCAGCTCCATGGGGCACCTGTGAATTGTTGTTTTGGTTGGACTGTCGTATCCGGTTCTATCGATTTGTCTGGAGGTCGGTTGTGACGATCAGACGCAACTATAAAACCGAGTAATGATTCGGCTTTCAGGTTAGGGCATGATTTTCAACAAATCAACAAAAAATCAAAATTGCCACCATTTCACGGGCTTGTTGGTTGTAAAAAACCGAGCTATCATTCGATTTAAATTGATTTTGAGGCAGGGTTTATCAATGTCTTTGACCGGTTACGAAACGTCTTACTACACCGCCAGCGCTAATCCAGCGACCGCTTATCCAATGCTGAATGAAGCGGTGGATGCCGATATTTGTGTGATCGGAGCCGGTTTTACCGGACTGTCGGCGGCGCTGCATCTGGCTGAGCGTGGATACAAAGTGGTGGTGCTGGAGGCGCAGCGGGTCGGCTGGGGCGCCTCCGGTCGCAATGGTGGCCAGGTTGGCGTGGGTCAGCGTCAGGGGCAGCAGGAGCTGGAGAAAATGCTGGGTAACGAACATGCCCGCGCGCTCTGGGACTTGGCCGAGGAGTCGGTGGCGCTGGTGAAGCAGTTAATCGAAGATCATCAGATCCAATGTGACCTGAAACCCGGCATCCTGCATACCGCCCACAAGCCGGGCTACGTCGCCGAGATGCGTGAAGAGGTGGAGCATCTGCAACGGCATTACAACTACGACGCGGTGGAGTTTGTCGAACAGGATGAGCTTCGCCAGATGCTCGACACCGATTACTACTATGGCGGCCAGCGGTTTCACAATGCCGCCCATCTGCATCCGTTGAACTATGCGCTCGGCTTGGCCGACGCGGCAACCAAGGCCGGCGCGACGATCTACGAGCATAGCGCGGTGCTGGAGACTGACGAGGATGGATCGACTCTGTTAAAGACCGCTAAAGGTTCGGTGCGCGCCAAGCAGGTAGTGCTGGCCTGTAACGGCTATCTGGAAAAGCTGGAGCCGCGGGTGGCGGGTAAGATCATGCCGATCAACAACTTTATCATCGCCACCGAACCGCTGGACGAGAGCCTGGCGCGCAAGCTGATCCGTGATGATGTGGCCGTGGCCGACTCCAAGTTTGTGATCAATTACTACCGATTGTCGGCCGATAATCGGCTGCTGTTTGGTGGTGGTGAGAACTACCGACGCAGCTTCCCCTCGGATATCAAAGGCTTTGTTCGTCGCTATATGCTCGATGTCTATCCGCAGCTGGAGGACGTGAACATCGATTACGACTGGGGAGGAACCCTGGCGGTGACGATGAATCGGATGCCGCATTTCGGTCGGGTTGGTGATAATACCTACGTGGCTCAAGGCTACTCGGGACACGGCGTGGCGATGGCGACGCTGGGCGGGAAATTGCTGGCCGAGGCGCTCAGCGGAACCCTGGAGCGTTTCGATCAGTTTGCCAAGGTGCCGACGCCGACCTTTCCCGGTGGTACACTGCTGCGCTGGCCGGGAATGGTTGCGGGCATGCTCTACTACTCGATCCGGGACCGACTGTAAGCCAATTTATCGTTCTAGCAGGGGGCCTCTTGGCACAGGACAACACAACTTCCATCGGGGATGAGCTGCCGACCACCAGTCGGGTCAGTCCACGAAGACGTCCGAGCCAGAAACGCTCCAAGGCCCGCAGCCAGCAAATTCTGGATGCCACCGCCGAGTTGCTCGATGAGGTTGGGGTCGATGATCTGACCACCAACCTGATCGCCAAGCAAGTGGGTATTTCGGTCGGTTCGCTGTACCACTATTTTCCCAACAAGCATGCGATTCTCTACGCATTGGGCGAGCGCTGGCTCGAGCAGACCCGGCTGTTGCTGGAGCAGATCGACCAGTGGCCGTTGGCGACTTTGAGTTTGCGTGAATTTGTCGACAAGGTGGTGGATCAGAACCTGAAAGTCTACAAGAAGCAGCAGGGGGTTTTGCCGCTGGTGCAGGCGATGTTCGCTATTCCCGAGCTGCGACCCCTGGACCAGTACCACGACGACATGGTGATCGCGGCGATGGCTAAGGTGTTCAAACAACTGGGCGCCCACAAGCATGTGCACGAACGGGAGCGGATCGCCCGGGCCTATCTGGAACTGACCCATGCTCTGCTGTTGGTGGTGGTCAGTCAGCAGGGGCAGCGGGCCAAGCGAACGCTGGATGACCTGAAATGGATGGTGGAGGCGCTGTTGCAACGCCACCTGACCGATATCGACTAGCTGCTGTTGGTGTTAGAACAGCAGCACATGCAGCAGGGTGCGTAGCAGAATCGCGCACAGTGCCCCCAGCACCGCCGGTAGCACCACCGCCGCGACCCGTCGTCCCGCCGACATCATCACCGCGACTCCGGCTAGATCCATCGGGTGGATCAGGAAGCCCGCCAGTCGATTCAGCTCGGTGGCACTGATCAGCTCTTGATTGATGAAATCGACCGTGACCCCCATCATCGCCATGCCGCCGGCAATGTACTTGGCCAGCACTGGCAACAGCGTCTGTTGCGGTAGGTCGAGGCTGGCGAACAGTGGCGCAAGCAGCCCTTCCAGCTGCTCGATCACGCCCAGCGCCCGCAGGCTATAAACCACCACCAACGCCAGTACCAGCATCGGCAGCGCGGCGATGGAGATATCGAACGCATCCTTACCGGCCCGTTGGATCACCGCGAACAGGCTGGAGCCGTCCTCGTGATCGCAGTCGAGCTTCTGGTCAACTTCCTGGGTCGAGAGGTTGCGGCCAAATAGATGGTAAGTCAGCGCCGCGGCGATAATGCCGCAACCGAGCGAGATCAGGATCGTACCCCAGACATCGAGGCCGACCGTGGCCATCGGAAACACCACGTTAGCCTGGGCCAGGGTCAGTACCAGCGCCAGGGTGGCGGCGATATGGCGGCTGGAGATGCCGCCTCGGTCCATCATGGCCAAGGTTGCCACCGGGGCCGCGAAGCTGACGAACAGTACCTGAATCATCGCAAAGATTCCCAGCCCGGGAATGCCAAAGGGTTTTAGCAGCGGCGAGCAGAGCCGTACCACGTGATCGAGCACGCCACGGGATTCGAGCAGCCGCATCAGCGTCAGCATCACGATCATCACCGGCAACAGCACAAACAGCGCCAGTTCGATACCGGCACGACCGGCGTCTAGGATCAGCTGGGCGATCTCATTCATCGATCAGGCTAATCGCTTCAGGGGTTGCGAAACAGTGGCTGGGCCAGCAGTGGCCACTGATCGTCCCAGCCCTGGGTCGGCGGATGCTTGAATTCGCTGCGCACAAACTGGCGGATCCGACCCTCGATACAGGCCATCAGCAGGTTGGCACTGACGATGGCGCTGGCCTGGGTGCGCAGGCCTTCTTTCATCTCCGCTTCACGCAGGATCTGCCGCAGCTGGGTCTCGAGACGGTCGAACACCTGGCTGACCTGTTGGCGCAGCCGGTCGGTTTCGCCGGCCAAGGCTTCACCGGTCATGATTCGGGCCATGCCGGGGTTGCGCTCGACGAAGGCCAGTACCAGGGTCAGGATCTGCTCGCACTGTTTTAGGCTGTTGCCGTCACTCTGAACGATCATCTTTACCCGTGAGAACAGGGTCTCTTCGATAAAGCTGATCAGGCCCTCGAACATTTTCGCCTTGCTGGGAAAGTGCCGGTAGAGCGCGGCTTCGGAAACACCGACCTCGCGGGCCAGCGCCGCAGTAGTGATGCGGGCGCCGGGGTTGTTCTCCAGCATCAGCGCCAGGGACTGCAGGATCTGCTCACGACGGGACAGCTTGTCGTTGGTCTGGGTCATCGGGCTTCCTTAGTCTTCCTGGTTGCTGTCGCTGTCATCACTCAGCGCGTTGGTGATCAGGGTACCGACGCCAGCATCGTCACTGAAAATCTCCAGCAGCGTGGCGTGAGGCACTCGACCATCGATGATGTGGGCACTGGTGACGCCCTCTTTAACCGCCGACAGGGCGCAACCGATCTTCGGCAGCATGCCGCCGTAGATGGTGCCGTCTTCAATCAGGCTGTCGACTTGGTCGGTCGACAGACCGGTCAGCACATTGCCCTCTTTATCCAGCAGGCCTTCGATGTTGGTCAGCAGGATCAGCTTCTCGGCTTTCAAAACCTCGGCAACCTTGCCGGCCACCAGGTCGGCGTTGATGTTGTACGAGCTGCCGGAGTGGCGGCCGACGCCGATCGGTGCGATGACCGGGATAAAGTTGCTGTTGACCAGGGTGTCGAGCAGCTCGGTGTCGATCTGCGAGACTTCACCCACGTGGCCGATGTCGATGATCTCAGGCGCGGTCATCTCCGGGGTCTTGTGCTTGACCTTGAGCTTCTTGGCTTTGATCAGCTTGCCGTCCTTGCCGGTCAGGCCCACCGCGCGACCGCCGTTGTTATTGATCAGGCCGACAATGTCTTTGTTGACCAGACCGCCCAGCACCATCTCGACCACGTCCATGGTGGCGCTGTCGGTGACCCGCATACCGTTGACGAAGTGGGATTCGATATTCAGCTTTTTCAACAGATCACCGATCTGCGGGCCGCCGCCGTGGACCACGATCGGATTGATGCCGACGGTCTTCATCAGCACGATGTCACGGGCGAAGCTGTTTTTCAGCTCCTCGTCGATCATCGCGTTGCCGCCGTATTTGATCACCAGGGTCTTGCCGGCAAAGCGCTGGATATAGGGCAACGCTTCGGTCAGTACGTTGGCCACATTCATGGCCGAATCACGGTTCAGGGTCATGGTTGTTTCCTAATTATTTACCTAGCGGACAAATAGGTTCCCTTCCTATTTGTCCATCGTCTTAACTCGCCGTGTTAACAGGCCGGGATCGTCAGGCCGGCATCGACCGCGTGCAGGTTCTGCTGGAACTGGTCGCGGATCCGCGCCAGCGCTTCGGCGGTTTCGGCTTCGAAGCGCAGCACCAGTACCGGGGTGGTGTTGGAGGCGCGCACCAGCCCCCAGCCATCCGGGTAATTGACCCGGATGCCGTCGATGGTGTGCGGCTCGCCACCGGGGTAGTCAGCCTGTTGTAGCTGTTCGATGATGCTGAACTTGTTCTCGTCGGTGACCTCGATATTGATCTCCGGGGTGCTGTGATCCTCCGGGAAGGCCTGAAAGATCTCGTCGCAGGTGCGGCTTTCATTGGACAGGATCTCCAGCAGTCGGGCGGCGCCGTAGAGACCGTCATCGAAACCGTACCAGCGCTCCTGGAAGAAGATATGGCCGCTCATCTCACCGGCCAGGTGGGCGCCGGTCTCTTTCATGCGTGCCTTGATCAGCGAGTGGCCGGTCTTCCACATCTGCGGCTTGCCGCCGCCTTCCTCGAGCACCTTGTGCAGCAAACGCGAGCATTTGACGTCGTAGATGATCTCGGCGCCGGGGTTGCGGCTGATCACGTCCAGGCCGAACAGCATCATCAGCCGATCCGGATAGACGATATGGCCTTTGTTGGTCACTACGCCGACCCGGTCACCGTCGCCGTCAAACGCCAGGCCGACATCGGCGCCCTGGGCTTCGACCTCGGCGATCAGGTCCTTCAGGTTGGCGGGCTTGCCCGGGTCCGGATGGTGGTTCGGGAAGTTGCCGTCGATGTCGCAGTACAGCTCGGTCAGCTCGCAACCCAGCGCCTTCAGTAGGCGCGGTGCCAGCTCGCCGGCCACACCGTTACCGCAATCGACTACCACCTTCAGCGGGCGGCTGAGTTTGACGTCGCTGACGATCCGCTCGATGTAGTCGTTGGAAACGCTGATCTTGTTGATCGCGCCCTGGCCATCGACGTAGTCCTGGGTTTTGATCCGGGTCAGCAGGGCCTGGATATCGTCACCGGACAGGGTCTTGCCCTGGATGACGATCTTGAAGCCGTTGTAATCGGATGGATTGTGGCTACCGGTGACCATCACGCCGGAACGGCTCTCGAGAATGTTGGTGCCGTAGTAGGTTACCGGGGTTGGAACCATGCCGATGTCGAGCACGTCGCGACCGCTGGCGCGCAGGCCTTCGATCAGCGCGGCGCTCATCTCGGGACTGGAGAGGCGGCCGTCGGCACCGACGACGACGCGTTGCTCGTTTTGGGCGGCGGCTTCGGCACCGATGGCGCGGCCGATGTGGTAGACCACGGCAGGGGTGAGGGTGTCACCGACCACGCCGCGAATATCGTAGGCCCGGAAGATGGATTCGGGCAGATCCTGAGGGACAGGGTAATCCATGTAAATGCTTTCCTTTAGCAGTGGATGAGCACCGGTTGTCGAAATGGTGCCTCGATCCATCAAAACTGATCAGTGGCGGCCGGAATGACCAAAGCCGCCTTCGCCACGATCGGAGTCGCTGAACTCGTCGACGATCTCGAAATCGGCCTGGACCACCGGGACCAGCACCATCTGGGCGATCCGCTCGCCCGGCTCGATTCGGAAACTCTGATTGCCGCGATTCCAGCAGGACACCATCAGCTGGCCCTGGTAGTCGGAGTCGATCAGCCCGACCAGGTTGCCGAGTACGACCCCGTGCTTGTGGCCCAGGCCAGAGCGCGGCAGCAGCATGGCGCACAGAGCGGGATCTTCGATATGGATCGCCAGTCCGGTTGGGATCAGCTGGGTTTGACCGGGCTCAAGCTCGACCGCCTCGTCGATCAACGCGCGCAGATCCATGCCGGCAGAACCGGGGGTGGCGTAAGCGGGAAGCGGGAATTCGGTGCCGATGCGGTCGTCGAGAATTTTTACCTGTAATTGTTTCATCTAACTGTCTCTGGATCGTCGTCACTGGATGGTGAGCCGGGCTCAAGATCCAGTGAGGTTAATCGTTGTTTATGAAGCTTCGTCTGAAGCGTCAGATTAATTATTGGGTTTGAGTCGCTGGGCGATCAGCTCGACCAGGGTTCGGGCCAGTTTGTGCTTGCTGGTCTGGTCGATCCGTTGCTGGTCGTCGGCACTGACCACCGTGACGGCGTTCTCATCGCTGTTAAAGCCGATCCCCGGTTGCGCCACGTCATTGGCGATCACCAGATCGAGCTTTTTGCGTTCCAGCTTGCCACGGGCGTGTTCGATTACCTTTTCGGTCTCGGCGGCAAAACCCACCGTGAACGGTCGTTGGGGGTGGGAGGCGACCGTGGCAACGATATCGGGGTTTTTGACCAGCTCGATCGTCATCTGCTCGTTGTTCTTTTTGATTTTCTGCTCGGCAACGCTGGCCGGCCGATAGTCGGCCACTGCAGCGGCGGCGATAAACAGATCGCAGTTGCCCAGCTGTTTTTCAGCCGCGTCGAGCATCTCTTGGGCACTGTCGACCCGGACCAGTTCAACACGAGGTGGCGGAGCCAAAGAAGCCGGGCCGCTGATCAGGGTGACCTTGGCGCCGGCTTCGGCAGCTGCTTCGGCCAGGGCATAGCCCATCTTGCCGGAACTGTGGTTGCTGATATATCGGACCGGATCGATCGCCTCGCGAGTCGGGCCGGCGGTGATGCAGACCTGCTGGCCGCTCAGGGTTCCCTGTTCAAATTCGGTCGCGCAAAGCTCGGCCAGCTGTTGCGGTTCCAGCATTCGGCCGGGGCCGCTGTCGCCGCAGGCCTGGTCGCCCACACCCGGTCCCCAGATCTCCATACCCAACTTTTCGAGTGCGTCGACATTGTCGGCGGTGCGCTGGTCGCGCCACATCGCCTGATTCATCGCCGGGGCAATGGCAATCTGAGCATCGGTGGCCAGGCAGAGGGTGGTCAATAGATCGTTGCCCATCCCTGCGGCCAGGCGTGCGATAAAGTCGGCGCTAGCCGGTGCGATCAGCACCAGGTCGGCCCATTTGGCCAGCTCGATATGGCCCATGCCGGCTTCGGCTTCCGGGTCCAGCAGGTACTGGTGCACCGGGTTGCCGGACAGCGCTTGCAGGGTCAGCGGGGTGATGAACTCGGCTGCTGCCGGGGTCAGCACGATACGCACGTCGGCACCGGCGGTTTTCAGCTGTCGGGTCAGCTCGGCGCTTTTATAGGCGGCGATACCGCCGGTCAGGCCGAGCAGGATACGTTTGTTGGTCAGTGAGTCTAAAACCTGTGTCATGGCAGTCGCTTGACGGTTAGTAAAAGCTCACTATGCTAACACTGGCTTACGCATCTGCGTAACTGCCTTTTTAGATGCCGATATTTCAGGGAGGAGATATGGCGATATCCGATTGGCCCCTGTCGGAGCGGCCGCGAGAAAAGCTACTGCGCCGTGGCGCGCAGTCGCTGTCCGATGCCGAGTTGCTGGCGATCTTTCTGCGTACCGGAGTGGCTGGAAAAAGTGCGGTCGATCTGGCCCGGGAGCTGATTGCTGAGTTTGGAAGCTTACGAGCCTTGGTGGCGGCCGATCAGCAGCACTTTTGTCGTGCCAAGGGTCTGGGGCAGGCCAAGTTCGCTCAGCTGCAGGCGGTGCTTGAGATGGGGAGGCGTCACCTGAATGAAGAGCTGCAGCGGCTGGACTGTTTCACCAGTCCGGCGCAGACCATGGCGTTCTTGCGCCGTCATCTGCGTGATCGTCAGCGCGAAGTGTTCGCCCTGATGCTGCTTGATAATCAGCATCAGTTGCTGCATTACGACGAACTGTTCGAAGGTACCCTCGATGCGGCGGCGGTTTATCCCCGTGAAGTGGTTAAGCTGGCGTTGCAGCACAATGCCGCCGCAGTGATCCTGGCCCATAATCATCCATCCGGTATTGCCGAGCCCAGTTTGGCCGACCAGCAGATCACCGAACGGTTGAAGAATGCGCTGGCGCTGGTGGATATTCGGGTGCTGGATCACCTGGTTGTTGGAGAAGGGCGGCCGGTCTCCTTCGCAGAGCGAGGCTTGCTTTGAAGCCGAGTTTGACCGGTCGAATAAAAAACGATCAATTGTTTGCCATCGCTAGACCTTTGCTATAGTATCCGCGCTCCTGTCCAGGGTACGGGATTTTTGTCTTCAATGGGTGAGGACGCTCCGCCTGAGGCACCAGATTCAGTAATGAGTAGTGATTGGACTCCTGGATCGATCAGTCGCCAATAGAATTGGACAAGGGTATATAGGTTTTATCATGGCTAAAGTATGCATGGTTACAGGCAAGCGCCCTGTAACTGGGAACAATGTTTCCCACGCTCAGAACAAGACTCGTCGTCGTTTTCTGCCGAACCTTCACTGGCATCGTTTCTGGGTAGAAAGCGAGAACCGCTTTGTACGTCTGCGTGTTACCTCTAAGGGTATGCGTGTTATCGACAAGAAAGGTATCGATGCGGTTCTGGCCGAAGTTCGTGCCAAAGGCATTAAGGTATAAGGAGCGGAACGATGCGCGATAAGATCAAGATGGTTTCCAGTGCCGGCACCGGTCACTTCTACACCACCGATAAGAACAAGCGAACCACTCCGGAAAAGCTGCAGATGAAAAAGTTTGACCCGGTTGTTCGCAAGCACGTCATGTACAAGGAAGCTAAGATCAAGTAATTTTGATCGAGAGCATTCTCAAAAAGCCCTGCTAGTCAGGGCTTTTTTGTGCCTGCTTGTTTTGTGAATGGCGATTGTTGGAAGCGAGTCGATGCCTGAGTTACCCGAAGTAGAGACCACCCGGCGTGGGATTGCCCCTCACCTTGAGGGTAGATCGGTTGCTGGAGTAACGGTGCGCCAGCCTAAGCTTCGCTGGCCGGTGCCGGATCACCTGGCGCAAACTTTGTGTGGGCAACAGATCCGCACGGTTGCAAGGCGAGCGAAATATCTATTGATTGAGTGTGAGACCGGAACCCTGATTATCCACTTGGGAATGTCCGGTAGTTTGCGCCTGATCGATGGGGCTTTGCCTGCGGCCAAGCATGACCATGTCGATATTCAGTTGGATAACGGCTGCGCATTACGGCTAACCGATCCTCGTCGTTTCGGTTCTGTGCTTTGGCAGAGAGAAGAGGACGAGGAGCACCCGCTGTTGCAGCAACTGGGGCCCGAGCCCTTCGATACGATTTTCAACGGTAAGCGGCTCTATCAAATGTCGCGGGGCAAGCGTCAGGCAGTGAAGCTATTTATCATGGATAACCGTACTGTCGTGGGGGTCGGGAATATCTATGCCAATGAAGCGTTGTTTCAGGCTGGTATCGATCCCCGTCGAGCGGCAGGCAGAATTTCGCAGGCGCGTTATCACCTGTTGGCGGAAAAGATCCAGCAGATATTAAGACGGGCGATAGAGCAGGGTGGTACAACCCTGAAAGATTTTGTTGGCGGCGACGGAAAGCCGGGTTACTTCCAGCAGCAGTTGCATGTGTATGGGCGTGGTGGTGAAGAGTGCGATCAGTGTGGTTCGATGCTTCAGCAGGTAGTGCTGGGGCAGCGGGCCACGGTATTTTGCCCAGAGTGTCAGCGCTAACCTTCAGTCACTTTTTAATAGGCAAAAGAAAACCCGCACAAGGCGGGTTTTGCAATCCTTAGCAGCTTAGTGCTGGCACCCAGTCCTTTGGGTGGATATTGGGGCAATCCTTGCCGGCATTCCGTGCCAAGTCTCTTCATCCTGAAGAGTTCCTGTGCCGCATCCTTACGGCTAGTGCGTCCATGCACGACAAATATAAGTGGCAGTCGATTGTCGGGCTATAGGAATAATTCCTATTTTTGCGTATAGGTGTGATTTATCGTCATTTGAGACTTATCAAGGGCGTGGTTAATCCCGTATTTGTTCATGTTTTGAGCAGTCTTAAAAAGATCTGATTTTTTTGTTGTTTGGGTGTTGACGGTCGAAAACTGTCGCCTATAATACGCGCCTCGCTTGAGACGAAACGTCCTAACGGACAACGACACAAGCAACGCTCTTTAACAAATCGACCATGCAATTCGTGTGGGCACTTGCTGGGATAGGACAGCAGATATTCTTCGGAATATCACAAAGACTTATCAAAGTAAGTGACTCGTGAATTCATACGACACTATACGTACTTACGTTTAGTTAAGTTATTCCAGTTTTACTTTGAGCAAAAATTTGTTGGCTTCGGCTAACAACTTTTTTGAACTGAAGAGTTTGATCATGGCTCAGATTGAACGCTGGCGGCAGGCTTAACACATGCAAGTCGAGCGGTAACAGGACTAGC
>NZ_QQOH01000005.1 GCF_003345655.1 Motiliproteus coralliicola
AGTGAAACGAATCAGCGCCGATGGTAGTGTGGGGCTTCCCCATGTGAGAGTAGGTCATCGCCAAGCGCCTAATACGAGAAACCCCTAGCACGCTGTGCTAGGGGTTTTTTCGTTTTAGCGGCTTCCGCGTATCGGTTCGCTGCTTGTTCTCTACGTCTTCAAGTTAACGACGGAGTGCGCTACGTCCCTGTAGCTTCGTCCACTCGGACATCCATGTCCTCGCGCGAAACGCTAGCAATGCTCAGCCCACCTCATACGCATAACGCCTTCAACGCCCCGCACTGAAAGCCCGACTTGAAATACGAGAAAACCCAGCATGCTGTACTGGTTTTTCGTTTCTAAACATCTACCTACTGCTCTTCAAACCATTACTAGCTATCAGGAGTGGCATTTCTAAACTCCAGGTCGCATCAACAACAGTTCTTTGACCCGAGCTGATCAATACTAGTAAGCAGACAATTTTGACCGACAGAGTCTGCTTATGAGCGCCGAACACGACTTTTCTCCTTGGCTGGATTGGATTGACGACCAGCAGCAGCGGATGCTGGATGACACCATTCGGTTGGCATTGATCAACTCCGGCTCCTACAACGTCGATGGGGTTAATGAAGTGGCCCGGATGCTGGACCAGATCAGTGCCGATCTTGGCGGTACACGCGAGTACATCGATGTGGCGCCGCAGGTGGTGGTCAACGCTGACGGAGAGACGCTCGAGCAACCGCTGGGCCAGGCATTATCGATCCGTAAACGGCCGGACGCCCCGATCCAGGTTTTTCTGTGCGGCCACCTGGACACGGTCTTTGCCATCGATCACCCGTTTCAGCAGGTTCGCTGGCTTGATGAAGACACCATCAATGGTCCCGGTGTCGCAGATCTAAAGGGCGGCTTGGTGTTGATGTTTACGGCGCTGATGGCACTGGAGCGAACGCCCTGGGCGGATCGTATCGGCTGGGAGGTGTTGCTCAATCCCGATGAGGAGATCGGCTCTCCCGGTTCGGCTCCGTTGCTGAAGCAGGCGGCTCTGCGGCATCAACTGGGCTTGATCTACGAGCCCAGCTTCCCGGACGGCAATCTGGCCGGCGAGCGCAAAGGTAGCGGTAACTTCAGCGTTGTGGTTAAGGGCCGGGCGGCCCATGCTGGACGTGAGCATCACCTTGGCCGTAATGCGATTCGGGCGCTTTGCGACTTTATCAGCGCACTCGACGATCTGAACGGCCAGCGCACCGGGGTCACCATCAACCCCGGCAATATTCAGGGTGGCGGTGCGGTTAACGTGGTTCCCGATACCGCCGTGGCTCGCTTCAACATCCGCCTGGAGCGCCCTGCCGACGAAGACTGGTGTCTGGAGCATATCAACAAGCTGCTGGGCTGGATCAATGCCCGCGACGGCATCTCAATCGAGCTGCACGGTGGCTTTGGCCGCAAACCCAAGCTGCTGACCCCGGCTAACCAGCGTTTATTTGAGTTGGTGCGTGAATGTGGCGAATCCCTGGATATGACGCTGAAATGGTTGCCGACCGGCGGTTGCTGTGACGGCAATAACCTGGCGGCAGCGGGCCTGCCCAATGTCGATACCCTCGGTGTTCAGGGCGGCAAGATTCATAGCAGTGACGAATTCTGCAAGGTCAGCAGCCTGGCACAGCGGGCCAAGCTGAGCGCCCTACTGTTGATGAAATTGGCGACCAGCGACGATCTCAGCTGGCTGGAGCGACGCTGATGCGACTTGTACGTCCGATCACCTTTGCCGACCTGCAGGCGTTGGAGCAACTGGCCGTGGTCGCCGGCGGCAGCATGTCGACCCTGCCGGCCAACCGCGATCACCTGTCGGAAATGATCGCCCGCACCCAGCAATCGTTGCGCGCCGACGTCGATCAACCCGGTGAACAGAGCTACCACTTTGTACTGGAAGAGACCGATACCGGCGAGATCCTCGGCGTCAGCGGCATCGATGCAGCCGTTGGGCTCGATACGCCGTTTTACAGTTATCGAATCGAACAACTGGTCCATGCCTCCAGTGACCTGCAGATCCATAACCGGATTCCGGCCCTGCACCTGTGTCAGGACTACACCGGTGCCAGTCGCTTGTGCAGCCTGTTCCTGGCTCCCGAGCACCGCAACAGTGACAACCTGAACCTGCTGTCGCGGGCCCGGATGCTGTTCATGGCCTGCCATCGCCAGCGATTTGCCGACAAGACCCTGGTCGAGCTGCAGGGCATCGTTGATGACGCCAACAAGTCACCGTTTTGGGAGGCGATCGGGCGCCATTTCTTCAGCATGGACTTTTCCCGCGCCAACTACCTGACCGGTATCCAGTCCAAGAGCTTTATCGCTGACCTGATGCCCCACTATCCGGTCTATATCCCGCTACTGCCGGACGAGGCTCAAGAGGTTATCGCCGCCCCCCGGCCCGACATCGTACCGGTGGTGGAACTATTAGAGGCCGAAGGCTTCCGCCATCGCGGCTATGTCGACATCTTCGATGCTGGACCGACCCTGGAGCTGGCCACGGATCAGATCAAGACCCTGGACCAGAGCCGGACCCAAGCGTTTGAAAGCCTGGCGGCCTCTGATGCCGATCTGCCTGCGGCGCTGCTCTGCAATCAACAGCTGGCGGGCTTTCGCTGTGTGATGACGACGGCGCCGGTGTCCCGTGATGAGCTTGAAACGCGAATTGCCGAGCCGTTGCAGCTGAGTGCAGGCGATGAGCTTCGGCTGCAGCCTCTGGCCCCGTAGTTCAACCAACCGCGACAAATTAACAACGCGATCGGTCGGATTCAACGATGTCGGCGGATCGCAGAATTAGGATGCTAAGGAATAACCCCCAATGATGTTGATCAGACCGATCCAAGCTTCCGACTGGGATGGACTCTGGGCCCTGGCCCACAAGACCGGCCCCGGTTTTACCACCCTGCAGCCGGATGAACCGGCGGTCCGCCGCAAGCTCGACTGGGCGCTTGAATCTTTTGAGGCCGATAAGCCACTGAAGGAAGCGCTGTACCTGTTCGTGCTGGAAGACACCGACACCGGCGAGATTGCCGGTATCAGCGGGATCGAATCGGCGGTCGGGCTGCAGGATCCCTGGTATAACTACCGGGTCGGCACCCTGGTGCACGCCTCCCAGGGCTTGAACGTCTACAACCCGATCAAGACCCTGACCCTGAGCAACGACCATACCGGTCAGTCCGAGGTCTGCACCCTGTTTCTGGACCCGGAATTCCGTCGTGACGGCAATGGCGGGCTGCTGTCGAAATCGCGCTTTATGTTCATGGCCGAGTTCCCCCACTGTTTCACCGACAACGTTATCGCCGAGATGCGCGGTTACTCCGACAGCAACGGCGTATCGCCGTTCTGGGAGGGCTTGGGGCGTCATTTCTTCTCGATCGATTTCGCCCAGGCGGACCAGCTGTCGGGTCAGAACAAGGTCTTTATCGCCGAGTTGATGCCGAAAAATCCGATCTACACCAACATGCTGCCCGACGATGCCCGTGAGGCGATCGGCCAAACCCACGACAACACCACCCCGGCCCGTCGCCTGCTGGAAAGCGAAGGGTTCCGCTACAGCGGCTATATCGACATTTTCGACGGTGGCCCGCTGCTGGAAACCCGGGTGCAGGATATCCGTATCGTGCGCGAGAGCCGCTACTGCAAGGTCCGAATCGGCGAACCCGACGGCGGCTCGGAGCGCTATCTGCTGGCCAACAGCCGCCTGCGCGATTTCCGCTGTTGCGCCGCCAATGCCAGCCTGCTCGGCAACCATATCGTCACCATTTCGGCCGACATGGCCAAGGTGCTCAACGTTCAAGACGGCGATAGTCTGCGGGTTGCGCCGATGTCCGCCAGAAGGAGTTTCTAATGTCTGCATCCCTGTTTATCGATGGCGTTTGGCTTGACGGCGAAGGCGCCGCGCTCGAATCCCTTAACCCGGCCGAAGCCAAGCCGATCTGGCACGGTCACTGTGCTAGCGAAGCCCAGGTCTATCAGGCGATCTGGGCCGCACGACGGGCTTTCCCGGCGTGGTCGGCATTGCCGCAGACTGCCCGGATCGAACAGGTCCGCGCCTACGCGGAACTGCTCAAGTCCAGCGCCGAGGAGCTGGCCCGATTGATCGCCGAAGAGACCGGCAAGCCGCTGTGGGAGACCCGCACCGAAGCCGCCGCGATGGCCGGTAAGATCGAGATCTCGATCAAGGCATTGGAACAGCGCACTGGCACCCACGAATCCGAAGTGGCCGGTGCTACCGCTATGCTGCGGCACAAGCCCCATGGTGTGGTGGCCGTGTTCGGTCCCTATAACTTCCCCGGACATCTGCCCAACGGCCATATCGTCCCGGCGTTGCTGGCGGGGAACTGCGTAGTGCTCAAACCCAGTGAGCTGACCCCGGCGGTGGCCGAAAAGATGGTCCAGCTCTGGCAACAGGCCGGACTGCCCAACGGCGTCTTGAACCTGGTCCAGGGTGAGAAGGAGACCGGTATCGCACTGGCCAGCCACGCCCAGATCGACGGACTGTTCTTCACCGGCAGCTCCGACACCGGGGCGATGCTGCACCGCCAGTTCGGTGGTCAGCCCGGCAAGATCCTGGCGCTGGAGATGGGCGGCAACAACCCACTGATCGTCGACGAGGTGGAGGACCTGAAAGCGGCGGTGCACGACACCCTGCAGTCGGCCTATATCACCGCCGGTCAGCGCTGCACCTGCGCCCGTCGTCTGCTGGTGCCCAAGGGCGAGGCCGGTGATCGCTTCGTCGATGCCTTGATTGACGCGATCGGCAAGATCCGGGTCGGCCGTTTCGATGCCGAGCCGCAGCCCTTTATCGGCTCGCTGATCAGCGAGGCCGCCGCCGATCGGATCGTCGAGGCGCAAACCAGCCTGCAGCAGCTGGGCGGCACTCCGCTGGTAACCCTGGCCAAGTTGGAGCCGGGTACCGGGCTGCTGTCACCGGGCCTGATCGACGTCACCGCGATCGCCGAGCTACCGGATCAGGAATACTTCGGCCCGCTGCTGCAACTGATCCGTTACGACAGCTTTGAGCAGGCGATCGAGCTGGCCAACGCCACCCGCTTCGGCCTGTCCGCCGGGATTCTGAGCGACAGCCGCGCCAAGTATGAGCAGTTCCTGCGCGCCAGCCGTGCCGGCATCGTCAACTGGAACAAACAGCTGACCGGTGCCAGCAGCGCAGCTCCCTTCGGTGGCATCGGCGCCAGCGGCAATCATCGCCCTAGCGCTTACTACGCCGCCGACTACTGCGCCTATCCGGTCGCCAGTCTGGAGTCTGACAAGGTCAGCCTGCCGGCGAATTTGGCTCCGGGGTTGGAGCTGTAACGCGGCCTAGCATCGCCAAGGTCGTCGGGTGAATAACAAGAGTCGTCGATCCGCAGGGTTTATAGGTGGATAGCCTCCATCCTGCGGATCGCAATAGAGGTAGTGCATTGATGAAAGCCTTTGAAGCCAATTTTGACGGGCTGGTGGGCCCGACCCACAACTATGCCGGGCTGTCGTTCGGCAATATCGCCTCCGAAGGTAACCAGGATCGGGCCGCGAACCCGAAACTGGCGGCCCGGCAGGGATTGGCGAAGATGAAGGCGCTGCACGACCGGGGCTTTGTTCAGGGTGTGTTGGCGCCGCAGGAGCGCCCCGACATCCATACCCTGCGTCGTATCGGCTTTTCCGGCAGCGATGCCCAGGTGCTGGCCCAGGCGGCGAAAAAGGCACCGCGGATCCTGGCCGCATGCTGTTCGGCATCGAGTATGTGGACCGCCAACGCCGCCACGGTTTCGCCCAGTGCCGATGCCCACGACGGCCGGGTGCATTTCACCCCGGCCAACCTGACCAACAAGTTCCACCGTTCGATCGAGCACAACACCACCGGGCGGATTCTGGCGGCGACCTTCCCGTCCCAGCGCCACTTCAAACACCACCCGGCCTTGCCGGGGGTTGAGCACTTTGGTGATGAGGGGGCCGCCAACCATACCCGCCTGTGCGGCAGCTATGGCGAACAGGGGATCGAGTTCTTTGTCTACGGCCGTCATGCTTTCGACGAAACCCAGCCCCGTCCCAACCGCTATCCGGCCCGTCAGACCCTGGAGGCGTCCCAGGCGATCGTGCGTTCGCATCAGCTCAACAGCGCCGGAGTGGTGCTGGCGCAGCAGAACCCGTCGGTGATCGATCAGGGTGTGTTCCACAACGATGTGATCGCGGTCGGTAACGGCAACCTGCTGCTATGCCACGAGCAGGCATTTCTGAATCAGACCGAGGTCAAGGCACGCCTGCAGCGACAGTTCGAGATCCAGACCAACGGCCGGCGCAAGTTGCATATCGTCGAGATCAACAGCGAGCAACTCAGTGTCGACGAAGCGGTGCGCTGCTATCTGTTCAACTCCCAGCTGCTGAGCCTGGATGACGAGCGGATGCTGATCGTGGTGCCGGAGGAGTGTCGTGACAATCCCAAGGTTTGGAGCCTGCTGGAGCAGATCAAAGCGGCCGACAACCCGATCAGCGAAGTGGTCGTGTTCGACTTGAAACAGAGCATGAGTAACGGCGGCGGCCCGGCCTGCCTGCGGTTGCGGGTGGTGCTGAACGAAGTCGAACTGGCCGCCACCAACCAGGCGACGCTGATGAGCGATGCGCTCTATGCGCGGCTGAACCGCTGGGTCGACAAACACTACCGTGACCGGCTGCTACCGGCCGATCTGGCCGACCCGCAGCTGCTGATGGAATCGCGCACCGCACTGAACGAGCTGACCGAGATCCTGCAGTTGGGATCGGTCTATCCGTTCCAGCGCTGAGCGGGCCAAGCAAATCCTACTCGTTCGGAACCGTTGCAAAGAATAAGGAAAACCAATGCAAAACCGTGCCGAGATCGTCGAAGCGAATTTCCTTAACCGCGTGGCTGCTGGCGATCTGCCGGATCCGGCCAATCCGCTCACCCTGGACCAGGTTGGTCTGAGGCGGGAGAAACTGATCGAGCTGTTTGAGACCCAGCTGCTCAGTCGTCATCTGGATCTGTGCTCGCGCAAGTTGCAGGCCCGGGGGGAGTCGTTCTACACCATCGGCAGTGCCGGCCACGAGGGCAACGCGGTGCTGGCCGCCGCCTTCCGTCAGGATGACATGGCGTTCCTGCATTATCGCGATGCGGCCTTTCTGATCCAGCGGGCACGGCAGACCCCCGGCGAAACCCCGCTGTGGGACATGCTGTTGAGTTTTGCCGCCTCCAGTGAGGATCCGATCTCCGGCGGCCGTCACAAGGTGCTCGGCAGCAAGTCGCTGTTCGTGCCGCCCCAGACCAGCACCATCGCCTCGCATCTGCCCAAGGCGGTTGGGGCCGCCTACTCGATTCCGCTGGCCAAGCGGATGGGGCACGACGGCGAGCTGGACCACGAAGGCCTGGTGCTGTGCAGCTTCGGCGATGCCTCGGCCAATCACAGCACCGCCCAGGGGGCGATCAACACTGCCTGCTGGACCAGTTACCAGGGGGTTACGCTGCCGCTGGTGTTTATCTGCGAAGACAACGGCATCGGTATCTCCACCAGCACCCCGAACGGCTGGATTCACGCCAACTTCAGCCAACGTCCGGGGCTGCATTATCTGTATGCCGATGGCTTGAACCTGCTCGACAGTTACCGGGCCGCCCGTGAAGCCGAGAGGCTGGCGCGACGGTTCCGACAGCCGGTGTTTCTGCACCTACGCACGGTGCGTCTGTTGGGCCATGCTGGTTCCGATGCCGAGGTGGCCTACCGGCGCCGCGAGCAGATCGAAGCGGTGGAGGCCCAGGATCCGCTGCTGCATTCGGCTCGACTGCTGATCGAGCAAGCTGGGTTGCGGTCGGATCAGCTGGTGGATCTGTACCGAGAGACCGCCGAGCGGGTCGCCCGAGTGGCCGAGCTGGCGATCCAGCGTCCCAAGCTCAACAGCAGTACGGCGGTGATGGCCAGTTTGATTCCGCCGACTCGTCAGCCGAAGCCGGCTAATCCGGTCGATCAGACGCTGAGGGAGCAGCGCTTCGGGCGTGAAATCCGGATGATGGAGCAGCCGCAGCACCTGGCCCGACTACTCAACTGGGCACTGGCCGATCTGATGCTTGAACACGACGAGATCCTGATGATGGGCGAGGATATCGGTCCCAAGGGTGGGGTCTACAACGTCACCAGCAAACTCAGCGAAAAGTTCGGTCAGCACCGGGTGATCAACACCCTGCTGGACGAGCAGAGCATTCTGGGGCTGGCGATCGGGGCCGCCCACAACGGCTTCGTGCCGATCACGGAGATTCAATTCCTGGCCTACGTCCACAACGCCGAAGATCAGATCCGCGGTGAGGCGGCAACGCTGAGTTTCTTCTCCAACGGCCAGTACAGCAACCCGATGGTGATCCGGATCGCCGGTCTGGGCTACCAGAAAGGCTTCGGCGGCCATTTCCACAACGACAACAGCCTCAATGTGTTCCGTGATATTCCCGGCCTGGTGCTGGCCTGCCCCAGCAACGGCAGCGATGCGGTCGAGATGATGCGCGAAGCGGTGCGATTGGCCCGCGAAGAGCAGCGTATCGTGGTGTTTATCGAGCCGATCGCACTCTATATGACCCGCGATCTGCACGAGCCCGACGACGGCCTCTGGACCAGCCTGTACCGCCCACCCGAGCAAGCACAGCCGATTGCGTTGGGACAACTGCACCAGCACGGAGAGGGGCGCCAGTTGGCGATCCTGACCTACGGCAACGGCTACTATCTCAGCCTGCAGGCCGCCCGGACATTGGAGCAACGGGGAGTTGAGTTGCGGGTGATCGACCTGCGCTGGCTGATGCCGTTGAACGAAGCGGCGATCCTCGAGGCGGTAGCCGATTGCGAGCATCTGCTGATCGTCGATGAGTGCCGCACCACCGGCTCGCTGGGCGAGCAACTGGTCAGTCTGGTCAGCGAACAGCTGTCATCACCGCCGAAACTGCAACGATTGAGTGCCGATGACAGCTTTATCCCGTTGGGTCGGGCGGCCACGATCACGTTGCCGTCGAAGCGGTCGATCGAGCTGGCGGCCCTGGAGCTGATGGGATTGGAACCTAGTTCTGGGGCAAAGCCGGGAGCAGCATCATGAGCAGTAAACTGAAAACCCTGGTGATCTGCCCCGGGCGCGGCACTTACAACGCCGCCGAGCTGGGTTACCTGCAGCGTTACCACGCCGACAAGCCGGCGTTATTGGCGGCGCTGGACCGGCAGCGCCAGGCACTGGGGCAACCCCGGCTGAGCGAGCTGGATGGGGCCGAGCGCTACAGCATGGCCCAGCACAGCCGCGGCGATAACGCCTCGGCACTGATCTGGGCCTGCGCCTATGCCGATTTTCTGTCGATCGACCGGGACCGTTACGAGATCTGTGCCCTGACCGGCAACTCCATGGGCTGGTATATCGCCCTGGGCTGCAGTGGTGCGTTCGGTGCTGTTAATTCAATTGGCGTTGATGCAGAGGGACCAGAGCCGGCGTTCGAACTGATCAACGGCATGGGCACCCTGATGCACCAGTCATTGTCGGGCGGGCAGCTGATCTACCCGGAGGTGGATTCAAACTGGCGGCCGATTCCGGGGGGCCGCGAACAGCTGGATACCCTGACCGAGCAGATCAACGCCGAGCCTGATTGCGAACTCTACCTGTCGATCCGACTGGGTGGGCTGCGGGTGTTCGGCGGCAACGAAGCGGCGTTGAAACGTTTGCAGGACGAACTGACACCGGAGCAAGACCGCTACCCGATGCGGTTATACAACCATGCGGCCTTCCATACCCCGCTGATGCAAGACAACGCGGCTCAAGGTCGACAGCAGTTCCCGCCGGATCGGCTCCAGCCTCCGACGATTCCACTGATCGATGGCCGTGGCAGTTGCTGGTCGCCGTTGTCGAGCGATACCGACGCGCTATGGCGCTACACCCTCGACCATCAGGTGGTGCAGCCCTACGACTTCACCGCCGCGGTGCAGGTGGCGGTACGAGAATATGCTCCTGAGCGGATTGTGTTGCTTGGCCCCGGCGCCACCCTCGGCGGCGCGGTGGCTCAGAGTCTGATCCAGATCGGTTGGAACGGTTGGCGCAGCAAGCAGGACTTTATCGAGTCCCAGCAGCGCGAGCCTTACCTGCTATCGCTGGGGATCGAGTCGCAGCGGGTGTTGGTTATCAAGTAGTTAGTACTTACTAGCAAGCAGAGGCAAAGGTTGGCTAGGCCACCGCATGCTGGGCTTGACTCTGGGCCTGGCGGCTTTCGAGGAAACGGACGCGGTCTCCTGGCTGCAACTGCAGGGCTTCGGCGCAAGTCGCTTCTAGCTGCAGACGGCCGTCGGCAAGCAACCGGGCCGGGGCCTGTACCAGCCGGTACTGATCCAGCCGACCGTTGCTGAGCATCATCTCGGTGGCGGCTTTGAGCGGCCGTCGACTTATGCTGATGGCGGCGGTACGGCTATCGCGCACGCCATGAACGTCGCTGATCTGGGCATGGATCGACGGGCCGCCGTCGAACAGGTCAACATAGCCGTCGAACTCAAACCCTTCTTTGAGCAGCATATTCATCGCCGGTGCCGAACTCGGGTGGGGCTTGCCGATCACGGCACGGGCGCTGTCGGGGAGCAGCTCCAGATGGATCGGATGGCGCGGCATCATGTCGGTAATAAACTGCGGGCCTTTCAGTGCTACGGCCTCGACCGCCTGCTGAAATTCGATCCCGAAGAACTTGCTGCCCAGGTGCTGCCACAGCGGCGACTGGCCCTGCTCGTCCTGCCATCCCCGTAGCTCGGCCATCACCCGGTCGCCAAAGCGAGTGGGGAAGTCGGCCATCAGTAGGAATCGACCACGGGACAGGAAACGCCCGACGCCCGGCTGGCGCGCTTCGGGCAGCAGGAACAGCGAGCCGACCTCGGTGGAACCGGTGTAATCGTTGACCAGATTCAGCACCTGGGCTTTGCGGGTCAATGCCAGATCGCGGGAGCGGGTCACCAGCGTCGACAGCTTGTAGGAGTAGAAGGGTTTCTCCAGACCGATGCCGGTATAGACCGCGGTGGTACCGACCACACGGCCACTGTTGGGATCCTCCAGCACCATAAAGTAGCTATGGGAGGCAGGCTTTGAGGAATCGGTAGTCAGGCTGAAAGCCCGCTGACTGGCTTCGATCTTGGCCAGCCAGGCGGCTTCATCGGCAGGCATCGATGTCATCCCTGCGCCGGTGGCGCGGGACAAACTCAGTAGATCGGCAAGATCGGAATGTTGGCAAGGACGGATGATCAGCATGTGCTTCCCCTCAAGCAGTGGCTGTTGAAGACTCCGGCAGAACCGACTCAGCACCCCATGGCGTCGTTGAAACCGGGCTCAATATGCTCATTTACACCCGGTAAACTGCGCTATTTCGCCCGCTTTCGCCTAATCCTGGCGCACCGATCCAGCTCTGCAGAAGCCTTCGAAATATTTTTCATAATGCTCAATAGTTTACCGATCGCGTCAGGAAATGAGCTGTCGAATTGCCCCGGCGAAGCCCGATAAAATGCAAGAAATAACGGTCTCGCCGAATAAAATTCGGCATGCTTGAAAATTGATTCTCCCGGGTCCAAACTTACAGATCCAACCCCATGGGCCTGTTGTTAAAGGGTTGTCTGAAGCTTCTCGACAACCCGGCCGATCAATCCTTTAAAGAACCTACCCTCCCGATGTCTCTGGATAGAATCAATCGCAAGATTATTTCGACGCTGCAGCGCGAAGCACGAATCACCAATCAAGAGCTGGCAGAACGGGTCGGGCTCTCTCCCAGCTCGTGCCTGAACCGGGTTAAAAAACTGGAGCAGCAGGGACTGATTGGCCCCTATCTGAGCGTGCTGAATCTGCCGGCACTGTGCCGTAGCGTCACCGTGATCGCCACCGTCAGTTTGAAGGACCAGAGCACCGAGGCATTCCGGCAGTTCCAGCAACAGGCCGGTGAGATTGACGAGGTGGTGGAGTGCTACACCGTCAGCGGCGCCTTCGATCTGTTTCTGAAGGTGGTGGCTGCGGATATGGGCCGCTACAACGCCATCAACGACCGCCTGCTAGATCTGCTACCCGGAAAGGTCAATATCAGCAGCCATGTGGTGCTGAACGAGGATAAGCCGTTTCGGGGTTATCCGTTGGGGGCGTTGTTGGATTAATGGTGTGAGTCAGGGCCGGTGCAGGCTCGACCGCTGTGGCGCCAGCTGCGGCGTTTCGGTCAACCGTTTACGCTCTTCGCGGGGGGTGAGGCCGAAGTGGCTGCGAAAGGCGGTGCTGAAATGGGAGGCGCTGCTGAAGCCGCAGGCCAGTGCCACCTGAAGGATCGGCTTATCGCTCTGCTGCAGCAACTGGCGGGCCCGCTCCATCCTCAGCTGCAGGTAGAATTTGGATGGCACCGTCTGCAGGTGCTTCTTAAACAGCCGCTCCAGATGCCGCCGTGACACTGCCACATGGTGGGCCAGGTCGTCGGTGCTGAGCGGCTCCTCGATATTGGCTTCCATCAGGGTCACCGCCTCGATCAGCTTGGGCTGGTTGGCACCGATCCGGTGCTTCAGCGGGATCCGCTGGCTGTCTTCGGCGCTGCGGATCCGCTCGCAGACGAACTGTTCGGAGATCGAGGCGGCCAGCTCCGAGCCGTGCTTCAATCCGATCAGAAACAGCATCATGTCCATCGCCGCGGTACCGCCGCTGCAGGTGTAGCGGCCTCCGTCGACCTCGAACAGGCTGTTGGTGATGCGGGTCTGGGGAAACTCTTCGCGTAGTTGGGCCAGGTCCCACCAGTGGATGGTGGCTTTGTAGCCGTCCAGCAAGCCGGCGCAGGCGAGCAGGTAGGAGCCGGTGCCGATACCACCGAACGCCATCGATCCCTGCGATTGACGTCGTAGCCAGGCCAGCACCTCTTCGTTGCCGGTACGTGCAATCGGACTGGCGCCGCAGACGAACAGCACGTCCAGATCGTTGCACTGCTCCAGGCCCCGATCGACCGCGGTCTGGACCCCGCTGGAGCTGATCACCGGATCGCCGTCGCGGCTGATCAGGCAGCTCTCATAGAGTGTTTCCCCACGAATCCAGTTGGCCATCTGCAGCGCTTCGATCGCCGACGAGAAGGCGATCAGCGAGTAGTTGGGCAGCAACAGAAAACCGAACCGCATCGGCGCGTTAGCGCTCGGCTGATCGGTGCTGCTTGGCGTTAGAGGGGATGGCATCCGTTTCGGCGTATCCATTGTTTTTGTTGTCGAGTGCCCGCCAGCGGCTGTCTGGCGATATGTAAGTTGCGAATATTTTACATCTGGCCACTTTTTGCAACATTTTGGCAGCGGTTTAAAAGTCCAGGTCGCTTTGGCGCAATTCCTCCTCTGGGCCTGGCCCTTGTGGTTGGCGCATAATCAAGGCTCAATCGCAGGCTTCTATGCACCTTCTGCATTTATAGCGTTCGATCAGATTCATCAGTAAGGAACAGGCCATGTCAGAGCTTCAGGTAAACCGTAGTACATTCGATCAGGTAATGGTCCCCAATTATGCGCCCCAGGCGGTTATTCCGGTGCGCGGTGAAGGTTCGCGACTCTGGGATCAGGAAGGCAACGAGTACATCGATTTTGCTGGCGGTATCGCCGTCAACGCGCTGGGCCACTGCCACCCGATCCTGGTTGAAGTCCTGAAGGCGCAGACCGATAAACTCTGGCACCTGAGCAACGTCTACACCAACGAGCCGGCACTGCGCCTGGCCAGTAAGCTGACCGAAAAGACCTTTGCCGAGCGGGTGTTCTTCTGTAATTCCGGCGCCGAAGCCAACGAAGCTGCCTTCAAAATGGTGCGCAAGTACGCCTACGACAATTTCGGTGCCCACAAACACCGCATTATTAGCTTCAGCCAGTCGTTCCACGGCCGCACCCTGTTTACCGTCAGCGTTGGTGGTCAGCCCAAGTACCGTGAAGGCTTTGAGCCGGTTCCGGGTGGCATCGACCACGTGCCCTACAACGACCTGGCGGCACTGGAAGCGGCGATGGACGACAGCGTCTGCGCGGTAGTGATGGAGCCGATTTTGGGCGAAGGCGGAGTGATCCCGGCCGATGCCGAATTCGCCCGCGGCGTACGCGAACTGTGCGACCGTCATAATGCGCTGCTGGTATTTGATGAGATCCAGACCGGCGTTGGCCGGACCGGCGAACTGTTCGCCTACCAGGGCCTGGGGGTAACTCCTGATGTGCTGACCAGCGCCAAGGCGTTGGGCGGCGGCTTCCCGATCGGTGCCATGCTGACCACCGCCAAAGCCGCCGAAAGCCTGGGCTTCGGCACCCACGGCAGCACTTATGGCGGCAACCCGCTGGCCTGCGCCGTGGCTGAAGCTGTCGTCGATCTGATCGATACCCCGGACGTATTGGCCGGGGTTGGCCATCGTCACCAGTTGTTCGTCGAGCAGCTGGAAGCGATCAACAGCAAGCACAATATCTTCACCGACATTCGCGGCAGTGGCCTGCTGATCGGTGCCGAATTGACCGAAGCCTGGCACGGCAAAGGCGCCCAGTTCCTAGCCGCCGCCCGTGAAGAAGGACTGATGCTGCTGGTGGCTGGACCCAAGGTGCTGCGGATGACGCCGTCGTTGATTATCGACGAGGCGGATATCCTGGAAGGGATGGCGAAACTGGAGCGGGCCATCGCCAAGGTGTTGGCGGAAGGCTAATCCTGCGTTTGTTGTTAAGGGGCTGTTTATCAGCCCCTTTTTCTTTTCGGCAAAGATGGCGGCAAGGCTGATTATCTTTGTTACCGGTAGTCCTTGTTGCGCTCTTCCCGAGCGCGTTCATTTCTTTTGCCCGCGCAAAAGAAACCGAACCAAAGAAAAAGCGCCCCGCTTGCTTGGTCGGCTTCGCCGACTTCGTTGCGCGTTGAACGGCCCGATGGGCTACGACGGAAACTCGCTCGCTATGCTCTCTCAGACAGCCGACTACGCTGATCCATCGACCCGCTCAATGCTCACCGGCGCAAAAGGGGAGTGGGAGTTAATCCTGAGATGATGTGGTGTTGGCTGGCACGGCCTTAACCGCCCTTGACGCAGCCGAGCACTGTATAGGCAAACGGAAAAGTGACGATGGTTGTTTGAGGCCGCAGGCCGAGTTTCCATCGGAGCCCGTTTGCCTATTCAGCGCGCAGGGAAGCCCGAAGGGCCAAGTCATTGGGCAAAGCATTTTTTGGTTCGTTTTTGTTGCGACAAAAATGAACGCGCTCAGGGGAGCGCAACCAAAGCCATCAAACAGCTCAGCAATCCAGAACAAGCCCCTTGATTCAAGCCAGCCAAATCAGATTACCCGCCGAACAGCCTCCTTAACCCGGCCGATGACCGGCAGCATCGAACCATCAGCCTCCCCCGACACCTGATCAGAATCAACCGGTTCCGCCCAGACCAGAAACCGTAACGGCCCCCCCGGCTGCCAGTTCTCAAATGGGTAACAGGTCACCAGCAACAACCCATCTTGATCCGGATCCAAGCTGATGCCGCCGTCACGGCTGTCGACCACCCGGCGCTCGCTGACCCGATAACGCCGTTCGCCGGTTCGGCTCTGCAACCGAATCACCATCGACTCGCGTAACTGCGGCATAAAATCGAAGTGGGTATCGCGGTGACCGCTGATCAGGGTCACACCGGGCTCTCCGATATCGCGACCGGCATGGCTCAGCCCGGGGCCGAAGGCGAGGGTGCGGCCGCTGTCACCGTCGAGCACGATCTGATCGACCTGAAGCGACGGGATCTGCAATCGGCCGCGGGCGTGGGTGTCGGCCCAGGGCCAGGGTTTGATCGGTTGTGCGTTCGGATCGTATCTCATCGAAGTCCAGCTGTGATCGAGCAGTTGCTGGGCCAGCCAGGCCTTGGCCCAGATCCAGCCGCCGCTGCCCAGCTGCCAGCCTCCGGCCAGCAGCAGGGCGATCAGGCCCCATCGATTTCTCAGCAGGCGGATCAGCATGGCAGAGCCTCCTGGGAACACTGGCGACGACCTTGCTGGCGCGGCTGAAACAGGGCCAGCAGTAGCGCGGCGAGCAGCAGGGCCAGTCCGATCAGCATCTGGCGTTGGGCCGGGGTGGCGGTTTTGGCCATGCCGAAGATCTTCTGGTGACTGCTGCCCTTGGCCAGTTCGGTTTTTTCGGCCTGGGTTTTCAGCGAAGACTGGCTGGGTCGAGCCGGGGTCTTGTCCACCGCCACCAGACTGGTGAATTTGGACACCAGCTGGTGGGCCAGGGCGGTGTCGATGATCTGTTGGCGTAGCTGCTGGCGCGGTTCGCCGGGGGCGGCGCGGCGGTGTTGGTCCATCAGCTCGGCGATCCGGGCCCGACCCCAGAGCACCGGTACCGCCGGGTTGTTGCCGTTGGATTGCAGCTGGATTGTCTGTTGCCAGCGTTGATCGCCGATCCGACCGCTGAGTTGCAGTTGCTTCGGAGGCTGGTCGGCCCGGTAGCTCAGAATCAGCGGCTCGCCCCGGTACAGATCAGGAATCCTTGCCGGATAGCTTTGCAGCGCTTGGTCGCTGTCCAATTGCAGGTCGGTCAGCAGCGGGGCGCGCAGTTTGTCCAACAGCGTTGCCATCTTCTGTTCCACCTCATGGCTGGCGCCGATATAAGTGAAGGTGCCGCGCCCGAGCTGGGCCGCCTTGGTCATAAAGTGGCTGTTGGGGGCCGAGCCGATGCCGATGGTGAACAGTCGGCGTTGACCGAGTTGCTGTTCGATCAGGTTGAACAGCGCATCCTCGTTGCCGACCGCACCGTCGGTGATAAACAGCACTTGCTCGACATAGCCAGCTTGAGGTGGCTGCGTGAGTGCCTGGTGGATGGCGCCGGCCATCTCGGTACCGCCATTGGCTTCGACCCCGGCCACCAGTCGTCGCGCCTTGGCTCGGTAGTGATCGTTTGCCGGTTGCGGCTGGCTGAACAGCGCGTAGCTGCTGTTGTTGAACAGGATCAGATTGAAACGGTCCTGCGGGCTCAGATCATCGATCGCCCGCAGCAGGCTCTGGCGCGCCTGGGCAATGGAATCGCCGTGCATCGAGCCGGAGATATCCAGGATCAGGGTGACCGCCCGTGGTAGTGGCTGCTCGGCGTTGGCAGTTGGGGGAACCAGCATCAACAGGCCGTAATATTGATCGCCCTGTTGGTGGGACAGCAGCGCAGCCTGGGGGGCCTGGCTTGGGGTCGGGGTCCAGACCAGCTCGAAATCGCGGTCGGCTTTCACCTGGGTGTCGGACAAGCGAATCCTGGCCTCGGTCGGACTGAGGCTTTCCACCTCGACGCCGTGGTAACTGCTGCGGACTTTTGCCAATTCAAAACCGGCATTGAGATGAGCGCTGATCCGGACCCGATTGGGTAGCGACTGGCCGGGCTCGGCTACCGGCGGGGTGATCAGCGGGGCATCGGGCACCTGATCGGTCGGTGCGGCCCAGCCGAAACCGTCGCCATTGAGCTGAATTGGTGCGGACTCGGACAGCTGGGGCAGATCGCCGTGATGATCGTCGTCGGGGTTCATCGGTGACAGCGGCTGCCCGGGGATATAGCGCGGTAGGATCACCATCGGAAAGCGCAGCCGGAAGTCACCGCTGTCGTAGCGGGCCTGTTGCTGGTACTCGATCTCGATAGTGATGGTTTCACCGGGGCCGATATTGGCCACCGAAGTGGTGAAAATATTCGGTCGTTGCTGCTCGATCAGGCTGGTTCGCTGGCCGCTCTGCTTGGCCTGCTGATAGGTCTTGCGGGCCTGCTGGCGCTCCTGAATTTCGCCTTCGATAATCCGCTCGCCGATCCGCATTCGCAATCGATCCACGGCGGCCTGTTCCGGCAGCGGGTAGCTGTAAACTCCTTCGACCCAGCCGCTGCCATCGTTACGGAACGTCTGGCTGACCCGGGTGCGCACCAGCAGTCCGGCGATCTCAAAATGTACCCCGGTCTGCTGCAGCAGCGCCTGCTGGCGGCTGCCTGACTCGCCGATCAGTTCCAGCCGAGCCGTTTCGGTCGGTCGAGTGTCCGCCTCCAGCGGGCTGGTGATCGCCGCCGCCCAGCCGGACAGCAGCCACAGCAGCAGCGTGGTGGTTGCTTTAATCCTTAACATGGCGTTGCCCTCCGGTTGGTTTGGCTGGAGCGCCCGGGGTGCGGCGAACCCGCGGTGGGGCGTGCAGGAGCCGGTAATCGGGGTGGTAGGGCACCAGTCGGTAACGGGCGAGCTCTTCGGTGTTGAGTTGTGGATCGTCACTGATCGGAACGAAGTAAAGCATGTCGGGTAACCTCGGCGATGTTTGGGGGAGGTTTGCATTACAGCAGTGCCGGGGTGACAGGTATGGGAGCGGGGGTGGAGAGAAAATGGAGCAAAAAGGGAGGCGGGTCGCGAACAGGCAGCGCTGCTCGTATCGGGTCTGGTACAGTGCAGATTGATAGGGCCTCAAAACAATAACAACGGAAGTATTGAGATGAATAATGCTCTGAATGCATTCAGCTTGGCGGGCCGGGTGGCACTGGTAAGCGGTGCCAGTTCGGGAATCGGCCGTGCGGTAGCGCAGGCCCTAGCGGCTGCCGGAGCCCAGGTGTTGGTCGTAGCGCGCCGCGCCGAAGCATTGCAACAAACGGTGGCGTTGATTGAGCAGCAGGGCGGTCAGGCGGCGGCGCTGGTCGCCGATCTGAGCGACTTTGATGGGTTGGCTGAACTGGTGGCGCGGGCTGGGGAGCCATTTGGTGCTCCGGACATTCTGGTTAATGCGGCCGGATTGAATCTGCGTCAGCGGGTAGACGAGATCAGCCCGCAAAGCTGGGATCAAACCCTGGATATCAATCTCAAGGTGCCGTTCTTTTTGGCGCGGGCCATGGTACCGGCGATGAAAGCCAAGGGCTGGGGGCGGGTGATCAATATCGCGTCGCTGCAGTCGCAGCGGGCGTTCGCCAACAGCCTGCCCTACGGTGCCTCCAAGGGCGGTGTAGCCCAGATGACCCGGGCGATGGCCGAGGCCTGGTCGGCGGAGGGAATCGGCTGCAACGCGATTGCCCCGGGGTTTTTCCCCACCGAGCTGACCGCGCCGGTGTTTGAAGACTCGGACAGGTCGCAGCAGCTGGCCGATCAGACGGCAATCGGGCGCAATGGCCAACTGAGCGATCTGGATGGGCCGCTGATCTTTCTCTGCTCGCGTGCGTCGGACTATGTCACCGGCCAGGTGCTGTTTGTCGACGGCGGCTTTACCGCCAAGTGAGCGGCAGGGACTCCCCGCACCGGGCTGTTTAGGTCGATGCGGGGTTAAGGGGTTGGGCGCAGCGGCCGGTATTACTGGTCGCTATCGGGACGATCTTCCAGCTTCATCATCATATCGATCTCGTCGCTGTCGCTGCGCTCATTAAGCTCATCGATCAACTCGCTGGCAACTTCCGGGATCGCTTCGACCACGGCCACGGCCACATCCATTGCCTGTTCCGGTACCGCTTCGGAGATCCGAGAGACGAACTCGACCGCTTCCTGATTCAGCTCCTGCACTGCCTCTTCCGGCGTATTGATGGTGTCGATGGTGTCGATCAGCTCTTCGATCGCTTCATCGCTCTGACACTCGGATAGGTTGCCGGCATACTCTTCGGCGACCTGGGTGGCCACCTCCGGGATCGCTTCGACCACGGCCACGGCCACATCCATCGCTTGTTCCGGTACCGCCTCGGAGATTCGGGAAACGAATTCCACCGCTTCCTGGTTCCGCTCCTGCACCGCCTCTTCCGGCGTATTGATGGTGTCGCTGGCTTTGATCAGCTCTTCGATCTCTTCATCGCTCTGAGTCTCGGACAGGTTGCCGACATACTCTTCGACAACCTGGCTAGCGGTGTCGGGGATCGCCTCGACCATGGTTACCGCCACATCCATCGCCTGCTCCGGTGCCAGCTCGGAAATGCTGGAGACCAGCTCAACGGCGGTCTGCTCGGTGGTGTCTTCTTCGCGGTCGGCCGGTCGTACAGCTTCGTGTTCTTCGGCCAGAACGCCGGCGTAGAACTCGGCCACTTCAACGGCAGATTCCGGATCGGCTCCGATCGCGGCGGCCGCCATTTCGACCCGCAGTTCCGGATTATCGGTACCGATCTGGGCCGCGACCTCGGCCACCTGCTCGGGCTCGGCATCGGCAACCTGGGCGACCAGATCAGACGCAAGCTCAGGATTGGCGCTCACAATGGCGGAGGTGATCTCCGAGGCCTGATCGGGCACCGCTTCGATCATCGCTTCGTGCAGGCGCAGGCCATCGACGCCCTCGATGGCAGCGATTGCTCCAGCTATCTCGGCGACCTGCTCCGGCGAATTGATGGCAATTGCCTTGGCCATTCGAATCGCTGCAGCCGGATCGGTGTCCGCCACTGCGGCCGCCAGCTCGGCTTCGGCACTAAGCGGTGAATCCGGCTCCTGATATTCGGTCCGCGGGTCGAGATCCACCACCGGGGGAACCGCCGCGGCTTGCATAACAAACTTCTCCTGCTGATCTGCCGGCAGGGCTTCACGGGCAAACATCCGATAGACCACGAAAATGCAGAGCAGCAGCTGCAGTACGCCCAGGAACCAGAACAGCGAGCTGTTGCCGAACTGCTCCATCACCAGCGAGGTGGAGTAGGGCCCGACGATGCCTCCCAACGAGAAGGCCAGGATCAAACAGCCCATACCGGCGACCATCTCGCTCTGGCGCAGTTTGTCGAAGGTTTCCGAAATGCTCAGTGGATAGGTACAGGCGATGATGCCGCAGGTAATGCCGGTGGCGACCGACATCGGCCAGAACAGGCTCTCATCGGCCAGCAGGGTGACGCTAAAGCCCACCAGCGTTGAGATGATCAGGCTGGCCAACAGTACGGTCCGGCGGTCAAACCGGTCCGACAGGTAGCCCACCGGGAACTGCAGAAGAAAGGCGCCCATGATCGCGGCACCCATATAGAGCGACAGCTGGAAATCGATGATGCCGTAGCTGTCGGCGAACACCGGCAGCATGTTGAACGCGGCGGAGTAGATCCAGCCGGACACAAAACAGCTGACAACCCCCAGCGGCGAGATCCGGTATAGCGCCAGCAGCGACATCGGTTCGATCTCTTCCACCGTCGGGCCGCTGCTGCGACTCAGGACGATCGGCACGATAGACGCACAGAGCAGAATACCGCTGAGTACGAACAGCACGGTGCCGGCCGGGCTGGCCAGGTTGATCAGGAACTGGCCGCAGAACAGCGCCACCAGGGTGACGACCTGGTAAAAGGCCAATACTTTGCCGCGGGTCTCCTTGGTGGAGCTCTCGCTGAGCCAGCTCTCCATCGCGGTGTAGGCACAGGCGTTACAGAAACCGATCAGGATCCGCATCGCGGCCCACAGAATCGGATCTGAGGCCAGGCTGCAAATCAGGATGCTGACTGCCGCCAACGCCAGGCAGCCGGCGAACATCCGGATATGTCCGGCCCGGCGGATCAGCAATCGAGCATAAATACCGCCCAGCAGCATGCCGACGAAATAGAGCGACAGCACCATACCGATGGTATCGGTGCCGAGCTGATCCATCCCCATGCGTACCGGCAGCAGAATATTAATCAGGCCGTTGCCCAGCATCATGATGAAACAGCTGATGAACAGCGAGGCAAACGAAAGCAGTGTCAGGCGCAAGGCGGTGGTCTCGTCAGGTGGTTAGCGACAGTACGAAGCGATAAGTATAGAAGAGCTGTGAGGACTCACAATGGCGCGATCTTATCTACCGATAGCAGCATATTCAACGCCTAACGCTGAAAAAAGAACCACCTTAACGCAACCTTTGCAGCCAGGACCGGACGGCGTCAGTGCTAACGGCTAAATAGCCTGCTGATCTCCGAGGCAACCACCGGTTCACTGAACAGATAGCCCTGCCCCAGATCGCAGTTCAGCTCTTTGAGCAACTCGTGCTGCTCCGGGGTTTCGATTCCCTCGGCAACAATCTTGTAACCCAGGTTGTGCCCCATCTCGATCATCGAGCCGACCAGCAGTTGGGCCTTACGGTCATTGAGGATGTCGTCGATAAAGTGCTTATCGATCTTCAGCACGTCGATGTTCATGTGCTTGAGCGACGCGAATGAGGAGTAGCCGGAACCGAAGTCGTCGATTGCCAGCGAAATGCCCAGCGCTTTTAAGCGCTGGAACGCCGACAGGTTCTCGATGTTGGTCTGGACGACCGTTTCGGTGACTTCCAGCTCCAGCTCCGCCGGGCTGATGCCGGTATCGTTGAGGCTGCTTTCCAATGACGAGATCAGGTCCTGATCCAAGAAGTGGTTGGGGTGCACATTGATCGCCGCTTGGATCGGCGCAAGCCCCTGCTGTTTCCAGCTGGCCAGTTGGTTGCAGACCGTCTGGATCACCCACTCGGTCAATGACTTGATCATGCCGATATTCTCGGCCACGCGGATAAAGTCGGACGGAGCCACCTCTCCCAACTGCGGATGCTGCCAGCGCAGCAGCGCTTCGACGCCGACTAAGTGGCCGGTTTGGATATCCATCTTGGGCTGATAGATCAGGCTCAGTTGCTGCTGCTGAATCGATTCGCGCAGGTAGAGTTCGAGCTGCAGCTGGTACTCGGCCTTGTCGGTCAGCTCGGTCTTGTAGAACGCGTAGCGGCTTTTGCCCTGATCCTTGGCTTCGTAAAGCGCGGTATCGGCTGCCTTGATCAGGGCTTGGAGATTATCGCCGTCGGCTGGGAAGTGGGCGATGCCGATGCTGCAGGAGGGGATGATCTCGCGCCCCTTGAGCAGGTAGGGCTCAGCGATAAAGCTCAGGCAGCGCTCGGCCACCTTGGCCGAATAGTAGTCATCGACAATGTCGTGGAGGATGATGCAGAACTCATCGCCACCCAGCCGGGCGATAAAGTCGGTTTCGCAGCAGGCTTGCTTCAGGCGCCTGCCGATCTCCTGCAACAGCTGGTCGCCAACATCATGGCCGAGGCTGTCGTTGACGGTCTTGAAATTGTCCAGATCCAGATAGAGCAGACTGAAACGGTGCTGACCGTGCTCGGACCGCTGCAGTTGCTCCTCCAGGCTGAGGTGAAAATAGTCCCGGCTCGCCAGCCCGGTGAGGGCATCGCGGTAGGCCAGTTCGCGCATCCGCTTATGGTTATGCTCCCGCTCCATGATGATACCCGCCAGACGAGCGGCCGATTGCAGATCGTTCAACTCCTCCTCGTTGGGGGTTGCAGCATGGTTGTAGTACATCCCAAACGCCCCCAGCACCAGGCCGGAGGAGTTTTTGATCGGTTCGGACCAGCAGCTCCGCAGGCCGTGGGGCAGGGCGTACTGCTTCAATTCAGCCCACTTGGGATCGGTGTGGATATCTTCGACGATCACCCGTTTACCAGTGTAGGTCGAGGTGCCGCAGGAACCGACTTCGGGGCCGTTCTTGAGGCCGTTGACTGCCTCGCAGTAGACCTGGGGCAGGCTGGGGGCGCCGCCGTGGAGCAGGGTGTCGCCTTCCAGCTCCAGCATCGAGCAGCGCATTCCGGGGTGGCGGCTTTCGTAGAGCAGCGCGATCTGGTCGTAGATCTCTGAGGCCGACTCGCCCTTGGCGATCATCTCGAGAATCTTGGTGGTCTGTTTGTCGAATATCTCCGAGCGTTTCTTGTCGGTGATATCGACATGGGTGCCGATCAACCGGGTGGCTCGGCCTTCGGCATCGATCAGCTTAAAGGCGCGGGAGCGGATAAACAGGTAGTTGCCATCCTTGTGCCGCATCCGCATCTCGACCTCGAAGCTGTCCAGCTTGCCGGTGACGTAGTGGGCGGCTTTTTTCCGTACCTGTGCCATGTCTTCCGGATGGACCAGGCTTGACCAGGTGTCGAAGGTGGGATCTAGCTCATCGGCGTTATAGCCGAGCATGCTTTTCCATCGTGGCGAGTAGTAGACCTGATCGGTTGACAGATCCCAGTCCCACAGACCGTCATTGGCGCTGCGCATCGCCAGGGCGAAACGCTCTTCGTTGCGAAACAGCTGGTCGGTCTGCTCCTTGACGGTGTTCTGGAGCCGCATGTTGAGACGCGACAGCTCCTGCTGAGTCTGCTTGAGTCGCAGTTCGAACTGCTTACTTTCGGTGATATCTCGGATCGCTCCGACAACCCGTACCGGCTTGCCCTGCTCGTCACGCTCGACGATCTCGCCGCGGTCGAGGATCCAAAGTGTTTCGCCGTCGGCGCGCACCATCCGATGCTCGTGGGCATAGGTCTCATTGCCGGTAGGGTCGGCCAGCATCTTGTCGAGAGCCGCCATCACGGAGGGCCGGTCATCCGGGTGGAGCAGTCCGACGAAATCTTCCACCGGGTGTTGCAGGGCGCTGTTATCCAAGCCGAGGATCTGGCACCAGCGCATGTTGTGGGTGACCGTGTTGTTGCCGATATCCCAATCCCAGATCCCCTCACCGGCGATGTTCATCGCATAGGAGTAGCGATTCTCCCGCTCCTGCAGCTCGTGATAGGCATCTTTGAGTTCGGTCACATCCTTGGCGATGATCAGCAGCTGCGGTTCACCAGAGGGCCCCAAGAAGGGTTTCTTAACCGACAGGTAATGCTTGATCTCGCCGGTTACGCTGTCGGTGGAGGTCTCTTCAACCTGCTGGGATTTGCCGGAACGGATCACCTCGCGGACGTTTTCCAGATAGAAATCGACCTGCGCCCTGTTGCTGTTGAAATGGCCGTCATCTCGGCCGATCAACTGTTCCGGGGTGGTGTTGTAGTGTTGCGCCAGGGCTGGGTTGCCGAGCAGGAACTGTCCGTCCCAGTCTTTCACCATGATGATGTCTGGTGATTCATTGACCACCAGCTTCGACAGGCTGACCTCTTGATGGAAGCGATTCCACAGTTGCAAAGCCAGGTCTTCGCTATCCACTGCCGGACTGGTTGCCTGGCAATGCTGGCAGCTCACCTGATAACGATGCTCCTCGACGGTCTGCACCTGAGATTCGGCTTGGTGGCAGAACGGACATGTCAGCTTTGCTTGAGACATCAGCGTTAGATTCCACTCCTTACGAAATCTAGTGTTGTACAAAGCTGCCGTACTAGCCAGCGGGATTCGAGCCGACAGGCCCCGTCCTAGAGTAGAGAAGACTATTTTAGAACCACCTGATGGGGCCTGCCAAGCCGGCTTAGGTCTAGAGAGTTCGCATCGAAGTAATTGCGACTGCGGTTGTTTGGGGCTGCTGCTCGGGTTGTGTTGATCGACCGATCCAATCCTGGCTGAAACCGGTTCAGCTGAACTGGAAAATTCCTCAATTGACAAAGGGAGTCCCGGCTCGCTAAGGTTCGGCCCTTATCAGGTTGCGTCTGCAAGGTTTGCAGGCCTGGGAAGTTGGTGCGCCAGACGGCAATTCCAACACTGCCCCCGCAACGGTAGATCGGTTAAGTCGTTTCATGGGATCTGCGGATCTCGACCACTGTAGCTCCTCTCTCGACCACGATGGAGAGGGATATGGGAAGGTGAAATGATGGGCCTCTGTTGAAAGTTCGACAGACCCCGCCGGTGAGTCCGGATACCTGCCTGGTAACTGTTAGTCATGGTGTTGCGGAGGGCTTCACCGGGTAACCGTTTCAGGATTCTGAACCCTTACTCCATCCTCCCCAGCTCCGACATTTCTATTTGTTGGAGACAATTTAATGTCCGTAAAAAAACTGCTTTCCCAGGCAGCCGCATTGGCGTTGCTGTCCGGTTCCGTTCATGCCCATCAACAGATGCTTTATACCCCTGAGCTGCTGCGCGATAGCGGCGGTACGATCACCCTGAAGATGCCGTTTACCCATCCGGCCAGCAGTGGTCATGTGATGACGGCCGATGCGCCGGAAGCGTTCTTCAGTGTTCGCAAGGGCAAGAAGACCGACCTGCAGGAGCTGCTCAAACCGATCGAATGGACCAGCGAGACCGGTACCGGCCCGGCTTACGAGGCAGCGGTTCGACTGCGGGGCCTGGGCGACAATGTATTTGTTTACCGGATGGCGCCGTACTATGAAGAGAGCGAAGATCTCTACATTCAGCAGATCACCAAAACCATCGTCAACGTCGGCAGCTTACCCACCGACTGGGATGCCGACCTGGGTCTGGATGCCGAAATCGTACCGCTGACCAAACCCTACGCCATCTACGCCGGGGGTAATTTCACCGGGGTGGTTCGCAGCCAGGGCGAGCCGGTCCCCTTTGCCGAAATCGAAGTCGAGTACGTCAACTACCTGCCGGACGTTGAGACAAACCGCTTTGCCGTCGAACCGACCATCATGCCGCCGGCCGAAGCCTTCGTGACGATGACCATCTATGCCGATGCCAACGGAACCTTTACCTTTGCGCTGCCGCAGGCCGGGCAGTGGGGGTTTGCCGCGCTGGGCGTGGGGCCGAAAACCGAGCATAACGGCAAGGAGCTGTCGCAGGATGCGATGATCTGGGTTCAGGCCCATCCGATCGTTCAAAACCCGGCGGCCAAGGCTAAGCCGTAAAGCAGGAGAGACTATGCATATTGTCGATGGTGCCCTGTCGCTGCCGGTGTTGGCCGGTGGCGCGGCGCTGGCCCTGGGTGGGGTCGCGATCGGGCTGAAGAAGATGGATTACGACCATCTGCCCCAGGTGGGGGTGCTGTCGGCGGCGTTCTTTATCGCTTCCTACATCCACCTGCCGCTGGGATTTTCCAGCGTTCATCTGATCCTCAATGGTTTGATCGGGCTGGCGTTGGGCTGGGCCGCGTTTCCGGCGCTACTGGTGGCGCTGATTTTACAGGCGGTGTTTTTCGGTTTCGGCGGTTTCCTGGTACTGGGGGTGAATACCTTCAATATTGCGCTGCCGGCGGTGCTGGTGTTCTACCTCTGTCGCGGCGGGATCATCGCAGCCAGTCCGAAGGTGGCGGCGCTTTGGGGCGCCCTGGGAGGGGCTTCGGCCATCGCGTTGACCACCATTCTGGTGGCGGCCAGCCTGGCGCTCAGTGGTGAGGCCTTTGTACTGGCGGCCAAAGCGACCTTGATCGCCCATATTCCGGTGATGTTGGTTGAAGGTTTTGTGACCGGGGCGGCGGTGCTGTTGATCCGTCAGGTCAAACCGGAGTTCCTGAATATCTCGGAGGAGTGGGACCATGACTAAGCGCCTGCTGTCGCTGTTGTTGCTGGGCTGGCTGTTGCTGCCGCTGCATGCCCTGGCCCACAACGTGATCGGTGGGGTTTACGCCATCGGTGACCAGATCGAGGGTGAGATCGGTTTCTCTAACGGCGACATGGCCCATGAGGGAACCCTGGTGCGAATCAGCGATGGCAATGGCCGCGAGTTGGGACAGGTGACCACCGATGCCGAGGGCTTTTTTGTCTTCACCGCGACGGAGCGGGTCGAGCATCACTTCTTTGCCGATCTGGGGGCCGGTCACGTGGTCGAGATGGTCTTGCCGCTCGAGCAGTTACCCGTAACTCTGGCGGGCAGCGGCTCTTCTAAACCGGCTGAGCCGACGAAAAACGGCACGACGTCGAACGCTGAAGCCGTCGATCTTCAGCAGCTGCAGCCGCTGATTGAACAGGCGGTGGCTCGTCAGGTGGCGCCGTTGCGCAAGGAGCTGGCGGCCTACAAGGAGAAGGCGTCGCTGCAGGATGTCCTGGGAGGCATCGGCTATATCTTCGGTCTTTGCGGGCTGGGGATCTGGTTACGTCATCGACAAACCGCCAGCGGTGGCGCTTCATCAGAGAGTCGAGACAATGCCACAGGGGCTTGAACACAGCGGTACCTCCTGGAAGGGGCAGCAGCTCAAACACCGCCAGTCAGCGGTCGATCGGCTCGACCCCCGTGCCCGGGTGGTGGCGGTATCGGCCTTTGCGTTGGTGGTGGTGCTGTCGTCTGACCTGATGGCGCTGAGCCTGGCGCTGGCAGGTTCGCTGCTGCTGGCGCTGGTCGCCAGGCTGAATCTCAAGCGGACCCTGCGGCGGGTGATCGCGATGGATCTGTTTATGCTGTTCCTGATCCTGATGCTGCCGTTTACGACCCCGGGTGAGCCCATTTTTCATGTGGCGGGCCTGCCGGCCAGCCAGGAAGGCTTGGTCCACGCGCTGCAGATCACCCTGAAAGCCAATGCGGTGGTGTTGGCGCTGCTGGCCCTGGTCGGTACCCAGACGGCGACGACGCTGGGGCATGCGCTGGCCCACCTGCGTGTACCCGATAAGCTGGTGCACCTGATGCTGTTTACGGTGCGCTACCTCGAAGTGATCGGTCAGGAGTACAAGCGGATGCGCCGGGCGATGCAGGCCCGTGCCTTCGTGTTGCGTGCCAACCGCCATAGCTGGCGCTCGATCGGCTATCTGATCGGGATGCTGCTGGTACACTCGCTGGAGCGATCCGAGCGAATCATGGATGCGATGAAGTGCCGCGGTTACCAGGGCCGCTTTTACCTGTTTGATGATATGCGGCTGACCGCGGTCGATGTCCGTTTCGGAGTGCTGCTGGCACTGTTCTTGAGTCTACTGATAGGGCTGCATCTGTTATGAATCACCAAGAGAATTCGATCAACGAGGCCTGCGGATTGGCCCCGCTGCTTGATATTCGCGGCCTGAGCTACCGCTATCCCCGTCGTGGGCCGGTGCTCGATCAGGTCGATTTTCAGCTCCATGCCGGGGAGCGGGTGGCCTTGACCGGGCCTAACGGCGCTGGCAAAACCACCCTGCTGCATCTGTTGGTGGGGTTGAAGAAAGCCAAGGCCGGACAGATCCGGGCTTTCGGCAGCGAGCGCAGTGCCGAGAGCGATTTCGTCGAGGTACGCGCCCGGGCTGGTTTTCTGTTTCAGGACCCGGACGATCAGCTGTTCTGCCCGACGGTGCTGGAAGATGTTGCGTTCGGGCCGCTGAATCAGGGCAAGAGTCGCGCCGAGGCGCTCGATTGCGCCCGCCAGACCCTGGCATCATTGGGACTGGACGGTTTTGAAGAACGTATCACCCACCAGCTGTCCGGGGGTGAGAAGCGAATGGTGAGTCTGGCCTCGGTGCTGGCGATGGAGCCGGAAGTGTTGTTGCTGGATGAGCCCAGCAATGCGCTGGATACCCAGGCTCGCCAGCGTCTGCTCGATACCCTGCTCTCGCTGCCCCAGGCGATGATTATTATCTCCCATGACGATGACTTTCTGGCCCAGCTGGCGACTCGATGGTTGCGGTTGGAGAATGCCCAGTTGAATCCGTCAGAGCCGGTCTGCGAGCGTCCGCTCAATGGGTTGGCGGAGAAGGTGCCGGCCTGATGGAACTGTTCCAGCCGCTGTCCAATCCGGCGTTCCGCTGGCTGTTTGCCGGTCAGCTGATCTCGCTGCTTGGAACCGGACTGGCCACGGTGGCGCTGGCGTTGCTGGCCTTCGAACTGGAGCCCGAACGCGCCGGTTGGGTGCTCGGTGGCGCGCTGGCGATCAAGATGGTGGCTTACCTGCTGGTGGCGCCGATCGTCGGCGGTTATGCGTCACGGCTGCCTCGGCGCCAGTGGTTGGCCGGTCTGAATCTGGGGCGTGCACTGTTGGTGGCGATGTTGCCACTGGTGGAGCAGAGTTGGCAGCTGTTCGGGCTTATCTTCCTGCTGAATGCGATGGCGGCCGGTTACACCCCGGTCTACCAGGCGGCGCTGCCGGATATCCTGACCGACGATGCCGACTACACCCGGGCGTTGTCACTGTCGCGGCTGGCCATGGAAATTGAAAGCCTGCTGAGTCCGGCGTTGGCGGCCTTTTTACTGTTGTTTACCCCCTTTGCGCTGTTGTTTGAACTCAATGCGGTCGGCTTTGTGGTGGCGGCCTCGTTGTTGTTGTTAGCCAAGGTGCCGGCGGCGGCCCCGAGCGATCGTAGCGGCGGTATCTGGCAGCATGTCAGCTTCGGGATTCGCAGCTACCTGAAAACGCCGCGCTTGCGGGCTGCGTTGCTACTCAATCTGGCGCTGTCTGCAGCCGGTGCCATGATCATCGTGAATACGGTGGTTTATGTCCGCTCGGTCCTGGGGCTGGAGCAGCAGTGGGTGCCGGCGTTAATGGCGGCCAGTGGGGCCGGCTCGATGCTGATCGCCTTCTGGATCCCGGCCCTGGTGGAGCGTTTCGGCGACCGTCGGTTGATGCTTGGTGGCGGTCTGTTGCTGAGCCTGTCGTTGTTTGTCGGCCTGACCGAACCGGGTTACGCCGGCTTGATTCCGCTGTGGCTGCTGATCGGGGTCGGCAGCTCGATGGTGTTGATTCCGACCGGTCGGGTGGTTCGTAACTCCTGCAGCGAATCCGACCGCAACGACTATTTCTCGGCCAACTTCGCCCTGACCCACGGCATGTGGCTGCTGGGCTACCTGCTGGCCGGCTGGCTCGGTCGCGACTCGGATATGCCGCTGGCGTTTTTCGGCCTGGGCGTGTTGGCGCTGTCGGCGACCCTGCTGGCCGCCTGGTTGTGGCCGGCGCGGGACGAGGAGGCGCTGTGGCACCACCATCCGGCGGTGGATCACCTGCACCCTCACGTCCATGACGAACACCACCAGCATGAGCATGAAGGCTGGGAGGGCCCGGAGCCCCATGTGCATCCGCACCATCATCATGCCCACAGCCACCGGCATAAATTCACCATCGACGAGCATCATGTACACTGGCCCAAGCAGTCATGAGAGACCCTATTCTTGTTAACAGGTCATAAGATGAGCGAGATCCATTACCCTTTCAGCGCCGTGGTTGGGCAGCCGTCGTTCAAGCTGGCACTGGTGTTGGCGGCGATCAACCCGCGTATCGGCGGCGTCGTCATTGGCGGACCCCGTGGTAGCGCCAAATCGACCCTGGCTCGCGGTATGGCCGACCTGCTGCCGACCCATCCTCCCTGCGAAGACGATGATGCGTCGGCCTCGCTGCCGGCCGAATTCGTGACCCTGCCGTTGGGCGCCAGCGAAGAGATGCTGCTGGGGACGCTGGATCTACAGCAGGTGCTGCAAGACAAGACCGTCGCGTTTAATCCCGGACTGCTCAGCCGCGCCCACGGTGGAGTCCTCTATGTTGACGAGGTCAATCTGCTGCCCGACAACCTGGTCGATCTGCTACTCGATGTGGCCGCTTCCGGGGTCAACCGGGTTGAGCGCGACGGCATCAGTCACAGCCATAAGGCGGAGTTCCTGCTGGTCGGGACGATGAACCCGGATGAGGGCGAACTGCGCCCGCAACTGCACGACCGTTTCGGGCTGTCGGTGCAGTTGAGTAATCAATATGCCGCCGCCGAGCGAGTAGAGATCGTACGCCAACGTGAAGCCTTTGAAGCCGATCCTGAGGGCTTCTGCCGCCGCTATCAGCCTCAGCAGCAGCAACTGATTGAGCAGATCCAGGCCGCCAGAACCCTTTTGCCCAAGGTCGGTTGCGAGGACGAGCTGCGGCTGGCGATCGCCGAGCGCTGCGCCCAGGCCCAGGTCGACGGTCTGCGTGCCGATCTGGTCTGGTTCCGGGCGGCCTGCGCCCATGCGGCCTGGCAGGGGCGGGAACAGGTCGAACGTCAGGATCTGGATGCGGTGGAAGAGTTGGTGCTGGCCCATCGGCGCCGGGCCCAGGTTTCACCGCCTCCGAGTCCACAGCCGAATCAGCCGCCGCCGCCTTCCGGGCCTCAGGGTGGTGGTTTTAAACGACCCGACACTAGCCGCCGGGATCCAGAAACCGAAGCTGCCGGTGACTGGGGCGCGATGTCGCCGCAGGCCCAGCAGCGACAGGCGATATCGGGAATGGCGCTGGATCATCTAAGCCCCGAAGCGAATTTCACCGGCACCGCCGTTGCTGGTCTGACCGATCGGGCGGGCAAGCGTCGCGGTGACCAAGCCGACGGCCGTCACCAAGGCGCGGAGCTCAGCAATCGTCCCGACTGGTTTGCCACCCTGGTTCAGCAGTTGGGCCAGTGGCCGCCCAAGGCGCTGCGCTGGAAAAAAGCCCAGCAGGGGCAGGCCGCACTGCATCTGGTGCTGCTGGACACCTCGGCGTCCACGCTGGCGCAGCAGCAGTTCGGTCGCGCCAAGGCGGTGCTGGGGCAGATCGCCGAGCGCGCCTACCTTGAGCGTGAGCAGCTGGCGGTGTTCGGTTTCGGCAACAACCGGGTCGACAACCTGCTCCCTCGGGTACGGGCGCCGAAAGAGCTGGATCACTGGCTCGATCAGCTCGAAGCCGGTGGCGGTACGCCGCTCTATCCGGCGCTACAGCAAGCGCAACAGTATCTGTCTCAGTTGCAGCGACGCAGTCCCGGATTGCAGTTATGCAGCTATATCCTGACCGACGGTCGCAGCCGTGCTGAGCTGCAAAGTCTGCAACTGCCGGGCAAAACGGTCTGGATCGACACCGAGGCCGGTGCCGTCAAACGCGGTCGTGGTCGGCGATTGGCGCAGCAGCTGGGGGCCGATTACTGGTCCCTGGAACAATTAACCAGCCCAGCGGGTTAACAACGCGGAGAAAACCATGGCGGACGCTAAACCAGAGACTAAGCCGAAGAAAACCCATCAGGAGCGGATGGCGCGCAAGAAACAGGTGATCGATGAGCGGATCGCCAAGGCCACCGAGGAGCGGGGAGTACTGATCCTGCTCAAGGGTAACGGCAAGGGCAAAAGCAGCTCGGCCTTCGGCACCATGGCCCGTTGTGTCGGCCATGGCCAGAAAGCCGCGGTGATCCAGTTTATCAAGGGCCGTACCGAGACCGGTGAGTTCAAACTGTTCAAAGATCATCCGCAGATCGATTGGCATGTGATGGGCCACGGTTTCACCTGGGAGACCCAGGATAAAACTCAGGATATCGCCGCAGCCGAGAAGGCCTGGGCGCAGGCCGAACAGTTGCTGCAGGATGACAGCCTCGACATGCTGGTTTTCGATGAGATGGCCTACATGTTCAAGTACCGCTACCTCGAGCTGGAACCGGTGCTGAAGGCACTGCAGAACCGCCCAAAAAATCAGCATGTGATCATTACCGGTCGGGTCATGCCCGAAGGGCTGCTGGAGATCGCCGATACCATCAGCGATATCCGCGACGAGCGGCATGCATTCCGGCTGGGGGTTAAGGCCCAGGCCGGCATTGAGTTCTAATTAATAAATTCAGATATTGATTAATCAGGATTTAGATTTGAAAGATCAAAATAGCGAAGTGGCCCGCTGTCCGGCGCTGTTTCTGTCGGCTCCCAGCTCCGGTGAAGGCAAAACCACCTTTACCGCCGCGCTGGCCCGGTACTTTCGTCAGCAGGGTAAGGTGGTTCGGGTCTTCAAGACCGGGCCGGATTACCTCGATCCGCAGATTCTGGCCCAGGCGTCGGGCCAGGACGTGGAGCAGCTTGACCTGTGGATGGCCGGCGAAGCCTATTGCCGACAGAAACTGTACGAGGCTGCCTGCGAAGCCGATCTGATCCTGGTCGAAGGGGCGATGGGGATGTTCGACGGCGATCCCTCCAGCGCCGATCTGGCCGCCCGCTTCAATATCCCGGTGGCGGTGCTGATGGATGTGAAGGGCATGGCCCAGACCGCGGCGGCGTTGGCGACCGGAATGGCCAACTACCGGGACGATGTTCAGGTGGCCGGGTTGATTGCCAACAACTGTTCCACCGCCCGCCATGCCGAGCTGATCCGTGATGCCTTACCCGCCTCGGTACCGCTGTTGGCGGTGCTGGCCAAGGATCCGGAAGTGAAACTGCCGGAGCGTCATCTGGGCCTGGTTCAGGCCGCCGAGGTGCGCGACGAGCTGGAGCTGCGCTTCAACAACGGCGCCCGCTGGGTGGCTGAAGGGGCGTTGGGGCCGAATCCGATTACCGAGCTGCCGCAGCCGGTTGAGTTCCATCCCACCGAACTGCCGCCGGTGCCGAAACTGCTGCCGGGCAAGCGCGTTGCCATCGCTCGGGATGCGGCGTTCAGCTTTATCTACGATGCCAACCTGCATCTGCTCGAACAGCTCGGTGCCAGTTATGAGTTTTTCTCGCCGCTGCACGACAGCGAGCTGCCGCAAGCTGATGCGCTCTGGTTGCCCGGTGGTTACCCGGAGCTACATGCCGAGGCGCTGGCGGCCAACGTGGCGATCAAACAACAGATCCGCGACTTTCATGCCGCCGGCAAGCCGATCCTGGCCGAGTGTGGTGGCTTGCTCTACAGCCTCGAGGATCTGACCGACCTGAACGACCAGTGTCACCCGATGCTGGGCATTATCAGGGGTCATGGAGCGATGCGTGGCAAGCGCGGTTGTCAGGGGATGCAGACCGCGATGCTGCCCGAGGGAGAGGTACAGGCTCACGCCCATCACCGCTCCCGTAGCGCCGACACACCGGAGCCGATCGGCCATGGCCGCCGCCAGCGCCACAGCGCTCCCGGCGAGGCGATCTATCGGGTTGGCGGCTTGACCGCGACCTACCTGCACCTGTTCTTCGCTTCCAATCCCGAAGCGGTGGCGGCGATGCTGTCCGAGCCGGTCGCCTGCGGCGAAGCGCTGACACCGGAAAGCAAGGTTAGCTAGGGGCTATTAGTCGTTGGAAGGTTGGGCGCGTTGTCGGCTGTTTTCAGGCTGGGCAAGGCAAGAGGAGAGATGTTTGGTGATTCCAAATGAACGACGAATAATGCGGCACAGCCTGAAAACAGGCACAACCCGGAGGGACAGTTCCGTGCAGGAACAAGATCTTGCTCTCAGTCTGGCTTTTCCGTCACATGGCGGCTGGCGCGCCAAGCTTCTAAAGGCTGGTAGCCCCTGATGTGGCCCGAGAGCAGCGAATCACCCCAACCGCTTAGAAGTGGGCTGACCACCGGCAGCTGTGCGACCGCCTGCTGTGTCGCAGCGGCGCAGGCGCTGCTGGCGGGTCGGCAACCGCAGCGGGTGGAGATTTCGCTGCCGCGAGGCCAGCAGGTGGAGCTGAGTATCGAGGGCTATCAGCCGCTGGATGGGCACCCTGACAAGGCCTTCAGGGCGATCCGTACTGCCACGATCAAGGATGCCGGCGATGATCCGGACGTGACCCACGGCGCGACGGTTTACGTCGAGCTTCGACTGACCGACGAGCCCGGGGTCAAATTTAAACCGGCCGCCGGAGTCGGCACTGTGACCCGGACCGGGCTGGTGCTACCGGTGGGTGAGCCGGCGATCAATCCGGTACCGCGTCAGATGATGAGCGAACACCTGCTTCGGGCCGCCGATGTGTATGGCTTCGACGGCGGCTTTGAGGTGTCGGTTGGGGTTGAGCAGGGCGAGCAGATCGCGCTGAAGACCATGAACCCACGACTGGGTATCGTCGGCGGCCTATCGATTCTGGGAACCACCGGGATCGTGCGGCCCTATTCCTGCGCCGCCTATATCGCCTCGATCCGTCAGGGCGTCGATGTGGCGCGTAGTAACGGTTTGGACCACTTGGCGGCGACCACTGGCAGCAGCAGTGAGCGGGCGATTCGGAATCACTATGGCCTGACCGAGATGGCGCTGATCGAGATGGGAGATTTTGTCGGCGCGCTGCTCAAACACCTGAACAAGGCACCGGTGGCGCGACTGAGCCTGTGCGGCGGATTCGGCAAGATCGGCAAGCTGGCCAACGGCCACCTGGACCTGAACAGCCGCGCCAGCGCGGTGGACTTCGAGCAACTGGCCCGACTGGCACTGCGGGCCGGGGCCGATGAAGCGCTGGTCGGACAGGTGAAGAGTGCCAACACCAGCATCGAGGCGTTGAACCTGTGCCTACAGGCGAATATCGATCTGGCGACCGAGGTCTGCACCGATGCGCTGAACCAGGCGCAGGCGGTGCTGGCCAAGCGCCAACCCCAGCTCGCGCTGGAAGTGTGGGCGATCGACCGGAAGGGACACTTTGTCGGCCATGCCCGGAGTGATAACTGGCAAGCCGGTCAAAAGAATTAAGTGAAGAGAAGTCCGTGGAAAAAGATCAGCCAATGACGAGCGAAACTAAGCCCGCACAGCCGCGAAAGCCGGCTCAACCGAGAAGAGTATTGCTGCTCGGCGGCACCGCCGATGCCCGCAAAGTGGTTGGACTGCTTGACCAGGCAGGGGTGATGTCGCAGTTAGCGCTGACTTACAGCGTCGCCGGCTTAGTCCGTCGACCCAAACTCGATTGCGAGATCCTCAGCGGCGGCTTTACACCGCACGGTGGACTGGCGCAGTACTGCCGTGATCAGGGGATCGAGTTGATTCTGGATGTGACCCACCCCTACGCGTTGCAGATGAGCAGCAAAGCGGCCGAGGTGGCCGAACAGCTGGCTATTCCACTGGCGCGATTTCATCGTCCGGCCTGGCAACAGCAAGCGGGTGATCGCTGGTGCTGCTTTGACGATTGGGCGCCGCTTTGGCAGCGGGTCGCCGATTACCAGTCGGTGCTGCTGACGGTGGGCCAGGTGGAACTGTCGACGCTAGAGCAACTGCAGCGCCAGAATCCGGTCCAGCGTTTGATTCTTCGCACCGCAGCAGCGCCAAAATTCGAGCTGCCGGAGGGTGTTGAATGGATCAAAGCGATCGGTCCGTTCGCACTTGAGGATGAGCTGGCGCTGTTGCGGCAGTATCGGATCGATCTGCTGGTGAGTAAAAACAGCGGTGGGGACTCCACCCAGGCCAAGCTCGATGCGGCCCGCGAACTCGGCATTGAGGTGTTGATGCTGCAGCGCCCGGCGCTGCCGACGCTGGCGAACCAGTTCGATACCCCGCAGGCCTGTGCCGATTGGATCTGCCGTCGACTCGCTTTATCGCAACCGCCTGCTGAGCAGGAATCCCTATGAAGTACGACTACGAACTCGATCCCCGGCGGATCGAACAGCAAAGTTTTGAGCAGATCCGCCGGCTCTGCGAGTTGGATGGTTTTGACCGCGAACAGCAGCAGGTGGTGATGCGGGTGGTTCACAGTCTCGGGATGCCGAGATTGGCCGAGCAGGTCCGCTTCAGTGCCGAATCCTGTGCGGCCGGTCGCCAGGCGTTGGCGGCGGGTGCGCCGATCCTATGCGATGTGGAGATGGTCAAGCAGGGTGTCACCAAACGGATGGTTGAAGCCGAGCCGCTGTGCTTCCTAAACGATCCGCGTAGCGCCGAGCTGGCCAAGTCCCGTGGTGAGACCCGTTCGATGGCGGCGCTGGAGTTCTGGAAACCACTATTGGGTGGCAGCGTGGTGTTGATCGGCAATGCCCCCACGGCACTGTTCCGATTGCTGGAACTGATCGAGGCTGGCGCCGACAAACCGGCGCTGGTGATCGGTATGCCGGTGGGTTTTGTCGGTGCCGCCGAGTCGAAACAGGCGCTGTGGGAGCAGCACCAGCGACTGGGACTTGAATGCATCACCCTGCTGGGGCGCGAAGGTGGCAGCGCCGTGACCGCCGCCAGCTGCAACGCACTGCTGCGTTGTAATCACGATGAATGGTATTGAGTTGAGCACCAACGAGAGCAAAGAAACGGATATGACGATGAACGAGTTGCCACAGCTGCATGTAATCGGACTGGGCATCGATGAAACGGCGCAACTGGCGCCGGATGCGATCGAGGCGCTGCAGCAGGCCGATCTGGTGGTGGGGTCACCGAGACAGTTGCAGACGGTGGCGGCCCACCGCGAGCCGCTATCCAAACAGCAGGTTCATGATTTCAAGGGGATCCCGGTACTGAAAAAGATTCTGCACAGCGGTGAGTACCGCCGTGTGGCGATTCTGGCTTCCGGTGATCCGCTCTATTACGGCATCGGCCGTTGGTGCCATAACAGCTTTCCGGCCGATCGGGTCACCAGCTACCCGGGCACCTCATCGATCCAGGGCGCCTGTCACCGCCTGGGACTGTCGCAACAGGATATCGAAGTGCTGAGCCTGCACGGCCGACCGGTGCAGAAGCTGCGCACCCGGCTGCGCCCCAATCAGCCACTGCTGATTCTGACCGACAAGCACAGTACGCCCTGGGCGCTGGCGCGGATCTGTCGCGATTGCGGTTTCGACCAGAGCCGCTTGACCGTCGTCGAGGCGTTGGGGTACCCGCAGGAGCAGGTGCGCTCGTTCAGCGTGGAACAGCTGATCGATGGGGACTACGGCTTCGATCCGCTGCACCTGACCCTGATCGAACCGGCCGGCGACGGCTGGCTGCCCCGTTTCCCGGGGATTGCCGATCATCATTTCATCACCGACGGCGACGAGCCGGGCAAGGGGATGATCAGCAAGCGTGAAGTGCGCCTGAGTATTCTGTCGCTGCTGCAACTGGCCAAGGGCGAGCGGGTCTGGGATATCGGTGCCGGCTGCGGCGGTGTCGCGGTGGAACTGGCCTACTGGCAGCCTGAGGCCGAGGTGGTGGCGATCGAGCAGCATCCGCAACGACTCGATTGCCTGCGCCAAAACCGTGAGCGGTTCGGCGTGGTGGCCAACTTGGAGATTATCGAAGGCAGGGCCCCCGAGGCCCTCGAAGAGCTGGCCGTGCCGGACAAGGTGTTCGTCGGCGGCAGCGATGGCGAACTGGCACCGCTACTGGATCAACTGTGGCAGCGCTTGCCGGAGGGTGGTGTGCTGGTGGCCAGCGCGGTGACCGAGCCGACCCGGGCGATTCTGAGCCAGTTCAGCCAGAAGATGACAGCTCAGTTTGGAGATCGGGTGACCCAGGAATCGGTGCAGCTGGGGGTGGCTCGGGGTGAATCCCTGGCCGGTCAGCTGTGTTTTAAACCGAATCTGCCGGTGGTGCTGTTCCGGTTTCAGAAAACGGCCGGAGGCGAGCATGGCTCCCGATAAGAAGCCGGGTTGTCTGTACGGCGTCGGTGTCGGCCCCGGTGATCCGGAGCTGCTGACGGTCAAAGCCTGGCGCTTGATCCGCGGCGCGGCGGTGCTGAGCTACCTGACCAACGAGCAGGGGAGTTCCCAGGCATTGACGATCGCTGCCGATGCGGTGGCCGAGGCCGGTCCGTTGCAGATTCAATTGCCGATTGCGGTGTCGATGCAGACCGAACGCAGAGAGATAAATCGGGCTTACGACCGGGGCGCCGAGCGGATCGCCGCCGAATTGTCTGCTGGACGGGATGTGGTGTTCCTGTGCGAGGGAGACCCGCTGTTCTTCGGCTCATTCAGCTATCTGCTGGATCGGCTGCGGCAGCTGCTTGGAGACGAGCTGCGCTCCCAGGTGGTGCCGGGAATTTCATCGGTCAACGCCGCTGCCTCGGTATTGCAGCAACCGCTGCTGACCCAGCGTCAATCCTTTGCGGTGGTCAGCGGTCGCCATTCCGATGAGCAGATTCTGCAGGCACTGCGCGATCACGATGCGGTGGTGATCATGAAAGCCGGCCAGGCACGGCCACGAATCCTGCAACTGTTGGCACAATCCGGACGGCTCGATGATGCTCGCTATCTGGAATATATCGGCCGCGAGCAACAGCAACAGGTTGATGATGTGCGTCAGCTGGCTGACGAAGCCGGCCCCTACTTCTCGTTGTTCGTGGTGCTCGGCGGGATCGACCAAGGGTTGGTGGCTCCGTCGAGCAAGGAGCTGAATTGATGAGCCCAGCCAGTCGTCAGGGAATCGTTATTGTCGCGTTGACCGAGCCGGGTAAGGCGTTGGGCCAGCAGCTTCAAAACCAGCTGTTGGGGGCCGAACTTTGGTACCGCCCCAAGCCGTTCTCTGACAGGGTGCAGCAGGCTTTTAGCGAAGGCCGCCGACTGATTTTTATCTGCGCCACCGGGATCGTGATTCGTACCCTGGCACCGGTGCTGACCGATAAGAAGCAGGACCCGCCGGTGCTGGTGATGGACGAGCAAGGGCGGCATGTGATCGCGCTGCTGTCCGGTCACGAGGGCGGCGCCAACGATTGGGCCGCCGAGCTGGCAGCCCGAATCGGCGCCAAGCCGGTGATCACCAGTGCCCGCCGCTATCAGCAACCGGGCTATACCATCGGGATGGGCTGCGAGCGCAACTGCCCGCTGGAGGCGTTGGAGTCGCTGCTGTTCGACTGTCTGGCGTTGGCCGGACTGGAGTTGAGCCAGATCGACAGCCTCCACAGCATCGATATCAAGGCCGACGAAGTCGGATTGATCCGGTTGGCCGACAAGCTCGGGTTGAGCTACCGGACCTGGGACAAAGCGGCGCTGAGTCAGGTCGAGGACCAGCTCAGCACCCGCTCGGAGTATGTATTCAAGACCGTCGGGGTTTACGGCGTGGCCGAATCGGCGGCGCTGGTTGGAGCGCAGCAGCTGCGTACCGATCCGGCCGAACCAGTCGAGCTGGTGCTCAACAAGCAGAAAAACCCGCAGGCCACCTGCGCCATCGCCCGGGCCTATCGAGGCTGAGGGCGAGTTATGAATTCACGCAATAGGATTAAGTAATCTTTATGACCAAGCTTTTTGTAGTCGGTACCGGTCCTGGTGCCGCCGATCTGGTCGCGCCGCGGGCGCGGGCGGCGGTTGAAGCCAGTACCGATCTGGTCGCCTACGGCCTCTATCTGGAGCTGCTCGGCGATGTTTGCGATGGCAAGACCCATCACGACCTGCCGCTGGGTGAGGAGATCAACCGCGCCCGGTTGGCGTTGGATCTGGCCGCGTCCGGTAAAACCACCGCGCTGGTTTCCAGCGGCGATATCGGTATCTATGCCATGGCGACGCTGGTGTTCGAGCTGCTCGATCGCCAGCTGCAGGGACAGGAAGATCAGCCGGAATGGCTCGATGTGGAGGTTGAGGTGATTCCGGGGATTTCGGCGATGCAGGCCGGTGCCAGCCGGGTCGGCGCGCTGCTGGGACACGACTTCTGCACCATCTCGCTGTCGGATCTGCTGACCCCGTGGCAGACCATCGAGAAGAGGATCCACAGTGCCGGCAGCGGTGACTTCGTGGTGTCGTTCTACAACCCGGTGTCGAAAAAACGCGACTGGCAGCTCAACAGCGCCCGCGACATCCTGCTGCAGTACCGTCCGGCCGAAACCCCAGTGCTGCTGGGTCGCCAACTGACCCGCGAAGACGAGTCGATCCGGATCATCCGGCTCGACCAACTCGACGCCAAGGATGTGGATATGTTCACCCTGGTCAGTGTCGGCAACAGCGAGTCGCGTCGTATCGTCAACGGTTCCCGCGAGTGGGTTTACACCCCACGCGGCTACCGCAAGAAGCTGTGATGGAAGCCTTGAAGCATTTTTTGAAACAACAGTTGAGCCAACGGGAGACCGAACGATGACGGTTTATTTTATCGGTGCCGGTCCCGGCGATCCGGAACTGATGACCCTCAAGGGCCATCGGATTCTGCAGCAGTGCCCGGTGGTGCTGTACGCCGGTTCGTTGATTCCGCGCGAGGTGCTCGAATCGGTCGAGGGCAAGGCGGAGCAGATCATCGACACCGCGTCGCTGGATCTGGAACAGATCATGGCGCTGATCCTTGAGGCACAGCGCAACGGCCAGGACGTGGCTCGGCTGCAGTGCGGCGACCCGTCGCTGTACGGTGCGATCGGCGAGCAGATCCGTCGGCTACAACAGGCCGGGATCGATTACGAGGTGATCCCCGGGGTCAGCGCGGTGGCGGCATCGGCGGCCTACCTGAAGAAAGAGCTGACCCTGTCCGGCGTATCCCAGACGGTGATCATGACCCGCTACGAGGGTAAGACCCCGTTCCCGGAGCGTGAGCGCCTACCGCAGCTGGCCCAGAGCGGTGCCACCCTGGCGATCCACCTGGGGGTGACCCGGATCCACAAGATCGTCGAGGAGCTGATTCCCCACTATGGCGAAGATTGCCCGGTGGCGGTCTGTTACCGCACCTCCTGGCCCGATCAGGACAAAGTGACTGGCACGCTGAAGGATATCGTCGCCCAGGTGCGCGACAAGGGCTTTACCCGCACCGCGCTGATTCTGGTCGGTCCGGTGCTCGACTGCGACGACTTCAACGAGTCTTACCTGTACGCCAAGGACCAACCCCATATCTACCGGCCCCGGGTCAAACCCGAGACGCCTCGCTCGGTGAAGCGCGATTAGCACGAATAAAGAGCGGCAGTAAGAGAAATTTATCGGTGAGCTGAACGTTTGGCGCAGGGATGCGCCAACATTGGCCACCGGCCAATGCGAGCCCTGGTCAATCAAGCAATTTCGCACAATTGCGCAGACTTGACGGGGCGACAGCTGAAGCGGGCAGGAGGCCCGACTCAGCCATAAATAGAGACACACTGATGCAACTGAATAAGATCCCCACCACCGTGGTTACCGGCTTTCTCGGCAGCGGTAAGACCACGCTGCTGTCCAACGTGCTGAAGCAGGCCCAAGGCAAGCGAATTGCGGTAATCGTGAATGAATTTGGCGAACTGGATATCGATGCCGACCTGCTGCGTAGTTGCCCGCTAGAATGTGAAGAGCCGCCTGAAGACGAGGCTCCTGAAGGTTGCGACATCGCCAAAGCGGAGGATGATAGCGGCATCTACGAGCTGGCCAATGGCTGTATCTGTTGCACCGTGGAGGAGGAGTTCCTGCCGGTGATGGAGCAGCTGGTCGAGCGTCGCGACGATATCGACCATATCCTGATCGAGACCAGTGGTCTGGCGTTGCCCAAGCCGCTGGTACAGGCGTTCAACTGGCCGGGGATCAAGGAATACTGCACCGTCGATGCGGTGATCACCGTGATCGACGGTCCGGCCGTGGCTGCCGGTCGCTTTGCCCACGACACCGACAAGGTCCAGGCGCAGCGCCTGGCCGACGACAGCCTCGACCATGATCCGAGCCTGCAGGAGCTGTTGGAAGATCAGCTTAGTGCCGCTGATCTGGTGGTGGTCAGCAAGAACGATCTTCTCGAAGCCGCCGAGCGCGAGCAAGTGGAAGCGGTCGTCACTCAGCGGGTGCCGGCGGCGGTTAAGACCACCTATATCAGCCATGGTGAAGCGGATCTGGATCTGTTGATGGGGCTGGATGCGGCCGCCGAAGAACGGATCGAATCGGTCCATAATCACCACGACCATCACCATGACCACGGCCACGATCATGACCATGCCCACGATCACTTCGATTCGTTTGTGATTGGCTTGGGTGAGGTCGATAGCGCCAAACTGCAGCAGGTGCTCGGCGGCCTGATCAACGAATTCAATATCTTCCGGGCCAAGGGTTTTGCCGCGCTTCCGGGTAAACCGATGCGTCAGGTACTGCAGGCGGTCGGTAAGCGGCTGGATGTCTATTTCGATCGTCCCTGGAACGCCGACGAAGATCGCCGCACCCAGCTGGTGTTTATCGGCAAAGGGATTGACGAAGCCACCATTCGCAACGCCTTAGAAACCGCGTTGGCTTAACCTCGAGTTTGGCGTAGCAAGATGCATCTACTGGCAGCACAACCGGGCGGTTTCGTCGACGATGAGGGCATTATCGACCTGGATCAGGACCCGGCCGAGGTCGTGATTCTAGCCGCCGCCGACAGTGCGTTGGCGGCGCTGTCCGGTGCGCTGGAGCGTTTCGTTGCGCCAGAGGGCGGATCGTTGCCACAGGTTCGACTGGCCAACTGGGTACAGTTGCTCAAACCGGCGGCCTACGACCTCTACGAGCACAAGGTGCTCGAGCAGGCCCGGGTGGTGGTGGTGTCACTGCTTGGCGGGGCCAGTTACTGGCGTTATGGCTTTGAACGGCTGCAGGCCTGGGCCGAGGCTGATCCGTCACGAACCCTGGTGATCGTGCCGGGTGACGATGCGGTCGATCCGGAATTGTTCGAGGCCTCCAGTGTTGCCGAGCCCGACTGCCATCGGGTCTGGCGCTACCTGCGTGAGGGCGGCGTCGATAACAGCCGCGAGCTGCTGAACTATATTGCCGCCGAGTACTTCGGGTTAGCGCTGAACTGGCGCGAACCGCGACCGTTGCCCCACTGTTTGCTCTACCTGCCGTGTTCCGCCGGACAAGCCAGCTTCGCCGAATGGCAGGCCTATCGGGATCAGCTATCGATGGCTGACGAGAGACCGATCGTCGCGCTGCTGTTTTACCGCTCCCATCTGCAGAGCGATAACACGGCGATGTTTGATGGCTTGATCGCGGCGCTGGAGCAGGCCGGTCTTTGCCCGTTGCCGGTGGCGATCGCGTCACTGAAGGATGCCGAATCCTTGCTACTGGTGAACCGGCTGATCGAGCGCAGCGGTGCCAAGCTGATCATCAACAGCACCGGCTTTGCCTCCAATACCGTCGCCAGTCCGGAGCTGAGCTCGCAACCGACCCGCTTTGAGTCACCGTTCGAGCAGCCGCTGCCGGTGTTGCAGCTGGTGCTATCGAGCAGTACCGAGCAGGACTGGCTCGACCACAAGCAGGGCCTGCGCAGCCGCGATATCGCCATGCAGGTGGTGTTGCCGGAGATGGACGGGCGGATCCATACCCGGGCCCTGAGCTTTAAATCCGAGAGCCACTTCGATCTGCGGGGGCAGCTGTCGGTGGTGCGCTATGCGCTGCACCCGGAGCGGGCCGATTTTGTCGCCCGGCTGGCGTTGGCTCACTGCGGCTTGGCGAGCAAACCCAACCCAGACAAGCGGATCGCGCTGATCCTGGCCAACTACCCGACCAAAGACGGTCGAATCGGCAACGGCGTCGGGCTCGATACCCCGGCCTCGACGGTGAATATCCTGCGGGCGCTGCATCGGGCCGGCTATCCGCTTGGCGACGAGGCGGGGCTACCGGAGGATGGGGATAGTCTGATTCGAGAGTTGTTGGGGGCGGTGACCAACAATCCCAATACCCTGCATCAACGCCACTGTTGGCAATCGATCGCGCTGGAGGACTACCAGCGGGCCTTTGCCGAGCTGCCCGACGCCTGCCAACAGGCGGTGCTGCAGCGCTGGGGTGGCCCGGAGATGGATCCCAAGTGCCGCAACGGCCGGCTGATGCTGGCCGGCATAAGGCTCGGAGAGACCTTTATCGGGATTCAACCGGCGCGGGGCTTCAATCTAGATCTGGCGGCCAATTACCACGATCCGGACCTGATTCCGCCCCACAGCTACCTGGCGTTCTATTTCTGGTTGCGCCACTGCTACGGGGTCGATGCGGTGGTGCATGTGGGCAAGCACGGTAATCTGGAGTGGCTGCCGGGCAAGGGTTCGGCGCTGTCGGCCGAATGCTGGCCCGATATCGCCCTCGGGCCGATGCCCCATTTCTACCCCTTTATCGTTAACGACCCGGGTGAGGGGGCACAGGCCAAGCGCCGCACCCAGGCGGTGGTGATAGATCACCTGATGCCGCCGATGAGTCGGGCCGAAACCTACGCTGAACTAGCTGAGCTGGAAGGCTTGGTGGATGAGTATTACCAGGCCATGGGGATGGATGATCAGCGCCAGGGCTGGTTGCGCCAGCAGATCATCGAGCAGGTGCGCAAGACCCACCTGGATCAGGAGCTGGCCAGCGAGGCGGGCGACGATGACGAGGCGTTGCTGAACGAACTCGACGCCTACCTGTGCGATATCAAGGAGGCGCAGATCCGCCACGGTCTGCATATTCTGGGCGAGCTGCCCAGGCCGCAGAAACTGGCCGAGACCCTGGTGGCGCTGCTGCGCTTGCCGCGCGGTGACGGTGCCGAGGCCCAAGGAATCCTGCACAACCTGGCGCTGGATCTGGCGCTGCAGCAGGATGGCGAACCTTTCGAGCCGCTGGAGGCCTCGGTTCAGCCCTGGCAGGGCGAACGGCCGGAGGTGCTGCAACAGGTCTGCGATAGCCATTGGCGCAGCGAAGCCGATACCCGCGAGCGCCTGGAGCTGTTGGCGCAGCAGCTGATCGAGCAGTACCTGCTATCAGATTCGGATTCAGAGCCGTTCACGGAGCTTGCCGGACTGCCCCGAACCCGAGCCCAGCTCGATTATGCCCGTGCCACCCTGATGCGGGCGTTGAACCTCAGCGCCGAGCAGGAGATCGGCGCTTTGCTGGATGGCTTGGAGGGTCGCTTTGTCGACCCGGGCCCGAGCGGCGCGCCGACCCGGGGTCGGCTCGATACCCTGCCCACCGGGCGTAATTTCTACTCGGTCGACAACCGCTCAATCCCGTCTCCGGCGGCCTGGGCGATCGGTCAGCGTTCGGCTCAGGCGCTGATCGAGCGGCACTTGCAGGAGCACGGTGACTATCCAACCCAACTGGGGTTGTCGGTCTGGGGCACCGCGACCATGCGAACCGGCGGCGACGATATCGCCCAGGCGTTCGCATTGATGGGGGTGCGACCGATCTGGGCGCCGGGTTCGAACCGGGTGGTCGATTTCGAATTGATCAGCTGCCAGCAGTTGGGGCGGCCGCGGGTGGATGTGACGCTGAGGGTCTCCGGATTTTTCCGCGATGCCTTTCCCAACGTGATGCGGCTGTTCGATGCGACGGTGCGTAAACTGGCCGAGCTCGACGAGCCGGGCGACGGTAACCGGATCCGGGCCCATATCGAACAGCGCCAGGCGCAGCTGCAGACTGAGGGGTTAGATCCCGCTGAGGCCGCGCGCCAGGCCAGCTACCGGGTCTTTGGTAGCAAGCCGGGGGCTTATGGCGCCGGGCTACAGGGGTTGATCGACGAGCGTTGCTGGGAGCAGCGCTCGGATCTGGCCGAGGCCTACCTGAACTGGGGCGGCTACGCCTACGGCGATCATCAAGCCTTCGCACAGGCGGGAACTGCGCCTTCTGACGGCAGTCTGAGCGACGGCGTGGAGGCGCCACAAGCGTTCCAGCACCGGTTGTCGCAGCTCGAGGTGGTGATCCAGAACCAGGACAACCGCGAGCACGATCTGCTCGATTCGGACGATTACTACCAGTTCCAGGGCGGCATGAGCAATGCGGTGGAACAGTTCGCCGGCAAAGCGCCGCAGATCTACCACGGCGACCACGCCAACCCGATGCAGCCGAAGATTCGGACCTTGAAGGAGGAGTTGAACCGGGTGATCCGCTCACGGCTGCTGAACCCGAAGTGGCTCACCGCGATGCGCGAACACGGTTACAAGGGCGCATTCGAGATGAGCGCCAGCGTCGACTACCTGTTCGCCTACGACGCCACCACCGAGCTGATTGACGATTACCAATATCAGCAGGTCAGCGAGACGCTGTTGTTCGAGCCCGAGAATCGGCAGTTTCTGGAGCAACATAATCCGGACGCGCTGGAAGAAATCGCCGAGCGGCTGCTGGAAGCGACCCAGCGTGGGCTCTGGTCCGAGCCCGGCGAGCAGGCTGACAAGCTACAAGACCTGCTGCTGGAGTTGGATCAGCGTCAGGAGCAAGCGACCTGAGTCGTTGATCGTAAAAGTACGGATACAGCGGATCCGCCCGTTTTAAGAATAAATTACGACCGCTTCTTCGGGGGCGGATAGGATAAAATAGATTGTTTGGCCGAACCGAATCGGCCGAGATTACTGGAGAAAGAACAGTGCCTAAGCAAGGTATTATGGTGTGCGGACATGGCAGCCGTGACAAGGATGCAGAACGCGAGTTCGGCCGGGTAGCGGCCGGGCTGAAGCAACGCTTCCCGGAGCTGCCGGTCGAATACGGTTTTTTGGAGTTTTCGGCCCCGAACATCCATATGGGACTCAACGCCCTGATCGACCAGGGGGTCGAAGAGATCCTGGCGGTGCCTGGGATGCTGTTTGCTGCCACCCATGCCAAGAACGATATTCCATCGGTCCTGACCACCTTCGGTGAGAGCTGTCGCGAACACGGCCGCCAGGTCGAGGTGCAGTACGGTGAGGAGCTGGGACTGCAGCCGGCGATGATCGACGCCTTCCAGAGCCGCATCTACGAGGCACTGGGGTTGGATCCGGAGAATCCCCCCGAGTCCCTCTACGATACTCTGCTGGTGGTAGTCGGTCGTGGTACCTCCGATACCGAGGCCAACGCTGAAGCTGCCAAGCTGACCCGCATCGTCAATGAAAATATGGGCTTCGGCTGGGCCGACACCGTTTACTCCGGCGTCACCTACCCGTCGGTGGGGATCGGTCTGGAGAAGCTGCTGAAGCTAGGTTACAAGCGTGTCGTGGTGGCGCCTTACTTCCTGTTTACCGGCCGCCTAATCAAGCGGATCTACGGCTACGTCGACAAGGTGGCGGCTGAAAATCCCGGAGTTGAATTTATCAAGGCCGACTACCTGAATGACCACCCCAAGGTGATCGATGCGTTCGAGAACCGGGTTCGTGAAATCATGGGCGGTGAGGTTAATGGGGACGAAAACCTGATGCAGTCCTTCCAGCGCCGTTTAGCCGCTGGTGAAGTGGATATTCACCACCACCATGCCGAGTACCAGCCCGACGGTGACAACCACGAGCACACCCACTCCCACGAGGACAGTCACGGCAAGGGCCACAGCCATACCCATCACCACGGCCATCACCACCACGGTGATCCTAGCCATGACCATTCGCACGGCCATTCACATGACCATTCCCACGATCATGGCCACTCCCACGGTATCTACAAGCATATCGCCCACCCGCTGGGACCGCGCACTATGATCGGTGAAGGGATCTGCTGCTGCTTTATGAGCCAGTTCCCGCAGGAGATTCTGGACGAAGAAGCCGACCGGATTGGGGATATTGATCCGGCCAGTACGCCAGCACATCAGTAGGCTGGATGGATGCGGCTGGTGACTTGAGATGGCCAGCCGCTGTATCTAAATCAACTCGAGCAACTTCAACAGCGTCACCCCTGCGCTGGTGGTCAGCAGTGAGCATAGCGTGGTAATGGCGATGATATTGGCTGCCAGGGTGGCGTTGCCGCCCATGGCGCGAACCATCACGTAGCTGGCGGCGGCGGTGGGGGAGCAGGTCATCAGCAGCAGCACACCCAGCTCGATTCCGCGTAAACCGAGCAGGATTCCTCCGAGGGTCAGGGTCAGCGGGACTACTAGCAGTTTAAGGCTGGCGGCCAGCATGGCGTTTTTACGGTCGTGCCGCAGGGCGCTGAAGTTGAGGCTGGCGCCGGTGCACAACAGGGCTAGCGGCAGGGTCATCTGGGCGAAGTATTCACCGGTGCGCAGCACCATTGCCGGTAGCTCGACCTGATACCAGGCCAACGGTAGCGCCATGACGATTCCGATTATCAGCGGATTTTTGAGGATTCCTTTCAGGGTACTGCGAAAGCCGGTATCTCGATTCAGCGAGCGGCTCAGGGTGATCACCGACAAGATGTTGAACAGGATGGTGACCAGAGCAAGATAGAGCGAGGCGGTGACCAGGCCATCGTTACCGTAGGCGTTGAAGCAGTATGCCAGGCCGATGATGCCCATGTTGGAGCGAAATGCGCCCTGAACCACCACGCCGCGTTCGCTGCTGGGCTCGACCCGGCGGGCTACCAGGAATTCGAACAGTAGAAAAAGCAGCAGGGTGCCGAACAGTCCGACCCCGAGCAGAGTCAGGTTGGCAGTCTGCTCGATGCTGGTGCGACTGATATTGATAAACAGCAGTGCCGGCAGGGTGACGTTGAACACCAGCTTGGAGCCGATGTCGATAAAGTTGTCGTTGATCATCCCACGCCGGTTCAGCAACCAGCCCAGCGTCATGACGATAAAGATCGGCCCGGTGATCGAGAGCGAAAACTGCAGGTTGTTGAGAAAGGCGTCCATAGCAGGTCCGAGCCAAGTTCACGAGTCCGCCCGGGCTGGTAAGGCCGGTGGTCGGGGCAGAAGGCGATGGTAAGGGGATGGTGGCCCGGCAGCAAGCGTTCACTTTAGCGCCGATGGGCGTATGATGGGGGTCTAGCGAGAGAGACCGTTATGAGTTTGACCAGCATCCGGCTGGGCAACGAGATTGCCACCGCCGTTTACAAGAAAGCCCTCGACCAGCAGAAGGTTCAGGGTCAGCAGGTTCTGCAGTTGATCCAGTCGGCCGCACCTGCTGCCAGCACCGTCCAGACCCAGCAGGTAAGCCCGAGCGCGCCCACCGATCGGATTGGTACTCGGGTCAATACGACCGCCTGATGTGACCCTCTGTGTATCCTGAACCATGCCGCTCATTCGGGCGGCATGGCCGTTTCTGGACAGGTGTTCAGGGGGCTCAGAAGCTTTTGTAGGGCAGGAACTTACCCGACAGCACCACGTTGACGCGATCGCCGTTGGGATCCTCCTCGCGTTGGATATCCATCGAGAAGTCGATCGCGCTCATGATGCCGTCGCCGAACTCTTCATGGATCAGTTCTTTGATGGTGCTGCCGTAGACGTTGACCACCTCGTACCAGCGGTAGATCAGCGGGTCGGTCGGTACAGCGGTGGGCAGCGAACCCTTGTACGGCACGATCTGCAGCCAGGCGACGGCTTCATCGGTGAGATCAAACAGCTCGCCAGCGATGGTGGCCTGGCGCTTGTCGAAGGTCATCTGCCCTAGGCAGGCGGCGGTGGTCCACTCATTTGACAGGCCAATGGCATCTGCCACCTCGCTCCATTTGATGCCTTTGGCAACCTTTTGAGCAAGGATCATCGCGGTTACTTCTTCACGGCTACTAATCATGATAAGTCCTCTTTCAATGTCATTTAGTCTGTAAATAAACCAGCAATCCGACGACGGTAAGCGCCAGCACAAATGAAGTACTTTTCCAGAACCGTACCGGGTTGCGATCCATCAAGGGAGGTCGGGGTCCTCTCAGAAACTTCGGATTGGGGTTTCTCAAGTCATAGAGAAATTCACTGATCTCCTCGTATCGCTTAAACGGGTTCGGATTCAGTGCTTTTCGCAGTGTTTGGTCGACCCAGGCAGGAATTTCACGCTCTTCGTCCAGCACAGAACGATATTTGAGGCGTTTCTGAGCCGCCACCGTTCTCGCTTTTGCTACCTGAGTATCGTAGGGGAATCGACCGGACAACATGTGGTAGGCAAGCACCGCCAGAGAGAATTGATCGGAGCGGCTGGAAATCATCTCGCCGACAAAATATTCGGGGGCCATATAAAGCGCGGTGCCCTGCATTTCATCTTGCTCCAGGGTGTTTTCTGCCTCAACAATGCCCGCGATTCTTACGCCACCAAAATCGATTATTTTCACCGTGCCGTTGGTGTCGATCATGACGTTATCGGTCTTCAAATCCTGATGCAGAATTTCAAGCCGGTGCATCGCCTGCAGTCCTTTTGCCACCTGTTCAATGATGCCTCGAACGGTTTCCAGATCCGGCTTAGGATTGTCGATCAACCACTGCTTGAGGGTAATGCCCTCGATATACTCAGTAACGCTATAGAGGTAGTTGCGCTTGCGATTCTGCATGCCCGCTTTCATCACATGGACATTGTCAATTCGCCTTGCAACCCACTCTTCCATCAGAAAGCGTTCTAAATAGGCGGGGTTGTTTCCCAATTCGACGGACGGGATTTTGATGACAACCTGACTGTTGTCTTCAAGATCCTTGGCCAGATAAACATGACTGCGGCTGTTGGAGTGCATTTCCCTGAGAATTAGAAATCCGTCAAACTCTTGTCTGGGCTGCAATAACGGAGGTATTACCAGTTTCTCCATCTGTTGCTGCAGGGGGCTTCCTTCCGTAGCCGACAACTTGTCGACCCGGACAATCTGCAATGTCAGGTTGTCGTCACTGCCCTTTTCGATAGCATGCTGCACCAATGCCTTTGCGGCCTCATCAAGATCGTGTTCATTGGCATGGATGAGTGATGTCACATCCTCCGCATCACAAAATTCGTAAACGCCGTCGGTACAGAGCAGGTAATAATCACCCTGTTTCAGGCCAACGGTCTGGTAATCAACCTCCACATCGAGATTGACCCCCATGGCCCGGCTCAGATAGCTCTTCTCTTTCGATATCCAGGTGCGGTGATCCTTGGTCAACTGCTCAAGTCCTTCACCACGCAAGCGATAAATACGACTATCACCGACATGGAAAAGATGAGCGGTCGAAGCCTTGAAAATAGCTGCGCTCAGCGTGCAGACATAGCCTTTGTCTTTGTTGTAGCGGAACTCACTTCGCTGGGTTTGAGAAAACAACCAGCCGTTGATTGATTCCAATACCTTCAAACCGGAGGTATACACTGACCAGGCATCAGAGGTGCAAAAGTAGTCGTCGAGAAAGCTTTTGACCGAGGTTTCGCTGGCCACCTGACTGACATTGCTGGTACTGATGCCGTCAGCCAGAACCACCGCAGCACCTTTTAGGCTCAGCTGAGGCTCCTTGGGAATCACTGAGCCATAAGAATCCTGATTCAGCGGTTTGACGCCTTTGTCGCTGTATTGCCCAATACTGAGTTTAAGCTGCGTATTCATTCGGTCAGGTTCTTCCAGGCTCGGCCATCCCATCGCTGGGACACCAAGGCATCTATCGGATCTGAATAGAAAACCGGTGGTCGTTAGGGAACCTGCAAATAAGTCCTTGTTCGCAGGTTCCTCAGACCACCGGTGGTTCTCGGTCTATCTGGTTTGATAAAGACTCAACTTACAGAGCCGCTACCGCGCTACCTTCTGCAGCTTTGGTCTTTTTGCTTTTGCTCTCTTTAACGTGAGTCAGGTAAAGAGGCAGGCCTACCAGCAGGAAGCCACCTACCAGATTACCCAGTGCAGTAGGCAGTTCGTTCCAGATGATGTATTCCATGATGGTGAAATCACCGCCCATGATCATCGAGAATGGGAACAGGAACATGTTGACGATGGAGTGTTCGAACGCCATGTAGAAGAACAGCATGATAGGCATCCACATCGCAGCCATCTTGCTACCCGCGGAAGTGGAGATCATGGCACCCACAACACCCATGGATACCATCCAGTTACACAGCATGCCGCGGATAAAGATCGTCATCCAACCCAGCACGCCCTGTTCCTTGTAGCCAAGAGTTCGGGATTCACCGATGGCGCTGACTTTCTCGGCTACAGCACCGCCGTCGATCTGATAACCGTAGGTCAGGATGAAAGAAGCGAAGAATGCCACCATCAATGCACCGGACAGGTTGCCGATAAAGACCAGCCCCCAGTTCCGCCACAGTTCATTCATGGTACAACCCGGACGCTTATCAATTACCGCCAGTGGAACCAGAGTGAATACGCCGGTTAACAGGTCAAACTTCATCAGATAAAGCATGATGAAGCCCACCGGGAACAAACAAGCCCCCAAGATCACGCTACCCGTTTTAGTTATCACTGTAATGGCGAAAAAAGCAGCCAGCGCAAGGATGGCTCCTGCCATAAATGCACGGATATAAGTGTCCTTAGTGGACATAAATATCTTCTGTTCACCCGAATCAACCATCTTGGTGGCAAATTCACTCGGTTCTAAGTAAGCCATGGTAGTACCCCGCTAGGTTAAGGTTGGAATCGTCTTGGCCTCCGCCCGGGTTGTTGTTTTTATTCTTCCCGTTTGGAATCCCAATGGATAACTCCTCATAGCAAGTGTTATGCCTGCAGTGCACAAAAATCCAATTATTCATGTGTATCAATGGCTTGCTATTGGTTTGTTTGGTGTTTGGAAGGTTTTTGTTGCATCGCCTTAGTGCAGAATAATTATCAAGTGGGCGATGCATGTCCGAATTGGTGCGGTGGGATATTGATCAAAGTGAGGGATCGCGATGAGGGTGGCTGCTACTCTTTTCGGGTAATGCTGTATTGGTTGAGTTGGCTGAAGTCACTCGTTGCGCTTTCCCAAGCGCGCCCCTTTTGTAGACAAACAAAAGGGACCAAAAATTGTTTTGCCCAATGACTTGTCGGCTTCGCCGATCCCCTGTGCGTTGGCTTCGCAAATGGGCACCGATTGAACTCGGCCTAAGGCCTCAGACAGTAATCGGTACTGATCCATTTCCGAAGCCAATGCTCGGCTGCGTCAAGGGCGGTTGAGGCCGTACTAACCGTATCTCTGTTGTTCCAGGTCGAACTCCAACACCCCTTTTGCACAGGTGAGCATTGCAGTCTGACAATGGAATAGAGCGATTGATGTTTGAGGGAGCGAAGCGAGTGAGTTCCAATCGCGGCCATTGGCAGGCGAAACGCGCAACGAAGTCGGTGTAGCCGACCAAGCAAGTGGGGCGGTTTTTCTTTGGTTCGGTTTCTTTTGCCCGGGCAAAAGAAATGAACGCGCTCGGGAGAGCGCAATAGGGGCTTACCGTCGCAATATAAGTGCAGGATGGTGAAGATCTTAGCTGAAGTCTCTCAGCCTATTATTCCAACACCGCCACCGACTTGATCTGCAACCACACCGAACTGCCGACCTTCAGCCCTAAACTATCCAACGCCCGGCTGGTGACCCTCGCCAGCAGTGAGGTGGTGCCGACTTCGGCCCTCACCAGCGCCACCGCCGGATGATCGTTGCTGACGATCTCGGCAATTCGGGCCGGCAGCAGATTCTGGATGCTCTGGTCCGGGTGTTGCTCCAGCGCCAGACTGATATCGCGGGCCAGCACTCGTAGTCGTACCGGCTTGTCCAGCGGCAGGCCGCTGTCTTTGACCCACAGGCTGCCGCCGTCGAACTGGGCCCGGGCCAGGTGCCAGCGGCTGTCCTTCTCGGCCACCGTTGCCTTGATCACCACTCCGGCGTCTTCGTCTTTGCGCAGTGGCAGGTCGAGTCGGCTCAGGGTCTGATCCAGCGGGCCGCTGGCCAGTACACGGCCCTGTTCGAGCAGTACCAAGTGATCGGCCAGGCGCGCCACTTCGTCGGGGGCGTGGGTGACATACAGGATCGGAATCTGCAATTGATCGTGGAGCTGTTCCAGATAGGGCAGGATCTCGCGCTTGCGCTTCAGGTCCAGCGCCGACAGCGGTTCGTCCATCAGCAGCAGTTGGGGGCCGGCCGCCAGCGCTCGTGCGATGGCGACCCGTTGGCGTTCGCCGCCGGAGAGGCGATCGGGCATCCGCTCCAGCAGTTCGCCGATCTGCAGCAGCTCAATCGCCTGTTCCAGCGATACTTTGCGCTGCTGCTTGGGGACCCGGCGAACGCCGTATTCGAGGTTGGCGCGGGCGCTCAGATGGGGGAACAGGCTGGCTTCCTGAAACACGTATCCGATTGGACGGCGGTGGGTCGGCAGGCTTTGACCGTCTTTCTGCCACCAGTGGTCGCCGATTCGCAATTGGCCGTCAGGGCTCTGCTCCAGTCCGGCGATCAGTCGTAGCAGGGTGGTCTTGCCGCAACCGGAGGGGCCGAAGATCGCCGTCACACCCCGATCAGGCAGCTGCAGATCGACATCCAGCGTGAAACGGTCTTTTTGGAGTCGGAAACGGGCCTCAATACTCATTGGTGTGGACTCTCATCGGCACAGTTTTATCGACTCAGGGTTTGACCACCGCGAAGCGGCGATTCAGGGCATAGACCAGGATCAGCAGTGCGAACGACATCGCCAGCAAGCCGCCGGAGAGCCAGTGGGCCTGGCCGTATTCGAGGGCTTCGACATGATCGTAGATCGCGATCGACAGGACCTGGGTCTCGCCGGGGATATTGCCGCCAATCATCAGTACCACCCCGAACTCGCCGACGGTGTGGGCAAAACCCAGCACCGTGGCGGTCAGAAAGCCCGAGCGGGCCAATGGCACAGCTACGGTAAAGAAACGGTCCAAGGGGCCTGCGCGCAGTGTAGCGGCCACCTCTAGCGGCCTTGGGCCGATGGCGGTGAAGGCATTCTGCAGCGGCTGCACCACAAACGGCATCGAGTAGAACACCGAGCCGATCACCAGCCCGGTAAAGCTGAATGCCAGAGAACGTCCACCAAGGGCTTCGGCCAGCCCACCGATCGGGCCATTGGGACCCAAAGCGATCAGCAGATAAAACCCCAGCACCGTCGGCGGTAGCACCAGCGGCAGCGCGATTACCGCTTCGAGCAGAAATTTATAACGCCACTGGGTTCGCGCTAGCCACCAAGCCAGTGGGGTGCCGAGCAGCAGTAGGATCAGGGTGGTTAGACCGGCTAGCTGCAGGGTGATGCTTAGGGCGCTCAGGTCGGTTGAATCCATCGAGTCTACCTAGCGGCCCTCCGGAATCGCGTAGCCATGCTGGCGGATTAGCTGAGTGACGTTGTCACTGCGCAGAAAATTCATAAAGGCGTCGATGGCCGGGCTACGGTTGAGCTGAACCGCCTGCTGCACGATCGGCTCGTAAAGGGATGGGTTGACGAGCCAGTGACGGCCAGGTAAGGGTTGCTGTGGATCGGTGATCTGGGACAGCGCCACCAGCCCCAGCTCGGCGTTACCGCTGCTGACGAAGTGGAAGGTCTGACCAATATTTTCTCCTCGAACCAGCTTGCCGCGAACAGAGCTTTGTAAGTTCAGTTTGTCGAGTAGTTGCCAGGCGGCACGGCCGTACGGAGCCAGTTTCGGGTTGGCGATCGCCAGATGGCGGAAGCGACCTTGCTTGAGCTGCTGTTGCAGATCGCCACCGTCCGGGTTTGGGCTCCAGAGTACCAACTGGCCGATGGCGTAGGTAAAACGGCTACCGGCGATGGCTCGACCCTGCTGTTCGAGCAGTTCGGGACGACGCCGGTCGGCCGCCAGGAAGGCATCGAACGGGGCACCGTTGACGATCTGAGCGAAGTGTTTGCCGGTGGAGCCAAAAATTAGCTGGACCCGATGGCCGCTGTCGGCTTCAAACTGCCGTGCCAGGGGGCGGACAGCGTCGCTGAAATTGCTGGCCACTGCGATGCGCAGGGTCTCGGCCTGACTAGCCGAACTTAGAAGTAGCAATATTAACCAGAGTCCCGACAGTCGAGGCAAACTATGTGATCGCATCTACAGATCCAGCTGGGTCGACCGGTTGCTGAGGTAGTCGCGGTAGTCCTGATAAGCCTGCCAGAAACAGTCGACCGCCCGCTGGCCGGATTCGGTCAGTTTGGCTCCGCCGCCGCCGCGGCCACCGGTGCTTTTTTCTACTACCGGCTCTCGGCTCTGACGGTTCATCGAGTCGACCAGTTTCCAGGCGTGGCGGTAGGACATCTCCATCGAGCGGGCCGCCGCACGGATCGAGCCGTGCTCTCGGATTCGCTCCAGCAGGACGACGCGACCGTAACCCAAAAAAGTCCCTTCGGGGCCTTCGATCCAGACCCGACCATGTAGACGATATTCCATATCAATTCTCGGGATATTCGTGATTCTTCGTAGAATATAACGGCAGCCGAATTTTGCAACACCCGCGTCGGATGATGGGTACAGCGTTCAGTGCGGCGCGGCGATGGAGCTGTTGGCCTGAAACCGGATTGTGGCGTTCTCGATATCGCGTTGTGCGGCGATAAACTCGAGCAGCTGCGGCTCGAACATCGGCTTGGCCAGCAGATAGCCCTGCAGTAGATCGGTGCCTTGCTGGCGCAGGAACGCCAGCTGCTGCTCGGTCTCGACCCCTTCGGCCACCACCTGGATACCGAGTTGGTGAGCCAATGCCAGGGTTGCTTGGATCACCGCTTCATCGCTGCTTCCCTGACCGATGCCATTGATAAAGCTGCGGTCGATCTTCAACTGGGAAGCCTGGAGCTGGCTGATGTAGCTGAGCGAGGAGTGGCCGGTACCGAAGTCGTCGATCGATAATGAAATACCGTGTTGATGCAGCATGGTCAGGTTATCGCGTAGCTGCTGGTTATCGGTCATTAGGCTGGTTTCGGTGATTTCCACCGTCAATCGGTTGGTGGGGATATGACTCCAGCGCAGGCGGCGCAGCAGGTTTTCGGCGATCTGGTCCCGCGCCAGTTGTACGGTGGAGATATTGATGCTGATGCGCAGGCCGTCGAGCGGTCCATCCTTCCAGCTTTCCAAGCGCTGGAACAGGTAGTTCAACTGCCGACGGCCCAGCTCAACAATCAAGCCGGAATCTTCGGCAACGGGGATAAACTCGGCCGGGGAGACCCATTCGCCTTGGCTGTTCTGCCAGCGGATCAGAACCTCCAGCGACACCGGCTGCAGGCTATGGCAATCAAATACCGGTTGGAAGCAGAGATGGAACTGGTCGTCATGGTTGAGGGCATCGCGCAGGTTCTGCTCCAGGGACACATGCCGGTGCATCCGGTAGTCCATCGCCTCGTCGAAGAAGCTGAAGCCGTTGCGGCCGTTCTGTTTGGCCCGGTACATCGCCAGGTCGGCTTGTTTCAGCAAGGTGGCAGCTTGGTCCTGGCCGGGAAGGCCGCAGGTGATGCCGAGGCTGGCCGATAGGGTGAAATGGCCGGCCTCCAGTTCGATCGGTTGACAAAGGGTCTGCAGCAGCTCCTCAACCAGCGATTGCAGCGGCCCCTTCTGACTGATGCTCTCCAGCATCACGGCAAATTCGTCTCCCCCCAGGCGCGACAGCAGTGCGTCGCCGGGCAGGACCTGCATCATCCGTTGGGCCGAGATCCGCAGGACCTCGTCGCCGGCCTGGTGGCCGAGGGTATCGTTGATGCTCTTGAAGTTATCCAGGTCGATAAAGAACACCATCAGCTTGCGCTGGCTGTCTTGGCTGAGCTTGTGGTCCAGTTTGTCGACAAAGGTCAGTCGGTTCGGCAGCCCCGTGAGGGTGTCGTGCTGGGCCAGGTATTTGACCCGATTTTCGGCATTGATGCGGGCGGTGACATCCTCGTGGACGGCAACGAACTGACTCAGGTGGCCCCGGCGGTCGTGGATCGGGGTGACCGTCTGCTCGATCACCATCCGGTCGCCGCGGCGGGTGCGGTTAACCACATGATTGCGCCAGGTCTGACCCTGGGTGATCGACTGCCACATCTGCTTGAAGAACTCCGGCCCATGCTCGCCGGAGCTGAGCACCCTTGGGGTCTTGCCGTGAATTTCGTCGGCATTCCAGCCGGTCAGCTTTTCAAAGGCGTGATTGACCCATTGGATCCGGCCTTTGATGTCGGTGATAAAGATGGCGTTGGCGGCACTGCTGATGGCGGTCGTGAGCATCTGTAGCTCGGCTTCCAGCCGTTGCTTGCGCCGCAGGGCCATATTGACCAGCGTCCCACCGATCAGTACCAGCAGGATCAGCATGATAAAGACCAGGATGATGGTCTGGTGCTCGTTACGCCAGCCCATCAGACCCTGTTGCTGATCGAGATTAACCGTGACCACCAGTGGCAGCGGCGAGGTCGAACGGTAGCTGGTGATCAACTGTTGCTCGGGCTTGCCGGTCCCTGTGCCGAGTGTTTGGTGGAACAGGCCAAAATCCCGACTCGACAGCTCTCTGATCAAGCGTTGCGTTGACCGAGGGGCATCGTCCATCTGCACCGATCCGGCCCGGGTCAGCAGCTGGCCGTTGTAGTGCAGCAGCTCAACGGTCACCGGATAAAACTCGTAGGCCGGACGGAACAGCTCGCGCAGGTAATCCGGATTCAGGGCTGCGGTAATCCGCGCCAGGATGATGCCACGGGAGGAGCGAATGTCGACGCAGATCGGGATATGGTGCAGGCTGCTGGCATTGCTCGCACTGCCCAGATAGCGACCCGAGGCTGGGGCTTGAATCAGGTAGCCCGACTGCGCACTCAGAGCCAATTGATCGGCGCACCGGGCCGCCTTGGTCGGTTGCTGCGGAGGGCGCTGGTTGGAAGAGGCGATCCAGTTGCCGTCCCGGTCGTGGATCATCACTTCACGCAGGCTGGGTGCCAGTGACAGGGTATCTCGCAACACCTGGCTAAGGTCGCCCGAGTTTCGACTCAGCAGCGCCGGGTTGAACTCCAGCACCTTGTCGATACTCTGCAAGCGTCCGATCACATCCTGCACGCTTCGGATTGCCGAGCCTTCCAGGGTGTGGGCCAGCAGTTGAGTACGGTCTTCGAGCTCGCGAATCGCTCGCTGTTCGCCGTGCTGCAGCACAAACAGCATCAGCGCCAGGCAGCCACCGGCGATCAACAGAGTAAATAGCGTGACAGCGAAATGGGGCTGGATCACCCCTTGGCTACGTTGTTCCTTGACCACTGATGTTCCAACAACCTGTATTCACAGCCGAACAGGTTTCAGCTGCGGGACTCCTGAGGGAGCTAACGTGACGACCGCTTACGCGATGAATTGACTCGAATAATATCCCTATGCATGATGCGGCCTTCAAAAAACCGTATCTGTTACAAGGATTAAGAATGGGCGCAATTTATCACCATTGGTGCCGCCAATCCAAGCCACTGGGCGGGTTGTTGTTGCTGTTAATGACATGGAGCAGTTTTTCCCAGGCTCAGGTGGCCGCTCCGGCCGACGATAGGCTGCAGCGGATCGAGGCCAGTGGTGAATTACGGGTCTGTATCTGGCCCGGTTACTTCGCGATCTCCTATAGCAATCCCAAGAGTGGCCGGCTCGAAGGTATCGATATCGACCTGTCGGCTGAACTGGCCCGCGAGCTGGGGGTTGAGCTTCGCTATGTGAACACTCACTTTGGCCGCTTTATCGATGATATCGAAGCCGATGCCTGTGATATCGCGATGTTCGGTGTGGGTCGGACCGAGGCGCGGATGCAGCGGATCGACTTCAGCGCGCCCTATCTGGCTAGCGGCATGTACGGCTTGACCACCAAAACTCATGGCTCGATCGATAGCTGGGAAGCGATGGATCAAGCCGATCACGTGGTCTGTGTGCAGCGGGGAACCTATATGGAGGCCGAGATGCGGCGCCGGCTCAAGCATGCCCAGTTGAGTGTGGTGGATAAGCCGTATGAACGTGAGGCGGAGGTACAGTCGGGCCGGGCTGACGTGTTTATCACCGATTATCCCTATGGCCAGAAGATGCTGAAGAACTTCGACTGGGCACGGTTGTTGACCCCCAAACAGGCAGCGGGAGAGAAGTTCCAGTACGCCTATGCGGTGGCAAAAGGTCAGCCGCAATGGTTGGCGCGAATCGATCAGTTTGTCGCGGCGATCAAGCGTGACGGACGGTTGAAGCGTTATGCCGATCTGCACGGATTAGGGCCGATCGTGATCGATTAACCGAGATTGGGCCGCTGTCTGAAACGAAAAAGCCCGCAATTGCGGGCTTTTTGTTTGCCAGGAGCTCTTGGGCAGGCTTATTTGATCTCGGTGATCAGGTACTTGCCCATGCCTTCAGTCTTGGTCATAAACTCGATCTCTTGACCGACCTTGAGGCTGTGGACATCGATCGACGGTGCCAGCTTGAACTTCATCTGCATCGCACCCATGTTCCAGGCTTCGATCGGCTGATGGTAGACCTTAACGTATCCTTTGTGGTCGATGTCCTTGATCACGCCGACCGCCGGGACCGGCTTGTCCGACATCTTCATCTTGCCGGGATTCATTTTGCCGTGGTCCATCTTGCTGTGGTCCATGGCTTTTTCTTCGCTCTGCTTGTGGCCGTGATCGCTGTGGGAGTGAGCCTGGGCGGTGCCGGTTACACCCAGCAGGGCAGACAGCGCGAGAGCGGTGAGGCATTTCTTCATGGCTAATGTCTCTCTGGTGTTGGTTATGGTTCTTGATTTGAGAAGGTTGGGCAGAGGGTAAAATATACAGCCTGGCAGGTCGAAGTAATTGATTTGGGTCATCCACCGTCAGCAGGCAGTTCAGTAAGCTGGCCTCCCTGATTTATCCAACTAAAAAACTCAACTATCGAAGCTCACTATGAAAAAACTGATGACCTTGCTCTGCCTGGCCGGTGCTGCGATGACCGCCACGGCTCAAGCCGATGATGGCGTTGCCACCTACAACACTTACTGCATGGCTTGCCATGGCACTGGAATCGGCCCGATGGCCGGCGATAAGAATCTGTGGCAGCCGCGCCTGGATGCCAAGGGTGGGGTCGATGGTCTGCTGGCCAGCGCCAAAGCTGGTCTGAATGCGATGCCGCCGATGGGCACCTGTATGAACTGCACCGATGAGCAGCTGCGTGCCGCCATCGTGCATATCACTACTTTCAAGTAAGTAGTCGTTCTTGCACCGAACGGTGCAAGTCCCTGCGGCGCCTGTCCTGGGCGCCGTAAGCTTCCTTCAGATCCGGCTTAAAACCCCATCTGTGACAGCAGATCCAGATTCAACTGGTCGAAGGTGTACAGGTCTCCGCCGTTCATCTTCATGAAGGCTTTGGCGGTTTTCTCGTCGGAGAAGCTGGCCAGGGTCGGGCCCATGGCGCCTTTCTTTGAGCTACCGACCACGTACCAGGCGGTGCGAGCGTCGATGTAGGTCTCCTCATCCGGGTGGTCCCAGTGACTGACCGCCATATCGTGGACGAAGGCACTCTGGATATTGTGCTTGTGTTCCGGATCCAACAGGAAGGCAAACATATCCCGGGTTGAGCAGAACTTGTGGGTACGGGTATCACCGCGCTCGTAGAGTTGGCCCTTGGGGCCGGGATAGTTACTGATGATCATGCCACACAGGTGGCACTCTTCACCGCTCTCGATGGCGATCGCTTTCTGGGCCGCCAGGGTTTCGGGGGTGTCTTCTTGGCAACCGGCCAGCCCCAGCAGGGCGGTCAGCAGCAACACCAGCAGTCTTGGGCTCATTACAGACTCCTGCGGTTGAAGATCATCAGCGAGATGCTGACCGGCACGGCCAACCACACCAGCAGGGCCGCCAGCAACGCGCTGGTGGAGAATTTAACGTGCTGAGCAATCGCCATCAGGCCGGTGATCTGCTCGCTGGCGAAGTAGCTGATGTTGACCAGACGGAAGATATCGGTCGGATTGAGCAGCAGCAGATAGGGGAACAGCTCGGCATCAACATCGCCTTCGGTGCCGACCAGCAGGCCCAGCAGGCCGAGATCGAACACCAGTACGAACAGGAACCAGACGATCAGCGCCACACCGGCGGCCTTGGATTTCTCGGATACCAAGGTGCTGATGATGTAGGCAAAGGCGATAAAGACCCAGCCAAGCAGGATCGCCGAGACGATAAAGACTGCAAAAGCCGTAATCAGCTCGCCCCAGCCGGTGGTGTTGGAGAACGAACCCATGATCAAGGCCGCGGCCCCGAAGCCGACCAGGGTGGAGAACGCCATGATGGCACCGTGGCCAAGCATCTTGCCCAACAGCAGTTGCCAGCGGGATAGCGGGTAGGTCATCAACAGCAGCAGGGTGCCGTTTTCGTCTTCACCGACGACGCCGTCGTAGGAGAGCATCAGCGCGATCAACGGGATAATAAAGACCGCCAGGCTGGCCAGGCTGACGATGGTGGTCGACAGCGAGGTGAATCCGACCCGACCGGCAGCGGCAGCGCCGAAATAGGCCAGACCGATCGCCAGCAGGGCGAAGATGGCGGTGATGGCGATAACCCAGCGGTTGCGCAGGCCGTCGCGGAATTCCTTGGCGCATACAGTCAAAATGGCGTTCATCGCTGTTCAGCCTCCATCTGCAGGGTGCCGGTGAAATGGGTGTAGAGATCTTCAAGGGTGGGCAGGTGCAGGTCGAGGTTGTCCAGCCCCGGCAGCGCCATCACCGTCTGCAGTACATTCATCTTGTGCTGGATCGGTAGGGTCAGCTTGTTGGGATCGCTGCTGTCCTGATATTCACGCAGTCCTTCGGGCAGCTCGATCTCACCGTCCAGTCGGAGTGTCATCGGCAGGTTGGCCTTGTCACGCAGGTCGTGCAGATCCCCTTCGGCCAGCAGGCTGCCACGGCCCATGATCAGGGCCCGGTCGATATATTTCTCCACCCCAGGCAGCACGTGGGAGCAGAGGATAATGGTACAGCCGCGGGCTTTGAGTTGTTCCAGACGCTGGTAGAAATCCTGGGTCGCGATCGGGTCGAGGCCGACGGTGGGTTCGTCCAGCAGCAGCAGCTTGGGATCGCCCAATAGTGCCTGGGCCAGGCCCAGACGCTGACGCATCCCTTTGGAGTAGGTCTTGACCCGGCGGTTTTCTGCGTGGCTGAGGCCAACCTGCTCCAACAGTGCGCGGCACTGGGATTTGGGCACGCTCTTGAGCTTGGCGAAATAGCTCAGAACTTCCAGACCGGTAAGCTGGTCGTAGAAGGCCACGTTCTCCTGCAGGAAGCCGAGCTGGCGACGCGAGGTGCGGGCTTCGGACAGGGTCGGATCTTCACCAAATACTCGGACTTGGCCCTTGGTGGCTTCGATCAGACCGAGGATCAGCTTGATGGTGGTGGTCTTACCGGCGCCGTTATGGCCGAACAGGCCGAGGATCTCACCCTGGTGGATATCGAGGTCGAGTCCCTTGAGGGCGTGAACGCCCTGGTAGTGCTTCTCGACCTGGCTCAGTTGTACGATTGGGGTTGCGCTTGTCATCGTTGTGTCAGTTCCTCGGACGCGGCCTGGGTCTGTTTGCGTTGACCCTGTTGATCGACCAATGCGCCGTTGCTGTCGAACGGTGAGTTCATCAGCGGCGCGGAATCGAAGACGCCCGGTGATTTTAAAACCGGGAATTGGCGTTGAACCCAGCGTAGGGTTTCTACCGCCGGGCTATTGAGCAGGACCTTCACCGCCGGGTATTTCCACAGCAGCTTGTCGACCCCGTCATTGGGTTCGTAATGGGTGTCGCCGATACCGTCATCGTTCATATCCCAGCCCAGGTAGTCGCTCCAGTAGTTGCCGCGACCGTCTTTGGACCAATCCTGTTTACGGTTGGAGACGTATTTGACCTGCTCTTTGTTACTGATGAAGGTATTGCCGGAGATGACGTTGTCTTCCGAACCGGCGGTCAGGTGGATGCCCAGGTCGCTCTCGTTGAACTGGTTGCTGACAATCTCGTTGAACACCGAGTTGTACATGAACAGCGCCTTGCCTTCGGCGCCGCTGATGGCGTTGGAACCTTGTCTCAGGTGCGGATTACGACCGGTCTGAACCCCCATTACATGGTTCTGCTCCACCCGAGAGTTGGTGATGAAATTCATCAGGATGCCATAGTTCTGATCATCCTCGGAGCGGTTGTTGACGACGGTGAGATGCTTAGACTGCATCAGCGCGTAGCCGGTGCGGGTGTTCTTGGTGTGGTTATCGATCACCTTGTTGCTGTAGCTGTACATGTAGTGCACGCCGTAGCGCAGGTCATGCAGGTAGTTGCTGATCAGCTCGTTACCGTTGCTGGTGTCGATATAGATGCCGTCGCGGGTGTGCCAGACCTCGTTATCTTTCACCAGTGCACCGCCGACCGCGTACAGATGGATGCCGTTACCGCGGTCTTGGGAGCGGATATCCAGGTTACCCTCGATTTTGTTGGAGAGAATCCGGATGTCCTTGGTGGCATCGACCCAGATGCCGGAGGTGGTGCCTTGAAAATAGTTATTCTGGATCACCGCACCGGTGGCTTCGCGGCCGACGAAGATGCCGGCGTCGAGTTCGGTCAGGTCGTCACCCCAGTTCTGGATCTTCAAGTTCTCGACGGTGATTCCGTCCGACTTCAGGGTCAGGGTGCTGTCGGCACCGTTGCCGTCAAGCACAACGCCGTTGCTGCCGGTCAAGGTCAGCGGTTTGTCGATGACGAAGTTACCTTGGTAGGTGCCTGCTTCAAGGACCAGTTGATCGCCACTCTGGCTGGCGTCGATGGCGGCCTGCAGGGATTGTTGAGGCGACACGGCGATCTGTGCGGCCATCGCCTGGGTACTGGCCAGCAGTACCAAGGTCAGGGGGCATTTCAGGGGCAAGTATCGAAACATCCTGGGTTCCATTTTGCGCGTCAATGGATATCGGTCTGGGACTTCTGAATGCAAGGATACTAGCACCGAAATACGGCGCTGGACTTAGCCTTGGTCAAGAGTGCATCGAATCGGTGATTTATCGCAATGGTTGCCGTGGGGGAATTCCGACCGTCTGGGTCGGATTAGCGCTGCTATACTGGGTATTGCCGTCATCCAACTCATACCATCCAACTCATACAAGCTGTTTGGTACCGCGGAGAAACACTATGAAACGCTTATATTACTTGACCAGTAGTATCGACTGCGCCGAACGAGTGTCGAAGGAACTACATGAAAAAGGCGTGACGGATTGGAATTTCCACATCATGAGCAAGAAGTACGATAACTGGAACAATCTTAAGAAGCGCGGCCTGCATCTGGCCAGCTTCTACTTCCATCAGCACGACGGAAAGCGGATCGCCGAGCGTGGCGCGATTGTCGGCGCGCTGGCAGGATTGTGTGCGATCGCCGGATTTTTGCTCGCCAGCCCGGAAATCGCCTCTGAGTTCCGAGCCTGGTCGCTGGTATCGCTGGCCTTTACCACCGCGATTTTGATCGCGTTCGGGGTCGGTTTTGGGATGATCTACGGACTTGACTCAGAGAACGTCAAAATCCGCCGCTTCCACGATCAGCTCGAAGAGGGCCAGTACCTGATCATGATCGATACCATCAAAGAGGATGCCGACCGGATCAGGGATATCATGGCCGATCAGCCTGGGATTACCGTAGCCGGTGAAGGCCACAGCCAGGTCAATCCATTCCAGATGGCCAGTTGACGCCAGCCTCTTATCGATATTTCCAAGCATAAAAAAGCCCCGCTAATGCGGGGCTTTTTGTTCACTCGTAGTGACAGTGATGCTTAGGCTTCTACCAGCATCCGGCCGCGCATCTCCATGTGGAGGGCGTGACAGAACCAGTTACAGTAGTACCACTGTACTCCGGGCTTGTCGGCGGTGAAGGTGATGGAAGCGGTCGCCTGCGGGCTGATTTCCATCTGCGCGCCGTGGTTAACCATGCAGAAACCGTGGGTAACGTCTTCGATCTTGTCGAGGTTGGTTACCACTACGGTGACTTCGTCACCCAGCTTGACGTTGAACTCGGTGATGCCGTAGTTCGGAGCAACGGAGGTCATGTAAACACGAACCTTGTTGCCGTCACGGATTACCTTGTTGTCGGTCTCCAGGTTAACGCCGTCTTTCTCGGCCATGGCAACAGTGCTGGCGAAGAAGGGATCGTCGCGGCTCCACAGCTTGGAAGGCTTAACCTTGCTGCGGTGTACGATCATACAATCGTGCGGCTCGGCATAGGTGGGGCCGTCGTGAACCAGAACCATCTCGTCGCCGGAGATGTCGATCAGCTGGTCGTTCTCAGCGTGCAGCGGGCCACAGTTCAGGAAGCGGTCCTTAGAGAACTTACACAGCGAGATCAGCCACTTGCCGTCAGCATCACGGGTTTCACCCATGGTGGTGTGGTTGTGGCCCGGCTGGTACTGAACGTCCAGCTTCTGCTTGATGTAGTTAACTTTTTCGCCCTTGTAGGCTTCGATCGCCTTCTGAACGTCCCACTTAACGATCTGGGAGTCGATGAACACGGTGGTGTAGGCGTTGCCGCGGCCGTCAAAGGCGGTATGCAACGGACCCAGACCCAGCTCAGGCTCGGCAACAACAACGTCACGCGGCTTGATCTTGTCGTCGAACAGGTCGTCGAACTTCCACATGTCCATCACGGTAACGGTCGGAGACAGCTTACCGTTGGCAACACAGTGGCGGCCGTCAGGCGCGGTGTTCATACCGTGCGGGCTCTTCGGAACCGGTACGTAGCGGGTCAGCTGGCTGCCCTTACGGCCGTCCAGTACCGGTACATTGTCGGCACCCGGCAGGGTGGTGTACTTACCAGCTTTAACAGCAGCTTCGATACGCTCGATGTTGAAGATAACAACGTGGTCGCGCTCGTTACGCATGGTGCCGGCCAGGTCAACGGCGTTCTCAGAGTTGTAGCAGGTAGAGAAAGCGTACTTACCGGTGTAGTCGGCATCGGTGTTGTCCAGGTTACCGTCAACGATGACCTGGAAGGCAACTTCCATGGTCTCGGCGTCGATAGCGTTGAACATGGTGTAGTAGCCTTCGATATCCTTCATGCTTTCCAGAGCACCGTTGTTCGGGTGCGGGATCCGGAATTCAGCGTTGGCGAAGACGTACTTGGTGTGCGGTACTTTCTGAACACGCAGACCGTGGATGGCCTGACAGTTCGGAACAGTTACGATCTTGTCGGTCTTCATGATGTCGCAACGGATACGTGCAACACGGGTGTTACCCTTGTCGTTGATGAAGACATACTTACCGTCGTAATGACCGTCGGTCATGGACATGTGCGGGTGGTGACAGTCGCCAACCAGGTAAGGGTTCTCGTCGTAGTTAAGAACCTCTTTGGATTCGTTGGTCAGACCCCAACCGGTGGCGCAATCCAGGTTGAATACCGGGATACGCATCAGTTCACGCATTGAGGGCAGGCCCAGTACACGGACTTCACCGGAGTGACCACCACTCCAGAAGCCGTAGTACTCGTCCAGCTCACCCGGTCCGACGTGGGCTGACTGGCTGGCGGCTTGAGCCGGAGCGGAAACCAGTGAACCACCCAGACCAGCGCCGGCGGCGCCTACCAGTGCGGCTGAGCCACCCAGGAACAGACGACGGCTGAGCTTTACGTGCTCGCTCGCGTTGGCGTCCTCGGCGTCTACTTTCGGTAGATCTTTATCATTTGGGTCAATCATTTATCTATTCTCCAAGGTTGTGGGAAGAATCATTTTTATGATTTACAACATGCCCAGTGAGACGGCCCCCCTTGGACCATTCCACGTTTTCCGACCCCGTTTACAGTAGTTGTGGGTACTGCGGTTGCGACCGGTTTGACCTCTGATCTTGGGCGTGAATCAGCTGGTGTTCTAACCTCCTGTTATTTGTTCTTATTTTTCTCAGTTTGCGGTTGCTCCAACCTCGACGGCTGGAATCTTATTAGCTAAAGCTTCTTTCTCCCGCTTACGGCGCTTCTGCACCAGCGGCGGACACTTGTGATCGTTGTAGTAGCTCATCTGGCAATCGAGGCAGTAGTGGCACTCGTTGGCGTTGATGCTGCCATCCGGATGGATCGCCTGGATCTCGCACTCGTTGGCGCAGATCTTACAGGGCTGGCCACACTCCTTACGGCGCTTGAGCCAGTCGAACAGGCGGGCCTTGGACGGAATTGCCAGTGCTGCACCCAGCGGGCAGACGTAGCGGCAGTAGAACTTGCGGTTCACGACCGAGATCAGCAACAGAATGCCAGCGTAGAACACATAGCCCCATTCACGCTGGAATTTCAGCATGATGGCGGTCTTGAACGGCTCGACTTCGGCGTAGCGTTCGGCTTCACCAATCGATTCCAGCGAGACCGCGAACAGTGCCAGCAGGATGATGTACTTGACCGCCCATAGTCGCTCATGGACCGCGAACGGCGGTTCCCACTGCTTGATCTTGAGCTTGCGGGAGACGTGGTTGATCAGCTCCTGCAGGGCGCCGAACGGACACAGCCAGCCGCAGAAGATACCCCGGCCCCAGAGCAGCAGCGTCATCGCCACATAGGCCCAGAGGATGAAGATGATCGGATCGAGCAGGAACAGCTCCCAGCGGAAGTCGCCCATCAGTGCATGGGTAAAGGTGAATACGTTGACCACCGACAGCTGACCCAGGGTGTACCAGCCGATAAACACCACGGTATAGACCAGGAACAGGTGACGGGCATGGTTGAGCAGGCGCGGGTAGCGGACCAGGTAATCCTGGAAGAAGATGATCGCGGTCAGCAATACCAGCGAGATGCTCAGTACGGTGATCTGGAAGGTCTTATCACGCCAGACCGAGACCCACAGCGGCTCCGGCTCCTCTTCCTCGATCACTTCGATCACCGGACGGGTGATGTACTCTTCCTTGGTCATGTAGTCGCCGAAGAAGCTGGTGAATACACTGTCCAGTGCGCCGACCTGACGACGGACCAGCAGTTCCAGCTGCCAAGGTGAGCCGTGATCGAACTCATACTGACTACGGATGATGAAGATCGCCGTCTCTTTGAAGCCGGGGTAGCCCTCTACCACGAAGTCTTGGAAACGGTAGTAATCGGTGTCGTGGAAACTGATGACCTTCTCGTTCTGCTGCATCTGGGTGCGGTCGAAGATACCGCCACGGACAAAGCCGTTGCCCTTGAACGAATAGCGGCCGTTACCGAATACGGCAATGGCATGGTCACCCTCATTAAGCTCGCTCTTGAGCCAGTTGTACTGCTCATCGCCAAGGAGGTTGCGGCCGATGGTCGGGATATTCAGCGGCGCGTAGGCCAGCTCAATAAACAGATCCTGTTTCTTTTCCGGGCTGGCCACGTCGACCTCTTCGGCCTCGGTACCCATGAAGGCTTCATCAATCTGGCCGCGGTTCAGCACCAGGGTTCGGATCGAACCGTCACCGACCAGTGTCTGCCAGTCTGCCTGTTGGAACACGTCCTCTTTGACGGTGGAGGGCGGCACAATGGTGCTCTTTTCCAGTCCCGGCATGCCCAGCGCGATACCGACTTTCTTGGAGGCACGCATGATTGCTTCGTTGACCACCATGACGGTGACGGTGGCACCGGCAACGGCGTCAACGCTGATCACCCCTTCGGTATTGGCGGCACCGACACGAACCCGGTCGGTGACCTTCATGTCATCGTATTGATCGACGAAGTCGAACAGTTTTTGCTCGGGGATACCGACCAGCAGGATCGGCTCGTGGTGTTCCAGCACCACGCTGTGGATGAACTCGCCGTTGGGCTCCATCATCACCAGGGTGTTGATCGGCGCGCCGGAGTAGGCGGGAATATCGACGATGTCATTGGTTTCAAACGCGTAACCGACGACTTCATCGCCTTTATAGACGGTCCGGACCGGCAGGTTGTCTTCACCTACCGGAACTTTGGGGCCGATTTCAGCGCCCTGGAAAGTCGATTCGAGAATTGGCAGCGGGTCTTTGGCATCGCTGACGTTAACAACGGCCCAGCTGTGCATTGACACGATGAGTGCAAGCAAGGCAACTAGTGTCCGGGAGAGTAGTCCGGTCATAGCTAATATCCGTAAAAGCTAATAAAACATTGCAGACGATCACTTGCCTGCACTGCGCCACTATATCCCTGGGGTCTGTCAACGGACTTGATTTAGATTAAGTGTGCCAAGCATCAGCTTGAATGACAGAGGATAGCAACGATCAGAACAGTAAGTGTTAGACATTTGTCATATTTTTCGTCCACCCAAGACTCGGCCGAGACGGCCGAGAGACGGATTCAGGACAGTTTGGGTGGGTCCTGATCCGAGATGGCTTTCTTGAAGCCTTTGACGGCACCACCTAGATCACTGCCCAGGCTGCCCAGTTTTTTACTGCCGAACAGCAGCAAGACGATCAGCAGCACGATCAAGAGCTGCCAGACGCTGATTCCTCCAATTCCCATCTCTTCACCTGTCTTTTTTCAACGCAGACTTACAAGCTAAGCCACCTGGTTATGGCGAGTCTGCAAGTAGCTAATTAATCAGGCGCTAATAAATAACACAGTCATACAGTCGGGAACTTGATATGGATTAGGCTGGTTAGGAATTGGTTTCTTTGTGGCGCTGATGGTTGTGGCAACCATCCGGTTCACAGTGCTCGAGGGAGTCCAGGATGCCGCAGTCGGCGGCCTGACCCATGGGGTTGCGTTCATTGTTGCAGCGCTGCCGTAGTTGGCGAAGTTGCTGCTCGAGTCGCTGTAAGTCGTTGATCTGCTGTAGAACTTGGCTGATATGGCTGTCGATCATGCGGTTGACGTTATCGCAGCTCATGGCCGGGTGCTCGCGGCATTCAAGCAGGGTCGCGATCTCCTCCAGGCTGATATCCATACCCCGGCAATGACGGATAAACAGCAATCGCTCCTTATGGGTGTCGTTGTAGATCCGGTAGTTGCTGTCGCTGCGTGCCGGTGGCGGCATCAGCCCCTGCTTTTCGTAGAAGCGGATGGTGACGGTTTCGGTGCCGGTTTGACGGGCGAGTTCGCCGATACGCATGGCTTGTTCCTATCGCTTGACCTTATATCGACTATAAGGTTTAGGCTTCCGGTAGATCAACTGAAACGACAAGGAGTGAACGGTGCCTGACGTACTTTCCGATTGTGGCAGCTGCTGTGGAACCGGCAGCCAAAAGGCTCCGTCGGCGGAACCTGGCATGCAGCCCAAATCCGGTCTGCAGCTTAGCCGCTGGTATATTGAAGCGATGGATTGTCCGGTTGAAGAGCGGATGATCCGCAAGCGGTTGGAGTCGATGGCGGTGGTCGAGCAGCTTAGCTTCAATCTGCTCGATCGAATCCTGAGTGTCAGCCATCCGCCGGCGGCCAGGAAAGAGATCGAACAGGCGCTAAGCGAGATCGGCTTTGCCGGACAACGGCTTGAGGCAGGTGCTCAATCTAAACCCCAACCGGGCAAGGCTGTAGAACCGAGCCTTTGGCAGAACTATGGGCGGCTGGCGTTAGCGGGGCTTGCGGCTCTGGCGGCCGAGCTGGGTCACTGGTTCAACTGGGGTGATCTGCTCGTGGTGGTTCTGGCATTGCTGGCTTTACTGCTCAGTGGTCCGACCATCTACCGTAAGGGCTGGCAGTCGATCCGGCAGCGTGATCTGAATATCAATGCACTGATGTCGATTGCGGTCACCAGCGCGATGCTGATCGGCGAGTGGCCCGAAGCGGCGATGGTGATGGTGCTGTTTGCGCTGTCGGAGCGGGTCGAGGCCGCCTCGCTGGCAAGGGCGCGGGGAGCAATCCGCAATCTGATGGCACTGGCACCGGACAGTGCCCGGGTGCGACAGGCTGATGGCGGTTGGAAAGAGGTGGCGGCCGCTGACGTAGGCGTCGGCAGCCGAATCCAGGTTCTGCCGGGGGAAAAGATCCCCCTCGACGGCCTGGTGCAGCGCGGAGAGTCGGCGGTCAATCAGGCGGCCGTTACCGGGGAAAGCCTGCCGGTGGATAAGTCGGTTGGTGATCCGCTGTTTGCCGGCACCCTCAACGAAACCGGCCTATTGGAGGTCGAAGTGACGGCCGCTGCCGGTGACTCGACCATCGCCCGGATTATCCATCTGGTGGAGCAGGCCCAGAGCGAACGGGCACCGATTCAGCGTTTTGTCGATCAATTCTCCCGTGTCTATACCCCGGCGGTACTGCTGCTGGCCTTGCTGGTAGCGGGTTTGGCACCGATGTTGTTGGACTGGAGCTGGGGTGATGCGATCTATCGGGCTCTGGTGTTGCTGGTGATTGCCTGTCCCTGTGCGCTGGTGATCTCGACCCCTGTGACCATCGTCAGCGGTCTGGCCACGGCGGCCCGGCACGGGGTGCTGATCAAGGGTGGTCTGTATCTGGAACAGGGACGCAAGCTGGGTGCCTTTGCGTTCGACAAGACCGGTACCCTGACCGAGGGGCAACCCAGCGTGACTAGCTTGCAGCGCCTGGAGGGAGCCGGGAACTCTGGTGTTGATGATCCCGAAACCCAACGATTGCTCGGTTTGGCGGTTACCTTGGCTCAGCACTCCCAGCATCCGATCTCCAATGCGGTGGTGAATTTTGCCGAATCCTATCCGCTGGAACAGGATCCTGATTCGCTGCAACAGTTCCGTAGCGAGGCGGGGCGCGGACTCAGTGGTCTGATCCACGGGCAGCGCTACTGTCTCGGTAATCACCGCTGGCTGCATGAGCGTGGCGGCTGCAGTGCAACTCTGGAGCAGCAGATGGCCGAGATCGAGCGCCGGGGCCAGACGGTGTTGGTACTCTGCCGCGACAACCAGCCGCTGTTGCTGTTTGCCATCGTCGATCAACCCCGCTCACACTCGGCGGCAGCGCTGCAATCCCTGCAGCAGTTGGGACTGCACAGCCGGATGCTGTCAGGGGATAACCAACATACGGTGGATGCGGTCGCAGCGCAGTTGGGGGTGGAGCAGGCCCACGGCGAGCTGCTGCCTGAGCAGAAGCTGGAGCAGCTGCGGCAGATGAAGCAGCAATATGGCTGCGTGGCGATGGTAGGAGATGGGATCAACGACACACCGGCCCTGGCCCAGGCTGACATCGGTTTTGCGATGGCGGCAGCCGGTAGTGACAGCGCGATGGAAACCGCCGATGTGGCGCTGATGGACGACAATTTGGAGAAACTGGGCGGCTTTGTTCGACTCAGTCAACGAACCGCGGTGTTGCTACGCCAGAACATCGCCCTGGCGCTGCTGATCAAAGCGGTATTTCTGCTGCTGGCGTTGACCGGCAATGCGACCCTATGGATGGCGGTGTTCGCCGATATGGGCGCCAGTCTGCTGGTGGTGTTCAACGGCTTGCGATTGCTGCGTTTCCAGATGCTGGGATCCCGCGCTGAATAGTCCAGAGCAGCCGGTGATAAATGAACAGAAAACCAGTAAACAAGCCGTTGATTGACGGCTTTTCACTGTTGCTGGCGTGGCCGCGCAGTACAATGAAATTGAGGAATATTAGAAAAATCTGATGCGCAGAAGGTATTCATTTGAGTCACCTGTAAAAGCCTTCAGCATGACTAGAGTCAGCGCCGCAGGGTTAGGCGAAAGTGGGTGAGAAAGCGCAGTTTACGATCGGTAAATGAGCATTTTGAACCGACTTTCAACGACAGCATGGGGGCTGAATCGGTGATGCGGGAGGCTTGTAGGGAGGAGATGATCATGACCAACCTAACCCGCTTCAATCGTCTGTTTGGCGATACATTTTTCGATGACTTCTTCCGGCCAATGGATCCGAGTGGTTCCGATAAGCCGCCTGCGATCGATGTTCACGACAACGAAGATAGCTACCTGATCAAGGCTGACCTGCCGGGAATCAGCAAGGAGGATATCGAGGTCAAACTCGATAACGGCATCCTTACCATCAAAGCTGAGACCCATTCTGAAGACCGTGAGGAAAAGGATGGCAAGCTGATTCGGCAGGAGCGCCACTACGGTCAGTACCTGCGGCAGCTGTCGGTGGGTAGCGATGTGGATCCGAGTGCGGTCAAAGCCAACTTCGACAACGGGGTCTTGACCCTGAGCTTGCCGAAGCAGCAACGGCGGCTTCCGGAAGGCGTTAAGATCGATATCGGCTAACACAGACTCGAAATGACATCCCATGCTCGGGCACTACGGTTCTCGAGGGCCCTCATCCCCATTAAGGGGGTGAGGGCCGATTTATCTCTTCAGCGATAAAGCGTTGGCTGGCCCAATGGCGACGAATGCCGCCGGCGAGTTAATAGCCAGACGATCAACGCTGCCGCGACACCACACCAGTGGGCCGGGGCATAGAGTGGCCAACCCTGATCGGCCAACCAGGCCTGCTGTTGCAGGCTTTCACTGACCAACTTGGCCGCACCGGCGATCAGCGGCAGGGCGCTGATCAGATGGGGCTGTCGACGAAAATGTTGCCACAGCATCAGTGCTGCCGGGGCGTAGAGCAGTCCGGACAGACCGCAGTAACGGGCTAGCCCCCAGGATGACAGCAGCACCAGGTCCAGAATCAGCAGCGCCAGTGCCAGCGATAGCACCAGCAGACGCCGATCCTTGAACTCCAACCAACTGCCGAAGATCACAAAGCCGAGCAGATCCCACTGCAGGTGGGTGCTGTCGCTATGGACCAGATGGCCGCTGAGCAGGCGCCACCACTGGCCCTGCTGCACTATCGCTTGATGGTCAAAACAGAACAGTGCCAAAGGATCGGCCACCCATCGCGACGGCAGCAGGGCCAGACCGAGAGCAACCCCGGCAAGAGCCAGGGTCACCCAAGGGATCGAACAACGGATCCGGTTCATCATCCTCTCCGATTAACTCAAGCGGATCCGATGACGACGGCCCCAAAGAGCACTGAGTGCCAGCAGGCCGATCAGCAGCAACAGCGAGGGGTCCAGTGCGCCGCCGCCACTTCCGCCACGTTGAGAGTTGCTCAGGGTCGAACGCTCGCCGCTGAATATCGGCGGGTTGGCCGCGGGTTGCGCATTGCCATTGCTGTTGGAATGGGCACTGTCGGTCTGACCGCTGTCGGCGCTGGAGCCGTTGTTGGTCGAGCCGGACTGCTGCCAGTTCTGGCTGCGGTTCTGGCGGGCCTGATGCTCGGTCTCGACGCGCTTCTGGTTGCGACGTTCGATCCCCAACTGTTGGAACACCTGCTCTTCGACCACCAGCAGCGAGGTGTAGTCGGTGACCAGTCCGTACTGAACCGCCAGGTCGGTGATCGCCTGCTTGGTATCACTCTCGACCGACGCATCACCGGCGTAGTAGTCCTGTTGTTGTTGCAGCGCTTCGATCTGGCGCAGCGCCCAGAGCCGTTCCAGTTCCGGGTGATCGCTGGATTGGGCCGGCAGCTGGACCCGGGTCTGGTAGGTTTTCTTATCGGTGCCGATCTGGCCGCTGAGGCGTACCTTAGTGTCGCCGTCACCGAAGTAGTGGCCCATCAACACCAGCTGCTGGCCACGGTACAGCGGCGGTAGTTTGGCCGGAGTCAGGTCGGTCACCCGCACACCGTCGATCTCCACCTTCAGATCACGCAGCGCGGCATGGTTGAGCTTGGTGGCGGCTTGCATCAGTCGGCCCATCACATCGTCGGCGTTGGAGATCTGCGAGGCGAAACCGTTCGAGACCTCGGTCATCCCCTGAAGTAGCGGACGATTGGCGCTGTTGCCCATCACGAAGGTGAACAACCGTACATCGGCTTGTTGCAGCAATTTCAGGAAGGCCCGTTTTTCGGTGGTACCGACATTGGCGACCCCATCGGTCACCAGCACCAACGCGCTGGCCCGGTCGCTGTCGAGGCCGGTAATCCCCTTCTTCAGACCCGCGTAGAGGTTGGTACTGCCGCCGACGCCATTTTGCTGCAGCTTGTTGATCAGCGCGTCAATCCGTTGCGGCTCCACCGGTTGGTAGCCACCGCTCAGATCTTTTGCCTGCTTGCTGAAGGTGATCAGGCGGAAGCGGTCCCCGCTGGGCAGCTTCTGCAATCCCTGACGGACCCCTTCGAGCAGGGTGGCGTATTTGCCGGCCATCGAGCCGGAGGTATCGAGGACAAAGACCCAGTCGCGGTTGCCGCTGATCGGCGGCAGCTCGTTACCCGGGGTCAGGGTCAGCATAAAGGTCCCCTGCTTGGCGTCCGGGGCACGGTAACTGACCAGGTCCACCGCACCGGGCAGCCCTTCGGCCAGGCGCCAGTACAGAAGAATGTCGCGGCTAAGGTCGGCCACCGGCTGGTGTTGTTGGGCAGGGGCGGATTGGAGCGATTGCGCTTCGGCCAGCGCGGCATCGGTTTGGGCTTCAGCAGCGGCCGTCGGGGTTGGGTTGCCCAGCGTTATGTGCCAGTGCTTGGGGCCCTGGTTGCTGATCACTGCCTGGGGGTGTTGCGGCATCCGCAGTTCGTCGATCGGGTAGCGTGAGCGCAGTTCCAGCTCGAAACCGAAGTCCTGCTCGACCTTTTCGTTGCGAAGCCAGAAGGCCTTCTTGTGCTCGTCGACGCCACCGTCCTCCAGCGGGTAGAGAAAGCGGCCGATACTGTTGTCGATCTCGGCCGGTTGTACATAGACCAGTCGAATTTTGACCTGGTCGTTGGCTTTGACCGGGTAGACCCGGCTGTCGAAGGTGCGGTAGTCGTCCTGTTCGGTCAGCGCGGTGCGGTTACCGGCCGCTTTTTGATCATTGTAGATCTGACGGGCCTGCTGCTTGGCGACCACTTCGCCGGTGACCGGCTTGCCGTCGATCCAGTAGCTGAACTCACCCACGGCCGCCTGTTCCGGGACCGGGAAGCTGTAGACCGCCTCCAGATCCTGGCTGTGGGGGTTGGTGAAGACTTGATCGATCCGGGTGGTGGCGTAGCCGTCTTCGATCACGACCTTGACCTGATGGGAGTGGATCTTCAGCTCCGGCAGGCTGCTGTTGGCTGGACGCAGCAGTCCGGCGGCATCGGCGCTGAGACTAACCCCGGCCAGCAGGCCGAACGCGGCACAGGCGCCGCAGATCTTGCCCGCTATTGATCGATAAAGGGATCGGTATCCTGATGTGAGTGGCATGGTTTCTCTCCTCTGATGGGCCGCTTGGGCCTGGGATCAAGCCTTGTTCTGGTTCGGCTTGTGGTTGCGGCTAGTGTGTCGAGGAGAGAGCGGAGCGGTTAGCACTATCGGCTGGGTAGCATCTGGTGATACCCGGCGTGTTATCTGATGGATGAGGGGGTTGTTTCTGGATCTAAACCGGGTTAGCGCTGGTAGTCGCTGAACAGGCTCGATTGCCACTGCCGCATCGCCACCACCAGAGTGGTGCCGTGACGCTGATCCAGGGGTAGCGATGCATCCTTGCGGCACTGGTCGGTAAACTCGTTGAGCAGCTTTTGCATCCGCTGTTGCAGCTCGCCGTTGCTCTGGGTTGAGATCAGTCCATTGGTCACCAGCAGTTGGTCGGAGCTCTTGGCAAATGAGGCCTGGAAAAACTCCTGTTTAATCCGTTGATGGAAGAACTGCTGAATCGGACCACCCGGCAACCAGTTGAAGTTGGGGGCGATGCGCAGCTTGATCCGGTTATTGGGCAACAGCTCGATCACGTGGAGGCGATCCAGCATCGCCAGTTTCTGAATCAGCAGCGTGGGCTCGAGCTGGTATTGATCCAGAATATCCTGATAGCCGTAACCGTTGATGCAGCAGATCGCTACCAGCAGCAGCGGGGTGTCGTCGATCAGTTGTTGCTCCTGTTCGCGGGTTAATTGACTCAGTTGGCGCTGCTCTCGGGACATCTGCTGGATCAGTTCGGTAAACTCCAGATCGATGGCGTCGCAGATCTTCTCCAGTCGCGGCAGTGAAATTTCACCATCGCGAAACAAGCGTTTAATCGAAGCTTCGCTAAGCTCAAGCAACGTGGCGACATCCTGATAGGTCTTGCCGCTGGCTTTGAGCTGGCGTTTCAACGTGGCGATCAGGGCGTTGGTCTGGGGATGATTCATAGTCCATTACTCGTTAGGGAACCTATGAGCAGGTCCTGGCAGATTCCTTGGTATCGAAAGGTTACATAATGCGATACTTTGGGTGCGCCTGCGAGTGACTTTGGATAAAAAAGTAATGCTTAGCTGCACCTTTAGACAGAGTGGACGGAAGTTGATTGTACTTCCGGCAACCCACAGGGAATCGTTACGATGAGTAAATTACTGAACCGAACCGGCGCACTGGCCTATCTGCTGGCGGTGTTTCTGAACGCCTTTGTCGATCTGGGCCATAAGATCACGATCCAGAACACCGTGTTCAAGGTCTACGACGGTGAGATGCAGGTGGTGCTGACCGCTATCGTCAACGGTCTGATCCTGCTGCCGTTTATCCTGCTGCTGTCGCCGGCCGGATTTATCGCCGACCGCTATCCCAAGAACCAGGTATTAAAAGCCTCGGCCTGGGCCGCGTTAGGCCTGACCCTGGGGATCACTCTCTGTTACTACATGGGCTGGTTCTGGCCAGCGTTCGGGATGACCTTTGCCCTGGCGGTGCAGTCGGCATTCTACTCACCGGCCAAATACGGCTATATCAAACCGATGTTCGGCAAGGAGCGGTTGGGCTCGGCCAACGCCGCGGTGCAGGCGGTGACCATCGTGGCGATTCTGGCCGGCACCTTTGTTTACTCGATCTTGTTCGAGCATTTCTATCCGCCCGGTGAGGTTCAAGACAGCAGCGAGATTCTGCGTGCCGTGGCGCCACTAGGCTGGGTGCTGGTGATCAACGCGGTGCTGGAACTCTGGGCGATGTATCGGTTGCCGACGCTGGAGCCGGGCAACCCGGAGAAGCAGTTCTCGGTCGCCGACTACGCCCGCGGCAAGCTGATCAAGGGCAACCTGGGTAGCGTGATTCGTCGACCGGTGATTCGGTTGTCGATCATCGGTCTGGCGGTGTTCTGGTCGGTGGGCCAGGTGATGCTGGCAGCCTTCCCGGCGTTCGCCAAGGAGCAGTTCGATGTCACCAATACCGTGGTCATTCAGGGCATCCTGGCCTGCACCGGGATCGGTATCGTGCTGGGCTCCTGGCTGGCTGGACGGTTGTCGCGCCACCATATCGAGACTGGTCTGATTCCGATCGGTGCAATCGGGGTTGCGGTCGGGCTGATGCTGCTGCCGGGCGTAGAGACCCTGTGGGGCCAGGCGGCGGTGTTCACCACCGTGGGATTGATGGGTGGCCTGTTTATCGTGCCGTTGAATGCGCTGATCCAGTTCCATGCCGGGGACAGCGATATGGGTCAGGTATTGGCGGTCAATAACTGGATTCAGAACCTGGCCATGGCCGGTTTCCTCGGCCTGACGGTGTTCTTTGCGCTGCAGGGTTTCGACAGCCGCTGGTTGCTGGAACTGATCGCGGTGGTGGCGCTGATTGGCGGCATCTACACCATCACCAAGCTGCCGCAGTCGCTGGTGCGGATTCTGCTGACCGCACTGATCAGCCGTCGCTATCGGATCGAAGTGCAGGGGATGAAGAACCTGCCGAGTCGGGGTGGCGTGCTGCTGCTGGGCAACCATATCAGCTGGGTCGATTGGGCCATCGTGCAGATCGCCAGTCCGCGGCCTGTGCGCTTTGTGATGCTCAAGGCGATCTACGACAAGTGGTACCTGAACTGGTTCTTCAAGATGGTCGGCTGCCTGCCGGTACAGCAGGGTGCCGGTAGCCGCGATGCGCTGGTCAAAGTCAGCGAAGCGCTGGATAACGGTGAAGTGGTCTGTATCTTCCCAGAGGGGACGATCTCGCGAACCGGTCACCTGGCCGAGTTCCGAAAGGGCTTCGAGCGTGCCTGTGCCCAGACCGAGAATGACATGCAGATCGTGCCTTTCTACATGCGCGGTCTCTGGGGCAGTCAGTTCTCCCGCTCCTCAGAACGACTCAAGCGTCTGAGCGGCAAGGGAATCCGCCGTGATCTGGTAATCGCCTTTGGCGAGCCGCTGGCCAAGGATACCGGCGCCGATATCGTCAAGCGCCGGGTGTTCGACCTGTCGGTTAGCTCCTGGGAAGCACACGCCAGCACGTTGCCGACCCTGGCCGAAGCCTGGATCGATTCGGCCCGCTCGGTGGGCACCGGATTGGCGATCGCCGATACCCTGGGCACCGACCTCAACGGCCTGCGGGCACTGGCTGGCTCGATCACCATGGCTGGTCGGATCCGCAAGCTCAGCCCAGAGCAGAATATCGGCCTGCTGCTGCCCACCAGCGCTGCCGGTGCGTTGGCCAACATGGCGGGTCTGATGGCCGGTAAGACGCTGGTGAACCTGAACTACAGCGCCAGCGTCGATGCCCTGTTGTCAGCTCAGCGTCAGGCCGAGATCAAGACGATCTACACCTCGCGCCGGTTTGTCGCCAAGTTGCTCAAGCGCGGGCTTGAGGTGCAACCGTTGCTGGCCCAGGTGCAGGTGGTCTACCTGGAGGATCTGCGCGAAGGCTTCGGCAAGCTGGAGCTGCTGGGTAATCTGGTGATGGCACGACTGCTGCCGGCTTCCTGGCTGAAGGCGATGGTTTGTCGTAACCGGGATCCGGAATCGACCGCGGCGATTCTGTTCTCCAGCGGTAGCGAAGGCGCCCCCAAGGGGGTGCGGCTGAGCCATCGCAATATCATGGCCAACCTGAAGCAGGCCGCCGAGGTGCTCAACATCAACGACGGCGATGCGGTGATGGCTTCGTTGCCGCTGTTCCATGCCTTCGGTCTGACCGTGACCCAGTTCCTGCCGCTGATCGAAGGAATGCCGATGATCTGCCATGCCGATCCAACCGATGCCCAGGGGATCGCCCGGGCGGTGGCCCGCTATCGCGCCACGGTGATGTGCGGCACCTCCACCTTCCTGCGTCTGTTCGTGCGCAATAACAAGGTGCATCCGTTGATGCTGGAATCGCTGCGGATTGTGGTGGCCGGGGCCGAGCGGCTTGACCCGCAGGTGCGTAGCGGCTTCCAGGCCAAGTTCGGCAAGCAGATTCTGGAGGGCTACGGCTGTACCGAGACCACCCCGGTGGCCAGCGTCAATCTGCCCGATGCTCTGGATACCCGTTATTGGCAGGTTCAGCACGGCGGCAAACTGGGCACCGTTGGGATGCCGTTGCCGGGTACCAGTTTTATGGTGGTCAATCCGGACACGCTCGAAGAACTGCCCACCGGCGAGGCCGGGATGATCCTGATCGGTGGCGTGCAGGTGATGCAGGGCTATCTGGATAACCCGGAAAAAGATGCCGAAGTGCTGAAGCAGATCAACGGTCGACGCTGGTACGTCACTGGCGACAAGGGTTACATCGATGCCCACGGATTCCTGACCATTAGCGATCGTTACTCCCGTTTCGCCAAGCTCGGTGGCGAGATGGTAAGCCTCAGTGCGGTCGAGCAGGCAGTGCGCGATAGCCTCGAATCAGTCGGCGAGGGCGAGGGTGAGCAGGAACTGGTGGCGGTCAACCTGCCGTGCTCGAAAAAGGGCGAGCAGTTGGTGCTGCTGCACGAGGCCGATCTGGACAGCGCCGCGATCCGTCAGGCGATGCTGGCCAAGGGCGTCAACGGCCTGATGATCCCGGCCCGTTGGCATCGGGTTGAGGCGGTGCCGAAGCTGGGTTCGGGTAAAACCGACTTCGGCAATGCCAAGCAGCTGGCACAGCAGTTTTTGGCCGAGCCGCAGCCGGTTTGAGCGGTTGCGGCGTTATGAGCCGAATTTGATCAAAATATGCACCGCATTCAAGTGAACATCGCTGCCGACTTGGGTATAATTCGCGCCTTTCTCGCAGCGGCGCTTGCCGCGTGACCGGGGAACTACCCGGAAAAGCGCGACCACTCTGACTTAGGGGATATCCATGCTGAACAACGGTTTGACCATCGCTGAATTTGATACTGATCTGGCTGCCGCGATTGCCGCGGAAAAGCAGCGTCAGGAGGAGCACATCGAACTGATCGCTTCTGAAAACTATGCCAGCGAGCTGTCGATGGAAGCGCAGGGCTCCTGCCTGACCAACAAGTACGCCGAAGGTTACCCGGCCAAACGCTACTACGGTGGTTGCGAGCACGTCGACGTGGTTGAGCAACTGGCCATCGATCGCGCCAAGGAGCTGTTCGGTGCCGAGTTCGCCAACGTTCAGCCGCACTCCGGTTCCCAAGCCAACGCCGCCGTTTACATGGCGCTGTGCCAGCCGGGCGATACCGTTCTGGGCATGAGCCTGGCCCACGGTGGTCACCTGACCCACGGTTCTTCCGTTAGCTTTTCTGGCCGTATCTACAACGCGGTTCAGTACGGTCTGAACCCGGAAACCGGCGAGATCGATTACGACGAAGTCGAGCGTCTGGCCCGTGAACACAAGCCGAAGATGATCGTTGCCGGTTTCTCCGCTTACTCACGCATCGTTGACTGGGCTCGCTTCCGCGAGATCGCCGACGCCGTTGATGCTTACCTGTTTGTCGACATGGCGCACATCGCCGGTCTGGTTGCTGCTGGCGCCTACCCGAGCCCGATGCAGTACGCCGACGTGGTTACCACGACGACTCACAAGACCCTGGGTGGTCCCCGTGGCGGTCTGATCCTGTCCAACGGTGACGAAGAACTGCAGAAGAAACTGAACTTCGCGGTTTTCCCGGAAAGCCAAGGCGGCCCGCTGATGCACGTGATCGCGGCCAAAGCGGTTTGCTTCAAGGAAGCGCTGAGCGATGAGTACAAGACCTACCAGCAGCAGGTGGTCAAGAACGCTCAGGCGATGGCCAACACCTTTATGGAGCGCGGCATCGATATCGTTTCCAACGGTACCGACGATCACCTATTCCTGGTTGACCTGATCAAGAAAGACATCACCGGTAAGGATGCTGATGCGGCGCTGGGTCGTGCCAACATCACCGTCAACAAGAACTCGGTTCCGAATGACCCGCGTTCGCCGTTCGTGACCTCCGGTCTGCGTATCGGTTCTCCGGCGATCACCCGTCGTGGTTTCGGTGAAGCCGAAGCGGTTCAGGTGACCAACTGGATCTGCGACGTACTGGACGATATCGACAGCGAAGCGACCATCAACCGCGTTAAGGAAGAGGTTAAAGCTCTTTGCGCCCGCTTCCCGGTTTACAGCAAGTAAACAGGTCTTGTCGCTAGACCCTTTGAGCCCCGCTCTATAGAGAGCGGGGCTTTGTTGTTTTTACTAGGCTCGATATCATAACCGCCCAATAGAATTTAAGGGGCTGTAGGAAAAGGTAGCGAGCGAAGGTGAAGATAGGCAAAAATCGACGAAAAGCGCAGCTTACCGCGTTGTAAGCGAGCATTTTGAGACGGTTTTTAATGACGCTTCACCGAGCGCAGTAGTTTTCCTACAGCCCCTCGCTCTTTAAGACAGGTTTGACGCATGCATTGTCCGTTCTGCAAAGCCCACGAAACCAAAGTGATCGACTCCCGTCTGGTTGCCGAAGGCGAACAGGTGCGGCGTCGGCGTGAATGTCTTGCCTGCAACGAGCGCTACACCACCTACGAAGTCGCCGAACTGTTGATGCCCCGCCTGGTCAAGCAGGATGGGTCGCGGCAGCCGTTCGACGAAGAGAAACTGCGTGCCGGCATTCTCCGCTCGCTGGAGAAACGCCCGGTCGGCATCGACCAGATCGAAGCCTGTATCAATCAGATCAAGCACAGCCTACGCGCCACCGGCGAGCGGGAAGTGCCGTCGATGGTGGTCGGTGAGGCGGTGATGGCGGCGCTGCGTGAGCTGGATCAGGTCGCCTACGTTCGTTTCGCCTCGGTTTACCGCAGCTTCCAGGATATCAGCGAATTTCAGGCCGAAATCGACAAGCTGGCCTCGAACGGCGAGGGCCCGGACTCCAACAATCATTCGGAGACGGAATCCTAGCGATGAGCTATACCGCCGACGACCACCGCCATATGGCGCGGGCGCTGCAACTGGCTGCCCAAGGTCTCTACACCACCGAGCCGAACCCGCGAGTCGGTTGTGTGCTGGTGCGCGATGGCCAGGTGGTTGGTGAGGGCTATCACCAGCGTGCCGGTGAAGGCCATGCCGAGGTCAATGCCCTGGCGGTTGCCGGTGAGCAGGCCCGCGGGGCTACCGCCTATGTGACGCTAGAGCCCTGCAGTCACCATGGCAAGACCGGCCCCTGCTGCGAGGCGCTGGCCGAGGCAGGGGTCGCCAAGGTGATCTCGGCGATGCAGGACCCGAACCCCCAGGTCAGCGGTCGTGGTCACCGTTATCTGCAACAGGCTGGTGCCGAGGTGAGCTGGGGATTGATGCAGTCCCAGGCCGAAGCGATCAATCCCGGTTTTATCAGTCGGATGGCGCGCAAGCGTCCCTTCGTACGGATCAAGCAGGCTGTCAGCTTGGATGGTCGGACCGCCATGGCGTCGGGTGAATCGAAGTGGATTACCGGTGCCCAGGCACGCAGTGATGTGCAGCGGCTGCGGGCGCGTAGTTCGGCGATTCTGACCGGGATCGGCACCGTGCTGGCCGATGACCCGGCGATGACGTTGCGGGCCGAGCAGTTGGGGCTGGATAACGCCGATGAGGTCGTTCGACGTCAGCCGCTACGATTGGTGCTGGACTCGAACTTACAGACCCCAGTGGATGCGGCGATTCTGCAGCAACCCGGCGAGACGGTGCTGGTCTATCGTGATGCACCCGGCGACCGGGTTCAGGCCTTGCAGGACAAGGCTACGCTGTTACAGCGGGATACCAGCGACCTAGCCGGTTTGCTCGAGTGGCTGGCCAGCGAGCGTGAATGCAACGAGCTGCTGGTCGAGGCCGGCGCCACACTCAGTGGTGCAGTGATCGACGCGGGTCTGGCCGACGAGCTGGTGCTCTATCAGGCCACCACGCTACTGGGCTCCAACGCCAGGGCGGCCTTTGAGTTGCCGTTCGACAAGATGGCCGAGCAACGCCGGATGGAACTGCTGGATCAGCGCCGCTTGGGCGATGACCTGCGTCTGACACTAAGATTCAACCATTCATCTCTTAATCACCCAGCGGGGGAGCAGTAACGCGATGTTTACCGGGATAATCGAAGCGGTTGGCGAAGTGGTCGATACCCGTCTGCAGGGCGGTGATCTGCGCCTGCGCCTGCGAACCGGCAAACTGGATCTGGCCGACGTCAAACTGGGTGACAGCATTGCTGTTAACGGCGTCTGCCTGACCGTGGTCGATCTGCCGGGTGATGGGTTCTGGGCCGATGTGTCTCGCGAGACCCTGGCCCATACTGAATTTGAACTGCTGCGGGCCGGTGATCGGGTCAATCTGGAGAAAGCCTTGATGCCGACTAGCCGCTTGGGTGGCCATATTGTCAGCGGTCACGTCGATGGCATCGGTGAAGTGGTCGGGCGTCGTGAAGATGGCCGCTCGATCCGGTTCCAGATTAAAGCGCCGGCCGCGTTGTCGCGCTATATTGCCGCCAAGGGCTCGATCACCGTCGACGGTGTCAGTCTGACCGTCAACGGGGTTGAGGGCAGTCAATTTGAACTCAATATCGTCCCGCATACGCTGGATGAAACCCTGATTAAGGATTACAGTGTCGGCCGCCGGGTGAACCTCGAAGTCGACCTGATCGCCCGCTATCTGGAGCGCCTGTTCAGTGGCAGCGCCGATGAAGATAGCCACGACAATAGCGATGCTGGCGGCCTGAGTATGGCGCTGCTGGCTGAGCACGGCTTTACCGGTCGTCGCTAACGAACACCAATTGCAACTAACACCAATTACTAGCTTCAACGGGAACCACTATGGGCCTTAACTCCACCGCCGAACTGATCGAGGATATCCGTCAGGGCAAGATGGTCATTCTGATGGATGACGAAGATCGCGAAAATGAAGGTGATCTGATCATCGCCGCCGAAAAGGTGCGCCCGGAAGATATCAACTTTATGGCCACCCATGCTCGCGGTCTGATCTGCCTGACCCTGACTCGCCAGCACTGCAGCAAGTTGAAGCTGCCGCTGATGGTGCAGGATAATGGTGCTGCCTATTCGACCAACTTCACCCTGTCGATCGAAGCGGCCGAAGGGGTGACTACCGGTATCTCGGCGGCCGATCGTGCCCACACCGTGCGTACCGCGGTGGACCCGAACGTTAAGCCTGAAGATATCGTCCAGCCGGGCCACATCTTCCCGCTGATGGCGCAACCCGGTGGGGTACTGAGCCGTGCCGGCCATACCGAAGCGGGCTGTGATCTGGCGCGCATGGCCGGATGCATCCCGGCAGCGGCGATCGTCGAGATCATGAACGAGGACGGCACCATGGCGCGTCGTCCCGATCTGGAAAAGTTCGCCGAGAAGCATGACCTGAAGATCGGTACCATCGCCGATCTGATCCACTACCGCACCCTTAACGAGCACACCGTCGAGCGTGGCGAGAGCTACAGCCTGAGCACCGAAGCCGGTGAGTTCCAGGTCACCAGCTACCTCGACAGCATCCACGGCTCCAGCCACCTGGCGCTGGTCAAAGGCGAGATCAACCCGGAAGAGCCGACTCTGGTTCGAGTACATATGGCCGACCCGATGCGTGATGTGATCGGTGCCGTCAACGACGGTGAGCCCAAGTGGTCACTGCGTAAGTCGCTGCAGAAGGTCGCCGACGAGGGTGCCGGGGTGGTTGTTCTGCTGGGTAATGGCGGCTTGGATGACCTGGCCGGTAGCTTGGAAACCCACCTGAATAAGAAACCGTTGCGTAACCCCAACGTCGATGGTGCCGGTGCTTACCAGACCATCGGTACCGGTTCACAGATTCTTCGTGACCTGGGTGTCAGCCAGATGCGGCTGCTCAGCTCACCGATCAAGTTCAGCGCGCTGTCGGGCTTTGACCTCGAGATTGTCGAATTCATCCCCTGTGACGCGTAAGAGGAACCTGCGAATAAGTTCAAAAGTATTTCTGGCCTCCAGACAGGTTCGCAATCAAGGCGCGTCTTTGCAGACATGTCGGGACCTGTTAAAAAGGCGCAACAACGAGTGCGGATCTGTCTGGATGCCCCAAAGGACAAGGCCTGATGTGCACTGACTCGGTGTTGCAACTCTTGCTAAGGGGTGGCCATTAGCGGCGATTTGCGCCTTGATTCAGAACACATCAGGCGCTTGCAGAAACACTTGGGAACTTGTTCACAGGTTCCCACAGAAAGGAAAAGATAGATGACAGTTCAAACAGTAGAAGGTGATTTCACCAACGCCCAGGATGGCCGTTACGCCATCGTTGTCGGCCGCTTCAACGCTTTCGTGGTTGAGAGCCTGGTCGAAGGTGCCGTTGATACCCTGAAGCGTCACGGTGTCGACGAAGCCAATATCCGTATCGTGCGGGTTCCGGGTGCGGTTGAGATCCCGCTGGCGGTGCAGAAGGTTGCCGAGCAGAAGCAGGACGATGCGATCATCGCCCTGGGTGCGGTTATCCGTGGCGGCACCCCGCATTTCGAATACGTCAGTGCCGAGAGCGCCAAGGGCTGCTCCCAGATCGCGCTGGACTTCGGTATCCCGGTGGCCAATGGCATCCTGACCGTTAACTCGATCGAGCAGGCGGTTGAGCGTTCCGGCACCAAGATGGGTAACAAGGGTGCCGAAGCGGCGCTGTCATCGCTGGAGATGGTCAGCCTGCTGAAGCAGCTGGAGGCGTAAGCGGTGAGCGATTCCGACAAGCCGCAGAAGAAGGCCAAGAAGTCCGGCAAGCCGTCCCGTACCCAGATGAAGCGCGAGGCTCGCAGCTTTGCGCTGCAGGCGCTGTACCAATGGCACATGGCTGGCAACCCGCTGAACGATATCGAAGCTCAGTTCCGGGTCGAGAACGATATGTCCGGTACCGACCTGAAACTGTTCAGTGCGCTGCTGCACGGTGTGCCCAGCAAGACCACCGAGCTGGATGAGGCAGTTAAACCCTACCTGGACCGTAAGCAGGATGAGCTGGATCCGATCGAGCTGACCGTGCTGCGGATGGGGACTTTCGAGCTGGCCGAGATGATCGATGTGCCCTATAAGGTCGCGATCAACGAGGCGGTGAATCTGGCCAAGACCTTCGGCGCCACCGACAGCCACAAGTACGTCAATGGTGTGCTGGATCGGGTCGCCCGCGATCTGCGCAAAGCCGAAACCGGCGCCAAGGGCTGATTAGTCACCGATGGCCGTCGCCGAGTTTGACCTGATCAAGCGCTTCTTCGCGTCCCTGCCTCAGCATGGACGCGGCGTTGGTCTGGGTATCGGTGACGACTGCGCGCTGCTAGAAGTCCCGGAGGGCCAACAACTGGCGGTATCGATCGATACCCTGGTCGAAGGTACCCATTTCCTTCCCGGTATTCCCGCCGAGCAACTGGCTTATCGTGCTCTGGGCGCTTGCGTCAGTGATCTGGCCGCGATGGGCGCCGAGCCGGCTTGGCTGACCTTGGCGCTGACGTTGCCCGAATCCGATTCCGACTGGCTGGAAGGCTTCAGTCGTGGACTGGGTGAGGGAATGGCCCAGTATGGCCTGAGCCTAGTTGGCGGCGACACCACCCGGGGCCATCGGGCTCTAAGTCTGCAGGTTCACGGTTGGGTCCCTAAAGGGCAGGCCTTGACACGCCGAGGCGCACAGCCCGGTGACAGCATCTGGGTCAGCGGTACCCTGGGTGATGCGATGGCCGGGTTGGATCAGCTCCAAACCCAGGCAGATCCGGATCCGTATCTACTTGGACGGTTCTATCGCCCCAGTGCTCGGATCGAGTTGGGGTTGGCGCTGCGAGAGATTGCCAGCGCGGCGTTGGATATCTCCGATGGTCTACTGGCTGATCTGAACCACTTGCTGCAGCATCAGGACCTGGGTGCCGAGCTGCAGTTGGCGCAGATTCCACTCTCCGAGGTCCTGCTGGATCGGTATTCGGAGCAACAGGCGTTGAACTGGGCGCTGGGCGGTGGCGAGGACTTCGAACTCTGTTTCTGTGTGCCCGCGAATCGACGCCAGCAGTGGTTGGAAAAACTGCCTGGCTTGAGTGTTTCTTGCCGAGAAATTGGCGCTATTTGTCGTGAACCTGGTCTGATCGGGGTCGATCAGCAGGGGAACCGGCGACCAATGGCAGCCAGTGGCTACCAGCATTTTTAGTAACCCGGCAATGAAATTGCGGGGTTACTTGAGTCGTATAGGGACGTACGACCGAGGCGGTAAGCCTCGCGAGACAAGGGCGGACAGGCGCCGACCTTGTCGTCAACAACATACCGCAGGAACCGGTATGTTGTTCCAGGTTAATAGCTTATCGAGGGTCCGAGATGTCACTGCCAAAACCCAACTGGGGTAATCCAGTTCATCTGGCAGCATTCGGCTTCGGTAGCGGCGCGCCCAAGCGAGCCCCGGGAACCTGGGGTACGTTGGCGGCCATCATTCCTTATCTGTTTCTTCGAGAACTACCGCTTGAGGCTTACCTAGCGGTGATCGTGCTGGCCTTTGTGGTCGGTATCTATCTGTGTGGTCAGACCTCTCGGGACCTGGGGGTTCACGATCACGGCGGCATTGTCTGGGATGAGTTTGTCGGACTGTGGATCACCCTGATTCTGGTACCGCCGGGCTGGGGCTGGCTACTGCTGGGCTTCGTTCTGTTCCGGTTGTTCGATATCGTCAAACCCCAACCGATCCGCTGGGCGGACAAGCGAGTTTCCGGCGGCTTCGGCATCATGATCGATGATGTCTTGGCGGGTATTTACGCTTGGTTGGTGCTGCAGCTGATCATCCACTGGGTCGGCTGAACCGTAACAGCTGCCTAGTAAATGTATCGATAATCTCTATCATTTGCGTTACAAAACAACGACTTAGACTATTTTTTAGCGGCTTGTCTGTCGTGCTGATCTATAATCCCGCCATAGCCTGACTGATTGATGGGGCGTCTATGCTGGGACTTGGCTTTGTTATCAACCTGTTGAAGTTGTATACCGGTTACGCTTTTGTGGTCGCTTTTCTGCTGCAGAGTGGTGTGACGCTGCTGTTGGCGATGCTGGCTTTCTTCGTACTTTCTTTATTGCGTCAGCGGCAAATTCAATCTCGAATGCGGCGACAATCGGCTGTCGTACAGGTCAAGCCCGGTCCAATCTATTACCCGCGTTTTAATCGTTAATCGGGCCAAAAAAAAACCGGTGTGGGCTGTGCTGATGCCGACACCGGTTTTTATTGTCTCGCCACTAGCTAGTTAATTGTTACTTCCAGCCCTTTCGCTCCAAGGGTGAAGAGATTATGGGCCACAACTGCCGATCCTATAGCTGCACTCGCAGTATACGAGGTTGCGGCGCTACAATTAGATGCCAGATTGGGCATTTTACTAACAGCGGTGATTTGAACGATTCCGAAAACATCGGTCGCGCTGATGGTGGCTGCTGATGTGGTTCCAGATACTCCGCCAGGTGCAATGTAATCAAAACAAAACAAGTTTGGATCATGACTGGAGTTATTGGTGATAGTGATACTTACCTCACGACCAGCATATTGGTTGCTGTAGATTACACGCTTATTTGAAGGATTGTCCTCGTAGGATCTGTCCATGGTATTGGATGAACTAGCGCCGCTTGCACCATTCATGCCTAGGCTTATGATTTCAATATCACTACCAGTAGCGGCACTCACAAACCAACCGAAGTTATAAGGATCAGGGGTAACAGTGCTATCGTCATAATTGGTATTGTTTCCCCAGCCATCGGTAAAGGATTCATTTAAGTCAGTAATCGGAAGATAGGGGCCTTTCCAATTATCAGATGCTTCATACCAATCATCGCTTCCGCAATCGGTTTTAGTGGTTTTGGTGATATCGGTGGTGCAGTATTCCGCATTGCTAACCAACTGGCGTAGCTGGGTTGGCACTCTGCCTGTATCGGCAATAAAACCGCTAAATACCGGCTGTCCATTTAGACTACGGGAGCTGTCACCGATAATCGCATAACGGATCTGCTCCAACCGTAGTTTGGTGGTGTCGAAGCGCTGCTGATTGGTCTGATTGACCATAAAATCGGTGGCCATGGCGGTGATCAAGCCCAGTACGCCGACCACGACAATCAGTTCCAGCAGGGTAAAACCACGCTGATTCGGTTTGCTGTTGTTGTGCATTAGTTAACCCCCAGAATTCTAACTACATCGTCGCCATTGCCATCTTCGTATTCGCCGTCAGGTCCGGCGCTGAGCAGAGCTATGCATCCACTTGCGGAGGTGCATTGCGGGAAATTGCCGTTTACGAACTGAGTGTCGTAAAGATAGGGCTGCCCCGGCGCATTTCGCCCCACCCAAAAACCGTCCTTATAGACAACAAAGCAGCTATCGGCGCTGGTGTAGGTGCGGTTACGTTCGAAAGGATCACCTAGTGCGATAATTGCGGTACTGTCTTGCTTGCGATTGGCGTTGATTCCGAAAATGTCGAGCGAACCTACTCCTGTATCTAGTTCACAGTTGCTGTCATTGGCGACCGTTCCGGGAGGGTCGATACGCAGTCTTTTAATACTGTCGTTGCTTAAATAGGGGCCGTTCCAGCCTCGGTTGGAATTGATGTTCCAAGGCGACTGTAGGTCGCCATCTGGAGTACTGCTAGCGACTGTGCCTTCATCACGTGGTTTGATAAATAGGAAACCCAGATCAGCTTTATCCACATTTGTCGTATTGGCGGCGGTACTGGCGAATAAACCTCCTTGCTCGGGGAAGTAACCAGTATCCCGTTTGAACTGATAAATCGCGCTGGCGATCTGCTTCATTTCGGTAACGACCAGCTCTTCGCGGGCACGTTGGTCATAACCCCCGACGGCGACCACGGCGACAGTCGCCATGGCGGCTAGCACCGAGACCACCACCAGTAGTTCGATCAGGGTAAAGCCCTGCTGTTGTTTGTTGTGCATGTTTCAGACTCCCAGCGGCTGTTCGGTTGTCGGCTCGACCAGGCTGTCGGGCGCTGGATGGATATCGAAGTCGATCGCATCCCGTTGCTTTGTCGGATGACCGTCGCGTAGAGGGATTGGAAGCAATCCCAGTACCCGTTCGACTTCGTCGATATCGGTGATACCGGCTTTGACGTGCTCCAGTGCGCTGCGGCGCATATCCTGAACACCCCGCTGTTCCAGATAAGCCTCGATATCGGCATCACTGGCACCTTCAGCGATGGTGCGGGCCAGGCCGTCATCGACCGGCATCACCTGAAACACGCCGATCCGGCCTTTGTAACCGGTCTGGTTGTTGCCCGGCTTGGCCCGGTAGAGCGTCAGGCCGTTGATCTCTTCATCCTTGAAACCCAGTGCCAGCAAACGCTCACGGGGAACGGCGATCTGTTCGCGGTTGTCGGGATCCAGGCGTCGCAACAGCCGCTGACTGATCACCAGCGTGACGGTGGAGGCAATATCGTAGGGATCGACCCCGAGGTTGCGCAGCCGTGGTACCGCCTTGGGGGCGGTATTGGCGTGTAGGGTCGAGAGCACCAGGTGGCCGGTATGGGCGGCCTTGATGGCGGTGTCGATGGTCTCCCGATCACGCATCTCACCGAGCATGATCACGTCGGGATCCTGACGCATGATGGTTCGGGCTGCCTCGGTAAAGTTGACCCGCTCGCCGATGTTGATCTGGTTGACCCCGGCCAGGTCGATCTCGACCGGATCCTCCAAGGTGTAGATATTGCGAGGCTGCTGGCTGATATGTTTGATCAGGGTGTAGAGCGACACGGTCTTGCCGCTGCCGGTCGGGCCGGTTACCAACACCATGCCCTGCAGCCGGTTGATCGCATCGAGAATCGGCGCCGCCTGCTGTGGGGTCAGTCCCAGCTTGTCCAGTTCCAACATCTGCTCGGGTAGATAGAGCAGTCGCAGCACGATGGTCTCGCCGTGCATGGTCGGCAGTACCGAGCAGCGAAAATCCAATCCGTTATTGGCATCGATCTGCATTCGGAAGCGACCACCCTGGGCGATCCGCTGCTCGGAGATATCCAGGCCGGCGATCACTTTCAGACGGGTGGCGACCAGATGGCCGAAGCCGCGCGGCATATCGGCGATATCGCGCATCACGCCGTCGACCCGAAAGCGGATCCGGTAGAAATCGGCGTAGGGCTCGAAGTGAATATCCGAGGCACCCAGCTCGATGGAGTTGGCCAGGGTACGGTTGAGGTAGCGCGGAACGCTGAGTTCATCCAGCGTATCGGCAGCCGCGCCGGTATCGATCCCGGTTTCTTCCGAGGCGAAGCTCAGTTCATCGGGATTGAGTTTGATATCGTTGAGTGCGAGTTTCATGGCTGATTCCTTATCTTCTCTATCCCGCAGAGACCTGCATCATGGCTTTGAAGAAGCCGATATAAACGAACGCGACCATGCCGCCGATCACCAGGGTCATCGCCGGCTCGATCATGCCCATCATCTTCTTGATCCGGATTTCGGACTGGGACTGGTAGAACTTGCCCAGCTCGGTCATCACGTGTTCCAGCTCGCCGCTGCGCTCGCCGATGCCGGTCATATGCTGGACCATGATCGGGATATGGGATTGGCGCAGGCCGTAGGCCAGGCTATGGCCGGACAGGATCTCCTTGGCGGCATGCTCGAAACAGAGCTCCAACCGACGGTTGCCCAGCACACCGCTGATAACCCGCAGTGATTCCAGTACGGTCAGACCGCTGCCCAATAGCATCGACAGGGTCCAGCCCATCTGGGCCATGCCGCTGGTGCGGATACTGGTGCCAATCACCGGCAGATTCAGCAGCACGCGATCGATCACCGCCTTGCCGGGACCGGTGGTGTAGGCCACCAGAGTTAAGAAGACCGCCGCCAGCAGACCACTGCCGACGTAGGGGCCGTAATCGATCAGCCAGGCGGAGGTATCGAGCATCGCCTGGGAGATCGGTGGCAGCTGCTGGGACTTGCCTTCAAGCAGCTTGGCGAACTTGGGTACGATGCCGACCGCCAGGCCGATAAAGACGCCGAACGCGACCAACAACAGGATCGCCGGGTAGGTCATGCTGGAGATCAACTGACGCTTCACCGCGGCGCTGCGCTCGAGGTTCTCGGCAAGGCGTTCCAGTGTCGATTGCAGCTCACCGGAGATCTCGGCGGTGGCGATCAGCTTGGCGGCGACCGGCGGGAACACCCGGCCCTGAGCCTCAACCGCGACCGCAAAGCTGCTGCCGGATTGGATCCGCATCAGCATGTTCTGAATCGCTTTTTGCAGATCGCGCTTCTGACACATCTCCGAGGAGATCTCCAGCGCTTGAGTCAGGGTGTTGCCGGAGCGCAGCATCAGGGCCAGCTGCCGGAAAAACAGCACCTTGTCGATCGCCTTGGCGCTGGTGTAGCGGCTCAGGCTGAATCTGCCCAATACCGCCAGCGGGTTGACGCCGACTTTGCGAATTTTCTTGAGGCTACCGTACTGACTCCGAAGCTTGGCGCTGGCCTGATTGATATCTTCGGCTTCAATGGTGCCGTTGACCTCTTTACCCTGTGGGTTCAGGGCGGTGTATTTAAACGTCGCCATCTGGGGGTCCTATTGATTGATATTGGGATTCAAATTAAAAACTAAGCAATAATCATTACTGTTATTTGGGTGAAGCCTGCTGTCATCGATCTGCTCTCCTGAATTGCGCTTGCTCGATTATTGGGTAGTTAACGGGTCTGGTAGATCAGCAGGGCTTCCTGCAGGCTGGTGGTCCCTTCGAGCACTTTATCGCGGGCATCCTGCCACAGGGTGCTGAGCAGCCCGGCCTGTTGGGCGTAGCGCTTCATCGCATCGTCACCGGCCCCTTCGTGGATCAGCTGTTCCAGTTGCTCGTCCAGCCACAGGGTTTCGTAGATACCAACCCGGCCGCTGTAGCCGGAACCCAGGCAGTGGGAGCAGCCTCTGCCCCGCTGCAGTTGGGTCGGCTGATCAAGCTCCAGCAGGGCCAGTTCGCGGGCATCGGCCGGGTAGCTTTCCTTGCAGTGGCGGCAGATGCGGCGCAGCAGGCGCTGGGCCAGTACTCCCACTAGGGTACTGGCGATCAGGTAGGCGGGGCAGCCGATATCGACCAGCCGGCTGACTGCGGAGACGGCGTTGTTGGTGTGCAGCGTGGACAGCACCATATGGCCGGTCATCGCGGCACGGACGGCGGTTTCGGCGGTTTCGCCGTCACGGATCTCGCCGACCAGCATCACATCGGGATCGTGACGCAGGAAGGAGCGCAGTGCTTTGGCGAAGCTGACTTTTTCCGAGACCTGCACCTGGGAGATCCCGTCGACCACCTGCTCGATCGGGTCTTCCACCGTCATGATATTGCGCTGGGAGGCATCCAGCTCTCGCAGCGAAGCATAGAGGGTTGTGCTCTTGCCGCTCCCGGTGGGGCCGGTAACCAGCACGATGCCGTAGGGCTTGTGGATCGCTTCGAGCATCGGCTCCAGCAGCGGTTGAGGCACGCCCAGTTGCGACAGACTCAGATCACCGGTGCTCTGGCCCAGGATCCGCAGAGTGGCGCGCTCGCCGAAGCGGGTCGGGATGGTCGCGACCCGCATTTCGATCTCTTCCAGCTCCGGCCAGCCTTCGATGCGGTAGCTGAAGCCTCCGTCTTGGGCCATAAACTGCTCGGCGATATCGAGCCCGGACAGAACCTTGATCCGGCTGATCAGGGATTCGGCCAACTCCTTGCTGATCGGCCGCTCGTAAGGCTGCAGGCTGCCATCGACCCGCATCCGCAGTTGCATGCCATCCTCTTCGGCTTCGAAGTGCAGGTCGGTGGCCTGGAGCAGGTAGGCTTCCTTCATGATGTCGTTGAAGATCGAGATCGCATCGAGCCCGGCTTCATACTGCTTGAAATGGGCCCGCAGCACGGCTTCGATCATCAGCGGGTTGGCCATCGCCGTGCTGGAGGGGCGACCGAGGGTACGCTGGACGGTTTCCAGGCCGATCCGGTCGTCCGGGTCGGTGATCAGGGTCAGCAGCTCACCGTCACGCTCGACCGGCAGAAACAGCCGCCGCAACAGCACCTGGGCATTGAACGCGTTTAACAGCTTGGGCCGAACCTCAATATCACGGCGCTCGTAAAACGGCAGATTCCGGCTTTCAGCCAGGGCTCGGTACAACGCCGTTTGCGGCAGGCGCTTGTCGCGACAGATCAGTTCGGTCAACGGTAGGTTGCTACGTCTGGCTCGGGTCTTGAGCTGCGGTAGTTCGGCCAGTTCGATCAACCCGGCCTGGGAGGCGGCTTGGAGTAGCTGTTGTTCGAGGTTGGCCATGCTATTTCGCTGCTCCGCCGCGAATCAGCCGCTCAAAACTGCCCGGATCACGACAGAGGGCGCGAGCTGACTCCAGCGTGATCTGACGCGCCCGGACCAGCCGGGCCAAGGCCTGATCCAGGGTCTGCATTCCCTGGCGGGCGCTGCTCTCCATCACCGAGTAGATCTGATTGGACTTGGCCGATTCGATCAGGTTGGCCACCGCTTTGGTGACCATCAGGATCTCGGCGGCCACGACCCGGCCGCTGCCGTCTGCGGTCGGGACCAGGTTCTGGGCGATCACCGCCTTCAGCGCATGGGCGATCCGCTGTCTAGCCACGGCTTGTTCGTTACCAGGGAAGCTGCCGATCAGCCGCTCGACCACGCCGACCGCATCGTTGGTGTGCAGGGTCGAGAACACCAGGTGGCCGGTCTCGGCGGCGGTGATGGCGGTGCGCATGGTATCCAGATCGCGCATCTCGCCGACCATGATCACATCCGGATCTTCCCGCAGCGCGGCTTTGACCGCACTGGCGAAGTCGGGCACGTCGGTATAGAGCTCCCGTTGGTGCACGATGGAGCGGATATTGGCGTGGACAAATTCGACCGGATCCTCGACCGTCAGGATGTGCTTCTCCTGAGCTTCGTTGATGTCGTTCAGGATCGCCGTCAGGGTGGTGCTCTTGCCCGACCCGGTGGCACCGCAGACCAGCACCAGGCCGCTTTTGAGTCCGGTCAGGTAGCTGATCTGGGTCGGTAGGCCCAGCTCGCGGGTGGTTTTGAGGCTGCCATCCAGATAACGGATCGCCAGCGCACAGTTACCCATCTCGCGGTACAGGTTGACCCGATAACGGAATCCCTTGGGGGTGGTGTAGCCCATGTCCAGGGTCAGATGGCGGGCGAAATGTTCACGGTGTTTGTCGTTCAGCAGCGCATCGGCCATGCCCTGAACTTCGTCGGCGCTGTAATGGTGCTCGCCGAGTTGGTTGATCTTGCCGTGGACTCGATAGGTGGCGGGCAGACCGGCGGATAGGTGCAGGTCGGACGCTTCCAGCTCGACGCATTGTTCCATCAGTTGGATGATCTGTTGGGCGCTATCCAGCCCGGTACTTTCTGTCACGCCAGGGTCCTCGGTTACATCTGTAGTTCAAACTGGATCTCCAGCGGGCCGGTTTCACCGGGCTGGATCTGGAGGTTGCGGATAAAGCCGCGGAAGCTGAGCTGATCGAGGCTGTCGATATAGCGGATAAAGTCGAAATAGCCGCCGCGACAGAGCACCCGGAAGTAGGGGCGGTCGCGAAACAGTTCGTGAATGGCCTGTCCCTGCAGCTCTTCGGGAAGCTCTCGGGTGGCTCCGTTGAGGGTATGTAGCTCGACGATCTGGATCTGATTGCCGGTGGCCAGTCGGGTCAGCTCCAGCTTGGTCTGCTCCTTCAGATCGGGGGCATCCAGCGGCAACAGGGTTTGGTTCAGCCGCAGCAGCTGCTGTTCGATGCCACGCAGCTTGCCATTGACCTCATCGAGGGCGTCCTGGGTAAAGGCGGGGTCGATCTCCGGGGCTTCATAGTTGCCGATCCGCACGTCGATCCGGTTCTGTTTGCGATTGGCCAGTTTCTCGGCCTGGAACATCTGCTCCCACATCATCGCGGCTAGTAATAGATAAGCCCCCAGGCTCAACAGGGCGATCACGAACAGCAACTGCTTACGTTCGGTTGACGACAGGTTGCGATAGCGTTGTTTGATGGTCTGCATCGCTATTCTCCTGCCTGAGCCGGATTGGAATCGGCCAGCAATTGCGACGTCAGTCCGTGTTGGTAGGTCAACTGCACCAGCAGTCGAAAATCGTCGCTATCCGCCTTGGGATTTGAATTCATTACCTGGTAACCCACCGGCTGAACAAACTCACTGAGTCGGGCGACATACTCCTGTGCCGATGAGCTGGACGGAGCGAGCACCTCCAGGCTGAGGTCGTCCCCCTGTTTTAAGATCTGCCCCAGGATGATCTCCGGGCTCAGGGCCAAAGCGATCGCTTTTAACAACGGTGACAGACTCTGAACCCGGTAGCCGAGATTGGCTTCGATCTCATTGGCCAACAGCAAGGTAAGATCGCTCTGTTGCTGGGAATCGGCGATGGCACCCTTGATCTTCAGACTGTCGGCATAGAGGGCCTGGAGCTGATTCTTGACCTTCAGTTCCCGATCAAATTCGGCTTCCAGAGCAGCCAGGCGTTCGGTCTGGTAACGGGTATTCCACTCCATCCAGCCAAGAAAGCTGAACATGCCAGTCACGAGTAGCACCGAGGCGGCAACCGCAAGATTCTTGGGTTGAAACCAGGACTTCCAGCGGGCGCTCTTGGTCTCGGTGGCGCTGATTCGACTCTGGCGGGTGATCGGCAGATGTCCAAAGTGGTGGTTGATACTGCCCTGTAGCGCCAGCAGGGCATCGGCCGGTACCCGGGCCGGTAGCTCAAGATGGTGACTCTGCGCCGAGAATCGCTGAACATCGATACCCAGGTGGTCGGCAAGGTCCTGCAGCAACTCGGGTTGGAGCTCGGCCTGGCTGCAACTGATATAGAGCCGGTTCAGGTCGCTGGGCAGCACGCCGATCAGATCCAGGCATTGGTGCAGATCCACCGGACCGCGACTGCGGGCAGTGGTCAGGATTTCGGCGACGGTATTACGGTTACCGCTGACCAGGGCCAACTGCTCCTGCTGCACTTCAAGCAGGTATTGCAGCTCCAGCTCGCAGTATTGGCCCAGCCCGGCGAAGGCGCTGCCGATTACCGGATAGAAGGCCTCCAGTTTCAGGCCATTGAGATTGAAGGCCCCGATCCAGCGGCGCTGCAGCGTTTTGCTCATGCCGCTGACCAACCAGGGGTGGCTGCTGTCGTTGTCCTCCTCCTCGGACATCAACACTTCGTCGCTGGGACCTTCACGGGTCGACTCGCTGGCCTGCCAGCCGTAGACCAGATCGTCATCGATGGAGATCAGCTTGCCTTGGAGGGTGAAGCACTCTTCAAGCTGGTCACGGTCGATAAATCCGAGCTGGACCGCCAGATCACCAAAGCGGACCAGCGACTGGGGGCCACCCTCGGTCTGGCGTTGCTGCAGCTGCTCGACCACCTCGTCGCGTTGATCCGGAGTCAGATAGCCTCGCTCGACCAGCATCGAACCGATCATCCAGTGCTTGTTCTGCTGGCTGATGGCGCCTTCGAGCTCCCATCGGATCAGCTCCTGCATCTGTTCGTCGCTGCGCGGGCGTAGTGGGCTGACCGGTAGTTGGACCAGGGCGGTCACCACCGAGGGTGTTAGCAGGATCGCTCTTTTCGGTAGGCGGCGGTGTTGCTGCAGTAGTTGATCCAGTACATCGGCAACGGCACGGGTAAAGTCGATGTTACGTGATTCGGCCAGGGCGCGGATATTGGCTTGTTGCTTACCATTCTGGATCACCGCCCCGCGCAGACCGAAGCTGCCGGCCTGAAATGCCAGTAACTGGTAGGACTCGCCGAGCAACTGGCCGACTTCCGGCAGCCGAAGCTTTGGTTTACTGGTCAGATTGGCGGCGTCCAATTCGGGATCGCTGGCTTGGCTGTTGTCGGCACTTTTTTCAAACAACGGTTCGGACTCAACCGAGGTGAATGGGTTGCTGGGAACCGGTTCTAACTCCGTTGCAGGGGACCCAAGGTCAAAATCCGTCGGTGGCTGATTCGGTTCGACGGCGGGTTTTGTTCGTAATGCTTTCAGCAGCTTCATGGCTGACTACTCGTCCCAGCGGCGATAACAATCAGCCGGGGGCCGTTGGCATAGTTATAAATATGCACGGCATAGAGATGGCAATTCAGCGGCAGGCTATCCGCCTGATCGGCCAAGGACTGTAGCTGGGATGCCGCCTGTTGGGTGACATAGGCGCCGATAACTCGGCCATCGTCGGATTGGATGAAGGCGCTGTGATTGATCGTCGGCAGCGGCTGATCGCTGGGCCATAGGTTGAGGGCGTCGTACACCAGGCTGAACTCACCCGGCTGAGGCCGCTGCATCAAACGGGCATCGAACTGAATGGCACGGGGCGACAGCATCACGCGCTGCTTCTTTTCCACCATTCGTTCGGGAATTTGGTTCTGGTCGATCAACTGGTCCAGTTCGACCGACTGATATTGCTGTTGAATTGTTTGAGCGTTGGGGCTTGCTGAACTATTGCCGGCCGCAAGGCTGAGAGGCGTAATGGCAAGCAGCAGACTGAGCACAAAGGGCAGCAATGCGGGCATGGGGATAACTCGTGAAGCAGAGGAAGATCGGCGAGGGAGAACCCCCGCCGACCGAGCTGATAAACACTGTCTAGGCGGGTAACCGCTTAGATGGTGTTACGGGTTCCATCCCACTCGCCCAGCTCTTCCTCTTTGGTGTCACCGGCACCGTCAACGATGGCAACCAGATTGACCTGATCGGCGGTGCTGTAGCTGGCATCGGCCGCGAAGGTGCCGATTTCGAACAGCGCGATAAAGCGGCCGTACTGGAGCTGGTTAACGTGACGGTAGGACGGGACGGTGGTCATGCCACCCAGGTCGTTGGCGTTAAACAGGGTGGATGACGGGCCAAGGCCTACGGCCATCAGGACCGGGGTGTTGGCACCGGCGGCGGTGATTGCTGCACCGGCAGACGCGATGGTCGGAGTGCCGGCTGTGTCGTGGGCAACACCGGCGCTACCCAGTACACGCTCGTAGCCACCGGTCCAGACGGCAACCTGGTCACCCGCTGCCAGTGTTACGGCAGTACCACAACCATTGGCGTTGGTGCCCTGGAAGATGTTGTTTGATACAACGTGGTTAGATCGGCTAGCGATAGTAGTAGTAATGGTGGCATCGGCGCACTCAAGCGAGGCGGTTCCGCTTTCACTGAAGTCGGTGGATTTGCCGTAATCCAGGTACTGCATGGACGTTACACCGATATCGCCCAGGATACCCACGGCATCAGCGGTCAGGGCGACGGTACCGATATCTTCGATAGCGACCAGCTCGTTGGAGGGGTAGGTGGCGCCAGCGGCATTACCATCGGTGGTGACATCTGCACCCAGCAGTGCGTCGAAGTTGTTCGGGTACTGGTTCTTGTTCAGAACCCGGAAGGTGCGGATACCCTTGTTCAGCTCATCCATCATGGCGACGTGAGCGGCAGCGGAGGCACGGGCATCGGTATCTTGCAGTGCGATCGCAGCAGTACCGGCGATGGCGGCCAGGATGGCGACAACAACCAGCAGCTCGAGCAGGGTGAAACCACCTTGCTTGCCTTTCAGCTTGGCGGCTTTGGCACGCAGATCGGCGTCCTGGATGTCTTCAACGTTTACTTTGGCGAATTTTTTTAGCAGTTCAGCAGTTTTGGTTTTAGAGAACATGAGGTGATAAACCTTAGTTAAAAATCAAATTGGAGACCGTTGACATAAGTGCAGATTCCCCCCGCGGGAACTGTGACAACTTAACCAGTCCGATTTAAAACGCTTCCTTTGGTTGTTCCGGTGACCTCACCGGACGTTCCGTTTCGGCTGCCGTCCGTGGCAACCTACATGGCCCCGTTATCCCCCTTGGATATGTTGGGCCGACTTCGTTGCAGCTCTTTCCTAATGCTTAGGCGAGCAGATCGCGCTTGAGCAGGTGCTTGATCATCGACTCGTTGGCCAGGGCCTGATCGCAATCGATAACGTAGCGGTATTGTTTACCGCAGTGGATGATCACTTCCTTCTGGCCGCGGCGCAGAATTTTGATTTCGATCCGGATGTCGCCGAAGCCATCATGAGCAAACAGGCTGCTGTAGAGATCGATAAACTGATTAAGAAACGCCTCGTGGGCAGTGATATCGATCTGGGATGGTTCGGTTACAGCGTTGGCGCTCATGGAGTCCTATCTCTATGTTTGCGAATGAGAACGATTGTCATTGCTTTTGGTGATTGAGTCAATAGCAAATGAGAGTTTTTTGCATTTGAATCTTATTTGTCTTTAAGCAGTGCAATCGAGAACGGATGCGCTGAGGTGAAATAGAGCAGGGCGTGCTCCTTATGGTTTCCTCCAACCCCCTTCAGCAGGGCTTTATTACGGGCAATGCTGATCCAGCTGCCGGGAATATGGCGAATCTCCAAGGGCTGATCCTGATCCGAGCGATTCTGCACTTCGACCACGGTCAGGTAGAGGTTCTTATGCCGATAAGCGCCGACTGGATTTGCCTCCAGGGCCGGATTTCCCAGTTGTATTGCCCGCCCCGGTTCCGGAGCCGGCAGTGGCTGGAAGGCATGATCGGGTCCGGTTGCGCCGCGAAGCCGGTTGGCGACATGGCGGTTTAGCGCGATCAGGTCGTTCATATCGTAGCCGTTGCCGCTGGTGGCTTGGCCTTGCTCAATGCGCTGCTCTTGGCTGGTTTCGTCGTGGCGTTGGTAATCCAGTTCGCGAATCTCACGGGTCTTTTCGTCCGCTTCATCGGGAGTCTCGATGATATGGGGGGTGATCAGCATGATGTACTGGGCTTCAGATTCGACCGTGTTGCGGGTCTGGAACAGCTTGCCGAGGATCGGCAGGTCACCTAACACCGGTATGGTGCTTCGGTCGTCGCGATCGGTTTGGTTGATCATTCCTCCCAGTGCGATGGTGAAGCCGTCCTGCGCCACAACGACCGTTTTCAGGGTGGACTCCGCTACTGTGTCGAGAGCGACCGATTCGATCTGGCCGGTCAAGGCGTTGAAGAACGGAAAGTTCATCCCTGCTCTTTTTAATTCCGAGGTGGATTGAAGAATATCGATGGTAACGGTGCCGTCATCGTTGATGCTGGGCAGCAGTGCCAGGGTATTTCCGACCTTGCGCACTTCGGTTTCCAGTTCGGTATCGGTGGTGGTGGTTGTGCTGTTGTTATTGTTGTTGTTGGTGGTGGTGCTGCCGGCATCGATGCCGGTGGCGATCACCTGATCCTCACCGATAAACAGCCGTGACGGACGGTTGTTGGAGGCCAGCAGGATCGGCTTGGCAATGATCTCGGCGGCGTCGTTTTCTTCCAGCAGCTCGATCTTGGCGTTGATGTATTTGCTGTAGAACTGGTAGAAGCCACCGGTCAGGCCATTGAAGCCGAACTGGGTGACGGAGTTGCCGCGCAGCTGTTCGAGGATCCGGTCCGCATTGTTGAGGCTGGTGCCGTCGGCCAGGTTGATCGTAGCGGTGCCGTCTTGAATCGCCGATAGGGTGGTGCCATTGGCATAGCTGGCGCCGGGCACATTGAGGGCGTCATTGAAACTGAGATCGAAATCCTGGGTGAACTCGTCGGCCTGGTCGATCCGGATGATCTTGGTTTCCAGCAGTACCTGGGGGGTTGGTTTGTCGCTGGTCTCGATCAGATCCTCGATATCGGCCATCGCTTGGCGATCGCTGGTACGGACAAACAATAGGTTGTGGATTCGGTTGGTGGCGATAAAGATCGGAGTTTTGATACCCAGCTTCTTGCCGGCGGTATCGGCGTTGACTTGCTGAGCACTACCGAGCTGATTCAGTTGGGCGGTGTTGAGCTTTTGATTCAGCTTGGTGCCGGTTGGGTCGCGGTCTTCGTCCTCGGGGCGCAGGGTTTTGATCTCGCCGTCACCCTTGCTGGCGTAATTGAGATTACCGCCATTGCTGCTGGAGTTGCTGTCATTGTTGTTATTGACGGTAACGCGATTGTTACTGCCACTGTTGCTGTTATTACTGCTGGATGAGGTCTGGTCGGTGATGCTCTCCAAGTAACCACTGGGGATGCCCTCGAAGTCATCGCGATCGTCCTGGAGTTTCAGGATCACCCGATCGCCGAACAGGCTTTGAATCGTCAGCGCGGTGGCTCGAACATTCTGGTGCTTGAGAACAAACGAGCGGATCTCATCGTCACGATAGACCACGATGTCGTCCTGGTACTGCTGCTCGGTCATGATCAGGTAGCTGTTGTTGCGCTTGTTGTAGCGAAACCACAGGCCCGAGACCCGGGACAGCATTTCGATCGCGTGTTTGAGTTCGACATTCTGCAGCCGCAGGTCGATGCGGGCATCATGGGCTTCACGAGTGACGGCAATATTGGCGCCGGTCATGCTCGACAGAATACGGGTTGCATCCTTGACCGAAGCGTCCTTGAACTCGACCAGATTGATCTTGGGCGGCTTGGCAGCAGTGGATGGTAGCGGGCAGAAGGCAACAAGCAGGGTGGTGATGGCGACTAGGGTTTTGATCTTCATAGCGGTCTACTGCACTACCAGCTTTTCGCTGAAGCTGCCGGTTTCCATAATGAGGTTGAGTTCGTTGATCTGAATAACATGCAGCACCGCGCCGGTGCTGTTGACCTGCTGCAGGCCGACCTTGTCCTGTTCCTTGACCACGAAGGTGCCGACCCCTTCGATCTCCAGTAACGCCTGCTTTTCGTTGTTAACCACTATCATCCCTTTGAAGCTCATATTAGGCAGACCGGCATTTGAGCGTCGTTTGAACACCGGGGCGTTTGCCGTGGTGGGTGCGGCGGGGGTGCTGTTCAGCTTGCTCTGGGGTTTGAAGCTCAGGTCGGTGCTGTTCTGGTAAGGGTTGTTGAACGGATCCCGTGGCCGGTTTTTCAGGTGCTTGTCGAGCTGCTGATTGAGCGTCTGGTAGTAGGTTTCCATCTTGCTCTGCAGGTCGGTGGCTTGGGCGACTAGGGCTGTCGTCTCGGCCGTGCTGTTCTTGGCTGGCAGCCAGGTAACTGTCATGACCAATGCGGCCAATAGACCAAACGGAGGATTCCGGATCTGGATTACGGCAGGCCGTGGTTTCTGGTGCGGTATTGGCACGGTGAGTTCCTGGTCAAGAAAACGTTGAGTACTTCGGCATCGGTGATCTATGCCAGCGCATCTTAATTGTTTTTGAGAATAATTCAATTAACGATAATCATTCTTATAATCATGTGCTATAGTGCCCGGCCATTGGATAGCTGCGTCCGGCAAACACTTGGTCGGGCTTTGTGAATACCGGCTACGGGGCAGGCGGACTGAGGAGGCGAGTCTTCAATGGTTGATGGGAAATTGCGCACTGGAGTGCTCGGCGTAGGGCGTCCAGCACTTACGGCGGTCGCCGCTTTGCTGCTTTCCGGTTGCGCTTTGCAGGGCTTGTCCCAGTCATCCACGACACCCGCGCCCTCTGCGGCGGCGGACTCATCATCTCCCCAAGCTGATGTTGCTGCGGCACCGATTGAATCTTCCACGACTGCTCAGTCGCTCGAAATGTATGTCTATCCCAAAGACGGATCGAGCAGCGGTTATCAGGTTTTGATCGATCTTTAACGTCCAACGTCCAACGTCCAACGACCAACTCAAGGAAGGCTCTTCCTCCGGCATTCGAATAGGTAAGTAAGCTATGACGGCCATCTTCAATCCCGTGGCATCCACCGAAGTCTGTAAGCCGATGCAGGCGGTATTTGACCAATTAAACTCCGTGGTGCTCGGCAAAGAGCCACAGATCAAGCTGTCGCTGACCTGTCTGTTGGCCAACGGCCACCTGTTACTTGAAGATCTGCCTGGCATGGGTAAGACCGTGCTCTCCCATGCCTTGGCTGGCGCCTTGGGGCTGGCGTACAAGCGGGTCCAGTTCACCAACGACCTGCTGCCGGCCGACCTGCTGGGTGCTTCGATCTACAACAAGGACAGCGGCGAGTTTCGGTTTGTCGAAGGGCCGGTATTTTCGGAGCTGTTGCTGGCCGACGAGATCAACCGCGCGACACCGAAAACCCAGAGCGCATTACTGGAAGCGATGGAGGAGCGTCAGGTCAGTCTGGATGGCGAGACCCGACCGTTACCGGAAGCGTTTTTTGTGATCGCGACCCAGAATCCGTCCGAGCAGGCCGGAACCTCGCCGTTACCCGAATCGCAACTGGATCGCTTTATGGTCCGGATCCAGATGGGGTATCCGGCCAAGCAGTCGGAACTGGAAATCCTGGCGGGCGAGAGTCGGCGGCAATTGCTGGAGCAGATGCAGCCCGCGGTCTCGCCGCCGCAGCTGAAAGCCTATCAACAAGCCTGTCGCGACATTCCTGCCGGTGACCAGGTATTGCTGTACCTGTACGAACTGCTGCAGTACAGCCGTGAGTCCGGCCTGTTTGTCAGCGGTGTGTCGACCCGCGGCGGACTGGCGGTGTTGAACGCCGCCAAGGCTTGGGCCTGGCTTAGTGGCGATGCGCAGTTGATGCCGATGCACATTCAGGCGGTGTTCCCCTATGTGGTCGGGCACCGGTTGCAGCGCCGTGATGGCCAGTCGGATCCGGTGCGCAATGGATTGGACATTATCGACCAGGTCGTAATTCCACGTTGAGGCATGGCGATGACGTTGCTTGGGAAACGGCTTCGGAAACAGCCTGGTGGACCGCGCCGACGTATCCGGCCGACCGCCAATGGCGGGCTGTTTTTGGTCTGTCTGCTGGTTATCTTCCTGCTGGCGATCAATCACAGCAATAACCTGCTGTTCACGTTCTGTTTTCTGCTTGGTTCGCTGCTGATCATCAGCTTCTGGAGCAACCTGCGAAACCTGCGCGGCATCCGTGGTCAGTGCGCCGGGGTCGAGCCGGTTCATGCCGGCCAATCGCTTCGTTACGGGGTGGTGCTGCAGGGGCGTGACACGGCTAAGCGGCATCAGCTGCAACTGGGTGATCAACCGGCGTTGCTATCGCTGCAGGGGGATCAGCATCAGCGGGTCGAGCTGTCGGTAGAAACCCGGCAACGGGGCGACTATCCCGCGTCGATGCTGCGTTTAAGCAGTTGCTGGCCATTGGGATTGTTTCAGGGGTCGGTGGTGTTATGCCAGCTGCCGGAAGCCTTGGTTTACCCACGGGCTGAACAGCTACAAGAATTGCAGCTTCGTTCCGAGGGAGAACAGGCCCATCGGCGCGACGGTACCGATTCGTTATCGGGCTTGAAAGAGTATCAACCCGGCGACAATCTTCGTCGGGTCCATTGGCGTGCCCTGGCTCGTAACGATCAGCTCCAGGTCAAGCAGTTCGATGGTGAAGAGGGTCTGCCCTCCGGTTGGCTGCACTGGGAAGATACCGCCGGTTTAGGGCATGAGGCTCGGATCCGTTGTCTGACCCACTGGGTGTTGGATAGCTTCAACCGGGGCTTGGAGTTTGGTCTGCGGTTGCCTGGGCTGCGGATTGAACCGGCAGCTGGTGCACCTCAGCTGCATCGCTGTTTGAGTGCGTTGGCCAGAATACCGGAGGCGGGCCGATGAGTGTGCTCAGCCTGCTGTCTGGCCGTGATCGACTCCGCTCGCAGTTACAGAACCGACCGAGCAGTACGGTAGCCGATCGGCGTCTGGATTGGCTGGTTGCGGTTTATCTGCTGTTGGCCCTGATTCCTACGTTGCTGCCGTTGCCGCTGATGTTGCAGGGGCTGGTGCTGTTGCCGTTCGTGGCCCGTGGCTGGGTTAATCCCCGCCCGCGGGCTCGCAGTCTGCTGGTGGTTCTGGTGCTTTTGGCCTGGGCGGTGCAGATCCAGCTCGGGGCTCAGCCCTGGCTGAGTGGACAGACGTTTCTTAGTGGCCTGTTGATCGCCGCGGCGCTGAAGTGGGCCGAGTCTTCCAGCCCGGGTGAGTTCCGATTCCTGTCCACGCTGAGCCTGGTCCTGTTTGCCCTGAGCAGTCTGCAATTCAATGGGCTGGTTGGCCTGAGCTATCTGCTGCTGGGCGTATTTTCGTTTGTGCTGGTGCAGCTGCTGATCGATGAGCCGGAAGGCTTGTCGGTGTTGGTGGCTCGCTTGGGCACGACAATCCGGCTGCTGTTATTGGCCCTGCCGATCGCCGCGGTTCTGTTTGTCACCGTACCTCGTATTCAGGGGCCGCTGTGGGATCTTGGCATTGTGATGGGGCTGCCGATCGAGCTGGTGATCGACCAGGACCAGCGCGAGCAGGTATTCAAAGCCAGTCTGCAGGCGGGCAAGGTCTCACGGCTGAAAACCAGCGATGCACCGATTCTGGTGGCTGAGTTCGAAGGGGCGGTGCCCTACAAGAGTCGCCTCTACTGGCGTGGCCCGGTCTATGACCTCTACGACGGTATCTCGTGGCAGATGCGCTCGGACTGGGACAATCGCAGTCGCTTGTTGAAAGACTCGTTCCGCAAGCGTGCCCAGTTGGACCAGGTCATCACGTCAAAATCGGACCGGGTATCTTACGAGGCGCGGATCACCGCCAACGGCGGTCGTTGGATGTACGGGCTGGATTTTCCCTACGGCAGCAGTCCGGAGACCTTTATCTCCAACGAGTTTCAGGTGTTGGGTATTCGAAAGCTGACCCGCGAGTTTAACTATCAGCAGCAAGCCTATCTGGAGTACAGCGGCGGCCGTGCGCTGACCGAGGAGGAGCGTCGTCGTTACCTGCAGTTACCGCAAAACGCCAATCCGAGACTACAGCAATGGGGTGGCGAGCTGGCGCTTGCCGAATCCGATCCAGCCCAACGCCTCTACGATCTGCAGGTTCATCTGGCCGAAGGCGATTACCAGTTAACCCAGACGCCCGACATCGAAGAGTATCCAGACAGTCTGGATGAGTTCTTCTTTGACCGAAAAGAGGGCGGTATCGAGCACCTGGCCGGTGCCACCGCGCTGGTACTTCGCGCTGCGGGTATTCCCACCCGACTGGTCTCCGGTTATCGGGGAGGCAGCCTGATCGCGCTGACCAATTTTGTCGTGGTCCGTCAGGCCCATGCCCATGTCTGGGTTGAGGCCTGGGATGAGGCGAAAGGCTGGCAGCGTTTTGAAGCCAAAGATTTTGTCGAGCCGCCGTCGAAGCAGCAGCCCAAACCGGCTGCCAAAGCGACCAAGGCCGAGCCCGACAAACAGAAAGCCGCCAAAGATCCGATCGCCAAGGCCCCGGAGCCATCGGCTAAACCTGCGGGGCAGTCCAAGCCGAAGCACGGGGCCAACCCGGCCAAGGGGCTGGACTGGCTGGTATCGCTGAGCAGCGGGCTTGAAACCTGGATTCTGAACTACAACCCCGACCGGCAGGTGGAACTGATGAAAAAGTCCGGCCTGCGGACGGTGGACTGGAAGTCGTTGCTGGCGATTTCGCTGCTGAGTTTGCTGCTGCTGATGTTGATCTACGGACTGCTGCTTGGGCGCCGCAAGGCTAAGCAGGACCCACTCGAGCGGCTGTTCGGGCAACTCAACCGGGCCATGGCCAAACAAGGCCTGGACTGTGGCCCGCAGGAGTGCCCGCAGCGATGGCTGCAGCGGTTGGAGGTTGAAGCCCAGAATCTGTACCCGGCGCTGGAACTGGTGATTTCGGCCTATATCCGGCTTCGGTACAGCCGCGCCTCGGTAGAGCCAGTGCAGATCAAAGAACTTCAGCGAGATATCAAGCGACTAGCGGGGATGTTGTAAGCATGAAAAGAGAGCAGGGATCAGCCTGGGAAGGAGCGTTCAGTGACAGGGGGTCGGCAGCATGGGCGAGCCGGTTGCGTGGTCTGTTGCTGATGCTGGGGTTGCTGCTGGGCTCCACTGCCTGGGCGGAAGCGACCGATTACCCTCTGGTGATGTCGCAGGTGATCGAGCGCGGTGATCGGGCGGTGGCCGGATACAGTCCCGATGAGGCGGTGCGCTACGGTAACGAGTTCTCCGATCTGTATTTTGGCGGCTTTGAAGGAATGGGGCTGGAGTTTGCCGTGGCGCAGGCCGACCAGCAGGCGATGTTGGAGATCGAGATGGCGTTCAGCCGCCTGATCGGGGCTGCCGTTAGTGGTCAGCCCGAAGCCGAGGTGGCGTCGCTCTGGTCCAGCCTGCGGGCCCAGTTGGTTCGGGCGCCGCTGATCGACAACAGCGATAGTAGTTTCTGGTCGGTGGCGATCCAATCGTTGCTGATTCTGCTGCGTGAAGGGGTTGAAGCTCTGTTGGTGATCGCCGCGCTGGTCGCCTACCTGCGCAAGGCCGGCGCGGCGGACCGGGTAGTGCTGATCTGGATCGGAGTGGGTGCGGCATTGGTGGCCAGCGTACTGACCGCCTGGGCACTGCAAGGGTTGATTAGCAGCAGCGGTGCGGCCAGGGAAACGATCGAAGGGGCGACCATGCTGGTGGCGGCGGTACTGCTCAGTTATGTCAGCTTCTGGCTGTTTTCCCGCCGAGAGATGCAGCAGTGGCAGGGCTTTATCCACAACAAGCTCGGTGATGCGGTCAGCAGCGGCAGCCTGATGGCGATCGTGTCGGTGGCATTCTTTGCCGTCTACCGGGAGGGGGCGGAAACCATCCTGTTCTATCAGGCGCTGGTGGCCGATGTCGGTGACAGCTTGGAGCCGATTGCGGCCGGTTTCGGACTCGCGCTGCTGTTGCTGGGCGTGGTCTACCTGGCGATCTTCCAGCTATCGGTACGTTTGCCGTTGAAGCAGTTCTTTTCCGGTACCGCGGCGTTGCTGTTTGTGTTGGCGGTCGTATTTGCCGGCAAGTCGGTGCTGGAGTTGCAGGTGGCCGGTTGGATTCCCAACACCTACCTGGAGGGTTTGGCTACGGTCGGTTGGCTGGGGATTTTTCCGAGCCTCGAATCCCTGGCGTTGCAGGCCGTCTTTATTGCCGTACCGGTGCTGGCGTGGATGCTGACACTGAAAAAGCGCCGTGCCGATGAGGTTGGTGCGCAAGCTAAGCCCCAATCATAACCGATTCCAACTGAATTCTTGTCCTGGATGTTTCCAGACTGAAACCTCGCTTGTGGGAGTGAAATCACATGTACTTATCTGAACTTTCATGGCTTTACAGCGCCCAGCTGGTCCGCTTTCTGGCGGTCGGGCTTTGTCTGGGTACGTCGACCTGCGTGATGACGCTGTATTTCTGCATGGTGGCCAAGGGGCATACCGAGCCGGCCGAGAAGCGGATCCTACATATTCTCTACACCATCCTGCGGGTCGGGATGGCGTTGGCGTTGCTGACCGAGCTGACCAACCTGATCTACTACTACCACGTCGATAACTTCGTCTACTGGACCGACAACCCCGAGTTGTTGATGCGGCTGACAATCTTTGCGGTGATCTGTACCAATGCGCTGGCGATGCAACATCGTAAGATCACCATGTGGCTGGGTCCGGTCTTTGCCGGTGGATCCTGGTACGCCTATTTCTTCTTCAGCGTCTGGATCGAAACCGAGAGCACCTATTCGACGCTGTTGCTGGGGTACCTGGGTTGGTTGTTGTTCATGTTCGTATTCCTGGCCTGCCTGCGTCTGTTCCTGACCCGCAACCAAAGCAGCCGCTTGGGTGATGGGGCTCGGGCTGACCAATTGGCTTCGGCCAGCTGAGGGGGTGACGGATGACAACGGCAACGACGACCGAAGCGCCCGCAGAGAAACCCAGTAGCTCCCTATTCCTGAAGATAGGAGTCGGGGTGCTGGTGGTGGCGCTTAGCGCGCTCGGCTACCAAGCGTACCTGACGGTTTGGGCTCCCTACGCGGCCTATGAAGACCCGGATATCATGGGCTATCTGGAGCAGGAGAACCCCAAGAGCCTCTCCGGTGGCGATACCACTCACTTCCACTCCAGCAGCGGCGAGACCTTCGCCCAGGAGATCCCCAATATGGGCTGGGGGTTGTCGGCGGCCTTTGACCGGGGCGATGGCTTCTTTGAGCGACCGCTGCAAGCGGCACTGCCGGAGGGCTTTTCCAGCAATAACGATGGCCTGGGGCCTCTCTACAACGCGGTGACCTGCGAAGGCTGCCACCCAGCCGATGGCCGCGGTCGTCCGCCGATGAACGAACATGAGCCGCTGTTGGAAGGTTTCGTGCGAGTCTCGATTCCGGGCACTGGTCCTTATGGCGCTCCGTTGTCGCCGCCCGGTTATGGTCATCAGCTCAGCGATAAGTCCGTCGCCGGTGTACCGCCGGAGGCGACCGTACGGGTCAAGTGGGTCGAGGCTGAGACCGGTGTGCTTCCCGGTGGCGAAACCTACAGCCTACGTAAGCCGGAATTCCTGATTACCAACCTGGCCTATGGCCCATTGCCTGCAGATACGATGTACGACATGCGCTTCGGCCCCCAGGTCTATGGCTTGGGATTACTGGAGGCGATCAAAGAGGAAGATATGCTGGCTTGGGCGGATCCGGATGATGCCGACGGCGATGGGATATCCGGCCGGGTTAACAAAGTCTGGGATCTGGAGCGGGGCGGCAAGGTGATCGGTCGCTTCGGCTGGAAGGCCAATTCCTACGATGTGCGCCAGCAGTCGGCGGAGGCCGCCTACAACGACATGGGGATGAACAACCCGTTGTTTCTCTATCGTCATGACGATCAAGCCATCAACCACAAGGCGCGCCAGAACTGCGAGCCGGAACAGAATGCCTGCCTGGAAGCGATCCAGGGTAAGGACTTCGAGATGACACCGGCGCAGTTGGTGGATGTGACGACCTATCTGCAGACCCTCGGGGTGGTGTATCGACGGGACGTGGACGATCCGGTTGCACTCAAGGGTGAGGCGCTGTTTGCCGAGGCGGGTTGTGGCGGCTGTCATAAGTCCAACATCACCACCGGCGAAACCGAGATCGCGCGGCTGGAAAACCAACTGATTCATCCGTACACCGACCTGCTATTGCACGATATGGGCGAGGGGCTGAAAGGCCGTCCTGACTTCGAGGCCAGCCCGACCGAATGGCGTACCCAGCCATTGTGGGGCATTGGCAAGGTGGAGCTGGTTAACGGCCATACCAACTTCCTGCATGACGGCCGGGCCCGCAATATTCAGGAAGCGATCCTGTGGCATGGCGGTGAGGCCGAGCAGGCCAAGCAACACTATAGGCAGCTGTCGAAGGAGGATCGGCAGGCGTTGCTGAAATTTATCAACAGCCTCTGATCACAGCGATCACCGACTGCCGACTTTACGGCGAGCTAGAACCACCAGCCGATTTCCGCGCCCTTGCGGGAGTCGGCGCAATTGGGGTATCGGTTTATGGATGGATACCCCGCTGAGTTTCAAGCTTAGGGCCGCTATATTGTTGCGCCTTTTTCGCATCGGACACGGCTTCTCTGCCGGATTTGACCTCTATCAAGGATCAGTAATTGATTCTCACTACTATTTGTATAGTAAGTAATTCTGATTCGTATTTGCTTTTGGTTCGTGCTGAATGAATCGAAGGCAGGTTTACTGCTCCAGTAAGAGGCCATCATGGGAATGTTAAATTTCACGGTTACCGGAGGTGAGGGTGATCGTGGTTTCGAGTTCTTCCAGAACCTGAAGACGCTGCTGTACGGTTTGATGTTCCCGATTGCGCTGACGATGGTCAGCGGTTTCTGGTACCTGTTTGTGCCGGCGGATATCAATTGGCAGGCGTCGCAGCTGATTTTGGTCCTGCACCTGCTGGGTGGGGTGATCTCCCTGTTGATCGTCATTCCCTTCTTCATCCTGCATCAGAAAGAGAAAAAGCAGCGTTTACGCTGGCTGGTTACCCCCTGGAAGCTCGGCAAGAAGTCGGATGAGAACGAGCACCAGTTTATCCAGCGACAGATCGGTTATCTGCTGTTGGTGCTGTTGCTGCTGACCTACGGTTCCGGGTTGATGATCGCGTTGCCAGGCCTGCTGTTTGCTTTCGACATGGTCGTGCTCTGGGAAAATCCGACTCAACTGCTGCTCGGCGCCGTCCATCGCTGGGCCGGCGGGTTGATGGTACCGGTATTGCTATTCCATATGCTGTGGCTGCTGCGGCATAAGCAGCCGGCATCTGGGGCCGTTGCCGCGGAGGCCGCCAAGTGAAAATTAATATCACCGTCACTCGGCCGATCCTGCGTTTCGCCTTCTCGGTGGTGGCCGTACTGCTGCTGTTTGCCGGATTGACGCTGTTCCTACCCAACCCCGGGGGCGACGGTATCGATTGGAAGACCGAGCTGCCGTTTTATTCGATGCCCTGGACCAATAGCAGCCCGTTCTACCCGTCCGAATGGAAGACCACCGATGGACATCTGGTGAATTGGCGCTCGGTGCCTTCGGCAACCTTCTGTGGTGAGTGTCATGAAAAAGAGTACAAGGAGTGGGCCTCGTCGATTCATGCGATCACCGGGCCCGATCTGATCTACGAATCGGCCATTCTGCAGAACGAGTTCGGCAGCGCCGCCGGTGGGGCGTTGGCAACGGAAAAGATCCGTTGGTGTGACGGCTGTCACGAGCCGTTGGCCATTCTGGCGGGTGAAGGCTCGCCGTTAACGGCGGTGGGGCCGAACGAGGCGATCGAAGAGGGAGCCACCTGCATCCTCTGCCATACGGCCGTCGAAGCGCGGCCCTTGGCCGGTAACGCCGGGCTGACTCTGAATATCAACGAGATCAAGCGTTATCTGGATCCGACCCTGATCATGGCGGCGCCGGAGCAACACGCCAAATCGATGCAGGCGAAACGGCATAACCCGATGATGGGCAAGTCGGAGATGTGCGGGACCTGCCATACCGAGATCCGCCCGGAGCGGATCAACGGTGACTTTCCGCTGCATTTTCAGGAAACCTTCGACGAGTGGCGTCTGAGCGAATACGCCGATCGTAATATCCAGTGCCAGGACTGCCATATGGATGCTGAACCGGCCCGTTACGTCGATGCGCTCAAGCGAGGTGAGCAGCCAGAACGGAAGATGTCGCACCGCTTCGTCGGCAACAATTACCTGTTGACCGAGTCCGACCTGCCAAAGCAGACCATTGTGACCCTACGCGGGGGCTGGGTTCCGGGAAGGAACGAGCTGATGAGCGGCGAAGAGTGGCTGACCGACTTGAAGAAACAGCAGGGCCTGATTCTGGATCTGCTCAAGTCGGCGGCCGATATGGAGGTATCCACCGGCACGCTGGAATCCAATGGCGCTCTACCGATCGAGATCGCCATCACCAACAGCGGCGCCGGCCATAATCTGCCCACCGGCCCGTTGGACCAGCGCTATCTGTGGATTGAGCTGAAGCTGACGGATAGCCAAAACCAGGTCGTCTATCACTCGGGCTGGTTCGACTGGGAGCAGGGACAGGAAGACCCGGAGGCGGTGCGCTACATCAAACGGATGTACAACGATGACGGGGCTTACAACGATCGTCATATCCTGTTCGATGTCAACCGGATGCACTACGAGCGTAAACCGATCCGGCCGATGGAAACCGATCGAATCGGCTATCGGGTGCCATTGGGTGAGGCCGCCAGTGGCCCGCTGAAACTAGAGGTCAGACTCTGGTACCGGCTGGCGTTGCAGCAGATTCTGGAAAACACCGTCGAGCAGTTTCCAGTGGAAGCCAAGCTGCTTGAAGGCACGGTGATCCCGCCGGTGGTGATGCTCGAAACGGTCAGCGAAGTTGACCCTGCCGAGGTATCCAAGGTGTGGGCCGGTTCGGGCGCCGCTAAGGGAGCAGATCATGGGGCTTAATCGGAAAGATATCTCACTGCTGGATCTGGTGATCGTCATGCTCTGTGTGCTGGTGGTGGTGGTGATCAGCGCCCACTATGTCGAGGCATTGGAGAGTCCGCAGCAAGCCGATGCCCGACGGGCTCGTGATGGCTTGATGATCATCGAGAGTGCCGTCGGGGGCTACGGGACCGATCGGGGAGTCGGGCCACCCAGCAGCGCGGCGGGCGGCTTGCAGGTGTTGGTCGAGGCCGGTTACCTGCCGGGCATTCCCGTCGACCCCTGGGGGCAGCCTTATCAATACCAATACCCGGGGGCCTACGACATCATGGATATCTGGTCCCGGGGACCCGATAGGGTAGACAGTGAAGACGATATCGTCAGCTGGGATCGCTACGGCAACCTGGTCCGGGATCTAGGGGTGAAGTAGCCGAGTCAGTCGAGCTGTGGAAGTCGAAACCCCAGCACCTTCAACCAGTGGCGCCCGTCCAGCAGGTTGGCCAGCGCATAAGCGAAGGGGCTCAGGGCGCAGGCGGCCAGCAGCTGTTTCACGGCGGGTCGATCCTGCTGCTTGATTTGCTGCGAGCGTACCAGCAAGGGCAGGGCATACTCGAAGCTGGCTTGCCATTCCAGCGGGATGATTATCAGGTGGACCAGCGCACCGGTCAGCATGCTGACGACGGCACAAAACAGCAGCGTGGCACCGATGCTGGGCTCGAGCAATGCCACCAGCGGTGACAGTAGCAGTGCACCGGAGCCGATCTGCTCCCCCTGCTCGGCCAGATGCAGCAGTCCGGCCCGAAACCGTCCGGCGGCGGCCTTGCGATGGTCCTGCCAGGCGTGGCCCACCTCGTAGGCGGCTTTAACCAGCGCCGTCAAACTGTGGTTATTCATGCAGTTGGGGCTGAGGCAAACCGCCTTGCTGTCAGAATCGTAATGGCTGCGATGTTGCGTTGGTTCCAGATGGACCTGGGGCAGGTGCAGCTGGCGAAGCTGTTCGCAGGCTAGCTCGCCGCCGCTGTCGGGCAGATCCTGCCTATCGCGGTTATGCTTAAAGAACACATAGCGAGCCCAGATCTTGGGTGCGGCCAGCACCACCACCACTGCCAGAAGAATCGATAACAGGTCGAACATGGCTGTGCTCCCGTTAGTCATCGAGCTATTTTTTGCTTGTTAGACTTTAGTATATATAGCAGGGATTCTGTGTTGGTCTAGGGTGCGGAATATCAATTTTGTTTAAATGGTCGCCAAGCCATTGTCCCGGTTGCTAGAATACAGCGCCGATTTTTTAGAGATGATTCCCGTGTCAGTCAGTTATATCGCCAGCTCCAAGCTACCCACCCCCTGGGGGACCTTCCAGATGCATGGTTTTGAAGACCAGCAGAGCGGTAAGGAGCATGTGGTGTTGACGTTCGGTGAACTGGATCCCGAATCTCCGGTGCTGGCACGGATTCACTCCGAGTGCCTGACCGGCGATGCGCTGTTCAGTATGCGCTGCGATTGCGGTTTCCAGCTCCAGGAAGCGATGAAGCGGATTGCGGATAATGGCAGCGGCGCCATCCTGTATCTGCGCCAGGAAGGCCGGGGTATCGGACTGCTGAACAAGATCCGGGCTTACCATCTGCAGGATCAGGGGGCCGATACGGTCGAAGCCAACGAGAAGCTGGGCTTTGCCGCCGACCTGCGCGATTACAGCATGTGCGTGACGATGATGGAGCACCTGGGAATCAAGTCGGTACGGCTGATGACCAACAACCCACGCAAGGTGGAAGCGCTGAAGGGTTTCGGCGTCAACGTGGTCGACCGTGAACCGCTGCAGGTGGGCAAGAACAGCCACAACGAGCAGTACCTGGCCACCAAGGCCGGCAAGCTGGGGCACATGATGTCCGAGCATCACTTCGCCGACGACGAATAATCGAGCAGACTTATCGCTCCGACCCAGTAGGCCTCGAACTTCTGGGTCAGCCTCCCATCAGTACCAGCCGGTGACTCTGGGCGCTTCTTCGCCAAACACCCCGTCTATGACCCAGCCGCATCAAGGCAGGGCTCGGTGGCTGAGCTGGCTCGGTAAAGCCTAAAGCTCAGTCGGTGGATCGTCCTCTTCGATTTCTAACCGGTTAAAAACTCAGCTTCCCAACGCTGGAGTTCAGCCAGCATTGCGGCCTTAAAGGCTTCCTGGCCTTGGTCCATCAAGTTCCTTTTTTCCGTGGGAATGTCGAGATAGTGCGCTAAATAGCTGTCTGCCCAGTAGACCAGTGGCGTCAGTACATGGATCAGGTCCTTACCCATATCCGTCAGGTAATAGAGCTTCCTGCGGGCACTTTCCGGATGGGGTATTTGGGCAACGAGACCTTCTCTTTCCAGCATTTTCAGGCGCTCGGTCAGGACGCTGGTGGAGATTTTCTCAGGCATCAGCAGCATGTCTTTGAATTCGTGAACGCCGAAAAACAATAGATTTCGGATCACAAGTAGCGTCCAGTGGTCGCCCAGGATATCCATGGAACAGGCAACGGGGCAGCCGGTTCGGGTTCGGTGTTCGATTTTTACAGCCATTTAAAATACTTGCATAAGAGAAGTGTTCTGCTATTACTTCTATTATAGAAGTAATTAGAGGGGTTCAAGGATAGTCCTATGGTCTCTACCAGAAAGATTGCTCAATTCGTTGCGGCTTATTTCGTGATCACCATGTGCTGGGCCTATCCATGGCATATGGTTCTGTTCCATGACCTGTATGCGGCAATAGGTGCGCTCCAGCGTACCGAGCCCCTCATGGCATACGGGATGTCGGCCGTTGTGCTCCAGGGCGCAGTGATTGGTTATCTGTTTCCCTATTATCTGGCGGGGCGTCCTTCGACGATCCGCTTGGGGGTCCAGTTTAATTTACTTGCGGGTTTGCTGACTTACAGCGTGATGGCGTTCGCTAATGTCGCCAAGTTTAACATTGAGCCGGTTTCCGTCTTCCTGCTGTACCAAACGACGTTTCAGCTGGTGCACTTTGTGTTGTCGGGAATCGCCATGGGCCTCATTTTCAAAAGCCGGAGGATACAGTAATGGCACAATTTATCTTTACCTATCATGGCGGTAGAAAGCCTGAGTCGCCGGAAGAGGGTGAACGAATGATGCAGGAATGGCAGCACTGGGCGGCAGGTCTAGGCCCGGCTCTTATCAATCCTGGGAATCCTGTGGGGATCACGAAGGTTTTGACGGCCGAAGGGCCTTCCGATCTACCTTCGCCCCATCCCATCATGGGTTTTTCCATCCTGGAAGCAGAGGATATGGACCAGGCACTGCAGTTGCTCGGTGGCTGTCCACATTTCCAGCTTGGTGGGACGCTGGAGATCTCCGAAATGATGGAGATGCCAAGTTGATGGCTTGGATAGGGTCAGCGTTAACCACGCTGACCAATGTCGCCTGAACCTGGGATCGCTACCCCGGCTTTATGCTTCGATTCGCTGTTGAATCCGTCTGATCAGCGTTTCCGCATCCAACCCGGCCTGTTGGCGCAACTCATCCGGTTGGCCGTGACCGATAAACTGATGCTCCAGTCCCAGATTCATCAGAGCGATCGATTGGTTGGTCCGAGCGGCCCATTCGTTAACCGCTGAACCGGCGCCGCCGGCGATGGCATTCTCTTCCAGGGTGACCAACAGCTGGTGGTCGGATGCCAGTTCGGTCAGTCGGGCTTCATCCAGCGGGACGACAAAACGCATATCCACCAGGGTCAGATCCAGTGACTCGGCGACCTCGCGGGCCGTCGGCAGCAGGTGGCCGAAGTTAAGTAGTGCGGCCTTGTTGCTACCCCCAGCGGTGCGAAGCGTGCGGCTTTGTCCCAGTGGGATTGGCTCAGGGTTCGGCGCCGGAGTTGCTCCCGGCCCTTTGCCGCGGGGGTAGCGAACACAGGCGGGTCCCGGATGCTGATAGCCGGTCTGCAGTAGACGCACGGTTTCGGCTTCGTCCGCCGGAGTCATGATCACCAGTTCGGGAATGCAGCGCAGAAAGCTCAGGTCGAAGCTGCCGTGGTGGGTCGGACCGTCTTCGCCCACCAACCCGGAGCGGTCGATCGCCAGCAGTACATCCAGCTGCTGCAGCGCGATATCGTGGATCAGTTGATCATAGCCGCGCTGCAGGAAGGTGGAGTAGATCGCCACCACCGGCTTGGCTTGTTGGCAGGCCAGCCCGGCGGCCAGGGTCAGGGCGTGTTGTTCGGCGATGGCGACATCGTAGAAGCGTTCCGGAAAACGCTGGGCGAACTCGACCATCCCGGAGCCTTCGCTCATCGCCGGCGTGATCGCCACCAGCCGTTGATCCTGGCTGGCTTGCTGACAGAGCCAGTCGCCAAACAGCGTTGAGTATTTGATCCCGGGCTGAGAGGGCGCTTCGGCCTCCTGCGGTGAGGGCATCTTGGTGATCGCGTGGTAACCGACCGGATCCTGTTCGGCCGGCTCAAACCCTTTGCCCTTGGTGGTGACCACGTGCAGGAACTGCGGGCCCTTGGCCTGACGCAGGCGACTCAGCTCGCCGATCAGGGCATCGAGGTCATGGCCATCGATCGGGCCGCTGTAGCTGAACTCGAGCGCTTCGAACAGCGCGGCGGCGGTGCCGGACTCGGTACGATGGCCGTTGCCGTCACGGCTGACCTGGTCGATGTCGAAGGCATTGCGCAGATGTTTGGCTAGGTAGGTCGCCAAGCCGCCTTCGTTGGCCGAGATCGACATATCGTTGTCATTCAGGATCACCAGCAGGTCGGCGCTGGTATGGGCGGCGTGGTTCATCGCTTCGAATGCCATGCCGCCGGTCATGGCGCCGTCACCGATGATCGCCACGGCGCGCTTGTCTTCACCCTGGAGCTGATGCGCCAGTGCCATCCCCAGCGCGGCGCTGATCGAGGTGCTGGAGTGACCGGTACCGAAGCAGTCGTAGCGGCTTTCGTGCCGTTTCGGGAATGGCGCCGGGCCATCGCTGTGGCGGATCCGGGGCAGTTGCTCGCGACGGCCGGTCAGGATCTTATGGGGATAACACTGGTGGCCCACGTCCCAGATCAGGCTGTCCTCGGGGGTGTTATAGACATAGTGCAGCGCCAGGGTCAGCTCGACCACCCCGAGTCCGGCACCGAAGTGACCGCCGCTTTGGGCGACGCTGTAAAGCAGGTAGCTGCGTAGCTGTTCGGCCAGCTCGGCTAGTTCACCGGGTTGGAGTTGGCGCAGAGTGGCCGGATCGTCGATCCGATCAAGCAGCGGGGTTTCGGGACGGCAACTGGGAAGCGTACGGTGCATAGAAACAGTCTAGTCAGTGGCCGGTGTAGCCGCCGGTGATTGGTATTAGTGGTCGCGGCTGATGATGTAGTCGGCGATCAGGCGCAGTAGCTCAGTATTCTGGGGCAGCGGCTGCAGTGCATCTAGGGCCAGTTGATGGAGTTTTTGGGCCATCTCGTGGGCGCCTTTGAGGCCAAGCAGAGCCGGATAGGTGGACTTACCCCGGGCCAGATCGGCCCCCTGGGTCTTGCCGAGGGTCTCGGTATCGCTCTCGATGTCGAGGATGTCGTCCTGGACCTGAAACGCCAGACCGATGGCGTTGGAGTATTGCGCCAGCGCGGCCAGGGTTTGCGGATCGGCGTTACCGGAGGCGCGGGCGCCCAGTTCAACCGAGGCATTGATCAGGGCGCCGGTTTTGAGATTGTGAACCCGCTCCAACTGCGCCAGTGTCAGGGTTTTCTCTTCGGCGTCCATGTCCAGCGCCTGACCTGCCACCATGCCGCTGGCGCCGCTGGCTCGGCTCAAACAGAGCAGCATCGCCAGGCGGTTTTCAGCCGCCAGTGCTGGGTCGTTGGCCAGCAGCTCAAAGGCCAGGCTCTGTAACGCGTCACCAGCCAGAATCGCGGTAGCTTCGTCGAAGGCGATATGGCAGGTGGGCTTGCCACGGCGCAGCTCGTCGTCGTCCATCGCCGGTAGATCATCGTGGATCAGGGAGTAGGCGTGGATACACTCAACCGCTGCCGCCGCATTGTCGGCTCGAGCAGGTTCGCCACCCAGCGCCTCACAGGCAGCGTAGACCAGCACCGGGCGGATCCGCTTACCGCCATTGAAGAGGCTGTAGCGCATCGCGTCCAGCAGTCGGGCCGGATGTCCATCGGGATGGGGGGCGGTTTCAAGGCTGGACGATAGCGCGCTATCGACCCGTTGGCATAGGGGTTCGATTCGGTTGGCGAGGGCTTGCTTGGGGTTCATGCCGGCTCAGTTTTCCACCGGCTCGCCGGTTTCGAAGTCGACCGCTTCGATCTGGCCGTTCTGCTCGATCAGTACCTGCACTTTCTGCTCGGCCTGACTGAGTCGTTGCTGGCAATCGCGGGTCAGTTTGATGCCCTGCTCGAAGGCCTGCAGCGACTGCTCCAGAGTCAGTTCACCCTGCTCCATCTGATCCACCAGCTTCTCGAGTTCGCTGAGGCTGGCTTCGAAATCGGGGACTTGGCTTTTGCGGGGCATAACGGCTGACTTCTGGACGGCTGAGGATTAGGAGCGCTTACACTACCTGAGCCCCCGGAGGGGGTCAATCCAGGCTGTAGGCGCCCGCGTCGATGCTGCCGGACGGGGGGCCATTAGATAACCAAAAGATAACGGGAAGATGCAGGGTATAGGTGATCTTTTATGCCGTTTTTTTGTTATGATCTTGCATTCCTTTCGCATAGAAATAGAAGCAAAACAGTAGCTTCTGTTGAATCCTAAGGTTTTAAGGGGGTTTCAGGGTGGATATCGCAACGCTGGTTGGCCTGGTCGGCTCATTCGGCATCATTATCGCGGCCATCATCCTCGGTGGCAGCGCGGGGGTTTTCATCAACCCGCCATCAATGCTGATCGTGATCGGCGGTACCATCATGGTGGTACTGATGCAGAATACCCTGGCCCAGTTTATCGGCTCCTTCAAGGCGGCCGGTAAGGCCTTTATGTTCAAGTCGGTATCTCCCGACGAACTGATCTCCGAAACGGTTGAACTGGCGGACGCGGCTCGTAAGGGCGGCCTGCTGTCGTTGGAAGAGAAGGAGGTCAGCACCGATTTTATGCAGCGTGGCATCCAGCTGCTGGTGGATGGTCATGATCCGGAAGTGGTCCGCACCCTGCTGACCAAGGATATGAACCAGGCCAAGAATCGACACGAAGTGGCGATCAATATGTTCAATACCATGACCGACGCGGCCCCGGCGATGGGGATGATCGGTACGCTGGTGGGCCTGGTACAGATGCTGTCCAACATGGACGACCCCAAGGCGATCGGTCCGGCGATGGCGGTAGCCCTGCTGACCACGTTGTACGGGGCGATGATTGCCAACATGGTATCTGGCCCGATCGCGTCCAAGCTGGTGGTGCGTCAGGAAGAGGAAGCGACCAATAAGGCGCTGACCATCGACGGACTGTTGGCGATCCAGGCGGGTCAGAACCCGCGCGTGATTGAGCAGATGTTGAAGAACTATCTGTCCGAAAGTAAGCGTGGCGGATCTGAGGCTGAGGCCTGATAGTCCGCACGACTGGTTGGGCTGCTGAGACGGTTTGAGGCAATGAGCGAAGAAGCCGAAGAGTGTAAATGTCCCCCACCCGGCTCCCCGGCCTGGATGGCGACCTTTGCCGACCTGATGTCGCTGCTGATGTGCTTCTTCGTACTGTTGCTGTCGTTCTCGGAGATGGACGTTCTCAAGTTCAAGCAGCTGGCCGGTTCGATGCGCGAAGCCTTCGGGGTTCAGAACCAGATCAAGGCCAAGGATATTCCCAAGGGCACCAGTATTATCGCCCAGGAGTTCAGTCCGGGGCGCCCGGAACCGACGCCGTTGAACGAAGTACGCCAGTTCTCCACCGATACCTCCAAGCGCAATCTCGATGTGCGTCGTCAAGAAGGCCGAGCTGAGTTCCTGGATATGGACGCCGGTGAGCTGCAGGAGCTGTTGCGGCAGATGAAGGAGGAGGAAGCGCAGCAGGAGCAGAATCGTTCCGAAGCCGAACAGGATGCGCTCACCATGGCGCTGGCGCTGCAAAAAGAGATCGGTGAAGGCAGTGTTGATGTGGAAACCCGCGACGGCAAGGTGATTATCCGGGTCAAGGAGAAGGGCTCATTCACATCCGGTGCGGCCGAGTTGAATGCCGAATTTGTACCGATCATCTCCAAAATTCGAGACGTGCTGCTGGGTATCAAGGGTATGGTGGCAGTCGAAGGCCACACCGATAACATTCCGATCTCGACTGCGGAGTTCCAGTCCAACTGGGGTTTGTCGGCGGCACGAGCGCTGTCGGTGGCGCAAGAGCTGTTTGCCGATCCGCGGATCGATCAATCTCGTTACGAGGTGTCGGGTTATGCCGACTCCAAACCGCTGGTTCCAAACAATTCAGCCGAGAACCGCTCGATCAACCGGCGGGTCGAGATCGTGATCCAAAAGGGCAAGGACGAAGAGCTGTTCAACCGCTTACCTGCCGGAACTGGCGGTATCGAGGTCGAAGGTTTGGATCTAAATCCTTCGGAAATTTTCTAACTAGAATCTGCTAACAGATTCTAAACTGTATCCAGATTAGCCACGTCGCCTGATCGGCGGCTTTGGAGTTCATCAATGCTTCGTGTCTTTGGTATCCACAACGGTCGACTGGCCGAGCAGCGGGCGCAGGAAAATGATGAACAAACCCCGCGCCTGGGCGAAGGGGCCTGGATCGATGCCCACGAGCCCAGCGACGAGGAGCGTGACCGGCTCGAGGCCTTTTTGCGGGCCGAGCTGCCCGAATCCGATGATGTCGAAGAGATCGAGGCCTCGGCACGTTATTTCATCGACCACCTCGGTATTCATATTCACTCACTGTTCCTGGCCCAGAGCGAGGGCCGGCATCAGACCGTCACCACCGCTTTCATCTTACAGCCGGATCGATTGATCTCGATCCGCGATGACGATCTGGCTGACTTCCGACTCCTGCGTCTGCGCACCCGTGCCGGACAGATCGAGGTCAACACCCCGGCGGAACTGCTGGTATCGCTGTTCGATCAGAAAGTCGAGAACCTGGCTGACCAATTGGAGGATATCCATACCGATCTGGAAACCGTCAGCTATTCGGTGCTGGAGGAGGAGGACTCGGCCTTGGACGATGCGATCGATCAGTTGGCCAAGACCGAGGACAGCAACGGTAAGATCCGGCTCTGTCTGATGGATACCAAGCGGGCGGTGGCCTATATGATGCGCCAGCTGCGTAATGCGCCGGATCTGCAGGAACAGTGCCGTGAAATCATGCGTGATATCGATACGTTGATGTCCCACAACACCTTCCTGTTCGATAAGATCAACTTCCTGATGGACTCCACCCAGGGCTTTATCAATATCAAGCAGAACCAGATCATCAAGATCTTCTCGATCGCCGCCGTGGTGTTCCTGCCGCCGACCATGATCGCCAGTATCTACGGGATGAACTTCCAGTTTATGCCGGAGCTGGCCTGGGAGTTGGGTTATCCCTGGGCGCTGCTGTTGATGGTGCTGGCCGGGATCGCTCCCTACCTCTACTTCAAGCGTAAAGGCTGGCTGTAAGCGCCAGTTTCCAAAGATGTTTTCTATAAGCGGCGTCCAGGTGGCGCCGTTTGCGTTGTTGCCGATGCGGGACTAAGCTGAATCGCCGATCAGCTTTGAGAGCAATAACAATAGGAACCTATCATGATCAAGGTGTTTGGATACCCTAATACCCGCTCGTTACGGATCACCTGGCTGCTGGAAGAGCTGGGGTTGGATTACGATTACCAACTGGTTGACCTGGCTAAGGCTGAACACCACTCGGACTGGTACCGGGCGATCAACCCCAACGGCAAGGTGCCGGCGATCAACGATGGCGATCTGGTGATGTTCGAATCCGCTGCGATTGCCAGCTACCTGGCGGATAAATACGGCGACAACCGGATGATTCCCGAAGTCGGTACGCTCGAACGGGGATTGTACGAGCAGTGGAATCGCTATGCCGTTTGCGAGCTGGAGCAGCCGCTTTGGACCATCGCCAAGAGCAAGTTTGCGTTGCCCAAGGAGCATCGGGTAGCGCAGATCCAGCCGACCAGTGTGTGGGAGTTTCAGCAGGCGCTGAAGGTTCTCAGTCAGGGGCTGGGTGACAACGATTATCTGGTCGGTAACCGGTTCACGGTCGCCGATATCCTGGTGGCGCAGACCCTGCAGTGGGGAGTGGTGTTCAAGCAGACCATTGAGCAACCCAACCTGCAGGCCTATCGGGAGCGGATGCTGGCCCGGCCGGCTGTGGCGCGAGCCATGCAGCGCGAAGCCGACGCCTTGGCGAATCAGCAGCAAACAGAAAGCTAATTTGACAAGCTTTTATCGGGTTCTGCAAATCAAAAGCCAGTTTTGATTAATCAGCTTTCCAGCATGAAGGTGACCGGACCATCGTTGAGCAGCGCCACCTTCATATCGGCGCCGAAACGACCGGTTTCCACCGTTGGGTGGAGTCGGCGTGCCTGTTCGACGAAATAGTCGTACAACTCCTCGCCCAGCGCCGGAGGGGCGGCACTGGAGAAGCTGGGCCGCAGCCCTTTACGGGTGTCGGCGGCTAGGGTGAACTGCGAGACTACCAGCAGACCACCGCCGGTCTGGCTCAGGCTCAGGTTCATCTTGTCATCCGCGTCGGCGAAGATGCGGTAAGCCAGTACCTTCTTCAGCAGCTTGTCGGCGCTGGCCTGATCGTCGCCTTTCTGGACCCCCAGCAGCAGCAGAATACCGGGGCCGATCTGGCCGTTAACTTCATTGTTGATGGTGACGGAGGCCTGGCTGACACGTTGAATCAGGGCGAGCATGGGGTTCCTTAACTGCAAGGTTCGGTGTGCTGTTGGGCGAGTGATTCTACCAGCTTAAGCCAGCCGCAGCGCAAACTGGTTGGTGGCTTTGATCAGGTTGTCGGTGATGCCCGGCTCTAGCGCCGAATGTCCGGCATCGCGGACGATATGGAGCTCGGCGGTGGGCAGTTTCTCATACAGTGCATAGGCCTGGTTGATCGGGCAGACCATATCGTAGCGACCATGGATGATGATGGTCGGAATATCCTGGATTCGAGCGGCATGATCAAGAATCTGGTTCGGCTCGATAAAGGCGTTGTTGACGAAATAGTGCGCCTCGATACGGGCCATCGCCAGGGCCACATGGGGATCGCTGAAGTGGGTCACCAGCGAATTGCTCGGATTCAGGGTCGAACAGCGCGCCTCCCAGGTCGACCAGGCTTTGGCGGCGGCCATGCGGGCCAGTTCGTTATCCGAGGTCAGGCGGCGGTAGTAGGCGCCGACGAAATCCTGTTGTTCCTCCGCCGGTATCTGGGCGGCGTAATCTTCCCAGAAGTCCGGGTAGATATGGTTGGCCCCCTGCTGGTAAAACCAGCGTATATCCTGTTCGCGACACAGGAAGACACCGCGCAGAATCAGACCGTTGACCTGCTTGGGATGGGTCTGGGCGTAGAGAAGGCTTAGGGTTGCCCCCCAGGAGCCCCCGAACAGCAGCCAGCTGTCGATGTCCAGATGCTGACGGATCGCCTCGATATCGTTGATCAGCAGCTCGGTGCGGTTGCCCTCCAGTTCGGCATGGGGCTTGGAACGGCCGCAACCGCGCTGATCAAACAGGATGATGCGGTATTTTTCCGGATCAAAAAAACGGCGATTGAAGGGGCTGGTGCCGCCGCCGGGACCGCCATGCACGAACAGCACTGGACGACCATTGGGGTTGCCGCTCTCTTCCAGATAGAGACTGTGCCGGTCATCGACATCGAGCCATTGCTGTTTGTAGGACTGAATCTCAGGGAAGAGGCTGTGCATGACGTCGCTCCTGCTAGTCTATCCCTTTGATAATAGCGGCAATGGACCGATAGTCACAGCGAGTCGTGGCGATTCTCTGTGGCTCAATTGGAGCTGCAGGGCTCGGCCAGGGTCTGGCGGATCAGGGTCAGTTCCCGGGCGGCTCGCTCGGCGCTTAGCGGCTCAATGGGGAGGCTGTGGTAGAGCGGGTTGGGGTGTTGGTCGCGCCATTGTTGAGCCTGTTGCCGGTTAAGGAACAGATGCAGGCCCGACTCGATCATGGTGGCGCTGTTGGTCATGCTCCACTCGATCAGAAATAGCTCTGCGCATGGGGTCTGTTCGAGTCGATCAAGAAGCGCACTGTTTTGGTGCGAGTCGAATGGATCACCGCCATCGATGTTGTAGCTGCGCAGTTCGCTATGCTGGGGCTGTGGGATATGGATGGTATGACCGCTATCCTGTTGCAGCGTCAGAATCTGACGCAGCAGCTGATTGAAGACGCTCATTCCTGTTTGCCGGATTCGCTGTTTGCCGCGGCGCTATCCTTTTCTTTCTCGGCGGGGGATTCTGCTTCGTCTTTCTCGGGCTCGTCCTTGAAGGCCAGCGGAATCAGACGCCCGATCACAAACCAGCCCACCAAGAAGACAAACATCGGTGCGAGCACCATTATCGATTCTAACATAGAGACTCCGTACGGCTGTGCCGGACCGACCCGGCCCATGGCGATTGATTTGTTGATGTGAAGGTCCGTCGATGATCTTGTGACCTTTACCGCTCTGATTCTATCCCAGCTGGGCGAGGATTTGTCTGGGTTAGATCAAGACGGATTAAAGATTGGCGGGTCCTGCACGTTACGCAGGCTTCTTCAGCCAGGGAGCAGACAAAAAAATCCCCGCCGAAGCGGGGATTTTCAGTCAAACGATTAACCGCCGCGAGCGGCACGCTTACGCTCGTGCTCCTTCAGGAACTTCTTACGCAGGCGGATATGGTGCGGCGTCACTTCGACCAGTTCGTCGTCTTCGATAAAGTCCAGTGTCTGCTCCAGGGTGAAGCGGACCGGCGGGGTCAGCTGGATGTTTTCATCGGAGCCGGAGGCGCGGATGTTGGTCAGCTGCTTGCCCTTGGTCGGGTCAAATCTCCAAAAAATAAATCTGTCCCGGTTTTCGTGTCCCGGTTTTCTGCTGGGATAGATCAAGGTGAACCGAAGATCATGGAGCCTATCGGAGCCTGGTCGCGCTTTTCTGTTCCGATTCGGTGCAGACTGCGAACCAGACGGGCAGGGTTATCGACCCTGGTCACCCCGTCCTTGGGGCCGTGACCCTATGTTGAAATTATCGGGACCGGGGGAGCAAAAAAAATAAATCTGTCCCGGTTTTTCCGTCTTCGATAAAGTCCAGCGCCTGCTCCAGGGTGAAACGGACCGGCGGGGGTCAGCTGGATGTTTTCATCGGAGCCGGAGGCGCGGATGTTGGTCAGCTGATTGCCCTTGGTCAGGTCAAATCTCCAAAAAATAAATCTGTCCCGGTTTTCTGATCCTATCTTCTATTTCGATATAGCGATAACATGCCAGCACGTAACCATCATCCTGAGCCTGGTTTTGATTTTGACAGATACTCCTGTAAAAAATCACTAACTTCATCAGCAGCCTGCAGCGATTTCAAATGGTAAAGCATAACTTCATCATCACTGCCGTCTTTTTGTGCTTGCTTAAGCAGAGAGGTGTATCTCACTTCATCATCTAATAATCGCTTGTGCTTTTCGTAAGGCACTCCGTGAGTTAGCTGGTACTGCCATAAGTTCCACTTGTAGGCAGAGTCAATCTCTTCAGGAATCTCAGCTGCAGATAAATCTAGACTTCTAATGATTTTATCCAGAGCTTTTTCATAATCATTTTCAGATAAATTAAATTTTTTCCATTCAATCCTGTTACCAGCCCCCCACTCTGATGGATCTCTTTTGCAAAGGTCGCTCAGTACAGTGTATGGAGGAATCACTTTAGCCTGATACATATAGTGGAATTCCAAAAGAAATTCATGTAAGTCACTATCATGACTTTCCACACCTACATTTGTAGAGACCGTATATTTTACTCTCATAATTAATTCTACTTGGGCATCATTAAGTTAGCACCTGTATACACGGCCGTGACTGGTACACAGCTCCCCCTTGGGCCAGGTTTATATGATTCAACGCCAAGATGAAGAAAGCCAGTACTCTCCATAGCTACAAAATAGCTAACATCTTGATTTCGTGGTTTTGCGTATAAAACTGACCGTAAATCTGTTTGTGTCCAGCCAGATATCCATGGATGCAATAGCGTTGCATAAATACCAGGGGGGCGTTCTAGGCCATCTGGGTGCTTAAACCACTTAGATGCAAATCCGCACTGCATTGCCATTATTGCTCTTGCTGCAACACGATCTGTGTAATGATAAACAAGATCTCCTCGGCCTTTCGATGATTCTGTAACCTTTGACTCAAGCTTTCCACGCTCTAGCTCCAACATCTTCTGAGCTGCAGCACTATTTGCAAGCATGGTTGTATATGAGTCATTCACACCATATGCAATGGTACCCGATGCAAACAAGCCTACCGCTATCCGGGCGAAAGAGCTTACTCCTACTGCAATAGAGGTACTTTGAATCTGAGAACTAATTCCGCTTGGTGCAATAAGTCCAAAACCAAATTTACCTGTCGGATCAATGTAACTACTGGGATCAGAATTAGCATAAAGGTATTTATTGAGAGTTATGGGATCATCATCCCAGCCTTCAAATAAATCCTGCTGCCTAAACCGTCCAACTTCCTGGTCATAATAACGCGCCCGCAGATAGTACTGCCCCAGGCTCGGATCAAACTGCTCTCCCGCAAACTGATAGCTGTTCTCCGTACTACCGGTCCGATTCAGCAGCCCACCAAACGCCTCATAGCCGAAGCTGTCGCTCAGGTTACCGCTTTCATCGGTTAATGAACGGGTCGAGCCCAGGCCGTCGTAATGGAAGAAGAACTCTTCCCCTCCCTGCTCCTGACTGATCAGGTCATCACCGTAGCGGTACAGGATCTGATGGCTGGTGCCGGCTTCCACCAGTACCTGGGCATAGTCGCGGTTGCTGTCGACGGTGTACTCGGTGGTATCACCCGCCTCAGACTTGCTGATGCGGATGCCGTCCGGGTTATAGCCGAACCTGGTATCGATCCCGGCTTTGTTGAGACTGACTAGCTTGTTGTCGGCATCGTAGCTGTAGCGGGTGACCAGGCCGCCCTCGGTTACGCTCAGGGTGTTGCCGTTATCGTCGTAGCTGTAGAAGGTGCCGCCCTGCTGGGTCAGCCGGTCGTTATCGTCGTAGACGTAACTGGTGCTGACACCATCGATGGTCTGATAGTCACGATTACCGACTTTGTCGTATTGGTACGTTGCGTTGTAGTCACCGTTAACAGGGTCGGTGATCTGCTCGCTGACCAGTCGGTACAGTTGATCGTAACTGTATTGGCTGTCACGGCCATTGGCTTCGAGGATACCGGTGCGGCGACCGGTGGCATCGAGGTTATAGCTGAATCGGCTCAGCAATGCACCGCCCGGGCCGTAGTGGCTGATCTGCTCCAGCCGGTTAAGGTTGTCGTAGACGTAGGTGGTGCTGGTGCCGTTGGCGTAACTGATAGAGCTGCGGTTGCCGACTTGGTCATAGCCGTAGCTGGTGGTACCGCGTACATCGGTAACGCTTTCCAGTCGGTTCAGCACATCGTAGCCGAACTGCTGGTCGAGTAGCACATTGGCACCGCCGTCGATCACCTGCAGTCGGGTACGGTTGCCGTTGGCGTCGTAGGCGTAGTGCAGCTGGTTGCCGTTGGGTTGGGTCTCTTGGATCAGGCGGTTACGACTGTCATAGCGATACAGCCAGGTGCCTTCGGCGTTGCCGGCACTCAGGCGGTTGCCTTCGGCATCGTAGCTGAAGGCCTCTGCGCTGCCGTCGTGATAATCGGTGCGGGTCAAGCGGCCGTTGCTGTCGTAACGGTGGTGGCGTGTGTTGCCGTTGAAGTCGGTCTGTTCGACCAGCTGCCCAGCGGCATCGTAGACGAAGCGCTCACGCTGACCCATAGGTAGGATGCGGGCGGTAACCCGACCCAGGCTGTCGTACTCCCAGCGGGTGGTACGCCCTTCGGCATCGGTCTGGGTCAGTTTGTTGCCAGCCTCGTCATAGCTGTAGTGGGTTTCACCACTGAGGGCATCGGTGACGCTGGTCAAGCGCCCCAGTGCATCGTAGCGGTACTGGGTGCTGATGTTGGCCTGATCGGCCTGAGCGGTACGGCGGCCCAGCGCATCCAACGTATCAGCCAACGTCGATGCGTTATCGAAGCGGGTTTCGGTTCGCTGATCCAGCGCGTTATAGCTGTAGCTGGTGGTGTGCCCCAGCGCGTCGGTTTCGCTGATCAGGTTACCGTTCTGGTCGTAACCGAAACGGTGCTCCTGCGCCAGTGCATTGCGGCTGAGGATACGACGACCGGCCCGGTCATAGTTGTACTCGGTACGGTTGTTGTTGGCATCGATTTCGGCGGATACCCGGCCCGCCTCATCATACTCGGTGCTAATCACCGAACCGTCCGGGTAGATGGTCTGCAGCAACCGGTTGAGATCGTCATAACCGTAATGGGTGGTGTGACCCAGCCGGTCGGTATCCGTCAGTTTGTTGCCTTCGGCATCGTAGCTGCTGCGACTGAACGTACCATCGGGATAGCGTGTCTCCAGCAAACGACCGTAGACGTCGTAGTCGTATTCAGTACGACGTTGAAGGCTATCGATAGCGGCGGTCTGGTTACCCAGCGCATCGTACTCGCTGTGCTGGACACTGCCGTCGGGCAGCTGGGTTTTGATCACCCGGTTTTGGGCGTCGTAGGTGTAGACGGTGACATCATCGACCACCAGGCCATCGGCCAGGGTGCGGGCACGGGTTTCGCTCAGCACATTACCGTTGGCATCGTAGCTGTAGTGCACCACCTCACCCAGGTGGTTGGTCTCGGTCAGTTTGTTGCCATCCGCATCGTAGGTGTAGGAGGTGGTATGACCGAGCACATCCTGACTGAGGCTGACATGGCCGTTGGCATCAATGTTGTTGCCGGCAATGTTGCCGTCGGGGTCGGTTACACTGAGTAGGTTACCAACACTGTCGTAGACGTTGGTGTAAGCCTGCGACTTGGCATCGGTGATAGTTAGTTCCTGGCCACGGGTGTTGTAGCTGAAGCTGACGGTATTGCCTTCGCCATCGGTCTGGGTCAGCTGATCGTTGCTGGCATTGAAGGTCGCGGTGGTGACGTTACCCAACGGATCGGTCTTGCTGAGCTGGTTACCGCGTTCGTCATAGGTAAAGTTGGTACGCTGTCCCAGCGGGTCAATCCGGCTGGTGACGTTACCCATATCGTCGTAGTAGAGGAAGGAGGTACGCCCCAGACGGTCGGTGATCACCGATTGGCGACCGGTAATATCATGATTGAACTCGGTACGGTTACCGTCGCTATCATCCTGAGCGATCAGGCGACCATCGTCATCATAGATATTGCGCACCAGGGTTCGACCGAGTGGATCGATAATATCGAGCAGGCCATGGTTGCTGTTATAGGTGAACGAGGTATCGTTCTGCCCCGTATCACTGTAAAGCGACAGATTTTGTGCAGCATCGTAGCCGTAGTTCAGGATGTTACCGTTCGGGTCGACGATCAGGGTGATGCGGCCCTGACTGTCGCGCACGAAGTCGACCGACTTGCCACTGGAATGGACGATGCCGTCGTTGCTGTAGGTCAGGGTGTGACCGTTAGGGTCGATCACCTGCTCGATACCCAGATCCTGATTGAGCAGGTAGATATAACCGGTACGGGTGGTCAGTTTGTATCGGGTCGGGTTGACGGGGCCGCTAAAGCTACCCGTTTCCAACAGAGTGCCGCCTTCATAGCGTGCATTGACGCTATCCAGCGCTTCCAGTTGTGACTGGGTATCACCTACCGCGTTGAATACCAATTTAACGTCTTTAACTACCTGATAACTGTTACAACTCGGCGAAGCCGCTGCCTCAAAGCGTTCTACATCACCCGTCGGCAGCGTTACACTGACCACGGGAGCACCTTGCGGCTCGATACAGAAATCCGCGTAGACGCCATAGGGGCCACTGCGGTATTCGTTGATTTCCCAGAATTTGCCCGGTGTGCGTGATTCTTCGACTTTAACGTCTTGATAGCCCACGCTCCAGCCATAGCCGAAGTCGAGTGATTCAAAACGGCGACGACTGTCGTAGGTACGAGTGACCCGGATCGGAATACCGGCCACAGGGATATTCAGGTCTTCAAAAGTGACACTGAAGTTGCCGACCTTGAGGTCGCCATCAACCAGCACCACCACGCCATCAGAGCTGGTCTGGCCATTGACATCCTCGGCCTGCACAATCAGATCATACTGACCATTGACCAGCAGGGTGGGATCAAAGCTTGCGACCACACCCTCGGTGATGTTGGTCGAGCCTTCACCAATCTGTTGCCACCGCTGCTGGCCTTTGGGTGAGACCAACACTCGGTAGCGAGTCAGGTTGTCGTCCTCAACGGTCGCGATCACGTCAACGGGCGCTGTGATCCGGCTATCGAACTCGGGGCTGATGAAACTGACCAGCGGGGCTGTCGTATCGGTTTCGTCACGAACCGAGAAGCTGGCGGTTTGCACGGTGGTAGACTGCTGATCGGTTACGGTCGCGATGATCTCGTGTGAGCCGATGCCACTGGCAACGACCTGAGCTTGGCCGAAGCTGTTCAGCGGTACATTCAGCCCATCCACCTGCAGCGAGGCTTCGGTTGCTCCCAGACCCCCTTCGCTGAAGATATCGATTGATACAGTGTCGCCTTCGGCAGGGTATGGCGGTGTGACCAGAATCGTCACTGCCAGCGGCAGAGGCTTTTCGGTGACCTGGATGGTGAAGGTTTGCAGGGCGCGGCCTTGGCCATCGTCGGCGAACAGCGTCACTTCATGGCTGCCCACCTGATCCGGTAGTGGTGTCCACTCAACCAGACCTTCGGCACTCACGTTCATCCCCTCTGGCTGTACGGTGGTGCCAAAGCTGAGCAGATCTCCGTCGGGATCGCTGGCAACGATCTGAGAGCGGTAGTCGTAACCGACAACGGCGGTGGTCAACGGACGGCTGCTGATCTGTGGGAACTGATTGTCAAGATCCTCTACTGCCTGCAAATGGTAGCTCTGCAGAGCCGCCGCCTTGCCGTCGGTTACCCGAATGCTTATTGCATGGGTACCCACCTGCTCACTGGTCGGCGTCCACTGCAGCAGCCCTTGAGCATTAATCGTCATGCCAATAGGCGCATTTTCCAGGCTGTAACTCAGCACATCGCCGTCGGCATCACGGGCGATCAGTTGATAGCGGTATTGCTGATCAACCAGCGCCGGGGACTGTGGGGTGCTATCAATCTGCGGTGCGCTATTGGCTGCATCGGCTGCGTTAACAAAGATGTTAAAGCGTTGCAGGCTAGCCGAGCCTCGGCTGTCGGTCGCGCGTACCACCACATCATGTGAGACCTCAGCCTGTACCGCGCTGGGCGTCCAACTGACTTGATTGCCATCGATATGCATACCGTTCGGTGCCTGATCCAGGCTGAGCTGAATGCTGTCGCCATCGGCATCGGTGGCTGCAATACGATAGAGGTAGGGCTGATCAACCGTCGTCTGCTGAATCGGCAGGCTAGTGATTATCGGCGGGTTATTGGCCGCTTCGTTGACCGGTAAGGTCAGTTTCTGAATCGCATTGCCGCCACGACCATCGCTGACAACCAGCTCGACGATCTGCGTTTGGCCGATCAGACTGGCATCCGGCAGCCACGTTAACAGTCCCTGCGCCGAGATCGACATGCCAACCACATCGTTGATCAGCGCATAGCTCAGCGCATCACCATCCGGGTCGCTGGCCATGACTTGATAGCTGAACACCTGACCGGCATAAACACTGCCGCTCGGCACGCTGCTGATCACCGGAGGCTGGTTGGCCAGATCAGGGTCGATGACCTCGATCAGGAAGTATTGACGGCTGTAAGCCCCCTGCGGGTCCAGGGCGATCACCTCCACAGGCTTGAGACCGATATCCGCTGCTGTCGGCGTCCAGTTGATCTGGCCGCTGACGCCGTCAATGGTCATTCCCGGCTGCGAACGGCTGAAGAAATAAACCACCGCATCACCATCGGGGTCGGTCGCATCGACGTCGTATCGATAGGTTTGGCCTGCGGCCACGGACGGCGTTGGTTCGGAGCTGATAACCGGCGGTTGGTTATCCGGTGTGGTGACGGTCAATACATGGCGCTGTTCCGCTACGGCACCCGACAGGTCGGTGGCGCGGATGGTGAAACTGTAAACCGCTTCTGCCAGATCGGTAAGGGTGATCTTGCCGGTACGTGGGTGGATGCTGATACCTTCCGGTGCATCGACTAGCTCAAAGGCAAAAGTATCCCCCTTGTCCGGGTCTTCGACCGTCACGGTAAAGGTATAGAAGTCACTACCGATCGGTGCGGTACTGGCAGCGGAGCTGCTAATCACCGGCGAATCGTTGGTATCGGCTACCGACAACGCGAATTTCTGACTATCAGAGAGCCCGGCGGGGTCAAATACTCGGACATCAACGATCGCTGCTCGGCTACTGTTGTTATCGGTAAGACACTCGGTCACATCGTCGGCCGTTGTCAGGTCGGCACGAATACTGTTGATCAGCGCATCGCCATTGGCGACCTCCAGCGACACGATAACCTCTTCGCCAGCAGCCAGCGGTGGAACCGTTTGCTGGCCCAGCGCTTCATCACCGCTCCAAAAATGCTCGTGGGTAAAGGTGATGATGGTCGGCTTCGTCACTGGTGCTAAGCCTCGGTTTTTCACCTTGGCTGACAGGGTGTTGGAATCTTCATCAAAAGTGATGCTGTGCACCGTCAGATCTGGCAGTGCCAAGGCTTCACGATCTGCAAAGGTGTTCAGGCGGAAGGTGTTATGGGTTAGCCAACTGGGAGTCGGGTTGGCTGGAATGGTGCCGTCATCGTTAACGTTATTGATGCTGTAGGCGTGTTGATTCCAGATGGCGCGCGTTGGGGCCCAAGAGTCGTTGATATCTTCGAAAACGCGAATGCCGGTGGTGCCGCTGAAGTTGTAATTATTTGAGACTACGACAATCTCGGCATGATTATCATTATCTACATCGACTACCAGAGGGTATTCAAATAAAGTACCTGATGGATTAGGGATTTGAAGCTTTATAGTTCCCGTTTCTCCCTCATAAACACGGAAATAATGCTCATCTCCATATAAAATCTCCGCTTTACCATCACCTTCAAAGTCAAATACAGATGATCCCGTGGCTTGAGAACTCCAGTCTTTCGTCTTGCTTTTCCATTTAACAGTTCCATCTGCTTCAAAGGCAACATAATAGTTTGCGCCTGCAACACCGATTTCTGGCTCTCCATCGCCGTCAATATCTGCAATAGTTAATGGACCTCCTCCATTACCCGGTATAGACACAGGCCCCCATTTTACCGAACCATCATGCTCAAGTAATTTGATGGTATGCGTATCATGCTTAACGGCAATTTCTGGATAATCGTCACTGTCGAAATTACCTACTGCAGCACTATAACCAGATGAAGCATCCCAAATCATATTCCCTTGATGGTCATAAGCTTGGCCTGAAGCAAAAACTTCTTGTTTGCCATCAAGATCAAGATCCAGCGCCAATACCTTTGAATCTCTTCTCGCAGTACGCCACAGCTCTTGTCCGGTCACAGCATCATAAACGATACCCGACATCACAATCTCTACCTGCCCATCACCTTCGAGGTCTGCCAGAATAGGAGCGCCGAAGTGTGTTATCGACCTTTCATACTTTTTACGGCCATCATTTTCATAAACAATTAGAGTTTTAGAGCCATTGTAATATCCACTACCGACGATAACCTCGACTAAGCCATCGCCATCAATATCTCCAACAGCTGGAGCAAACATCGGCGTTGCCCAACGTGCGGTTGTATTGGACCATATTTCTTTACCATCTTTTCCACTAACTGCCCGTAAAATACCCGGATTCCTGTAGTACCAATTACGGAAGGTAGAAAAAATAACGTCTGGCGTGTCCTTACTATTTATCTCACCATCAGAATTATCATCATTAAGCTGAGCTACTACTGGCATTGCCATAACTTGGTTATAGGCAGAATAAAAACTCGACCCTGACCAATGCCACTTCAGGACTGGCTCAAACTGACCAGTTGAAGCCACAGGCTCGGCCATACACATCGTATTGCTATCAACGCGATTATCGATAAAGCCCTGCGTCTTTACCCAGTCAATTAAGCCCGAGTTTATATCCACAGCCAGTTCTTCGGGTCCCTGCTCGATTTGATAGCGCAGCAGATCACCTGGATTGGGATCAGTTGCCTCCACATCGTATTGATAAGCCGAGTGTTCTTCACCACGAATCAGCGCATCGCTGATAATCTGCGGCGACAGGTTTTGGTATACCGTTAAGGTGAAGGTTTGCTGGGTTGTTGCGCCGCGCAGGTCTTCCACCTCAACCGTGATTTGATAACTACCGGCTGCTAAAGCGCCCGGTGCTGAGGTGAATTTTCCGGTACGTGGATCGATAAATAGCCCTTCGGGCCCGGAGATCAGGGTAAAACTGTGGGCATCACCGTTATCGGCATCGGAAGTTTCAACCCGATAATCAAATGATTGTCCCGCCTGCAATTCGATAACAGGCTGGCTATCGATCACCGGCGCTTGGTTGACATCATCGACATTGAGTGTGAACACCTGGGTATCGAATAGCTGGCCCGGATCTGTCACACGCAGGCGAACCAACGCTGCGACAGCATTGTTGTTCGTGATCTGACACTCTTCCACCTTGTCGCTGACCGATAGCACGACATGAACATCGTCATTTAGGCGTTGATCATCGACAGTAATGTTGGGTTTTAGCGTCACCCCGCTGGTCAAGGCATTTAAGGAAACCGCTCCAAGCAGATCCCCCATTTGGGGATCTCCGTTGTAAAAGGTCACCTTGACCGGCGCGGTAATGTCCGCCAAACCACGATTTGTGATTTCAACTGAAAGCTGGTGTATGCCGCTATCATTCTGCTGCAACTGTATATGCCCGACCCGCACATCAGGATTGCCCAGATGCTCCAGAGCAACCGGCAGGTAGGCCATCACCAAGCTGGTCGTTGCTAAATGGGTACTGAACAAGCCGCTGTTGGTTACCCAGGTCCCCGATGGGCTCTGATTGTCCAGAAGGTATTCAATATTGGCTATAATCGCCGGATCGGTGATGGCAGGCTTTTGATAGTTCAACGCGATGCCGACCCAGGCCGACGTTAAGGGGTCTCCAACCGCTCCACTGGCATAACGGTTCCAACCACCGTCTTGTTCTTGCCGTTGGCGCAGTAGGCTATCCAGATGATCAATAGCCGCTTGGATCTGGTCATAAGAACTTTGGTTTGCGAGTAGTGGTACCAACTCAGCTAAGGTCACCAATCTAAATGCGCTGAGCAGGCTTTGATCCTCATTATTAAAAGCCCGTGCTAAAACAAACTCGGTAATGCCGGAGGCGGCTTGGCTGTAGTTTTCCACCAGTGTTTGCTGGTTACTGGTTAACGTCTCTCGCTCGGTACTCTCAGCAATAAACCGAGCTGCACTTTGAGCGATCAACATCGTCATGGCATCGGTATTATTCAGCCAACCGGTATCATGGTCTTGGCTCCAATACAGCTGCTGACCATTGCTTTGTCTGCGTTCCCAAAAATAAGCTAAAGCGTGCTCGCGAGCTTCATAGGTCAGCTCTCTCTCAGGTACTTGATTGAGTGCCCAAAGAGCAAACGCTGTCTGCGTCTTCGCGTATTCAGGGTGGGAGCGACGTATAGTTCCATCCGACTGCTGGCTAGCCAAAATCTCTGTTAGTAGATAATTGGCTGCCGCCTCATCGATCTCAGCCTTATCTTTTGACGCCTGCAACCCCAGCAAGCTCTGATTCTGTACATGACAACCGAGGCAGTTTTTTCTCTGATGCCAAGAAATCGCTTCGCGTGCGGTGTAGATACCGGCATTTTTGATTGCTGTACGTACCCGATGGAACAGCGGTGCGATATAGACTTGAGAGTTTACCTCATCACCCTCTTCATACAGCTTGGTCGCCCCAGTGGGGACGATATAACACTGCTTGTTAAACGTCGGCACCGACTGAACATAGCTATCCTGTGGTAGCCAGCTCATCGATCCATCATTGGGGTTGATGCTCATGCCCTGTGGGCCAAAATCAAGGCTATAGGTCAGCGGGTCTTGGTTGGGATCATCAGCAAGAACCTGGTGGTCATAGTACTGCTGCTCTGGAGTAACGGTTAATGGCGGGTTGGTGATAACCGGCGGTTCATTAGGATAGATCACAGTGATGGTGACCGTAGCGGGAGCAGATTCAAGCTCACCATCGCTAACGCTGTAGGTGAAGGTCACCACACCATCATAGAAAGGCGTTGACTGGTACGTTAGTTGAGCATCTTCGCCACCCAGTGAGCCGTCCTCGGGCTGACTCAAAACACGGTACTGCAGGTTTTTACTGTCGATATCATCACCCAGCAGGGTAATAGGCAGCACGATGCCACTCTCCACTTCGGCAGTAATATCTTGAGCGGTAGGCGGGTCATTCACCGGTACTACAGTGATCACATAGTTGGCCGGTTGTGAGTCCAGCTCACCATCATTGGCGATATAGGTAAAACTATCAGGGCCAAAGTAGTCTGGATTTGGCTGATAGGCGTAACGTCCATCCACCTGTGTCAAGGTGCCATGTTGAGGTTGGGTTGCCGGTGAGAATTCTAGAGGGGTCTGTTCTATATCTGAGCCACTGAACGTGAGCGGGATCGGGGTGTCTTCAAGGCCGCTTGCCGTTTTGTCATCAGCAACAGGAGGATCATTTACAGGGGTAACGTCAATCGACACTGTTGCGGTATTTGACAGTTGTTCGCCGTCATTAACGATAAATACCAAGCTATCCGGACCGTTATAATTTTCGGTCGGCGTGTAGGTCACCTGATTATCTAGTACCTCAATCACACCTTGCTGTGGCTCGGTCAGGATCTCATACTGCAATGAATCGCCGTTCTCGTCAGTGGCTAGCAGGCTGATAACAATTGGAGTGTCTTCCGGTGTAGTAATGGATTGATTCTGAGCCACCGGTCGGATGTTGTAACAGCGAGTGTAACGTTTAAAGATAAAGCTGATATAGCCCTTGCCGCTGTACTGGTAATCAGTCAGTGAAACTACAGCAAACTTAGCCACTTGATAGTCAAAGTGGGATCCCTGACCGCGGTGATCATTCCATACCGGGATAATAATATTGCGGTTTAATAAGGCGTCGGTGTGAGCGCGGTTATCGTCGCTGTTCATCACACCCGGTGAACCTTCGACCCAGTCACCAATATTTAACTGGTGATCTAGCGGATTATCTGGATTCTGATAATTTTGGCTATTACCCGGCGGAATGAGGCTGGTGGCGACAGTATTCGCATCGGTGTCCCCCTGCCAGGATAGCCAGCTGTAATTTCCTTCCTCGGCATTAAGAGGAATGTTTGGGAAATGCTGGCCTGGTTGAGCGCCTGCTAGAACGGATGTCGGAACCGTAAGCGGATAGAGCGAACAGAAGTCGGGCTCTAGAATAATATCTTCTGTTTCAACAAAAGGTGCGGCTAAAACAGTATTGCTAAATAAAACGATAGCCGAGCAGACTCCGAGAAAGCCCTTTCTCATATCAACATCCTTGTTGTAATCAACTAATTGTCTAGCGAATAATCAGCGCACCTAACCTTATCAGGTCCAGATGGCTTTGTCAGATAAGCGTAAGGTCGATTGGAAATGTTTGAGCGGACATAAAAAATCCGATGCTGGTATCAACATCGGATCTTATATTCGGCCTTCCCTGGCTCAAATATTTAAGCAAGGAGTATTTAACCGCCGCGGGCGGCACGCTTACGCTCGTGTTCCTTCAGGAACTTTTTACGCAGGCGGATATGGTGCGGCGTCACTTCGACCAGTTCGTCGTCTTCGATAAAGTCCAGTGCCTGCTCCAGGGTGAAGCGGACCGGCGGGGTCAGCTGGATGTTTTCATCGGAGCCGGAGGCGCGGATGTTGGTCAGCTGCTTGCCCTTGGTCGGGTTGACCGCCAGGTCGTTGGAGCGGCTGTGGATACCCAGGATCATGCCTTCGTAGACTTCGACATTGGGGTCGATGGACAGACGGCCACGTTCCTGCAGGTTGAACAGAGCGTAGCCCAGCGCCTTACCGCCTACCATGGAGACCAGCACGCCGTTGATCCGCGATACCACTTCACCCTCTTTGACCGGGCCGTAGTGATCGAAGATCGAGGTCATGATGCCGGTGCCGGAGGTCAGGGTCAGGAACAGGCTACGGAAGCCTATCAGACCGCGGGACGGTATCAGGAAGGTCAGGCGAACCCGGCCCTTGCCGTCCACTTCCATGTTGGTCATGTCGCCCTTGCGCTTGCCCAGCTCTTCGATGATGGCGCCCTGATGCTCGTCCTGGACGTCGATCATCACCTCTTCGAACGGCTCGTGGATTTCACCGTCGACCTCTTTCTGCACCACTTCCGGGCGGGATACGCCAAGTTCAAAACCTTCGCGGCGCATGGTCTCGATCAGTACCGACAGGTGCAGTTCGCCTCGACCGGAAACCTTGAATTTCTCTGGTGAGTCACCTTCTTCAACCCGCAGCGCCACGTTGTGGATCAGTTCGCGCTCCAGGCGTTCCTTGATGTTACGGGAGGTGACGAACTTGCCGTCCAGACCGGCGAAGGGAGAATCGTTGACCTGGAAGGTCATCGATACGGTCGGCTCGTCGACGCTCAGGGCCGGCAGTGCTTCGACGTTGTCCGGGTCGCACAGGGTGTCGGAGATGTTGAGTTTGTCGATGCCGGTCACGCAGACAATATCACCAGCCTGGGCGGAGGCAACGTCGACCCGTTCCAATCCCATATAACCCATGATCTTGAGAACCTTGCCGCTGCGAACCTGGCCATCGATGTCGATCACTTTGACCTGGCCGTTGGTGCCGATGCTGCCGCGCTTGATCCGGCCCACGCCGATAACACCCAGATAGCTGTTGTAATCCAGCGCCGAGATTTGCATCTGGAACGGACCGTCGACATCAACCTTGGGAGATTCAACATGCTCGACGATCGCTTCGAACAGCGGCGTCATGTCGTCGGCCATGGAATCGGGTTCCAGACCGGCGATACCGTTCAGGGCGGAGGCGTAGACGACCGGGAAGTCCAGCTGCTCATCGGTGGCACCGAGGTTATCAAACAGGTCGAAGACCTGATCCATCACCCAGTCCGGACGAGAACCGGGGCGGTCGATCTTGTTGATAACGACGATCGGCTTCAGGCCCTGAGCGAATGCCTTCTGGGTCACGAAGCGGGTCTGCGGCATCGGGCCATCGACAGCGTCGACCAGCAGCAGTACGCAATCGACCATCGACAGTACGCGCTCTACCTCACCACCGAAATCGGCGTGTCCGGGCGTGTCGACGATGTTGATGTGGTAATCATTCCACTCGATGGCGGTATTTTTGGCCAGGATGGTGATACCACGCTCTTTTTCCTGGTCGTTGGAGTCCATGATCCGCTCGGAGCCCTCATCACGGCGGGCCAGGGTGCCCGATTGCGACAGCAGCTTGTCGACCAGGGTGGTCTTGCCGTGGTCAACGTGAGCGATAATGGCGATATTTCGCAGCTTGCTGATATCGTTGATTTTTTCAGGTGCGGACATGGTTAGAACTCAAACAGGGTGGAGGTGGAGGGTCCAATAAAAAAGTGCCCCCGGCTTGGACCGGGGGCAAAGTTGGTCAGATTATACACCATTGTTGGGCAATCATAGGACGTGAAATTGACCTTTATCGCTTTGGCGGCATCGGTCGAGCTGCGGCTTTTTCCTCAGCGGTGTCGTTGAGGGAGGGAGAGGTTGCCCTATTGATCGTCAACTGGCCCCATTGATGAGCCGGGATTGGTTGCAAAGCGATCAGTGAGCGCTATGCTATGAGCTGGCTTATGCACCAAAATGGTAACCTGGCAAGATTAACGCACCATAATGGTGCGCATAAGGTTTGATTTAGGACGTTCTGCTACCGAATTATGCGGGTTTTACGGCGATTTTCGTGTTGGCACGGGTGTTGCTATGTCTTATGCCGAGTGAATTAACCAGATTTTGCCACAGGCGATACGGTTCGACTGTTAATAGTAAAGTAGCACTGGAATAGTGCAGACATAATCGGAGAAATCATATGTCAGAGAATACTCTGAAGCTGATCCAAGAAAGTGAAGCCCGCTGGGTTGACCTGCGTTTCACCGACACCAAGGGTAAAGAGCAGCACGTTACTATTCCTTCTAGCGAAGTTGACGAGGATTTCTTCGAAGAAGGCAAGATGTTCGACGGTTCTTCCATCGCTGGTTGGAAGGGCATCAACGAATCAGACATGATCATGCAGGCTGACGACGAAGCTTCTCGCCTGGATCCCTTCACCGAAGACGCTACCGTTATCGTTCGTTGTAACATCGTTGAGCCGACCACTGGTCAGGGTTACGACCGTGATCCGCGTTCCATCGCTTCACGTGCCGAAGAGTACCTGAAGTCTACCGGTATCGGTGACAGCGCGCTGTTCGGTCCGGAGCCTGAGTTCTTCGTCTTTGACGACGTTAAGTGGCACGCTGACATCTCTGGTGCCGGCTACCAGATCTCTTCCGACGAAGCAGCCTGGTCTTCAAACGAAGTCTTCGAAGGCGGCAACATCGGTCACCGTCCGACTGTTAAAGGCGGTTACTTCCCGGTTCCTCCGGTTGACTCTCTGCACGACCTGCGTGCTGCGATGTGTGACGCCATGTCTGCCATGGGCCTGGAAATTGAAGTACACCACCACGAAGTTGGTACTGCCGGTCAGTGTGAGATCGGTGTTGGCGCCAACACCATGGTGAAGAAGGCTGACGAAGTTCAGATCCTGAAGTACTGTGTTCACAACGTTGCCCACGCTTACGGCAAGACTGCGACCTTCATGCCTAAGCCGCTGGTTGGTGACAACGGTTCCGGTATGCACGTTCATATGTCCATCTCCAAAGATGGTCAGAACCAGTTCTCCGGTGACCTGTACGGTGGTCTGAGCGAGCAGGCTCTGTACGCTATCGGTGGTGTTATCAAGCACGCCAAAGCGATCAACGCTTTCGCCAACGCTTCTACCAACTCCTACAAGCGTCTGGTACCGGGCTTCGAAGCTCCGGTTATGCTGGCTTACTCTGCCCGTAACCGTTCCGCTTCTATCCGTATCCCGTACGTAACCAACCCGAAAGCACGTCGTGTTGAGTTCCGTTTCCCGGATCCGACTGCCAACCCGTACCTGTGCTTCGCGGCGCTGCAGATGGCTGCCCTGGACGGTATCAAGAACAAGATCCACCCGGGCGATGCGGCTGACAAGGACCTGTACGACCTGCCGGCTGAAGAAGCGGCTGAGATCCCGACTGTATGTTCAAGCCTCGAAGAGGCGCTGGACGCGCTGGATAAGGACCGTGAGTTCATGACCGCCGGTGGCGTTATGTCTGACGATGCGATCGATGCCTACATCGCGCTGAAGAACGAAGAGATCGAGCGTCTGAACATGACCACTCACCCGGTCGAGTTCGACATGTACTACAGCGTGTAAGTCATTACCCGCTAAATAAAAAACCGCCTTCGGGCGGTTTTTTTTTGGCTGGAAAAAGCCCCTGCCGTTGTTATCCGAGCTTTGGCTTGCGATGCCTTCTGATGGTGCGCTAAAGGGGAGAAAAATCTATTTGCACCAAAATGGTGCGCTGTTTGATTTGGGGCTCTAAACTGTAGTTAGGAATCGGGTTAGAAAGCCCCGAATGACGGGTGATCGAGAAAGATAGGCAGGATTCACAAGCTGGTTTGGTTCTTGCAGTTACTATCAGTAATAACCGCCTGAGTCTCGGCATGGTCCGTCGAGCAGGCAATCGGAATCGGAGTGATCTGTGCGGAATCTGTATAAGCAGCTATTGGATAACCTCTCGGGTGCGGTGTTGATGCTCGACCGTGATCGCTGCCTGCAATACCTCAATCCGGCCGGTGAGATGCTGTTCGATGTCAGTGCTCGTCGGGTCCAGGGGGAGAGCGTCGTGACGCTGATTCGGGATCATTCGGAGTTTTACGATGTGCTTAGCGACGTCTACGAGAGCGGACACTCCTTTACCCGACGCGAGGCGCATCTGCTGCTGTTCCATGGTCGTGAGATTGCGGCGGACTACAGCGTCACCCCGCTGGTAGGCGAGCATAACGGCTCGTTATTGGTAGAGATTCTGCCGCGGGATCGGTTGGTGCGCATCGGTCGTGAAGAGGAGTCCCGGGCGCAGCAGGAAGCCACCCGGGGGCTGATTCGTGGCTTGGCCCATGAGATCAAGAACCCGCTGGGCGGTATCCGTGGAGCAGCTCAGTTGCTGGAACGGGCGTTGCCGGATCGAAGCCTGGAGGATTACACCCAGGTCATTATCGGTGAAGCCGATCGGTTGCAGAACCTGGTCGACCGGATGCTGGGGCCGCGAAACCTGCTCGATAAGCAGCCGCTCAATATTCACCAGATTCTGGAGCGGATCTATAACCTGGTGAGCGCCGAAACCGGCGGCAGCGTCGAGCTGCTGCGCGATTACGATCCCAGTATCCCGAACCTGGAAGCCGACGAAGAGCAGCTGATCCAGGCGGTCTTGAATGTCGTGCGCAACAGTGTGCAGGCGTTGCTGGAATCGAACACCGAATCGCCACGGATCGTGCTGCGTACCCGGGCGATCCGTCAGTTCACCCTGGGTAATGAGCGCCACCGGCTGGTGTGCCAGCTGGTAATCAGCGACAACGGCCCCGGAGTACCGGACAAGCTCAAGGAGACGCTGTTCTTCCCGATGATCAGTGGCCGTGCCGAAGGTACCGGTCTGGGGCTGTCGATCGCTCAGTCGATCATCCATCAGCACCGGGGGCTGATTGAGTGCCAGAGTCAGCCGGGCCACACCGATTTTATTATCTATTTCCCACTCGATAACGAGCGGGCGTAACGAAGGAGTACCGTCGATGACGTCTGTCGCCAATGTCTGGATCGTCGATGATGATCGATCGATCCGCTGGGTACTGGAGAAAGCGCTGGAGCAGGATGGGCTGCAGAGCCGGGTTTTCGAATCCGGTGATGAAGCGCTGCAGGCGCTCAACAGCGAACAGCCCGATGCGTTGGTCAGCGATATCCGGATGCCGGGCATCAACGGTCTGGAGCTGCTGGAGACGATCCAGCAGGCTCATCCGGATCTGCCGGTGATCATCATGACGGCGCACTCGGATCTGGACAGTGCGGTGGCCTCCTACCAGGGTGGGGCGTTCGAATACCTGCCCAAGCCCTTTGATGTCGACGATGCGGTGGCGTTGGTCAAGCGGGCCGTGATCCACGCCCAGGAGCAGCGCGCCAGTGCCGAAGAGGAGGCGGTCGAGGCCGCCACCGAAATCATTGGCGAAGCGCCGGCGATGCAGGAGGTGTTCCGGGCGATCGGGCGGCTGTCTCAATCCAACATCACGGTGCTGATCAACGGTGAATCGGGTACCGGTAAGGAGCTGGTGGCCCACGCTCTGCACAAACACAGCCCGCGTAACCAACAGCCTTTTATTCCGCTCAATATGGCGGCGATTCCGCGGGATCTGATCGAATCCGAGCTGTTTGGTCACGAAAAGGGGGCTTTTACCGGCGCCGGCAACCAGCGCAAGGGGCGCTTCGAACAGGCCGACGGCGGCACCCTGTTCTTGGACGAGATCGGGGATATGCCCTCGGAAGCCCAGACCCGTCTGCTACGGGTGTTGGCCGATGGTGAGTTCTACCGCGTCGGCGGCCATACGCCGGTCAAGGTCGACGTCCGGATTATCGCTGCAACCCACCAGGATCTGGAATCCCTGGTCAAGGATGGGCGCTTCCGGGAAGACCTGTTCCATCGTCTCAATGTTATCCGTATCCATATCCCCAAGCTCAGTGATCGGCGTGAAGATATCCCGCGCTTGGCGCAGTTCTTCCTGGCCAAGGCGGCCGAGGAGCTGGCGGTGGAGCCGAAGGTGCTGACCGAGGAGGCCGAGCGCTTCCTGTGCACCATCAGTTGGCCCGGCAACGTGCGTCAGCTCGAAAATGCCTGCCGCTGGATCACCGTAATGGCCTCGGGCCGGGAAGTGCTGGTGGCCGACCTGCCGCCGGAGTTGCTCAGTGAGGAACCGAGCCAGCAGCTGGTGGGTAGCTGGGAGCAGGGGTTGCGGCTATGGGCCGAACAGGCGCTGGCCCAGGGTCACAAAGACCTGCTCGGTGAGGCGGTACCGACCTTCGAGCGGATCATGATCGAAACCGCCCTCAAGCATACCGGCGGTCGCCGTCGTGATGCTTCGTTGCTGCTGGGCTGGGGTCGCAATACCCTGACCCGCAAAATCAAAGAGCTTGGGATGGAGGATTCGGGGGATATGGATGAGAGCGCTTAAGATCACTCAATCTCCCTCCACGTTATCTATGGCTTGAGCTTGCCTGGCCTGGTAGCTGGCATAGAGCTTCTCTAGATAGTCCTCGAAGATATCGTCCCGCGGAAGGTGGTGGGTTTTGATATCTTCTTTTAAACCTTGATAGGATCTTGCACCACCTAGGTCGATTGCTTCGGCTAGTAATTGCTGCCAGGTTTCTTCATCGGTATCGCCGCAGAGATAATGGGCGTAGCTGAGATTGCCTTTAACGACCCAGAGATCATCAATACTGATGTTCTCCAGACTTTCTTGTAGTAGTTGGCGGCTGGATAGAAAGTCCTGATTTGCAAGTCCTGCTCCTTCTTGCCATTCGGTTCTCTTGGCTTGGTAAAGCAATAAAAAGCCTTTATCGTTCAGGGTCTTGGAATAAAGCTCTTGTAGGGCTGGTTCGTTACTATCATGGTAGTGTTGTAACAGCTGCTCGTAGCAAGCGATTTTTTCATCGGGCTCTTCTTGCTGATCGAGCATAACCCCTTTGCGAAGGAGCGCACTAGCGCATAGTGCTTGCAGGGTTGCTTGATCACTGCTGTCGTAGCGTTGTAACAGCTGCTCGTAACATGCGATTTCCTCATCGGATTGGCCTTGCTGCCCTAAAGCAGCGCCTTTATTCCATAGTGCCTTGGCGCAATACTCTTGCAGTGTTAACTGGTCGCTATCTCCATACTGTTGTAACAGCTGTTCGTAGCAAGCAATAGCTTTATCAAGTTGGCCTTGCTGGATCAGAGTGGCGGCCTTATTCAACAGAGCCATGGCACATTGTTCTTGCAAGGTTAGTTGGTTGCTATTGGAGTAGCGTTGTAACAGCTGCTCATAGCAAGCAATTTCCTCATCGGATTTTTTTAGTTGACCTAGAGTAACCCCCATATTCAGCAGTACCATGGCGCATTGTTCTTGCAGGGGCGGTTGGTCGTTATCGACGTAACGTTGTAAAAGTTTTTCGAAGCAAGAGATTTTTTTATCAGGTTGGCCTTGCTGGCCTAATGTAGCTCCTTTATTCCACAGTGCCTTAGCGCAATACTCTTGTAGTGCGGGTTGGTTGCTATCACCATATCTTTGTAGCAGTTCTTCGTAGCAAGCAATCGCGTTGTCGGGTTGATCTTGCTGGCTCAGTGTAGCTCCCATGTTCAGCAGTGCACTGGCGCATCGATCTTGTAGGGCTGGTTGGTCACTATCACGATAACGTTGTAACAGCTGCTCGTAACAAGCGATTTCCTCAATGGGTTGGCCCAGCTTGCCCAGTGTGACGCCTTTGTTGAACAGGGAATGTTCGAGTTGTTCGTCTGTTTCAGCGGTTTTTATCGCTTGTTCAAAGGTTTCTAAAGCTCTGAGGTAATCGTTCCTCTGATAAGCAGCTATAGCGAGAAGGTTCCAATCGTCGAAGGTGCGCTTGTTTTCGGGTTTTCTTGCTGCGTCTTGGCTTTGGTGCTGCTCGTACTCGGTCAGAGGTCTTTCAAGACTCAGCTGGTCTACTAGATCGTGAAGGCTATTGAGTTTTCCGTGCTGGGAATCGAGTTGTTTCTGTAACGATTCTAGCTTTTGATTTAGTTGTTGATCGAATTTGACCTCAATTGCATTGGCTGTCGCTTTAAGGCGCTTAGTAGCGGTACCGTCAATGTAGGATGTGATTTCGCACTCGATCTTATTGCTGGCGTGCTCTTTGATCCAGTCTTCAGTGGCGCTTACTGCGCTGCGTTTTGCCTGGGAGGCTGCGTTCAGATAGGTAATACTGGCAAAGGCAGCAAGTATTAGAGTGATCAATCCTCCATAAATAGCAAGGTAAAGTGAGATATCGCCAACCCGTTCCGAAAGAGAGTCTGTTTTGATATTCAGGTTTTGCTGGAATTGCTGCTTGCTCTGCTGTTGCTCTTGTTGCAGTTGACCCAGTTTTAGCTGCAATTGCTGAAGCTTTAGTTCTTGGTCGTGGCTTAGAGTGCTTGCTCGTTGGCTGGTTTGGTGCTGCTGTTCTAGCAGTTGTTCGAGTTGCTGGACTCTGTGTTGCTGCAGTAATAGCTGGGTTTCTAAATTGGTTGGCTGCGAGGCTGTAGCCGCCTGCAAGCCCTGCATCGGAATAACCAAGCTAACCAGCAATAGCAGCAGTGAAAGAATGTGGTTGGTGGCGAAGGCGGCGCGCTGTGGCTCTCTCATACAACTTCCTTGGCAAAATTCCCTGTCTTGAATGACTGATCCGATGCTAGCGGTTTTGATTAGCGCCGGGAAGGGCTGGAAAGTCTGAACTCCGGTATAATCCCGCCCATGCTAAATATCGTTCTCTACCAGCCGGAGATTCCCCCCAATACCGGCAATATCATTCGTCTGTGCGCCAACACTGGCTTCAAGCTGCATCTGATCGAGCCGCTGGGCTTTGATCTGGATATCAAAAAGGTGCGCCGCGCCGGGCTTGATTATCGCGAGCTGGCCGAGGTCAAACGCTATCCCGATCTGGACAGCTGCCTGAGCCAGTTTGGCGGTAAGGTCTACGCGCTGACGACCAAAGGTTCACGAAGCTATGCCGATGCCAAGTTTGAAGCTGGCGATGTACTGCTGTTTGGTCCGGAAACCCGGGGGTTGCCCGAAGAGGTGCGCAATGCGCTGCCGCCGGAGCAGCGGCTGCGGTTGCCGATGCAGCCCGATAGCCGCAGTCTGAATCTGTCCAACACCGTCGCGGTGATGGTTTACGAGGCCTGGCGTCAGTTGGGGTTCGAAGGCGGCAGCTGAGTTCTCGATCGACTGCTTTCGGACATAAAAAAACCGTCATGGGCTGATCCATGACGGTTTTTTTGAGCCTGTGAAACCTTAGTGGGTTTCGGCGCTCTGGGCTTCTGCCTGCGCTGCGGCTTCAGCGTGCTGCTGTACCTGCTGGGCAAACAGCGCATCGAAGTTAACCGGCGCCAGCATCAGGGCCGGGAAGCTGCCCTTGTTGACCAGGGAGTCGATGGTCTCACGGGCGTACGGGAACAGGATGGTCGGGCAGTAGGCACCCAGGGTGTGCTGCAGCTGGGCTTCTTCCAGACCGCTGATACCGAACAGGCCGGCCTGCTGGATTTCGACCAGGAAGGCGTTCTCGTCTTCGCACTTGACGGTGACGGTGACGGTCAGGACCACTTCGTACAGCTCGTCGTTCAGGGCGCGGGTACGGGTGTTCAGTTGCAGGTCAACCTTGGGCTGCCACTGCTGGGTGAAAACCTGGGGCGCTCCCGGAGTCTCGAAAGAGGCGTCCTTGAGGTAGATGCGCTGGATGTTGAAAGTCGGTTGGGCGGCCTGCTCGGCTTGGCCGTTCTCCGGGGTGTTGTTCTCTTCGGACATGGTTGTTCCTTAGGCTTGTTCGTAAAATTTGAGGTTGGTTCAGGCGCTCAGTAACGGATCTAGCCGCCCCTGTCGTTCCAGCGCAAACAGCTCGTCACAGCCGCCGACATGGGTGTCGCCGATAAAGATCTGCGGCACCGTACGACCGCCGTTGCTGCGCTTCATCATCTCGGCGCGTAGCTGCGGCTGTTGATCAACCCGGATCTCATCGAACTCGGCGCCCTTCTGTTCCAGCAGCATTTTGGCTCGGATGCAGTAGGGGCAGTAAGCGGTGCTGTAAACGGTAATGTTTGGCATGGATGCGTTCTCGCCAGTCACTTCATCAGGTTACTTCTTTATTTCTTTACCACTGGCAGGTTCTGGCCTTTCCATTCGGTAATGCCGCCGGATAGGCGAGTGACGTTGTCAAAGTTCTCGTTGTTGAGCAGCTTAACCGCCGCCGAGGCGGTTTGGCCGAGGTTGCAGACGATGATGATCGGTTTGCTGCGGAATTTTTCCAGTTCGCCAACGCGACGTTGCAGGTCTGCCAGCGGGATATTGACCGAGTCGGTGATATGGCCGGATTTGAAATCTTTCTTGGCTCGGATATCGACGACGGCGGCGCCTTCCTTGTTGATCAGCTGGACCGCGGCGTGGGTCGACAGTGCGGTGCCGCCTTTGCGCGATTCGGTAAACAGCAGCAGGCCAAGGGTGGCAACCAGGGCGGCGAACAGTTCCCAGTGATTGGTGGCGAATTCGATCATTTGATCCATGGGTACAGGGTTCCAAAGCTATGAAAACAAAGCGCACAAGTATACCCGGATGCAGCGACTGAAACCATGCTGTGGCGGTCATGTTGTGGTTAAGTTATGACCGTCTAGAGACTGCTTATGAATACTCTTTTTTAACTATTGTCATCACTATTGAAAGTTATGATGATCAAAATTCATTTGTGATAAATCTAAAATAGGTATATCTTTCCTAAACACTGAAATGATCACTAAATAGTTATTTTTAACCATGCAAGAACGCGAGTTAAAGCTGCTCTACAACGCCGGTTTTTTCGAGCTGTGCCGTGCTGTGCCGGTATCGATGGCCAAGGGCTGGACGCTGAAATTCCGCACCAAGGACAATCGCGAAGAGACGTTGATGCTGCAGCGCGGTCAGCGTGAGCGGGAGTTCAAAAGCTTGGATGGGGCTGTGTCGGTAGCGCGCAAGATCGGTTTTGATTGGGTGCGGGTCGAAATCGGTGAGATACAGTGGGATGAGCAGGTCGGTTAAGCGGCGGCTCGCGGCGCTATGGCTGAGTCTGGTGTTGGTCGGTACCGGAGTTGGCCTGGGGAGCGCTTCGGCGCAGGCGGCGGAAGATCGTCTGCAAGCACTGGTTGTTCAGCTGCAGCAGGGGCAGGTGTCGGATTGGGCGGTGCATTTGAAGGGGATGCACAGCGCCGACGGCCTGTTCCTGCTCGGCTGGCTCCTTGAAGGGGGCGTTTACGGGGTTGAGCAGGACCTGGATTACGGCCAACAATTGATCCAGCAGGCGGCCGAGATGGGCCATCTGGGTGCCATCGATTACTGTTGGCAGCGCTGTCTGGTACTGACTCCGGCGATCCGCCAACATCTGCAGCAAGCCGCGGTGCGGGATCAGGCGCATGGGCTCTATCTGCAGTCCCAGCTTGGCGCTACGCCGGAGTTGCCCAGTCCGGATCGAATGCTGCTGGAGGCTGCGCGCCAAGGCCATCCGGATGCGTTGGGAACACTCTACGTGGATCACTTCGTTAACTGGTCACGCCAGAAACGCAGCCTGGATCAGGCCGAGACCAAGCTCAAGCGCTGTGTCGATGAGGGGATCTCGATCTGTTATTACCTGCTGGGTGCGTTGTTCGAGCGCCACGGTGATCATCAGCAGGCGCTGCTCTATTTTCAACTTCTGCAACTGGTCGATCGAACGCTGTTCGATGCCTATGTGTCTGAGGCTCATATGGAGCAGCTGATGCTGCGGATTCCCCAGCCGGCGCGGGGGTTGATCCGCAACCGCGCTGCTACCCAGTTGGCGTTACGGGCGGCAACCGGAAACGATCGAATCGACCGTTTCCGTCAGTGCGCCGATCAGGCCGGTTACGACTGTGTGGCAAGGGTCTCGCGGGGTGATGATCGATGCATGTTGAGCTACTTTGAAAGCTCCCACCTGCGCGAGCTTCGAGACAGCCCCGGTTACCGCCGTTGCCTGGAACAGTTGGCGCTGCGCTGATTCCGTTCTGATCAGTGGCCCTTGCGCTGGTTGTCTGGTGCTCAGCGCCTGCTCAGAGTAAAATTACCCGCCATTTTCAGCCTCGCAGGAATTATCCCGCCATGACTCAGTCCAAAGCCGCCACTGCTCTGATCATCCTTGATGGTTGGGGTGTCAGCGACAATCCCGAAAATAATGCGATCTTTGCCGCCAAGACTCCGACCTGGGACCGGATCTGGGCTGAGAATCCACGTTCGATGGTGGCGACTTCCGGGATGGCGGTTGGTCTGCCGGATGGTCAGATGGGCAACTCCGAGGTGGGCCATATGAATATCGGTGCCGGTCGGATCGTGTACCAAAACTTCACCCGTATCACCAAGGCGATCGACGACGGTACGCTGTTTGACAACGCGGCGCTGGTGCAGGCGATGGACAAGGCGATTGCCGCCGGCCGGGCCGTGCATGTATTGGGCTTGTTGTCTCCGGGCGGGGTCCACTCCCACGAGCAGCACCTGCAGGCGCTGTGTGAGATGGCGGCCAAGCGTGGCGCCAAGCAGATCTTTGTTCACGGCTTCCTGGATGGCCGCGATATGCCGCCGCGCAGTGCGCAACCGTCGATTGAAGCGATGCAGGCCAAGCTGGAAGCACTGGGTGTCGGTGCGATCGCCTCGCTGACCGGCCGTTACTACGCCATGGATCGGGATAACCGCTGGGAGCGGGTACAAACCGCCTATGACGCCATGACTCAAGGCCGGGCGCCGTTCAAGAACAGCGACCCGGTGCAGGCCCTGCTGGATGCCTACGCCCGTGACGAAAACGATGAATTCGTCCAGGCGACCCTGATTACCGATGCCGACGGTCAGCCCCAGGGTCTGATCGCCGATGGCGACGCGGTAATCTGTGCCAACTTCCGTCCCGACCGGGCGCGCGAGATCACCCGTGCCTTTGTCGAGGCCGATTTTGATGGCTTTGAGCGTGGCGCTCGCCCGGCGCTGGCCGACTATGTGATGCTGACCGAGTATGCCGCCGATATCGATGCGCCCTGCGCGTTCCCGCCGGAGAGCATCAGCAACGGCCTGGGCGAGCACATGGCGCAACTGGGCAAAACCCAGCTGCGGATCGCCGAGACCGAGAAATATGCCCACGTGACCTTCTTCTTCAACGGTGGTCGCGAGCAGCCCTACGAGGGCGAAGAGCGAATTCTGGTGCCGTCGCCGGACGTGGCGACCTATGACCTGAAACCGGAGATGAGCGCCCCGGAAGTCACCGAAAAGCTGGTCGGCGCGATCGAGTCGGGCCAGTTCGACCTGGTGGTCTGTAACTTCGCCAACCCGGATATGGTCGGCCACACCGGCGACTTCGACGCCGCGGTGAAGGCGGTCGAGGCGGTGGACCAGTGCCTGGGCCAGGTGTTGGCGGCGCTGGACAAGGTCGGTGGTCAGGCGCTGATCAGCGCCGACCATGGTAACGTCGAGCTGATGGCCGACCCCAGTACCGGTCAGGCCCATACCGCCCATACGCTGTGGCCGGTCGGGCTGGTCTACAATGGCCCGCAACCGATCAAGCTGGAAGACGGCTGTCTGGCGGACCTGGCGCCGACGTTGTTGGGGCTGATGGATCTACCGGTACCGGCCGAGATGAGCGGCCGTTCGCTGCTGGCCGAGTGAGCCGAACCCTGGTCTTGAAACCCGGCTTCGTGGCGGCGTTAGTCGCCACGCTGCTGTTGTTGTGGCAGCCGTTGCTGTCGGCAGCGGACAAGCAGCAGACCCAACAACAGATCAACAAACTGCAAACCGATATCCGAGCGTTGGAAAAGCGCCTGCGCTCGGCCAAGGGGGAGCAGCAGCAGCTGAGCAACGCGCTGCGCAAAGCCGAAAAAGAGGGTGGTCGGCTGAGCCGCCAGGTAAAGCAGAATCAGCAGCAGATCGACAAGCATAAGCAGCAACTGGATAAGTTGCAGCGCCAGCAGCAGCAACTCCAATCCAACCGTGATCAGCAAGTTCAGGCCCTGTCCGACGAAATCGCGGCGGCTTATCGTACCGGTCGCCAGGATCGGCTGCGGCTGCTGTTGAATCAGCAGCAGCCCGAACGAATCACCCGCTTGCTGCGTTATCACCAGTACTTCTCCGATCACCGTACCGAGGCGTTGGCGCAGCTGGACCAGACGCTGGATGAACTGACCCGGGTCGAACAGCAATTGAGCGAGCGACAGCAGGCGCTGCAGACGGAGCAGAAGCAGTTGTCGGCCAGCGCCGATAAGCTGGCCAAGAGTCGCCGCTCGCGCCAGCAGGCGCTGTCTTCACTGAATAAGAAGATCAGCGGCCAGGCCCAGTCGCTGAAGCGTCTGAAAACCGATCAGCAGCGCCTCAAACGGATGCTGAAGGAACTCCAGCAAACCCTGGCACTCAATGAATTAAAGGTCTCGACGCAGGCATTTGCTAAGCTCAAGGGCAAGCTGCCGTGGCCGACTAAGCGAACCAGGGTGCTGCGGGCCTACGGTAGCCGCAATTCCCAGGGCGTTCGTGGTGACGGTATTCTGGTCGGCGGGCGTAGCGGGGAACCGGTCAGCGCAATACATCATGGCCGGGTGGTTTTCGCTGACTGGTTGCTGGGTTACGGTTTGTTGCTGATTCTGGATCATGGTGATGATTACATGAGCCTCTATGCTCATAATCAGAGCCTGATGCGACAGGTGGGAGACTGGATCGCCAGCGGTGAGCAGGTCGCTACCGTCGGCGACAGTGGTGGCCAGGGTAGTGCCGGGCTCTATTTTGCGATACGTCATCAGGGTAACCCGGTCGATCCGATCCTGTGGTTAAAACGACGTTGAGCCATAGCCGGGGCGAAGGTTTGCCCCAGAAAAGGACAGGTATGAAGAAAACAGCCAAACAACTGACTGCGATACTGGCTTTGGGTTTTGGCCTGGGCTGCGGTGTGACTGTGGCCGAAGAGCAGCAGAGCGAGCCGAAGCCGCCTTTACCGCTGGAGGAGCTGCGCACCTTCGCTGAAGTCTTCGAGCGTATCAAGGGCGCCTATGTCGAGGAGGTCAGCGATGCCGAGCTGCTGGAGAATGCGGTCAAGGGGATGTTGAGCGGCCTGGATCCCCATTCCGCCTACCTGGATCCGAAGGCGTTCGACAGCCTGCAGGTGAATACTAGCGGAGAGTTTGGTGGCCTCGGGATCGAGGTTGGCATGGAAGATGGCGCGATCCGGGTGGTGGCGCCGATCGATGACACACCGGCTCAGCGGGCCGGGGTGCAGCCCGGTGATCGGATCGTCAAGCTGGATAATAAGCCGGTGCGGGGGCTGGACCTGATGCAGGCGGTCAACCTGATGCGCGGTAAGCCCGGCACCAAAATCGAACTGACCATCATGCGCGATAACCAGCCGCAGCCGCTGGTGCTGACCCTGACCCGGGCGGTGATCAAGGTCGCCAGCGTCAAACAGCGGATGTTGGATGATAATTTCGGCTACTTGCGGGTATCGCAATTCCAGGTTCATACCGGCGATGACTTGGTCAAAGGGATCGAAAAACTGAAGCAGCAGGGCCAGCTGCGTGGCTTGATTCTGGATCTTCGCAACAACCCGGGCGGGGTGTTGCAGGCGGCGGTCGAGGTCAGCGACGCCTTCCTGGAAGAGGGGTTGGTGGTTTATACCAAGGGGCGGATTCAGCAGAGCGATCTGAGCTACAGCGCGACGCCGAAGAATCCCAGCGGCGAGCTACCTGTGGTGGTGTTGATCAACAGCGGTTCAGCCTCGGCATCCGAGATCGTGGCCGGCGCACTGCAGGATCATGGGCGCGCCGTCATCATGGGGACACCTAGTTTCGGCAAGGGCTCGGTGCAGACGGTGCTGCCGTTGGCGAATGAGCGCGCCTTGAAGCTGACCACCGCACGCTACTTCACACCCAATGGCCGCTCGATTCAGGCCGAAGGTATCGTGCCGGATATCGAGGTCGAGCAGGCGACGTTGACCCGACGAGATACCCGCCAGCGGGTCAAGGAGGCGGATCTGGTCGGTCATCTGGACAATGGCAACGACAGCGCTGCAGCCAATGACAGTGACAATGGCCGCAGCGACTCCGATACCAAGCTGCTGGAGAATGATTACCAGCTCAATGAAGCCTTGAATCTGCTCAAAGCGCTGTCGATCGTGGCGGTCAAAGCCTCCTGATGAGTCGGCGTTTCCGGGCTCTGACCTCGGGCATCTTAAGATCGCTGGCGCTGCTGTTGATGGTTGCGACAGCCAGCGCAGCGGTACCTGCTCCTGCGGCCACTGCCGAGGTTCAGCCCTCCGATGTCAGCGATTCGGTCAGCCAGCCGGCATTGGTGATCATTATCGACGATGTCGGCGATAACTATGCCCGTGGCCTGGCGGCGGTTGAGCTGCCCGGTCCGGTCACCTATGCGGTTCTCCCCCACAGTCCATTCGGCCCGAAACTGGCTCGTAAGGCCTATGCCGATGGCAAGGATGTGATCCTCCATGCTCCGATGCAGAACACCCGGGATCGCCCGCTCGGACCAGGGGCGCTGACGGCGGACCTGGGGCGGCAGCAATTCCGCCAAGTCCTGGAAGGGGACCTGGATGTGATTCCCCATGTGCAGGGATTGAATAACCACATGGGCAGCCTGTTGACCACGTTGCAGCCGCAGATGAATTGGGTGATGGAGCTGGCGCGAGAGCGGGGACTATTCTTTATCGACAGCCGGACTACGGCGTCGAGTGTCGCCTGGGAGACGGCGCGGCGTTTCGGTGTGCCGAATTTGAAGCGGGATGTGTTCCTTGACCATGAGCGCACCACCGAGTTTGTGCATCGACAGTTTATCAAGGCGCTGGCGATCGCTAGACGCCATGGCAGTGCGGTGGTGATCGGTCACCCCTACCCGGTGACGGTGGATTATCTGAAGCTGGCGTTGCCGCTATTGGATGAACAGGGGATCCGGTTATTGACGGCCTCGGCGCTGATCATGGAAAAGCAGGAGCGACTCCGGCTGGCCAGCCGCAATCAATCGCCTTAACCCGCCAATTTTCTGCTAATCGTTGGGCAGGCGCCGGATCCGACCCTGTTGGTCGAGAGCTACCTGAACGGTTTCCGCCTCGGTAATTTTACGCAGCCCGTGACCGTCGTGGCAGCGACCCCAGACCTCTACCTGAATCCGGATGGAGGAGTGACCGGTATCGACGATCCGGGTATGGAAGCTAAGCAGAGTACCGACCAGAACCGGCGACATCAGCTCGATAGCGCCGATCGAAACGGTCGCTACCCGGCCGCTGGCAATCTGGGCCGCGCGGGTTTCGGCCGCTGTGACAATCTGGGCCGATAGCCAACCACCGTAGATATCACCAAAAATATTACGACCCTCTTGCGAGGCCGGTAACTGCAGGGTTAGCTCGCCGTCGGGGGCGGGCAGGTTATCTTGTTCGGACATTATTATTCTTCGGATTAGAGGGCTGAAAGGCGCTGCGATCATAGCATTCGCCGGTGACTATGTAATCAATAGCTCAACGGCAGATTTTCTTCGGTATTCATATAAGTGTCATATAACGACCCTATAGTGGCCAGCAGTTACTTAATAACACTGTTAGTCGAATGAGAATGACTCAGGAGCAATCAATGAGCGTTAAAAAACTGCTGGCCGCTGTAACTCTGGCCGCTACCGGCATCAGCGCCGGTGCCCAAGCATCTGACCTGCTTGACCCGAATCTGCCGATGTACGACAAGACCAGCGGTGTCTCTGGTAATCTGTCCAGTGTCGGTTCCGACACCCTGGCTAACCTGATGACCCTGTGGGCTGAAGACTTCAAGCGTCACTACCCGAACGTCAACATCCAGATCCAGGCTGCGGGTTCTTCCACTGCGCCGCCCGCTCTGACCGAAGGAACTTCTAACCTGGGTCCGATGAGCCGCAAAATGAAGGACAAGGAGCTGGAAGCCTTCGAGAAGAAGCACGGTTACAAGCCGACTGCGATTCCGGTTGCTATCGACGCCCTGGCGGTATTCGTACACAAAGACAACCCGATCAAGGGCATGAGCATCGCCGATGTTGATGCTGTTTTCTCCAGCACTCGTAAGTGTGGTGCTGCGGCTGACGCTAAGACCTGGGGTGATCTGGGCGTAACCGGTAACCTGGGTAAGCAGACTGTACAGCTGTACGGCCGCAACTCTGTATCCGGAACTTACGGTTACTTCAAGAAGAAGGCGCTGTGTAAGGGCGACTTCAAGAGCAGCGTAAACGAGCAGCCGGGTTCAGCTTCTGTTGTCCAGTCTGTTTCTACCTCGCTGAACGGCATCGGTTACTCCGGTATCGGCTACAAGACCTCTTCTGTTCGCGCGCTGCCGCTGAGCAAGAAAGGCGACAACTACATCTCCGCGACTCCGGAAATGGCGGTAACTGGCAAGTACCCGCTGTCTCGCTTCCTGTACGTTTACGTCAACAAAGCGCCTAATAAGGCTCTGTCTCCGCTGGATCGTGAGTTCATCAAGATGGTGATGTCCAAGTCCGGTCAAGAGATCGTTGTTAAGGACGGTTACATCCCGCTGCCGAGCAAGGTTGTCGAAAAGACCCTGGCCAGCATCGGCGTCGACATGGCAATGGCTGCCAAGTAAGTCGAATCCAAGCTTGAGGTACCGGCGACGGTGCCTCGAAAATCAGGGACGAACCCCAGGGAAGCAGGATGCTTCCCTTTTTTATGTGCAGTATCTCAACCCTATCGAGACGACGGGAATCCTCTCCATGCTTGGTTTGGGGCTGGCTCGTTCTCGAATGGATGGGCCTGAGTGGGGCGCTGAACGACGATCTAATGACTTAGATCAACATGCATGAAATGCCTTCCTCGGCGGCCAGATTCTTTCCGACAGGCAGCCTGACCTGTAAGTCTTCTTCCGAACCATCATTTATGCCTTCGAGCTTTTTGATTTCCGAATAATCGAAATTCAAGCAAATACACTGGCTTAGGTTGGAACATCATGGAATAGAGATGCCTAGACGATGGATCAAGTTGCCTTTGCTTTGTTTCGCTAGGATCCCGACAGATCATCGTCTGTTGAGAAAAATCTAACACAGAGATTAGATTTACTAACTATTAAACTAAATGGGATATGGTTTAATCCCTTAAATAAATTGTTGTTATAGAAAGCAAAATTGACAAATGTCACTAATGATTTTTGTCAGCTGGCGAGGAAGGTTGTCTCGTCATTCGGGAGTTAAGACTGAGGGATTAATCGTGACTGTCGCTTTGCCATTGGACCTGGAGCGTTCACCGTCGACCATAAGTGCTGAAGCCGAGTGTTTGGACCGGGTTCAGGCCGCTTTTGAAGTTATGGCCTGTGATTCGTTGATCTACCGCGGCGACCAGCCCCGTCGTCTATTGCTGCATCTTGGCCGTCAGGTCGCGGCTCGACCCAAATTATTGTCCCTCCATGTGCGCCGAATCTTCTTATCGATTCAGCTAGGCGATCGGCAAGAGTTGCTAGCAGCCTTGGCTGATCTGTGCTGGGTATTGGAAAGTCGCGGACAGTTGCTGATGAAACGGCTCATTCAGCAGGCTGGTGCGCTACTCAGCGGTGAGCAACAGCAATTGTTAAGCCGTTATCTTGAATGTCCCGACCCCGATTGTCTTAAGCAGCTGGTTCCTCAGCGCTCGGTGCTGATCAACGGCGGCTTCAGTTTGCAGCTGTAAAGCCGGATTGACTAGAGATTCACATAGACAGGATGTCCGATGAAAATGCTGTACGCTTCCGCCACCGTAGGTTCTAAACTCAAGCGCATTGCGCCGTTGGGATTTGATCGTCCTACAGAGGCGCTGATCAAACTTTGTATCGAGCGTCAGCCGGAGCTGACCCTGAGTGGGCCGGAGCAGGCTGACCTGCTGGTGATTAATGGTGATCAGAGCGAAGCCCCGGAACAGCTACAGCAGCGTTACCTGAAGCAATACTCGCAACCCGGTGTATTGATCAGCCGGCGACCGATGGAGTGGCCCGGTTTTACGCGCTTGGAAAAGCCTTTCAGCAGCGAACAGTTTGTCGAAGCGTTACAGAACGCGGCACAGCTGGCATCGCAATCTAAAGTCGTTGAACAACCCGATCTGGCAGCGGCGTCGGGTGCCACGGCAAAAGGTCAGGATCGACGCAGCGATGCCTATCAAGCCTATTGCAGTCGGGTTGCCGCAAGTCAGAGCGCCTTGCAGCAAATGCAGCAGAACCGTAAGCAACAGAGTCAGCAGGCTTCGTTATTGAAGGTCCGGTTGCAGCAAGGTCTTGAGGCCAGTCGGCGAGCGGCGGAGGATGCTGTCCAGCAGCTGCAACAGCAAACTGAAGCGGAACAGGCGGCACCGGTTAAGCCGACTAAGCCCAAGCCATCAACAGCGCGCCGGCCAAAAGCAGAATCCAGCTCCAAGGCTAAGCCGCAAGCGGTTAAGAAATCGACGCCCAAGACCGCTAAGCCCAGGGTCGATGCGCCTGCCCCTGATCCTATCCCTACCGATTTTGTTCGGCCGGCCGTAGGCGGGAACTATCTTGAGCTTGATCTGCCGGTCACCGAACCGAAACTGTTGCCCGAACCACCGGTGGTAGCCTCCACACCGGTGTTGCCGACTGCCTCACCTGAAGGCATTGCCGCTGAGCCGATGAACCCCGTTCAGAAACCGATGGACAGGGCGATGATTGATCGTTGCTGCGGTCACAGCCCGGATCTCAATCTGCGCAATCCGAACAGCCGGCGGCGGGCTTTTTTCAATACCGAAGGCTGCTTTATGACCTGGCTGCCAAAGGCGGTCAACAAGGCTCGGCTGAATCAGATGCCGGTGCAGATCTCCGGTCTACCAAGCCCGCTGATCTATCTACCCGAACAGGATTGTTTTTGGGGGGATTTCGATCAGGAGCTGTTGTTGCAGTACTGCCTGAGTAAGTTCTCGATAGGCGAGCTGACGCTGCGCAGCCGCCCTGATCTGGTAGCAATCGAGCCTCAGGGAAAGCTGGCCGAACCGTTACTGGAGTCGCGGCAGGCGCTGATCTGGAAGGTGGCGCTCTGGACCACCCGCGGTCGTCTGACCGAGCAGTTGGAACCGGAAACCATCTACACCCTCAATTTCAAACCCGACTTCAGGCAGTTGCTGATGACCCCCGGTGCGGAACATATCACCGAACTCTGGCATCAGCAGAGTCTGTCGGCCACTGATCTGATCCACCGATTGAAGCTGCATCAGCGCTTTGTGTTCGCGTTTATGTCGGCGGCCAATGCGCTGGGCTGGCTGCAGCGTTAACCCGGCAGCTATCGAGTGATGTCCTAAACCAAATTCAGGAGGAATGTTCTGGTGCTGGATGAGTCTTATCGGAACCAATACGTCCAGGTGACCCCGGCTGGGGCCTACTATGCCACGCTCAATTCTGCGGCCGATGACGCCCGCACTCTATTGTTGCAGCTACTTAGCGCGGATATCGCGCTGCCCTATAGCAACGCGCTGATCACCGGCATTACCGGGCTTAGCCCGGAACCAGCGGCCGAGCTGTTCGACCGGCTCTATCGCAAGGGCTTCTTCGAGTTGTTCAAGCAGCCAGCGACGATCGTTGATGAAGGGCTGGAGAAGATGCTGCCCGAACTGCTGCCGGCCCTGTCGAGCACCGGACGGGTGGTGCTGGCCGATGACCAGGGCTTTTGCTTGGGCTGTGTAGGGTTTGAAGAACCCCACGCCGAAGCGTTGTCGGCGATGACCGCTGACCTGATTATGCTGTACGAGCGCCACCACGACCTGCTGGCTCAACAGCTGGGGGTCGACGGCGAGTCCTGGGGGCTGCTAGATCCGCTGGGTCAGAGCCAACTCGGATTCTGGGTCGTTCATATCGGCAGTAAGAAATTTGCCCTGATCATCGATGAGGCGCCGCAACTGAATCAGGCGGCGACGGTCGAGCTGTTAAGTGCGCTGGCACGACGCTATATCGGTTTTTAATTCATCAATTAACCCCTACAAGCCTTCAGGCCAGATCGGGCCTGGAAGAATACGTGAGGGTGGGGATCAAGGTGGTGCCCACTCGATGTGTAGACAAGGAGAACGTTATGCGCTCAGAAATGTTGACTTCAATTTTAAGCGATCTGAACGGCACCTCAGCCGATATCGAAGCGTCCGCGGTGATCTCGACCGACGGTCTGATGATCGCTGCGCTTTTGCCTTCCGGTATGGACGAAGACCGGGTTGGTGCGATGAGTGCGGCGATGTTGTCGCTGGGTGAACGGACCGCTAAGGAGCTGGCTCGGGGTGAGCTGGAGCAGGTGCTGGTCAAGGGAGATCAGGGCTATATCCTGATGACCCATGCCAACGAAGAGTCGGTTCTGACCGTGGTCGCCAAGCCCAACGCCCGACTGGGTTTGATCTTCCTCGATGTTAAGCGTGCCGCCGAGGCGATCGGTCCGATCCTATAACCGGCTGATCACGGCAAGTAGAACCCGTTCACTAAGCAAGGCGAGCAATATGGAAGATCAAAATAACGACGATGGTCGTATCGTTACGATCACCTATTACGGCGGGGCTACCCGCGAGGCGTTGATCGTCGACCATGAGGTGCCCTACCCGGACGGTAAGCTGATTGTTTCAAGAACCGATCCGAAAGGCTTTATTACCCACGTAAATCAGGCCTTCGTTGATATGTCCGGTTACAGTCGCGAAGAGCTGATCGGGGCTAATCACAACATCCTGCGCCATCCGGATATGCCGGCGGTCGCATTCGCCGGTCTGTGGGAAACGTTGGAGACTGGCACCAAGTGGCATGGCTACGTCAAGAATCTGCGCAAGGACGGCGCTTTCTACTGGGTCAAAGCGACGGTGATTCCTAACATTCGCGACGGCGAGGTGGTGGGCTATACCTCGGTCCGACGCAAACCTTCGCGTTCAAAAATCCGTGAGAGTGAAGAACTCTACGAAACGTTGAAGTAAGGAGATCCGCAATGACTTTAAATCTGACGGTCAGTCCTGACTTTGCTCCGGACCATATTGCCGGTTGGTATTTCTTCAATACCTGGTTGCAGCGACAGCTCGGTAATGCCGTGCATCTGGAGCTCTACGACAGTTTTGAGGAGCAGCGTCAGGACCTTCGTGCCGAGAAGGTCGACCTGATCTATGCCAACCCGTACGACGCCTCAATGCTAGTTCGCGAGTTGGGCTTTGAGGCTATTGCCCGGCCTCTGGCTCAGCCGGACGAGACCATTATCGCCTGCCGGGAAGATGCTGAGTTTGAGAGTGTCGAAGATCTGCAACCCGGCACCCGGGTGGCCACCACCAGTGATCCCGATGTGCACACCATGGGGATGATCATGCTGGAGCCGGCTGATCTGGACTCGTCCAATATCAGTATCGCCCAGCGCAGCAACTATGTGTTGGTGGCCAAGAGCCTGCTCAAACGCGAGGCCGATATCGGCTTCTTTCTGAAGGCGGGTTATCAGGACCTGTCGGCGTTGATCCAAAACCAGATGAAGGTGCTGGTCACCAGTCAGATCAGCGTGGTTCATCACACCCTGCTGGTGGGGCCGGGTATGCGCGAGCAGATTCCACTGCTGCAGGAGCGGTTGCTGGCGATGCACGAAGACGACAAGGGACGTTCGGTGCTGGAGAGTCTGGGCATTGAACAGTGGGAGAGCATGGATCGGGAGCGTACCGAATTCATGATCGACCTGATCGATACCCTGATTCCGTAAATCGGCTGCACTTTCACGGGGAGGCGCCTGGCTCCCCGTTCTTTCTTTTTACTTTACTCTTTCTCTACTTCCTTACCCTTTCTTTATCTTTACTCCCGATAAGCGCCGCTGACCATTAGCCTTTTCAAGGCGTTGACGTCATTTCGTCGTGACGGCCACATCGTATTGTCATATGGCCTCCCCACAATGCCTCAAGCTGCGCTTAAACCAATACGGTTTTATGTCGCTTTTATTACAGCTTGTCACAATTCTGTCATACCCCGGGGATAACCTACCGGCATGAAAAATACAGCCCCTCTCTCAGCCCCTGATCTGGACTTCGAAACGCCGGCAGCCAAGCGCTTACGCCGGTATCGTCGTTTCAAGGATCGCCTGGCGTCGGCCGTGGTCGGCGTTGGTGGTATCAGCGTCATCGTTGCGATTATGCTGATTTTTATCTACCTGCTTTATGAGGTCATGCCGCTCTTTCATGCTGCCGAGATCAAACCTTGGCAGCACGAGGGCGAAGAAGTGGTCCCTTACCAGCGACCCGGTGCCGATGCCGATACCTGGTATCTGACCGCTGAAGAACAGGCCGAGGTAGGTTTGCGGGTCGATGCGACCGGGCTGGCTTCTTTCTTTGATACCCGTACCGGTGAGGTTGGGCTGCAGCAAATGCTGGGTCAGACAGAGGCTGGGGCGGTGGCTTTTGCGTTGGGCTCCGAGTCTGAGCGGACCTTCGCGCTGGCCCATGCTGACGGCAACCTGACCTTCGCCAAACATCAGTACAAGGTCAGCTACCCCAACGATGTGCGGACTATTACGCCATCGATCGCCTATCCCTACGCCGATCAGGAGCTGGCGCTGGCGCCGGGTGTTGGCAACACTGAGTTGTTGGCCGTTCGTGATAGCGAAAACCAATTGATGGCGGCCGCTCTGGACGACCAGGGTCAGCTGTTCGTCAGTCGGTATAGCAAAGACGTCAACTTCATCACCGAAGAGGTGGAGATCAGTACCGATCATCTGCAGCTGGAGCTGCCGACCGAGAAGGTCGTTTCGTTGCTGATCAGCCCGGAAACCCGCTGGCTGTTTGTAGCCCGATCCGATGGCCTGGTGGTATCGGTCGATCTGCGTGATTTTGACGCACCCCAGATTCATGACGCGGTGCGTGTCAGCGATGCGACCATCACCCAAGCGCGTTTCCTGCTGGGCGGTAACTCATTGTTGGTGGCCGACAGTCAGGGCGTAACCCGCCAGCTGTTCCTGGTTCGCGACGATAGCAACAACTACGAGTTGAAAGAGATTCGTAGCTTCCGTGATTCGACCCCGTCCGAGATCGCCGAGGTGGCGATTGAACACCGTCGTAAGGGTTTTGTGGTCGCCGAAGGTAACGGACAGGTCAGTTTCTACAACTCCACCGCCGAAAACCTGGTGCTGAACGAGCAATTGTCCGACAGCGGTATCGCCTACCTGGCGATGACTCCACGGGCCAACGGTCTGCTGCTAGAGCAGGCTGACGGCAAGGTCAGCTTCTGGAAGGTCGAAAACGAACATCCGGAAGTGTCCTGGAGTTCGCTGTGGGAAGAGGTCTGGTACGAGGGCTACCAGGAGCCGGATTACATCTGGCAGTCGTCCGCGTCCAACGATGACTTCGAGCCCAAGTACTCTTTGGCACCGCTGTCGTTTGGTACCTTGAAGGCTGCATTTTACGCGATGCTGCTGGCCACGCCGCTGGCGATCTGCGGTGCGATCTACACCGCCTACTTCATGGCGCCGGCGATGCGCACCAAGATCAAGCCGTTTATCGAGCTGATGGAGGCACTGCCGACCGTTATCCTCGGTTTCCTGGCCGGTCTGTGGTTGGCGCCCTTTATCGAGAAACAACTGGCGACGGTGTTTACGTTGCTGTTGGTGGTGCCGATCGGGGTACTGGTGTTTGCCTACGGCTGGCATAACCTGCCCAAGAGCATCCGCCTGCGGGTCTCTGAGGGTTGGGATGTGGTCGTTATTATCCCGGTGGTGATCATTCTGGCCTGGCTCTGCCTACCCCTCAGCTCCGGTGTCGAACAGGTTCTGTTTGATGGCGACATGCGCGGCTACATCACCCGTGATCTAGGGATCACCTTTGACCAGCGCAACGCGCTAGTGGTTGGCCTGGCGATGGGCTTCGCGGTGATTCCGACGATCTTCTCGATCACCGAGGACGCCATCTTCAGCGTGCCCAAGTCGCTCAGTAACGGTTCACTGGCACTGGGTGCGACGCCGTGGCAAACCCTGCAGCGTGTGGTTCTGCCCACCGCCAGCCCGGGTATCTTCTCGGCGGTGATGATCGGTATGGGACGTGCGGTTGGTGAAACCATGATCGTACTGATGGCAACCGGTAACACTCCGATTATGGATCTGAACATTTTCGAAGGCATGCGTACCCTGGCGGCCAACATCGCGGTCGAGATGCCGGAGTCCGAAGTGGGTAGTTCGCACTTCCGAATCCTGTTCCTGGCGGCGTTGGTGCTGTTCGCGTTCACCTTTGTGGTCAACACCCTGGCGGAACTGATCCGTCAACGGTTGCGCCGCAAGTACGGATCCCTGTGATGACCAGCGGCCCGCTCGGTCGAGCGGGCTACTGTTGAACGGATAAGAGATAAGCGTTGATGAATATTTCCGTTAAAGAGTGGTTCAAGTCGGGAGCGCCCTGGGTCTGGTTGACCGGCGGTGCGGTAGCCTTGAACGTCATTATGGTGGCAGGTCTGCTGGCGCTGATCGCCGTGCGGGGACTGGGCCACTTCTGGCCGGCCGATGTCCTGCAGGCTGACTATATCGAGTCGGACGGGAGCCGGGTGGTGGTGATCGGTGAGATCGCCGATAGCGAAGATGTGCCGGCGATCCAGATGCGTGAAGCGGGCCTTGAAGTAGCCGAAGGCGTCGAAACCGTTCGTCGTGATCTGCTCAAGGTCGGTAACCGCGACCTGTTGGGCAGCGACTTCCGCTGGGTGACCGAAACTGGTCTGCAAGAGATCGAGCATCCGCCGCACCTGTTCGTGGCCGAGCGCCGCGAGTGGGGTAACTTCTACGGTTTCCTGCGTCAGGTGAAGCAAGCGGGCGAGCTGGTTGGGGAATACAAAGTCGGTGACGCCGATGCTGCCTACGATCAGCTCTATGCTGAGCTGGAGCAGCGCCTGGATCGGGCCCTGGATATCCACGACCAGATCAAAGATATCGAAAAGCACGAGATCGGCGCAATCAATGCCACCCTCGAGCGCCTGCGTCTGCGTGAGCGCAGCCTGGAGCTGAAGGGGCAACTGACTGCGGCTGATCAGGCTGATATTGCCGCGTCCCGCGCCGAGCAGGATGAGTCCTATAAGAGTTTGCAGGCGCGACTGGAAGAACTGTATCGGCAGATCGGGCGTGACTCGCTGGTGGCCGAAGTTTCTGATGGTCAGGTCGTCGAGATCGAGCTGAGCAAAGTGGTTCAGGTTTTCCGTCCCAACGCCATGGGCGTGGGCACCAAGCTGGGCTTCTACTTCGGCCAGATCTGGGCCTTTATGACCGACGAGCCCCGTGAAGCCAACACCGAAGGCGGTGTGTTCCCGGCGATCTTCGGCACCGTGATGATGGTACTGCTGATGTCGATCCTGGTGACGCCGTTCGGGGTCGTCGCTGCGGTCTACCTGCGCGAATACGCCAAGCAGGGCACCATGACCCGACTGATCCGGATTGCGGTCAACAACCTGGCCGGTGTACCGTCGATCGTCTACGGTGTGTTTGGTCTGGGCTTCTTTATCTACTTCCTCGGCGGCAACATCGACCAGCTGTTCTTCCCCGAGGCACTGCCGGCGCCGACTTTCGGCACCCCGGGGCTGATGTGGGCCTCGCTGACCCTGGCGCTGCTGACCCTGCCGGTGGTGATCGTGGCGACCGAAGAGGGCCTGTCCCGGATCCCCCGTTCGATCCGTGAGGGCTCGCTGGCACTGGGCGCGACCAAGGCCGAGACCCTGTGGAAAGTGGTTCTGCCGATGGCCAGTCCGGCGATGATGACCGGCGTGATACTGGCCGTGGCTCGTGCCGCCGGTGAGGTGGCGCCGCTGATGCTGGTGGGCGTGGTCAAGCTGGCACCGTCGCTGCCGCTGGATGGCAACTACCCGTTCATCCACCTGGATCAGAAATTTATGCACCTGGGCTTCCATATCTACGACGTCGGTTTCCAGAGCCCCAACGTCGAAGCGGCACGGCCGCTGGTTTACGCCACCGCACTGTTGCTGGTGGTGGTGATCGCCCTGTTGAACCTGAGCGCAGTTGCGATCCGAAATCGCCTGCGGGAAAAATACAAAGCGCTTGAGCACTAGGCTTAAGAAGAGAGTGAGTGGTAACTGACATGACAACTTTACTGACACCGGAAACCGCCGCGGCTGAGCCGGCCGAGCGCCCAGAAGGCAAGTCCCACGGCATCGACATCAGCTCCATGGGCCGTACCCAGCCGAAGATGGACCTGGCCAACGAGACCATCGCGCTGCAGGTTCAGGACCTGAATCTGTACTACGGCGAGAAGCAGGCCCTGAACGGTATCAACCTGGATATCGCCAAGAACCGGGTAACCGCCTTTATCGGTCCGAGTGGCTGCGGTAAGTCGACCCTGCTGCGCTGCTTCAACCGGATGAACGATCTGGTCGATTTCTGCAATATCGAAGGTAAGATCCTGCTCGACGGCAACGATATCTACGAGCGTGGCGTCGAAGTGGCCGAGCTGCGTCGTCGGGTCGGGATGGTGTTCCAGAAGCCGAACCCGTTCCCGAAGAGCATCTACGAGAACGTCGCCTACGGTCTGCGGATTCAAGGGATCAACAAGAAGCGAATTTTGGACGAAACCGTCGAATGGGCACTGCGTTCCGCGGCACTCTGGGACGAGGTGAAGGACCGACTGCACGAAAGCGCCCTGGGTATGTCCGGTGGTCAGCAGCAGCGTCTGGTCATCGCCCGGACCATCGCGGTGAAGCCGGAGGTGTTGCTGCTGGACGAACCGGCTTCGGCGCTGGACCCGATCTCGACCCTGAAGATCGAGGAGCTGATCCACGAACTCAAGCGTGACTTCACCATCGTCATCGTTACCCATAACATGCAGCAGGCGGCTCGGGTGTCCGACTACACCGCCTTTATGTACATGGGCGACCTGATCGAGTTCGGCGGAACCGACGACCTGTTTACCACGCCGCAAAAGAAACAGACCGAGGACTACATCACCGGTCGTTACGGCTAAAAACCATCAGGCGCACGCCTTCGCAGGCAGGGCGTCGTTAAACAGGGCCTTACCCACGAAATCGCACTCCTGATGACTTTTTAGCGGGGTGCAAGTTTAGGATAAGAAAGATGGCATTCGATAAAGATGCACACACGGATCATATCTCGCAGCAGTTCAACGAAGAGCTGGAGACGATCAAGAGCCACCTGATGACCATGGGTGGTGTGGCTGAGACTCAGCTGAACCAGGCGCTGGATGCGCTGATCGAAGGTGACTCGGGCCTGGCCCAGCGGGCACTGAAGGCGGACGACCAGATCAACGACTGGGAAGTCGCTATTGAAGAGCAGTGCACCCGGATTATCGCCCGTCGTCAGCCGGCGGCTTCCGACCTGCGGATGATCGTGGCGATCAGCCGAGCGGTCAGCGACCTGGAGCTGATCGGTGATGAGTCGGCGGGTATTGCCAAGTATGCCTTGGCGCTGCTGGAAGAAGATTCCTCCCATCGCTCCTTCAACGAGATCCGTCAGATCGGAGATCTGGTGCGTGAGATGATCTCCCAGACCCTGACCGCCTTTGCCCGCTACGACATCAACATGGCCTACAAAGTGGCCAAGAAAGAGAAAGATGTCGACGAGGCATTCCAGACCGCGATGCGCTCGCTGGTGACCTATATGATGGAAGATCCGCGCTCGATCAGCCGGGTGCTGAATGTGATCTGGGTTCTGCGTAGCCTGGAGCGGATCGGCGACCTGACCCGCAATATCAGCCACCACCTGATCTATCTGGTCAAGGGCGTCAACGTCGCGCACAGCAGCCTGAAAGAGATCAAGAAGGCGGTTAAAGGCTAAACGGCCGGCTTGCCTGTAAGACAGAAAAAGGACCCATCAGGGTCCTTTTTTATTGGATCGAGAAAAACAGGCTTGCTTAGAACAGCCCCTCAATATCCCCGTTGTCGTTGACGTAGATATTATTCGCAGCCGGCACCCGCGGTAGCCCCGGCATCCGCATGATCTCGCCGCAGACCACCACCAGGAACTCGGCCCCGGCCGACAGTGACAGCTCGCGGATCGGCACCACATGGTTGTTGGGCGCCCCCATCAGCTTGGGATCGGTGGAGAAACTGTACTGGGTCTTGGCCATGCAGACCGGGAAGTGACCATAACCCTCCGCCTGGAACTGCTTGAACTGATTCCGCACCTTCATGTCGGCGGTGATGTCTTCGGCGCCGTACAGGTTGCGAGCGACCAGCTTGGCTTTATCCCACAGCGGCAGTTCGTCATCGTACAGGGTACGGAACTGTGACTGCTGATTGTCGACCAGCCCCGCTACCGCTTCGGCCAACTCGACCGCGCCGGCGCTGCCGTCGGCCCAGTGGTTACAGACGTAGGCTTTGACGCCGTGGCGTTCGGCGTAATCCTTGATCATCTCCAGCTCGGCTTCGCTATCGCCGCTGAAACGGTTGATACAGACCGTCGTCGGAATGCCGAACTGACCGAGGTTGCGGATATGACGACCGAGGTTGCTCAGCCCTTTCTTCAGTGCTTCGAGGTCTTCACCCTCGAGCTGATCCTTGGCCAGTCCGCCGTGCATCTTCAGTGCCCGAACGGTGGCGACCAGTACGCTGGCGTCGGGCGTCAGGCCACTCTTGCGGCATTTGATGTTGAAGAACTTCTCAGCCCCCAGGTCGGCGCCAAAACCAGCTTCGGTGACGACGTAGTCGGACAGCTTCAGGGCGGTCTTGGTGGCGATCACCGAGTTACAGCCGTGGGCGATGTTGGCGAACGGACCGCCGTGGATGAACACCGGGTTATGTTCCAGGGTCTGGACCAGGTTCGGTGCCAGGGCGTCCTTCAGCAGCGCGGTCATGGCGCCCGAAGCCTGGATCTGATCGGCGGTCACCGGCTGTTTGTCGCGGGTGTAGCCGATCACAATCCGGCTGAGCCGCTGCTGCAGGTCTTCGAGGTTTTCGGCCAGGCAGAAGATCGCCATCACTTCGGAGGCGACGCTGATATCGAAACCGCTTTCCATCGGGAAGCCGTTGCCGGGTCCACCGACGCCGGAGACGATGTGGCGCAGCTGGCGATCGTTCATATCCACCACCCGGCGCCAGCTGATCCGGCGCAGGTCGAGACGGATCTCGTTGGACCAGTGGATGTAGTTATCGATCAGTGCCGACAGCAGGTTGTGGGCGGCGCTGATCGCATGCATATCGCCGGTGAAGTGGAGGTTGATATCCTCCATCGGCACGACCTGGGCATAACCGCCACCGGCGGCGCCGCCCTTCATCCCGAAGCAGGGTCCCAGGCTGGGCTCGCGGATACAGGCGCTGGCCGATTTGCCGATCCGGTTGAGGCCATCGCACAGACCGATGGTGGTGGTGGTCTTGCCTTCGCCGGCAGGGGTCGGGCTGACGGCGGTGACCAGGATTAACTTGCCTTGCTTGTGTCCGTTGAGTTGATCGATATAGTCGAGATTGAGTTTGGCCTTGGTGTGGCCATAGGGCATCAGGTGTTGAGGCTCGATACCGAGCTTGGCGCCGATCTCTTGAATCGGTAACAGCTTGGCTTCACGAGCGATCTCGATATCAGATTTATGCATAGAATCCCCATAATGCAGAGAATGAAGGTACCGGCTAACCATAGCAGTGCAGCAAGCGGAAGAATTGATACAGGTAAAGCGAAGGCAAAAAAAAGAGCCCAGAGGGCTCTTTTAGGATTTGGAAACGGTGTCGGCCGTTAGGCGTTGACGGCGTCCTTGAGTGCCTTGCCGGGCTTGAAGCCGACGTTGTTGGCAGCGGCGATTTCGATGGTGGCGCCGGTCTGCGGGTTACGACCCTGACGGGCTGCACGATGACGCTGTTCGAAGGTGCCGAAACCAATCAGGCTGACGGACTCGCCGCGAGCCAGGGCATCGGTAATGCTGTCGGTGACAGCGTTCAGTGCTGCTTGCGCTTCAGTTTTGGTCAGGCCCGCCTCTTCTGCGATCTGGGCTACCAGTTCCGCTTTCTGCATGTTATCTCCTGGATTTCCGTTTTGAGAGCTGAGGGCCATTAAATCAGGCCCTGAGGCCGAAGGTAAAGCCATTTTTACCGTCATCGCGGGAGTTTCTTGAAACCATGGCCTAGATCAATCATGCTCTGCGCCTTTAGAGCCATTCTTACAGATCCAAGGTCCAGATTTTTGCCTTCCAACACCCTGTCACGACAGCCCTTATCGGTGCGCTGGCGCAGCTTTCGGCGTCACCCGAGCCTGCAGCTACCCCGCCGTTGGCGTGGCTGGCTGCTGGACAGTGGTTCGCTGACCGCGCGGCTGGTTGCCCTGTCCGAGGGCGACTTCCGGGTCGAAGTGGTGGACCAGGGTTGGGGCAGGCCGAACCTGTCGGAAGCCCGCGCGTTGCGGATCGATCCGCGCCTGAGAGTGCTGGTACGTGAGGTGCGTCTGATCGGTCGGGATCAGGCCTGGGTGCATGCCCGCAGTTTGATCCCGGCGACAACGCTGACCGGCCCCCATCGCAAGCTGGCGCATCTGGGGTCCCGCCCGCTGGGGGAAGTGCTGTTCCAGGATCCGAGCATGGAGCGCAGCCCGATTGAGACTGCGCTGGTGCCGCTTTACCGGGATAATCAGAAAGCCTGGGCCCGGCGCTCGGTGTTCCGGCTCGATGGCAAGCCGCTGCTGGTCAGCGAGGTTTTTCTCCCGCAGTTACTGGCGCTACAATAGCCCCCGACCAGCCATCCACCGCCAAGCGGCGGAAATTGCCCTGACTTTGGGAACTGCTTCATGACGCTATCGGACAGCCTGTTAAGCCCGGAAAAACTGCTCGGATACTCGCAACTGATGCGGTTGGAAAAGCCGATCGGTATCTATCTGCTGCTGTGGCCGACCCTCTGGGCACTCTGGGTGGCGGCCGAAGGCATTCCTGACGTCAAACTGCTGATCATCTTCTGCCTCGGCGTGGTGTTGATGCGTTCGGCCGGCTGCGTGATCAATGACTATGCTGATCGCAATCTGGATGGCCATGTCGAGCGGACCCGTAACCGGCCGTTGCCGGCTGGACGGGTAACCGAACGCGAAGCGTTGGGGCTGTTCGGGGTGCTTTGTCTGCTGGCCTTTGTGCTGGTGCTGTTTACCGATACGCAGACGGTGCTGTTGTCATTTGGTGGCGTGTTGCTGGCTGCGATCTACCCCTTTATGAAGCGCTATACTCACTTCCCGCAGCTGGTGCTGGGGGCCGCTTTCTCCTGGGCGGTGATCATGGCGTTCAGTGCCCAGAGCGGCGAGGTGCCGCGTCAGGCCTGGCTGATCTACGTGATCAACCTGCTCTGGACCGTGGCCTACGACACCATGTACGCGATGACGGACCGTGAAGATGACCTGAAGATCGGCATCAAATCCACCGCGGTACTGTTCGGCGATGCCGATAAGCTGATCGTCGGTGTGCTGCAGTTGCTGGTGCTGTTCGGGTTGCTGTTGCTGGGTGACCTGATGGGGCTGGGACTGGCGTTCTATGCCGGGGTCGCGGCCTGTGCGGGGCTGTTCGGCTACCAGCAGTACTTGATCCGTGATCGTGCACCCCAGGCCTGTTTTGTCGCCTTTCTGAACAACCATTGGGCCGGCAGTCTGATCTTTCTCGGCCTGTTTATCGACTACCTGATTTAATCCCTCCGAAAGAAGTAGGCCGATTCGGCGTCGATAGCCGAATCCCGGCGCCGCTGTAACCTGTCTGTCATAATTGGCGGGTGTAATAGTTCGGTAATTGTTCATTCATTTAAGGGAGAGAGGGGATCATGACGTTTAAGCGCGTACTGATCGTCGATGATGAAGCGCCGATCCGTGAGATGCTGACACTGGCGCTGGAGATGGCGGGATACGAGTGTCTGGAGGCGGATAATGCGCAGGCTGCATTATCGCAGGTGGTGGACGCGCGCCCCGATCTGATTCTGCTTGACTGGATGATGCCCGGTACCAGCGGTATCGAACTGGCACGGCGTTTAAAGAAGGACCCGTTGACCAGCGATATCCCGGTGATCATGTTGACGGCCAAGGGTGATGAAGACAATAAAGTGCAGGGCCTGGAAGCGGGTGCTGACGACTACATTACCAAGCCGTTCTCTCCCCGAGAATTGGTGGCTCGTCTAAAAGCCGTATTGCGACGCACCTCCCCGGAAGGCGAAGATGCGGTGGTCAAGGTCGATGGCTTGATGATGGATCCGGTCTCCCATCGGGTAACTGCCGAAGGCAAACCGTTGGATATGGGGCCGACCGAGTTTAAGCTGTTGAATTTCTTTATGACTCACCAAGATCGAGCGTTTTCACGCGGACAATTGCTCGATTATGTCTGGGGCGGTAATGTCTATGTGGAAGAGCGTACGGTTGATGTCCATATCCGTCGACTGCGTAAGGCGTTGGGTGACCAGTATGCGCCCTTGGTCCAGACCGTACGGGGCATGGGCTATCGCTTCTCCAGTCAGCATATCTGACGGCTTATATTTGCTGTCGTCACCACAAGGATGTAAGCAAGGGTGACCAATCCGGCTCAATCTCAATTCAAGCGGTTGTTCTTGATACTGCTGCTGGCGCTGTTGATCGGCCTGATGATCGGGTCGGTGGCCTGGGCACTGGTGGTGGTGTTGGCAGGCCTGCTGGTCTGGCAGTATCTGCAACTTTACCGACTGATGCAGTGGTTGCGGCACAGCTCCAGTCGCGAGGTCCCTGAAAGCCACGGCAGCTGGGGCGAACTGTTTGACGAGCTGTACCGGCTGTTGAACCGTCACCGCAAGGCCGAAGGTAAGCTGCGTGGCGTAATCGAGCGGGTGCAGGAGTCGACCTCGGCGCTGCGCGACGCGGTGATCATGGTCGACGGTAACGGCGACCTGGAGTGGTGGAACCGCTCCGCCAAACGACTGTTGGGATTCCGCCGTCCGGATGATCTGGGTCAGGCGATCACCAACCTGATCCGGGATCCGATCTTTGTCCGCTACCTCTACCAACGGGACTTCAGCGAACCGTTGGAACTCCCATCGCCAGTCGATAAGCGGATCCAGCTGCAGTTTATGGTGACCGAGTTTGGCCGCTCCGAGCTGTTGATGCTGGTTCGCGATGTGACCCGGATCAGTCAACTGGAGCGGATGCGGCAGGACTTCGTCGGCAACGCCTCCCATGAGTTGCGCACGCCACTGACGGTGATTCGCGGCTACCTGGAAACCCTGCAGGACCAGTTTGACGGTCAGCACCCGGGACTGTTGCGGGCGTTGCGGCAGATGGAGGGCCAGGCTAAACGGATGGATAATCTGGTGACCGACATGCTGACCCTGTCACGGCTGGAGACCACCGACGGAATGCTGGATGAGCTGCCGATCGATATCGGTCGGATGCTGCGCGAAGTCTGCAATGATGCCCGTCGCCTGGCTCCGGAGAAGCAGCAGCGGATCGAGCTGGAGCTGGACGAAGGTTATGTGTTGATGGGGCACGAGAAGGAGCTGCACAGTGCCTTCTCCAACCTGGCCACCAATGCAGTCAAGTACACCCCGGAGCAGGGTGAAGTGAAGATTCGCTGGTGGGTCGATAAGGACGGCGGTCACTACGAAGTCTGCGATAGCGGTATCGGTATCGAAACCCACCATCTGAAACGTCTGACCGAGCGCTTTTATCGAGTCGACGACGGCCGTTCAACCGCCGAAGGCGGTACCGGTCTGGGGCTGGCGATCGTCAAGCATGTGATGATTCGCCATCATGCCCAGCTGGAGGTGCAGAGTACGCCGGGCAAGGGCACCTGCTTCCGCTGTCATTTCCCTGCAGATCTGATCCGCCAGAACCAGCTCGACGAGCTTGAGGCCGATGACGACGGGGCCGATCTGGAGTCGTTGCACTAACTGCACCGCCCAGTCAGAAACCGCCCCGCCAAGATTGAGCTACCGAGCCCCTAACGCCGAGTGTCGGCCTCTGAATGGGGTAAGATCGGTTTTCCAGCGGCGCTGGGGGACGAGGTTGTCGTCGGCGCATATTCTTCGACCCAGAACAGGGTCGCGCCGATCACCGCCGCCGGCATCACCAGCAGGTTCAGCACCGGCACCATCATCGCGGCTGATACCAGCCCGCCAAAGCCCAGCGAACTCAGACGCTGGGTCTTCAGCAGTCGTTTCATCTCGCCGAAACGGACCCGGTTGTTGTCCATCGGGTAGTCGCAGTACTGGATCGCCATCATCCAGGCGCCGAACAGGATCCACAGAATAGGCCCGACCACCGGAATAAACAGCGCCAGCAACAGCACCAGCAGCCTTGGCAGGTAGTAAGCCCATTTGGCGGCTTCCCGGGCCAGCGCCCGGGGAATCGATGCCAGTAGTCCTTTCCAGCCCTCGTCCTGAATCGGCATCCCCCGCAGGCGCTGTTCGACTTTTTCGGACAAGATGCCGTTGAACGGGGCGGCGATAAAGTTGGCCATCATGCCGAAGCTGAAATAGACCACCACCAGCACCAGCAGGGCGAAAAACGGCCACACCAGCCAGTCGAGGAACGACAGCCAGTCGGGCACAAAGCCCATCCAGTAGTCGAGCCAGACCGAGAAGTATTCGCTCAGCAGGTAGATCGCCAGCGAGAACAGCAGTACGTTGATCAGCAACGGTAAGATGATGAATTGACGCAGACCAGGCTCGGTCAGCATCTTGGCGCCGCGCAGCAGATAGATTGCGCCGCGGAAAGGATTTCCAGCCATAAGGCCCTCCGATGAAGGGCCGACCGGTCAGATAGCGATGACGCTGTGGATGGCCCTTAGGCAACCATCCAGGAGTTGGCAAAGCGCAGAACGATGCCCATAAACATCAGGATGATGCCGATACGATTGACGATAAATTCACGATGGCTCAAAGCCATCTCAGCCTGCCAGAACATCAGCACCGCACGGTAGTCGGTTGTGCGCTTCAGGTAGAGGATGATAGAACTGGCAAAAACCGCAAAGCCGACAGCCAGCAAGGTGGATTCCAGAATATCCAAGACCATGGTAAAGCCCCTCGTAATCTCGATTATTATTGTCGGAGGTTGAAACGGCGATACTACTGAAAACCGGCTGGGCGGCATATGGGACGATCGGCTAAGGACAACGCGTAACTAGCCGCTCAAACCCAGTGGACGCACCATAGCCCGAAGGCTAGGGCCGTTCAAGCGATTAATGATGACAACTCTATGTATGAGGTGAATACGCCATGTTAGCGATCCGATTGCACCAGTTCGGCGGGGCCGAGCAGCTGCAGGCCGAGCAGCTTGAGTCACCGGCACCGGGGGCCGGAGAGGTTCTGATCGATCTTGTCTCGGCCGGGGTCAATCCGATCGATTGGAAAACCCGCGAGGGTGGCGGGGCGGCGCCATTTCAGGGGGAGCCGCCGTTGACCCTGGGCTGGGAGTGCGCCGGCACCGTCCACAGCCTGGGCGAAGGTGTTAGCGGTCTGGCGGTCGGGGATCGGGTCTGCGGGCTGCTGAACTTCCCCGAGCCGGGACGCTGCTACGCTGAGCAGACCCTGGCCAAGCAGGATCAGTTGGCACGGGTCGCTGATTCGATCGACCTAGTCGAATGCGGCGGCCTGCCGTTAGCCGGCTTAACCGCCTGGCAGGCACTGTTCGAGGCCGGCAAGCTGCAACCGGGTCAGCGGGTGCTGATCTTGGCTGCGGCCGGCGGTGTCGGCCACCTGGCGGTGCAACTGGCCAAATGGAAGGGCGCCGAGGTGATCGGCACCGCTTCGGCGGCCAATCACGAGTTTCTGCAGAAATTGGGCTGCGATCGGGTGATCGACTATCGCAACGAGGAGGTCACCGAACTGATCCGTGACGTAGATCTGATTCTCGACGGCATGGGTGGCCAGACCGGGGTCGATGTACTGGCTTGCCTGAAACCGGGTGGCGTATCGGTGACGCTGCCGTCGGTGACCGCCGCGCAGGTGATCGAGGCGGCCGAGGCTCGCGGCTGCGAGGCGCTGTCGGTTCGGGTCGCGCCCAACGGTGAGCAACTGGCCCAACTACTGGCGTTGGTTGAACAGGGAGCGCTGCGGCTGGCGGTGGATAAGATCGTGCCGCTACGCCAGGTGGCACAAGCCCATCAGCACAGCGAGAGCGGCCGGACTCGCGGCAAAATCATCCTGCGAGTCTAAGCCTTGCGTGACGGCGTCAGTCGAGGCTGATGCCGATATTGCTGACCCCGTCGTTGGCGGCTTGGGTGCGGATCTTGTCCAGCGTCGCCGCATCGGGGCTGGCTTTTTGCAGCAGTTGATCGATCAGGCTTTCCTGGAACTCCAGCTCCTGCTCGATCAGCTCGTGGGTGTTGATAAAGCGGACCAACTGCTCGTCGGAAAGCTCGGCATCGGCGATCAGCTCCAGGTAGGTCTCGATCCCCTGCAGTGACAGCTGGCTGGTCTGGCGCGCGTCCTGGTGGGATGCTTCGACCATCTGGTTGAGGGTGGTGATCAGCGCCACACAGGTGTCCAGCGCCGGGTAAACTCCGTACATGTCGAAGTCTTCCGGATCGGGAACGACCGCATCGACCTTCTCCATCTGGGTCTCGAAGTTGACCGCACCACAACGGTTGCACAGCCGATCCCAGATTTTGTCCAGCGCCGTGCGCAGGGTCTGGGTATTGCCGAACTCGGCTACCTGGGAAAACAACGCATAGTTGGGCAGCAGGCGCTCGCTGATTGCGGCGCAGAAGGCCGACAACTGCTGGTCATTGAGTTGCTTTAGTCGTGGGCTTGGCTGGTTAGCGTCCATCGGGCTCTCCGGTTCGGGTATCGCGCCGGCACAGCCGGACAGGTTGTATTGGCGATCAGCTGGGTTAACGGCGGCAGATTCGCTTTGTTGAGTCGGGTTCTATCCCGTTGCATCGAGTCCTGAGCGAATCAGCCCGGATCCGCTTCCGTCTCGACTTCGGGTTCTCCCAGCATCCAGCCGTCCAGCCGGGCTTGAAGCTGTTCGATGCCGGCGCGTTTCAGCGCTGAGAAGGTCTGTACGCTGACCAGATCGCCCAACTCCTGGCGCAGCTCTTTGCGTAGTTTCAGCTGGGTGCTCTGGGCCGGCCCTTTTTTAAGCTTATCGGCTTTGGTCAGCAGGATATGCAGCGGCATCTGGGACTCGCGGCACCAATCGACCATCATCCGGTCAAACTCTTTCATCGGATGGCGAATATCCATCACCAAGACGACTCCCTGCAGGCACTGTCGCTTCTGCAGGTACTCGTCCAGGTGTTTCTGCCAGTGCTGCTTCATCGCCACCGGTACCTTGGCGTAGCCGTAGCCGGGCAGGTCGACCAGCTTGCAGCCGGGCTGGCTCAGCTCGAAAAAATTGATCAGCTGGGTACGCCCCGGGGTTTTCGAGGTGCGGGCTAGCTTCGAGTTGTTGGTCAGGGCATTGATGGCACTGGATTTACCGGCGTTTGAGCGGCCGGCAAAGGCGACTTCGGCTCCGCTATCTTGCGGGCACTGGTGAAGTTTAGCGGCGCTGATCAAGAACCGGGCGCTGTTATAGGAGATCCGGGAAGTGGTCATAGACTTAAGTTTGCTGCGGTGCGGAGGGGGTTCGTTCCCGTTTGGTCGGGGATTGGTATATAATGCCGAAAATTTTGCCCTGTGGGTAGCTCCTTGGGTGCCTGTCGGGTATCTGGACCAGCATAAGAAAGCGCCCGCAACCTTGCTTCGGCGACTGTGGTAAAGGCTAACGAATTTACTATTACAACTTACTTAATTGGACCGTTCGATGAAAAAACTTCTGATCCCTTTAATTGTCTCTCTTGGTTTCTCCGGTGCAGTCATGGCGCAAGGCGATGCGGCTGCAGGCGAGGGTAAAGCAGCGGTCTGCTTCGGCTGCCACGGCCCTGACGGCAACAGCATTGGCCCGACCTTCCCGAAACTGGCTGGCCAGCATGAAAACTACCTGACCAAGCAGCTCAAGGACATCAAGACCGGTGTTCGTCCGAGCCCGCTGATGATCGGTTTCGCGGCCGGCCTGTCCGACCAGGACATGGCTGACCTGAGCGCATTCTTCGCCAAGTTCGACGCCAGCAAAGGCCCGGTTGCCGACGAAGCACTGGTTGCCAAGGGTAAAGAGATCTACAACGCCGGTATCCAGAGCAAAGGCGTTGCCGCCTGTGCCGCATGCCATGCCCCTGACGGCAACGGTAACGGCCTGGCCAACTTCCCGGCGGTCCGTGGTCAGTACGCCATGTACGTTGATGGCCAGCTGAAGGCCTTCCGCAGCGGCGCTCGTGCCAACGATCCGGCCAAGATGATGCGTGACACCGCCGGCAAGCTGAGCGATGCCGACATCGCCGCGGTATCTGCCTACATCGAATCCATGTAAGGGATTCGAGTTCAAGAAAGGGCAGCCTAGGCTGCCCTTTTTTATTGCCTGTTCTATTTTGTCCATTCTGTTGAGCAAGGGCCCCGCTGGTGATTGAGAATCCGACCGGACTGCAACGATTGATCGGCTGGATGATGCTGAGCGCCGTGCTGTTGTCGGTGGCCGCCGGTCTGGGTTGGCTACCCGGCTTCTATTCCGGCGGGTTGGCCTGGTGTTGCGGGCTGCTGCTGTTCGGTCGGGTAGGTGGCTTTCTGCGACTGCAGGTGCTGTGTATCTTTTCGATCGGTTGTGCGGCTCTCTGGTGGGGCCTGGATGGGCGTGAGCTGCCCTGGGCCAAGCTGTTGGCCACCAATCAGATCCTGATTGCGATGCTGATTGCCGTGAGCTTCCTGCGCCTGGTCACCGCGTTGCGGGCCGATCCGCAGGAGCAGCTGCCGATGGGGCGGGGGGCGCTCTGGCGAACCCTGCTGGGGGTGCATCTGTTCGGTGCGGTGATCAATATGTCGACCCTGCAGATCGTTGGCGAGCGCTTGTCGCGTCGCCAACCTTTGACGCCGCAGCAGGGCGTGCTGCTGTCCCGAGGCTTTGCGCTGGCTTCGCTGTGGTCGCCATTCTTTGTCGCCATGGGCGTGGCGCTGACCCATGCCGATGGGGCGCAGTTGGAAACGCTGTCGTTGGCCGGGCTTCCGGCGGCGGCGGTGGCGCTGTTGGTGGCCGGTATCGGCCTCAGTCGGCATCCTGGTGTGACGAGTCAGGCCGGTTATCCGATCCACTTTGAAGCCCTGTGGCTGCCGCTACTGTTGGCGGTGCTGGTTTTTGGCGCCAGGGGGCTCTGGCCTGAAGTACCGGTGTTGAGCTGGGTGTCGCTACTGTCGTTACTGCTCTGTCTACTGGTCCTTGTGCTGCGCAGCGGAACCCAACGCTTGGCATCGATGCGTCGTCATGTCGAAGCGCAACTGCCCACCATGGGAGGCGAGTTGGCTCTGTTTCTGGCCGCCGGCGTGTTGACGGTTGGATTGGCGCAGGTGGTTGAGCGCAGTGGCTTCGACTGGCCGCTGCAGCAGTTCGGCCCCTGGCAAGCCTGGGGACTGCTGTGGATGATCCTGGTTGCCGCGGTGATGGGAATTCATCCGCTGATCAGCATCGCCACCTCGGGAGGCATCCTGGCCCCCCAGGTGCAGGATCCGAACCTGTTGGGGATGACCTTCCTGATGGGCTGGGCGGTCGGCATCATCGCCTCGCCGGTGTCCGGCACCCACCTGACATTGCAGGCCCGCTTCGGCCTGTCGGCCTTCGGCTTTCCCCGCTGGAACTTCGGCTTTGTGCTGCAGTTGATGCTGATCTGCCTGCTCGCGCTGCACGGCTACGACTGGTTCAGTGCGGGCTGAGCATCTCCGGCACGAGATAATCTTTTCGTTCTGCAATAGAGGGGACCCATCAAGGGCTTTTTTCCCAGCGCAGGACTGCGCTATTCTGAAGTCATGGATAGACAGCGAGCCAAATTCGGCACAACCAAACGCAGACGTTTGACACTGCATATGCCCGAACCGGTGTATGAGGCCTTGCCTTATGTTTACGCCTGTTTGGGGATCGGTTTGTTGTACTTGCTCGATTCCGGGGTGATGGCGGTGATGGGATTTGTACTGCTGGTTTCCGCCGGGCTGATCGTCTACATGCGTAACAGCGCCCGAAAGCGTGCCTATCAGGCCCGTTTGCGCAAAAAACAGCGGGACTGGATGGATTCATAGCGTCGATATGCTTGCCGTCCCTGACGCGCCTGAGTATCATACGCGCTCTCTTCTGCGCACCCGTAGCTCAGCTGGATAGAGTAGCAGGTTCCGATCCTGTTGGTCGGGGGTTCGAATCCCTCCGGGTGCGCCACTTTTTCCTTTTCTACGCACATCTTTCAGTTCTCTACTGATCTTTCCGCATGCCTCCGTACTTGGAGAGTGAGAAGCCCCGTGGGTTCGAACCGAGCGGCCAAGCCGCGACGCAACGACACCTTTATAAGTGTTGTCTCCGAAGGAGTGAGGAGCGTAGTGACGAATCATCCCTCCGGGTGCACCATCTTCCTCGAAGACTTTTCCCAGCTACCAATTTTTTCGCTGGTTTCCGTGCTGGCTCATTCAGTCACGTAGCCGAAGCTCGTCTGAGGGATGGCTGATTAGATCGCTTGAGCTTCATTCCTGCAGCTCAGCGGGATTGTTTTGATCTCTGTCAGTTAGATATTTTTTGGAATTTGGTGATTCTTTTTAGTCGGGCATGATTGTGGCTATATTGCCTAGACCGCATGCATCTAGAGGTAGCAGCCATGTCACCCCGCCGTATTCTGAAATTCCTGCCGTTATCTAAGTCCCTGATCGCTTCGGCTTGCCTAGCCGCACCCGTAGCGGCCTATTCGGCGCCGACTCCAACCGGCACCGATCAGCTGATCGTTAAGTTCGATGAAGCGTTTGTGATCGGCTCGAGCGAGGCGAACCGATTGTCAGAGGCGACTGGAAAATCGCTGAGGTTTGTCCGCCAAACGGCAGGCGGACGATTGCTCTTTCAGCTGAATGAAAACCAGTCATATAAAGCGATGCGAGGGCTCTCGCGGGCAATCGAGCGATTGGCAGGGGTCTCTTATGCCGAACCCGATATTCATATGGCTACGTTGGGTTTACCCAACGATCCGCTGCTACCCAATTACCAGTGGCATTATTATGGCCCCGATTCGAGCTCTGCCGAACCCGGTGGCCTGAATGCGGTTCAGGCCTGGGAAGCGTTGGATAGCAGCTACACCAAAACCGTTGTTGCCATTTTGGATACCGGCTCGACCAACCATTCCGATCTCAGCATTAATACGATTGCGGGTTACGACATGATCAGTGATCCGACCAACGCCAACGATGGCGATGGGCGTGACTCGGACCCCAGCGATCCCGGGGACAATCTGGACCCCAATGACCCCTACGGTAGCAGCTGGCATGGAACCCATGTCGCAGGGACAGTGGGCGCGGATACGAATAACGGCAACGGCGTGGCTGGTGTCGGTTTTGATCGTGTGCAGCTGATGCATGTTCGGGTGCTTGGCGTGGGCGGAGGTTCCTATTCCGATATTACCGATGCTATCTATTGGGCCAGTCAGAATGGGGCGAAAGTGATCAATATGAGCCTGGGAGGCGCCAGTTCCTGTTCTCCCAACTCGGCTCTGCAGGCGGCGATCAACTCGGCGGTTGCCAATGGGGTCAGCGTCGTCGTCTCGGCAGGTAACAGTGATACCGATACCGCAGGCTTTACCCCGGCGAGCTGTTCCAACGTAATGAATGTGGCTGCGGTTAACCGCAATGGCGGGAAAGCCAGTTACTCGAACTATGGCAGCCTGGTGGATTTTGCCGCACCGGGTGGTGATGGCAGCAACTCTATCGGTACCTATGTGGTTTCTACTCACAACAAGGGGACGACTTCGCCTGGTGAGGAAACCTACTCCGGTATGGCTGGCACCAGCATGGCGGCTCCGCATGTTGCGGGTCTGGTCGCGCTTATCAGCTCCGAGAATAGTTCGCTGACACCTGCCGAAATTGAGCAGCTGATCAAAGACAATGCTCGCCCGTTCCCGGCGACCTGTGACGGTTGTGGTGCCGGTATTGCTGACGCACACCTGGCGATGCAGGCCGCCTCGGGTGGAACGATTACCGATCCTGAGCCCACCCTCCAGGCGCCGGATGCTCCCAGCCTGCTAACTACTTCAGTGCAGTCAGATGGTAGCGTTATTCTGACCTGGTTTGATGTTGCCGACGAACAGAAGTACGAGCTGCAGGTTAGCCAAAAAGCCAGAGGAAAGAGATGGGGCAGCTACGGTGATGTGAATATGAACATTGCTGCCGATAGCACCACGCTCACTGATGTGCCGGGTAATGGCACCTTTAAGTATCGCATCAGAGCGGCCAACAGTGCCGGTTCCTCTGCCTGGACCGAGAGTGGCGAGGTGAGGGTGGAGTCCAATTCGGATGATGGCGATGGGGGTTCCGGTAAAACCAAATGTAATCCGAAGAAGGGTTGTTAATCCTTAGGCTGACAAAGACTGCTTCGTTAGTTTGATTGAATCCCCGGGCCGCGTTATCGCGGCCCGTTTCTTATGGGCTGAATGGTTAGTTCAGTCGCCTTTCCGAAGTACTTACAAACTCGATCAGATCCAATAGCGGCTGGAAAAATACCGCCTGCCGGACTATCTCCAATAGGAGAGGTCTGGGAGGTAATGGTGATGGATAAGATCCAGATTCAGCGGGGCCAAGATCAGATCCCGCGACGGTGGTTTCTGGCGTTCAGCGGCGCCGGTTTGCTGGGCGCCTGCGGATGGTCGGCAGCGGCACGGGGGGAGGAGAGCATCGTGCAGCCGCAGGGGACTGATGACCAGGGCTTTATCGCAAGGGCCTTTGAGATGCGGCAACTGGCGATCGAGAAGGGCGATCAGCCCTATGGTGCAGTGGTAGTACTCGATGGACGGATCGTTGGTCAGTCCTGGAGCCGGGTGTTGTTGGATCATGACCCCACCGGTCATGCCGAGATGGCGGCGATCCGCGACGCGGGTCGTCGTCTGAAACGTGAATCCCTCCGCGGTGCAGTGCTTTACTCCTCTTCGCGCCCCTGCCCGATGTGTGAAGCTGCGGCCGCCTGGGCCGGAATCGACAATATGGTTTACGGCCGCGCTGCCGAACGGGCGGGGCGTCCCCATCTTTGCGGGTAGATTGATGCGGATTCTGATAACAGCGCTGTTGCTATTGAGCAGTTTGTTTAACGTCGCCGTTGGCGAGCCAGCGGCGGCCGAGCGGGCCGACTATCTACGCGCGGCGGCACAGAATAATATTCCTCAACTGCAGCGGTCGCTCGCTTTGGGGGTACCGGTGGACAGCCGCGATAAGCGGGGTCGCACCGCACTGTTGATCGCCACCCACCACAACGCTGTTGAATCGGCCCGACTCCTGATCGCCGCCGGTGCCGATGTGAATGCCAAGGACGATCTACAGGACAGCCCCTACCTGTATGCCGGTGCGGAAGGGCGACTCGAGATCCTCAAGATGACCGTGGCCGCCGGGGCGGATCTGAGCAGTGTGAACCGATACGGTGGCACCGCGTTGACCCCCGCGGCCCATCACGGCCATATCGAGGTGGTGCGCTACCTGCTAACCACCGAGATCGATATCGATCAGATCAACCACCTGGGTTGGACGGCTCTGCTAGAAGCGGTGATTCTGGGGGATGGTGGGCCTACCTATCAGCAGATCGTCGCGCTGTTGCTGGCGGCCGGTGCCGACCGCTCCATTGCTGATCCCCAAGGGCGTACCGCGCTGGATAACGCCCTTCTGAGAGACTATTCGGAGCTTATCGAACTGCTCCAGGATTAACGACCAACCGCTAGCGCTCCGCCGGTTTCTTAGATCGAAGATCGGCCCGTCAGAGATAGGCCGCGTTGGTCCAACCGAGATTTTTAGTCCTGACGACACGCCGCTTCAGGCTGCGCCCCAGGCTGTTGTATTTGCTGTGGAACCAGCCAGTTCCCTTTTCCAGTTCCTTCGGCGTCATCTGCTTGGGTTGGAACACCGCCTGGGTGCCATCGTAGGCGGACCAGTCGCGGGTCAGGATCCGTTGCTCGGTTTCCAGTTGCTGGTACAGGTCGGTTCCCGGGTAGGGGGTGACGATCACGGCATGGCAGACGTCGAGTTCAACCTCGTCGACGTAGTCGAGGGTCTCTTCGAAGATGGTCGAGTCGTGCTGGTCAAAACCAAACAGCATCGCCGAGTCGACCGCGATGTTGTACTCATGCAGCTTGCGGATGTAATCCCGGGTCCGATCGATCCGGATGAAACCTTTGCCGGCGGCTTTGAGGGCCTGTTGCGACGGGGTTTCGATACCGGAAAGCAGCCAGATCAAGCCGCTCTCGGCCGCGGCTTCGACGATATCGTCGTGCTCGGCAATATTGATGGTGGCTTCGGCGCTCCAGTAGATATTCAGCGGTTTCAGCGCCTTGAACAGCTCTAGCGCGTAATCACGATCGGCGATCAGGTTGTCGGCGTGGAGTTCGAAGTACTGCAGTCCGGAGGCACGGATCTCGTCGATCACCTGCCCGACCGGCCGGTTGCGCATTGTCGGGAAGAACTTGTGCACGGTGCAGTAGCTGCATTTGAACTTGCAGCCGCGGGACACGATGATCGAACTGGTATCCCGGTAGGGGGACAGGTCGATCTGCGAATGGGGGTAGGGCGTCAATCGGCTCAGGTCGGTCTGCTCGGCCTGCTGATAGCGGGGCTGAAGCTGGCCACTGTAGTGGTCTTCCAGTAATTGGGGCCAGAGCTGCTCCGATTCGCCGATCATCACCGCATCGCCGTGTTGCAGCGCCTCGTCAGGCAGAAAGCTGGCGTGCAGGCCGCCGAACACCACGGTGGTGCCTCGGTCACGGAAATAGTCGGCCAGTTCGTAGCCGCGCAGCGCGTCCGGGGTCGACATAAAGATCGCCACCAGGTCGGCGGCCTGACTCTTGTCGACCGGCCCCTGGGAGGTTTCGTCATGGACGTCCACCTCGACCCAGTCGGGTATCGCCACCGCCGATGACCAGATGCTTTGCGGCGGTGTCCCCAGGTAGGCCTTGTAGTCCTTGAAGGCACTGTTGGCCGAGGCTTTGATCAGTAGGGCTTTCATTGGATCGACTCCTTGGTGCGGCGATGACTGGCATCCGCACCGGCTTTGGGTTTCCAGCCCGGCGGTCTAAACAGGTAGCCGAACCACTGCCCAACTCCCTGGGCTTGTCCCAGGTCGCGGAACAGTTTGGGAAACTCGTGAAATTGCACCTTAATCGGGTTCTTGCTGGTCATCGGGGTGGCCAGACCGTAGGTGGGCAGCTGGCGTTCGGCCTGGAAGGTGCCGAACAGCCGGTCCCAGATGATCAGGATGCCGCCGAAGTTCTTGTCGATATAAGCCGGATCGGAGCCGTGGTGAACCCGGTGGTGGGATGGGGTGTTGAGAAACCACTCCAACGGACCGAGGCGGCCGATCATCTCGTTGTGAATCCAGAACTGGTAGGCCAGCACCAGAATCTCGGCGGCGAACACCAGTACCGGGTTGAAGCCCATCAGCACCAGCGGTAGATGAAACAGAAATGACGGGATCGGATCGAACAGACTGAACCGGAACGCGGTGGCGGTGTTCATCATGCTGGAGCTGTGATGCACCGAATGGGCCAGCCAGAACAAGCGGATCCGGTGCACCGCGTAATGCTCGATGTAGTAGGCCAGGTCGGCCAGTATCAGCACCAGCAGGCCGGTGTAGCCGTTGGTCGGGATCTTCCAAGGGACCAGCTCGTAGATCATGAAGTAGAGGTAGACCCCGCCCCCGAAGATCACGATCTCGGCCAGGTAATAGGGGATCTGGGTCAACACGCTGGAGCCGGTTTCCAGCAGCCGTTCACCGCTGAAACGGCCGGTCACCAGGTCGTTGAGCAGCTCCAGCGCCAGAAACAACAGCGCGAAGATCAGCACCCAGTCGTAGACCGAAAATGAGATCGTCTCGAAGTACACCAGCCAATCTTGTTCCGTCATGATCCGCTCCTTTATTTCACCGCCACAAAGGCGGTTTGGCCGAGAATGTTGTGGTGGCTATCGAGTAGGTAACGCTCGTAGTCGGCGTTAAATTTCAATCGCAGCCTGTGGCTTGGATCGGCCCAGCTATCGAGGACATAGCTACCGTCGAGTGCCAGGTAGTTACCCGCGTCGATGGCGACGGATTCAAACCCCATCGGAAGTTGGCGCGACGGCGGTGTCGGATAGCCAAGCGTCATCCGGACCTGATTGCTGGCGGCGTCATAGTGGTGGTAGACCGCATAGACCAGCTTGGGATCGTCGGCACCGAGTCGCTTGGCGATATCCTGCTGGGCGAAGCGCTGCCAGTGACGCTCGATCTGGGTCTTTAGATTGCCGTCCAGCTGCAGGGTGATGCCGATCCCGGCAATGGTCTGGCCTGATTTGTACTGGCCCGGTTTGTTTCGATCTTGGCCGACGGGCTGAGCGGCAACCGCCTGCCAGCTCTCGGCCGGTGCCCTGGTGATCGCAGCGGTGCTGTCGTCGTAGCCAACGAAGTCGCCATTGTCGGCGTAGGGCAGTAGTAGCCAGCCAATAAAGCCGAACATGCCCAGGATGCTGATCAGATAGAGAAACCAGACCAGCGGGTTACGCTTGGGGAGTGCCATCGATCAATCTCCTACCAGTAAAAACAGGACACTGCGACCAGGGTCCACAACAGCATGGTTAGCCAGTAGCCAAAAGGCTCGTGGGTGCGACGGTATTCGCGATGCAGCCAAACCGAGCCACTGAACAGGTCCCATAGCACCCACAGCAACAGTGTGATTCCCAGGTAATAGGTCCAAGGCATGGTTAGTCTCCGGTAGTGGTTTCGAGTTGATCGACCAGTAGCTGAGCCGCCAGTCGGGCCGGTTCGCGGTAGTGATGGCTTTGCTGCAGCGGGGATAACGAGTCGAGATTGAAGTAGAGCGAGATCAGGCCGAAGCCGACGGCTTCGATGCGTGATTTTTCCGCGCTGGGATATTGCTTCAGCAGCAGGGCTTCGATGTCGCGGCTAAAGCCGGTCATCCATTGTTGCATCATGGCCTTGAGCTGCGGGTTGTTGCCGGCGGCAAACGTCAGGGCGGCGATCACCAGCACAAACTCGGGGTCGCTGGATTCGGCATCGAACAGATTGTCGAGCAGCACCGGAATCGGCTGCGTCTCAGGCAGGTACTCTAGCAGGGCGGCCCACTGCTGATCGGACTGCTGGATTACCCGGTCCGCCAGTTGCTGGACCAGATCATCCCGGTTACCGGCAAAATGGCGCACCAGGCTGCGTTGCAGGCCTGAGGTCTCGGCGATCCGCTCCAGGGTGCTGCCCTCCAGGCCGTAGCGAGCCACACAACTGTGGAACGCCTGCAGGATCTGCTCAAGGCGTTCGGCCTTCTTGCTGGGTCTTCCCATGGTTCAAACTCCTTAGTGATAACTCAGGAATAAATTGTCATGTTGGATAATTTATAGAGCGAAGCTTATTTTGTCAAACATGACAAAATAAAATATCTAGAAAGCTGGATTGCTTTGATCGAGCTAAAGGGGTGACGGGTGAGCGGTCGATTCAGCCCGAGCCGAGCCCCTTGCGGGGCACGGAGTATGGGTCGATCTCAGATCAGAAAATAAGCGGCGATGCGGGCCAGGTTGGTCTCGTCGCAGCGGTCGAACAGGGCCGGGGTATCGGAATCGATATCCAGTACCGCGATCAGATCACCATGGCGGTTGAGGATCGGTGCCACCAGCTCGGATCGGGTCGAGCTGGCGCAGGCGATATGGTCGGCTTCGGCATTGACGTCGGGGATGTTCAGCAGTTGCATCTGGCGGGCACAACGGCCGCAGATGCCGCGATCGAAATCGATGGTCAGGCAGCCGTGGCCGCCCTGGTAAGGGCCGATCTTGAGGGTTCGGTTGCCGACGTTGCGGTAGAAACCGACCCAGTTGAATGACTCGAACTGGTGGTAGAGCTCGCAGCTGATCGTCGCCATCAATGCGATCGGATCGGACTCGCCGTCACAGAGGGCATCCAGGCGTTGAAACAGTTGATCGTATTGCTGCTGCTTGTCGATGGTCATCGGCTTAGGGAACCTTGAGTGTGGGCCTTGAGTGGGATTGGGGTGCGGCAACTGCCGGGACTGCAGATAGTAGCATCATCCCAGCCCCGTCCCAGTCTGATTAGGCTCTTGTCGGATTAGCAGCCATTCTCAGCGGTGTCCGCCTGCTCGGGAGGCTGGTTGGCCAGATCCCGGATCGAGATGTGAGCCGGGTTGGCTTTAGCCAGGTACATCTCTTCGTCGGCCAGACGGATTAGATCGTGGAAATCGTAACCTGTACGGCTGTTGCAGATCACGCCGCCGAAGGTGAGGCCGAAGCCCAGCTCCATGATCTCGTCCGACAGCTTACCGAGGGTCGACTTACGGATGCGCTCGCAGATCAGGTACAGGTCCTCGGTACTGGTATCCAATGCAGCAAAAACGAACTCGTCGTCCTCGTAGCGACAGGTGATATCGGTGTTGCGCAGCTCCTGTTGGATACTCTGGGCGGTCTGGCGAAGCACCTCGTCGCCGGCGTGGCTACCGATCAGCTCCTTGACCTGGACATAACGGTTCAGATCCAGATAGACCACCGACAGGTTGCGATTGTCCCGTTTGGAGATGTTCATCAACAGCTCCAACGACTGCTCGAACAGGTAACGGTTGCTCAGCCGCGTCAACGGGTCGGTACAGGCGGTCTTCATCAGCTCCTTCTTATCCAGCGCCAGACTGGCGACGTGGGTGGCGGTCTCGAGGATCTCCAGCTCATAGTCTTCCGGCTCGGCGATTTCGGGGGAGTAGATGGAGAAGGTCCCCAGTACCTGATCGTCCTTGGAGATGATCGGCATCGACCAGCAGGAACGAAGCTGGGCCCGGATTAATACATCGAGAAAAGGCTCCCAGCTGGGATCGGTGAAGGTGTCGGAAACGATGCACTTGTCGCGGGAGTATGCCGCCGCGCCACAACTGCTGGCGTTGGGGCCGATCGGAGTCCCTTCGATCCCCTGGTTGTAGAAGTCCGGCAGCTTGGACTTGGCGTCGGAGCTGTGCAGGGTCTGACTCTGATCGTCGACCATCAGGATCGAGCCGACCTTATTAGGAAACAGTTCCTCAATGATGCCGGTCAGCTGTTCGATTACCTGGGCGTCGGAATGATAGGCGGCCAGATTCTTCAGAACCTGGTGAAATTTCCTATGCGCCAGCGTCAGCGTTTTCAAATGCTCGTATTCGATGACTTCATCCATGGCCAATCTACGCTTCCTTGAGTGGTTGGATAATTTTAGTACAACTCGTTGCCCGGCCCCAATGCCGAAGCGGTGATCGGTAATCCGATTAACGGAAAACTACGCTGAAGTTGCGTGACGAACCGGGTTCCAGCCGGATCGAGGCTAACTGCCTAGGGTTACTCAGGCAGGCTGGAATTTGCCCGGAGGGCGGTGCAAAGAGAGCGACGGAGCCGAGTTAGCCCCGTCGTGGTGGATGGACACGCCTTCGACTCAGGCGCCGACCTTGAAACTGCTGGTCAGGTGTCGCAGGTGCTCGGACAGCTCGGCCAAGGATTCGCTGGATTCGGCCACCTGATCGGCGGCGGTGGCGCACTCCGAGCTGACGTCGTTGATGCGGCTGACATTGGTATTGATCTCTTCGGTGACGGCCGATTGCTGCTCGGCGGCGCTGGCGATCTGGGTGGTCATGTCATCGATCTGGCTGACGTCGCCGACGATCTGATCCAGCGCCTGATCGGCCTGATGAGCCTTGTCGACCACACCGATGGCGACCTGGTGGCTCTTCGCCATCGCGTCAGCGGCACTCTCGGCGCCGTTCTGCAGGCTGGTTATCACCTGCTGGATCTCACCGGTCGACTGGGCCGTGCGTTGTGCCAAAGTGCGGACCTCATCGGCAACCACCGCAAACCCGCGCCCCTGTTCACCGGCACGAGCCGCCTCGATGGCAGCATTCAGCGCCAGCAGGTTGGTCTGGTCGGCGATATTGTTGATCACCTCCAGAATCGAGGCGATATTGGCGCTCTCCTCCTTCAGCTGGGTGGTCAGGCTGCCGGATTGTTCCAATTGCATCGACAGTTCGTTAACCGCGTCCACGGCCTCACGGACCTGCTGCTTGCCCTGAGAGGCGGCCAGGGATGCCGCATGGGTGGCTTGAGCGGTGCTTTCGGTGTTGTTGGCCACATCGTGGACGGTGGCCGACATCTCATTGACGGCGGCCGCGACCATCTCTGATTCTTGATGCTGTTGCTGCATCCCAGCCTGGGTTTGGGCCGTGGCGGCGGACAGTTCGGTGGCCGATGTGGAGACCTGCTGGGCGGAGCTGTTCACTTCGGTGATGATGCCATCGAAGCTGTCGAGCATCTCGTTGAAGGCTTCCGACATCTGGCCGACCTCGTCACGGCTACGGTAATCGCTGCGCAGGGTCAGATCATGCTCGCTGGCGGCCTGGCCCATCAGCTCCTTGAGCTCGACCAGGGGCTGAGCAATTGTTCTTGCCAGTCCCAGAGCGATGCTGAAGGCGATGCTCAGGATGACCAGCAGGCTGACGATGGCGGCGTTGATGCTCTGGGCAAACTCGGCTTCGATATCGTCGGTGTAAACCCCGGTGGCGACGATCCAGTCCCAGTTCGGGTAATGGCGGGAATAGGAAAGCTTGGAAACCGGGGTGCTGCTGTCGGCGCGAGGGAACAGGTACTCGACAAAGGTATCGCCGTTGGTGATGGCGCCGCGCACCATCTCTTGCATGACCAGGACCCCGTCGGCATCTTTCAGGTCAGACAGGTCCTTGCCAATCAGCCTGGAATCGGGGTGACTTAAGATAAGGGATCTGGTGTCGGAGACCATGAAGTAATCATTGTCGCCATAGCGCAGGGTGCTGATCAGCTCTTTGGCGATCGCTTGCGCCTGCTCGGTTGAGATATCGGTCCGGGCTGCCTGTTTTTCGATCAGCGAGAAGGCCGTGTCGGCCAGATCGACCAGCTCAGCCTGCTTGGCGCGATTTAACGTCTGCCATTGGTTGTTCAGATTGAGGGCCTCGATAACCAGCAGTGCAAGGGTCATCAAGGAGACTAAAAAGAGGACTTTCTGTCGGGTTTTAAAATGCTTAAGCAGGTTTTTCATTGTTTTCCTCCATTGAAAACAGGGCTCATCCTTGACGGCTTATCGATAAGCATTCGAGCGGTGGGTAACCCGTCTATGGGTTGTTATCAGATTTGCCTGATTGAACGTTGCTAATTTAGCTCTTCAGTAGCCGCAATGAGTATGACGCATATCAGCATATTGTTTGATGTTTAATCCCCGATTGATATTTGGACAAGCTTTATCCTGATTGGAAACCTGCTCAGCAACGGCGGACAGGCCCCTCTTCAGGGGGGTGATTCGAGGGTTTCCTAGTCAGCTCCCGCTGGTGCCGGATATCGTCGATCCCGATCAGGGCTGAGGCAACAATCGACGCCTGCCATCTCAAAGTTAGAGGATTTGATCGGATAAGAGAGCTTGGTCAGAAACAAGCGATCAGACTGGCGGTATAAGAGCCTGGGGTAGAAGAAGCAACGGGGCCAGCGGCCCCGTTGTGATCGATGGGACGGACTCGCCTTCGACTCAGGCGCTGACCTTGAAGCTGCTGGTCAGGTGTCGCAGGTGCTCGGATAGCTCGGCCAGGGATTCGCTGGACTCGGCCACCTGATCGGCGGCGGTGGCGCACTCCGAACTGACGTCGTTGATGCGGCTGACGTTGGTATTGATCTCTTCGGTAACGGCCGATTGCTGCTCGGCAGTGCTGGCGATCTGGGTGGTCATATCATCGATCTGGCTGACGCCGCCGACGATCTGATCCAGCGCCTGATCGGCCAGTTGAGCCTTGTTGACCACACCGATGGCGACCTGATGACTCTTCGCCATTGCGTCGGCGGCATTCTCGGCGCCGTTCTGCAAGCTGGTAATCACCTGCTGGATCTCGCCGGTCGACTGAGCCGTGCGTTGTGCCAGGGTCCGGACCTCATCGGCAACCACCGCAAACCCGCGCCCCTGTTCACCGGCACGAGCCGCCTCGATGGCAGCATTCAGCGCCAACAGGTTGGTCTGTTCGGCGATATTGTTGATCACCTCCAGAATCGAGGCGATATTGGCGCTCTCCTCCTTCAGCTGGGAGGTCAGGCTGCCGGATTGTTCCAGTTGCATCGACAGTTCGTTCACCGCGTCTACGGCTTCACGAACCTGCTGCTTGCCTTGAGAGGCTGCGTGGGAGGCCTCATGGGTGGCTTGAGCGGTGCTTTCGGTATTGTTGGCCACATCGTGGACGGTGGCCGACATCTCGTTGACGGCGGCGGCGACCATCTCGGATTCTTGATGCTGTTCCTGCATGCCTGCCTGGGTTTGGGCTGTGGCGGCGGATAGCTCGGTAGCCGATGCAGAGACCTGCTGGGCGGAGCTGTTCACATCGGTGATGATGTCGTCGAAGCTTTCGAGCATCTCGTTGAAGGCGGCAGACATTTGACCGACCTCGTCACGGCTGCGGTAGTCGCTGCGCAGGGTCAGATCATGCTGACTGGCCGCCTGGCCCATCAGCTCCTTCAGATCAACGATCGGCTGGGCGATGGTTCTAGCCAGTAACATGCCCAGTGAGACCGCAATGGTCATGGTGATCAGCAGGTTGATGATGGCGCCCTGAATCTCCTCATAGAATTCGGCTTTGATGTCGTCGATATACACGCCGGTGGCCACGACCCAATCCCATTTCGGGAAGTGGCGGGCGTAGGACAGCTTAGGAATCGGCTCATTACTGCCGGCCCGTGGAAACATGTACTCAACGAAGGCGTCACCCTGGTTGCTGGCCTGGCGACTCATCTCATCAAACATGCGGACACCGTTGGCATCCTGGCTTGAGGTCAGGTTTTTACCGACCAGATCCGGTTTGATCGGATGCGACAGCATCTTGCCCTGGCTGTCGAGAATGAAGAAGTAATCGTTATTGCCGTAGCGGAGGGTTTCGATCTGCTGTCGGGCGATATCCATGGCCTGCTCGGGCGAGAGATCGCCGCGGTTGGCTTGTTTCTCGATCAGTGAAAAGGCGGTATCGGTCAGATCGGTTAGTTCAACCTGTTTACCATGATTCAGCGCCTTCCATTGGGTATTGAGGTTAAGCGCTTCGATGAACAGCAGTGCCAGTATCATCAAAGAAACCAGCAGTAGGATTTTTTGGCGGGTCTTCAGTTGCTTAAGCAGATTGCTCATGGTTTTCCTCCGTTGAAAACGGTGTTCAGCCTGAACGACCCTCCTTCGGAAAAGGTGGGTAGGAAATGTTCATCCAACAGGTTGAATTAGACTTTTGGGTAATAGGGTGCTGCTGATTCTGCTCTTCAAAAACGGTGGTGAATATGACGCGTGTCAATAAAATATTGACGACTTATCATCAATTGACATTTAAGCGGGATGTTCTTGTGCCGTTATTTAACTGCGTCAACGACTTACAGGCACGGCTGACCCAAGGGTTGTCGTTGCCTTGGCGGGCTTGGATACGGTCATTACGCTGACATTCCCAGCTGGTGACCGGGTGTTGGCGGGACCAGCTCTGCATCAAGCGGGACTGTGATTTGGACAGACGCAGGTTGTATTGGTCGCGCATATAGAGGTAAGTGCGGGCGATGGCGCCGCGACTGTGCCGCGGTGGCTCCGCCACCCGTTGTTTGAAGTCGATCTTGATCTGGCAGGCTCCGTAGTTAGTGCTGTCGGCATCCAACAGGCCGAAGCGGAAGTTGGAGCGATCGCCGTTGACCTCGCCGATGGCCGGCACCAGATTGTGCAGATCGGCTTCCATCTTGCGGAATTGCGGATCCTTCTTGCAGTTCTTACGTCCACCCTGCTGCCAGCACTGGCGCTGATGACCGAAGTGATAGGCCGGCATCAGGTGCTCCCATTCGATCCGGTTGGCGCGCCGGGGCTGCTTGCGGACCTGGTAGCCGCAGCTGGACAGATCGGGCTTGAGCTTCTTGCCCTGTGTTTCGATCGCGCAGCCGCAGTAGAAACTGACCGGTTGGTCGGCGTAGATCTTGGCGGCTAGTCGCTTGGCTTTGGCGAAGCTGGACGGGTGTTCGGCGGCGTTCAGCGAGGGGATTAGCAGCAGGGCGGCGATCAGTGAGAACAGGGCGAGGGGGGGCACGGCATAGGGCTCCAGGGGCGGTTGTGACTGAACGCCGCGCAACAAAAAGCCCCGCATCGGCGAGGCTGTTTAGAGGGGCATTTCGGTCATCTCGACCGGCTCCCCCTGGCGGCGATGTTTGCTGACTATCCCTGTCGCGGCGCCATGGTAAGGCGCGGCTGCAACCGGGGCAAGCGGAACAGTCGCCGTGGAGCTGGGGCGATTACTGCGCGGCGACCACCGACAGTTCCACCAGGATTTCCGGGCGTGCCATCCGGGCTTCGACGCAGGCGCGAGCCGGCTTCGGAATGTCTGCTACCCAGGCGTCCCAAACCACGTTCATGGCGGCGAAATCTTTGATGTCGCGGATATAGATGGTGGTGGAGAGAATCTTGTCGCGGCTGCTGCCGGCTTCTTCCAGCAGTGCTTCGACCTTGGCCAGACACTGGCGGGTCTGCTCGGCGATATCCCAGTTGGCGTCACCGGCGGTCTGGCCGCACAGGTAGACAGTGCCGTTGTGCTTGACGATTTTGCTCATGCGCTCGGTAGAGCCGATACGTTCGATAGACATGCTCTGTTGTTCTCCTGACTGTTGGTCCCGGCGCTTGGCCGGTGGGGTTCGATAGGCAAATGAGGTGGTTAGAATCGGTGCATTCATGATGACATTCGGGTCCTGATTAAAGCACTTTGCGCTCAAACCGGTCGACCCGGAATGGGCTCAGATCGAAACAGCTGTCACCGCCCGTGATCAATTCGGCCATGATCTCCCCGACGACCGGCCCCAGCTGAAAGCCATGGGCCGAAAAACCAAACGCGTGCCAGGCGTTATCGGCGTTAATCGCCGCGCCGAGCACCGGTAGGTTGTCGGGGAGATAGGCTTCCAGTCCGGCCCACATACGGTTGACGGAAGCGGTCTTCATGATCGGGAAAAACTCGGTCGCGTTACGGGCGCCAGCGGCCAGTTTGGCGTAATCGAGTCGGGTGCGGTTGTTGTCGCGGTCGGCGAAGCCTTTGGCGCCGCCGCCGATCAGTACCGTACCATTTTCAAACTGTTTAAACGAGAGCGGCCGACTGACGGCCCCCACCACCGGGGTGGCAAAGTGGGGCATCCGGGTGGTGATCATCAGCATCGGCGCGCTGTAGGACATCGGCACATTGTCACCGATCATCACCGAAATTTTATCGGCCCAGGCGCCGGCGCAGTTGAGCAGGCGACCGGCTTCGAAACGGCCCTGGCTGGTCTCCACCAGCCAGGAGGTGCCGACCTGGCGCAGGCTCTGTACCTGACAGCCTTCGACGAAGCGAGCGCCCAGACGAACTGCGGCATGGCGAAAAGCGTTGGTGCTCTGGTACGGGATGGCATAACCGTCCTGCTCGGAGACCACGCCGCCGACGCAGTGCTCGGCGACCTGTGGCAGCCGCTCACGCAGCTCTTGTTGGTCGATGATCTGCTCGTGAAAATGTCCCAGTGCGTGCATCTGCTGCTGCCGGTCACGCAGGGTCTTCATATCGGCCTCATCGGCAGCGATATTGATCAGCGAGCGGCTGCGGAATCCGGTGTCGGCGTCCAGCTCATCGTCGAGTTGGTGCCAACGCAGCATCGATTCCTTACTCAGCGGTACTTCGGCGACATGGCGGCCCAGCAGGCGGACACCACCGGCGTTGACGCCGGAAGCGTGGCGCGAGACCCAATCCTTCTCCAGCACCGTGACACTGACGCCCTTTTTGGCCAGATGATAGGCGGTGGAGCAGCCCTGGATGCCGCCACCGATAATCAGTACCTCGGGTTTCATTGGCTCGGCTCCTGAATGCTGACCGGATCAGCGCTGGCATTAGTATTTGTAGTCGCGGGTTCTACGCGGCTGAAACGACCCAGTTCGGTCAGGTTGAGTAGCCGCATCGGCGAGCGCAACCGGTAGTAGCCGACCTCGTCGACCCGTTCGCCACGCCAGCTGGCCAGCAGCTCGCTGACGGTATGACCGCATTGGCGACCCTGGCAGGGACCCATGCCGCAGCGGCTCATCATCTTCAGCTCGTTGGGACCGCGGGCGCCGCGCTCAAATTCGGTTCGCAACTGGCCCAGGTTGCGCTCTTCGCAGCGACAAACCACGGTTTCTGCTTTTTCCGGAATCCGGTGCTGCTCTATGGGTTGGTAGAGCCGGTCGATAAAGCGGCGGAAGCGGTTCAGGCTGGCCAATTGCTCTTGGTCGCCGCGGGCCCGCTGATCGCGCTCGTCGAGGCTGATCCGGCCCAGTCGCGCCAGTTGATTGAGGGCCACCAGTCGGCCCATGCGTTCGGCACCGTCGGCGCCGACGATACCGCTGCTGTCACCGGCCACTGAGATCGAGGCGATCGAGCTCTGGCCCCAGCTGTCGAGGCTGGGTTTCCAGCACAGCTGTTGCTCGCACCAGTGGTGCTTGAGGTTCAGCGAGCGGGTCATATTCAGGTTCGGGATCACACCCTGATGCAGGAACAGGTGTTCGCAGTTGATCTGCTCGGAGCCCTTGTCGTTGAGCCAGCGCAGACCGCTGACGCGCTCGTCGCCGATCACTTCCAGATTCTGGGCGAAGCGGTGAACCGGAACTCCAGCTTGGCGGATCTCGTTCAGCAGCCCCAACCCTTTGACCAGCATCGCGGGTTGGGACAGCAGGCCCAAACCCTGGCCCATGGCGGCGAGGTAATTACTCTTCGGGGTGGTGTCGACCAGGGCTTTGACCTTGACGCCCAGGCGCAGGTACTGGGCCACGATCAGGTACAGCAGCGGGCCGCTGCCGGCGAACACGGCGTTGTCCTGTACCAGTGCATCGGACTTGAGCATCACCTGGGCGCTGCCGGCGGACATCACCCCGGGCAGGTGCCAGCCGGGGATCGGGAACGGGCGCTCCATGGCGCCGCAGCCGACCATCAGTTCGCGGGCGGTCAGGCTGTGGGTCTGCTCCTGTTGGGAGAACAGCACCTCGCCGTTATCGCCGACGTGCCAGACGGTGGCGCCGTAGCGTTTCTCGGCGGAGCAGCGCTCGAAAGCCTCCACCAGCTCGGCGCCGCGAAGGTAATCGGGGCCCAACTGCTCCGGCTGGGTTAACGGGCTGACGCTGACATTCCGGTAGATCTGGCCGCCGGCACGGGGCTTGTCATCCAGCACCACGACTCGGGCGCCGGCTTGGCTGGCCGTGATGGCTGCCGACATGCCGGCCGGGCCGGCACCGATGATGGCAATATCGTAGCTGTTCATGGCTTCAAATTTCCGTGGCCAGGTCATCGACCTGCGGTTGTGTCTGTCCCAGCGGCTGGGCTGCGGAATGCTGGGCTATCGGTTGCTGAAGCCCGTTGCTCGGGGCTTCAGCTTGGGTTTGTTCGGTAATCTGTTGACGGTTGATCTGCATACCCGGTTGGACGCGGACCAGACAGGCCTGGCGGTTGGGCATTCCGTCGATCTCGACCAGACACTCGAAGCACACGCCCATGGCACAGTAGGCGGAGCGGGGCTGTTCGGTCACCGGGGCAATCCGGGTGGTGGTCTGGTCGCTCAATGCCATGGCTGCCCAGACCGAGATACCGGCAGGTACCCGTTGGAGCTGGCCGTTAATGCACAGTTCGATCGGTTCGTTGGTGTCGGAGGCGAGGGAGCGAAACATGATCACAATCCAAACAAAGCGGTTGAGTGGCTGAGATTGCTGCCGAGCACTCGGAAAAGACGATCGAGTGCTGGGCAGCGGGTCAGTCAGGGAGCCTCAGAAGCCCCCTGGTTTGACGGCCTAAGCGGGAGGCTTAGGTGACGCTGTTGGCAACGTCAGTCGAAGACTTAGTTGGCGATCCGGTCCAGGATGCCCTGGCCCCAATCGGCGCCGATATCTTCGAGGATCTGCGGCCAAACTTCGGCACGAACCTTCTTGGCGGCAGCCGCCAGCTCTTCGTCGCTCAGCTTAACGATGGTGGCACCGTAGTCGGCCAGCTTCTGCTCGTAGTCGCTCTGGTCGGCTTCGGCACGATCCCAGCGCTTGGCTTCGAACGCCTTGGCGGCTTTCTGCAGCGCATCACGGTCTTCGCTGTCCATGTCGGCCAGGGTTCCGGAGTTGATCAGCATGTACCAGGCTTCGAAGTGAGTGTTGACCGGCACGTAGGTCTTGGTGACATCACGGAAGGAGGCGTAGTAACCCTCGGCACCGGAACCGATTACCCCGTCAACCACACCGGTCTGTACCGCGGTGAAGGCTTCGGAGAACGGAATCGGTGAGCTGATGTAACCCAGTGAGTCGGAGGTCAGCTGGAAGCTCTTGATGCCCGGCACACGGACCTTGATGCCTTTCTCGACGTTGGCATCGCCCGGAGAAACGGCGTCACGGTTCAGAGCTACACCACCGAAGTAAACCGGGTAGGCTGCCAGCATGGTGATGTCCTGCTTGGCGTACAGCTCTTTCATCGCTTCATAGATCGCACCGCCCGGACCGTAAGCCACTTTGGCTTCTTTCCAGTTAGCGGCAACGTACGGGAAGTAGGTGATCTGCATCTGGCGAGAGGCAGCAGTCGCAGCCGGCTGAACCGCCATGTCGACGGCGCCAACGGAGATCCGCTCTTGAACGGTGGTGTAGTCGCCCAGTGCGCTGGCGGCGAAGATCTTGACCTTCACATCGCCTTCGGTGGCTTTCTCAACGTCGGAGGCGAACACTTTCAGTTCCTGATCAACGATCGCGCCTTGCGGGCGGATGTGGCTGATCTTCAGGGTAGCGGCTTCAACCGCACCGCCGATCAGCAGTCCAGTCATCATGGCAGCGCTTAGCGGCTTTTTCAGGAAAGAGCTGGAAAGAAACGACTTTTTCATAGGTTTATCCTCATTATTGGTTGTCGTTGTTGTCTTTCTGTTGGGGCTTGCGGCAAGCCGCTCGCCCCGGTACTGCGATAGAAATTCGGTTGGTTCAGTGCTCCGTAACTCAGTAGCCGAAGAAGCGCGGCAGGCCGAGTGACAGGTCGTCCCAGAAGGAGGTCAGGAACACCACCGGCAGGTAACCGGTCAGAATCAGGATCATCGCCGGCTTGATCACCTTGGTGACCTTGACCTTGCCGATACGGGCGCCGAGGTACAGGATCGAGGCGTACGGCGGAGTCACCCCGCCCATGGCGGTGTTGACGCCCATGATGGCGGCGAACTGGACCGGGCTTACGCCGATCGCTTCCATCAGCGGCAGCAGCAGCGGCGCGATCAGGATGATGGCGGTGACGTCGTTGACCACCATGCCGACCAGGAACAGCAGCACGTTGATCAGGATCAGCAGCAGAGTCTTGTTTTCAGTGATCGAGAAGATCGCCTCGACCAGCTGCTGCGGGATGCTCTCGAGTACGAACATCTGCGACAGAATCATCGAGAACAGGATCATCAGCATGATCGCGCCGACCGAGGTGGAGGCCTCCTTACCGGCACCGAAAAAGGTTTTCCAGTCCAGACCCTTGTAGATCAGGAAGCCCACAGGGATGGCGTAGATCACGGCCACGGCTGCGGCTTCGGTCGGGGTCATGATGCCGCCGTAGATACCGCCGAGGATGATCACCGGCATCAGCAGCGCCGGGGTCGCCTTGAAGCCGCGACGACCCACTTCTTCGATAAAGTCGGCACCCTTGGGACGCTCTTCCAGCACCAGGTTGAACTTGCGTGCCATCCAGACATTGACCACTGAGAAGTTGGCCATGATCAGCAGGCCCGGACCCAGGGTGGCCAGGAAGCAGGCCAGGATCGAGGTATCGGTGACCCAGCCGTAGACGATCATGGTCACACTCGGCGGAATCAGCAGACCCAGCAGCGAGGCGTTGGCGATCAGCGCGGTGGCGTATTCACGGGGATAACCCTGCTTCTCCATCTCAGGAATCAGCAGCGGACCGATCGCCGCAACCCCGGTGAGACCTGAGCCGGAGATTGCGCCGATCAGCGCGCAACTGACAGTGGCGACAACACCCAGACCGCCGCGCAGGTGGCCGACGAAGATGTTGACGAAACGGAGCAGACTGGCGGCTATCCCGCTGACACTCATGATGGTGCCGGCCAGGACGAACAACGGAATCGCCAGCAATACCGGGTTACCCAGCTGTTGGAAGCCCCACAGCATGTTGCCCTTCATGATCACATCGCCGAGGAAGTACATCACCATCAGGCCGCCGCCGAAGCAGTAGGGCAACGGCACGCCCAGGGTCAGCAGGATGACCAGCACGGCCACCGCGATCAGTGCAATCTCAACCATGATGGGACTCCTTGGATGCAAACAGGCTGCGCAGATGGCCAAACAGATGGACGGCGGTGTAGAGCATCATCAGGGTCATGCCGATCACCAGCGCCACGTCGACGTAGAAGGTGGGGATATAGAGGGTTGGGCTCTCTTTCCAGACCCGCCATGAATACTTGGTGAAATCCCAGGCCCAGTAGGTCAGCCAGCAGCCGACGATCAGGCTCAGAATTTCGCCAAGAGTCGCCAGCAGAATGGCCTGACGCTCGGTACTGAGGAAGATCTCCAGTACGTTGGCACGGATATGGGTGTTCTCACGGGAGGCGTTGACGGCGCCCAGGACGTAGAGCCACAGGGTGGGGTAGAGCAGGCTCTCTTCGAGCCCCATCACCGGCACTTCGAGGACGTAGCGGGTGATGACTTGGACAAACTGCCCACCGGCGACCAGGCAGATCAGCCCGGTTAGCAGCAGGCTGGCAAATCGATTCATCGATGTTTCCTCAACTGGCTGTCTTGTTGTTGTGTTGAGGAAAGGTTCCGCTCGTTAGGCTATAAAATCAAAACGATAATATTGATATCTGCATCAGTTTTTTCTATGGTCTCTCAAATCAATCATGATTATCAGAGGGTTATATGCACCTCAGTATTCGGCAATTACAGGCGTTTCGGGAAGTGATGCGTACCGGTTCGATCTCTGAAGCGGCTCGGGCGTTAAATCGGACCCAACCGGCGGTCAGTGCGATGATCGCCGGATTGGAGGAGGAGTTGGGTCTGGCGCTGTTCGAGCGACAGCGTGGCCGATTGATCAAGGTACCCGAGGCATACTTCTTTCTGGATGAGACCGAGGCGATCCTGGAGCGTCTGGCTCAATCGACCCGCACCATGCAGGAGATCGGCAACCTGAAAGAGGGGCGGTTGCGGATCGCCTGTATGCCAGCCTCGTCCCAGTTCATGATGCCGCGGCTGGTGGCCGACTTCGTACGAGAAAAGCCCAAGGTGAAGGTCTCGCTGATGATGCGCGCTTCCAGCGTGATCGAGGAGTGGGTCGCCTCGCAGCAGTACGATCTTGGCCTGGCGGAAACCCCGGCGCCGAACCGGGCGCTGGCCGTGGAAACCTTCGAACTGCGCTGTGTCTGTGCGGTGCGGGCCGATGATCCGTTAGCGGAAAAAGCCCGCCTCGAACCGCAGGACCTGTCCGGACTGCCGTTGGCCACCCTGCAGCAGGATCACCCCAACCTGATCGCCACCAAGGCCGCCTTCAGCGCCGCCGGGGCCGACTTCAACCAGCGCTTCGAGCTGCGAAACTTCCAGCCGGCGCTGAAACTGGTGGAAGAACGACTCTGTTACTGCATCTGCGACCCGATGACCGCGGCCAGTTACTACGACTACCAGGGCAGCAACCGCACCCTGGTATTCAAACCCTTTGACCCGGAGGTGGTGCTGTCGGTGTCGATTCTGCAGCCGGCCCACCGTCCCGCGTCGAGGCTGGGGGCAGCCTTTGTTGAACTGCTGCGTGACGAGATCGAGCGGATCAACCGGATGTTCGAGTCGGTGCCCTGATCAGCCCTGAATGGCTGCTGTGACTCGGTGAGGGAGGCGAGAACTCAACGGTTCCGGTAGCGGAACAAGCCGTCGCTCTGGTCGGCCAGCAGCGCCAGCTGCTTTCGCAACTCGGTGGTGAAGGCGGTGGCCATCCGGGATTTGGAGCGGGTGGCCGGAAAAATTACCGCGAAATCAAACGGTACCGCCGGAGCAAAGGGTTTTACCACCAGGCCGCGCTGGGCATAGTTGATCGCGGTGGCCGGATCCACCAGCGAGACCCCACCGCCATCCAGTACGAAGGCGCAGGCGACGTGGGAGACCTGGGTGTCGAACATCAGCTGGCGTTTGACCCCGGCGCGCTCGAACACCTCATCCACCTTGTAGCGCACACTCTGCTCGGTCCCGAGTGAAACGAACATCTCTCCCTCCAGATCCTCCGGCACGATCACGGCCTTATCCACCAGTCGATGGTCGGGCGGCAGGATACAGAGCAGCTCACTGTCGGCCAGGGTTTCCACCTCGATCGCCGGATCCGACACCTTGATCGCCGAGATCCCGATATCGAAGTGCTGGGTCGCGATCCAGTCGGCCACCTGTTGCGAGCTACGGACCTGCAGGGTGACCTGAATCCCCGGGTATTTCTGCATGAACTGGTGCACCACCTTGGGCATGAAGTCCTGGGCCAGGGCCGGCATACAGACGATCCGCAGGGTGCCGCGGTGAAAGTGACGTAGCTCCTCGGCGGTTCGCGATAGTTTCTCGATCCCGACGAACGATTTCTCCACCTCCTCGAACAGAATCATCGCCTCGGGGGTCGGCACCAGCCGCTTCTTATGGCGCTCAAACAGACTCACCCCGACACTTTCCTCGAAATCGGCCAGCAGCCGGCTGATCGCCGGTTGTGAGACATAGAGGATGTCGGCCGCACCGGTGGTGGTACCGGCAATCATCACCGCGCGAAAGGCTTCCACCTGACGAAAGCTGAGCCGGGCCATGGTTGTTCTCCTGCTGGGTCTGAATCGTTGTTATATAACACTATGTTATCAAGTGTCGAAAATAAACGATTTGATGTTATTTGGTCGCTATTTGACCATATCTCCCACTGGATCGGCTGCCGATCCATCGATCCCCTCCGACATTAAAGAGACAAAAAAATGGAGAGAATCTTCCGTTATGTCCTGGCGTTACTGATCAGCACCGTGGCTGGTTTTCAGTTCGTCCAGGTCATCACTCGCTACGTGTTCGAGACCCCGGTGATGGGGCTGGAAGAGGTGGCGATGATTCCCACCCTGTGGCTCTACGCCCTGGGCGCGGTCAACGCCTCCCGTGAAGACACCCAGATCCGCGCTAACGTGCTGGAGATCTTCCTCAGCACCGAACGGGCCCGCCATATCCTGCTGGTGATCTCAGAAAGCCTGAGCCTGGTGATCTCGCTGTGGCTGACCTCCTGGGCCTGGGACTACCTGCGTTACGCAATTCGGGTCGGCAAGGAGACCCCCACCCTTTACCTGCCCACGCTGATCTACGAGTCGGCGCTGTTCCTGGCGCTGGCGGCGATGAGCCTGTACGTGGGCTGGCACCTGATCGGTCATATCCGTGCCCTGTGGCGCGGTGGTAGGGAGCTGGATACCCCGATCGATCACGAGCATCCCCACACCAGCGAACTAGATGAATTCCAGATTCTGGAGCCCCAGGAGGACAAGACCCATGGTTGAGATCGCACTGCTTGCCTTTCTGGTACTGATCTTTCTGCTAAGCCTCGGTGTTCCGCTGCCGTTCTGCTTCGGCGCCGGCCTGATGGTGATGACCCTGGTCGGGGACGCCACCATGAAGGGCATGATGCTGTGGGGCTTTGGTCAGCTGACCAACCCGGTGCTGCTGGCGATCCCGCTGTTCGTGTTCGCCGGTACCATCATGAGCGTCAGCGGCATCGCTGCCAGTCTGCTCAAATTCGTTAATGTCTTCGTCGGTCGTATTCGCGGTGGTCTCGGGGTCGTGGCGTCGGTCAGCTGCGCCATCATCGGCGCGATCTCCGGCTCCGGCCTGACCGGTATCGCGGCCATCGGCCCGCTGTTAATCCCGGAGATGGAGCGCAAGGGTTACCCCCGTGCTTACGCTACCGCGCTGATCGCCAACTCGTCGATCCTGGGTCTGCTGATTCCGCCCAGTGTGACGATGATCGTCTACGGCTGGGTCACCGAGACGTCGATCCTGGCCAGCTTTCTGGCCACCCTCGGGCCGGGACTGCTGATCATGTTCAACTTTGCGGTGGTCAACCTGGTGATGGCGCGCAAGTTTGACCTGGTGCTCGACGAGCCGGTCGCGTTCGGCGAGATGATCAAACAGGCCGGTAGCAACACCGTGCATGCGGTCCCGGCGCTGCTGATGCCGGTCATCATTCTTGGCGGTATCTACGGCGGCGTGATGACTCCCACCGAGGCGGCGGCCGTGGCGGTGATCTACGCCCTGCCGGTGGGCTTCATGATCTACAAGGGCCTGACCTGGCAATCCTTCCTGGAGTCCGGCAAGGAGTCGGCCACCGCGGTGGGTGCGATTCTGATCATGATCCTGTTCAGCCTGATGCTGAGCCAGATCTTCGTGATGGAAGACATTCCCCAGGCGCTGGTGGAGGCGATCTTCGAGATCACCGAAAACAAGACCCTACTGTTGCTGCTGGTGACCCTGTTCCTGTTCCTGATCGGCATGGTGGTCAACGACATCACCGCCATCATTCTGACCGCGCCGCTGCTGATGCCGTTGATGGAAGCGCTCGGGGTCAGCCCGATCCAGTTTGCCGCCATCATGGGGGTGACCACGGCAATGGGCGGAGTGACGCCGCCCTACGCCAGCATCCTCTACCTGGGCGCCCGTATCGGTAACGTCAAATTCACCGAAATCATCAAGCCAGCGATGGTGCTGCTGCTGTTCGGCTACCTGCCGGTAGTAGCGCTGGTGCTGATCTGGCCCGAATTGTCCGAATTTATTCCCCAGATGCTGGGTTATTAAACGCAAGACCGAACCTTTCCTCCGGGAACTGTAAAACAATAAAGGAGAACATCATGCGTAATACGCTGACCAAGAAACTCGCCCTGACGCTTTCGCTGACACTGGGAGCCATTACCGCGGCCGAAGCCGCCACCCTAAAGATCAGTCATGTTCGCCCGCAGGGTGCGATCATTGACCAGGAGATCAAGGCGTTTGCCACTGAGGTTAAGCAGGCCACCGATGGTGACCTGAAAGTCAAAATCTACGCGGCCAGCGCCTTGGGGGATTACACCTCCGTGCAGGAGCGTATCTCGGTTGGTGCCGTGGACATGGCGGTGCAACCAGCCGCCGCTGCTGCTGACCGTAAGATGCAGATCAGCTCTTTCCCCTATATCGCCGAGAATTGGGAGCAGGCGCGCAAGATCTACGGTCCCGGTGGTGCCATCTACGATGCGATGAAGAAGCTGTACGCCAAGCAGGACATCACCATGCTGGCAGCGTACCCGGTCTACTTCGGCGGTATCGCGCTGAACCGTGATGCCGTGTCTCCGGGTGATGTCGACGTCAAGAAAGGGATCAAGGTTCGGGTACCGGGCATCAAGAGCTTCCAGCTCACCGGTGACTCGTTGGGCTACATCAGCTCGCCGATTCCGTTCTCCGAAGCCTTTACCGCGGTTCAGACTGGTGTGGTCGACGGGGTGATCGGCTCCGGTGCCGAGGGCTACTACGCCTCGTTCCGTGATGTGACCAAGACCTACCTGCCGGTCAACACTCACTTTGAGGTCTGGTACATGATCATCAATTCCGAAACCCTGGCCGACCTGGATGCCGACGAGCGCGACACGCTGCAGAAGGCCGCGCTGGCGTTTGAGGCCAAGCGTTGGGAGCGGGCCGAATCCGATCAGGCCGCTTACGAGCAGAAGCTGGCCGACAACGGCGCCACCATCGTTCGCCTGAGCGATGCCGAATTGGCCGCCGCAGCCAAGAAGGTTCGTGCCGAAGTCTGGCCGCAGATTCTGGAAGATGTGGGTGCCAGCTGGGGTCAGGGCATTCTGGACCAGGCTGCCAACTAATCCTGCCTGAGGACGCTGGGTTGTCGGTTGCTGCCGCTGCAATGGTTGCGACGGTAGCGATCGATGCTCCAGCTCTACACCGGTAACAGTAGTTTTCCTCGGGAGAAAAGATGATGAGCGCAGCTGCAAAGATGGGCCGCGTTGAGGCCGACATTACCGTCATCGGTGGTGGCCTGGTGGGGCTGGCCGTCGCTCTGGGTCTGCAGGACCGGGGCCTTCGGGTCGCGGTGGTGGATGAGGGTGATCTGGCTTTGCGAGCCTCGCGGGGCAATTTCGGCCTGGTCTGGGTCCAGGGAAAGGGCGACACCTGCCCGGCCTATGCCCGCTTGAGTCGTCGCTCGGCGCGCCTTTGGGGCGACTTCGCCGCAGGTTTGCAGGAGTCCACCGGGATCGATGTGCAGCTGACCCAGCGGGGCGGTCTGTTTATCTGTCTGGAGCAGGACGAGCTGCAGAAAAGGGTCGATATGCTGGAATCGATGCGCCGTCAGCACGATGGCGATTATCCGTTCGAGGTGCTGGATCCGGCCGCACTGAGGGATAAAGAACCGGCGGTCGGGCCGACCGTGGCCGGAGCTACCTGGGGACCGGAAGATGGTCATGTGAATCCATTGCTGCTGATGCGGGCGATGGTGCAACGTTTTCTCGATGCCGGTGGTCAGCTGCTGACCGACGGCCCGGTGGAACGGATTGAATCCCACAATGGCGCGTTCCGACTTCAGGGTGCTGGCTGGACTCGGGAGACCGGACGGGTGGTGTTGGCCGCCGGGCTGGGCAATAAGTCACTAGCGGCTCAGGTGGGATTGAATGCGCCGCTGGAGCCCAATCGGGGCCAGGTACTGATCGCCGAACGGGTGCAGCCGTTGCTGAACTACCCCAATGGCCATGTTCGCCAGACTGCCGAAGGCACGATCCAATGTGGCGACTCCAAGGAAGATGTGGGTTTCGACTGCGGTACCACCACCGAGGTGGAGGCCGCGATCGCCGCGCGGGCGATTCGAATGTTTCCCGCGCTGGAGCAGGTCCGGCTGGTGCGCTCCTGGGGCGCGTTGCGGGTGATGACCCCCGACGGCTATCCGATCTATCAACAGAGCGAAAGCCACCCCGGAGCCTATCTGGTCACCTGCCATAGCGGTGTCACGCTGGCGGCGGTCCATGCCGGTCCGATCGCGGACTGGATTGCCGGTGAAAACAATGCCGGCGAACTTGAATTGGAGGTTTTCCATGGCGACCGTTTCTAACTTCAAACGCCTGCCTGCCAACGCCGCTGCCGAAGTCTGTATCTGGGTCGAAGGGCAGCCGGTGACTGCCCGCGAAGGCGAGAGCGTCGCCGCTGCCGTATTGGCGGCAGGCCTGGGGCCGACCCGTACCACCCCGGTTTCAGACAGTGCCCGCTCGCCCTACTGCATGATGGGGGTCTGCTTCGAATGCCTGATGGAGATCGACGGTCAGGCCAATAGCCAGGGTTGTATGACGGCGGTCGAAGAGGGGATGCAGGTCCGTTTCCAACGGGGTATTCGTGCCGTGCCCGCGGACACAGACACGGAAAAATCCACGGAAAAAGAAGCGGGAGAAAACCGATGAATCATTATGATCTCGCCATTATCGGGGCCGGCCCAGCCGGGATGGCTGCCGCTGTTACGGCAGCCGAAAGCGGACTGCAGGTGGCCCTGATCGATGAGCAAGCCCGTCCCGGTGGACAGATTTACCGCAATGTCGGCAGCCCGGCGTTGCGTCAACGGGAGATTCTGGGGCCGGATTACTATGCCGGTGAACGCCTGGTGGAGGCGCTGGATCACCCGCAGATCACAGATTTCAGTGGCGCCATGGTGTGGGAGGTTCGAACCGACACCCTCTGTCTGACCGTCGATGGTCAGAGTCGCCAGATCGGTTTCCAGCGGTTGCTGATCGCCACCGGCGCTCAGGAGCGTCCGGTGCCGTTCCCTGGTTGGACCACGCCGGGGGTGATGACCTGCGGGGCGGCTCAGATCATGTTGAAAACCAGCGGCTTGGCCCCCAACGGTCCATTGATTATCGCGGGTTCCGGTCCGCTGCTGCTGCTGATTGCCTGTCAGCTGAGCCGAGCCGGGGTCGAAATCGAGGCGCTTCTTGAGACCACACCGCGGCGCCGCTATCTGGAATCGCTGTCGGCCTGGCCCGGCGCGTTGCGCGGCTGGCGCTACCTGCTCAAAGGCGCATCGATGCTGGCCGAACTACGGCGCCGTGGGGTTAAACACCTGACCGGCGTCAGTCAGCTCCGGGCCGAGGCGGACGCCGAGGGGCAGCTTTGTGGGCTGAGTTATCACCGAGGCGGTCATCAGCAGCGGTTGGATTGTGCGACCCTGCTGGTACATCAGGGGGTGGTCCCCAACGTCCAGCTGAGTCGCTCGATTGGAGCTGCCCATGACTGGGACGAAGTGCAGCAATGCTGGCGGCCCCGGTTGGATCCCTATGGTGAAACGACCCAGGCCGGTGTGTTTATTGCCGGTGATGGCGGCGGTATCGGCGGTGCACTGGTGGCCGAATTGCAGGGTCGCCGTGCCGCCAACCGGATAGCCAATCAGTTGAGTCGACTCGGCGCGACCGAGTTTGAACATCGTGCCAACAGCCTGCAGCGTCAGATCGATTTCCAGTTGGCGATACGACCGTTTCTGGATCGGCTCTACCGTCCCGCCGATGAGTTTTTGCGACCCAGCGATGAGACCCTGGTTTGTCGTTGCGAAGAGGTTCGTGCCGGAGAGATCCGCCAGCTTGCTCGCGGCGGCTGCGCCGGTCCGAATCAGGCCAAGGCGTTCAGTCGCGCCGGGATGGGGCCCTGCCAGGGGCGGCTTTGTGGGTTGACGGTGTCGCAGCTGATGGCCGAAGCCAGTGACCGCCCGGTGGCCGAGGTGGGTTATTACAACATCCGCTCACCGATCAAGCCGGTGACCCTGGGTGAGGTGGCCGGGCTGGCGGCCGATCAAGATCAACAGCCGCAGGCACCGCAGATTGCGGAGCCTTCAGCAGTTTCAAATTATCAAAGGAGCGTCAGTCGATGACCATCGAGCGTTACCAGACCAATGCGCGGATGAGCCGCGTGGTGGTGCACAACCAAACCGTTTACCTCTGCGGCCAGGTGGCCGAGGACCGCAATGCGGATATTTCCGACCAGACCCGCACCATGCTGGCCAAGGTCGATCAGCTGCTCGAGAGCGTCGGCAGTAGTCGGTCGAAACTGCTGTCGGCCACGATCTACCTGAAGGATATGGCCGACTTTGCCGGGATGAACGCGGTCTGGGATGACTGGGTACCCAAGGGGCAGGCGCCGGCCAGGGCCTGTGTCGAAGCGGCCATGGCGGCTCCCGAACTGCGGGTAGAGATCTCCGTGGTTGCCGCCCTATAAACCCAAAGCGCTGATTGAAAAGTCGGCGCAGTTTCTGTCCTACCCTCTCAATTATTTACACCTGCCATTTTTTTATCCGCCTCCTGACTGGGGTGCGGCGCTGGACCCGCTCCTGCTCACCGGTAATACTTAGCCAAAACAACCTGTCTATTGAGCAGTACGATGCATCCGTTGGATCTGGCCGGGTTGGCCTTCTATTTTGTTTTGCTGATTGTTATCGGCTACCTGAGTTCGCGCCGGGTTAAGACCAGTGAAGACTTTGCCGTGGCCGGAAACCGGATTACCTGGCCGATTCTGTTCGCCACCCTGGCTGCCTCGTTTCTCGGTGGCGGTGCCTCGATGGGCCGGGCCGGTAAATCCTTTACCGATGGCTACGTGTTTATGTTCGTCGCCGCCGCCTTCCCCATCGCCACCGTGCTGACCGGGCTTTATGTGGCGCCGAAGCTCAAGCGCTATGTCGGCGCCCATACCGTCGGCGATGTAATGGCCCACCATTACGGTGCGCCGTCGCGGCTGTTCACCGGCCTGTTCTCGATGATCTACTGTATCGGTATTCTCGGTGCCCAGGCGCTGGCGATCGGGACCGTGTTCAACGCCATTCTCGGGGTCGAGGTCAGCACCGGCATCTTGCTGGGAATGGCGGTGGTGCTGCTTTACTCCACCCTCGGGGGGATGTGGGCGGTAATCCAGACCGATGTGCTGCAGTTCCTGATGCTGGCGCTGTTCGTGCCGTTGACGTTGTTGATCGGGGTGCAGCAGGTGGGTGGCGCCGAGGCGCTGATCGAGCGCCTGCCCGAGGCCCATTTCAGCATCATGGGCGATTACAGCGTCGGCCTGTTCGTCAGCCTGTTTATCGCCTACCTGCTCGGTGAAACTCTGGTGCCGCCCTACACCCAGCGTGCCCTGGCCGCCCCCGATGCGCGCAACGCCAAGTGGGGTTACAGTCTGGCCGGTGGCTTCGGCTTCCTGTTCTACTTCTGCACCGCCACCATCGGCCTGGTGGCGCTGGTACTGTTCCCCGATATCAGCCCGGACCGGGCTCTGCCCGAGCTGGTCCGTACGGCGTTGCCGGTGGGGATCACCGGGCTGGTGTTGGCGGCATTGCTGGCGGTGGTGATGTCCACGGCCGACTCCTACCTCAACTCGTCGGCGGTGGTGTTTGTGCGCGATATCTACCAGAGCTTTATCGATCCGGATGTGGATGAGCGCAAACGGCTATGGATCGAGCGCGGCGTCAACCTGGGGATCGGTATCGGCGCGGTACTGTTCGCGCTGTACGCCACCTCGATTATTGATGCGTTGCTGCTCAGTTATGCACTCTGGGCACCGACGGTGTTGATCCCCTTTGTCGCGGCGGTGGTGTGGGACCTGAACTGCAAGCGGGCGGCGTTGGCAGCGATGCTGGCCGGCGCGCTGGTGACCATCGTCTGGAAGTGGGGGCCGCTGGACCTGCAAGCCCTGACCGGGATGACCGCGCTGATCGCCGGCGTATTGACCAATATCGTCGTGTTCGTTGGGGTCTATCGACTGGCGCGGGTGCCGATCCCCGGCGCAGCCCTTGGGGAGGAGCGTTGAGATGCACTGGTATGAGTTGCTGATCTTTACCGTCAGCGGGCTGTCGATTGCCACCACCCTGGTGATTGGATTCCTAGCCTGGCGTTATTTCCGTGATAACTGATTCAGCGGGGTTCAAGCCCGCGTACCCTGTTGCCACGGCTGGACTTAACCCGGCTTTAACCCACTGTCTGCTCTACTGCTGCGATCATTCAACCTGTAGGTGTGCTCTATGACTGTTGCGTTAATCTGGTCCCGTTTAAATGGGTATCGCCACTAATGGATGGCGGACAGACGTTGCAGGTGCTGCTGGTCGAGGATGATCGTGACCTGGCCGCATCGGTGGCCGATTATCTGGCTCTGGAGCAGATCCAGGTTGATCATGCCTACAACGGTCAAGCGGGTCTGACCCTGGCGACCGAGAATCGCTACGACGTGCTGCTACTGGATCTGATGCTGCCGCGACTGGATGGTCTGACCCTGTGCGAGCAATTGCGGGGGCAGGGGGTAGATACGCCGGTACTGATGCTTACCGCACGAGATACCCTGGATGACAAACTGGCCGGATTCGAGGCCGGAACCGACGACTACCTGGTTAAGCCGTTTGCTATGGAGGAGCTGGTCGCCAGGTTGCGGACGCTGGCTAAACGCCGTAGCGGTCAGGTGCGCAAACTGCAGGTGGCAGATCTCCAGCTGGAGCTGGATAGCCGCACCGCCAGCCGCGCCGGACAACCGTTGAAACTGACGCCCAGCGGCTGGATTCTGCTCGAAGCCTTGGTTCGCGCCAGCCCGGCGGTGGTCAGTCGACATCAGTTGGAGCAGTTGTTGTGGCCCGACCAGGCGCCCGACAGCAATAGCTTCAAGGTCCATCTGTACCACCTGCGAAAGCAGGTCGACAAGCCGTTCGACCGAGCCTTGATTCACACCTTGCCCGGCCAGGGGGTGCTGCTTAAGGATGGCTAAGGGATCTCGCCCTTTGACCATGCGGCGCGAGCTGGCGCGCTATGTGCTGGGTTTGTCGGTACTCACTGCGTTGGCGTTTAGCCTGTTGCTGAAAGACTATTTTCAGCGCGGCCTGAGCGAAGCCTCGAAGGCCGCGATCCTGATGGAGGTGCGTGCCTATGAAGCGGAGTATCGACTCAGCCCCTATACCCCATTACCCAGCAGCTATGTGACCCGCTTCTTCCTGGACGATTGGCGTCACGCACCGCCGCTGTATCAGCAGTTGATTAAGCCCGACTCGCTGCAGATCGGCGAATTCAGCTATGTCGAGTGGACTCCCCACGGTAAAGCGGAGTGGCAGGACTCCCGCTATCTGGTGATCTATTGGCATAAATTGCCCGACCAGCGGGACCTGTTTGTAGTGACCGATTTTGATGCCAATCTGCTGACCACCCAGGAGCAGCGTGATTTCGATTCTACCCTGGTGCAGATCCTGATTTACGGTGGCGTCTATCTGCTGCTGATGCTGGTGGCGGTCTGGTTCTATAATCGCCGGACCCAGCAGCAGATTGAGCAGCTCAGCCATTGGGCCGAGAGCTTGACGCTGGATTCATGGAGCGAGCCCAGGCCGGATTTTCGCTATCACGAGCTAAACCGGATCGCCGAGCAGCTGCAGCAGGCGTTTGAACGGATCGCGTCCCTACTGGCGCGTGAGCACCAGTTTTTGCGCCACGCCAGTCACGAACTGCGTACTCCGGTGGCGGTGGTGAGGGCCAACATGGAGCTTCTGGACCGATTGGAACTGCCATCACCGATGCAGCGCCCGATCGAGCGGGTGCGACGGGCCAACCAGACCATGCTGCAGCTGATCGAGACCCTGCTTTGGCTCAGCCGTGAGAACGAAGCGCCGCCCAATGTGACCGAAGTGCAGGTCGATCGGCTGCTGGAAGAGCTTAGTGAGGAGCTGGGCTACCTGCTGCAGGATAAGCCAGTAGCGCTTCGATGCGAGTTCGAAGCGGATCAACCGGTGTTGGCCCTGCCGGTGACACCGCTGCGAATCGTGCTCAGCAATCTACTGCGCAACGCCTACCAGTACACTGCCGAAGGCGAGGTTCGGATCATCCTTAGTGGCCGGCAATTGGTGATCGAAAATTGTGATCAGGGTGAGGCGGAGGCCGACAGCGACAACAGTTTTGGACTCGGGCTGATGCTGGTGCAGAAGATCTGCGAGCGCCTGGGCTGGTCGTTGGATCTGCAGTTTACTGACCAAGGTGTCCGGGCGGCGCTGGTGCTGCCTTCGGTAACCACAGAGCCCTGACGGAACCTGTAGCGTGGAAGGAAGCGGATTATCGACTTGCTGACTGCGTTAACAAACCCATCCCAAACCCCATCAGCACCACGCCAGCACTCCGTTCAAACCAGTGCAGTCGCTGCCGCAGATAATGCTGCACCCGCTGCTGACCGATCATCGACGCAACCAGCAGGTCCCAACCCAGTACCGCCAGCACCATCCAGGCTCCGCAGAACAGCTGTTGGGTCAGACTGACCTCGCTGCCCAGGATTACCGTCATCAAGCTCATATAGAACAGCGCATTTTTCGGATTCAGCAGCGCCGAGTTTAATCCCAGCAACAGTTGGCGTAATCGGCCGGGAGGAGCCTGGGTGGCTGTGGTTTCCAGGCTCAGTTCCGCCGGCCGACTTCTGAGCAACTGGATGCCGATCCAGCCCAGATAGCCCGCACCCAGGATCTCGATGGTGGAAAACAGCCAGGGCAGGTCGCGGATGCCACTCCATCCCAGGATTGCAACGGCGATATAGATAGCATTGCCTAGTGCCACACCGACACAGATATAGCGACTGCCATCGAGTCGATGTCGCACGGCGTGGGCGGCGATCAGAAAGAAATCCTGCCCCGGGCTCAGCAGCGCCACGAAATGGGCCAGGGCCAGGGCAGGGAAGGCGGCGGGGATCAGGGATTCGAATGACATCGGGGCTTACCAGTGGAACGAGACCCGCTCACTGTAGCCCGGTGGGATTAATCGTTATTGTCGAAAATTGACCGGCTCTGCTGGTATTGCCTCGGGGTGGAAGCGGTGTAATTGACGAAAGCCCGGTGAAACTGACTCTGATCCGAAAACCCGACCGCCATGGCAACCTCCACCAGGGGGGCGTTGTTTTGCAGCAGCAGCTTGGCCTGTTCGATCCGGGCGTTGGTGATGAAGGCCTTGGGGGTGATCCCGAAAGCCTGCCCGAAGCGTCGGATCAGACTCTCCTTGGAGCGGCCGAACTCGACGGCCAACAGGTCCAGGCTCGGCGGCTGGGCGATGTCATCCAGCAGGCGGCGCCGGAGACGTTGCTCAAGTCCATCGGCTGAATCGTCGATCTCAGCGGGGGAGCACCAGCGGCTCAGCAGCTCGAGAGCCAGCGCTTCCAGGGTGGTTTCGGCCTGCTTGTAGCGTTGCTGTTGGAGTTGATCGATCAGAGCCAGATAGCGTTTGAACAATTCGGGATTATCGATCCGGCGCTGGTCGCAGTTAAATCGACGCGTCGGTTTCTGATACAACCGTGACAGTCGCTCCAGACACCAATGGTTGTCGACGTAGAGCATATGGTAGCTGCGGGACTGCCCGTCGATCGGGTTACAGGCGTGCACCCGTTCGGGTTCGATGATCACCAGCTCGCCGGTGCCTATAAGGTGCTGACCACCGTCGATGGTCAGGCAGGTCTGTCCATCGATCACGGCACCGATCGATAGCTGTGGATGACTATGGGCCTTGTAGCCTTGAGTGCTGCCGGAGGTACTGCGAAGTCCCAGCTGGGGTAGCGCGGTAAAGTGCTGATAGTGCTGATCGATCTGTTTCGTGGACGGTGGCAACGGCATCTACCCAAGGCGTTATCGGTTCTCTGATCGGTATACAATCAACCCCACTGAGCCACAAGAACATTTTCCACTTTTCCTCCGTGTGCCGGCTGGATCAAGGCTGGGGATTACCCTGCGCAGCTGTGTCGGGAAGATCAGGGTGTGCGGAATTTCCTCAACTTACTCCTGAAAATCGCTTGATTTCCTTCGTTGGGCGCAGAGTTAGACCGAATCGCCGCATTCCCAATCCGTAAACTTTCTAACAAGCCGGATGACTCTTCAGTCTCGCTGTAGGGGCGCTTTGCAAAGACTTAGTTACCGATAAAGCGTTGAGCACCGGCCCTCAGCCTGGTGAAAGTAGCCAGAAAAAATAAGATTGTTTTGTAGTTTCTCCAGCCAGATCGGGCTTTGCTGTTACTGTTAACGCCCGGCTTGGAGGAATGCCATCGATAAAGCGAGGACGTTGACCGCCATGCTAGAACTCACCGGAAATCTAACCCATTTCGCTAACCCTAAGGCTGATCTTGATCGCCCTTACTCTGACGAGCAGAAAGCGGTCATCAGCGTTGCCAAGGCGACTGACGCGATTCGCGATATCAAGACCTGGCCCGGTTACGCCGTGACCCCGTTGCACTGCTTGGAATCGATGGCCAAAGACGCTGGCCTGAATTCAATCTGGTACAAGGATGAGTCGCAACGCTTTGGTCTGAAGAGCTTCAAAGCCCTCGGGGGCGCCTATGCCGTGGCTCGCCAGCTGCAGTTGGCGCTGGAGGAGCGTCGGGGGATTAAGGCCAGTATCACCGAACTGTTGGATGGACGTTGGAAGTCCGAAGTCGCCGAACTGGTAGTCAGCTGCGCGACCGACGGCAACCATGGTCGTTCGGTGGCCTGGGGCGCACAGATGTTTGGTTGTGGCTGCGTGATCTATATCCACCGGGATGTGTCCGAAGGGCGCAAGCAGGCGATGGAGGCGTTTGGCGCCGAGGTGATTCGAATCACTGGAAATTACGACGAGTCCGTTCGTCAAGCCGATGCCGATGCCAAAGCCGAAGGGCGGATTATCGTCTCCGACACCAGCTACCCCGGCTATATGGAAGTACCCAAGGATGTTGCCCTGGGTTACACCGTGATGCTGTCCGAGATCGTCGAGCAGCTCGACGGTGAGATCCCGACCCATGTGTTTGTTCAGGGTGGTGTAGGCGGCCTGGCGTCGGCGGTTTCCGGTTACTTCTGGGACCTCTGGGGTAACAAGCGTCCGCGCTTGGTGGTGGTCGAGCCAGAGCAGGCTAACTGCCTGCAACTGAGCGCCAAAGCCGGTGAGCCGGTGGTGGTCGAGGGCGATCTGGATACCCTGATGGCCGGCCTGGCCTGCGGTGAGGTTTCCGCCCTGGGGTGGAAGATCCTGGCCGATGGCGCCGATGACTTTATGACTCTCAGCGAAGACGCGGTACCGGCCACCATGCGACTGCTGGCCAAAGGTTACCAGCAGGATCCGGCGATCGAAGCCGGTGAGTCCGCGGTACCGGGTCTGGCCGCTGCCGTCCTGGCCCGAGGCTCCGAGTCGTTCGCCGAGGCGTTAGGCTTGAACAGCAGCAGCAAGGTGCTGGTGATCGGTACCGAGGGTGCGACAGACCCGGAACTGTACCAGCAACTGGTCGGCTAGGCTGCATCGCTAACCGAACGCCTGTTGTTCCCTAGCTTGAACCCCGAGGATGCGGATCCTCGGGTTTTTTTTATGGGAATTTCAGGATTCGGACTCTTCGTCCGAATGGGTCGGGACGGAGAGCCCCACCTTGACGGTATCCATTACCACATTGGTCTGGAAGCTACGCACGTTGGCATTGTCGAAGAAGGCCTCGCGGGTGAAGCGCTCGTAGCCCTCCATATCGACGGCCGTCACGATCAGGATAAAGTCCGAGCTGCCGGTCACGTAGTAGCACTGCTGAACCGACGGGTTACGCTTCATCTCCTTCTTAAACGCATCCATCAGGTCAGCCCGTTCCCGCTCCAGACTGACCTGGACCACCAAGGTAACGGCACGCCCGATCGCTTTCGGGTTGACCACCGAGATATCCGCCTGGATCAGATTCTGTTCCCGCATCCGCTTGAGGCGGCGCTGAACCGCGGCGGGGGACAGTCCCACCTGCTCGGCGATCTGGTCGGAGGTGGTGCGGTTGGATTGCTGCACGATGTCGAGAATGTTGCGGTCGAAGCTGTCGATCTGGGGCGCCTTTGATGACGTCATCGGGTTTATCTCCTGTTTCGCGATGCCTGCCGGTGAGGCTTGTTGGTATGGCCCTATGGCCGCAGCCCCGGGTCTGGCTACGACCGGCGGAGCGGACCTGGTTTCTCCGCTATCGCCATGGGCTGATGAATTTTCTCGCTAATCGCCGGCTATTTGCAGTATTTCATCACTTTGGCGTGCGGATTACATCAATGGCTGCAGAGCCGCTCTGTAACATAGATCTTAATCAAGGCCCGGTTGAGGCTTGAGATGTATCGACTCTATTACAATAAAAAAGCCTGCGGACAGCAGTTCGTCGGCGTCGAGAATCTGATTATGAGAATTGAATCCGTAGCGCATCGTCAGCCTCTAGAGACGTTGGCCCCAGCCGGCCGGATCGGTGTGATCGCGCTGGCAACCGATTTCAATATTGAACAGGATCTGCGCCGTATCTACCCCGAGTCGGTCGAGATCTTCACCAGCCGGGTACGCAATACCAACCCCCTCACGATTGAAAACCTGCGTTCGATGGCGCCTGGAATCGGGGCCGCCGCCGACACCATCCTGCCCGGAACCGAGCTGGATGCGATGATCTACGCCTGCACTTCGGGCACGGTCGCTATCGGTATCGAGCGGATCACCGAGCTGGTTCATCAGACCCGTCCGGGCGTGCCGGTGACTAATCCGGTGACCGCCGCGTTGGCCGCCTTCGAGCAATTTGAGGCCCGCCGGATATCGATTCTGACCCCCTATACCCAAGCGGTGAACGAAGGGGTGGCCGAGCTGTTCGAGAGCAAGGGGCTGGAAGTGTTGAACATCGCCGGGTTCGACTTTGAAGACGACACCGCGATGACCTTTATCAGCCCCCAGGATATCGCCGATGCAGCGGTGGATGCCTGCGACCCCGCGGCGGATCTGCTGTTTGTGTCCTGCACGGCGTTGCGGGCGTCGCTGGTGATCGAGCAGATCGAACAGCGACTGGGCAAGCCGGTGGTGAGCAGCAACCAGGCGTTGGCTTGGCATAGTCTGCAACTGGTCAATTACCCCGAAACCGTGCCGGGCTTCGGCTCGCTACTCAGCCGGATCGCCTCTGCCAGATCCGGCGCCTGATTTATCCCTCCCTTACCCTGATTAACCAATTGGCTGGAGTCTGAATATGTCATCCCTGGAACAGCAACTGGTCACCCAGATGACCGAATGGCGTCGTCACATGCACCGTTTCCCCGAGTGTGGCTTCGAGGTCCAGCAGACCGCGGAATTCATCGCCGAGAAGCTGGAAAGCTGGGGTGTTGAGGTTGTTCGACAGATTGGCCAGAGCGGTGTCGTTGGAATCCTGCGTGGTGGTGAAGGCGATGCCAGTATCGGCCTGAGGGCAGATATGGATGCGTTGCATATCCATGAAGAGAATCAGTTTGACCATCGCTCCCAACATGAGGGCAAGATGCACGCCTGCGGCCATGATGGTCACTCGGCGATGCTGTTGGGCGCGGCTTGCCAGCTGGCCAAGACCCGTGACTTCAACGGTACGGTCTATTTCATCTTCCAGCCGGATGAGGAGCACGGTAAGGGCGCCCAGGCGATGATCGATGACGGTCTGTTCGAGCGTTTCCAGATCGATGCGGTCTACGGCCTGCACAACTTGCCGGGGCTGCCTGAAGGCACTTTGACCGTGCGTCCGGGCTCGCTGATGGCCAGCGAGAGCAGCTTCGAAATCATCATCGACGGCATCGGCGGTCATGCCGCCATGCCCCATACCGGGGTTGATCCCATTGTCACCGGCGCCCAGGTGGTGCTGGGGCTGCAGACCATCGTGTCGCGCAATCTTAGCGCCATCCACGAGACGGCGGTGGTGTCGGTAACCGAGTTCGAGACCAACGGCACGGTTAACGTGATCCCTTCGCAGGTAGTAATCAAAGGTGACTGTCGCTGTTTCAGCGAAGACTCGCTGGCCAAGATTGAGCAGAGCATGGAGCGCATCGTCGCCGGCATCTGCCAGGCCAGTGGAGCGCAGTACCAGTTTGAGTTTGTGAATACCTTCTATCCGACGGTCAACAGCGTCGCCGAAACCCAGTACGCCATCGAAGCCGCCCAGCAGGTGCTGGGCGCCGATAACGTCAACGGCAGCTGCGATCCGTTCACCATCTCTGAAGATTTTTCCAGCATGCTGCGGGTGAAGCCCGGCTGCTACGTGCTGCTGGGTAACGGCACCGAATCGGTCGGTGGCTGCGCCCTGCATAACCCCGAATACGATTTCAACGACCGGATCCTGGAACTGGGCGCAAGCTACTGGATCCAGTTGGTCAGTGATCGTTTGAACTAACCCTAAACCCCTATCCCAACAAGACGACCCTTGAGGCCGACAATTAAAATAAGAGGCAAGACCATGAAAAGACTCTTCACTGCACTACTCGCCCTGGGAATCTCCTTCGGCGTCCAAGCCGAAACCTGGAAATTTGCCTCCGAAGAGGACAAGACCGATGTGCAGGATATCTATGCACAGAAGTTTGCCGAGGTGATCAAGAAGGAATCCGGTGGCAAGACCAAGGTTCGTATCTACTACTACGGCCAGCTGGGTACCGAGAACGACATCGTTGAACTGGCGGCCAATGGCACCATCCAGTTCGTCTCAGTCGGCACCGGTCACCTGGGCTCCTACGTACCTGAGGTTCAGGCAATCAGCCTGCCGTACGTGCTGGGCACCAACGAAGAGGTTACCCGCGAGATCCTGACCAGCAGCAAGGCGATCTACGAGGACCTGGCACCCAAGTTCGAGAGCGTGAACCTGAAGCTGCTGTCGATGCTGTCCGAAGGGGAGATGGTCTGGGGCGCAAACAAGCCGATCCGCAGCCCGGAAGACTTCGCCAACCAGAAGATCCGTACCTTCACCTCGACCATCCCGGTAGAAACCTACAAGACCTTCGGCGCCACGCCGACCCCGCTGTCCTGGGGTGAGGTCTATGGTTCGCTGCAGTTGAAAACGATCGACGGCATGGTTAACCCGATCTACTTCATCTACAACGCCAAGTGGCACGAGGTTCAGGATTACCTGATGTTCCCCGGCCAGCAGCCCTACGTGGGAACCGTGTCCACCAACAGCAAGTGGTTCAACGGTCTGTCCAGCGAGAAGCAGGCGATGATCAAGAAGGCGATCAAAGCCGCCGACCAGGCTGCCTACGAGTATCAGCTCAAGATCAACAAGGAAAACATGGACAAGATCATGAAGGATCGTCCGGACATGCAGGTGGTCGTGCTGAACGAAGAGGAGCGCAGCCGTTTCAAAGAGCTGAGCAAGTCCCTGCATAACACCTACTACGATGTTGTTGAGAATGCCTATTCGGACGGCGACAAAGCGGCGGCACGGGACGGTGCCAAAGCGATTCTGCAGAAGCTGATCTCGGAAGTCGAAGCCGCCTCCCAGGGGTCCTAATTCCCCCTCTAGCAATAGCGCAACAATAACAAGATCCAACCAGCAACAGCCGCTAACGGACTAGCGGCTTTTGGGGAAAGCTATTATGAAAAAAGTACTTCATCACATCAGTCGACTGACTGAAAAGATTGAGAAATTCATCATCGGGTTTTCTATCGTCGTCATGATGGTTAACTCGACCGCCAACGCGATGGGGAGGTACTTTTTTAATAAGAGCATTTTCTTCTCCGAAGAACTGAATCAGTTTCTGATCGTCTCGGTCACCTTCATCGGCTTTGCCTATGCCGTTCGCAAGGGGCGCAATATCCGAATGACGGCGGTTTACGATGCCCTGGGTTATCGCGCCAAAAAGGTGATCGCCACCCTGATCGCCATCACCACCGGGCTGTTGATGTTCTACCTGGCCTACCTGTCCTATTTTTACGTCCTGGACCTGCAAAGCCTCAACCGCCTGAGTCCTGCGCTGCAGTTCCCGGTGTACATCATCTACTCCATTATTCCGATCGGCCTGACTATGGCTGGGATCCAGTTCCTGATCAGCTTCCTGATGAACGTGACCCACCGCGAGATCTACATCTCCCACGACCTGATCGAAAGCCAGTCTGATGTGACGGAGGACGTCGTATGAGCGATCTCGCCCAATTCTTCTCCGATGTGATTGCCGGAGAGCTCGATATCTACGTTGTCACCTTTACCCTGGTGACGGTGATGGTGATCCTGCTGTTCATGAGCTTCCCGATGATCGTCCCGCTGGCGGTCGGTGCCCTGATCGGCCTGCTGCACTTTTCCGGCGCCGATCCCCAGGTGATCATCCAGCAGATGGTTACCGGGATCTCGCCCAATGCCCTGATTGCGGTGCCGATGTTTATCTTGGCCGCTGATATCATGACCCGCGGCCACACCGCCCATAACCTGCTGGGGTTGATCGAGTCCTTCGTCGGCCATATGCGCGGCGGTTTGCCGATCACCACCTGTATCAGCTGTACTCTGTTCGGCTCGGTGTCCGGTTCGACCCAGGCCACCGTGGTGTCGGTAGGTCAGATCATGCGGCCGAAACTGCTGCAGGCCGGCTATAAGGACAGCTTCGTGATGGCGCTGATCATCAACGCCAGCGATATCGCCTTCCTGATTCCGCCCAGTATCGGCCTGATCCTTTACGGCACCCTGGCCAACGCCAGTGTCGGCGAGCTGTTTATCGCCGGTATCGGCCCCGGGATCCTGTTGGCGTTCCTGTTCTCCATCTATTGTTATGTTCATAGCGTGACCCACAGCGACAGCATCGCGCTGGTGGAGAAAACCGACTGGGCCCAGAAGCTCACCGCGGTTCGTAAGGCACTGCTGCCGCTGGGCTTCCCGGTGTTGATCGTCGGCGGTATCTACTCGGGTATCGTGACGCCGACCGAAGCCGCGTCCTTCTCGGTGCTTTACGCCATCATTGTTGAGTGTGTGATCTATCGTGAGCTGAAGGTCAGTGATATCTGGGATGCGGCCCTCAGTACCGGACTGATCACCGCGGTGGTGTTTATTCTGGTCGGTATCGGTCAGGCCTTCTCCTGGTACATCTCATTCGAGCAGATTCCGCAGGAGCTGCTGGCACCGCTGAACCTGGAAGATGCCTCCAAAGAGTACGTGCTGTTCGTGATCGCCGTGACCTTCTTTGTCGGCTGCATGTTCGTCGACTCGCTGGTGGTGCTGTTGATCCTGACCCCGATCTTTATGCCGATCGTCAGCTCGGTCGGCCTGGACCCGGTGCTGGTGGGGGTGATGGTGACGCTGCAGATGGCGATCGGTTCGGCCACGCCGCCGTTCGGCTGCGATATCTTCACCGCGATCGCGATCTTCAATAAGCCCTATATGGAGGTGATCAGAGGGACGCTGCCGTTCATTCTGATTCTGTTCCTGACCTCGGCGATGTTGATCTTCTTCCCGGATATCGCGCTGTTCCTGCGTGACCTGGCATTTGGTTGATCGATGGGCCGCCATGCCGCTCCTTAGGGAGCGGCTCCCTTATTCGCCGTTTGAAAAGATAGGAAAAGGCTATGACAGAGGCATTGAAAGCTCCCGCCAGAGGGTTTGAGCGGGCCGAGTTTGAACAGCGGACCGCCAAGCTGCAGCAGCGGATGGCGCAGCAGGATCTTGATGTGCTGTTCTTGACCACCGAGCCGGAGTTTCGCTACTTCAGCGGCTTCAAATCGCAGTTCTGGGAAAGCCCCACCCGGCCCTGGTTTCTGGTAGTGCCGGCGCAAGGGCTGCCGGTCGCGGTGGTCCCCGAGATCGGCGTGGCCGGATTCGAGCAGACCTGGATCGAGGATGTTCGCAGTTGGCCCTCCCCAAGGCCCGAAGACGACGGCATCAGCCTGCTGGCCGAGGCGCTGACGGAGTTCAGCCGTGATCATCGACGGGTCGGCGCCATGTTGGGCCCTGAGACCCATCTGCGCATGCCGGCGGCTAACTTTGCCCAGCTAGAGCAGATGCTGGGATCGCGCGAGCTGGTCGATATCTCCACCCTTATCCGCGACCTGCGCAGTGTTAAGTCCGCGGCCGAGATCGAAAAGATCCGTTTCGCCTGCGAAGTCACCGCAGCCGGGTTCGATTACCTGCTCGAGCATCTGCGTGCCGGGATGACCGAGCGACAGGCCTGCAAAGCGATGCATCTGGAGATGCTGCGGTTGGGGGCAGATGCCTGCCCCTATCTGATCTCGGCGTCGGGACAGGGTGGCTATGACAATATCATCATGGGGCCGACCGATCGGACGCTTGGCGACGGCGACCTGCTGATCATCGATACCGGAGCGAACTTCGACGGCTACTTCAGCGACTTCGACCGCAACTACGGCTTTGGGCGGGTGGATGACGAGGCCAAGCGGGCCTATGAAGCGGTCTATCAGTCCACCGAAGCCGGCTTGCAGGCGGCTACACCAGGGCGCACCACCGGCGATGTCTGGCAGGCGATGTGGTCCGTGCTCGAACAAGCCGGCGCCCTGGGTAACGATGTCGGGCGGATGGGGCATGGCCTGGGAATGCAGCTGACCGAGTGGCCCTCTCATGTTCCTGGCGGTGATGTGCTGTTGCAACCGGGAATGGTGCTGACGCTGGAGCCTGGGATGTCCTTTGCCCCGGGGCGAATGATGGTCCATGAGGAAAATATTCTGGTCACCGAAGACGGTTGTGAGATGCTTCACAAAAGGGCCTGGGAGACGCTGCCGATCATCGGTTGAGTCGGACCCGGCAGCAGAATCAGTCGCAACGGCGGGGTGAGACTAGCAATGATAGAAAGAGTTCGTGGGCAGTATATCGGGCGCAATCGTTCATCGGCCTACAAGGATCTGGTCTGGACCGTGGCAACGGCTTCGGATACCTCGCTGCCGATGGAGGGACAGACCCGACTGGCACTGCAGACGATCGACAGCAATCTGGCCGAACTGGGGAGTGACAAAACCCGTATCGTTTCCGCGCAGGTCTATATCGCCGACATGGCTGCGAAGTCCGAGATGGATCGGGTTTGGAAAACTTGGATAGGCGAGGACCCGGATCACTGGCCCCAGCGGGCCTGCCTGGGGGTGGCGCTGGAAGGAGAAACGCTGGTCGAGATTACCGTGACCGCCGTTCGAGCTGACGCCGATTAATCGTCTCAACACTCGGCGATTGGTTGATCCCTCCCCGGCTTGAACCGGGGAGGTTGACCCGCTCTCTGTCGTAAAAGACTTAGGAGAACTTGGCCTTGCGGTTTTCCAAGAAGGCGCTCATGCCTTCCTGGCGATCCTCGGTGGAGAAGCTCAGGCCAAACAGATCACTCTCCATCACACAGGCGTTGTCCAGGTCCAGATCCTGACCCCGCTGGACCAGCTGCTTGGTCAGCTGGATCGCGCTGCTGCTCTTGCCGGCGATCATCGCGGCCAGTTTCATCCCTTCATCGGCCAATTCCGCCTGCGGATAGACGTGGTTGACCAGACCGCGGCGCATCGCCTCTTCGGCCGACATGGTGCGACCGGTGACCAGTAGCTCCATCGCCATCGCGCGGCCGACCAGACGGGTCAGACGCTGGCTGCCGCCGAAGCCGGGGGTGATACCCAGGTTGACCTCCGGCTGACCAAACTTGGCGTTTTCGGCGGCCAGGATAAAGTCACAGCTCATCGCCAGCTCGCAACCGCCACCCAGGGCGTAGCCGTTGACCAGCGCCACCACCGGGATACGCAGGGTTTCCAAACGACGGAAGATCCGCATGCCCTGTTCGGCGAAGGCCTTACCCTCGATCGGGGTCAGGTGGCTCATATGCTCGATATCGGCCCCAGCGACAAAAGACTTCTCACCGGCACCGGTGATCAGCAGCACGCGGGCACTTGGATCGGCCTCGAGGATCTCAATTGCCGCATCCATCTCCTTCAGGGTATCGGCGTTGAGCGCGTTCAGGGTCTTGGGGCGATTGATGGTCAGGCGATAGATACCATTTTCGACTTCGTCGAGCAGGATGTTGCTGAATTCCTGGGCAGGTAGGCTGCCTTCAAAATGGGTTGCGTTCATGCTCGTCTCCTTAGCCGTAGTTGTAGAAGCCGCGGCCGGACTTACGGCCCAGGTAGCCGGCGTCGACCATCTGCACCAGCAGCGGGCAGGGGCGGTACTTGCTGTCCTTGAAACCATCGTAAAGCACTTCCATGATGCTCAGGCAGGTGTCCAGACCGATCAGATCCGCCAAGGCCAGTGGCCCCATCGGGTGACTCATACCCAGCTTCATCACGGTATCGATCTCTTCGGCGCTGGCCAGGTTTTCGTAGAGGCAGAATACGGCTTCGTTGATCATCGGCAGCAGGATCCGGTTGGCGACAAACCCCGGGGCATCCTTCACGTCCACCGGCACCTTGCCGATCTCTTCGGCCAGCGCGGTGACCTGCTGGAACACGGCATCGTCGGTCTGCAGCGCTCGGATCACCTCGACCAGCTTCATCATCGGCACCGGGTTCATAAAGTGCATGCCGATCACCTTTTCGGGGCGCTGGGTGACGGCGGCCAGGCGGGTGATTGAGATGGATGAGGTGTTGGTGGCCAGGATTGCGTCGGGTTGGCAGATCTCGTCCAGGCTGCGGAAGATCTTCTGCTTCAGCTCTTCGTTTTCGGTAGCGGCTTCGATCACCAGTTGTGCCGGGGCCAGGGCGGCCATGTCGGTGTTGATACTGATCCGTTCGACGATTGCGTCAGCGTCGGCTTGGCTCAGCTTTTCCTTCGCGACCAGGCGCGCCAGGCTGCTACTGATGGCGCCAAGGCCGCGTTCCAGCGCTTCTTGGTTCAGGTCACAAAGGGTCACTTTAAGACCGGCTGCCGCGCAGACCTGAGCGATACCGCTGCCCATCTGGCCAGCGCCTACGACTCCCACCTGTTCAATCGTCATGTTGATACCTTTATCTGTCTGGTTTTATCTGGGAATGATGTTTTGCTTCCCCGGTGGTGCGCCGCTTTGTGCGGCTGCACAAGGGGTGATCCTCGCTCCCGAGTGTCGCAGGCTGGTCGAGCTGCGGTCAAGAAAATGCGCGAAATACATCAAAAATGCAGTTTTTTACGGCATTTGCATTGAAAATGTATATGGGTGCCATGTCGTATGGTTATCGGTCAAGAGAGCGGATGCAGCAAGTGGCGGGAGCAACAGGTTTAGTACCGATCGGTCGAACCAACTCCGCTCTGTCGTCTGTTTTTCCGATCGGTTTTTCCTTACCGCTTCTCTTCTCGCTGCTGAACCGTCTGGCTTATGCCGGTTTGGAAGCCTTGTCGGAGGTTGCCGAGCCTTCGTTGTCGTCATCCGCTGCCGTGGATGAGGACAAGCTGGTCAGGCCGAAGTCTTCCAGGATGCAGAAGCAGCAGGGCACCACGAATAGCACCAGCAAGGTCGAGCTGGCGATGCCGAACACGATGCTGACGGTCAGCGGAATCAATACCTGGGCCTGCAGACTGGTTTCGAACAGCAGCGGCGTCATGCCGGCGATGGTGGTCAATGAGGTCAGCAGCACCGCGCGGAAGCGGTCATGGCTGGCCCGGGCCGCGGCCGCGTGGATGCTGAGTCCCTCGGCAACACGGCGTTTGACGAACTCGACCAACAGGATCGAGTCGTTGACCACGATCCCGGCCAGCGACACGAAACCGAGCATCGACGGCATAGTGATATCCAGCCCCAGCAGCCAGTGGCCCCAGATCACCCCGATCAGCGCCAGCGGGATATTCAGCATCACGATGACGGGTTCCAGGTAGGAGCGAAACTGAAAACTGAGCAGCACGAAAATGCCCGCCAGTCCCATCAGGAAGGCCGACTTCATCGAGCCTTGGGTTTCACCGCCTTCGGCCACTTCGCCTTTGAGCTTCAGGCTGACATCCGGGTAGCGTTGCTTGAACTCGGGCAGGAAGTTGGCCTGCATATGGCCGAGCACCGCGGCGGTGTTGTTGACGCTGGCGTCGATATCCCCGAGCAGGGTCAGGGTGCGTTGATTATCGACCCGATGAATCCGCGAATAGCTGCGGGTAGGGACGATCTCGGCGATATCCCCCAGCGGGATGATGGCGCCGTTGGCCGGATTGATGATCGGGAAGTTGTCGAAGTCGGCCAGCTCGTCGCGCGAGGCCTTATCCAGCTCCACCACCAGGTCGTAGGTTTCCAGTCCGATACTGGTCTCCAGCACTTTGGCGCCCTGAAAAGCGGCGCGCAGCTGGGACGAGATCGTCTGGGCTGTCATCCCCAGGCTGTAGGCGCCCTCTTTCAGGTGCAGGGTAAATTCCGGCTTGCCCGGACGCAGGTCGTCGAGCAGGTTAGAGACGCCGGGGTAGCCCGCCAGCCAGTGCTTCAGCTCCTGGGAGGCCTGGCTGAGCCGATCCAGATCAGAGCCCTGCAGTCGAATCTCGATCGCCCGTCCGGCCGGGCCGATACTGGGCTCCTTGATGGCGATACTCCAGGCGCCGTTAAGGTCTTCGGCGCGCTCCAGCCATTGTCGTTTCAGCTCGTTAATCGAGAAGTGGCGCTGCTCGGCGGTCAGCAGGTCGACACTCAGGGTGGCCAGGTGTGGACCCGATTCGAAGGCATCGGCATTGGTGCCGTACTTGACCGTGACCGCCTTGATTACCTGCTCGCCCTGCTGTTCGCTCAGCGGCGCGGCGATCTCATTGAGCTGCTGTTTCAGCTGGGTGACCAGCGCCTCGGTTCTGTGCAGCGGCGTGCCGGTGGGCATCAGCACCCGGGCCTGCAGAATGTCGCCCTCCACGGTCGGGAAGGCGGAGAACTTGACGATCCCAGACGGCAGTAGGCTGATGGAGACGATCAGCAGCGCGATCACCGCGCCGACAAAACCGTAGCGGATGCGGATCAGACCGCCGACCAACTGGTCGATCTTCAGTCGCAGTCGTTCGAACAGGGCGTTTACCTTTGCCTGGATAAGCGACGGGGTGGTGCTGCGGGCATGAGCCAGCGAGTGGTACAGATGATGAGGCAGGATAAAGAAGGCTTCGATCAGCGACACCGAGATCACCGAGATCAACACGATCGGAATCACCACCAGAATCTGGCCGATATCGCCGGTCAGGCTCAGCAGGCCGCTGAAAATACAGAGGGTGGTCAGAAACGACGAGAACACCCCACGGGCCACCAGTCGGGTGCCTTCGATGGCGGCCTGCAACGGCTTGCGGCCCTGGCGGATTTGATGACCGATGCTCTCGCTGATCACGATGGCGTCGTCCATCAGAACCCCGAGGGCCAGCAGCAGCGCGACCATCGACAGCATGTTGATGCTCATGCCGAACTGGCCCAGTACAAAGGCGCTGGCCAGGAACGACACCGGCAGCCCCATTACCACCCAGAAGGCGTAGCGGGTGCCGAAGAACAGCCACATCACCGCGAATACCAGCAGCAGTCCCTGCCAGGCGTTGGTACCGAGCATCTGGATCCGGTCTTTGATGATACTGGTGGAATCCTGGGTCAGCGCCAGTTCGACCCCCGGCGGCAGTCGGTGCTGCTCGGTGTCGATAAAGCGTTTGACCTGCTCGAGTACGTCGAGGCTGTCGTCGATGCTGTTCTTGCGGATCTGCAGGAACGCCGCCGGCTTGCCGTTGTAGGTGACCCGATTCTCATCGGTATCGAAATCGCTGTGGATGGTGGCGATATCTCCGAGGCGCAGCTCGCCGCCCTGTTCACCGTCGATGACGATCAGCTTCGCCAGCTCGTCGGTGGTGCGCTTCTCGTCGCTGAAGCGGATCTGATATTCGCGCCTGGCGGTACTAAGCTCGCCGTCGGGCATATCCAGATTCTGGCCCCGGACGATATCGGCGATCTGCTCCAGGCTGAGGCCGTATTGGCGCAGGTTGTGCTGCGGTACGTGAATCTGGAATTCGCGGCTGGCGAAGCCCTGGATCTCGATCAGCGGGATCGCGGTGGTCTGTTGCATCCGCTGTTTGAGTTGCTCGGCCAGGGTTTTCAGCTCCCGTGCCGGCAGTTCTGCACTCAGGGCCAGGGTGACCACATCCTGGGTGCGACCGGTCTCCTCGACCACCGGCAGTTCGCTGTCGTCTGGGAAGTTGTCGATGCCGTCGACCGCTGACTTGGTGTCGTCGAGAAACCGATCGAAGTCGCCCGATTCGAGCATCTTCAGGGTCATGATGCCGACCGAATCACGGGCCTCGCAGCGTTTCTCCTCCATGAAACTGATGCCGTCGATGGCATCTTCCAACGGCTTGCAGATCCCCAGCTCGACATCGGTGGGGGAAGCTCCTGGATAGGCCACGGTCACCTGGACTTCGTAGCGGTCGATCTCCGGAAAGGTCTCGCGTTTGATATCGGGCAACGCCAGCACCCCGGCCAGCATGAACATCCCCATCAGCAGGTTGGCGGCGGTGGGGTGGGCGGCAAAGAAGCGGATCATCTCAGTGTGCCTCCAGCCAGTCCTGCATCAGGGCTTGGGTGTCGGGATCGGGACTCAGCGCCAGCGGCATCCCGTCAACGGCGGGGAACAGATCGGAGGTGATGACCCGGGTCTCGGCGGCGATCGCGGTATTCGGATCCAGCAACAGCATCTGCTGCTGGGCGAAGCCACTGACCGCCATCCGATGGAGCTGTTGCTGCGGTCCGGTCAGGTACAGCTCGCCTTCGTGCAGCGCATCGCGGGGTACGACCCAGTAGGGCTGTGGCCGCCCCTGCAGCTCGACCTCCATGTACATGCCGTCGATCAGCGGTGGCTTGATGCCGGGCTGGATCTGCTGGTACGGATCTTCCACCCCGATGATGACGCCGACAGTACGCGAGACCGGATCCAGGTTGCTGCTGAAACGCTCCACCTTGCCGTTCCAGCTGACCGGCAGCTCATCACCGGCCAACCGGACCCTGGCACTCAGCCCCAGCCGTTGCAGCAGCCCGCTGGGATCTTCGCCGCTGTCGAACAGCGCTTTCATCTCGTTGGGTTTGAGGTCAAAGCCCCGCGCCAGGAAGCGGATCTTGGCCAGCGGGAACTGGGCGTTGATCAGCACCTTGTTGATGGTCTGGGCCGAGAACAGCGAAGCGCCCTGACCGACGAACTGGTTGGCCTCGACCGACAGGCCGGCGATGCGGGCATTGAAGGGCAGACGGATCTGGGTGCGCTGCAGGTTCAGTTGCTGGGTTTGAACTTCGGCTTCGGCAATCTCGATCTGCGCTTCCAGCACCTCGGTGGTGTGGGGCATCACGTCGAGCTGGTTCTGCAGGGTCTGGACCTCCTGTTGGGTCTGCAGTACCGCCGAGCGTTGGTTGTCGACACTGGATTTTGCTACCGAGCCCCGGGTCAGCAGCTTCTCGAACCGTACCAATTCAGTCTCGGCCAGCTGAAGCTTTTGCTTGGCCAGTTGCAGGTCCTGCTCGGCATCTTTCAGAGCCAGCTGCTGCTCGGCCAGGTTGGCGCGGTTCTGGGCCAGGGTGGCGGTGGCCTTTTTAAGCGCCAGGCGGTAGTCGCTGTCATCGATCTCGATCACCAGGGTATCGGCGGGCAGGATCACCCCTTTCTTCAACTGCGGATGTACATAGCTGACCTTGCCGGCGATCTCGGCGCGCATATCGAGCAGTACATCCGGGGTGACCGAGCCAAAGCCGATCACGCTGGGTCGGACATCATGGCGTTGCAGCTCAACGGCACGGGCCGGGGTCGGCGGCTGCGGTTTGGCCTGATGCTCCATTACCGGCTGACTCTTGATGATCGCCACGGCAATCGCCGCTCCCAATGCGATGACCAGTGGCAGCACCCAGACGCGCCCGAGCAATGGGCGACGTTGATTGGCTGGGTTCATGGGCGGGCTCCTTCGGTAAACAGTCGGTAGATGTGGTCGCTCCAGGACGAGGAGGGCAGCACCGAGTCATCGATCTGCCAGGCCTGCTGGCGAACCGGGCTGACGATAAACGGCATCATGATCAGGCTGACCAGCGAGAACGCGGCCCATTTGGGATCCAGATCGGCGCGCAGCTGGCCCGCCTGTTGCTGGGACTCAATCAGTTTCGGTAGCAGGGTCGCCATCCGCTTGGGGCCTGTTTCGATAATGGCCTGTTTCAGCGCACTGTCGCCGGCCAGCATCTCATCGGTGATCAGCCGGATCAGCGGCGAGTGTTCGGCAAAGAATTGCAGCGAGGCTTCAATAAAGGACCGGATCGGATCGGGAGCCTCCGAGAGTCGCTGGAAATGGCTGAAGCGTTGGTCGGCAATCTGTTTCAACATCGCCAGAAACAGCCCCTGCTTGTCGCCGAAGTAGTATCGGATCATCGCCGACTGGGTGCCGGCCTGGGTGGCCAGGTCTCGAATGGTGATGCTGCGGTAGCTGTTGTTGCGCAGCAGCTCGTAGGCCGCATCCATCAGATCTTGGCGGCGCTGTTGCTGCAGTTCAGGATCAACCGGGCGACCGCGCTTGGCGGGAGGGTTGTCTTGAGGTGTTGTCATCTCAATTTAATTACTCAAATGATTAATTAATTAATGCTACTCCCTGGGACGCTAATTGCAACCGCGCTAATGTAAAGTTGGGTAAAAGGATCAAGCGCCGATTTTTGTCGATGTTTCTGTGTGGAGCTAGAAGCGCTGTTATTGAGCCGGACGGAGGCGGGATAACGTGGGATAATCGCCGTTTGCCCGTCACCGACCTGGATAATCCTTTTGAGCAACGCCGACTTTTCCTCCCTGCCCCTCAATCCCAGCCTGATCGAAAACCTGGCTTCGCTGGACTATCACCGGATGACCGATATCCAGGCTCGCAGTCTGCCCACCATTTTGGAGGGCAAGGACCTGATCGCCCAGGCCAAGACCGGCTCGGGCAAAACCGCCGCCTTTGGGTTGGGACTGCTGCAGCACTTGCAAGTGAAGCGCTTCCGGATCCAGTCGCTGGTGTTGTGTCCGACTCGGGAGCTGGCCGACCAGGTGGCTAAAGAGTTACGCCGCCTGGCCCGCAGCATCCATAACATCAAGGTGCTGACCCTGTGCGGCGGGATGCCGTTCGGTCCGCAAATCGGCTCGTTGCAGCACGGTGCCCATATCGTGGTCGGTACGCCGGGGCGGATCGAGGAACACCTGCGCAAGGGCACCCTCAGGCTGGATGACCTCAACTTGCTGGTGCTGGATGAGGCCGACCGGATGCTCGACATGGGCTTTCAGGATGCCCTCGATGCGATTATCGCCAACACGCCCAGCGATCGTCAGACGCTGCTGTTCAGCGCCACCTATCCCGACCAGATTCGTGCCATCGCCCAGCGGGTGATGCAGGATCCGGTGATGGTCAAGGTGGAGGATCGACACGACGACAGTACCATCGTGCAGCAGCTGTACCGGGTCGAGGACGACGAACATAGGTTCACCGCGCTGCGACTGTTGCTGTTGCAGACGCGACCCGAGTCGGCGGTGGTGTTCTGCAACACCAAGCGCGAGGCCCAGCAACTGGCCGATAACCTTCACGACTACGGATTCAGCGCGCTGGCGCTACACGGAGATCTGGAACAGCGCGAGCGTGATCGCACCCTGGTCCGGTTCGCCAACAAGAGTGCCACGGTGCTGGTGGCCACCGATGTGGCGGCCCGAGGGCTGGATGTCAGCGGCCTTGATGCGGTGATCAACTACCAGGTCGCCAACGACTTCGAAGTCCATGTGCACCGGATCGGGCGCACCGGTCGGGCCGGCAACCAGGGTCTGGCCTGCACCCTCTACAGTGATCGCGAAGAAGCCAAGGTGGTCGGCTTGCAGGCCTACCTGGATCAGGATATTCCCACTGCACCCCTGCCGCCGTTGGCGCTGCTCGATCAGGAGCCGGCCAAAGCGGCGATGGTGACGCTGCAGATCGATGGCGGCAAGAAGCAGAAGTTGCGTCCGGGCGATATCCTCGGTGCATTGACCGGCCAGGGCGGCATCGACGGCAATCAGGTCGGCAAGATCCAGATCTTCGCCAACTGGTCCTACGTGGCGGTGAAGCGAAACTCGGTCAAAGCGGCGATGAAGAAGCTGGGCGAAGGCAAGCTCAAGGGGCGTAACTTCCGCCTGCGCCGAATTCGTTGAGTGAAAGACACCGAGACTTGAGCATGAAAAAGATCGCCCTGTTCGTCGATGTACAGAACATCTACTACACCTGCCGCCAAGCCTACGGGCGGCAGTTCAATTACCGTGAATTGTGGCGGCAACTGAGCCAGCAGGGCGAGATTCAGATCGCCAACGCCTATGCGATTCATCGCGGCGACGAACGCCAGCTCAAATTCCAGAACGCACTGAAGCAGATCGGTTTCAATGTCCGTTTGAAGCCTTTTATCCAGCGCAGTGATGGTTCCGCCAAGGGCGATTGGGATGTGGGGATTACCATCGACGTGCTCGACGCCGCCAGCCAGGTGGATACCGTGGTGCTGCTGTCCGGTGATGGCGACTTCGATCTGCTGCTGGATCGGATCCAGCGGGTCGATGGGGTTAACACCCAGGTCTACGGAGTGCCCTCATTGACCGCTAATTCGCTGATCGACGTCGCGGGTCAGTTTCTTCCGATCGATGAAAAATTACTGCTGTCTTAGGGTTATTTCACTTCTAACTACCATCTTTACCGGCCTGCTTGTTGAGCTGCTGCTGCCACATCGCTTCCAAACTTTCTGGATGAGTGGTGCCATAGATGGCATGGGAGTTACCGCTGCACCATGCCCACAATTGGTTGCCGTAGTCGAAGTGCCACCACTCACTGGGCAGGTTGGTAAAGCCTGATTGAACCATAACGTTGTACAGAAGACGGCGGTTATCCCGTGCTTGTTGCTGGGCCGGGGTCAGGTCGTTTTGCTTTTCGAAACTGGCGGTAAAGGAGAGCGGACTGGCCTCGTCGAACCGGGTGCCCATATCTAGCAGCTGGCCGTAGCGGTCCGCGAGGGTGATATCCACCGAACCGCCGGTCAGATGAGGGCTGGGTGCATCCACCTCGTTACTGGGAGGAGACACCAGGTCGCGTGCCTTGGCGTGCAGCTGTTCAGTCGTCAGATTCGGCAGACTGTGCTCCATCAAATTGACCAGCGTATCGTACAGGTGCTGTTGCACCGGGTAAGGTCGCCAGCCATCCAGCACCACCAGTCGAATACCGCTGGGCAGTTGTTGAGCTGCCTGAATTAATCGCGTGTAGACACCTAGGCGCAGATGACATTCTGCCGGTGCGCCTGGGATACCCATCTTGAAGTAGGCAGGGTAGGTGCAGATAGGCTCCGGGGCCAAACTCATCGGTTGCAATCCATCGCCGCACTCGACAATAGGGATCTGTGAAACACGCTGCCAGTCTGGCTGGGGGATCTCAGGAATCGCTTGTTCTAACAATCTGTTCATCGCATCAACCCACCAGGTTCGGTAGCAGAAGAGTGATCTGCGGTAACAGAATCAGCAGCATCAGCACCGCAATCGCCACCAGCACGAATGGCCAGATGGTGCGGAACAATTCGATAATCTGCAGATTGCTGACGGCTGCCGCCACAAAGACGCAGGCCCCCATCGGCGGTGTAATCAGGGCGATGGTGATGTTGAGGGTGATCACGATACCCAGATGAACCGGATCGATTCCTGCCATGCTGGCAACGGGAATAAAGATGGGCGTCAGCAGGATTAGCGCCGAGACCTCCTCCATAAACATGCCGGTGACAAAGGTAATGGCACTGAGCATCAGCAGTACCAGCACCGGGCTGTCCCGGAATGGCGCCAGCAGATCGGCAAACTGCATCGGCACCTGTGCATAGGAGAGTAACCAGCTGATCACCGAGGAGGCGGCCATGATGATGAAGATGGTGCCCGTTAGTATAGCGGTATCGCGAATCGAACGACTCAGCGCACGGAGTCTCAGCTCGCCATTAAACAGCCCTACCAGCGCAACATAGGCAACGATCAGCGCGCCCGACTCGGTCGGCGTGACAAAGCCGAACACGATACCCGCCACGATGATAAAGGGGGCAATGAGCGCCGGAATCGCCCCGAGCAGCGCTTGTCGGAATTCACTGGCAGAGGGTTTCTGGCCGGTCGTTGGTATTTTGGCGCGCCGGGCGTAAACCCAGTTCATCGCCATAAAGGCGGCACCCAGCAACAGCCCGGGAATCACTCCCGCCAGAAATAGGTCACCTACCGAGGTATTGGTGAGTGAGGCGTAAAGGATCATGAAGATGCTGGGAGGAATAATCGGTCCGATAAGGGAGCTGCCAGCGGTTAGGCCTGCCGCATAGGCAGCTGAGTAGCCCTCTTTCTTCATTGCGGGCACCAACAGTGAACCCAGCGCCGAGGTATCCGCTACCGCTGAACCGTTTACTCCTGCAAAAAATACGCTGGAGACCACATTCACATAGCCCAGCCCACCGCGTAGGTGTCCCACTAGCACCCTTGCTAGCCGCATCAGCCGTTCGGTCATACCGGCGCCGTTCATCAGGTTGCCAGCCAGAATGAACAGGGGGATCGCCATTAGGGAAAATGCGTCGATACCGCTGAAAAACTGCTGCGGAAGCATCCGGGACAACAGCATGGGTTCCGCTACCACAAAGCCCACCACCGCCGTCAGAATCAGGCAGAGGAACAGCGGGATACCCAGCAGGATATGAATAAAAAAGGTCGCAAACATTGCCAATAACATAGTTACCCCTTCGTGCCTTTCAGGTCAGGCCCATGGATCAGGGCGGCAACAAACAGACAGCCAAAGCCGATCGGAATCGAGAGCAAGGGAATGGTTTTGCTGATGCCCAGCCCCATGGTCATAAAACGCTGTACCGAAAAGGCGTAATGCCAACTGATCCAAGCGATATAACCGCTCAATCCCAACACCAGTAGCCAGCTGTAGAGGCGCAGTGCCATTTTCAGGCGGCGCGGTAGCATGGACTCCAGAAAATCTACCCGCATATGGCGTTGCTGCAGCCAGGCGGGAGCCAGTACCAACAGCACCGTGCCTATGATCAGGTAACGGGACAGCTCATCCATCCAGATTGGTGAGTGGCCCACCAGATAACGGGCGACTACGCCGTATAGAAGCACGCAGACATTGAGAACAAAAAGGGCTGAAGCGATCAGCATCAGCCCCTGGCCTAGTCTGTTTAACGGTTTGGAAAACATAGTGATACCTCAGGGAGGCGGTCGAAACCGCCGTCGCTGTTTAACCGAGGGTACTCTGACAGTCGATCAGTTCAGACCAGCGTCTTTCAGCGCCATATCGATCCACTTCTGATCGATGTTCTGCGCTTTCAGCCAAGCCAAAAAGGAGGGTTGGCTGGCTTGTTGGAACGCTTGTAGTTCGTCGGCAGACGGGCGATACACTTCCATGCCGTTATCGGCCAGGAACTGGATGCGCTTCTCCACCTGACTTTGCACGGCATCACGATTCAGGCGGTTGGCCTCCAGTACCGCTTCGTCCAGCGCTTTGCGTTCAGTCTCGCTGAGGCTGTTCAGCAGTTCATCGTTAGCGACCAAGAACTGGTCCGAATACTGGATGTTGGCCAGTGTCAGGTACTTCTGTACCTCATGCAGACTGCCAAGGATGATGTACATCGGCGGGTTCATCTGGCCGTCGGCGACACTGGTTCGCAGGGCCATATAAACTTCTGTCCAGGGGATTGGTGTGCCGGAAGCGCCGAAGGATTCATACAGTGCCACCTGGCTCTTATCCATAGCACGGAAACGCAGGCCTTTGAAATCCTCTGGGGAGTGGATCGGACGCTTGTTATTGGTAAACGCCAGGAAACCACCTTCTTCAATAACTGCCAGCATATGGGTGCCGGTGCGCTGGAAGAACTCTTTCTGAGACGCCTTCCAGTATTCACCTTGATCAAAGAAATGACGGGCGCTGTCGAAATCCGAGAACATGAATGGAATCGCGCTGACAAAGATCTCAGGGAATTGCGGGGAGACACCGCCGAATGAGGCGATGTTCAGGCTTGGTGTGTTCATCACCTGTTCCATCCGCTCATCCTCTTCACCCAGCATGCTGTTGGGGTAGAGTTTGAGGGACAGGGAGCCATTGGTTTTCTCTTCAACCAGTTTCTTCAGGTTGCTTGCAAATAGGTGCACGGCATTTTTGTCCGCATCTGGTGCACCGTTATAACTAAGGTTGATGGTCTGTGCGCTAACCGTCAGCGAGGTTAACAGTGCGCCAAAGCCCAATACGCAGCTTTTAAACAGCTTCTTGTGAACCGGGCTGTTGAGTGCCTTATTCATGCTTATGCCTCTTAGTTGAATTATTTTTTTTATGGTCGCCGTACGACCTGTATTGAAGGTAGTTGATGCGGCGTTGACTATTCAATTCACGAGGTGTTGGAAAAAACTCAACACTGTGGGCCAAAGGCTCTGCAGTGTAGGTGGTCAGAAAACGTACAGCAGGTTGTCGGGCTAGAGCTGCGATCAGAGCTCAGGGTTGATCAGCCAAGGTGGGTGGAAAGTAGCGGCGCATCTTCGCGCAGGAACTTCATGCTGGATTTGAGGTGATCCATCAGTGACTGGGCGGGCAGGGTTAGCTCTCGACGATTATGGCTGAGTACCCGAGCCCGTGCATCGGCTAGCATCGGCTGATCGATGGCGACACAGGCGATCTGCTGTGCATGGATTTCAGCGGCAACGGTCAGCTGCGGCATCAGGGCGATGCCCAGCCCGGAGGTGACAAAGCGGGTTAGCACCGCCACCGAGTTAGTGCGCAGGCTGGGGGTGAGTGCGCGGTGCTCTGCCTCCTCCACCCGGCGAATCAGCCGCCCCATGCCATAGGCTCCGTCGATCAGTGCTAGTGGGTATTGGCTCAGCTCATCAAAGCTGACGGCGCGAGCCAGGGATACCAGAGGGTGATCGGGCCGGGCGATCAGGTCCAGCGGATGACGGGTCTCCAGATGACAACATAAGTCTGCCACCTCCGGCCCGGAATAGACGATTCCGAAATCGACTTGATCATCCAGAATCATCTGTACCGCTTCATTAGCTCCGGCCATCTCGATACTGATCTGAATGCCGGGATAACGGCTCATAAACTCCTGTAGCGGCGCGGCAATCAGATCAGAGATAAAGCCTTCACCGACGGCTACCTTCACCTCACCCTTGCGTAGCCCTCGCATATCCTGGATCCGTGACAGGGTCGCCGCTTCACTAGCTTGCATCTGGCGGAAATGATCCAGCAGCTCCTCCCCTGCTAGTGTGATCCGTGCCCCCTGGTTATGACGTTCCCACAGAGGCAGGCCAACCTCTTCCTCCAGCAGGGCTAGTAATCGGCTGACTGCGGAAGGGTCTACGTTCAATTTCGCTGCTGCTTTGCGTAGCGAACCAAAACGGGCTACTGCATTCAGGTATTCCAGTGCTCGAGGGCTGAGTTTTGTCATAGGCCGTTACTAGAGGTCGTATGTCAGGAGGTGAAAGCGTCGCTAGCCAAATAACGGTCGTATAGCCCTTGCCATCAAGGGCGACTGTATCGCTTTGCTCGTTAATCCATCCTACCTGTCAAAACCCCAAAATTCAGCGGTGCGTCACCGCCGAATGCCAATTCGCCGATTGAGATGGGAGGGGAGTTGGTGCCAAGCACCGAGGAATTAATGCTGTAGTGCTGAAGTAGGCGGCAAAAACTATCAGGCACAAAAAAGCCCCGCTGTCGCGAGGCTTCCTGTAGATGGTACCAGAGGCCGGACTCGAACCGGCACACCCGTTAAGGCGGGGGATTTTGAATCCCCTGTGTCTACCAATTTCACCACTCTGGCATCAAAGAGCGTGCTATTATAGTCGGCTTTTTTCGCAGGTCAATCGCGCTTTGACGCTGATTTGACCGTTGTTGTTTGAACGTTGCCCGCGATAAGTTGTTGTCTGTCCATGCGTGTTGATGATTTCCATTTTGAACTGCCCGATGAGTTGATTGCCCGGCACCCGGCCGAGCAGCGTACCGGCAGCCGTTTGCTTTGCGTTGATGGTGATTCCGGTGAGCTGATCCATCGAGGTTTTGCCGATATTTTGGAGCTGGTCGAGCCCGGCGATCTGCTGGTGTTCAATGATACTCGGGTGATTCCAGCGCGGATGTTCGGTAACAAGTCCACCGGTGGCAAGATCGAGATGCTGGTGGAGCGGGTGGTCGATGCCCATAACGCGCTGGTCCATATCCGCTCCAGCAAGGCCCCCAAGCCCGGCGCCGAGCTGCTGCTGGAAGGTCAGCTGGAAGCCGAGGTGACCGGTCGCCAGGGCGCGCTGTTCGAAGTGCGTTTCAAAGGTGAGCGCTCACTGCTGAGCTGGCTCGATGAGATCGGCCATATGCCACTGCCTCCCTATATGGACCGCGAGGACCACGAGTCCGACCGGGAGCGCTACCAGACCGTCTACAACCGGGTCCCCGGTGCGGTGGCGGCGCCCACTGCCGGACTGCACTTCGATGAGGCCTTGCTGCAGACCTTGCGCGACAAGGGTGTCGAACTCGGCTTCGTGACCCTGCATGTGGGCGCGGGAACCTTTCAGCCGGTGAAGGTCGAAACGGTAACCGAGCATCAGATGCACTCGGAATATATCGAGGTATCCGAGCAGGTGTGCGAGCAGGTTCGTGCCTGTCATGCCCGCGGCGGCCGGGTGATCGGCGTCGGCACCACCAGTGTCCGCTCGCTTGAAAGCGCGGCGATGAAGCATGGCGGTGAGCTGGCCGCCTACAGCGGTGAGACCGATATCTTTATCTACCCCGGTTATGAGTTCCGGGTGATCGATTGCCTGGTGACTAACTTCCACCTGCCGCAGTCGACCCTGCTGATGCTGGTGAGCGCCTTTGCCGGTCAGCAGCATATATTGAACGCCTATCAGGAGGCGGTGGCGCAGAAGTATCGCTTCTACAGCTATGGTGATGCGATGTTCCTGACTCGGCGCCGCAGCGCGGGCTAAATTCGCTAATACGTCGTTAAAAGTCGGCTCAAAATGCTTATGTACTCTCGTACACTGCGCTTGCTCGCCGGCTTTTACCTAACCCCAGTGTGCTTATCCTCACGCTGAATGGTTAGCTGGTTTGAATTAAGAATTTGCAAGATTGATGGAGTCCTCAGTGACCAGAAAATGTTTTATGGATTACGAGCTGCTGGCTACCGACGGTAAGGCCCGTCGCGGTCGCCTGAGCTTCCCGCGTGGTGATGTCGAGACCCCGGCGTTTATGCCGGTCGGCACCTACGGTACCGTTAAGGGGATGCTGCCGCGGGATATCGAGGAATCCGGTGCTCACATTATTTTGGGCAACACCTTCCACCTGATGCTGCGTCCCGGTACCCAGGTGGTGCAGGAGCACGGCGACCTGCACGGCTTCGTCCAGTGGAAAGGCCCGATCCTGACCGATTCCGGTGGTTTTCAGGTGTTCAGCCTCGGGGCGATGCGCAAGATCACCGAGCACGGGGTGAAGTTTCAGTCGCCGGTGGACGGTTCCAAGGTGGAGCTGACCCCGGAGCGCTCGATGGAGGTTCAGCGTGAGCTGGGCTCGGATATCGTGATGATCTTCGACGAATGCACCCCGTACCCGGCCACCGAGCAACAGGCCGCCGAGTCGATGCGTCTGTCGCTGCGTTGGGCCAAGCGTTCCAAGGACGCCCACGGTGACAATCCGTCGGCGCTGTTCGGTATCGTCCAGGGCGGCATGTACGAGGCGCTGCGCGACGAGTCGCTGGCCGGGCTGACCGAGATCGGTTTTGACGGCTATGCCATCGGTGGTCTGTCCGTGGGAGAGCCCAAGGACGAGATGATGAAGGTGCTTGACTACACCACCCCGAAGATGCCGGAGGACAAGCCGCGTTATCTGATGGGTGTCGGCAAGCCGGAAGACCTGGTTGAAGGGGTTCGTCGCGGCGTCGATATGTTCGACTGTGTGATGCCGACCCGCAATGCCCGCAACGGCCATCTGTTCACCTCCGAGGGGGTGATCAAAATTCGCAATGCAACACACCGTCACGACACCCGGCCGCTGGATCCGGAGTGTGACTGCTACACCTGTCAAAATTTCAGCCGCGCTTATCTGTATCACTTGGACAAATGCAAGGAGATGCTGGGCGCACAGCTCAATACCATCCACAACCTGCGCTACTACCAAAACCTGATGAGCGGATTGCGAAGCGCCATTGAACAGGGTAAATTGAGCGACTTTGTAACCGATTTCTACCGCAAGCGCGGTCAAGACGTTCCCGCGCTAGCGCAGGATTAAGAATCCGTATTTTCAGGAGCAATCAATGAGCTTTTTTATCTCTCCCGCCATGGCGGAAACCGGTGCCGCTGGCCCCGGTGGTGACCTTTCCGGCCTGATCTTCCTGGTCGGCTTTGCGGCGATCTTCTACTTCATGGTTTGGCGTCCGCAAAGCAAGCGTGCCAAAGAGCACAAGGCATTGGTTGCCGATCTGTCCAAGGGTGATGAGGTAGTAACCAGCGCGGGCCTGCTGGGCAAGGTCACCAAGATCGACGAAGACTACGTGGTACTGAGCGTATCCGACAACGTCGAGCTGAAGTTCCAGAAGATGCACATCGCCGCCGCGCTGCCCAAAGGTACCATCAAGGATATCTAAGCCGACGTGTTGTAGTGAGTCTTTCATAAAACGCCACCGCCTCCGGGTTGTGGCGTTTTGTGTTTATTAGTCTGTCTGACAGCATCGGCAATTTTTGCCGGTGTCCGTAGCTTCTAAGCTTCTTATCAATAGGAGTCGAGCGTTATGCTCAACAAATATCCGCTTTGGAAGAATCTACTGATCATCTTTATCTTGGTGATCGGTGGAGTCTATGCGGCGCCCAACCTGTACCCGGACGATTACGCGGTGCAGGTCTCCGGTGCCAGCTCTTCCACTCCGCTTTCACAACAGACCCTCGACCGCGCCCTGAAGGGGCTGGATCGGGCCGGTATCGCCACCAAAGGGGCTGAGCTGCTCGACAAGGGCTTGCTGATTCGGGTCGGAAGTTCCGACGATCAGCTGCGCGCCAAGGCCGCGATCAGCCGTGCACTGGGCGACGACTACGTTACCGCACTGAACCTGGCGGCAACTACGCCGGACTGGCTGACCTCGATCGGTGCCGGACCGATGAAACTGGGTCTGGACCTGCGCGGTGGGGTTCACTTCCTGATGGAAGTGGACATGGCTGCGGCGGTCAAGCAGCGCCTGGACGTCTACGTCAGCGAGATCAAGACCAAGCTGCGTAGCGAGCGGATCCGTTACCGCGGCGTTGATCATAAGGCCGACGGCAGCCTGCTGGTGAAGTTCGCCAACCAGGAAGCGCGCGACGAAGGCTACTCGCTGCTGCGTCGAGACTACAACGAGTTCCTGCTGACCGAAGAGGAGATCGACGGTGAATTTGCCGTGGGCGTCAACCTGACCGAGGCGACCGTCCGTCAGATCGAGGATTACGCGATCAAGCAGAACCTGACCACCATCCGTAACCGGGTCAACGAGCTGGGTGTGGCCGAGCCGCTGGTGCAGCGTCAGGGCCGTAACCGGATCGTGGTTCAGCTGCCGGGTGTCCAGGACACCGCCCAGGCCAAGCGGATTCTGGGTAAGACCGCCAATCTGGAGTTCCGTCTCGAAGCGACTCCGGATGCGGGTCGTGCCAGCACCGAATCCTACCCCTTCCGTGAAGAGGGGCGTCCGGATGCGCGGCTGGAGAAAGATATCATCATCACCGGTAGCTCGGTGGCCAACGCCCAGGCTAACTTTGATGAGAACGGCCAGCCGCAGGTGTCGATCACCCTCGATGCCAACGGCGGTAAGCTGATGAACCGGGTTACCCGTAACGCGGTTCAGCGTCGCATGGCGGTGCTGTTTATCGAGCATAAGACCCGTACCCGCTACGTGCAGGAGAACGGCGTCGAAGTTGAGAAGCGGATCCCGTACGTCGAGAAAGAGATCATCTCGCTGGCGACCATTCAAACGGCGCTGGGCTCCAGCTTCCGGATCACCGGCCTGGACGGCGCCGGCGAGTCCTCTGAACTGGCTCTGCTGCTGCGTGCCGGTGCCCTGGCGGCGCCGATCTACTTCGTTGAAGAGCGGACCGTCGGCCCGAGCCTGGGTCAACAGAACATCGACCTGGGGGTTACCTCGGTCAAGATCGGTCTGGCCCTGGTGGTGCTGTTCATGCTGGCGTTCTACAAGGTGTTCGGTATTGTCGCCAATATCGCGCTGGCGTTGAACCTGGCGCTGCTGACCGCGGCGATGTCGATGCTGTCGGCGACGCTGACGCTACCGGGTATCGCCGGTATCGTACTGACGGTCGGTATGGCGGTGGACGCCAACGTGCTGATCTTCTCGCGGATCAAGGAGGAGCTGAAAAACGGCTTGCCGCCGCAATCGGCCATCAATGCCGGTTACGATCGCGCCTTCTCCACCATCTTTGATGCCAACATCACCACCCTGCTGGTGGCGGTGATCCTGTTCGCGGTCGGTACCGGCCCGGTCAAGGGCTTCGCCGTGACCCTGTCGCTGGGGATTATCTCCTCCATGTTCACCGCCATCATGGTGACCCGTGCGCTGGTCAACGTGACCTACGGCGGCCGTAAGATCAACAAACTGTCGATCGGTTGGGGGGTGTAAGCAATGAGTACCACAACCATGACTAACGAGGAACGCAGCTTCAATTTCATGGCGCTGCGCAAGGTGATGGCCGGTGTATCGATCGCGGTACTGCTGGCATCGATCCTGTCGCTGTTTATCAATCAGCTGCAGTTCGGCCTGGACTTCACCGGCGGTGCGCTGATCGAAGTCGAGTACAGCCAAGAGAAGCCGCTGGACGAGATCCGCCAGACCCTGGTCGGTGCCGGTTACGAGTCCGCTATCGTGCAGACCTTCGGCTCGCCCACCGACATTATGGTGCGGTTGCAGGAAGACCATACCCCGACCCTGGGTGATGACGTACTGGCGGCGTTGCGCTCCGGTAGTACCGGAGACGTTGAGCTGTTGCGTTCGGAGTTCGTCGGTGCCCAGGTGGGTGACGAGCTGCGCGAGCAGGGCGGTCTAGGGATGCTGCTGGCCCTGGCGATCGTGATGCTGTACGTGGCGATGCGGTTCCAGTTCAAGTTCTCGGTCGGTGCGGTTGTCGCCCTGGCTCACGACGTGCTGATCGTGCTGGGACTGTTCTCGATCCTGAAACTGGACTTCGATCTGACCGTACTGGCGGCGCTGCTGGCAGTAATCGGTTACTCGCTCAACGACACCATCGTGGTCTCCGACCGGATTCGTGAGAACTTCCGCAAGCTGCGTAAGGGCTCGTCGGAAGAGATCATCAATGTGTCGCTGAACCAGACTCTGGGTCGGACCTTGGTGACCTCGTTGACCACCTTGCTGGTATTGCTGGCGCTGTTCTTCTTCGGTGGCGAGATGATCCACGGCTTCGCTACCGCGCTGATGATCGGTGTGCTGGTCGGTACCTACTCGTCGATCTACGTGGCGGCCAACGTGCTGCTGGCGATGAACGTGACCCGCGAAGACCTGCTGCCGCCGGTCAAAGAGGAAGAGGAAGACGATCGTCCCTGATCGTTACCGTCCTATCGTAAAAAGCCGGCTTGATGCCGGCTTTTTTGTGTCTGAGTGGCTGCCTTAAAATGCCTGGCTCGGAGGCTCCTTGCCCATCGCCAGCGAGCCGGTGAATAGATGCTGACGCTTTTCCTGCAATGGGTGAAAGTGGGAGGCCATCACATCCCGCAGCAGGCATTCGATACCGAAGGGGCGCAGGTAACCCGGACCACCACAGGCTTCTACTGCTTTTGCGGCGGTTTCCTTGCAGGCGGCCGCGGCAATGGTTTTGCGTTTTACCATCTCGTTGGCGGCATCCAGATCCGCGCTGAAGTCGAATTCGTTAACCAGACGGATCATGTCGTCGACGGCCAGGTCGGCGGTGGTCATTGCATTTTCCATCTCTCCCAGCAGATAGGGGGTAACCGGATCGACACTGTTGCGGCAGCGCTCCCGGGCTTTGTCGGCCGCTGCCTTGGCGATGCCACGGTAGGCCGACATGATCAACGGCAGCGCCACCGGCAGTACCGTGCTCCAGATGGCGTGGTAATCGCCGCGAGGGCGTCGTACCACCACGGACTCTTCGGGGACGAATACGTTTTCCAGCTTGAGGCTGTTTGAGCCGGTGCCGCGCATCCCCATCGGCTGCCAGTTATCCAGGATGGTGACACCTTCGGCCTTGGCGGCGACCGGGAAGTGCAGTACCTGCCAGCCATGTTCGGGATCCTCATAGGGGCCTGAGGTGACGATCACATCGCCCGCCGGTGATCCGCTGGCAAAGTGTTTCAGGCCGGAGAACAGAAAACCACCTTCGGTTTTGGTCAGTTCACCGGTGGAGGCGAGCCAGTCTCCGGCACCGGTACTGACCAGCACCAGTTCGTTAGCGGCCACTTTTTCCAGTAGTGCCTGTCCGGGTTTGCCGTTGAGGTAGTTGTAGCGGTTGGCGGCAATAATATGCTGGTGCATGGAGCAGGATAGCGCGGTAGAGGGGTGGTAGGTGGCCAGTTGGGCGAGCATGGCGCAGACGTCGCTGTAGCGATGCCCGCCGCCGCCGAGTTCCTTGGGCACCAGGGCGGAAAAGAGCTTCGCCTCTTTCAGCAGGCTATAGTTGGTGATGGAAAACTGGTCATTCTCGTCGGCGAATTTGCCATTGTGGGATAACTCGTCACCGATCGCAGCTAACCGATCCTCCAGTGAGCTTTGCAGGTTCATATGCTGATCCTCCCAGTGGGTGTTGGCAGCAACTGCTTGTTGAATATTCATGATAGTCCTCCTCGAGGGATCAGGGGTTATGGGCAGTCTGGGTTGCTGATTTCGGCTAGCTGGCCAGCCGCTGGAACTGGCCTTCGGCAAACACCAGCGGCTGCTTGTCGGTTTGGTCGTGATCCATCACCAGGCCCACCAGAATCAAGTGATCGCCCATCAGCATCGAGCGATAGTGATGACAGCGCATCACCGCGCTGCCACCGGCCAGTGCTGGAATGCTATGGCTGTTGTCCAGCTTGATATCCTTAAATTTGTCGATGCCGCGGGTGGCAAAGCGCTGCGCCAGATCGGCCTGCTTTGCAGACAAAATCGTCAGCGAAAAACCTTGGCAGTTGGCGAAGGTGCAATAGCTGGCGGCTTTGCGATCGATACACCAGGTGACCAGTGGCGGGACCATGGAGGCGCTGGTGAAGCTGTTGATGGTCATGCCCACCAGTTCACCCTCGTCGTTTTGCGCAATCGCCACCGCAACGCCGGTGGGGTATTTGCCGAAAGTGCCGCGCAGTGCGCGTGTCTCTTTACTGGGAGTGAGTACTTTGCACATGTCGCCATCTCCTGTTCAGGCCTTCCGGGGGGAAGGTTTGGCTTTGTTTTGCTACATAACCAGCGTAGAAAATGGCGAGTTTGGGGAATAGTTCGTAACCTGTAGTAACTAACTACGCGAAATGTAGTAACGAACTATCGTTTGTGTAATTGGGAGCGGTGCGATGGTCTATAACCAGTTTTGCCCCATTTCCAAGGCCATGGAGGTATTGGGTGAGAAGTGGACGCTGTTGATTGTCCGGGATGCACTCTGTGGTAGTACCCGTTTCAATGAGTTTCAACGCGGGCTGTCCCAGATATCACCAACCGTATTGACCAAGCGGCTCAGCCAGATGGTTGATGAAGGGCTGCTGTTCAAGAAGCGGATTCCCGGTCAGCGGGGCTACGAATACTTTCCCACCCAGGCTTGCAAAGAGCTTTACCCCGTTATCGAGCAGATGGGGATCTGGGGGATGCATTGGGCGCGCCACCAGTTGACCGAAGAGGATTATGACCTCGAGCTGTTGATGCTGTATCTGGAGCGCAGCATTCAGCCGCAATATCTGTTGGGAAAGGAAACCGTGATTCGGTTCAACTTCAGCGACGTGAAGGAGTACCCCAGCTGGTGGTTGGTGGTGAGCGATGATCAGGTGGATGTCTGTGTCCATGACCCCGGCAAGGAGGTCGATGTCTACTTGAACTGTTGTGTGCGGGTGATGTGCCAGCTCTGGATGGGGGATATCAGCTATCGAGCCGCCATCAACCAAGGCGAGCTGGAGTTGGTTGGCCCTAAGCAGTTGACCGGCACGATTCAGCAGTGGATCAAGCCGAGCCTATGGGCGGGGTTACAGCCGGCCAGTGATATCGTTGCCTAATGGCTGGCCGCCGGGTTTAGTCGACAAGAGGGAACAACCCGGAGTTGATTAGCCGATGGGCCGAACTCGGGCTGGTTCGGTGCAACACGAGTTGATGGCATTGGTTGAACGCCACAAAGCGGCGCAGTTCTTTGGCCAAGGCGGCGGCAAAGCCATCGAGCTGCTTCAGACCGGGCTCCAGAGCCAGGTGCCGGATATGCAGCCGCCCTTCCCGTCGTTCGGCCTTGCAGTCCATTCGTGCCACCAGTTTTCCACTCCACAGAATCGGCAACGAGAAATAGCCGAAACGGCGTTTAGCGGCGGGCAGGTAACACTCGATTTGGTAATCAAAGCCGAACAGGGCCAGCGTCCGTTGGCGTTGAATCAACAGGTTGTCGAACGGCGACAGAATCTTCAGCTTGCTGCGTGCCAAGGGTTTGTCGAGCAACGACAGGGCGTCGGGCAGGGCCACATAGGGCAGCCCGCCAACCTGCAGCGACAGCAACTCGCCGTCGGACAGCATCTGCTGCACACGATCGTTGATCCGTGACTTGATGTTCTTCAACAAATACGCGATCTCACTCGCCCGACCCAGGCCGTTAGCCTCCAGATAGCGGCGGATCAGAAAACGTTCATGGGTTTCGGGGTCGGGCAGGCGGGTATCGACACCGGCAGGCAGTACCCGCTCGGTCAGATCGTAGACCTTATGGAAGTTGCTGCGGTGGGCCACCATCAGCTCGCCCTGCATAAACAGGGTTTCCAGCGCCTGCTTGGCGGGCTTGCTGTTCCAGTCGCCGGGTTTGGCGTTGCTCTTCGCCGCTTGTTCGAAATCCCTGGCCATCAATGGGCCGTCGATCCGGATTCGATCCAATACCTGCTGCACCAGCTTTGGCTCGGGTCGGTACCAGTGGTTCTGCTCGCTGCTGGCGATCGCCTGCTTGCGCGGAAGACTGAAGCGGTAATCCCGCATCGGCAGGTACGAGGCGGCGTGGGACCAGTACTCGAACACCTGCCCGGATAGGAGCAGTTTATCCAGTTGTTCGGGTTGGTAGCCTGGGTTGCGGTTCCATAGCGTGTGGTGATGAGCCCGTTGAATCGCCGAGATCGTGTCGATCTGGATATAGCCGAGCCGTTCAATCACCGACAGGGTGGCATCGATAGCGCGCCCTTTCGACTTTGCCGGGGGCAGATGCTGTGAGTGAAGGATGAGCTTTCGCGCCTGGGGCAGCGACAGCGTTTCGGTCATGGCGAAACAGCCCGGTTGGATCTATCGGATCGGCCAAGGCTAACGCAGAAGCGATTCAAGGCAAAGTTGTCGGAGGGTGAGCCACCCGATTAATGCGGGGGATGGCTCACACCGGATGGTTGCGGGTTTTGGATCAGTTGACGGTCGAGATCATGTAGTCGACAGTTGCCTTCACATCGGCATCGCTCAGACCCGGGTTGCCGCCCTTGGCGGGCATCGCGCCTCTGCCATTGATCGCGGTGTTATAGATTGCTTCGATGCCATTGGCTAGGCGCGGCTCCCAAGCGGCTTTGTCGCCCAGTTTAGGCGCGCCGGCAAGGCCGGTGTCGTGGCAGCTGAAGCACAGGCTCTTGTAGGTGGATTCGCCGCTGGCTGCTGTCGGAGTCACTTGTTCCGAAACGCTGGCGACCATATCGGTGGCTTTCTGTTCGGCCTTCTCCATTGTATCGGCAGCCTGCTCTTTGATCTCCTCAGCCATCTGCTCGGCCTTGTCGGTCATCTGTTCGGCCGTGTCCGCCGCCGCATCGACAGCGTTCGTTACTTCCTCTTTGACCTGCTCAACCATCGGCTTGGCTGCCTCTGGCTCCGGGGCGGGTTGCGCCGCTTTCTGCTCGGGCGCTGCTGGAGTGGATGCGGTCTGCTTATCGTCACCGCAGCCGACCAGTAATAGCGCGGTTACCGCTGAAACGCAGAGAAAGGGAGTTTTGCTAGCCATCGATCTAACCTCGTAGTGATATTTGTCAACATTGTATCGAATTGAGGTCAGCGTAGAGAGCTTTAGATGAATCGGCTCTGAATGGGAGGGGAAGATTGTTCGGCAGGCGTGTTAATCCGGGTAGGGGCTGGTCGGCGACCAGTATTTTTATTGCAGCTGCTAGCATGGCGAGGATCAGGGTCGGTTTAATCCGTTCAGGGCCGATGGCCAACGCTTCTATCGGTTGGCCATCGGCAAAATCAGGAAGGCGAAGTCGTTACCAATCAGGATTCGTATCGTCTGGCTTGATTGGATCTCAGCATCTCTTCGATGCCCTTACTCCACCGGCACAGCGACTCGACCCGTCCCCTTAGAGTCAGTTAGAACGGGGTAATGTTGGGTGAATACCATATCGTCCTGAGCGCCAGAGGTATGGCAGCCCGAACACTTATCGGTGGGAAGCTGTTTACTGGTTTTTTGAAATAGATCGCTATTTTCAAGCTTGGCGTAGCGGAAGAATCCCCAGTTGCCCGGCTCATCGGCGAACTTTACCGGATCCTTCAGCATCCCGGCGACCGCCACGACTTCACCGGCTGCGTATCCGGAGCCGGTCAGCCCTTTGTATCGCTCAACCCCCATCACTTCTTTGAGAAGTAAGGTGCCCGTTCGAAACTCACCGGTCTTCTTCCAGTGCTGAAAGGCGCCTCGATCCATGTAGATTGTGCGCATCTCGTTAAAAGGGGCCTTGCCGTTATTGAGTTCATTCGGAGATACATTGGCACCCACCTGAACCCACTCGCGATAGTCCAACGGGAGGATCAGCTCGTTGCTGTCGTTAAATTCGGCGGGCGAGGCGAGTTCTTCTGCATAGCTGGGATTGAAGATACAGGCAGAAGCTAGCATCAACATGCCGGTCAGTTTCGCAGTTGGATTCGGTGTTAGTTTCATCATTATTTGGCTTCCAAACAGAGATCGAAAATAGCTTCGGTCGGTCGCCCATAGATGTTGATTGATCATCTGTTGGCTACAGCCGAAGCCTGATAAATCACCGGGAAAAGTCTAGAGAGCGTGGCTGTGGATGGGAATACGAGGAAAATGGGGGAGAAATAGCAGAGTGGTTGTAGGGCTTTGTTATACCCGGGAAGTCAGGTAGCTCTTAAGGTTGATGGAACCGCTTTTTAGCCCCAACTTCTTTCGAATATTCTTCCGGTGAAAGTCGATGGTGCTTTTTGCCAGATGCATTAGGTCCGCGATCTCTTTGCTGGATTTGTCCTGTTGGATAAACCTGACAATTTTCTGCTCGGTTGGGCTTAGCAGCGTCGTTGCAATGGATTGCTGGTCGGCGGTGCTGGAAAGCTGATGGCGTAATCGGGCCAGGCAATTTGACTGTGTGGTGCTCAGCGCCTCCTGTTCAATTCTTTCAAGATAGGGGAGCACAAGCCGGGTCAGTTCTTCATTGGCCTCAAGTCGGATCGCTTTGCGGTCCTGCTCATGCTGCCGCAGTAACACCCTCAGGGCCGTGTGAGTTTCATCCAGGTCTGTTGATTGACTGGTGAGTTCCAGGTTTTGTTCTTCCAGGGAATATTCAAGTTGTCGCTGCCGTTGGCGGTTGTCCTCCAGTTCTTGCAACAGCATCAGATCGTTATTGATCAACGCCTGAAACTCTTCTATCAGGGCATGGTGCTTCTGAGCTTCATTATCGCTGCGGCGATCCATGACGCAGATTGTTCCGAAGGGCTCGCTATCCGGCCAAATTAATGGATAGCCAAGATAAAAGGTCATGCCTTGCTCAAATTTTGGCGCGTTTTTCCAGTCATCGGATTGCGTGGCATCTTCGACCAGTAAAGGCTTTTGATTACGGATAACTTCGTCGCAGTACATGTCGCTGCAGCGTTTACCGAAGCCAGTGTACTGGAACGGGTTATCGAGTTGGTCGCTGCGTACCAGCAGGCAGATTTCGTCTTTTCTCACACAAGTGATCAGTGTGGCCGGTGTGCCGGTTAGCTGGGCCAGCAGATCGACAATATGCTGCCACTTTTCCAGCAGGGGGGATGGAATATCCGGTCGTTGTTTCTTACTCATGGAGCCGATCTCAATCGCTCGGTATCAATATCGTCGTAAAAATCACTTAGTCAGATTGTGGGTAAGAGTATCTTAGGACCGAGCGTGTTTTTGCAGCCAGTTGGTTGTGCTCAGTGGAACCAGAGAGCTGTCTAAAAAGGGGAGTTGCGAAGTGTGGGCTTGATGAGCAGCACTCTTCGCAGCAAATGAGCCGAGTGCTGATAGTGCCCTTGCTTGATCACGGCCAGGTTTCGATGGTCTCAATCTTCCAATCGGCTTGGCGCAAAAGGTAGCTCTATATGTACAGCTAATCCTCCACCGCTTATGTTGGACGCAACAATGGTTCCGCCATGGCGAAGTATTGCTCGTTGCGCGATGGCCAGCCCTAAGCCATATCCTCCTTTGGGTCGTGAAGAGTCAAACCTGAAAAACGGCGAGAAGATTGCAGCCAGCTGAGCCTCTTCAACGCCGGGCCCCTGATCTTGAATCATGATGGACAGTCGCTGGCCCGGTTGTTGTTTCAGGTTCACTCGCACCTGACCATGATCAGGGTTGTATTTCACCGCATTCCGGATGATGTTTTCGAATGCGCGCCGGAGTAGCTCTTTATTGGCGGAGATGACTATCTCATTGTCGGGGAGGTCGCACTCGATTCGGCATCCTTTAGCCTGGGCTTCGGATTGGGCTTGTTGGCAGATCGCGCTTAGCAGTCCCGCTAGATCGATGAAATCATCCAGCGGGTAGTGGCTCTCCGCATCCAGTCGGGCCAGGGTCAGAACTTGATCGATCAACTCGTCGAGACGATCCAGCTCCTGCCCCAGGGCTTGGCTGTCGGTTTCGTTAATTGGTTGCTGGTGCTTTTCCAGCAGGGCGAACTGCAATCGAATTCGGGTTAACGGTGAGCGCAATTCGTGGGAAATATCGTTCAACAGTTGCTGTAGGGCCTGTTGGCGGTTGTGTAACGATAGCGCCATTTTGTCGAAGTCTTGTGCCAGCGATACCAGCTCATCCTTGCGGGAACCCAGTTGTGGCGCAATCGCCCGATCCAGCTCCCCGCGTGCCAACGCCCGGGTTCCTCTCGACAGGATTCGAATAGGCCGGGTCAGGTACCAGGCCAGCCAGGCGCAAGCCAGGGCGCCGACCAGCACGAATAGGCTGAGGCGTTCTGCACTGGGTAGCCGGTGCCGAAACGGTTGTGTGCGTGGAAGAAAGCGGTCGGTGAGCCGTTGTGGCGGGTTGTAGACCCTGAGTTGGTAGCGAACCCCCTCCGTCGATTTGACTTGCCGCGTGATCATTTGATCGGCCTCCAATGCAAGAATGGCCGCTGGAACAGGTCGCCCGAGAAGGTCGTGATTATTCTGGTCTAATACCCAGATTCTTGGCAGGACTCGGCCCACATTTTGTTGGTACTCCTGCAAGGCGGCCTTACCGCCATAGCTGAGCGCAATGGCAACCGCTTCGACACGCTGCTGTAGCAGCCTCTCTACGATGTGGTTCTGGTTTGAGTCGTCGGATAATTTATAGAGTGCCAGCCCGTATAGCAGGGCTGACAGTGACAGCAGGCTGGCCAGAAACCAGAGGAAGATTTTCCAGAAAAAGCGCCCCATCAGACCGCCTCAATGCGATAGCCGACACCGCGAGTCGTCAATATCTGCACATCGGCAGGCTGCAATTTCTTGCGTAAGTTACTGACATGGACATCCAGGCTGCGGTCGTAGATCTCTAGTGGTCGATTGAGCAGCTCAAGCGATAACTGTTCTTTGGCAACCACCTGGGATTGGTTGTCGATCAGAATTTTCAGCAACTTGAACTCGGTGCGAGTCAGCTCGATCGCTTGGCGATCTATGTAGACTTCAAAACTGGACGGCGACAGCACCAAGTTGGCGATGGCCATATCGGCGCCGTTCTTCTGAGGCGCAGTCGCGGGTAGACGCCTGAGAATGGCTCGAATGCGTGCCACCAACTCACGTGGGTTGTACGGTTTGGCAAGATAGTCGTCGGCGCCCAGCTCCAGGCCGAGTACTTTATCGATATCTTCTCGACGTGCGGTCAGCATCAGAACCGGTACGCAGGAGTCTCGCCGTAATTGTCGAAGCACTTCAAATCCGTCTAATCCCGGTAGCATCACATCCAGCACTACCAGATCCGGACACCAGCGCTTGGCCTGTTCAAGCCCGTTGGCGCCATCATCGGCACAGCGCACGCTAAACCCCTCCAGCGATAGGTATTCACAGAGCATCCGCTGAGCATCAGGGTCGTCTTCAACAACGAGTAGTTTGTTGGCTTCGATCAGGGGCATGGCGGCACTATCTGCTATCTCCCACCGTAGTAACAGTCACTTTACACAAACCTTACAAAACCCTTACTGGTTCCTAACAGAAACAGGCTGTCCATCGCTTTATCGTGTCAGCAGCAATATCGCCGTTTCAATCAACCCACGAGAGAGCAAAAACATGAACAGGATACGAATTTCAACCACCTTCAAACAGCGGTTTCGGTCGGTCGCTTTGGCTGCGAGCCTGGTGCTGATCATGGTGGATGCGAGCTTTGCCGATGGCGTCTCCCGCAAGCGGATTGTTAGCGGTCCCCAGGGTACTTCTATCCATAAGACTCGTTCCATGGTTTCAGAGAAGGGTGCTGCACGTGTCGATAGGCGAGTGACAAGCAGTGACAGTGGTGCAGCTCGCTACAGCCGCTCGGTTGCGCGTAGTGATGGTGAGGGAAACAGCTATCGTCGAAAGACTAAGGCCATCAGCACGGCTGACGGCGGGCAGGGTTACAAAGTGACCCAGAGTTACCGCGCAGAAGATGGCAGTCGTTATCGGAGCACGAACAAATCCGTCGAGGGCGCGAACGGCGGGTCATTCGAGTCCAGCAAGGAGACTTACCTGAATGAAACGGGTGAGCTTGGCCATAGCCGAACCCTTAGTGGCCAGACAGCGGATGGCAAAAGCTATCAAACGACGCTGAACGCAGAAAACGGCGTGGTGACACGTAGTAGCAGCTGTACCGATGCCGCTGGGAACAGCATTGATTGCCGCTAGTGAATCGCCCCAGACTTTAATCATTACCAAGTAGGAACAATGTATGAAAACTCTCAGCAAACTCATTCCGGCGCTTATCCTGGTGGCTGCATGCAGCGCAAGCTTGAGCGCGGCCGATCTGAGCGAAGAGCGGGCCCGCACCGCTACAGACCTGATGACTGATCAGTTGCAATTGAGCGATGAGCAGGCGGAACAGGTATATCGGCTTCACAAAGAGATGTTCGCCGATCTCTCTGAGCTTCAGGGCGAGCAGCGTAGCAACAGATTATCGCAGCTTCGCGCTTTGCGAGGTCTCGGTAAGGAGCTGGATACCTCAATGCAGCAGGTGCTAGATGAAACTCAGTATCAGACTTGGTCAGAGCAGGCGAAGCAGCGTCGAGAAAAGATGCGTGAGTATCTGAGTAAGCAGAAAACGCAGTAACTGGGCGATGGAACCGGTCGGGTGGTGATCCACTCGACCGTCCAGCGTCTGTGGGTAAGTCATGAGTCAGTAATAACTGATAAAAAGTATTAGCTGGTCAGTAGCATTTTCACCGCAACTGCCAGCAAAGCCAGGATCAGCACCGGTTTGACCAGTTTGGCGCCCTGGCTGATCACCATATTGGAGCCGATTCGGGCGCCGATCGCCTGGGCTACCGCCATCCCGATCGCCAGCTCCCAGATCAGTTGACCGTTGCCGATAAAGATCAGTGCGGCGGAGGCGTTGCTGATCAGAACCAGCGGTTTGGCGTGGGCGGTGGCGCTGCGGGCGTTGAGTCCCATCAGTCCGATCAGAGCCAGAGCAAACAGCGAGCCCATGCCGGGGCCGAAGAAGCCGCCGTAGAAGCCCAGGCCGGTGCAGGCGATCAGGTCGAACTGCAGTGGTGTCAGTCGGGGCTTGGCGTCTTCGTCGCTCAGGCGTGGGGTGAACAGGGTGTAACCGGCCAGCAGGAGTAGCAGCCAGGGAATGATCAGCTCCATCTGCTGGTTGCCCAGCCACTGCACGCACTGGGCGCCGGCGACGCTGCCGACCAGGGCGCAGACCAGTCCACGACGCAGACGGCGGAAGTCGATAAAGCCCTTGCGGTAATAGTTGAGGGTGGAGGACAGGGTGCCGAAGATGCTCTGGAACTTGTTCACCGCCAGGGTCGGTAACGGCGGGATGCCGAACCACAGCAGCGCCGGTACCGTGATCAGTCCGCCGGCACCGGCGATGGAGCTGATAAAGCCGGCAACAAAGGCGATGGCGATAAGAATCGGTAGTTCCATGGCGAATTAGGATCTGTTGAAGTACCAAAAAGGCGGCAAAGTTTAGCAGTTTTGAAGTTAATTAACGCTAAAGTGCTTCAAAACAATCTGTTGGCGTTGTTGTGGTTGGTTAAATCGGCAACAATGCGCCACACTTTTATAACCGCCTGCCAATATCTGCTGGGCTACGGCGGTTAAGGCCGCTGCACTCTGGCAGCGGTTTATCATCCCAGAATTGAGTACTGATATGAGCCGTGATCCCTACGCTGACCGGGAAGCGAAGAAATACGACAACCCGATCCCCAGTCGCGAGTACATCCTCGAACTGCTGAAAAAGGCGCGGCGGCCGATGTCGCATCCGCAGCTCAGCACCGAGCTGGGACTGGTGTCGGACCAGCAGACCGAGGCGTTGCGGCGTCGACTTCGGGCGATGGAGCGCGATGGTCAGTTGGTGCATACCCGCCGTGGCGGGTACGGCCTGGCCGATAAGATGGATCTACTGGCCGGGCGGGTGATCGGCCATCGCGATGGTTACGGTTTCCTGAGTCCGGATGACGGCTCGGATGACGTGTTTCTGCATAACCGTCAGATGCGCAAGCTGTTTCATGGCGATCGGGCGATGGTGCGGGTTTCCGGTGTCGATCAGCGCGGCCGTCGTGAAGGCAGCGTGGTCGAGGTGCTGGAGCATTGTACCCAGCAGTTGGTGGGACGTTATGTGGATGATTTTGGGATCGGTTATCTGGTCCCGGAGAACAACAAGATCAGCCAGGATGTGGTGATCGCCGACGAGGATCGACTCGGGGCCGAAACCGGCCAGTACGTGCTGGTGGAGTTGCTGGTGCAGCCCAGTAAGGGGCGCCCGCGAGCACGGGTGGTCGAGGTGCTGGGTGAGCAGATGGCGCCGGGGATGGAGATCGAGGTGGCGATCCGCAACTACGATATTCCCCATCTATGGCCCGATGCGGCGACGGATGAAGCCAATAGATACGGCGCCGAGGTGCGTGAGCAGGATAAGCAGCATCGGGTCGATCTGCGGGAGCTGCCGCTCGTTACCATCGATGGTGAAGATGCCCGTGACTTTGATGATGCGGTCTACTGTGAGGCCAAAAAGGGTGGCGGATGGCGTCTCTACGTCGCCATCGCCGATGTGTCTCACTATGTCCGCCCCGGCTCGGCGCTGGACCAGGAGGCGCGCAATCGCGGCACCTCGGTCTACTTCCCTCAGCAGGTGGTGCCGATGTTGCCGGAGGCGCTGTCGAACGGACTCTGCTCGCTGAATCCGAACGTGGATCGGCTGGCGATGGTGTGCGAGATGACCATCAGTGCCAAGGGCAAACTCAGCGGCTATCAATTCTATGAGGCGGTGATCCGCTCCCAGGCGCGACTGACCTACACTCGGGTCGGTGCGCTGCTGGATGAGCCTGAGTCAGCAGTGGCGCAGCAGTTGACTGCGGAACATCCGGACATCGTGCCACACCTGTACGAGCTGTTCTGGCTCTACCAGGCCTTGCGCGGAGCCCGCGACGAGCGAGGTGCGATCGATTTCGAAACCACCGAGACCCGGATAGTATTCGGGCCGGACCGCAAGATCGATCAGATCGTACCGGTGGTGCGCAACGATGCCCATAAACTGATCGAAGAGTGCATGCTGTGCGCCAACGTGGCCACCGCCCGCTTCCTCGAAAAGTTGAAGATCCCGGCGCTGTACCGGGTTCACCAGGGCCCCAAGACCCAGAAGCTGGAAAACCTTCGCGCCTACCTGGGTGAGCTGGGCCTGAACCTGCCCGGCGGCGAGAAGCCGACCCCCGATGATTACCAGCAGTTGCTGCAGCAGGCCGAAGGGCGCCCCGATGCGGCGTTGATTCAAACCATGATGCTGCGCTCCCTGTCGCAGGCGGTCTACACCCCGGACAACGAAGGCCATTTTGGTCTGGCCTATTCGGCTTACGCCCACTTTACCTCACCGATCCGGCGCTATCCGGATCTGTTGGTCCACCGGGCGATCCGCTCGGTGATTCTAGATAAGGGCGGCTTGATGGGGCGGGTCAAATCGCTGCTGAGCAAGAGCGCCAAGCCGCCGGTTCGACGGGTGGAAGGCGCACCTCGGGCCGATGCCGGCAAGGTGTATCCGTACGACCTGGCGGCGATGATGGAGCTGGGGGAACACTGCTCGCTGACCGAGCGCCGTGCCGACGAAGCGACCTGGGATGTGCAGGCCTGGCTCAAGTGCGAATACATGCGCGACCATATCGGTGATGAGTTCGACGGCGTGGTCAGCGCGGTGACCGGATTCGGCCTGTTTGTCGAGCTGCAGGGTATCCACACCGAAGGCCTGATCCATGTGACCGCGTTGCAGGGGGATTACTATCATTTCGATGCCGCCAAGCAGCGATTGACCGGTGAGCGTACCCGCGTGACCTATCGTCTGGGTGACGAGTTGCGGGTCCGGGTGGTCCGGGTGGATCTGGATGAGCGTAAGATCGATTTCGAGCTGGTGGAGACCTTCAGCAAGAAGAAGGGCCGCAAGCAGGATCGTCGGGCACCGCGTAGTTTTGGTGCCGACGCCAAGAGCGGTTCGAAGCCCGGTTTCCGTGGAGGATCTAGAAGCGCCAGCGGCGGGTCTAGAAGCGCCAACAGCGGATCAAGAAATACCAAAGGCGGATCTAAACGAGGCTCCAAGTCGGTTGGAAACGGCGGGCCCAGCAGTGCGGCGAAAAAGCGCCGTCGTTAATAATTAAGGGCGCCGCTAACCTCTAGCGGTCTGATACAGCTGCAGTGCATGTTCGAATCGCAGGCCGATGTAGACTGCGATACACAACAGTAGCAGTGGCCATAACCACACAGGCCAGTGAATCGGCTGACGGTCGAAGCGGCTGTAGCTGAGGCGGATCAGGCCGGCGACCGTTAGGCCCAGCAGCAGACCGCCGACGATATCGCTGAACCAGTGAACGCCCAGGTAGAGGCGTGAGAGAGCCACCGCCGAAATCGGCAGCAGGGTGGCGGCATAGCAGAGCCAGCGTCGCCGGTAGGGCCAGTGTTGGGCAATAAAAGCGGCGAGAAGGCAATACCAGAGTGCGGTGGCGCTGGTGTGGCCCGACGGGAAGCTGTAGGACTGTAGAGGCTCCAGCAGCACCTGCGGGCGTTCCGTCACAAAGCCGTTCTTGGCCAGTGTATTGAGACTCAACACCGCTAGGATCGCCACCAGCCAGTGAAGCGCGGCGATCCATTGCTGCTGGGTGGCCAGGCTCAGGGCGATCACCAGACTCAGTCCCCCCAGTAACCAGCCATCGCCGATCAGGGTGATCGCTATAAATCCATGATCAAGACTGTTGGTTCTCAGCAGCTGGCTGAGTTGGTGCAGGCCTTGGTCGAGCGGTGCCAGGGGATTGCCCAGGACTACCGACAGGCTCAGAAGCGTAAAGCCGATCAGCGCCACACCAGCCAACAGGGCCGAGGCCAGGGGTAACTCGTCGCTGCGGGGGCTGCGCAGCGGTTTCAGTTGTAGACTGCGTGCAAGTCGCTGGTGGTGAGGGTGTTCCGGATGCAGCCAACGGTGTAGGCCGAAGGCGATAAGCGGTATCAGTAGCAGCAGGCCCAACAGCAGCAGATTCAGCATCCCGTTTTCGCCGAGGTTGCTAAGCTCGGGGAGGGTTTCTCGGCCCAGTTTGCCGAGCAGGTAGCCGGGCAGGATATAGACCGGCGCCCACAGCAGTGCCGATGCCAGGTTGATGGCGATAAAGCGTGGCGGTGCCATCTGCAGCATACCGGCGACAAACGGCAGCACCGGCCGGATCGGGCCGACGAAGCGACCGATGGCGACACTATAGCCGCCGTAGCGTTGAAAAAACCGCTCGCCCCGCGTTACCCAATCCGGATACCGATTGAATGGCCAATGCCGCAGGGCGGGTTGATGAGCGTATCGGCCCAGCGCAAAACTGAGTAGGTCGCCGGCGATGGCGCCGAGCATGGCGGCCAGCAGACAGAGGCCTAGGTTCAGTTCGGCGCTGCCGGCCAGCAGGGCCAGCGCGTACAGCAAGGCCACGCCGGGTACGATCACGCCGATCAGCGCCAGTGATTCGACAAAGGCGCTGAGCCCGATCGCCATCAGGGTCCAGTGGGGGTGTTGATCAAGCCAGTCGATCAGAATACTGAGGGTTTCGGACATGCTGTTTAGATGTCATGGCTAAATGTCATGGATTGTGGGGTAGAATAGCGCCCCTTTGAGGCTTTATGAAAACGACTGCGCTCTCGCTTGTCACGTTTTCATATAGCCTCCTTTAATAGCTTAGCGATCAGGAAACGGCGGCGTGAAAGAGATCATCCTTATTAACATCTCCGGTGAAGACAAGCCGGGAGTGACCTCAACCATCACTGAAACCCTGGCCCGTTACCAGGTGAATGTATTGGATATCGGTCAGGCGGTTATCCACAGTAATTTATCGCTCGGTATCCTGGTGGAGATCCCGAAGCAGTCCGAGTCCTCGCCGGTGCTTAGCGATGTGCTGTTCCGGATGCATGCGATGGGGATGAATACCCGTTTTGACCCGGTCGATCAGGCTGACTACAGCCGCTGGGTCGAAGGACAGGGTAAGTCGCGCCACATTATTACCCTGTTGGCCCGACGGATTAATGCCGGCCATATCGCCAAGGTCACCCGCATCGCCGCCGATCATGGGCTGAATATCGACAATATCAGCCGCCTGTCCGGCCGGGTTCAGCTCGACGATGGAGAAGAGTCGACCAAGGCCTGTGTCGAATTTTCGGTCCGGGGTGAGCCGAGCGAAACGTTGCGTGCCGAATTTCTTAAAGCGGCCAGCGAACTGGATGTGGATATCGCGTTTCAGAAGGACGATATCTACCGTCGCAATCGCCGTCTGGTCGTGTTCGATATGGATTCGACCCTGATCGAAGCCGAAGTGATCGACGAACTGGCGATTGAGGCCGGTGTTGGCGACCAGGTGGCGGCGATCACCGAAGAGGCGATGCAGGGCAAGATCGACTTTACCGAGAGCTTTGAGCGTCGGGTGGCTCTGTTGAAGGGGCTGGATGCCGGCGTGCTGGAAAAGGTTGCGCAGCGGCTGCCGCTGACCGAGGGGGTCGAAGAGCTGGTCTCGAGTCTGAAGGCGCTGGGCTTCAAGACCGCGATCCTGTCCGGTGGCTTCACCTATTTCGGCGAGCACCTGAAGCAGCAGCTGGGCTTCGATTATGTACACGCCAATGAGCTTGAAGTGGAAGACGGTAAAGTCACCGGTCGTGTGACCGGCCGGGTGGTCGATGGTAACCGCAAGGCCGAGCTGCTACGTGAGATCGCGGCCAATGAAGGGGTCCGGCTGGAGCAGACCATTGCGGTTGGTGATGGCGCCAACGATCTGCCGATGCTGTCGATTGCTGGCCTGGGTATCGCCTTCCGAGCCAAGCCGCTGGTACGCCAGAGTGCCAAGCAGGCGATCTCGACCCTGGGTCTGGATGGCATTCTTTACTTGATTGGTTTTCGCGATCGCGACAACGTCCCAAAGTAAGTCTTGCTATTAGCGTGGGGGCGGTTATGATTGCCGCCCCTGATGCTTTTCCTTCCTCTACAAAGCATCTTATATCACCCCGAAATCGGGGCTCCAGCAGTGTCCAGTCACTGTTTTTCTAACGGGTTAAAAAATAATCGGTTAGAACGTCTATTTTCGCTTGCGTGCTTTTTATCCAATGCGTACAATTCCGTACCCTTTTTTTTGGGGGTGGCAGTTTATTGCCTAATAAATTCCATTTGGAGTTGTGGTCGAAATGCAAAACCAGAAAATCCGTATTCGATTGAAGGCTTTTGATCATCGCTTGATCGACGCTTCCACTCAGGAAATCGTTGATACTGCCAAGCGTACTGGCGCGCAGGTGCGTGGCCCGATCCCTCTCCCGACTCGCAAAGAGCGTTTTACAGTTCTGGTCTCTCCGCACGTCAACAAAGACGCGCGTGATCAATATGAGATCCGTACTCACAAGCGTGTTCTGGATATCGTCGAGCCGACTGAAAAAACAGTCGACGCGCTGATGAAGCTGGATCTTGCGGCGGGCGTGGATGTTCAAATTAGCCTGGGCTAATCGATAAGCGCGTAAGCGCTATATAAATGAAGTAGAGGAATGCTCTGAGAAGGGCAGCCATAGTGGGTTAAAGCCCCGTACTCAACTGGCAAGAGGTTTAAAAATGGCTATTGGTTTAGTCGGACGGAAAGCGGGCATGACCCGTGTATTCACTGATGATGGTGTATCCGTGCCAGTCACGGTCATCGAGGTGGAACCGAACCGCGTTACTCAGCTGAAGACCGATGAGGTTGACGGCTACAGCGCTGTACAGGTAACTGTCGGTGCTAAGAAGGCTTCTCGTGTAATCAAGCCGGAGGCGGGTCACTTCGCCAAGGCGAGCACTGAAGCTGGTCGTGGTTTGTGGGAGTTTCGCCTGTCGGGTGACGAAGAAGTCCAGGTTGGCGATCAGCTGACTGTTTCAGCTTTTGAAGCAGGTCAGAAGGTCGACGTTACCGGTCAATCCAAAGGTAAAGGTTTCCAGGGTGGCGTTAAGCGCTGGAACTTTAAGATGCAGGATGCGACTCACGGTAACTCAATCTCTCACCGTGCACCTGGTTCCATCGGTCAGTGTCAAACCCCTGGGCGTGTGTTCAAGGGCAAGAAGATGGCTGGTCACATGGGTGATGAGCGCGTAACCGTACAGACTCTGGAAGTCGTTCGCGTAGACGCTGAACGCAATCTGCTCCTGATCAAGGGTGCGGTTCCGGGTGCTGCTGGCGGTGACGTAATTGTTAAACCAGCGGTTAAAGCGCGCGGCTAAGGGAGATGACAATGAATCTTACTATTGCAGGCGCTAACGGTTCGGTAGAAGTATCCGAGCTGGCCTTTGGTAAAGAATTTAACGAAGCGCTGGTTCACCAGGTCGTCACTGCTTACCTGGCAGGTGGTCGTCAAGGTACCCGTGCTCAGAAGACTCGCTCCGAAGTGAGCGGCGGTGGTCGTAAGCCCTGGCGTCAAAAGGGTACTGGCCGCGCACGTGCAGGTACTATCCGCAGCCCGATCTGGCGCTCCGGTGGTGTTACCTTCGCTGCTAAGCCGCAGGATCACTCTCAGAAGGTCAACAAGAAGATGTACCGTGCGGCTATCCGCTGCATCTTCTCCGAGCTGGTTCGCCAAGAGCGTCTGGTGGTTGTTGAAGAGCTTAAGCTCGAAGCGCCCAAGACCAAGCTGATGGCTGCCAAGCTGAAGGAACTGGACCTGAGTGATGTTCTGGTGATCACCGAAGCAGTTGATCTGGATCTGTATCTGTCTGCCCGCAACCTGCCGCACGTTGACGTGCGTGACGTTGCTGCCATCGACCCGGTTAGCCTGGTTGGTAGCGAGAAGGTACTGGTCACAGTTGCTGCTCTGAAGAAAATTGAGGAGATGTTGGGATGAACCAAGAGCGCATCTTCAAAGTTCTGTTAGGCCCGCACATCTCTGAGAAGGCGACCATCGTTGCCGAAGACGCTCAGCAGGTTGTGTTCCGTGTAGCGCCTGATGCGACTAAGCCTGAAATCAAAAAAGCGGTTGAGCAGCTGTTCGAAGTAAAAGTTGCCAGCGTTCGTGTTCTGAACTCCAAGGGTAAGACCAAGCGTACTGCCCACGGTATGGGTCAGCGCAAGAGCATCCGCAAGGCTTACGTTCGCCTGGCTGAAGGCCACGATATCGACTTCGTTGGCGAATAAGGGAGGCTGACAGATGGCAATTGTTAAATGTAAACCGACCTCCGCTGGCCGTCGCCATGTGGTTAAGGTTGTAAACCCGGATCTGCACAAGGGCGCACCTTACGCCCCGCTGCTGGAGAAGAAGTCCAAGACCGGTGGCCGTAACAACAACGGTCGCATTACTACCCGTCACAAGGGTGGTGGTCACAAGCAGCACTACCGTGTAATCGATTTCAAGCGTAACAAGGACGGCATCCCGGCTGTTGTTGAGCGTCTGGAATACGATCCGAACCGTTCCGCCAACATCGCCCTGCTGAAATATGCTGACGGTGAGCGTCGTTACATCATCGCTCCCAAGAACATGCAGGCTGGCGACAAGGTGATTTCCGGTGCCGGTGCTGACATCAAATCAGGTAACTGCATGCCGCTGCGGAACATTCCGCTGGGTAGTGTTGTTCACTGCATCGAGCTCAAGCCTGGCAAGGGCGCCCAGATGGCACGTAGTGCCGGCGCTTCTGCACAGCTGGTTGCTCGTGAAGGCGCTCACGCGACTCTGCGTCTGCGCTCCGGTGAAATGCGTAAGGTCCTGGTTGACTGTCGTGCCACCCTGGGTGAAGTCGGTAACAGCGAGCACTCTCTGCGCTCTCTGGGTAAAGCCGGTGCTTCCCGCTGGCGTGGTGTTCGTCCCACCGTTCGCGGTGTTGCGATGAACCCGGTAGATCACCCGCATGGTGGTGGTGAAGGCCGTACCTCTGGTGGTCGTCACCCGGTATCCCCATGGGGTACTCCGACCAAGGGTCACAAAACACGTAAGAACAAGCGTACCGATAAGCTTATCGTACGTCGTCGTTCTAAGAAATAATCACTGAATTCGAGGAAACGGCTGTGCCACGTTCACTTAAGAAAGGTCCTTTTATTGACCTTCACTTGATGAAGAAGGTTGAGGCTGCCATCGAAAAGGGCGACCGCAAGCCGATCAAAACTTGGTCGCGTCGCTCTACTATCTTCCCGAACTTTGTCGGGTTGACGATTGCAGTCCATAACGGACGCCAACATGTTCCTGTTTTCGTTACCGAAGACATGGTAGGTCACAAGCTGGGTGAGTTTGCTGTCACCCGTACCTACCGCGGACATGCTGCTGACAAGAAAGCGAAGCGTTAAGCGAGGATATAAAGATGGAAGTAGCCGCTAAATTGAAGGGCGCCCGCTTATCCGCGCAGAAAGCTCGCTTGGTAGCGAACCAAATCCGCGGTAAGTCTGTAGACGAAGCCCTGAACATCCTGGCCTTCAGCCCCAAAAAGGGTGCTGCGATCATGAAGAAAGTGCTGGAGTCTGCAATCGCAAACGCCGAGCACAATGAAGGCGCTGATGTTGACGAGCTGAAGGTATCCACCGTATTTGTGGATGAAGGTATGACCATGAAGCGGATTAAGCCCCGCGCCAAGGGTCGTGCTGATCGTATCCTGAAGCGTAGCTGTCATATCACCGTCAAGGTCGCTGAGAAATAGGAGACACCAAGATGGGTCAGAAAGTTAATCCTACTGGCATCCGGCTTGGTGTCGTCAAAGACCATACCTCTGTTTGGTATGCAAGCCGCTCTGCCTATGCAAAAAACCTGCTGCAAGATCTGGAAGTACGTAAGTACCTCGAGGACAAGCTGAAGCAGGCCTCTGTTAGCCGCATCGAAATCGAGCGTCCGGCGCAGAATGCCCGTATCACCATTCACACTGCCCGTCCGGGTATCGTGATCGGTAAGAAGGGTGAAGACGTTGAAAAACTGCGCGCCGCCGTCAGCAAGATGATGGGTGTGCCGGTTCAGATCAACATCGAAGAGATCCGCAAGCCGGAACTGGATGCCAAGCTGGTAGCTCAGGGCGTTGCTGGTCAGCTGGAGCGTCGTGTGATGTTCCGTCGCGCCATGAAGCGTGCGGTACAAAACGCCATGCGTCTGGGTGCCAAGGGCATCAAGGTTCAGGTTGGTGGTCGTCTGGGTGGTGCTGAAATCGCACGTTCAGAATGGTACCGCGAAGGCCGTGTACCTCTGCACACCCTGCGTGCCGATATCGATTACGGTACCTACGAAGCTCACACTACCTACGGTGTCATCGGCATCAAGGTGTGGATCTTCAAGGGTGAGATTCTGGGTGGTATTGAGCAGGTTCGTGCTCAGAAAAGTGCCGCTTCCAAGAAGAAAGCTGCTAAGTAGAGGGTACGTCAATGCTGCAACCTAAGCGTCTGAAATACCGTAAGATGATGAAAGGCCGCAACCGTGGCCTGGCTCATCGCGGTAGCAAAGTAAGCTTTGGCGAATTCGGTCTCAAGGCTACCGGTCGCGGTCGTATCACTGCTCGTCAGATTGAAGCGGCTCGTCGGACCATGACTCGTCACATTAAGCGTGGCGGTAAGATCTGGATTCGCGTTTTTCCGGACAAGCCCATCACTACCAAGCCTCTGGAAGTACGTCAGGGTAAAGGTAAGGGTAACGTCGAATACTGGGTAGCTCAGATCCAGCCCGGCAAGGTGCTGTTTGAGATGGAAGGTGTTTCCGAGCAACTGGCCAGCGAGGCCTTCGCTCTTGCTGCCGCCAAGCTGCCTATTTCAACCACCATTGTTAAGCGGACGGTGATGTAATGAACTCAGTTGAATTACGTGAAAAGTCCGTAGATGAGCTTAATCAAGAGCTGCTGGACCTGCTGAAGGAACAGTTCAATCTGCGGATGCAGAAGAGCTCTGGTCAGCTGGCGCAAACTCACCTGCTGGGTAAAGTGCGTCGCGACATTGCTCGGGTTAAGACTGTACTGAACGAGAAGGCAGGTAACTAAGCATGGCTGAATCTAAGATCCGCACTGCAACCGGCCGAGTTGTCAGTGACAAGATGGATAAAACCATCACAGTGCTGGTTGAGCGTAAGGTTAAGCACCCGATTTACGGCAAGTTCGTAAAGCGCTCTACCAAGCTTCATGCGCATGACGAAAACAACGAATGCGGTATCGGTGACCTGGTTACCGTTAAGGAAACCCGTCCGTATTCCAAGTCTAAGTCTTGGGCGTTAGTAACAATTGAAGAACGCGCTGCAAAGGTGTAATATATTGCGCCTTTGCTCCGAGGACCTGGGTTACTCCGTTTTCAACAAGAGCGAAGCAATCCAGGTCAGAGTGATGGAGTGAAACCATGATTCAAACTGAATCAATGCTGGACGTTGCTGATAACAGCGGCGCTAAGCGCGTACAGTGCATCAAAGTACTGGGCGGCTCGCACCGTCGTTATGCTCGCGTCGGCGATATCATCAAGATTACCGTTAAGGAAGCAATTCCGCGCGGTAAGGTGAAGAAAGGCCAGGTGCTGAAGGCAGTGGTTGTTCGTACCAAGAAGGGCGTTCGTCGTCCTGACGGTTCAATCATCCGCTTCGATACCAACTCTGCTGTACTGCTGAACGATACCAGCGAACAGCCGATCGGTACTCGTATCTTTGGCCCGGTTACGCGTGAACTTCGCTCAGAGAAGTTCATGAAGATCGTTTCCCTGGCGCCTGAAGTGCTGTAAAGACCAAGCTCCGAGTAGCTTGGTTTATGTAAAACGCTGAGATCCGACGCGAGTCGGGTGCTCGGCGTTTTGAGCATGAGAAGGTCGCAGGAAATATAGGTAATTAACAAATGCGCAAAATCAGACGTGATGATGAAGTCATCGTCATTGCCGGTAAAGACAAAGGTAAGCGCGGTAAGGTCATGAAAGTTCTGGCCGACAACCGCTTCGTTGTTTCCGGTATCAATATGGTGAAGAAGCACACCAAGCCGAACCCGATGCTGGGCCAGGCTGGCGGCATCGTTGAGAAGGAAGCGCCGATTCAGGCCTCCAACGTAGCGATCTTCAACGCTGCCACCGGTAAAGGTGACCGTGTGGGCTTCAAGATCTTGGAAGACGGTACCAAGGTTCGTTATTTCAAATCCAACGGCGAAGTCGTCGGCGGATAATAGGGGAGCAGGTACCATGTCAAGATTGAAAGCGCTGTACAAAGATCAAGCCGCTGCTGACATTCAGCAGGAACTGGGTCTTAAGAACGTAATGGAAATTCCCCGCATCACCAAGATCACCCTGAACATGGGTGTTGGTGAAGGCATCGGGGACAAGAAAATGATCGAAAACGCAGTTGCTGATATGGAAGCAATTGCCGGTCAGAAAGTGGTTGTCACCATGGCGCGCAAGTCTGTTGCAGGCTTTAAAGTGCGTGAAGGTTGGCCGATCGGTTGTAAAGTGACTCTGCGCGGCGAGCGTATGTGGGAATTCTTCGACCGTCTGGTAGACATCGCTATCCCCCGTATCCGTGACTTCCGCGGCTTGAGCTCCAAGTCGTTCGACGGTCGTGGCAACTACAGCATGGGCGTTAAAGAGCAGATCATCTTCCCGGAGATCGACTACGACAAGGTCGACAAGCTGCGCGGTATGGATATCACCATTACCACCACTGCGCGCACCAACGAAGAAGGTCGTGCACTGATGACCGCTCTGGGCTTCCCGTTTAAAAAGTAGGTGAGTTGCTATGGCTAAGGAATCTATGAAGGCGCGCGAAGCTAAGCGCGCTAAGCAAGTTGCTAAGTACGCCGCCAAGCGTGCTCAGCTGAAGGCTATCATCAGCTCCCCGGAGTCATCTGAGGATGACCGTTGGGACGCGCAGGTTGCACTGCAAAAGCTGCCGCGTGATGCCAGCCCTGTTCGTCAGCAGCGTCGCTGCCAGATCACTGGTCGCCCGCACGCTGTATATCGCAAGTTCGGCCTGTCCCGGACTCAGCTGCGTGAAGCCGCCATGCGCGGTGATGTACCCGGCCTTAAGAAAGCTAGTTGGTAAGCGTCGGCTCCGATCCCCGGGGCCGCTCTGCTGCACAATAGTGAGGACTCATTAAATGAGCATGCAAGACACTCTTGCGGATATGCTGACGCGTATTCGTAACGGTTTGATGGCTGAAAAAGTCTCAGTGTCCATGCCTGCATCTAAGCAGAAGAAGGCCGTGTGCCAGGTTCTGCAGGATGAAGGTTACATCACTGGATTCAGCGTTGAAGGCGATGTAAAGCCGACTCTGAATATCGAGCTGAAGTATTTCGAAGGTAAGCCCGTTATCGAGAAGATTGAGCGCTCAAGTCGCCCTTCTCTGCGTCTGTACAAGTCCGCTTCCGACCTGCCGAAGGTTCGTGACGGTCTGGGTATTGCCATTATTTCAACTTCTAAAGGTGTCATGACTGACCGTGCAGCCCGTGCGGCTGGCGTCGGTGGTGAAGTCATCTGCACCGTTTTCTAGGAGATTGAAATGTCACGTATCGCAAAAGCACCTGTCAGCATTCCTGCTGGCGTTGAGGTGAAGCTGAACGGTCAAGCGCTGAGCATCAAAGGCGGTAAGGGTTCCCTGGAGATGGACGTTCATCCCAGTGTTACTGTTGCCAACGAAGACGGTGCGCTGCAGTTTGGTGCCCGCGATGGCTCCAAGCAATCCCGTGCGCTGTCCGGTACTATGCGCTCTCTGGCCAACAACATGGTTGTTGGTGTGAGCGAAGGTTTTGAGAAGAAGCTTGAGCTGATCGGTGTTGGTTACCGTGGTGCTGTTAAGGGTTCCGTTCTGAACCTGAGCCTGGGCTTCTCTCACCCGGTTAACTACGAGCTTCCCGAAGGCGTATCTGCCGAGATGCCGTCTCAGACTTCTATCGTTCTGAAAGGCGCCGACAAGCAGAAGCTGGGCCAAGCCGCCGCTGAAATTCGCGCGTTCCGTCCGCCTGAGCCTTATAAGGGCAAGGGTGTTCGTTATGCTGACGAATATGTGCGTCGTAAAGAAGCTAAGAAGAAATAAGTAGGGCAGGATAATGAGCGTTAAGAATGAATCTCGTCTGCGTCGTGCCCGTCGCTCCCGCATCAAAATGCGTGAGCTGGATGCGACACGTTTGTGTGTCTACCGTACTCCTCGCCACATCTACGCCCAGATCATCTCTGGTGACGGTAGTAAGGTGCTGGCAAGCGCTTCTACGGTAGAAAAAGATCTGCGCGAAGGCGCTACTGGCAACATCGAAGCCGCCACCAAGGTTGGTTCTCTGATTGCTGAGCGCGCTAAGACTGCAGGTGTTACCAAGGTTGCTTTTGACCGTGCCGGTTTTAAATACCACGGCCGTGTCAAAGCGTTGGCTGAAGCGGCGCGTGAAGGCGGCCTGGAATTCTAAAGGTTAGGTTATGGCAAATCACGAACAGAAAGACGGTGACCTGCAAGAGAAGCTTGTTCAGGTAAACCGAGTCGCCAAAGTGGTTAAAGGTGGTCGTATCTTCGGCTTCACCGCCCTGACCGTAGTTGGTGACGGCAATGGTAAAGTCGGCTTCGGCCGTGGCAAGGCGCGTGAAGTGCCGGTCGCGATCCAGAAGGCGATGGAGCAAGCCCGCCGCAACATGATTCAGGTTGACCTGAATGGCGGTACGCTGCAGTACCCGATCAAGGCCCGTCACGGCGGTTCCAAGGTCTACATGCAGCCGGCTTCCGAAGGTACCGGTGTAATCGCCGGTGGTGCGATGCGCGCAGTACTGGAAATGGCTGGTGTACATAACGTACTGGCTAAGTGCTACGGCTCAACCAACCCGGTTAACGTTGTACGCGCAACCATCAATGGTCTGAAGGCGATGAGCTCGCCGGAAGAGATTGCTGCCAAGCGTGGCAAAACTGTAGAAGAAATTCTGGGGTAATCTGCGATGGCTAAGACAATCAAAGTGACGCAGACGCGTAGCTCGATCGGCACCCTGCCCAAGCACAAGCTGTGCTTGAAAGGCCTGGGCCTTCGTCGCATCGGTCATACCGTTGAAGTTGAAGACACCCCTTCCGTACGCGGCATGGTTAACAAAGTTAACTACATGGTCAGCGTCGAAGGCGAATAGTGGAGAGGCATATCATGCGTCTGAATACACTGAGCCCGGCTCCCGGTTCCAAGAAAGCACCTAAGCGTGTTGGTCGTGGTATCGGCTCTGGCCTGGGTAAGACCGCTGGTCGCGGTCACAAGGGTTTGAAGTCCCGTTCCGGCGGTTCTGTTAAGCCCGGTTTCGAAGGCGGTCAGATGCCTTTGCAGCGTCGTCTGCCGAAGTACGGCTTTACTTCCCGTCAAGCTCAATACCGTGCCGAGATTCGTCTCAACGAACTGGCTAAGGTTGAAGCTGATGTGATCGATCTGGCGGCTCTGGAAGCTGCTGACATCATCGGTCACAGCATCAAGGAAGCGAAAGTTATCCTGTCTGGCGAGATCACCAAGGCGGTTACCGTCAAGGGGCTGAAGGTCACCAAGGGTGCCCGTGCAGCAATCGAAGCCGCAGGCGGAAAAGTCGAGGACTAAATGGCTAAGCAAGGTAGTACACCCACCGGAGTTCAAAGCGGACTGGGCGAGTTAAAGTCTCGCCTGTGGTTTGTTTTTCTGGCAATTGTGGTTTACCGCATCGGGGCGCATATTCCGGTTCCCGGGATTAACCCTGATCGCCTTGCAGCCATGTTCGAACAAAACCAGGGCACCATCCTGAGCCTGTTTAACATGTTCTCAGGTGGTGCTTTGGAACGTATGTCGATCCTGGCGCTGGGCATCATGCCCTACATCAGCGCCTCGATCATCATGCAACTGCTGACCGTAGTCAGCCCTCAGCTTGAGCAGCTCAAGAAAGAGGGTGAGGCAGGTCGACGGAAAATTAGCCAATACACCCGCTACGGTACGGTCATCTTGGCCACCGTTCAGTCTTTTGGTATGGCGGTCGGTCTCGCAGGGCAGGGTATTGCCTTCAGCGCAGACCTAAGCTTTTATTTCGTCGCTGTCGTCACCCTTGTTTCGGGTGCTGTCTTCCTGATGTGGCTCGGTGAGCAAATTACCGAGAGAGGTATTGGTAACGGCATTTCACTGCTGATCTTTGCCGGTATCGTCGCAGGTCTGCCCGGTGCGATCGGTCAGTCCTTCGAGGCATCCCGTCAAGGTGATCTGAACATCCTGGCACTGTTGACCATCGCCATCCTGGCGGTAGCCACAATCGCGTTTGTCGTCTTTATGGAGCGCGGTCAACGCCGCATTACCATTAATTACGCCAAGCGTCAGCAGGGTCGGAAGGTGTATGCCGCTCAGTCCAGCCATCTGCCGCTGAAAGTGAACATGGCCGGGGTTATCCCGCCGATCTTTGCTTCCAGTATTCTGCTGTTCCCGGCTTCGGTCGGTCAGTGGTTCGGGCAGGGTGAAGGTATGGACTGGCTGCAGGATGTAGCACTGGCGCTTGGACCAGGTCAGCCGCTGTATATCCTGCTGTTCTCTGCTGCGATTATCTTCTTCTGCTACTTCTACACCGCGATTATGTTTAATCCGAAAGAAGTGGCGGACAACCTGAAGAAGTCCGGTGCCTTTATTCCCGGTATTCGTCCCGGTGATCAGTCGGCCCGTTATATCGATCAGGTACTGTCGCGTTTGACTCTGTTTGGTGCGCTCTATATCACCGCAGTGTCGCTGATGCCTCAGTTCCTAGTTGTTGCGTGGAACGTGCCGTTTTACTTCGGTGGTACATCACTGCTGATCGTCGTAGTTGTGGTTATGGATTTCATGGCCCAGGTACAGTCGCATCTGATGTCTCACCAGTACGAGTCACTGATGAAAAAATCCAATCTCAAGGGTGGTGGTGGACTGGTTCGATAACCGGCCACCGATCCTATTTGGAGTAGATCATGAAAGTACGTGCATCTGTTAAAAAGATCTGCCGTAACTGCAAGATTGTACGTCGTAACGGTTCCGTACGCGTCATCTGCAAAACAGAACCTCGCCATAAGCAGCGTCAAGGCTAAACAGCCGGATCTGCTTCCGCGCGAAGGCGCAAGATTTGAGGTTGATTAATAACCGATCAATCTCTATAATCTTGCGCCTTTCGCAGAATGGTTAAGAGTAGCGTGCCGTCCATCGAAGCATGGGCGGCCGAAAACGGAGTAAATTGAATGGCCCGTATAGCTGGCGTCAATATCCCAGACAATAAGCATGCGGTGATCTCCCTGACCTACATCTATGGTGTCGGCCGTACTACCGCAAAGTCCCTGTGTGACTCGGTAGGCGTGGCGACCGATGCAAAGATCGGAGACCTGTCTGAGGAACAACTGGATAGCCTGCGCGCTGAAGTTGCCAAACTCTCTGTAGAGGGTGACTTGCGTCGTGAGGTTAACATGAACATCAAGCGTCTTATGGACCTGGGCTGCTTCCGTGGTATTCGCCACCGTCGCAACCTGCCGGTTCGTGGTCAGCGCACTAAAACTAATGCGCGCACCCGTAAGGGACCACGTAAGCCGATCCGTAAGTAGTGCAAGAGGAATAACCCAACATGGCTAAGCCAGGTACTCGCACAACGCGCAAAAAAGTTAAAAAGCAGGTGGTTGATGGGTTCGCTCACATCCATGCCTCTTTTAATAACACCATCGTGACCATTACCGACCGTCAGGGTAACACCCTGAGCTGGGCTACCGCTGGTGGTTCAGGTTTCCGTGGTTCGCGTAAGTCCACCCCGTTCGCTGCCCAGGTTGCAGCCGAGCGTGCAGGCAACGCGGCACAGGAATACGGTCTGAAGAACCTCGACGTGTTTGTGAAGGGCCCGGGACCGGGTCGTGAATCCGCCGTTCGCGCACTGAACAACGTCGGTTTCAAAATCACTAACATCACTGACGTGACGCCGATCCCGCACAACGGTTGTCGTCCGCCGAAGAAGCGTCGCGTTTAATCAGGAGACGGTAGAAAATGGCTCGATATATTGGACCAAAATGTAAACTGTCTCGCCGCGAAGGTACGGACCTGTTCCTGAAGAGCGGCGTTCGTGCACTGGATTCCAAGTGCAAGGCAGAAACTCCTCCGGGAGTTCACGGAGCTCGTCGTGGTCGTCTGTCCGACTACGGTCTGCAGCTGCGTGAGAAGCAAAAAGTACGTCGTATTTACGGCATTCTGGAGCGTCAGTTCCGCAGCTACTACAAGGAAGCCGCTCGTCTGAAAGGCGCAACCGGCGAAAACCTGCTGCAGCTGCTGGAAAGCCGCCTGGACAATGTGGTTTACCGTATGGGCTTTGGTGCGACTCGTGCCGAAGCACGTCAGATCGTTTCTCACAAAGCGATTCTGGTAAATGGTCAGACGGTTAACATCCCGTCTTACCAGGTACAGGCCGGTGACGTTGTCACCGTTCGCGAGAAGGCTAAAACCCAGCTGCGTATCAAGAACGCACTGGAGCTGGCTTCTCAGCGTTCCGCTGTTGAGTGGGTCGACGTAGACAGCAACAAAATGGAAGGTACTTTCAAGGCCGCTCCTGAGCGTGCTGAGCTGTCCGCCGAGATCAACGAACAGCTGATCGTTGAACTGTACTCCAAGTAATCATTGCTAGGTGGAAATAATGCAGGCTTCTGTAAACGAATTTCTAAGCCCTAGCCGGATCGATGTAGATGAGATCTCCAGCACTCGTGCGAAGGTCTCTCTCGAGCCGCTAGAGCGTGGTTTCGGCCACACGCTGGGTAATGCGCTGCGTCGGATTCTTCTGTCGTCCATGCCCGGTTGCGCAATCTCCGAAGTGGAGATTGATGGCGTGCAGCACGAGTACAGCTCTATCGAGGGTGTACAGGAGGATGTCATCGAGATCCTGCTGAACCTCAAGGGTGTTTCCGTCGCCATGCACAATGGCGAAGAAGCACTGCTGACTCTGACCAAGCAGGGCCCCGGTGTTGTTACTGCAGCCGATATCCAGCTGAACCAGGATATCGAAGTTGCGAACCCGGACCACGTGATCGCTCACCTGAGCGACAAGGCCGAGCTGTCTATGCAGCTGAAGGTCACCCGTGGACGTGGTTATGTACCGGCTGATGTCCGTGACAACGCAGACGAAGAAAGCCGTCCGATCGGCCGTCTGCTACTGGATGCTACCTACAGCCCGGTTCGTCGCGTGTCTTACGTGGTTGAGAGTGCGCGTGTTGAACAGCGCACTGACCTGGATAAGCTCGTTATCGACCTGGAAACCACTGGTGCGATCGATCCTGAAGAAGCGATCCGTCGTGCTGCAACCATCCTGCAACAGCAGCTGGTTGCGTTTGTGGACCTGGAAGGTGAAGCAGGTGTGGCTGAGGCTGAGCCTGAGCCGGAGATCGATCCGATCCTGCTGCGTCCGGTAGACGATCTTGAGCTGACTGTACGTTCAGCCAACTGTCTGAAGGCCGAGAACCTGTACTACATCGGTGACCTGATCCAGCGTACCGAAGTCGAGCTGCTGAAGACCCCGAACCTGGGTAAGAAGTCCCTGACCGAAATCAAGGACGTTCTGGCCTCCAAGGGTCTGTCACTCGGCATGCGTCTGGAAAACTGGCCGCCGGCTAGCCTGAAAAACGACGACAAGGTTGCTTCCTAAGCAACCTTGATCGAACAACGTTTAGTTTTGTAAGGAATTAAACATGCGCCATCGTAAAAGTGGGCGTCAACTGAATCGCAATAGCTCGCATCGCAAAGCGATGTTCAAGAACATGGCTGTTAGCCTGTTCGAGCACGAGCTGATTAAGACGACTCTGCCCAAAGCAAAAGAGCTGCGCCGTGTCGCTGAGCCGCTGATCACACTGGCTAAAGATGACTCCGTCGCAAATCGCCGTCTGGCTTTCGACCGTACCCGCTCTGACGCGGCTGTCGGCAAGCTGTTCAACGAACTGGGTCCTCGCTACGCGAACCGTCCTGGTGGCTACATTCGCATCCTGAAGTGCGGCTTCCGTGCCGGCGACAATGCGCCTATGGCCTACGTTGAGCTGGTTGACCGTCCGGTTGTAGCCGAAGAAGTTGAAGAGTCTGCTGAAGACTAATCAACCGCTACGGTTTAAATTCAAAAGCCCGGCTTACGCCGGGCTTTTTTGTGCCTGCTAGTCAGCGAAACAATTCAAAGCTTTTCCTGCAGACCACTCAGTTTTGCCATCAGACCTATGTAATGGGCACCACGCCAGAACAGCTGACGACAGTCGTGGCATTGATAAAAATTGTCGTAACTACGGCGGGTACCGGGTGGTAGTTGCTCGAGTATGTCGTCCTTGCTGACCCTGGCTAGCATGCCATTGCAGTTTATGCAGCGGGTTAGTGGCTGCCAGAAGTCGGCCAGCGTGAAATAGTCGGTGATCTCGGTAATTTGTCGAGTTGGCTCGATAGCGCGAACAAAGTAGCCCCAAGGCAGTCGTGCCTGCTTCAGAATTCCCAGATCTCGGGTTAGCACGATCCGCTGCTCAGCCAATGCGGTATCGATGATAAAGGGATCTTCATAGTCGTTACCCCAGCGTGTATCGAAACCCAGCATGCGTAGATGGCGGCATAGCTTGCCCAGATGGACATCGAGGATAAACCTTGGTGGCTCAGGTGGCGGAGGGTGCCACTGCTTCGATGACTCAGGTTGCAGGTGTTGAAAGCGTGGGTAAACCGCTATCTGGTCTTCAGGCTGCAGCTGGTATTCCGCTGACTGGGGCTGACCATTGACCAACACTAAGGCCACTTCGACATGGGGCACTCGCTGTGCCTGGATGCTGTCGCGCAGTCCCGGGGTGCCGCTAAACCGAAATGCTGATGCCTGATATCTTTTCTCGGCAGGCAGGAAATCGTTGAGACCGCCGTAAAACCGGAATTGGCAACTGTGAAGGTGCGGGGCGTGACTATCGGGCATCGGGCGAACCGCTATCGCTGATTGCTATTCTGATACTCTAGATCAACGGTTGTGTTCAATACCTCCCGACGCTCCTAAAAACCATCAGTCCTGATTTTTGGTACCGTTGTATCCGCATCTTAAAGTGCGGCTAAGGGCTACGTTTACCTGTAGGACTGTCTGGTTGTAGCTGAAGAAGTCTAAGGATCTGCTGAAGATTAAATAGCATTTCGAATTAAAAAAGCCCTGCTATACGGGGCTTTGATTGGCAATTGTGTTTTCAATTAATGGCGCTGCTGAAAATAGATAACTGTCGATTTCAGTTCCTGCATCACTTCAGCCAACTCTTTACCGGCAGCAGAACTGGCCTGTACCGAGCTGGAGATGCTACCGGCTGAATCGTTAATCTGCGTCAGGTTACGGCTGATCTCTTCGGTGACATTGCTCTGTTGTTCCGTGGCCGCTGCGATCTGAACGCTCATGTCGCTAAGCGTCTGTATCAAGCCGGCAATCTGCGACAGAGCCGTGTCGACATGTTGTGCCGATTGTCGGGTCGTATCAGCATAGCTTTGCGAAGAGTCCATGGTAGCGACGACATCGTTTACCCGCTTCTGCAGTGCCGTGATCATCGCCTCAATCTCCATGGTTGAGCTTTGAGTTCGGCTTGCGAGGCTGCGAACTTCATCGGCTACGACAGCAAAGCCTCGGCCCGATTCACCTGCCCGCGCCGCTTCGATGGCGGCATTCAGTGCCAGTAGGTTGGTTTGCTCGGCGATCGAATTAATCACCCCGATAATGCTGCTGATCTGCTCGGCGTCGTGCTGCAGCTGTTGGATCAGGTTGACCGCCGCTTTTACTTCGTCTGCCAGGGACTCGACTGCGCCGACGGCTGTTGCCACCAACTGGTTTCCCTGGTCCACCTCGTTATTGGCCTGGCGGGCGCTGTCGGCACAGCGTTGGGCGTTTCCGGCCACCTCCTGAATGCTGGCCGACATCTGTGTCACCGACGATGCCAGCAGGCCGAGCTCGTTGGTCTGCAGGCTGACGTTGTGGACATTCTGTTCGCTGCTCTGGTTAAGCGAGTCCATTTGCTGCTCCAACACTCCTGCGCTGTGTTGGATCAGTTGTACCAGGGTTGCTTGTTGAGATCGCAGCGCCTGTATCGCCACCTCTATGCCTGAAGCCTCGTCGGCACGGCCGCAATAGGCCAAGCACGCCAGGCGGCGTACCTCTTTCATGGCGCTATTGTTGGCGCGTAGCTGGCGTAACGGGCGGCGCAACCATTGGCGCAAACCTGCGCTAAGCCCAAGGGCTGTAGCCACTGCGATGATCCAGCCAAGCGGAGAGGCCTGCAGAGAGGGAATTGCGGCCACGGCCAGTATCAAGGTGCTAACGCCGACAACTTCTAGTGTTGTTAACGGGAGCTTGAACCCGTATGGTGCGCCGGAGTTGGCCAATGATCGGTACAGGCGGTCGGCTGATTCCACATAGCGGCGAGCGGGTCGGGTCCTGACCGACTGATAACCAACGACCTCTTTGCCATTGTAAATGGGGGTAACGTAAGCGTTGACCCAGTAGTGATCACCGTTTTTGCAGCGGTTTTTGACCAGCCCCATCCATGCCTGCTTTTGTTTCAGGCAGTGCCACATATCCTTATAAGCTTCTGGTGGCATGTCGGGATGGCGCACAATATTGTGGGGTTGCCCCAACAGCTCCTGTTCTTCATATCCGGAAATATCGATAAAGGCCTGGTTGATCGAGGTGATCCGGCCTTCCAGGTTGGTGGTAGAAATAATTCGCTGTTCAGTGTCGAACAGTCGCTCCTTCTGGGTGACGGGAAGGTTCGTTCTCATGGCGTTTCTTCCTAAAACGTCGGTTTAGCGCTTAATCCCTAGCGCTCCCGCTGATTAGTCGGGAGAGATGACAACGGACATTCCGTTAACTATAGACGATCGATGTGACAGTGAAGGGAGATGGCTCGCCGATTGGTGGTTATTGGATTCGGCGGTTGAAGAGGGGCTGCCGAGCGCTCCGGTTATCGGCTCGGCAGCATCAGGATTGCTGGCTAGGACTGTAGCATCGGTTGCAGAAAGCGCCCGGTATGAGACACGGACTGATCGGCCACCTGCTCCGGTGTGCCTTGGGCAATGATCTGTCCGCCTTTGACGCCGCCTTCAGGCCCCAGATCGACGATCCAGTCGGCGGTCTTGATCACATCCAGATTGTGCTCGATCACGACCACGGTGTTGCCATGGTCCCGCAGCCGGTGCAGTACGTTCAGCAGTTGCTGGATATCGTAGAAGTGCAGACCCGTGGTCGGCTCGTCGAGGATATACAGGGTGTTGCCGGTGTCACGCTTGGACAGCTCTTTTGACAGCTTGACCCGCTGGGCTTCACCGCCGGACAGGGTGGTGGCGCTCTGGCCCAAGCGGATATAGGACAGGCCGACATCCATCAGTGTTTGTAATCGGCGTGCCAGCATCGGGATCGCATCGAAGAATTCGCGGGCGTCCTCGACGGTCATCTCCAGTACTTCGTGGATGCTCTTACCCTTGTATTTGATCTCCAGGGTCTCGCGGTTGTAGCGCTTACCCTTGCAGACGTCGCAGGGTACGTAGATATCGGGCAGGAAGTGCATCTCGACCTTGATCACGCCGTCGCCCTGGCAGGCTTCGCAGCGACCGCCCTTGACGTTGAAACTGAATCGACCCGGTTTGTAGCCCCGCGAACGGGCTTCCTGGGTGGCTGCGAACAGCTCTCGAATCGGGGTGAAAATACCGGTGTAGGTGGCCGGGTTGGAGCGGGGCGTTCGCCCAATCGGGCTCTGGTCGATGTCGACCACCTTGTCGAGCTGATCCAGTCCCTGGATTTCCGCATAGGGTTGCGCTTCCAGGGTGGTGGCATTGTTGAGCGCCGTGGCAGCTAGCGGGTAGAGGGTGTTGTTGATCAGCGTTGACTTGCCCGAGCCCGAGACCCCGGTTACGCAGGTCATCAGTCCCAGTGGAATCGACAGGTCGACCTGCTGCAGGTTGTTACCGCTGGCGCCCAGTAGTTTTAGCTGGCGTTCGGGGTCGGACGGGTTGCGCTGTTCCGGGATCGCAATACAGCGCTTACCGCTCAGGTACTGTCCGGTCATCGACTCGGGGGAGTTCATCACCTGTTTGGGCGTACCCTGGGCGATAATCTCACCGCCGTGGACGCCGGCGCCGGGGCCGATATCGATGACATGGTCGGCCAGACGGATCGCGTCCTCGTCGTGTTCGACCACGATCACGGTGTTCCCCAGGTCGCGCAGGTGGGTCAATGTCGCCAGCAGACGCTCATTGTCGCGCTGATGTAGCCCGATCGACGGCTCGTCGAGGATATACATCACGCCCACCAGACCGGCTCCGATCTGGCTGGCCAGTCGGATTCGCTGGGCCTCGCCGCCGGACAGGGTGTCGGCATTGCGGTTCAGGGTCAGGTAGTCGAGTCCGACGTTGACCAGGAAGCTGAGCCGGACCCGAATCTCCTTGAGAATTTTTTCGGCGATCTCGCCCTGCTTGCCCGGAAGGCTGAGCTGCTCGAAGTAATCGGTGGCGCTGCCGACCGGCATGGCGGTGATGTCGGCGATGTTGTGCTGGTCGACAAACACGTGGCGGGCATCACGGCGCAGGCGCGAGCCGTTGCAGGAGGGGCAGCTCTGCTGAGCCTGGTATTTGGCCAGGTCTTCGCGCACGGTCTGGGACTCGGTGTCCCGATAGCGGCGCTGCATATTCGGGATCACGCCCTCGAACGGGTGCGATTTAACGGTGATATCGCCGCGATCGCTGAGGTAGTTGAAGCGGATCTTCTCTTTACCGGTTCCGTACAGCACCACCTGTTGCTGCTTGTGGCTGAGCTGGTTGAACGGGGTTTCGGTATCGAAATCGTAGTGCTCGCCAACCGCCTTGAGCAGCTGATAGTAATACACGGTGCGGCGATCCCAGCCCCGGATCGCGCCCTGGGCCAGGGTCAGGCTCGGGTCGGCAACCACTTTGGCCGGGTCGAAGAACTGCTTGACGCCGAGGCCGTCGCACTGGCTGCAGGCGCCATGGGGGTTGTTGAACGAGAACAGCCGCGGTTCCAATTCCTGGATGCTGTGACCACACTGGGGACAGGCGAAACGGGCCGAGAAAATGATGTCTTTGCCGCCGTCGTCGTCCATCGGCGCCAGCATCGCCAGGCCATCGCTCAGTTCCAGGCAGGTCTCCAAGGATTCGGCCAGACGGATCTGGATATCGTCACGGACCTTGAAGCGGTCCACCACCACTTCGATATTGTGCTTCTTGTTCTTGTCCAGCTCCGGCGGGGCGTCGAGATCGCAGACGATGCCGTTGATCCGGGCGCGGACAAAGCCCTGGGCCTTGAGGTTGTTCAGCAGGTGCAGGTGCTCGCCTTTGCGCCCCTGGATCATCGGCGCCAGCAGCATCACCTTGCTGCCTTCTTCCATGGCCAGGATCTGATCGACCATCTGGCTGACCTCCTGGGCTTTGAGCGGCAGGTCGTGATCGGGACAGCGGGGTTCACCGGCGCGGGCGAACAGCAGTCGCAGGTAATCGTAGATTTCGGTGATGGTGCCGACGGTGGAGCGCGGGTTGTGGGAGGTCGACTTCTGCTCGATCGAAATCGCCGGCGACAGGCCTTCGATGTGATCCAGTTCGGGCTTTTCCATCATCGACAGGAACTGGCGCGCGTAGGTCGACAGTGATTCGACATAGCGGCGTTGCCCTTCGGCATACAGGGTGTCGAAAGCCAGTGATGACTTGCCGGAGCCGGACAGACCGGTAATGACGATCAGTTTGTCACGGGGAATGTCGATATCGATGTTTTTCAGGTTGTGGGTGCGGGCGCCCCGAACGCTGATGGTATCCATGTCTGCCTCTGAAACCCGGTACACGGGCGTTGCTGCGCGAAACGAGCCGGACATTATATAGCTCCGCTGCTCCGGCTGCGAAAACAATCTCGTATTGGTTTTCTGGCGGGGCTGCCACCGGCGCCAGTTATGGGGTATTCTAATCCGCTACTTCGCCGCCTCCGTTTTCCTCGGATGGCGCAGGGCGAATATCTCAACCCCGCAAATTCTGAACGAAATAGAGAAGAGAAATCCGATGGCACGAGGCGTCAACAAAGTCATTCTGATCGGCAACCTGGGTCAGGATCCGGAAGTCCGATATATGCCCAACGGCAATGCGGTCACCAATGTGACGCTGGCCACCTCCGACAGCTGGAAGGATCGCGAAACCGGTCAGCAGCAGGAGCGTACCGAATGGCACCGGGTGGTGTTCTTCGGCAAGCTGGCGGAGATCGCCGGCCAATACCTGCGCAAGGGCTCCAAGGTTTACGTCGAAGGTGCGTTGCGCACCCGTAAGTGGCAAGGTCAGGACGGCCAGGATCGTTACACCACCGAGATCGTCGTCGATATCAACGGTACCATGCAGATGCTCGATTCCCGCGGTGAGCAGGGGCAGGGTGGATACCAGCAGCAGTCCTACGGACAGCCGGCACCGCAGCAGCAGCCTCAGCAGCCGATGCAACAACAGCAGGGCGGTTTTGGTGGCGGTCAGTCGCAGCAGCCTCAACAGCGTCCGCAGCAGCAGCCTCAACAACCCCCGCAACAGCCTCAGCAGCCGGCGGGTGGTTTCGATGACTTTGATGACGATATCCCGTTCTAAGTTGTTGGAATCTAATGTTAAAAAAGCCACGCATTACGTGGCTTTTTTTATGGGTTAAGAACGCGATCGCGAGATCGATTCGGGTGCTGTACCGTTACTCAAACGGCTTGGGCTGTGGTGTCTGATCGGTCGACGGCGGCAGGATCGGGAGCTGGAACTGCGGCTGATCACCGGTCAGGGTTTTCAAGAAGGCGACGATCTGATCGTTTTCGGTCGGGCTGAACTTTCGACCCAGCTGCAACCGTCCCATGACATCCACGGCCTCGGCCAGGGTTTCTGCCTCGCCATCGTGGAAGTAGGGGTAGGTCATTTCGACGTTGCGCAACGTCGGTACCTTGAACTTGAACCGATCGCTGTCCTTGCCGGTGACCGCGCTTAAACCTTCGGCCGGGCTTTTGGCTTGATAGGCTTCAACCACACCCATCTTCTGGAACGAGTTACCGCCGACGGCTTCGCCGTTATGGCAGGCCGCGCAACCGCTATCCTTGAACAGTTGGTATCCGGACAGCTCGTCTGCGCTCAGTGCGTTCTTGTCCCCCAGCAGCCATTGATCGAAGCGCGAGTTGGGGGTTACCAGGGTCTTTTCGAATTCGGCGATGGCTTCGGTGACCTGCTCGATCTTGATCTGGTCGGTACCGAACACCTGCTGGAACTCGGTGACGTACTGCGGAATCGACTCCAATACATCGATCGCGAGACTATGGGTAAAGGCCATTTCACCCGGGTTTGCGATCGGTCCACCGGCCTGTTCCTGCAGGTCGGCGGCACGGCCATCCCAGAATTGGGCGATATTGAGACTGGAATTGAGCACGGTCGGCGCGTTGATCGGTCCCTGCTGCCAGTTATGTCCGATCGAGGTCTTCAGGTTATCGGTCCCGCCCATACTGAGGTTGTGGCAGGAGTTACAGGAGATAAAGCCGGATTTGGACAGGCGCGGATCAAAGTAGAGCTTTTTGCCCAGCTCCGATTGGGCAAGGTTGAGTTGCTGGACCGGAGCGATTGGTTGTATCGGTTCCTTGGCGAAGGCCGTGGTTGAGAGTGTGAGGGCGGCTAGCAGAGTTGCTGCGCCTGAAAGTGCGTTTTTCATCGTGGTCACCCATGTGTGCTTCCCTGTAGGGGATCCTGGTCTAAACCCAGAAGCCCTGGCTGGGTCGTTGAGATGGAGGGCTGATTGAGAGTTGGTCATCAATCAATACCCATTCAAAAAGCAGGTATTAATTTAGACTAGGTCTAAATCGAAAACAATAGATATCTGAATAATGCAACGAGAGTCCCGAAAAACGGGTACTTTTGCTGACGCAGGGGTGAGGTAAACCGAGGAGAGCGGAGGGGCTGCTATCGCAATCTGGGGTGAGTGGGTCGCAGGGGGTTGGTCAGGAGTTGCGGACCCGGATCAGCAGTTCGACCTGCTCGGTACGGGTCTGGGAGGGTAGTTGGCTCTGATCAAGTCCCTGCAGTACCGCTTCGCTGATATCGATCAACTCGCCGGTATCTTCGTTGAAGATATGGTGGTGTGGGCTGGTGTTAGAGTCGTAATAGCTGCGTGAGCTGTCGATACAGATCTCACGCAACAAGCCTTTCTCTACAAAGAGTCCTAGGGTGTTGTAAACAGTCGCCTTGGAGACCTGGGTCCCCTGTTGATAGAGCTGGTGATAGAGCTGATCGGCGCTGACATGCTGGTGCTTGCACAGCAGCTGTGCAGCGATCTGTTGACGCTGTGCGGTCGGCACGATCTGGTGTTGTTTCAGCACCTGCGCAATATCGTGACCTGCTGGGAGGCTGGGTGATGCGACATCATTCATCCTCCTAGTATAAAGGAATACATCAGAGTTTCGAATATATTGATAAATCGCAATTTTGCTCTAGAGCTGCGCTCGACAACCTCCCGTAAAACCGCCCGCTAAGGGGTGGGTAGGCGGGGTCAGGTTTGCTAGTTGGGACATAGCTGGGGCATGCTAGGGATCTGTGAACAAGGTTATGCCTGATCCTCGGCCCCCCGTTTGATCTGCATGCTGCGTGGCACTTTTTTCAGGTTGAATAAAGCCTGGAATCGGTGTCTGGTTTGCCGACCAAAGGGTACGCCAGAGTCCGTTGAGGCCCTGTTTTCAGATTTTCTGAAGCGTCATGCTATTTCGAGGAGTTCTGCGCATGTCTGCCAATTCGACCGCTTTTGAACGTTGGAACAACGCCCTGGGACCGTTGCTGCAACGCCTCGATCAGCCGGACTGTCTGCAGTACCTGATCGAAGCGATAGAGGTGCTGGTCGATGTTAAAGCGGTGATCTTGTCATTGGAGCGCCGTGGCAAGGTGCCGACATTGATCTTCGAGACCCGGGTACCGGTCAATAAGCGTCGTAGCCATATCGATGACTATTTCTCCGGCGCTTTTTTGCTGGATCCGTTCTGTCTGGCGGTGGAAGAGGGGCTGGCACCAGGCTTTTATCATCTGGCTGAGATCGCCCCGGATGACTTTACCCAGAGTGAGTATTATCGGGTTTACTATCGTGAAGCCCAGTTGGTGGATGATGCTTACTACATCATGGAGATTGGACCGGGGGCACAGCTGTCACTGGCGTTGGGGCGTCTGGGTCCGGCGTCTCCTTACACTGAGACCGAGTTGGCGCTGCTACGTCAGATCCGTCCGGTGGTTGAAGCGGTGTTGCTGCGTTACTGGCAGCAGCAGTCCGATGCTGATCAGTCGTTGCCGACAGAACCACAACCGGGTCTTCGTGATCAGATTGAAGCGGCCTTTAACAACTTCGGCAGCTCATTGTTGACCCAGCGCGAACGGGAGGTGGCCCACCTGCTGCTGCGGGGGCATTCGAGCAAGTCGGCGGCCCGTAAGCTGGAGATATCCCCGGATACGGTCCAGATGCACCGCAAGAACCTCTACGCCAAGCTGGATATCTCGTCCCAGGCGGAACTGTTTGTACTGTTTATCGAGGCCCTGAGCCATGCCGGTGGAAAAATTAACGACGATCCGTTGATCGGCTATATCGATCCCCAGGATTGAGACGGATGGTTCTGGTCAGCGATGGCAGCGGATTGTTAGACTGCAGGCTGGTTTTCTTGTTTGGTTTAGCACATTAAGGGTCTGTCGTTGTTTGATCTGCCATCATTGTTGATCGTTGGTGCCAAGGGGCAATTGGGCTATGAGGTCGAAGCTCTGGCTCGGGAAGAGGGGTTTAGCGTTACGGCACTGGACCGTAAGTCTCTCGATATTCTCGATCCTCAGGCGGTAGAGAAATCTCTGGCCGAATTTCGTCCCGACTTTGTGATCAATGCGGCGGCGGTTATCAATCCGGCAGAGCAGGACCCGCCGGCGTTTGCCGCCAACACCCGTGGTGCGGCGATCCTGGCCGAGAGTTGTCATAAGTACGGCGTTGCATTGGTTCATGTCTCCTGCGCCGAGGTCTTTGGCGATGAGGCGGATCAGTTGCTACGGCAGGAAACCGATAAGGCGGTTCCGGTCAGTCCCTACGGCAAAAGCAAGTTGCGCGGTGAGGAGCTGGTTCGGGCGGCATTAACCCGTCATCTGATTATCCGTACCGGCTGGTTGTTCAGTGCCCGGGGCGACAGCTTTGTTCGCGAGCTGCTCGAACAGGCGCGGCAACAGCGCTGTTTTCAGGTGGCTGACGGTCTAATGGGGGTGCCGACCTCCGCTGCGGATTTGGCCCGGGTCATCCTGGCGGTGATCAAGCAGCTCGACAGCGGCGCCGACAGTTGGGGTACCTACCATTACTGCGCTGCCGAAGCGCTCAGTTGGGCCGGTTTTGCCGAAGCTATCGTAGCGGCTGCACGTCAGTATGAGGAGCTGTGTTTGGAAGAGCTGCAGACGTGTCCGCAGCAGCAGCTTCCCGGTCGAACCTTGCCAGCCAACACGCAGCTCGACTGCTCCCTGATAATGGATACATTCGGCGTCCATCAACGTACCTGGCGTACCGGGCTGATGCAGGTGATCCAGGGGTATTACAGCTGGACCCCCTAGCGGGTGAGCGTCGGCCCTTCGCCGTATAAGCCTTTATAGCCATCCCCTATGAGGTATACTTAATCGGTTGTTTGGCCGTGAGGTTGGAGTTCTGGTGTCTGAGAATGCTCTGGTAGATCGATTTGGACGGACGGTGGACTATGTCCGTATTTCGGTGACCGATCGTTGCGATTTTCGCTGTGTTTACTGCATGAGCGAGCAGATGACCTTTCTGCCTCGGCCTCAGGTGCTGTCCCTGGAAGAGATCGAGCAGGTTGCTCAAGCCTTTGTTTCCCTAGGTGTTAAAAAGATTCGCCTGACTGGTGGTGAGCCGCTGGTACGGAAAGGGATTGTCGATCTGTGCCAGCGTATAGCATCCCTTCCAGGGCTGGATGAGCTGGTGATGACCACCAACGGCTCGCAATTGCCGAAACTGGCCCGGCCGATTCGTGAGGCAGGGCTCAAACGCCTGAATATCAGTCTGGACTCGTTGCGCCCGGAGCTGTTCAAAGAGCTGACCCGTACCGGTCGCCTGCAGCAGGTGCTCGACGGAATTGAAGCGGCCCGCGATGCGGGGTTTGAACGGATCAAGCTCAATGCGGTGATTCTGAAAGGCCGCAACGACAACGAAGTGCTGGATCTGGTCGAGTTTGCCCGTGAGCGTGAGCTCGATATCAGCTTTATCGAAGAGATGCCGCTGGGACAGATCAACGAGCACGCCCGCGACGAAACTTACTGCTCCAGCGAAGAGGTCAGGGAACTGATTGCACAGCGCTACCCGTTGATCGAGTCGGCCTCCAAAACCGCCGGTCCGTCGCGCTACTACCAGATGGCCGACAGCGCGAGTCGAATCGGGTTTATCTCCCCCCACAGTCATAACTTCTGCCACGAGTGCAACCGGGTTCGGTTGACGGTGGAGGGCCGTTTGCTTCTCTGCCTGGGCAATGAGCATTCGTTCGATCTGCGCGAGTTGTTGCGAACTCCCGGTACCGATCAACAGGTATTGCAACTGGCGATCATCAAGGCGATGGACCTGAAGCCGGAGAAGCATGAATTTGATCTGGAGGCTGAGCCACAGATCCTGCGTTTTATGAATATGACTGGGGGCTGATTCCGGCCTCTATCCCACGGAAAAAATCTGCCTTTTAAACCAATTGTGGGTAGAATAAGCCCCTTTGTTTGTGCCGGATCAAGCAGATCCGGATCGAAAAAAGGCTACCATCAGGGCGTTCCAAGCCCGCAAGTGACTGCATGACCACACCAGATTCAACACAGTTTGACGAGATCCGCCCCTATAACGATAGCGAGGTGGCTGAGGTCATCGAGCGCTTACTGGGTACCCCCGAATTTATCACCGCGTTAAGTAAGTTCCGATTCCCCAAATTAAGCCGTTGGCTGCCATTCGTGACTGAGCCTCTGGTGCGGGCCGGCTTGGGTAAGCAACTGGCCGGTATTCGTGATGTCCGGGCGCTGCAGCAGGTGATCGCTCACTACATGCAGAGCATGATCGACCGGACGACTGGCAAGCTGAGTTTTTCCGGCATTGAGCGGCTGGATCCGCAGCGGGCCTACCTGTTTATCTCCAATCACCGCGATATCGCGATGGACCCGGCTTTTGTTAACTGGGGGCTGTTCAGCAGCGGCATGGATACGGTAAGGATCGCCATCGGCGATAATCTGCTGCGTAAGCCCTATGTGTCGGACCTGATGCGGTTGAACAAGAGCTTTATCGTCAATCGATCGGCCAGTGGGGTGCGTGAGAAGCTGAAGGCGCTGACCCAGTTGTCCTGCTATATCGACCATTCGATCTGCAGCGGCCACTCGATCTGGATCGCTCAGCGTGAAGGGCGGGCCAAAGACGGCAACGACCGTACCGATCCGGCGATCCTGAAGATGCTGTCGATGGGGCCGAGAAAGCGTGGTCTTAGCTTCGCTGAAGGGGTCAAGGCGTTGAGTATCGTGCCGGTGTCGATCTCCTATGAGTATGACCCCTGTGATGCCCTGAAGGCTGGGGAGCTACAGGCGCTGGATACCGAAGGTAGCTACGAGAAATCGCAGTACGAAGATATCGAGAGCATCGTCCAGGGCATCGTTGGCTTCAAAGGGGATGTCCATGTGGCGTTCGGTGAGCCGATCGAAGCCGAGTTTGACGGTGCCGAGCAGCTGGCCGAAGAGATCGATCGGCAGGTAATCCTGAATTACCACCTGCATGCGTCCAACCTGATGGCGGCGGAGCAGGGCGGTGAGCAACTGCCGACGGCGAAACGTGACGGTTATCTGAGCCGGCTCGATGAGGTCGATCCCAAGATGCGTCCCTGGTTTGTAGCCCAGTACGCCAACCCGGTATTGAACAAGCAGCAACTGAAAGCGGAAGGTGGCAAATGAGCGAACAGACATTGACCCATCTGGATGAGCAGGGGCATGCCCATATGGTCGACGTGTCCGGTAAGGATGTGACTAGCCGCGAAGCGATCGCCGAAGGCTATATTCGGATGCTACCGGAAACCCTGGCGATGATTACCGAGGGGCGTCACAAGAAGGGTGACGTGTTGGCAGTAGCCCGGATTGCCGGTATCCAGGCGGCCAAGCGTTGCTCCGATATCATTCCGCTGTGTCATCCGTTGATGCTTAGCAAGGTAACGGTAGAATTGATCCCAGAGCCTGAGCATGACCGTATCCGCATCGAGACCCTGTGCAAGCTAAACGGCCGTACCGGCGTCGAAATGGAGGCGCTGACAGCGGCTTCGGCGGCAGCTTTGACCCTTTACGATATGTGCAAAGCGGTCGATCGGGGTATGACGATCGAGGGGATCCGGCTGCTGGAGAAACAGGGTGGCCGCAGTGGTCACTGGAAGGTAGAGGGCCGGTAGATGATCAAGTTGGTTTTTCTGGCCAGCATTCGGGAACGGCTGGGCTGCGATCAGCAGGACTATCCGATCGGTGCGTCGCTCACCGTGGCGGAGCTGATCGAACAGTTGTCATCCCGTGGCGATGACTGGCAGCAGGTTTTGGCGGATGACAAAGTGCTGGTTGCGGTTAATCAGCAGATGAGTCGTCGCGACGCGCTGGTTCAGAGCGGTGACGAAGTGGCCTTCTTTCCGCCGGTGACCGGCGGCTGAACAGACGGCGAAAGGAATTCTATGCTGACACTTCGTGCCTTGTTGTTTTACCTGCTGATGATGGTCGCGACTGTTGTCTGCTCGCTGTTTAGTCTGGTTTTCGCCAGCTGGATGCCGTTCCGGCAGCGTTTTCATGTGGTGGTGATGGCGAATCGCTTCTATATCTTCGCGTTGCGTTGGGTTTGTGGCATCCGGTACCAGGTTCGCGGGTTGGAAAACCTGCCCAAGGATCGGCCTTTTGTGCTGCTGGCCAATCACCAGAGTGAATGGGAAACCATCTATCTGCAGCTGTTGATCCAGCCGCTTAGCACGGTGCTCAAGCGTGAGCTGCTGCGGATCCCTTTCTTCGGTTGGGCGCTGGCATTGTTGCGACCGATCGCAATCGACCGCTCCAAGCGCGCTGGGGCTCTGAAGCAGCTGTTAGCCAAAGGCAAAAATCGCCTGGGTGAAGGGATACCGGTGATGATATTCCCGCAGGGAACCCGGGTCCCTTATGGTGAATTGGGAAAATTCAACAAGGGTGGTGCGATGCTGGCTTGCAGCGCCGGGGTGCCGATTGTTCCGCTTTGTCATAACGCCGGAGCCCACTGGCCAAGTGGGCAGTTGATCAAGTATCCGGGGTTGGTCGAGGTGGAGATCGGAGAGCCGATCGAAACGCTCGACACCGATGTGAACAGCGTTCATCAGAGCTCCACCGAATGGATCCAGCAACGCCTGCAGCAGCAGTGCAGCGATGCGGTCGAGGCCAAGAGCTAGGAGAACGATGCTGCGACAGGAGTCGTCAAAAGACTGTCCGCTGTTGTTGTTCTGTTCGTCTTGATATCGCTCTGCTCAACGGGTGCCGTTCGAAGGTAATGTCGACCCTGTAACCCGCACAAAAAAAGCCGCTCCATGGAGCGGCTTTTTTGATGGGACGCAGGCTGGCTTAGTCGCTGTAGCGCTGGAAAACCAGTGATGCGTTGGTGCCGCCGAAGCCGAAGCTGTTGGACATTACCCGCTCCAGCTTGGCGTTGTCGACGCGCTCGCGAACGATCGGCATGCCGTCAGCTTCTGAATCCAGCTCGTCGATGTTGGCGGAAGCGGCGATAAAGTCGTTCTCCATCATCAGCAGGCTGTAGATCGCTTCCTGTACGCCGGCGGCGCCCAGAGAGTGGCCGGACAGGGATTTGGTGGAGCCAACCTGAGGCATGTTGTCGCCGAAGGTGTTCTTGACTGCCTTCAGCTCCTGCATGTCGCCAGCCGGGGTGCTGGTGCCGTGGGCGTTGATGTAGTCGATATCACCCTCAACAGTGGCCATCGCCTGCTGCATACAGCGCATCGCGCCTTCGCCAGACGGGGCAACCATATCGTAGCCGTCGGAGGTGGCACCGTAGCCGACTAGCTCGGCGTAGATCTTGGCACCACGCGCCTTGGCGTGCTCCAGTTCTTCGATCACCAGCATGCCAGCACCGCCGGCGATGACAAAGCCGTCACGGTTGGCGTCGTAAGCACGGCTGGCTTTCTCGGGGGTGTCGTTGTACTTGGTAGACAGCGCGCCCATGGCGTCAAACAGGCAGCTCATCGACCAGTGCAGCTCTTCACCGCCACCGGCGAAGATGACGTCCTGCTTGCCCAGTTGGATCAGTTCCATCGCGTTGCCGATGCAGTGCGCGCTGGTGGAGCAGGCGGAAGTGATCGAGTAGTTCACACCCTTGATCTTGAACGGGGTCGCCAGACAGGCAGATACGGTGCTGCCCATGGTGCGGGTAACCCGGTACGGGCCAACGCGCTTGAGGCCACGGTCGCGCAGGATGTCGGCGGCTTCAACGATGTTGGCTGAGGATGCGCCGCCGGAGCCGGCGATCAGGCCGGTGCGGACGTCGGAGACCTGCTCGTCGGTCAGGCCGGAATCTTCGATGGCGTTTTTCATCGCCAAGTAGGTGTAGGCGGCTGAGTCGCCCATGAAGCGCATCAGCTTACGATCGATCATCGACGGTAGGTCAAGGTCGATGCTGCCGGCGATGTGGCTGCGGAAGCCCATCTCTTTGTACTCTTCCTGGAAGGAGATGCCGGAGCGGCCTTCACGCAGGGAGTCGGTGACCGACTCTTTGTCGCAGCCGAGGCAGGAAGTGATACCGATACCGGTGACAACAACGCGTCGCATAGCTCAAACCTCTTTTGGTGTCTGTAAAAATGGGGCCGAATGCGTGCCCCATTTTCGAATATCCAACCCGCGAATAACAGTCCAGATCGCAGATCAGTTGTATTAGGTCAAATCAACCGTTAAAAATCGTCGGTTGAAGTAAACAGACCAACCCGCAGGTCTTTGGCGGTGTAGATCTCACGGCCATCGACGCTCAGGGATCCGTCTGCGATACCCATTACCAGCTTGCGTTCGATAACGCGCTTAAGTTCCAGGTGATAGGTGACTTTCTTGGCGGTAGGCAGAACCTGGCCGAAGAACTTAACTTCGCCCGAGCCCAGTGCGCGGCCGCGGCCTGGGTTGCCCTTCCAGCCCAGGAAAAAGCCGACCATCTGCCACATGGCGTCAAGGCCCAGGCAGCCCGGCATGACCGGGTCCTCTTCAAAGTGGCAGGCGAAGAACCACAGATCGGGGTTGATATCCAGCTCGGCGCGGATTTCACCTTTGCCGTACTGGCCGCCATCCTCGGTGATGGTAGTGATTCGGTCCACCATCAGCATGTTGCCGATCGGCAGGCGAGCGTTGCCGGGGCCGAACATCTGTCCGTGTCCACATTGGAGAAGCTCGTCGCGATTGAAAGAGGAGGGTCTGCTCATAGGGGCAAAGGTCCTTCGTATAGGGATAGAAGCGGCGATTATAGCGGTTTGAGGACGTCTTCGACAGTCAATTGAGGAAAACGTCCGAATCGCTCGTAATCGTTAACTGCGGCGGTCCACTGCCAGTTCAGCCAGTTGTCGCAGAACGTCGCGATAGGGGCTTTGTGGAAGTAGTTCGAGTTGAGCGAGGGCGCTGTTGACCTGATCGCGGGCCTGTTCAAAGGTGTAGTCGATGGCGCCGGTTTCGATGACCGCCTGGCGGATCGGCTCAAGGTCTTCCAGCCCGCCTTTGCGAATTGCTTGGCGGATCATCTTGCGCTGCTCATCGCTGCCGTGCTTCATCGCGTGGATCAGCGGCAGGGTCGGCTTGCCTTCGGCCAGATCGTCGCCGACATTCTTGCCCATCTCTTCCGCCGAGCTCTGGTAGTCCAGAACATCGTCGATCAGTTGGAAAGCGATGCCTAGGTGGCGCCCGTAAAGTCGAAGCGCTTCTTCCTGTTCCGGGCTGGCATCGGCGATCTGGGCGCCGGTTTGGGTAGCTGCTTCGAACAGCATCGCGGTTTTGCCGAGGATTACCTTCATGTAGCTGGCTTCGTCGACATCCGGATTCTTGCAGTTGAGTAGCTGCAGCACTTCGCCTTCTGCGATCACGTTGGTGGCGTTGGAGATCACCGACATGATCGGCATGCTGTTGAGCTCGACCATCATCTGGAAGGCGCGTGAATAGAGGAAATCGCCGACCAAGACGCTCGGGGCATTACCCCACTTGGCGTTTGCGGTGGCTTTGCCGCGCCGCAGATCGGAAGTGTCGACCACGTCGTCGTGCAGCAGGGTGGCGGTGTGGATAAATTCGATCACCGCCGCCAGGCTGATATGTTGGTTGCCCTGGTAATTGCAGCTGCGGGCCGCCAGTAGCACCAGGATTGGGCGGATTCGCTTGCCGCCGCTCTCCACTATGTAGTGGCCGATCTTCTCCACCAGTGGCACACCGGAGTGTAGGTGGTCGAGGATGAAGCGGTTGACCGATTCAAAATCGTCGGCGATCTGGGGGTTTAATTGATGTGGCTGCATGCGAAGGGATAATCAGGAAATTTTCGGCATGCTAAGGGGGGGGATGGGGGGTGTCAAGAAATCCCGTTCGAAGCTGATGAAATAGTTGTTTCGCACTTCGGTTTGCAGTAGTATTCGCCCCCCTGTGGTTCGCCCAATCTTTGAACAGTGATTCTGTTCGAGCTCCCTACCATAGGGTTGTGCTTAAGTCGGTCGGTGACGATTTGATAAAGGTGGCATTCCCTTAGAAGTAGGCAATTTTAGTAGCCGGGCGCACCAAAATTTGGAGAGAGACATGTACGCAGTAGTTGTTACTGGTGGTAAGCAGTACCGGGTTAGCGAAGGCCAGACCCTGAAAGTTGAGAAGCTGACTGCTGAAGAAGGCGCTTCCGTCGAGCTGGACAAAGTCCTGCTGGTTGCCGATGGCGAAGAGATCAAGATCGGTGCGCCGGTTGTTGAAGGTGCCAAGGTTAATGCTGAGGTGGTTGCTCACGGTCGCGGTAAGAAAGTCCGTATCGTGAAGTTCAAGCGTCGTAAGCATCACATGAAGCAGATGGGCCACCGTCAGTGGTTCACTGAAATCAAGATTACCGGTATCAGCGCTTAAGCGGATACGGGCTAGAGGAGAGATACGATGGCTCATAAAAAGGCTGGCGGTAGTACGCGTAACGGTCGCGATTCCGAGTCCAAACGCTTAGGTGTTAAGCGCTACGGTGGTCAGAAAGTTCTGGCTGGCAACATCCTGGTTCGTCAGCGTGGCACTCGTTTCCACGCCGGTGACAATGTAGGTTGCGGCAAGGATCACACCCTGTTCGCTACCGCTGAAGGTGTTGTTAAGTTTGAAGTTAAAGGCCCTAAGAACCGTAAGTACATCAGCGTTGTAAGCGCCTGATAACGGACTTAGTGTCTGCAAGCAGCCTCGGCTGCTTCTCTAAGGAGCTCCGCCCAGGCGGGGCTCTTTTTGTTTGTGCGCGCTAAGCTTGTGGCAGTAGTCCCAGTGGCGCAGCGGAGAAGATCATGAAATTTGTCGACGAAGTCGTCATCAGTATCGAAGCGGGAAAGGGTGGTAACGGCTGCCTGAGCTTTCGGCGCGAGAAATATATCGCCAAGGGCGGCCCGGATGGCGGCGACGGCGGTGACGGCGGTTCGGTGTGGCTTGAGGCGGACACCAATCTCAATACGCTGATCGATTATCGCTACCAGCGTCAGTATCGGGCCGAGCATGGTCAGGCCGGTATGGGTAGAAACTGTACCGGAGCCAAGGGTGAGGATCTGGTGCTGAAGGTCCCGGTGGGAACCACGGTGATCGATGAGGACACCAAAGAGGTGCTTTGCGATCTGGCCGAGGCGGGTCAGCGTGAGAAGGTGGCTCAGGGTGGTTTTCATGGTCTGGGTAATACACGCTTCAAATCCAGTGTCAATCGGGCGCCGCGTCAGACCACCAAGGGGTCGGTGGGTGAGTCGCGTAACCTGAAGCTCGAGCTCAAGGTGTTGGCCGATGTGGGCTTGTTGGGATTGCCCAATGCCGGCAAGTCGACCTTTATTCGCGCGGTGTCGGCGGCCAAGCCGAAAGTGGCGAATTATCCGTTCACTACGCTGGTGCCGAACCTGGGTGTGGTCAGCATTGAGCGCGATCGTAGCTTTGTGGTGGCGGACATTCCTGGTCTGATCGAAGGCGCTGCCGAGGGGGCTGGGCTGGGAATTCGCTTCCTGAAGCACCTGGCTCGCACTCGGTTGCTGCTGCATCTGGTCGACATGGCGCCTTGGGATGGGGTGGCGCCGGCCGATTCGGCTAAGTCGATCATTGCGGAGCTGGAGAAGTTTAGTCCGGCGCTGGCGGAGCAAGAGCGTTGGTTGGTGCTCAATAAGCTGGATCTGGTGCCGGAAGACGAGCGTGAAGCGCGTTGTCGCGAAGTGGTTGAGGCGTTGGATTGGCAGGGGCCGGTGTTTGAGGTTTCGGCGATCAGTCAGCAGGGCACCATGCAGGTCTGTCAGGCGGTGATGGAGTATATCGAGCAGCGTCAGTTGATGGAGCAGGATGACGTTGAGCTGGCCGAGCAGGAGCAGCAGCGCAAGGATCGGTTGGCGCAAGAGGCTCGTGAGCGTATTGAGCAGCTGCGGGATCAGCATCGTGCCAAGCGTCGGCAGGGTACTGATGATGACGATGATTGGGACGACTTCGATGATGATGATTACGATGTCGAAGTGGAATATGTGCCCTGATTCGGTTGCGCAGATGCTTTAGGTAGATTCGATTGATTGGATGCAATTAAGGTTGATGCATGAGCGGTAGAGAGGTGCTTACCCGCGGTTCCCGTTGGGTGGTGAAGATCGGCAGTGCGCTGTTGACCAACGATGGCCGTGGTTTGGATGAGCAGGCGATCGGGGGCTGGGTCGACCAGATGGCGGTGTTGCGTAAGCAGGGCGTTGAGTTGGTTCTGGTTTCTTCCGGTTCGGTGGCTGCGGGTATGCGGCGACTGGGGATGGAGGGTCGTCCGCATGAGCTTCACAAGCTTCAGGCTGCGGCTGCCGTTGGGCAGATGGGGTTGGTGCAGACCTACGAGGCGGGATTCCAGCGCCATGGTATGCATACCGCGCAGATCCTGTTGACCCATGATGATCTCTCTAATCGCAAGCGCTATCTGAATGCGCGCAGTACGCTGCAGGCGTTGGTCGACTGGGGTGTGGTGCCGATCATCAATGAGAACGACACCGTCGTGACCGACGAAATTCGTTTCGGTGATAACGATACTCTGGGGGCGCTGGTTGCCAATCTGATGGTGGCCGATGGCTTGATTATTTTGACCGACCAGCAGGGCTTGTTTGATGCTGACCCTCGCTCCAATCCTGATGCGACGCTGGTCTCTGAGGCGCGGGCCGAAGATCCGAAGCTGGATGCGATGGCTGGCGGCGGTGCGGGTGCGCTGGGGCGTGGCGGCATGATGACCAAGTTACGGGCGGCGCGCTTGGCGGCGCGATCCGGGGCGGCGACGGTGATTGTTGGTGGTCGTGAGTCGGATGTGCTGATGCGGTTGCGGCAGGGTGAGTCGCTGGGAACGCTGTTGACCCCGGATTGTGAGCCGCAGGCGGCGCGCAAGCAGTGGTTGGCAGGGCATCTGCGGGCCAAGGGGCAGTTGGTGTTGGATGCAGGTGCGGTTCGGGTGTTGATCAATTCTGGCCGCTCGTTGCTGCCGGTAGGGGTTAAGGCGGTCAGTGGTGATTTCTCCCGTGGCGAGATGGTCGAGTGCGTTGATGAGCAGGGGCGGGTGATCGCTCGGGGGTTGGTCAACTACGGCGTGGCTGAAGCGGGTCGGATTGTTGGCAAATCGAGCAGTCAGATCGAGGCTGTTCTCGGTTATATGGCGGAAGAGGAGTTGGTGCACCGGGATAACTTGGTGCTGGCCTGATGCGGCTTTGGCTTTTTGTTGAAGGTGTGGGGCAGGGTTTCTGAGCAGTGAATTACACCCACAAAAAAACCGGCCAATGGCCGGTTTTTTTAGCTTAGTAAGTCGAGCTTACAGAGCTTTGATCTGGGCGTTCAGGCGGCTCTTATGACGAGAGGCCTTGTTCTTGTGAAAGATGCCCTTGCTAACAGCGCTGTCGAGTGCTGAAACAGCATTCGGGTATACAGCTTGTGCAGCTTCTTTATCACCAGCTTCGATAGCAGCGATAACTTTTTTCAGGTAAGTGCGTACCATGGAGCGCAGACTAGCATTATGCTTACGGCGCGTTTCTGCCTGGCGTGCACGTTTTCTGGATCCTGCGGAATTTGCCACAATCTGGCTCCTCAAATATAACGCGAAAAGGTAGATCAAAAACGAAGAGGCGAAATTATTCATATTCGCTAGCGCCTTGTCAAACATTTTTGCTAGTTTATCGGCTGTTTGTTAGATCGCTACTTGGTTGGAGTGTTGGAGGCGTTGGGAAGAGTCGTGCGGAAACAGCCAGATACGGATAATTCGGCCGAGTCATCTCGTCGTCGCTCGTTGCTCGGGTCCAGTGCGGTGGTCGGGTTGATGACCATGCTGTCGCGGGTGATGGGGCTGGTGCGCGATATCGTGATCGCCCACGGTTTTGGAGCCGGCGCCAGCGCGGATGCGTTCTTCGTCGCGTTCAAGATCCCCAATTTTCTGCGCCGCCTGTTTGCCGAAGGGGCGTTTTCGCAGGCGTTTGTGCCGGTGCTGTCGGAATACCGGACCCAGGGCAGTCTGAACGAAGTTAAGGTGCTGGTGGATCGGGTTGCTGGTTCGTTGGGGCTGGTGCTGAGTTTGCTGACGGCGGTAGCGGTGCTGGCGGCGCCGTTCCTGGCAATGCTGTTTGCCCCCGGCTTCTATTTGAATGATGCGGCCAAGTACCAGCTGACGGTCGAGATGCTGCGGCTGACCTTTCCTTATCTATTGCTGATCTCGTTGACCGCCTTCGGTGGCGCGATCTTGAACAGTTATGACCGTTTTGCGGTGCCCGCCTTTACCCCGGTGTTGTTGAATCTGTCGTTGATCGGCTCGGTCTACTGGCTGCAGCCCTGGCTGGAGACGCCGGTGATGGCGCTGGCCTGGGGCGTGTTAATTGCTGGGGTCTCGCAGCTGTTGTTGCAGTTGCCATTTCTATTGCGGATCGGGTTGATGCCAAACCCGAAGCTAGGTTTTCGGCACGAAGGAGTTCGCAAGATCATCAAGCTGATGGTCCCGGCGATGTTCGGGGTCTCGGTGAGTCAGATCAATCTGTTGCTGGATACGGTGCTGGCGTCGTTGCTGCAGACCGGTAGCGTTTCCTGGCTGTACTTCTCCGACCGGCTGGTAGAACTGCCGCTGGGGGTTTTCGGTATCGCCATCGCCACGGTGATTCTGCCGAATCTATCCCGCAAGCATGCCGAGAAGTCGGGCGAGGCTTTTGCGGCGATGCTCGACTGGGCGATCCGGATGGTGCTGCTGATCGGGCTGCCGGCGGCGCTGGCGTTGTGGCTGCTGGCCGAACCGCTGCTGATCACGTTGTTCCAGTATGGGGCTATGACGCCTGGGGATGTGACCCAGGCGGCCATGAGTCTGCGGGCGTACAGTCTGGGTCTGTTGGCCTTTATGCTGATCAAGGTGCTGGCGCCGGGCTATTTCTCGCGCCAAGACACCAAGACGCCGGTAAAAATCGGGATCTGGGCGATGGTAGCCAATATGGCGTTCAACCTGGCGTTGATCGTGCCGCTGGCTCATGTCGGGTTGGCGTTGGCGACCTCGCTGTCCGCGTTCTTGAATGCAGGGCTGCTGATGCGTGGTTTGCTGAAGCAAAAGGTGTTGAGTTGGCAGTCGGGCTGGTTGCGTTTCGGTGCTCAGTTGCTGGTGGCGAATCTGGTGATGGCAGGGCTGATCCTGTGGTTGGCGCCTGGCGCTGAGCAGTGGTTGCAGTGGTCGCTCTGGCAGCGAGCTCAAGCGATGGCGCTCTGTGTTATCGGCGGCGGCGGGGCTTATCTGGCGATGTTGGTTGTCGGCGGCATCCGCTTGCGACATTTGAAGCATTAACCGGCCCGGTTTGGCGGTATTCTGACCGATCCTGCTGATGTATAATGCCGCGTTCGTTTAGAGGCTGGCATTACAAGGGTCATGGAGTTAATCAGAGGTCTTCACAATCTGCGCGATCAGCATCGAGGCTGTGTGGCGACCATTGGTAACTTCGATGGCGTACATCTTGGCCATCATCGGGTGCTGGATCAGGTGCGTGAAAAGGCCGCGGCACTTGGTTTGCCGTCCGTGGCGATCGTGTTTGAACCGCAGCCGCGGGAGTTTTTTGAAGGCCCCAAGGCGCCGCCCCGACTGACCCGGTTTCGCGACAAGTTTGAATTGATCCGTGCCCATGGCATCGATCGGGTATTCTGTCTGCATTTTAATCAGTCACTGCGATCTTTGACCGCCGAGCAGTTTATCGACCGGCTGTTGCTGAGCGGACTGGCGGTAAAGTATTTCGTTGTTGGCGATGATTTCCGCTTCGGCTGTGATCGTGCCGGTGACTTTGCGCTATTGCAGCATTACGGTAACAGTCATGACTTTACCGTGGTCAACACCCGTACCCATCTGATCGATGATGAGCGGGTCAGCAGTACCCGGATCCGCCAAGCGCTGGCCGAACATCGGTTTGAACTGGCAGGGCGACTGCTGGGTCGGCCCTACCAGGTTAGCGGTAAGGTGATCCATGGCCGCAAACTGGGGCGACAGCTCGGACTGCCGACCGCCAATATTTCACTGCAGCGTAAACGGTTGGCGTTCGACGGGGTCTACATAGTGGATGCGCTGACCGAGGACGGGCAGCGACTGGCCGGGGTTGCCAATGTTGGTGTCCGACCGACCGTTAACGGTGATCACCCGCTGCTGGAAGTACATCTGCTCGATTTTTCGGGGCGGCTCTACGGCCAGCGGCTGCAGGTTGAATTCCTGGCCCATGTACGGCCGGAACAGAAGTTTGATGGTGTCGAGGCGCTTAAGCAGCAGATACTCGACGATATCGCCTTCGCCCGGAGTTGGCGCGAGGGACGAGACTAGCTAGCCACTTGTGTTCCGGACAGGGCGACACTAGATATAACCAAATTAACGAAGGTATCCGTGGGGGAGCCCTTCAGCGACAAGTGAAGACGCGCAATGACCGATTACAAACATACTCTGAATCTGCCTGAAACCGACTTTCCGATGCGAGGCAATCTGGCTCAACGCGAGCCGGAGATGCTTAAACGCTGGAACGAGATGGAGCTGTATCAGCAGATTCGTCAGGTGAGCCAAGGGCGCGACAAGTTTGTGCTGCACGACGGCCCTCCCTATGCCAACGGCGACATCCATATCGGTCACGCGGTCAACAAAATCCTCAAGGACATCATCGTTCGCTCTAAAAACCTGAGCGGCTTCGATGCGCCTTATATTCCGGGCTGGGACTGTCACGGGCTGCCGATTGAGCACAAGGTCGAGACCAAGATCGGTAAGGCCGGCACCAAGAAGAGCTTTAAGGAGTTTCGCCAGGCCTGTCGTGACTATGCACTGAAGCAGGTCGAAGGGCAGAAGCAGGACTTTATCCGTCTGGGTGTGCTGGGTGACTGGGATAAGCCCTACCTGACCATGAATTTTGATACCGAAGCCAACATCATTCGGGCGCTGGGCAAGATTGTTGAGAATGGTCACTTGGTGAAGGGCTACAAGCCGGTTTACTGGAGTGTGGTTGGAGCCTCGGCGTTGGCCGAAGCCGAAGTGGAATACCAGGACAAGGTATCTACCGCCATCGATGTACGTTTTTCACCGGTCGATGAAGCCGCGTTCCTGGCTGCCTTCACCGAGTTAGAAGGCAATGGGCCTGCCAGTGCGGTGATCTGGACCACCACGCCCTGGACCCTGCCGTCAAACCAGGCTGTGTCGCTGAATGCCGAGCTGGACTATGTGTTGGTCGAGCTGGACCTGGGCGCCGGTGCCGAGCGGATTCTGCTGGCTGAAGCCTTGGTCGAAGATGCCATGGGTCGCTACGGCGTCGAAGAATACCGTATCGTCGGGCGCTGCCAAGGCCAGGCGCTGGAAGGGCAGCTGCTGCAGCATCCATTCTACGACAAGCAGGTGCCTATCATCCTGGGCGATCATGTGACCACCGATGCCGGTACCGGTGCGGTACACACCGCTCCCGACCATGGTGTCGAGGACTTTGTGGTCGGCCAGAAATATGCCATCGAAACCCTGAATCTGGTCGACGGCCACGGCATCTTTGTCGAGGCGGCCGGGCGTTTCGCTGGCCAGCATGTCTACAAGGTCGACGATGAGATCGTGGCGCTGCTGCGTGACGAGTGCAAATTGATCAAGTCGGAAAAGTTCGAGCATAGCTATGCTCACTGCTGGCGAACCAAGACCCCGCTGATCTATCGCGCCACGCCGCAGTGGTTTATCAGCATGGATGAGCAGGGCCTGAAAGAGAAAGCGCTGGAAGCTATCAAAGGGGTCAAGTGGATCCCGGGCTGGGGCCAGAACCGGATCGAAGCGATGGTCGAGCAGAGCCCGGACTGGTGTGTCTCACGTCAGCGTACCTGGGGTGTGCCGATCACGCTGTTTATCCACAAGGAGACCCAGGAGATCCACCCCAATACGGCTGAGCTGATCGAGCAGGTGGCGAAGCGGGTCGAGCAGGGCGGTATCGACGCCTGGTTTGAGCTGGAAACCCACGAGCTGCTGGGTGACGAGGCCGATCAATATATCAAGGTCAACGATACCCTGGATGTGTGGTTCGATTCCGGTGTGACCCATTACTCGGTAGTGGATCAGCGCGACGAGCTGCAGTTCCCGGCTGACCTCTATCTGGAAGGCTCTGATCAGCATCGCGGTTGGTTCCAGTCCTCGCTGAAGACCTCCATCGCGGTCCGCGGCGTCGCACCTTATAAGCAGGTGCTGACCCACGGCTTCACCGTTGACCAAAATGGCCGCAAGATGTCTAAATCGCTCGGCAACGTGGTTGCGCCGCAGCAGGTGATGAACAAGTACGGTGCCGACATCCTGCGTCTGTGGGTCGCGGCGACCGATTTTAGCGGCGAGATGGCCGTCTCCGACGAGATCCTCAAGCGTACCGCCGACTCCTACCGTCGGATCCGTAATACCTCGCGCTTCCTGCTGTCGAACCTGACCGGTTTCGATCCGACCAAAGATCTGCTACCGGCCGACGAAATGCTGGCGTTGGATCGCTGGGCTGTCGATCGGGCGTCGCAACTGCAGCAGGAGATCCTGGCGGCTTACGATAACTACCTGTTCCTCAGTGTTTATCAGAAGGTGCATCACTTCTGCGCACTGGATCTGGGCGGTTTCTATCTGGATATCATCAAGGATCGCCAGTACACCACCCAGCCGGATTCGCTGGCCCGCCGCTCCTGTCAGAGCGCGATGTACCATATTATCGAGGCGCTGGCGCGTTGGGTTGCGCCGATCACCAGCTTCACTGCGGACGAAATCTGGCAGCATCTTCCGGGTGAGCGGGGCGAGTCGATCCATCTCGAAACCTGGTACGAAGGGCTGTTCGAACTGGCCGGCGATGAAGCCTTCGGGCGCGGCTTCTGGCAGCAAGTGCTGGACGTCAAGACGGCGGTCAACAAAGAGATCGAGAACCAGCGTAATGCCGGTGTGGTCAAGTCCGGTCTGGCCACCGAGGTGAGCCTGTATTGTGGCGCCGAACTGACGGCGTTGCTGGAGCGCCTGGGTGATGAGCTTCGCTTCGTGCTGATTACCTCCGACGCCAAGCTGGAGTCGCTGGATTCGGCACCGGCCGATGCAGTGGAGACCGAGCTGGATGACCTGAAGCTGGCTGTCCGGGTCAGCGAGCACAGCAAATGTTCTCGCTGTTGGCACCTGCGCGAAGATGTTGGTAGCCATACCGAGCATCCGGAGCTCTGCGGTCGTTGCGTCGAGAATGTCGCCGGTAGCGGTGAGCAGCGCGCTTACGCTTGATCGTCGACGTGAATCGGTTAAAACAGACGGGCTTGGGCTGGCTTTGGCTGGCCCTGCTGGTCTTGATTCTGGATCAGGCCAGCAAGCAGCTGGCCGATGCGCTGCTGGAGTATGCTCGTCCGGTTACCTTGCTGCCGGTGTTCGATCTGACCCTGTTGTATAACAAGGGCGCGGCATTCAGTTTTCTGTCCGATCAGGGCGGTTGGCAGCGCTGGTTCTTCAGTGCCGTTGCGCTAGGTGTTGGTGGCTACCTGTTACATTGGCTCAGCCGCACTCCCAAAAACGAACGCTTACTCTGTGTCTCGCTGACACTGATCCTCGGTGGTGCGCTGGGTAACCTGATCGACCGATTGCTGTTAGGGCACGTAATCGACTTTATATCGCTGCACTGGCAGCAGTACTACTACCCCGCCTTCAATATTGCCGACTGCGCCATCACCGTAGGCGCTGTGCTGCTAATTTGGGATGCGCTGTTCTTGGAGCGGCGCCGTTCTTCATCATAATTTCTACTAATCAAATCATGGAGCTGCTATGAGTGCCGTAACTGTAGGCCCAGGAACCCGAGTAAGTCTTCACTTTACCATTGAGATGGAGGATGGCCAGGTCGTCGACAGCACCCGTGAGAAGTCGCCGGCAAGCTTCGAGTTCGGCGATGGCAACCTGCTTCCCGGTTTTGAGAAAGCATTGGAAGGCTTGAGCGCCAAGGAGCAGGCTCGCTTGCGTATTGCGCCGGAGCAGGGCTTTGGAATGCCGAACCCCAATAATGTGCAGCGTTTCTCGGTCAATGACTTCAACGAAATGGAGCTCGAGCCGGGTCTGATGATCAGTTTTGCCGATCCTTCCGGTGAGCTGCCGGGCGTGGTGCAGTCGATCGAAGGCGACAAGGTAATGGTGGACTTTAACCACCCGCTTGCCGGTAGGATGCTGTTCTTTGATGTCGAAATTCTATCGGTAGAATTGATTTAAACGCTTGTTTTAAACCGATTTCGGCTTAATAAAGCCGGATTTTGGCCGATAATATTGACACTGGTCACAAATTGTTCAGTTGTCGCCATGGTGCTAATTGGGTTGCTCTAATCTATTCGGGTAGACTGATATAACATCGGTCTATAGCCTAGTTGGTGCGACCTGCCCGGTGTCGAAGGCATCGGGCGAGGGAATCGAGTGGCACCGAGTAGTCGGGGATTAAGGATGAGATGGAATAGCGGCCAAGCTACCCAAACTTTACCAAAGCGCAGTCAAACCAGAACACAGCGTTCAGGTGGTTTCACACTGATCGAATTGCTGGTGGTGCTGGCGATCGTCGCCGTACTGCTGACCATAGCGACCCCCAACTTTGATTCGGTGATCAGTGGCAGTCGGGTCGATGAGGCTCGGCTGAGCGTTGCCACCAGCCTGGCGACGGCCCGTACCGAAGCGATCAAACGTGGTGAACGTGTGCGGATGTGTGTGGGTACTAGTGGCAGTTGTGATACCACCGATTCGGGTATCGAAGACTGGAGTGGCGGCTGGCAGGTTCAGATCTCATCTTCTTCGGAAGCCATACAAATCAACGCTCGATCCGATAACAACACAGTAGTTAATTATAACTGCGGTAACGTAATCGAATTCGATAATTCCGGTGAGCGTACGACCTCATCCGGAATCAGTCCCTGTACATTCAGCATTACTAGTGACGGAACTACCAGTTCCCTATATATCAACCAGACCGGTCGGGTCCGGATGCAGTAGGAGGCGGAGCTTGAGTAATTACAGTCAGTCCACCCCACACCGTCAGGCCGGTTTCACACTGATCGAAATACTGGTGGCAGTGCTGATCTTATCGCTGGGGATTCTGGGTCTGATCGGCATGGAAACCATGGCACTTAAAAGCAATCAAAGTGCCTACCACCGTTCTCAGGCGACCCTGCTTGCCTACGAACTGGCCGATATGATGCGGGCCAATCCGGATGGTGCCAATGCAGGGGATTATGCCGATGCTGTTTCGGCCGGGGTGAGTAGCAGTCCAAACTGCATCCATTATAACGGCTCTTCAACTCCCAGCGGCTGCAACAATGTCGAGAGTATCGCCAAGCAGGATGTCTTCGAGTGGGATAAGCGCTTGAAAGATATCCTACCAAGCGGTGCGGCATCCATTGTGGTCAGTGGCGCGATACAGACTATTACTGTCAGCTGGGATGATGATCGCAACGGTAGCCCCGACCAATCTTTCGCATTTAGTTTTGGATTGTGATGATGATTAGAGGGCAGCATAACCTACCCAACCGTCAACGTGGCCTGACAATGGTCGAATTGATGATCGCTGTGACGCTGGGGTTGTTGCTCACCGCCGGGATTCTGCAGATTTTTATCGGTTCTAAGAAGACTTACGAATTCCAGCGTGAGTTGTCACGAATACAAGAGAACGGCCGCTTTGCAATGGAGTTTCTGACCCGTGATATCCGTCAGGCGGATTTCTGGGGTTGCCTGAATGATGGGGTTAATGTGACCTCTGTCTTGGATGATGGCAAGACTGCCGATGCCTACGCGGCAGGTGTTGCCGCGTCGGATGCCTTGCCTAGCTCCACTACCGGATATGCACCGGCATTGGGGCCATTGTCGGATTCAATTACATTACAGGGCGGCAATGGCGGAGGAATCAGAGTAACCAAATATTCAAATGCAGAAGCGTCGAACATCAAGCTAGATAAGCTTGATCATCCGAAGGGGAAGACCATCACGGCGGGCGATATTTTGATGGTCACTGATTGCGTCAACGCGGTTGTGTTTCAGGTGACCAATACCACAGTAAGTACACAGACTGTGGCTCACCAGTCCGGTACCGAGGTCCCTGGAAATATTGCCCCCCCTGATGGAGTTCCGGGGGGGCTGGGTTTTGGTTTTGACACTGATGCGACGGTTTTCGATGCTACTCCGGTTCGTTATTGGTTACGCAAAGGAACTAGCGGAGAGCCTGCGTTGATTCGCGGCACTGAAGGAGATGACTGGAAAAACGATGGCGTTGAGCTGGTTGAAGGGGTTGAGAATATGCAGTTCCTTTACGGTGAAGATACCAACGGCGATGGTGTTCCTAACTATTTTGTTCCAGCGGGGAACGTTGGCAATATGGATAATGTGGTCAGTGTTCAGGTACATCTGTTATTACGTAGCATTCGAAATAACATGCTCGATTCGCCGCAAACAGATATTGAATACTACGGACAGTCTCGTACAGCTACTGCGTTTGATCGATATATTAGAAGAGCCTTTACCGCTACCGTCGCACTGAGAAATCGGTTGAATTAATGAGGTTTGATGATATGGCGAGCCAGAAGCAACAACAAGGTATGACGCTGATTGTCTGCCTGATTATTCTGGTGGTATTGACCTTGGTTGGAGTCGGAAGCATCCGCGACACCACCTTGGAAGAGAAAATGGCTGGTAACCTGCGCGACCGCAATATGGCCTTTCAGGCAGCTGAATCGGCATTGCGTGTTGGTGAGGATTTTATCGAAACAACCGTGGTGCTGCCGGAATTTAACGGTACCGATGGCCTCTATGCGCAATTGAACGATGTGATCAACGGTGTTTCCTGGAGCGTCTCATCGGCGGTGCGCTCGTATGATGATTACTCGCCCGAGCTTACAGGCACTAACAGCGCTCCTGTCTACATTATTGAGCAGATGGAGTCTGAAGCGGAAAGTGCCAGTATGGAAGCGGGTACTGAGCAGAATACCGAACAGTTTTACCGTATCACGGCCCGTGCCGTGGGCGGAACAGATACCGCAGTCGTGATACTGCAATCGATCTATCGGCGTTAACGGTACGGCCGGCGTCAAGGGGGAAAACGAGATGGAAGTCAAATATCGCAGCTTGCTGTTTAGCGCGTTGATTGCCGGGCAGACATTGACGGCCGCCACGGCAGGCACCGTCTCACAAACCCCACTGTTTCTGACTGGTTCGGTACAACCGAATATTATGTTGTTGCTGGATAATTCGGGGTCGATGAGTAATGTAGTGCCCGAGGCTCCATTCGATTCCAGCTCAGCTTACGATTGTGATAGCGCAATTTATCTGGCAACGACTCATCGAATCGATCTAAGGGTAAACAGTTATGGCGAGCCATATTTCCGCGCAAATAGTATTGATTACGACTGGGTTAGTGCCGCTGGGACAACGGGGCTGACTAATCGCTCCAATGTCGCCTGCTTTGATCCGACTGAAAACTATCAAGCGCGTCTGTACGCGGACAATGGCAGCTCTCCGGCAATGCCCGGCTCATATTTGGCTGCGCAATATACCGGTAAGTATCTAAATTGGTATTTTGGTTCTGATACCGATGGTTTGAACTATGAGACTTCGAGTACTGCTTGGGACTGGGGGGGGGCTGGAGTGCGAGTGAAACCCGACGTCTTGCGCCGGATGGATATCGCCAAGAAGGCAGCAACGGATTTGGTGGATTCGCTGACAGGGGTCAATTTTGGCCTTTCATCCTATAGAGGAAGTGATGGTGCTGATATCCGTATTCTGATGGGTGATGCGAACGATAGTTCTTTTCGTACCACACTGACCACAGAGATTAAGACTTTTAGTCCCGATTCATCGACGCCGTTAGCGGAATCGCTACACGAAATTGGTCGTTACTTTATTGGTAGTAGTGGAACAACCAATCCAGGCCATAGCAGTAGCCTGAGCTGTACAGCCAATGGGCAGTATGACGGTGACTTGGTTCTCCATCCTGATACCACTAAAAACTCGGTCGGAATGACAGATGTGTTTGGGCAAACGGCGGGAAGTTACGAGTCTCCCATCTGCCACTACTGTCAAAAGAACTTTGTAGTTATTGTCTCCGATGGCCGCCCGCAATATGACCGAGATGATATGCCAAGCTATCTGGCAGACTATGATGGCGACTGTGCCTCGGGATGCCTTGGCTATGATCGGAAAACCACTATAGATACCGACCCTACCTTTTATAGCTATGAGGATAACGGCAGTGATTATCTTGATGATGTGGCGCAAGCATTGTATGAAATTGATTTGCGTCCTGATATCAATGATCTGGATGGTAATGCGGTTGTTAACAATGTCTCTACCTACACGATCGGCTTTGCAGATGATCAGATAATCAAGGATCAATTGATAAGGGATACGGCCAATCAAGCAGGTGGCTTCTTTACGCAAGCGAATGATTCTAGTGATCTGGTAAGCGCGTTGGAGACGGCGATCAGTGATATCAAAGCGCAAACTTCATCAGCATCTGCGGTTACCACCAGCTCCACCCGTCTAAATACTTCTACAATCGCGTTCCAGGCGCTGTTCAACAGCGGTGATTGGAATGGCCAGTTGTTGGCGTTACCGGTTGGCGCGGATGGTGCGATCAGTGCATCGATCTGGGATGCCGCGGACAATGTGCCGGCCCATGGCAGTCGTGATATCTTCGCTTGGGATGCTACAGGCTCCACCGGTTACGAGTTCAATACCACCAACGCGTCGAAGATTAATGCGACGTTGGCCACCGATCTCACGAATGATCAGATCAACTATCTGCGTGGCGATGATTCCAACGAGTTAGATAATTCAGGCACCCTGCGCTCGCGCCCGGCAGCCAGCGGGAAGTCGCCACTGGGTGATATCATCAACTCGGATCCGCTGTTTGTCGCGACCCCCAATTTTGGTTATCAGCGCCTCGATGATCCCGAGGGCTTAGCTTACTCTACCTTCCGATCAGGCAGCGACTATACCGGAAGACCAGGGATGCTCTATTTCGGTGCCAACGATGGCATGCTCCATGCTTTCTCATTCAAATACGATGCTAAGAGCGGAACAGCGACCGGAGAGGAAGAGTTCGCCTTTATCCCGAAAGGCGTGTTGGCCAATCTCGGTGACCTGAGCGCGACGACCTATAGCCATCAATACTATGTCGATGGTTCACCCCGTTTTGGTGATGCCTACCTTACCTTGGATGGCGCCACCGGTTGGCGCACTGTGCTGGTGGGAACAACGGGTGCCGGTGGTTCGGGCGTGTTTGCGTTGGATATCACCGAACCGACCAGCTTTGGAGCAGATTTAACCAAGCAGAAGAACAACATACTCTGGGATATCGATAACACAACCTCCGGGTTTAGCGACCTGGGTTATACCATCGGTGAGGCCTCGATCGCGCGCTTCGCGGATGATAAATACTACGCGGTGTTTGGCAACGGCTATAACAGCAGCTCCGGTAACGCGGTGCTCTATATGGTCCAGTTGGACGATCTGAGTAATGTTCATACTTTCGATACTGGTACGGGAGGAACGGGGAACGGGATGAGCTCGCCGGTCATTGTCGACAAAGATAACGATCGGATTGCCGACTATATCTATGCCGGCGATCTGAACGGTAATCTGTGGAAAGTTAATGTACCTAGTAGTACCAGCCAATGGAAGTTTGCGTTCACATCGGGGGGCTCTCCTGCGCCTCTCTTTACCGCGATGGACTCTGCCAGCACTCCTGTGGCTCAACCAATCATGGCAAAACCGAATGTGGGTGAGCATGAAGATGGCGGGCTGATGGTCTATTTCGGTACCGGGCAGTATTTCGAGACCACCGATACCTCAGATCTGCAGGTTCAGACCTTCTACGCGATCCGGGATAACGGTAGTGAGGTTTCGGGTCGCTCCGTCCTGCAAGAGCAAACCATTGATGTGGAAGACACCACCAGTTTTGCAAGCTTTGGATTCAATGTCCGTGTGACCAGTGATGAGAAAGTTGACTACACCAGCCAGGACGGCTGGTATATGGATTTGAGATTGGTCGGCGGCACGGCCAAAGGTGAGCGGATTATCAATCAGGCAATCTTACGTGGTGAGAGGGTGATCTTCTCAACCCTGATACCGTCAACCGATCCTTGTGGCTATGGGGGTACCAGTTGGTTGATGGAGGTGAATGCATTGACCGGCTCGCGGTTGGACACGACACCGTTTGATCTGAACGGTGACGGCAAGTTTGATGATAACGATAAGGTTTATATCGAAGTTGATGGTAAAAAGGTGCTGGTTTCCGTTTCGGGCTTGCAGGATACAACGATGGGTCTACACCATAACCCGGCCATCGTTGAGGATGGTTCGAAAGAGATTAAAATCATGGGCGGCTCCAGTGGCACCATCAAGAGTGTGACCGAGTCCAAGGCTAACGATGGTGGGCGACTCTCCTGGCAGCAGCTTCAGTAAACTAACGAGATAAATTGATGGTCAAGGGCATAAAACAATCGGGTAGGAATCAACAGGGTGTAACTCTGATAGAACTGATGATCGCGGTGGTAATTGTCGGGATTATCGGTGCAGTTGCTTACCCGTCCTATGTCGAGTTTGTAAACAAGTCGCGCCGTGCCGATGCGATGGCGGCGTTGCAGTCCTTTGCCGGGGCAATGGAACGACACTTTACGGTCAACAGTAGTTATTGCGGAGCGGGTACCGATGCAACTGCTTCCTGCGGGGCAAGTTCGGGTGGGGATCCAACTATTTTTCCAACTGAAGCGCCCCTCGATGGAGCGGAAAAATATTACGAGCTGGATATTTCTGTCGCTTCGGACACAAGCTTCACTCTGACGGCAACGCCTATAGGTGCTCAGACAGGAGATACTTGCGGCACTTTGTCAATACAGCATACGGGCGCGAGGCTTCCTGCCGGAGGGGACTGTTGGCCCTAAGTTCTCCTATATCCTGACTAGGGTAAAACAACAGCTATACTTCCCAGTCACTGTTTATGGATGAACAGGGGAAGAGCGATGAGCAGGAAGCTCGTTTCACGGCACCCTTGGGTGCCGTTGTTGTTTGTGCAGGTTGGGATCACTCTACCTGAAATGGTGGTGACGCTGGCTATAGTCGGCATTCTTAGCACCGCCGGTGTCAACAGTTTTGAACAGTTGGTGGTGCAGTCCGAGGTCGATGAGCTGTCCGAGCGGATGCGGACTGCGCTGGCGATGGCGCGCTCGGAAGCTATTACTCGTGGACAGCGGGCGGTACTCTGCCGGTTAAATAATTCCGGCGATGGATGCGCCGGTATGGTATCGGACGAGAAACTGTCCTGGCGTCATGGATGGATGCTGTTTATCGATCAGAATCGGGACCGGCAGTTTGCAGCCGATGATGGCGATCAGTTATTGCGCATATTTGCGCCGATTAATCCCCAGTTAGAGCTACGTTGGAACCGGGGTGATTATGTCGGTTACCAGGGATCAGGCGCCTTAGGATCGCTCAATGGTACCTTTTGCGTCGGTCATCGTAATCATCCAGACAGCTATCAGCAGGAACTGATTCTTCCCTATAGCGGGCGCTTAAGAACCGCAGCGGTGACCTGTCGATATGATCTTTTTTTGGATCCAGAGTGATCGGGGTATGGCGATTATCCAGGGCTTCGTTTTGCCGCGGCGGTTATAGGCCCCATCAAGGTTTTTATTTTGGCGCTTGAGCTAATTTGGCTGCTGGCCTATCTTGGTCGCCCTATCGATTCTGCAGTCTAAGTAAGTCGAATTAAGAATATCAGCGTAAGGGGTGGGCGATGAGCCGGGATAGCATTGCGGATGTAGTCATTGTCGGTGCAGGCGTGATGGGGCTGATGGCAGCCCGTGAGTTGGCTGCCGCCGGCTCAAGAGTCATCTTACTGGAGCGTGGAGAGGCAGCCCGGGAAGCCTCTTGGGCTGGTGGTGGCATTGTTTCACCGCTCTATCCCTGGCGCTACCTTGATCCGATTACGGCCTTAGCGAGCTGGTCCCAAGGCCGCTATCTCGAGCTGGCCCGAGAGTTGGAGCGTGAGACCGGCTTGAGTCCTGAGCTGCGACAGAAAGGTTTGTTAATGCTGTCGGTTGATGATGAGGCCGAGGCATTGCGCTGGGCCGATCGGCACCAGCGCCCTTTGACGCGGATCGGTGCCGACAAGATTCGTGCACTGGAGCCTCATATTCGGATCGAACGCGAACAGGGGCTGTGGATGCCCGAGGTCGCCAGCATCCGCAACCCCAGGCTGGGGCGGGCGTTACGCCGTTCAATCGAGCTGAATCCTTCAATCGAGCTGGTTAGTAATGCCGAAGTGACGCGTTTTGACTTGAACCAGGGCCGAGTCGATGCGGTCGAGACCATGCAAGGCCGTTTTCGGGCCGGACAGTTTCTGGTCTGTGGCGGAGCCTGGAGCGGTGGGTTGATGGAGACGCTGGGGCTGATGTTGGCGGTTGAGCCGGTTAAAGGACAGATGCTGCTGTTCAACAACCCGCAGCACGATGCTTCCGCACCGTTGCTGGATCGGGTTGTGTTGGCCGATGGCCGCTACCTGATTCCGCGCGAGGATGGCCGGATACTGGTGGGTAGTACGCTTGAGCGGGTGGGTTTTGATAAGCAGACCAGTATCGAGGCCCGCGAGAGTCTGTACCAGTCGGCGTTGTCTATGTTGCCAGCCTTGCAGGACTGTACGGTTGAAGCGCAATGGGCCGGTTTACGGCCTGGTAGCCCGGATGGGGTGCCCTACATTGGTGCGGCTGAGGGAATGGAGAACCTGTTCCTTAATGCCGGCCATTTCCGCAACGGGTTGGTGTTGGCACCGGCATCCTGCCGTTTGATTGCGGATTTGATGCTGGGTCGGACGCCGGAGATAGATCCGGCACCCTACCGTTGGTCGTTGCTGCCGTAACAGCGGTTGAGCCGACCGATCAATCGTAGATGGTCGGAATCGGTTTGCGCTTGTGCTGGGTTCTCAAATAAATCGCAGTGATCTTGTCGGCGACCTCGTCGCTGACCTCCCGTCCTTCGAGGTAGTCATCGATATCGTCGTAACTGACTCCCAATGCCAGCTCATCGGCCTTCTGGGGCTCCAGGCATTCCAGATCGGCGGTGGGGGTTTTATGCACCAGAGATTCGGGCGCGCCCATCGCTTGGGCCAGTTGGCGGACTTGGCGCTTGCTCAGTCCGAACAGCGGGGCCAGATCGCAAGCGCCGTCGCCGAATTTGGTGTAGAAACCGGTGATATTTTCAGCCGAATGGTCGGTTCCTAGTACCAGACCACCCAGTAGGCCTGCGATATGGTATTGAGCCACCATTCGAGCACGGGCTTTGACATTCCCCTTGGAAAAATCAACGGTGGCGTCGGAGGCGTTCAATAAGCCCTGTTCCTGCAGCCCGGCTAGGGTCTCCTCGTGAATGCCCTCCACGCCAAGCTTCACATTGACGGTAACGCTACGGTTGGGACGGATAAAAGCTAACGCGTTTTGTGCATCATGCTCATCCGCCTGTACGCCGTAAGGAAGACGTACGGCAATAAACTGATAGCTCTCGGTCTGCTGCTCTTGATTGAGCTGTTCCACGGCCAGCTGTGCCAGTCGGCCGCAGGTGGATGAATCGACCCCGCCGCTGATCCCCAAAACCAGATGGTTAAGCCCCGACAGGGTCAGTCTTGTCTTGATAAAGTCGACCCGCCGTTGGATCTCGGTGGATGGATCGATCTGGGGCTGGACTTTCATTTCGGCGATAATCGCCTGCATCTGCTCAATGGTGGCTTGTCGGTCCATGGGGGACGGGCTCCTTCGTGTGGCTACCAGGCTGCATGTTCGCAGCCTAGATCAAGAGTTCAGGCGTTACTCGAGTTCCAGCCCCGGGTAGTCGGGGAAGTTCTGGTCCAGCACACTCTGGGCGTTGTCGGCCAACTCGGTTAATCCCAGTTGGTTATAGCCGGCCACCATAATGGCCAGGGCATCGGCGGTGGACAGGGTCTGGGGGAAGTTTTCGATCACATAGCGTCCGCGGTTGGTGGCCGCCACATAGGCGCCGCGTTTGATGTAGTAGCGCGCCACGTGGATCTCATAACTAGCCAGCTGATTGCGTAGGTAAATCATCCGCTTGCGGGCATCCGGTGCGTATTGGCTGTTAGGCCAGCGGTTCAGCAGGGTAGAGAAGTCTTCGAACGAATCACGTGCTGCGCCGGGGTCCCGCTGGGATGTGTCGGTGGGCAGGAAGCGGTTCAGGACGCTCTGATCCTCAACGTAACGCGTCAAGCCTCGCAAGTAGTAGGCGTAATCGAGGTTCTCATGCTGGGGGTGCAGGCGGATAAAACGATCCGCTGCGGCGATCGCCGCTCCGGCTTTGTTGTGCTTGTGGTAAGCCCAGATTAGCTCAAGTTGAGCCTGTTCGGAATAACGGCCGAACGGGTAGCGGGACTCCAGCTTTTCCAGTTTCTCAATCGCGATCTCGTAATTGAGATCGGTCAGTGCCTGGCTGGCCTCTTTCCATAATTGCGGTTCGGGAATATCCGGTTCTGCCTGCTCGCCGAAGATCGAGCAGGCGCCGAGCAGGGCGGATAGGCTGAGGATCAGTGTCAGTTTGACGAAAGGCTTCATCGTCTAAGTCTCTGTAGGGTGGTTTCACTGCCGTGCGACCAGTTGTTTTGAGCCGCTCGCGGGTGCCGGATTCGGTTATACTGGGCGAATTATTTAACCACAGCGGCTCGGTAAACCCAAACTTGGGGAGCCTGGCCGGCAACGATGTTTTGAAGGCTTTTGATGACTCAACAAATTCACCTTAATGCGCAAGTGCCCGATGAGCTGGGCGGTTCGCGATTGGACCAGGCGGTTGCCCAGATGTTTCCCGAGCACTCTCGGTCAAGGCTGCAGGGGTGGATTAAAAATGGCGAGCTCAAAGTTGATGGTAAGCAGCTTCGACCTCGAGACAAACTGCTGGGTGGCGAGCAGGTTGAGATCTGCGCTGAGGCCCAATCGGAAGAACGTTGGCTGCCGGAGGATATCGCCCTGGATGTGGTCTACGAAGATGATCAGATTCTGGTGCTGAACAAGCCAGCCGGATTGGTGGTGCATCCGGCCGCCGGTCACCATGACGGTACTTTGCTCAATGCCCTGCTGCACCATTGTCCGGATATCGCTGCTGTGCCGCGGGCTGGGATTGTGCACCGGTTGGATAAGGACACCACCGGCCTGATGGTGGTCGCCAAGACCTTGGAGGCGCAGACCGATCTGGTAGCTCAGCTGCAGGAGCGCTCGATGGGGCGTGAATATGAGGCGGTGGTTTGTGGTGTGATGACCGGTGGCGGCTGCGTCGATGAACCGATGGGACGCCACCCCAAACAACGTCAAAAGATGGCGGTCCACCCGATGGGTAAGGAAGCGATTACTCACTACCGGGTGCTGCACAAGTTCCGCGGTCACACCCATATCCGGCTGAAGCTGGAGACCGGACGGACCCACCAGATCCGGGTTCATATGGCCCACCTTCACTATCCGTTGATCGGCGACCCTCTCTACGGTGGCCGTACCCGTCAACCCAAGGGGATCAGCCACGAACTGCAGGACTGTCTGCGTCTGTTTAAACGCCAGGCGCTGCATGCCAAACGGCTGGAACTGTTTCATCCGACCACCGGTGACCAGTTGGAGTGGGAGGTCGACCTTCCCGACGATATGCTGAGCCTGCTGGCCGAGCTGCAGCAGGATGCGGTCGACTTGGAGACGCTCTGATGACGTTATCGCTGATCATTCCGGATTGGCCGGCACCGAAGCGGGTCCGGGCATTGTCTACCACCCGAGTCGGGGGGCAGAGTGAAGCGCCCTACGACAGCTTCAATCTGGGTGATCATGTCAGCGATCAATCGGAGGCGGTTGCGGCCAACCGGAGGTTGCTGCAACAACAGTTGGGGCCGCAGGTGGCCTGTCAGTGGCTGCGCCAGGTTCATGGTATCAAGGTGGCCAGGCTGGATGGTGCTGGCGACGTGATTGAGGCCGATGCTTCCTGCACTGACGCCGCCGGTGTTGCTTGCCTGGTGATGACCGCCGACTGCCTGCCGGTGCTGTTTTGCGATCGGGAGGGTAGTCGGGTTGCTGCTGCCCATGCCGGATGGCGGGGGTTGTGCGATGGTGTGCTGGAAGCGACTATCGATGCGATGCAGCTGGAGCCGGCACAGCTGATGTGTTGGTTGGGTCCGGCAATTGGCCCCGAAGCCTTCGAGGTTGGCGCTGAAGTCCGTGACGCCTTTATAGCCCACCAGCCCCAAGCGGCGGCTGCTTTTGAGGCTTCAGGAAACAGCGATCGTTGGCTGGCCGATCTGTATCAGTTAGCAAGACTGCGTCTCGCCAGGGCAGGAGTAAGTGCTGTGTACGGTGGCGGTGAATGTACTTACTCGAATCCGCAACACTTCTTCTCCTACCGTCGTGATGGCCAGACCGGTCGGATGGCATCGCTGATCTGGCTGCAGGATTAATCCCAAACCTTTGGTTGATTAATTTTTACTTATGTCTTGTTCCGTCAGAACTTGAACTTCGTCCAATAGCCCTTATCTCTGTAAGGAACCTGCAACAGGATTAGGGAGCCTGTAAGTAGGTGTTAGTCATGTTCTGCAATACCTGATCTTTGCAGAATCTAGGCGCTGGATGCAGCAAATGGTTATCCCTTTGCAAAGCCAGCAACGACGTAGCTGTGAAGATCAGGTTTGCCCGTAGGGGCATCCAGCTTGATTCGCACTCTGCGTTGCGGCTTCAAGTAAGGTCTCGACATTACTAAGAAACCGCGCCTAAATTGCGAATCAAGCTGGAAGCCAGAATCACACTAACACCTGCTTACAGGCTCCCCATGAAACTTCCGAAGGTGGTTGCCGCCAGTCGGGACCGCCAGGGTGATAGATAGGCCCTCAAGGAAGTTGTCGAACTCTGCTATTGAGGATCTGTTATGCGAATCGATCGATTGACCAGCAAACTACAGGAAGCCATCGCCGAGGCGCAATCGCTGGCGGTTGGCCGTGATCATCCGGTTATCGAACCGGTACATCTGGCGTACAAACTGTTGGAACAAAAGGGAGGCAGCGTCAAACCGCTGTTGGCCCAGGCCGGATTTAATGTTCAACAACTGCGCCAGGGGATGGAACAGCAGCTGGCGGCGCTACCCTCGGTTCAACATCCCAACGGTGACGTCGGTATGTCGCCCAATCTGGGGCGCATTTTCAACCTAGCCGATAAATACGCGCAGCAGCGAAACGATCAATATATCTCCAGCGAACTGGTGATGCTGGCATCGCTGGAAGACAAAGGCGAACTGGGTAAATTACTGCGCGAAGCCGGCGGTAGCGCCGATAGTCTGAAGACAGCCATCGACGCCGTACGGGGCGGAGAGAGTGTTTCCGACCCAAACGCCGAAGAGAGTCGACAGGCGCTGGATCGCTTCACCATCAACCTGACCGAGCGCGCCGCCGACGGCAAGCTGGACCCGGTGATCGGTCGTGATGATGAGATTCGTCGCACCATCCAGGTGTTGCAGCGCCGGACCAAGAACAACCCGGTGCTGATCGGAGAACCGGGGGTCGGTAAGACCGCGATTATCGAAGGGCTGGCTCAGCGCATCATCAATGGCGAAGTTCCCGAAGGCCTGAAAGGCAAGCAGGTACTGTCGCTGGATATGGGCGCGCTGATCGCCGGTGCCAAATACCGGGGTGAGTTCGAAGAGCGCCTTAAAGCCGTGCTGAACGAGCTGGCCAAGCAGGAAGGGCAGATCATCCTGTTTATCGATGAGCTGCACACCATGGTCGGTGCCGGTAAGTCGGAAGGCTCGATGGACGCCGGTAATATGCTCAAGCCAGCCTTGGCTCGTGGTGAGTTGCACTGTGTTGGCGCCACCACGCTGGATGAGTACCGCCAGTACATCGAGAAAGATGCTGCGTTGGAGCGTCGGTTCCAGAAGGTGCTGGTGGTGGAGCCTTGCGTCGAGGATACCGTGGCGATTCTGCGTGGGTTGAAAGAGCGCTACGAGCTCCATCACGGCGTTGATATCGTCGACTCGGCGATCATCGCCGCCTGCCGTTTGTCCCATCGTTATATCACTGACCGACAGTTGCCGGACAAGGCGATCGATCTGATCGATGAAGCCGCCAGCCGGATTCGGATGGAGATGGACTCCAAGCCCGAAGCGATGGACAGGTTGGAGCGCAAACTGATCCAGCTGAAGATCGAGCGTGAGGCGCTGAAGAAAGAGAAAGACAGTGCGGCGAGAAAACACCTGCAGGAGCTGGAAGCCCAGATCGACCGGGTCGAACGCGAGTTTTCCGATCTGGATGAGGTCTGGAAGACCGAGAAGGCGGCCCTGCAAGGCTCACAACAGGTCAAGGAGCAGCTCGATCAGGCCCGCCAGGATATGGAGGTTGCTCGTCGCGAAGCCAACCTAGCACGGATGTCGGAACTGCAATACGGCGTGATTCCGGAGCTGGAAAAGCAGCTCGATATGGCCAGCCAGGCCGAAATGTGCGAATCAACCAACACGTTGCTGCGCAATAAGGTCTCCGAGGAGGAGGTCGCCGAGGTGGTCTCCAAGTGGACCGGGATTCCGGTGACCAAGATGCTCGAAGGTGAGCGCGAAAAGCTGTTGCGGATGGAAGAGGCGCTACATCAGCGGGTGGTCGGCCAGGGTGAAGCCGTGGTGGCGGTGTCCAATGCGGTGCGTCGATCCCGGGCCGGCTTGGCCGATCCGAATCGGCCCAACGGCTCGTTCCTGTTCCTGGGCCCGACCGGGGTCGGTAAGACCGAGCTGTGCAAGGCGTTGGCGACCTTCCTGTTTGATACCGAAGAGGCGATGGTTCGGATCGATATGTCCGAATTTATGGAGAAGCACTCGGTGGCGCGGCTGATCGGTGCGCCTCCGGGCTATGTCGGTTATGAAGAGGGGGGCTATCTGACCGAAGCGGTTCGACGCCGTCCCTACTCGGTACTGCTGCTGGACGAGGTCGAGAAGGCCCATCCGGATGTATTCAACGTGTTGCTGCAGGTGCTGGAAGATGGCCGCCTGACAGATGGTCAGGGTCGTACGGTCGATTTCCGCAACACCGTGGTGGTGATGACCTCGAACTTGGGCTCGGATGTGATCCAGGGCTACGATTCTGACGATCAGTACCAGCAGATGAAGGACACCGTGATGGAGGTGGTCGGGCTGCATTTTCGGCCCGAGTTCATCAACCGGATCGACGAAGTGGTGGTGTTCCACCCGCTGGGCCGGGATCAGGTTCGCGGTATCGCCCAGATCCAGTTGCAGCGTCTTTGTGAACGGTTGCAGGACCGGGAGTTGAGTCTAGAACTTCAGGATTCGGCCTTCGATACCCTGCTCGAAGCCGGATTCGATCCGGTTTATGGCGCACGACCGTTGAAACGGGCGATCCAGCGCTATATTGAGAACCCGTTGGCCGAGGCGATTCTAGGCGGCGAGTTCGAGCCGGGCGCGACCATCAAGGCTGAACTGGATGATGACAAGATCGTATTCCGCAATGGCTAATTGCTGAGCGGGTTTCAGGCAATAAAAAACGCGGCCTTGGCCGCGTTTTTGGGTTCTGACTGCCGTCTCAGTAAAGCGCCTTCTCATCCCGAACCACTTCTTTGAGCAGTTCGATAAACAGGGTGTCAGCATCACTGTGCTGTTGTGGAATTTTCACATTGGTGGTGCTGGAGATCTGCTCGGCGATCTGCTGGTCAGCATCGTCTTCGTCGATCAGTTCACGGGCGATGTTAAGGCAGTGCGGTACGATTTCCGGCTCAACCAGAACTTTCTTAATGAAGGTCCGCAGCTCTTCGATAGTGCGGTCGCGGTTGCGAATCTCGATGGCGCTCATGGTGGCTCCTTGAAAGCGTCTTTTCTGCAACTATAAATCATTTCTTCCTAGCTGCGAACCAGCCAGCGCGAAGCGGCCGGCTTGTACGGCTATCGGTTGATCAGAATATATTCAAGAAATCTACTGTTGGGCTATTGCCGCAATGCGGTATAGCTGGCATGATGGCGCCTCTGTTTAGGCAGTAGCGTCAAGTACCCTTGGCGTTACCGAAGTAGGCCATACCGGGCTTATTTTCACTCAACTCCGTAGCGGAAGACGCACCGTCCCGTTACACACCCTGAACGACCTGTGCCGAACACCCTGTTCGGTCACGTTTAAGCCCGGTAGTTGCTGTTTAGTTGTTGATGCAACAGGTCGGGTGTTGAGCGTGATGGTCGTGTATCCATACACGAATCTTTTATTCGGTAGCCCCAATCCCAGGTGGGCTGCGAAAGATTTGAGGGTGAAACAGTGGAGTTACTTTCCGGCGCTGACATGGTTGCCCGTTTCCTGAAGGACGAAGGTGTTGAATACATCTACGGCTATCCGGGAGGCGCGCTGCTGCACATCTACGATGCTCTGTTCCAACAGGATGCGGTTGAGCATGTTCTGGTCCGTCACGAACAGGCCGCAACCCATATGGCCGATGCCTACGCGCGTGCCACCGGTAAGCCGGGGGTGGTGCTGGTGACCTCGGGACCGGGTGCAACCAATGCCGTGACCGGTATCGCCACCGCTTACATGGACTCCGTTCCAATGGTGGTTATCTCCGGCCAGGTCATGAGCCACCTGATTGGTGAGGACGCGTTCCAAGAGTGCGACATGATGGGTGTCACCCGTCCGATCGTGAAGCACAACCTCAGCGTCAAGTCGCCCGAAGAGATTCCGATGATTTTGAAGAAGGCGTTTTATATCGCTTCTTCCGGTCGTCCGGGGCCGGTTGTGGTCGACATCCCGAAGGATATGACCACACCGACCGATCGCTTTGAATACGTTTACCCGAAGTCGGTCAAGCTGCGTTCCTACAATCCGGTCAGCCGCGGTCACAGTGGCCAGATCAAGAAGGCGGTCGACCTGCTGATGAACGCCAAGCGTCCGGTCATCCTGGCCGGCGGCGGGGTAATCTCTGCCAATGCGTCTGAAGAGCTGATCGAGCTGGCTCAGCACCTGAACTACCCGGTCATCAATACCCTGATGGGGTTGGGCGCCTATCCGGGTACCGATCGTCAGTTCCTGGGTATGCCGGGGATGCACGGTAGCGTCGAGGCCAATATGGTGATGCACCATGCCGACCTAATTCTGAACCTGGGTTCGCGACTGGATGACCGGATCACCAATGCGACCGAGAAGTTCTGCCCCACCGCCAAGCTGATCCATGTCGACATCGATCCGTCATCGATCTCCAAGACCGTCGCCGCTGACGTGCCGATCGTTGGTCCGCTGGAGTCGGTACTGGGCGAGATCCTGAAGCAGGTTAAGGCCAGCACCATCGAGACTGATGCTGAGTCCCATGACAGCTGGTGGCAGCAGATCGAGGAGTGGCGTGGTCGTCATGGCGGGCGTTTCCGCACCGACGATTCTGAACTGCTCAAGCCCCAGGCGGTGGTTGAAGCGCTTTGCGATGTCACCAACGGCGACGCTTACGTCTGTTCCGATGTGGGGCAGCATCAGATGTTTGCGGCCCAATACTACAAGTTCAACAAGCCGCGCCGCTGGATCAACTCCGGTGGCCTGGGCACCATGGGCTTCGGTCTGCCGGCCGCGATGGGAGTTAAGCTGAACTTCCCTGATGACGATGTTATCTGTATCACCGGTGAGGGTTCGATTCAGATGAATATCCAGGAGCTGTCGACCTGTCTGCAGTACAACCTGCCGGTCAAGATCATCTGTCTGAACAACCAGTCACTGGGGATGGTTCGTCAGTGGCAGGATATGAACTACGAGAGCCGTCACTCGCAGTCCTACATGAAATCACTGCCGGACTTCACCAAGCTGGTCGAGTCCTACGGTCATGTCGGCATGGAAGTTCGTAAGCCTGAAGAGCTGCAAGCCACCTTGGATAAGGCCTTCGCGATGAAAGATAAGCTGGTGTTCGTCAACGTTTATGTTGATCCGTTCGAGCACGTTTATCCGATGCAGGTGCCGCGCGGTTCAATGCGTGACATGTGGCTGAACAAGACCGAGAGAACCTAAGCATGAGACATATTATTTCCGTCCTGATGGAGAACGAAGCCGGTGCACTGTCTCGTGTTGTTGGCCTGTTTTCACAGCGTAACTACAACATCGAATCTCTGACTGTCGCGCCGACCGAAGACCCGACCCTGTCACGTCTGACGCTGACCACGGTCGGTAATGATCGAGTAATCGAGCAGATCACCAAGCAGCTCAATAAGCTGATCGAGGTGGTCAAACTGGTCGACCTGACCGAGGGTGATCATATCGAGCGTGAGCTGATGCTGATCAAGGTGAAGGCGTTGGGTTCACAGCGCGCCGAGGTGATCCGCAATGTCGAGATCTTCCGTGGCCAGGTGATCGACGTCACCAGTTCGGTCTACACGGTGCAGCTAACTGGCTCTAGCGATAAGTTGGATGCATTTATTAATGTAATCGACACCACCAATGTGCTGGAAGTCGTCCGCACGGGTGTATCGGGTATCTCACGTGGTGAGAAGGTGCTGAGCTTGTAAGCTCCGCGTAGAACAGCAGAGTTAAAATACCCGCTTAGGCGGGTATTTTTTTACGTTTTTTTATTGATCCAGCTCAGGTGTTTTGGGGTTTGATCGAGGAAATGATTTAAATCAGAGACCAAGGTGAGAGTGCTGGCTAGCCTTGTGCTGGATTCTTACCGGGGCTGTACTAGATTGAATCTGATGATGGTATCGGCACGAAGCCGTTGATGGATGTACGAAGAGGATAGGACTATGGGGCTGCTGAAGCACCTGTCGATGAAAAACAAGTTGATCGTGATGCTGTTGCTGCCATTGGTATTGGCGATCTACTTCCTGGCAGTCGCGATGATCGACAGCTGGAAAATGAGCCAGTCGATGGCGAAGATTCAACTCCTGTCCGATGTGGCGGTGGATGCCAGTAACCTGGTGCATGAACTCCAGAAGGAGCGTGGTCTGACCGCCGGTTTCCTAGGTTCTAAAGGCGAGCGTCTTGGTTCAGAGTTGCGTCAACAGCGGGCGTTGGCAGATACCCGTGTTAAAGCCTATACCGAGCGAGTGGCTGGCTTGGACCGCTCTTCGTTGTGGCCTGAGTTGCTGCAGCAGTTGGATGCCATCGATAAGCGGATCAAAAATCTGGGTCCGTTGCGCCAGAAGATCTCCGCCCTGAAGATTCCGGGGCCTGAGGCGATTGGGCAGTTTACTGCGGGTAATGCCGATATTCTGCAGGTGGTATCGCTGCTGGCGCTGGAGGCCGACGATATCGAAGTGGCCAACCGGGCCAATGCGTATTACTACTTCCTGCAGGGTAAGGAGCGCGCCGGTGTTGAACGCGCGGTGCTCAGTAATACCTTTGCCCGAAATCGTTTTCCTTCTGGCCTGAAGACCCGCTTTATCAATCTGCTGGCTGAACAGGAAACCTACCAGCGTACCTTTACCGAATTTGCTGAGCCCGAGGACAGTGCGTTGTTGGGGCAGATCATCAAGGGTGAATCGGTCGATGAAGTAAACCGGATGCGTCAGATCGCTCTGGACCGTGAGCACAGTTTTGATACCGAAGCCGGCTACTGGTTCAAGATGGCCACCGCCCGGATCAACCTGCTCAAGCAGGTTGAAAATGAGCTGGCATCTCGATTCCAGGCCGATACTGTGGCTCGCAGCGACAGCGCCAAGAGCAGCCTGATTATCCTGTCGATCGTTGCCTTGGTGGCACTGCTCGTCACACTGCTGCTGAGTGTGGTGATCTATCGCTTGATCATCCGGCAACTACGGACACTGACTGCAGCGATGCGCCAGATTGAAGAAAATTCCGATCTGAGTGCCCGTGCCGAAGTCATTACCAATGACGGTCTTGGTCGGGTGGCCGGCAGCTTCAACGGTATGATGGATAATTTGTCAGGATTGGTGAATCAGGTCCGATCTGCCAGTGAGCAGTTGGTCGGTCAGGTGCAGCAGGTGCAGCAGGTGTCCGAAGATGTCGAGCGGGAAGTACAGGATGGCTTGTCGCAAGCGGCGATGGTGGCGGCAGCGACCAACGAGATGGGGGCGTCGATTCGAGAGGTGGCGCAAAACTGTGCCAACGCATCCGACAAGGCTCAGCAGGCCAATGTTTCGGTAGAGCAGGGCGAAGCGATCTCGCAGCAGGCCAAAGAAGCGATTAACTCCTTGAATCAGGATATCCATAAGGCGACCGAAGTGATTCAGCGGGTGGCAGCCGACAGCGAGGAGATCGGTGGCGTATTGGACGTGATCCGCGGCGTGGCAGAGCAGACCAACCTGCTGGCCTTGAATGCTGCGATCGAAGCGGCCCGTGCCGGTGAGCAGGGTCGTGGCTTTGCGGTGGTTGCCGATGAGGTCCGCAGTCTGGCACAGAAGACCCAGGAGTCGACCGAACAGATCAATACCATGATCGCTAAGTTACAGGATGGTAGTCGTTCCGCTGTGGCGGTGATGTCGGACAGCCAGGCCTGCGCCGACAAGACCATGGAGCAGTTTGAGCTCGAGGCTCAGGCACTGCAGCAGATCAGCGAGCAGATCGCGATGGTTAACGATATGAACCACCAGGTGGCGGCAGCGACCGAAGAGCAGTCGGCCACCGTCGAGGAGATCAATCAGAACCTATCGTCAATCCAGCAGCGCTATGAGCTGACCGCGGCCAGTGCCGGTAGCCTAGGGGATTCCAGCGATCAGATGGAGCGACTATCCGGCGATCTGCAGCAGCAGGTCAGCCGCTTTCAAAGCTGATCAACTCTCTTGCTAGATCAAACGGGCTCCTCAGGGAGCCCTTTTTTTATCTCTATTCCCGGTTGGTGGGCTCAAAATCAACAATTGATCTGTACAGAGGTTGATCTATAGCAGGTCAACGAATGGTCAGCTTGTTTACAATGTCGAACCCATAGCAGTCGCTTTAGCAGCGGATGCGGCCCGGACAGGGGGATGTCGTCCGACCCAGACTGCCTTCAAATAATAACGGGTTACCTGTGCCTGAAAAGGCGTGGTGTCTCAATAAGGAGTTCGGTATGGGGCTGCTCAGACGGCTGTCGATGCGCAATAAGCTGCTGTTGTTGTTGGTGATTCCTTCAACCGTGGCGCTGTTTTTCCTTGGTGTGACTTTACTATCCAGCTGGCAATCCAGTCAGACGATGCAGCGTGTGCAGCTGTTGTCGGGGGTGTCGGTAGCCGCCAGTAATCTGGTCCATGAGCTGCAAAAAGAGCGAGGCCTGACAGCGGCTTTTCTGGGCTCCAAAGGGACCCGTTTGAAGGCGGAGCTGGGGCAGCAGCGCAAACTGGCCGACCAGCGTCTGCAGGCCTATCAGCAAACTCTCGCTTCACTCAGTTTGGACAGTCTGTGGCCGGCCTTCCGGGATCAGCTCGCAGTGGTTGATACGCGGATCAAGGGTCTGAATCAGTTGCGCCAGAAGGTCAGTGGTCTGTCGATACCGGCCAAGCAGGCGATCGGTCAGTACACCCAGGGCAACGCCGAGATGCTGCAGCTGGTTTCACTGATGGCGATGCAGGCCGCAGATCCGCAGATTTCCAATCGGGCTAATGCCTATTACTACTTCCTGCAGGGCAAAGAGCGGGCCGGAATCGAGCGGGCCGTGTTGAGTAATACCTTTGCTCGGGACAGCTTCGGGGAGGGGATGAAACAGCGCTTTGTGACCCTGCTGGCGCAGCAGGATACCTACAGCCAGACCTTCACCGAATTTGCCGTACCCGACGATGCGGCGTTGTTGACGCAGTTGGTCAGCGGCCGTGCCGTGGATGAGGTTAACCGGTTACGCAAGGTGGCACTGTCGAGCGACAGTGGTTTCGAGACCGAAGCGGGGTACTGGTTCAAGATGGCGACCGAGCGGATCAATCTACTGAAGCAGGTTGAGGATACGTTGGCGGAGCGTTTAAAAACCAAGGTTGACCAGCGAGGGGCCGAAGAGCGGACCCATCTGATCTGGATGCTGGCGATTGCAGTTCTGGCTTCCTGCTTCAACCTGGGGCTGGTGTTTGCGATCTACTGGCTGATCACCCGTCAGCTCAACAGTCTGTCGGCGGCGATGAATCTGGTGGAAGACTCCGATCTGAGCGCCCGTGCCGAGCTGATCAGTCAGGATAGTCTTGGTCGACTGGCCGGCAGCTTCAACCAGATGATGGAAAAGCTATCGTCGCTGGTCTATCGGGTGCGTGATGCTAGTGGCCAGTTGGTTGATTCGGTCAATCAGGTTCAGCAGGTGGCCCATGATGTGGATACAGAGGTGCAGCAGGGGCTGGCCCAGACCGAGATGGTCGCTGCGGCCATGAACGAGATGGGCGCTTCGGTGCGCGAGGTGGCCGGGAGCTGTTCGGAAGCGTCCGGCAAGGCCAATCTGGCCAACGAGTCGGTCGGTGAGGGGCGTCAGGTATCGGAGCAGGCCAAGCAATCGATCGGAACCTTGTCGTCAGATATCGATCGTGCCAGTGGCGTTATTGAGCGTCTGGCTTCCAACAGTAACGAGATCAGTACCGTGCTGGATGTGATCCGTGGCGTGGCGGAGCAGACCAATCTGCTGGCGTTGAATGCAGCGATCGAGGCGGCTCGTGCCGGTGAGCAGGGGCGCGGCTTTGCTGTGGTTGCCGATGAGGTGCGTAGCCTAGCGCAGAAGACTCAGCAGTCGACCGAGCAGATCAATGCGATGATTGACAAGTTGCAGCAGGGCAGCCAGGATGCGGTCGATGTGATGGAGCAGAGTCAGGCTTGTGCAGGGACGACCATTGGCCAGTTTGAGCAACAGAGCGCGGCGTTGGAGGAGATTTCGACGCAGATAGTCCACGTCAATGACCTTAACCACCAGGTCGCGGCTGCGACCGAGCAGCAGACCGCCACGGTGGAGGAGATCAACCAGAGTATCAATGCGATTCAGCAGCGCTATCAGCAGACGGCCAGCAGCGCCTCGAGCTTGGGGGATGCCAGTAGCCAGATGCAGCTGTTGGCGGAATCCCTGCAGCAGGAGGTCAGTCAGTTTAAGGGTTGAGTCGTTGGAGAGCTGATCGCGCTTGAGGCGATAGTCAGGCAGCGGGCTCCGAATGGAACCCGCTGATAAAGCATCGAATGACGCTTAGTTGTTGGCGTGAAGCTCGTGGTTGAGTTCGATCGCCGACTTGTTGGTCTTCACTTCAATGCGGCCATTGACCGAATTGCGGCGGAACAGCAGATCAGACTTGCCGGCCAGCTGGCTGGCTTTAACTGTCTCGACGGCGTTGTTCTGATCGTCCAGGACGACAACCTTGGAGCCGCCGGTCACGTACAGGCCGGCTTCGACGGTGCAGCGATCGCCCAGCGGAATCCCCAGACCGGCGTTGGCGCCCAGCAGACAGCCTTCGCCGACGCTGATCACGACATCGTTACCACCGGACAGGGTACCCATGGTGGAGCAGCCGCCGCCCAGGTCAGAGCCCTTACCCACAACGACGCCGGCTGAGATCCGGCCTTCGACCATGCTGGTGCCTTTGGTGCCAGCGTTAAAGTTAACGAAACCTTCGTGCATGATGGTAGTGCCTTCGCCGATGTAGGCGCCCAGGCGTACCCGTGAGGTGGCGGCGATACGGGTGCCGGTCGGAACCACGTAGTTGGCCATCTTGGGGAATTTGTCCACCGAGTGTACATCGATCAGCTCACCGCGGGCGCGAGCTTCAAGCTGGCGCTGCGGCAGCTCGTCCAGTGCGATGGCACCCTGGTTGGTCCAGGCCACGTTGGGCAGCAGGCCGAACATGCCGCTCAGGTTGATGCTATGGGGCTCGACGATGCGGTGCGAGATCATCTGCAGCTTCAGGTAGGTCTCCGGCGTCGAGCTGGGTGCATCGTCGTCGGCCAGAATACAAAGAACCAGCGGCTGCTCGGAACCTTTCAGGGTCGCGGCGATGGCGGCCTGGTCCTCGGCATTGCGCTCGATGAATGCGGCTTCGACGGCGGCCAGTTTTTCCTGGTCCAGTTCGATCGCCTGGTTACCGCCTTCGTAGCCCAGTGTTTCGGTCAGGGCTTTGATCAGGTTGTTGCAGGGCTCATAAACAGGCTGGGCGTAGAATACCTCCAGCCACTCGCCCTTGGATGATTTGGTGCCGACCCCGAGGCCGAGGCAGAATGCGTTGCCGCTCATGATGATTCTCCGCTTGGAACAGGAATTCTGTTATGGGTAAAAAGGTTCAGTTAGAAATAGGTTTCGTAATCGGCTGCTTTAAAGCCGAGTTTGCGCTCACTGCCCAGATCCAGCAGTGGGCGCTTAATCATTGCCGGATATTCCAGCATCAGCACGATGGCTTGGTCGCGATCGACCGAGGCTTTGGTCTCCTCGGGCAGCTGACGCCAGGTGGTGCCGCGCTTATTCAGCAGCGCTTCCCAGCCTAGTTCGTCGCACCAGTTCTCGAGCCAGCTCTGTTCCAGCCCCTGCTTGCGATAATCGTGGAACTGGTACTCAACGCCGGCTTGGTCGAGCCATTTTTTGGCCTTCTTGATGGTATCGCAGTTGCTGATGCCGTAAAGGGTAACCATGGTTATTGTCCTTAAGCGCTAGATTTGGCTGGGTCGCGAAGACGACCGAATTACAGGTTGTCGACAAAACGCCGAATGCGCTCGGCCGCTTCAATACATTCATCCAGCTCTGCCACCAGCGCCATTCGAACCCGGTTGGCGCCAGGATTGCTACCGTCGATCGCACGTGACAGGTACGAGCCGGCCAGCACGGTAATGTGCTGCTGTGCAAACAGTTCGCGCGCAAAGGTCTCGTCGTCGACCGGGGTTTCGGCCCACAGGTAGAAACCTGCGTCGGGGCGTTGCACGTTCAGTACGCCGTCGAGACGACTCAGGACCGCGTCGAACTTGGCCCGGTATTGGTCGCGATTGGCCAGCACGTGGGCTTCGTCGTTCCAGGCAGCGATGCTGGCCAGTTGTGAATAGATCGGCATCGCGCAGCCGTGGTAGGTGCGATAGAGCAGGAACTGCTTCAGGATTTCGGCATCGCCGGCGACAAAGCCGGAGCGCAGTCCCGGCAGGTTGGAACGCTTGGACAGGCTGTGGAAAGCCAGGCAGCGACGGTAATCGTGCCGTCCCAGTTCGCTACAGGCTTGCAGCAGGCCGACCGGCGGCTGGTCTTCATCGAAATAGATCTCGGAATAGCACTCGTCGGCGGCAATGACAAAATCGTACTCGTCGGCCAGTTCGATCAAGTGCTTGAGCTGTTGCAACGGGATTACCGCCCCGGTTGGGTTGCCTGGCGAGCAGATAAACAGCAGTTGGCAGTTTTGCCAGACCTGCTCCGGAACGGCGTCGAAGTCGGGTAAGAATCCGTTTTCCGCTTGGCAGTTCAGGAAGTGGGGCGTGGCACCGGCCAGATACGCAGCGCCTTCGTAGATCTGGTAGAACGGATTCGGGCTGACCACCAGCGGTTGCTTGGCGCTGCGATCGACCAGTGCCTGGGTAATGGCAAACAGGGCTTCGCGGGTGCCGTTACAGGGCAGTACCTGGGTTTCCGGATCCAGTCCGCCGCTGAGTTTGAAGCGGCGCTCGGCCCATTCAGCGATCGCCTGGCGCAATTGAGGCAGGCCTTTGGTGGTCGGGTAGCCTGACAAGCGGTCGAGGTTGTCGCTGAGGGTGTCGCGGGCAAAATCCGGTGCCGGGTGCTTGGGCTCGCCGATCGACAGGGCGATATGGGCCAGCTCCGCGGGCGGAGTAATGCCTGACTTGAGCGCATTGAGGCGCTCAAACGGATAGGGTTGCAGTTTTTGCAGATCGGGGTTCATCGGCGCTCCGCTGAATCTATGCGTCTGGTCGGCCACTCGTCCGGTTGCATGCCGGGGATCAAGAGGGCCGCAAATTATAATGACGCACCCGGGGACTGACAAATCAGCCTAGGTGCGTGCTCTGGCCTTTAAAGCCCTCGATTTGACGGTCGAGCTCTTCGCAGATTCGTTGCTGCAGTTTTTCACTCAATACCGGATCGGTGATCGGCTGGCCATTCTGGTCGGTAATAAAGAACACGTCCTCGACCTTTTCACCGACGTTGACGATATGGGCTTTCTGCAGGTGGATATGCAGTTCCAGGAATACCTTACCCACCCGGGCCAGCAGGCCGGGGCGATCCGAGGTGTTTAGCTCCAGCGCGGTGAGGTGGCGGTCGCTGTCCGAGCTCAGGGTGACCTGGGCAGGCATGGAGAACAGTTTCAATTGTCTTGGGGTGCGGCGCTGGGCAATCGAGGGGTAGTCGTCCGGGTCGTCCAGTTCTTCGACCAGCGAGTTCTTGATCTTCAGAATAGTTTCCGGATCGTCGCCGATCGGCTGGTTGTCCTGATCCAGCACGATAAAGGTGTTGTAGCTGTAACCGTCATCGTTGGTGATGATGTCGGCGTCCTGAATGCTCAGATTGAGATGATCCAGCGCGGCGGCCGAGGCGGCAAACAGGCCTTCGTGGTCGCGGGCATAGATAAAGATTTTGGTGGCGCCTTCGTACAGTCGGGTGCTGGTTTCTTTGACCAGCACCAGCGGCTGATTGGGTTCGCTGTGGTTCAGAATTGCCTCGGTATGCCAGGCAATATCGGAGGCCTCTTCGCGCAGGAAGTATTCTTCTCCCAGGGTCGCCCACATGCATTCGGCGCTGTAATCGCTGATCCCCTCGTGGCGCAGCAGGTCGAGGGCTTCGCGCTGGACCTGCTCGATCAGGTCTTCTCGATTGACCGGATTCTCCAGGCCGCGGCGCAACACCTTCTTGGTCTCGACGTAAAGCTGGCGCATCAGCGAGGCGCGCCAGTTGTTCCAGAGGGTGTTGTTGGTGGCGCAGATATCGGCCACGGTCAGGGTGTAGAGGTAATCCAGATGGGTGATGTCGCGAACCCGCATGGCGAAATCATGGATCACCTCCGGATCGGAGATGTCCTTGCGCTGGGCGGTCATCGACATCAGCAGGTGGTTGCGCACCAGCCAGCAGACCAGATGGGTGTCCCATTTACCCAGGTGGTGGCGTTCGCAGAATAGCTTGGCATCGATGGCGCCGAGTTCGGAGTGATCACCGCCGCGTCCCTTGCCGATGTCGTGGTAAAGGCCGGCGACATAGAGCAGCGCCAGCTTCGGTAGTTGCCGGACAATCCGGTTGGCGATCGGGAATTTTTCCGCCTGGTCGCCATGGCGGAAGCGGCGCAGGTTGGTGATCACCTTTAGCGTGTGAGCGTCAACGGTATAGATGTGGAACAGGTCGTGTTGCATCTGACCGACGATTTTGCCGTACTCGGGTAGGTAGCGACCGAGAATGCCGTAACGGGTCATTCGGCGCAGTTCGGTGGTGACCCCTTCCGGGGAGCGCAGCAGCTCCATAAACAGGGTGGTGTTGCGGATGTCGTTGCGGAAGTCGTCATCAATCTGCTGGCGGGCCTCTCGCAATAGTCGCATGGTCGAGGCGCGCACGCCCTGGAGCTCGCTGTTCTGTGCTAGTAGAACAAACATCTCCATGATCGCGAACGGGGTCTGGGTATAGACCTGATCGTGGGTAACTTCGATATGGTCGCAACGAACCTGGAAACGTTTGTTCAGAGGGCGGATCTGTTGATTGTCCTCGTCCTCGAGCAGCGCCTCTTCAAAGTGCTGTAGCAGCATGTCGTTGAATTCGGCCAGGTACATCGCGATGCGATAGTACTTGCCCATAAACTGTTCGACCGCCAGCTTGCCCTCGATATCTTCATAGCCGAAGAACTGGGCCAGGGTGCGCTGGTGATCGAACAGCAAGCGGTTTTCGCAGCGATCGGTCAGCATGTGCAGCGCATAGCGTACCGTCCACAGATAGCGCTCGCCCTTGTCCAGCGCATCCAGCTCACTGTCGGTCAGAAAACCATGGTCGACCAGGTCGTGCAGATAGGTGGCGCCGAAGTGACGTTTGGCGACCCAGCCGACAGTCTGCAGGTCGCGCAGCCCGCCTGGCGAGTCCTTGATGTTGGGCTCGAGGTTGTATTCGGTGTCGTTGGTACGGTGGTGGCGCTTCTTCTGCTCCTCCACCTTGGCTTTGTAGAACTGCTGGCTTGACCAGATGCTGTCGGCGGTGACTCGCTGGTACATCTGTTCTCGCAGTTCCGAATCGCCGGTCAGGCAACGGGACTCGATCAGATTGGTGGCGACGGTAATATCCTTACCGGCCTCCTCGGCACACTGCTCGATGGTTCGAACGCTGCTGCCCACATCGAGGCTGATATCCCACAGAAAGGTCAGGAAACTCTCGATGCTGTCGCGGTGTTGCTCGGCGTTATCCTGTGCTAAAAGCAACAGCAGGTCGATATCGGAGTGGGGGTGTAGCTCGCCTCGGCCGTAACCGCCGACCGCCACCAGACTGATGGAGCCGTCTTCGGGCCAGCTGTATTGATTCCAGGCATGGCGCAGCAATTGATCCATCATCCAGGCGCGCCCATAGATCAGGGTGCGGATATCGGCGCCGTTTTTAAATCGCTGATTAAGGGTTTCCTGGCCCCGCTGCAGCGCCTGCTTGAACAGACTCAGAAATGAATCCGCCTCGGCCAGCTGCTGGAGGAACTGCTCGTTATCAAACAGGCTGGGGTCGGCGGCGAATTCATCGAGTTGGTCGGTCATGGGTCGGTGTGGCGCTCGCTGATGATGGGTTCGGGGGGTTAGAGCTTGCCCTGCTCCTCGTCCCTCAGGGTAAAGATCTCATAGCCGGTTTCGGTCACGACCAAGGTGTGCTCCCACTGGGCGGAGGGGCGTTTGTCGACGGTTTCGACGGTCCAGCCGTCGCGCTTGGACAGTTTGGTGTGGCGCTTGCCGGCGTTGATCATCGGCTCGATCGTGAACGTCATGCCGGCTTTGAGTTCCAGGCCGGTCCCTGGTCGACCGTAGTGCAGTACCTGGGGCTCTTCGTGGAACACTTCGCCGATGCCATGGCCGCAGTATTCACGAACAACCGAGTAGTGATTTTTCTCCGCATGCTGCTGGATCGCGTGGCCGATATCACCCAGACGAACTCCCGGCTTGACCATGCGGATACCCAGGTACAGGCACTCTTGGGCGATATCCACCAAACGCTGCATATGGGGTTGGATTTTTCCGACGAAGAACATCTTGCTGGTGTCGCCGTGGAAGCCATCTTTGATCACGGTGATATCGATGTTGATGATATCGCCCTGCTTGAGCGGCTTGTCATTGGGGATGCCGTGACAGACCACCTGGTTGATGGAGGTGCAGATCGACTTGGGGAAGCCGTTGTAGTTCAGCGGTGCTGGAATGGCATCTTGCTCATTGACGATATAGTCGTGGCAGATCTGATTGAGCTGGTTGGTGGTGACCCCCGGTTTGACATGGGGTTCGATCATCTCCAGAACTTCGGCCGCCAAGCGGCCGGCAACGCGCATTTTTTCAATCTGTTCCGGGGTTTTCAGGGTCACGGTCATAATGAGAACTCGTCGAATAGCTAAAGCAAGTAGGGCGGTTCAGCCACAAAGCCCAATATTGTACACACAAACGAGGGTTGTGGCAGATCGGACCATGGCTGTAGATGGACGTAAAACCTCAGTATCGACTTTCGATTTGCGGGCCGTTGTGGTATAAAGTCGCGCTGCCGCGCAAGGGGTGGTCTGTTTGCCCTTAATCCTATCGATTCTGCAGCGGTAGAAATGAAATATAACGTCGCACATATACCGACACGTCCCTCTGGGTGCCTGGTGAGTGATCACAGGGTTGAGAGATGGGGTATATGGAGGCCTAACCCAGACAATTCAGGAACAGATTAATGTCCAAAGTCTCTATGCGTGACCTGCTGAAAGCAGGCGCACACTTCGGTCACCAGACCCGCTACTGGAACCCGAAAATGGGTAAATACATTTTCGGTGCTCGCAACAAGATTCATATCATCAACCTGGAGCACACCGTTCCGGCTCTGAATGATGCGCTGTCTGTTATTCAGCGTCTGGCTGCCAACAAGAACAAGATTCTGTTCGTTGGTACCAAGCGTGCCGCCAGCAAGGTGATCAAGCAGGAAGCCGAACGCGCCGGTATGCCTTACGTCAACCACCGCTGGCTCGGTGGTATGCTGACCAACTACAAGACCATCCGTGCCTCCATCAAGCGTTTCCGTGATCTTGAGCAGCAGGCTGCAGACGGTACTTTCGAGCAGCTGACCAAGAAAGAAGCGCTGATGCGTACCCGTGAGATGGCCAAGCTGGAACGCTCCATCGGCGGTATCAAGGATATGGGCGGTCTGCCCGATGCGCTGTTCGTTGTTGATGTTGACCACGAGCGTATCGCAATCAACGAAGCCAACAAGCTGGGTATTCCGGTTATCGGCGTTGTTGATACCAACAGCAACCCGGACGGCGTTGATTATGTCATCCCGGGTAACGACGATGCGCTGCGCGCTATCCAGATCTACGTTAAGGCCGTTGCCGATTCGTGCCTGGAAGGTGGTAACGCCGTCGCTAGCGAGTTTGTTGAAGTAGAAGAGCAGGTCGACGTCGCGCAGTAAGCGGATGTTACCGGCCTGTCAGCAGGCTTCATGAAGGGGAGCACTGCTCCCCTTTTTTCAATTTTGAATTCAAGTTACTAAAGAGGAACGATCATGGCGGCTAAAATCTCTGCTTCTATGGTTAAAGAACTGCGCGAGCGCACTAGCTTGGGCATGCTGGAATGTAAAAAAGCTCTGGCCGAAGCCGATGGTGACATCGAACTGGCGATCGAGAACCTGCGTAAGTCCAGCGGTATGAAGGCAGCGAAAAAGGCTGGCCGTACTGCGGCTGACGGCGTTGTTGCGGTTAAAGTTGCCGACGACAACAGCTACGGTGTGCTGGTTGAAGTGAACTGTGAAACTGACTTCGTTGCCCGCGACGAAGGCTTTATCGGTTTCGCCAACAGCGTTCTGGAAGCGGCTTTCGCCTCCAAGCAGACTGACGTTGCTGCGCTGATGGAAGGTGAGCTGGAAGCGACCCGTGAAGCGCTGGTTCAGAAGATCGGTGAGAACATGAGCGTTCGCCGTATTGAAGTTCTGGAAGGTGCCAGCGTTGGTGCTTACGTTCACAGCAACAACCGTATCGCCGTTCTGGTCGCTCTGACCGCCGGTGAAGAGGCTGTGGCTAAGGACGTTGCGATGCACGTTGCTGCCGTTAACCCGCGCGTTGTTAAGGCTGAGGATATGCCTGAAGACGTACTGGCCAAAGAGAAAGAGATCATCCTGGCGCAGCCGGACATGGCTAGCAAGCCTGCCGAAATCGCCGAGAAGATGGTCGGTGGCCGGATCAAGAAGTTCCTGTCCGAGAACTCTCTGATCGATCAGGCGTTCGTTAAGAACCCTGAAGTCAAGGTTGGTCAGCTGGTTAAAGATGCTGGCGGTGAAGTGGCTTCCTTTATCCGCTTCGAAGTGGGTGAAGGTATCGAAGTAGAGAAGGTTGACTTCGCTGACGAAGTTGCCGCTGCTCTGCAGTAAGCCTTGCTTGCTCTCGCAGGTCGCCATCGGGCGGCCTGCATTGAGCCTTCGAGTGAGTCCGGTGCGCCTTTTCGGCGTTAGCTATGGATTCAGTCGAAGGCTACTTGATACACTCCAGCTTAATTTTGTCGGGGGCTCAACCTGTGACCGAAACCAATAAGGCCAGCTATAACCGAATTCTTCTAAAACTCAGCGGTGAAGCGCTGATGGGAGATGAAAATTTCGGCATCGATCCCAAGGTGCTTGACCGGATGGCTCTGGAGATTGGCCAGCTGGTGGGGATCGGCGTCCAGGTCGGTATGGTGATCGGTGGTGGTAACCTGTTCCGAGGTGAGGCGCTGAGCCGGGCCGGTATGGACCGGGTGACTGGCGATCACATGGGGATGCTGGCCACCGTGATGAATGCGCTGGCGATGCGCGATGCGCTGGAGCGTAATAACATCACCACCCGGGTGATGTCGGCAATTTCTATGGTCGGCGTGGTCGAAGACTACGATCGACGCAAAGCCATTCGCTACCTGAATCAGGGCGACGTGGTGATCTTTTCCGCTGGCACTGGCAATCCTTTCTTTACCACCGATTCGGCTGCCTGTTTGCGCGGTATTGAGGTTGAGTGCGATGTGGTGCTCAAGGCGACCAAGGTGGATGGGGTTTATTCCGCCGATCCGGTCAAAAATCCGACTGCGACCAAGTATGATCGTCTGACCTTCGACGAGGCGCTGGAGAAGCAGCTGGGCGTGATGGATTTGACCGCGATGTGTCTGACGCGGGATCAGAACATGCCGGTACGGGTATTTAATATGAACAAGCCGGGTGCTTTGGTAACCGTGGTCCGTGGTGGCGACGAAGGTACCTTGATCGAAAATGACCCGGCCTGAGGAGAAGCAAGTGATTGATGATATCAAGCAAGACGCTGAAGAGCGGATGCAGAAAAGTGTCAAAGCGGTAATCGATAACTTCAAGAAGATCCGTACTGGTCGTGCTCACCCGAGCATTCTTGACTCGGTCAAGGTCAGTTACTACGGCTCCGATGTGCCGCTAAGTCAGGTGGCCAACGTTAATGTCGAAGATGCACGGACGCTGTCGATCACCCCTTGGGAGCGCCCGATGGTGCCGGAGATCGAGAAAGCGATCATGAAGTCGGACCTGGGGCTGAATCCTTCCACGGCAGGTACCGTGATTCGTGTGCCGATGCCAGCGCTGACCGAAGAGACCCGTAAAGTGTTTATCCGTCAGGCTCGAGGTGAGGCCGAAGGTGCGCGTGTGGCGATCCGAAATATCCGTCGTGATGCCAATGGTGATATCAAAGACCTTCAGAAAGAGAAGGAGATCACCGAAGACGAACAGCGCCAGGCTGAAGATGCGATCCAAAAACTGACCGATAAGTACATCGCAGAGGTTGAGTCGCACCTGCAAAATAAAGAAAAGGATCTGATGGAGATCTGATCTCCATTTCTGATTCATGTCTGATCTGAAGTCTTTTGCCAGCTTACCCAAGCATGTTGCCATCATTATGGATGGCAATAATCGCTGGGCTAAAGCACGCCGGCTGCCGAGCCTGGCGGGTCATAAGGCCGGCGTCGATGCCGTCCGAGCCATGGTTGACGGCTGTGCCCGTTATGAAGTGGCCTCATTGACCCTGTTTGCCTTCAGTAGCGAAAACTGGAAACGTCCGCCGGCGGAAGTTACCGGTTTGATGGAGCTGTTTATGCTGGCGCTCAAGCGCGAGGTCAAAAAGCTCCACAAGAACAATATCCGGCTTCGGGTTATCGGCGATAAAACGCGTTTCAGCGATAAGCTGCAGCGTAAGATTGCTGAGGCAGAAGCCTTGACCGCCGGCAATACTGGGTTGTGCCTGAATATCGCTGCCAACTATGGCGGACAGTGGGATATCGCCCAGGCGTCACGACTGTTGGCTGAGAAGGTTCAAGCTGGTGAGCTGGAGCCTGAGCAGATTAACGAAGCGTCGTTGGCGCAGCATCTCTGTTTAGCTGACCAGCCGTTGCCGGATCTGTGTATTCGTACCGGTGGCGAGCGTCGTATCAGTAATTTCCTGCTGTGGCAGTTTGCCTACGCCGAGCTCTATTTTACTTCGACTCTTTGGCCTGACTTCGACCGAGCGGAGCTGGAAGCCGCGTTTGAAGATTTCAGTGGTCGTCAGCGCCGTTTCGGCAAGACCAGTGAACAGGTAGAGGCCGAGCAGCAGCATGCTTAAGCAGCGAGTACTCACCGCGCTGGTTCTGGCGCCGTTGATGCTGTGTGCAACCTTTTTGCTGCCGTTGTTCGAATTTAAGCTCTTTATTGCAGCAATCGTCACCCTGGCTGCCTGGGAGTGGGCCAATCTGTCCGGCTATCAAGAATCCAGTCAACGCGTCGGCTATGCTGTCGCCGTACTTGGCTTGGTGGTGCTGATCAAGTACCTGGGATTCCCTGCTTTACCGATATTATTGGCAGCGTTTGCATTCTGGGGCTTGGCGCTGTTCTGGGTCTGTGCCTATCCAAAAAGTTTAAGCCAGTGGCAAAGTTGTCGAGCTCGCGCTGTGATGGGCTTGTTTGTGCTGATCCCCGCCTGGAGTGGTTTGGTTGAGTTAAAAGGGTTGCCCGAAGGTAACCTGTGGCTGCTGTTGTTGATGCTGCTGGTCTGGGGGGCTGATATCGGGGCCTACTTCAGCGGTAAGACCTGGGGTAATAAGAAGCTGGCCGTTGAGGTGAGTCCAGGCAAAACCTGGGCCGGATTCTATGGTGGTGTGGCTACCAGCTTGTTAGCCGCGTTGCTGTTTGGTCTGTTTTGCTCCTTTACCATGGTCCAGCTGGTCAGCTTGTTGTTGCTGAGTCTTGGAACAGCGTTGGTGTCGGTGTTGGGCGACCTGCTCGAGAGCATGGTCAAGCGCCATCGCGGTATCAAAGATAGCTCTCAGCTGTTGCCGGGGCATGGCGGTGTGATGGATCGGGTCGATAGTCTGACTGCGGCAGCACCAATTTTTGCATTGGGCTTGATAATGACCGAACTGGCCCGGATCACGGTGGTCTAACCCGGTCTATGGAAATCCTACAAACCGTTGCCGCAGCGATTGTTACGCTCGGCATTCTCGTTACCATTCATGAATACGGCCATTTCTGGGTCGCCCGTCGCTGTGGCGTCAAGGTGCTGCGTTTCTCGGTAGGTTTTGGCAAACCGCTGTATCGCTGGTATGACCGTCAGCAGACCGAATATGTCATCGCCGCCATTCCGTTGGGTGGTTACGTCAAGATGCTGGATGAGCGTGAAGATGACGTGCCTCCAGAATTGCGCTCGCAGGCCTTCAATACCAAACCGGTTGGGCAGCGAATCGCAATCGTCGCTGCGGGACCGGTGGTCAATCTTGTCTTTGCCGTGTTTGCCTACTGGCTGATGTTTGTCGCCGGAATCAATACCGTGGTGCCGGTGATCGGCGAGTTGAAGCCGGAATCGGTAGCTATGCAGGCCGGACTGCAGAGTGGACGTGAACTAATAGCGGTCGATGGTCATCAGACCCGAACCTGGGAAGAGGTTTCGCTGCGATTGGCGGCCAGAATTGGTGATAGCGGTGAGCTCCGTCTGCGTACTCGTGAACTTAACGGCACCAATGAGCGTGAGCTGAGTCTTCCAATTCAGCGCTGGCAGTTTGATGAGCAGCATGGTCCGCTGTTTACCCTGGGTATTGAGCCATATCGGCCGCAAATTCCCGCTACCATCGGTTCTCTGGTTGAGGGTGGTCGTGCCCAGCAGGGAGGGTTGCAGGTTGGCGACCGGGTGTTGATGGTCGATGATCAGTCGATCGAGCGCTGGGAGCAGTTGGTAGAACAGATACGCAATCGTCCGGAACAGCAGGTACGCCTGCAGCTGGAGCGTCAGGGGCGGGTACTGGAATTGGCCTTGACTCCTGCTCGAACCCAAGCTGAGGATGGCCAGGCATACGGTTATATCGGTGCCGGTGTGCAGCAGGTTAGTTGGCCGCCGGAGATGATGCGCGAAGTACGTTTTTCAGTGATTGAGGCGGTACCGGCGGCGGTCGCCAAGAGCGGTCAGATGATCGGTCTGACACTCGAATCCATCTGGAAAATGCTGCAAGGCCTCATTTCGGTAAAAAACTTGAGCGGCCCTATCACCATTGCTAAAGTGGCGGGGGCTTCCGCCGCCTCCGGGCTGGAAAGCTTCTTGAATTTCCTCGCTTATTTAAGCATTAGCCTGGGAATATTAAACCTGTTGCCGATTCCTGTGCTCGATGGCGGCCATCTGCTTTATTACTTGGTGGAAGCCGTGCGGGGCAAACCCGTTTCGGAAAAGACCCAGATTCTGGGTTTAAAGATTGGTATGTCGCTTTTGCTGGGGCTGATGCTGCTGGCACTCTACAACGACGTGCTGAGACTTTGAACGCAACAGTAGCCCAACCAAAAACCATAACGGATTAGTAGTTCTCCATGCGACGTCAACTAGCTACCGCCCTCCTGTTACTGTCCTTCCCCTTGATGGCTTTTGCCGATAGCTTCGTTGTAGAGGATATCCGTTTCGACGGTTTGCAGCGGATGCAGTTGGGTCGGGTGCTGAGTATCTTTCCAATCCAGGAGGGTGACCAGGTTGATGAGTTCAGTCTGGCCAAGGCGACACGGGCGCTTTTCTCCAGCGGCTACTTTAATGATGTGCAATTAGCACGGGACGGCAATCTGTTGATCGTTCGCTTGACCGAGCGTCCCGCGATCAGTCGAATCACCATCGAAGGCAATAAAGAAGTCAAGACCGAGGGCCTTAAGGAGGGCCTGGCCGGGCTCGGGTTGGTTGAGGGTGAGGTTTTCCAGCGCGCGGCGCTGGATAAAATCCGCCTGGAGCTGTTGCAGGTTTATGCCGCCCAAGGCCGCTATGGCGCTCAGATCGAAACCAGCGTTGAACCGCTACCCGAAAATCGTCTGGGTCTGAATATCAACATTAAAGAAGGGAAGGCGGCGGCTGTTCAGCATATCAACGTTGTCGGCAATGAGGTCTTTAGTGATGAAGAGTTGATCGACCTTTTCAGCCTGAAGACCCCCGGATTCTGGGATTTCTTTAGCGAAGGACGTTATTCACGGGAAAAGCTCAGTGGTGATCTGGAGCGGCTACGTTCCTATTATCTTGATAAGGGCTATATCAACTTCAAGATCGATTCGACCCAGGTTTCGCTGACCCCAGACCGCAAGCATGTGTTTGTCACGGTTAATATCACCGAGGGAGATCTTTATTTCTTTGGTGACTATGATCTGGCTGGCAAATTGGAGGTGGCAGAGGATCAGCTGCTTTCACAGGTGGCGATTACTCCGGGGGAGACTTTCTCTCGCGATCTGATGGTGCGCTCTGCCGATAAGATCAGCCGACGGCTTGGCGATGACGGCTTCTTGCTGGCTAATGTGAAGCCAGTTCCGACGATCGATGAGCAGAATAAAACCGTTTCGGTACGATTCTATGTTGAGCCGGGTAACCGGATGTACGTGCGTCGGATCAACTTTGTCGGCAATACTTCGACCGCCGATGAAGTACTGCGTCGTGAAATGCGCCAAATGGAAGCTGCTTGGGCATCGACCAACGCGATGGAAAAGTCCAAGGATAGACTGGAACGTTTGGGCTTCTTCAGTGAAGTCAATGTTGAGACAACCACCGTTCCGGGGGTTCCTGACCAGATCGACTTGGAATACAGCGTGGTTGAACAGCTATCGGGAAGTCTGTCTGCGAGTATCGGTGTATCCCAGAGCTCCGGCTTGATTCTGGGCGCCAGCGTGTCCCAGAAGAACTTCCTGGGAAGCGGTAATTTTGTCTCGTTCAATGTAACCCGTTCAGATAATACCCGAGAGCTTAGCTTTAGCTACGAGAATCCTTATTACACCGTTGATGGTGTTAGTCGCGGCTTCAGTGCCTACTATAGGGAAGAAGATCTCGATGACGATGATCTGTCCGACTACAACCTCGACTCCTATGGCGGTGCCATGAGTTTTGGTTACCCGATCGATGAACACCAGCGTTTAGGACTATCAATTGGAGCGGAACAACTCAATCTTAAGCTGGGCAGCGATGTGCCCAATGAGCTTAACCTGTTCGTTCAGGATGAAGGAGATTCCTTCACTCAGCTTCCCGTTGTCGGTTCCTGGTCCAGTAATCATCTGAATAGGGGACTGCTGCCCACCGAGGGCTATAGTCAGCGGGTTTCGCTGGAGGTGGCCGGACCGGGAAGTGATCTGAATTTCTATAAGTTACGTTATTTCGGGCAGCTCTATTACCCGTTGAGTGATGACCAGCGTTGGGTTGTTCGTGGTAAAACCAATCTTGGTTATGGTGATGCCTTTGGCGATACCACTAAGCTGCCGTTCTTTAAGACCTTTCGGGCGGGTGGTTTTGAGTCAGTACGTGGGTTTAAAAACAATACTCTTGGGCCGCGGGACGCGCGAACTACTTCGGGTACCCTTGATCCTTTAGGTGGTAATGTGTTGATTACAGGATCCGCCGAGCTGATCTTCCCGGTGCCTTTTATTAAGGACCAGAGCAATATGCGTACGTTGTTGTTCTGGGATGTCGGTGGTGTGTTTGACCGCAACTGCCTGACCGATAACCCAGCCTGTGACTTGGATATGAGCTTTAGTAATCTGAGTTCGTCGGTCGGTGTGGGGTTATCCTGGTTGACCTTTATCGGGCCGATGTCGTTCTCGTTGGGCGTGCCGGTTAAAGAGCAGGAGCATGATGAAGACGAGTTCTTCCAGTTCTCACTGGGTAAAACCTTCTAATTTCAAAAATAAGGACAGAGTATGAAAGCGTTGAAAATGGTGCTGCTGGCTGCGCTGCTACTGCCAGGGCTGGCATTGGCTGAGACCAAGATCGCTGTGCTGGATATGGAGGCAGCGCTGAGCGCAACCAAACAGGCGGGTGTTTTACGCGACAAATTGAAGCAGGAGTTTTCCGCTGAGGAGAATCAGCTGCGTCAGATGTCTGAAGAGGGTAATGCGTTAAAGGCCAAGCTTGAAAAAGAAAATAGCTTTTTAAGTGACGCCGATCGCCGCCAGCTTTTGGGACAGATCCAAAAGAAATTCCAGGAGTTTCAAACCCTGGGGAATCAGCTTAAACAGCAACGCTTGGCTCGAGAACAGGCGTTTTTGGTTGAAATGCGACCGCAGATTGAAAGCATCCTGAAAGAGCTCGTTAAAAATCGAGAGATCGACATCATTCTTAATCGGAAGAGCGCGGTATTCGTTGATCCCAAGCTAGACCTGACGCCGGTAATCGCCGAAGAACTCAATAAACTTTGATTGGAGGGGTGCCTTGTACAATCTAGGTGAGATAGCTCAGGCGTTAGGTGCTGAGTTGATTGGCGACCCGGATCTGCAGATCCAGGGATTGGCTGCGCTGGACAAGGCTGGTGAAACCCAGCTGACGTTTCTGTCGAACCCCCGTTATCGAAAATCGCTGGCAGAAACCACAGCGACTGCAGTGCTGGTGCAACCGGAGTTTAAAGAGCTTTGCCCGGTGGCTGCGTTGGTCGTGGACGATCCTTACTTGGCATACGCCCGGATTTCCAATTGGTTTGATCAACGACCGATGGTTGCTGAGGGGATCAGCAAAGGTGCTTGGGTCGATCCTAAGGCTGAAGTCGATCCTACTGCCCGGCTGGCCCATGGGGTTGTTGTTGAAGAGGGGGCGATTGTCGGAGCCAGGGTTGAAATTGGTCCGAATACGGTTGTGGGAGCAGGCGCCAAAGTCGGTGATGAGAGTCGCTTAGGTGCTAATGTTACCCTGTATCATGACGTTATCGTGGGTAAGCGTTGCCTGATTCACAGTAGTGCCGTTATCGGTGCTGACGGCTTTGGTTTTGCCCGTGAAGAGGAGCGTTGGGTCAAGATTCATCAGATCGGTCGAGTCATTCTCGGAGATGATGTCGAGATTGGTGCCTGCAGTACTGTCGATCGAGGCGCAATTGATGACACCGTGGTTGGTAACGGGGTCAAAATAGATAACCAGGTAATGGTTGGCCACAATGTCGTGATCGGCGAACATACTGCCATGGCTGGCTGTTCGGCCAGTGCCGGAAGCACTAAAATAGGCAGCCGCTGTACCATCGGAGGGGGTGCCGGCTTGTCGGGCCATATAGAAGTTGCTGACGACGTTCATCTCAGTGGTATGGCGATGGTGACCAAGTCACTGACGGAGAAAGGCGTATACTCCTCTGGCACTGGCATCATGCCGTACCAGCAGTGGCGACGTAATGTGGTGCGTTTCCAACAATTAGATAAGCTGGCCGCAAGAATCAGCCAGCTTGAAAAAGCAATGAAAGACAAAGGTTAAGGTTTTTGTAAGATGATGGATGTGAAGGAAATTCGTAAATACCTTCCGCACCGTTACCCATTCTTGTTGGTGGATCGGGTCGTTGAACTCAGTGTTGGCGAGTCGATTGTGGCCTACAAAAATGTGTCTGTTAACGAGCCGTTTTTTAATGGTCACTTCCCGGATCACCCGGTTATGCCTGGTGTGCTGATCGTTGAAGCGATGGCGCAGGCAGCGGGTATCTTGGGCTTCAAGACGATGGGTAAAACGCCCCAGGATGGGTCAATCTACTATTTCGTCGGTTCCGATAAGCTTCGTTTCAAGCGCCCGGTGGTGCCAGGTGATCAATTGCGCCTCGAGGCGTCGATCGTATCGGAGAAGCGGGGCATCTGGAAGTTTGATGTTAAAGCAACCGTAGACGGTGATCTGGTCAGTTCGGCCCAGATTCTCTGTGCTGACAGGAAGATCTGATTTTGATTCATAGCCAGGCGATCATTGACCCCAGCGCACAGATTGCTGATGACGTTGAGGTTGGACCTTGGACGCAGATCGGTGCGGGTGTGGTGATCGAGTCAGGCTGCCGCATCGCATCCCATGTGGTGATTAACGGGCCGACCCGAATCGGTCGGAATAATCAGATCTTTCAGTTTGCTTCGGTCGGTGAAGCTTGCCAGGACAAAAAGTATGCCGGTGAACCCACCGAGCTGATCATCGGCGACAATAACGTAATTCGTGAAAGCTGTACCCTACACCGTGGTACGGTTCAGGATGAAGGTATAACCCGTATCGGCAGCGGCAATTTATTGATGGTCAATGTCCACGTGGCTCATGACTGTCGGATTGGCGATAACACCATCGTAGCGAATAATGTTGCCCTGGCCGGTCACGTTCATGTCGATGACTTTGCCATCGTCGGTGGTCAGACCGGTGTACACCAGTTCTGCCGTATCGGCGCCCATGCGATGTGTGGCGCCGCTTCAATGATCACCAAAGATGTACCCGCGTATGTGATGGCCTCAGGTAATCTGGCCAAACCTCACGGTATCAATAGTGAGGGCCTCAAGCGGCGTGGTTTCAGTCCTGAAGCGTTGCGGGCGCTGAAGCAGGCTTATCGGCTGGTCTATCGTCAGGGACTGAAGTTGGAGCAGGCTATAGCAGAGTTGGACGATCTGCAGCGTCAGTATCCTGAAGTTGCGCTGTTGGCCCAATCGTTGCGAGATTCTACTCGCGGCATCATCCGTTAGGCTCTTATGCGTATTGCGATTGTGGCCGGCGAGGCCTCTGGAGATATTCTGGGGGCTGGGTTGGTTAAAGCATTACAGAGCCTATCTCCCGAACCTATCACTTTCGAAGGTATAGCTGGGCCGTTGATGCAGGCGCAGGGGGTCCAGAGTCGGTTTCCGATGGACCGGTTGTCGGTGATGGGGCTGGTTGAGGTCTTAGGACGTCTGCGTGAGTTACTAGGTATTCGCAAGCAGCTGATCGAAAACTGGCTGCAAGACCCTCCTGATCTGTTTATCGGGATCGATGCCCCCGACTTCAATTTGACCCTCGAGCAAAAGCTGCACGAAGCGGGTATTCCGACTGTGCACTATGTCAGTCCGTCGGTCTGGGCTTGGCGACAAAAACGGGTCCAGAAAATTGCCCGTGCGACAGATCTAATGCTTTGCTTACTGCCTTTCGAAGCTGCGTTCTATGATAAGTCTGGTGTGGACGCGCGCTTTGTGGGACACACTCTGGCCGATGAGTTGCCGTTAGAACCCGATAAAGAGGCAGCAAGAGATGCGTTGGGACTGGACCGTGCGAAGCGCTATGTCGCTTTGCTGCCGGGCTCCCGGGCTGGCGAGGTAGAACGCTTGGCGCCGCTGTTTTTGGAGGCGGCGCAGCGTTGCCTAGAGCCGCAGCCGGATCTTGAATTCATCATCCCATCGGCCAATGATTCCCGTCACCAACAGCTGGAACAGTTGCTGCAACAGCACTCACTACCGGTTCATCTGACTCGGGGGCAATCGCAGCAGGTGATGTTGGCGGCAGATGTTGTGTTGCTGGCTTCGGGTACGGCGGCGCTGGAGTGTATGCTGTTGAAGACACCAATGGTGGTTTCCTACCGAGTGGCTCCGCTCAGTTACATGATCCTGTCGAGAATGGTCAAGGTTCCCTATGTATCGCTGCCTAACTTGCTGGCCGATCGAATGCTGGTACCCGAGTTGATTCAGCAGCAGGCAACGGCACCGGCACTGGCGGAAGCGTTGTTGAAGCAATTGGACGATCCTCAAGATCAGCGAGACAGTTTCTACGAACTGCATCAGCAGCTGCGGCTGGATGCTAGTGAGAGTTCTGCCAAGGCGGTACTGGAGCTGCTGGAGAAGAAAGGCAAGCTGACCTTGTCATGAACGATTTTGAATGTAGCTACCAGGGCGTACTGCTGGCCGGTGTAGATGAGGTGGGTCGCGGCCCGCTTTGTGGGGATGTGGTTACGGCAGCTGTGATACTCGACCCATCGCGCCCAATCGAAGGATTGGCTGATTCGAAGCGGCTGACAGATAAACGCCGAGCGGGACTGTTTGACCAGATCCGTGAACAGGCGTTGGCTTGGGCGGTGGCTCGCGCAAACGTTGAAGAGATTGATCAGCTTAATATTCTCCATGCCACGATGTTGGCGATGCAGCGTGCGGTCGATAGGCTTGATCCGGTACCGGAGTTTGTCCTGATCGACGGGAATCGTTGTCCCAACCTAACGATGCCTAGCGAAGCGGTGGTTAAGGGTGATAGCCGGGTCGCAGCGATCAGTGCGGCATCTATCTTGGCCAAGGTGACCCGAGATCGTGAGATGGAGTCGTTAGATCAGCTCTATCCAGACTATGGCTTTGCAAAGCATAAGGGCTACCCAACTGCGCAGCACCTCGAAGCACTTGAGCGGCTGGGGCCAACTCCCTTCCATCGTCGCTCATTCGGGCCGGTCAAGAGATTGCTTCAAGAGGACTAGCTCGACTGGTATCACTGTTGAATATTTTGTACGCTCAAGCTGCTGGATTATTCAACTGCGGGCCCAGCCCCTAAGGAGTTTCCGATGACCTCTACCCCAGATCGACACGACCAGCGCTTGGTGGTTGGCTGGTATGTTGCCCTGATCGCTGTGCCTCTGTTTGTTCTCGTGTTGTTGTTGAATGCAGATCCCTATGAGCGAGTTCAGCTCAATCAGGTTCTAGAATTACGCGCCAAACTGACCGCTGAAAACGTCGGCGCCCAAGTTATCGATTTTCTTGATTCCAAGGGTGGTCATAATTTGACCGAACAAGAGTGGTTGGATATCCAGCCGGCCGATGCTGAACAGTTTTTTTTCATGGTGAACAGTTCAAAATACAGCCCGGCGCTGAAAGATCTGCTGCGTGAAGCACTAAAGGACGACCTGGTTACCTCGCTTGAATATCGTCAGTTCCGAGAGCAAGCGTTGCCGGCGTTGATGGACCCGGTTGTAAGAACACAGTTTGGTCTTTAATAATTCGTTGAGCAGCTAGGATGATCAGGCTGAGTTAAGTGGCTGATCAGTTGTATGAAAAAGGCGCCGTCAGGCGCCTTTTTTAGTTTTGCTGTTTGGGTCTTGTTTTGACGGTTTTTTGACCGGTTTTAAATTCGTAAAAAATATTTCACAAAAGTCGTTGACGGCAGTTCTTAGGTCTGTAGAATGCGCCCCCACGTTGTCGCTGAGGCGATAACGGAGTCGGTCTTCCAGCTGATGTTTCGATGTTGCTGGAGGCCCTTTTTTCAAGCGGTTTTTCGAATGTTTTTTCGAAAAACACAACGAAAAAAGAGCGCAAAAAAAGCGTTGACTCACGGGTTTTGAGATGTATAATTTCGACCCTCGCTTGAGCAGCCAGACGGCGCGCCAAGCAACGCTCTTTAACAAATCGATCATGCAATTCGTGTGGGCACTTGCTGGGATAGGACAGCAGATATTCTCCGGAATATCACAAAGACTTATCAAAGTAAGTGACTCGTGAATTCATACGACACTATACGTACTTACGTTTAGTTAAGTT
>NZ_QQOH01000006.1 GCF_003345655.1 Motiliproteus coralliicola
CGTATGAATTCACGAGTCACTTACTTTGATAAGTCTTTGTGATATTCCGAAGAATATCTGCTGTCCTATCCCAGCAAGTGCCCACACGAATTGCATGGTCGATTTGTTAAAGAGCGTTGCTTGGCGCGCCGTCTGGCTGCTCAAGCGAGGGTCGAAATTATACATCTCAAAACCCGTGAGTCAACGCTTTTTTGCGATCTTTTTTCGTTGTGTTTTTCGAAACAAATCGTCGAAAAACCGCGTGAAAAAAGGGCTCCCAGTAACACCGAAATATCACCTGGAAGACCGACTCCGCTGCCACCTCAGCGGCAACGTGGGGGCGCATTCTACAGACCTAAGAACTGCCGTCAACGACTTTTGTGAAATATTTTTTACGAATTTAAAAGCGGTCAAAAAACCATCAAAACCCGCTCAAACAGCAGAACCAAAAAAGGCGCCTGACGGCGCCTTTTCATTATCTCGAACTGACTGGTTAACGAGTAAACAGATGGTGTTTCTTCTTACCCAGCTTGACCAGGTAGTACTTTCCGAACAGCGCTTTGTCTTCAGCAAAAACGTCAGCCGCTGCCATATTCTGATCCGCACCGATCGCTTCACCGTTAATCAGCACCGCTTTTCGTTGCAGTGCATCCTTGGCTTCACGGCCCGCTTTAACCATACCCGACTCGGTAAACAGTGTAGTCAACGGCTGCTCGGCCAACTGATCCAACGGCAACGCACTGGAAGGCAGACCGTCCAAGCTCAACTGCTGATAATCATCTTCGCTCAATGCAGAGGTATCGCCGCTGAACAGTGCTTGAGTAATCCGCTCAGCCGCCTGCAGACCTTCTTCACCGTGAACCAACCGAGTCACTTCACGCGCCAAAATACCTTGGGCCTGTGGCCGGCCCTGGGCCTGCTTGTCTTCCGCTTCAATCTGCTCAATCTGCTCGATCGGCAGGAAGGTAAAGTAGCGCAGGAACTTGTACACATCGGCATCCGCAGTACCGATCCAGAACTGGTAGAACGCGTAAGGCGATGTCTTACGAGGATCCAACCACACTGTACCCGCTTCGGTCTTACCAAACTTGGTGCCGTCGGACTTGGTAATCAGCGGCAGGGTCAGACCAAACACCTGGTTACGGTTCATCCGACGAGTCAGCTCGGTACCGCCGACAATATTGCCCCACTGATCACTACCGCCGATCTGCAGCGAGCAATCGTGACTCAGATTCAGCTGCTGGAAGTCATAAGATTGCAGGATCATGTAGGTAAATTCGGTAAAGGAGATACCGGCACCTTCACGATCGAGTCGTTGCTTGACCGACTCCTTGTGGATCATCGAGTTGACCGCGAAGTGTTTACCCACATCACGCAAGAACGTCAGCACATCGACGTTCTGAGTCCAGTCCAGGTTATTCACCACTTCGGCGGCATTGTCACCGGCATCGAAATCGATAAAGCGACTGACCTGTGACTTGATCCGCTCAACCCAGGTATTCACAACATCGGGCGTATTCAGCTTACGCTCCTCCGCCTTGAAGGAAGGATCACCAATCAGACCGGTCGCACCGCCGACCAGGGCCAGCGGCTTATGCCCGGCCATCTGGAATCGCTTCAGCGCAAGCAGCGGCACCAACGAACCGATATGCAGACTATCGGCGGTGGGATCGAAGCCACAATAGAGCGTTTGAGAACCTTCACTAAGGTGTTTATCCAGCTCGTCATTACCGGTGACCTGTGCGATCAACCCGCGTGACTCCAGATCCTTTAATAGTGCATTCTCAAACGTCATTTCTCTCACCCAAAAACAGAACCGCGACTGCGGTCGCAAAAAAGTCGCCGTATTCTACCGACTGGCTTCTATCGGCACAATTCAGCCTCTAACTGATTAAATAGATTTAAAACTGCTTATTTATTGAACTATTCCGCCGATAACGTACCTAGATCATGGATCGCTCACGTCGATTTTTTTATACTCGGGCGAATAATCGCCACCCAAGCCAACACTACAGCTGAGCCAATCCACAAGAGCCAATGCGACAACATCTCCAACTACTACGAATTTTGCCAACCCGCACCCATCTGATTGCAATTTCAGCCTGCGTGCTTTTCTTCGCAGGCGCGATGCTGCTGCCTTCCAGCGACGTGGCTGCTAACAAACAGCAGAGCATCACCCTCAAAGCACCGAAGAGCGACACAGCAGCCCCGCAGCAACTGGCGCCAATCCCAAAGCCGATCAGCGCCACCCCGGCTGCGACAACCGCCAGCCCAGCCAAAACCACGCTGGCTATGGTCACACCGATAGAACAACCGAAAGCTGTAGCGGCACCCACGGCAGTAGCGCCTGCTGCAAAGGCTGCCGAACCCGAGCAGCCTGCCGAAGAGTGGCTCAGCATTCAGATCCGCTCCGGTGACAACCTGACCACGCTGTTTAAGAAAGCAGGATTGGGGCCCAACCAGCTGTACCCGATGTTGAACGGCATAAAGCCCAGCAAAGCGCTGGCTCGCTTGAAACCGGGGCAATCTCTGGAGTTTTTGATTGAACAGGGCGAGCTGATCAAGCTTCGCCATATTACGTCACCACTGACACAGACCCTGGTCAGTCGTAGCGACGATAGCTATAAAATCGAAGCGATCGAATTCACCCCGGAGATCACCCACAGCTATCGTCAGGGCACCATTGAAGACTCGCTATTTCTCAGCGCCTCAGACGCCGGCCTCAGCCAGACCAAGATTATGGAGCTTGCCGGCATCTTCGGCTGGGATGTCGACTTCGTGCTGGATATCCGTAAGGGTGACAGCTTTGAAGTCGTCTACGAAGAGCGCTGGCTTGACGGCAAGAAGATCGGTGAAGGCAATATTGTCGCCGCCGAGTTTGTCAATCAGGGTAACGCGTTTCAGGCGATCCGCTACACCGACAGCAATGGTGACAGCAACTACTTCACCCCCGAAGGCAAAAGCATGCGCAAGGCGTTCCTGCGCACACCGGTCGACTTCACCCGCATAAGCTCCCGCTTCAACCCCAACCGCAAGCACCCGATTTTTAAAACCAAGCGGCCCCATCGCGGAGTGGACTATGCCGCGCCCACCGGTACCCCGATCAAGAGCGCGGGCGACGGCAAGGTTATTTTTGCCGGCCGCAAGGGCGGCTACGGTAAAGTGGTTATCGTCCAGCACGGTCAGAAATACACCACCCTGTATGCCCACATGAGCCGCATCAAGCCGGGCATGAAGCGCGGCAAGCGGGTCAAGCAGGGCAACACCATCGGTTACGTCGGCAGCACCGGCTATGCCACCGGCCCACACCTGCACTATGAGTTCCGACTCAATGGCGTGCACCGCAATCCGTTAACGGTAAAACTCCCCCAGGCAGCGCCGCTGCCCAAGAAGGAGATGAACCGCTTCAAGCAGCAGGCAGCCGAACATCTGGCCATGCTTGAAGGTTATCGCCAGACCCAACTGGCGAAGAACTAACGATGGCCGAGTTATCGGGCTACTTTATCGGCCTGATGTCGGGCACCAGTCTGGATGGCATCGATGCGGTAATTGTCCGCCTGGATTCTGAAGCCACCGCTGCGGAGCAAAGCACCCGGTTGGAGCTGATCGACAGCATCTCCCAGCCTTTGCCCACCGAGCTACGCCAACAGATCCTGCAACTGACACAGCCCGGCGACAACGAGATAGAGTTGCTGGGCCAGGTCGATGTGGCTTTCAGCCGCCTTCAAGCCGAGATCGTCAATCAACTTCTGCAGCAATCCGGCATCAAACCGGAGCAGATCCGCGCCATCGGCAGCCACGGCCAGACGCTGCGCCACCGCCCCGAACAGCCGATCCCTTTTACGCTTCAGGTTGGCGACCCGAACACCCTGGCCGAGGCGACCGGCATCTGTGTAGTCGCCGATGTCCGCCGTCGCGACCTGGCCGCCGGAGGCCAAGGCGCACCGCTGGTGCCGGCCTTCCATGCCCAGTTGTTCCGCCACCCTGAGCATCAACGGGCGATCGTCAATATTGGCGGTATGGCCAATGTCACGCTGCTACCGGCGGATGCATCCAGCCCGGTTATCGGTTACGACACCGGGCCCGGCAATGTGCTGCTGGACAGCTGGATTCAACGCCACCAGCAACAACCATTTGATCGCAACGGAGACTGGGCCGGTTCCGGTCGCTGCGATCAACAGCTGTTGCAACAACTGCTGTCGTTGGATTATTTCCGCCAGCCCGCACCCAAGAGTACCGGGCGGGAGCAGTTTAATATCGACTGGCTCGACCAGCAGCTAAGCCTGCAGTCCCTTTCGTTACGCCCCGAGGATGTACAGGCAACCTTGTTGGAATTCAGCGCCCGTACCATCGCCGACGCCCTGCAACAGCACCAGCCCGGCCCCAGCCAGCTGTTTGTCTGCGGCGGCGGCGCCCATAACCAGCTGCTGATGCTACGTCTGCAAAACCTGCTTCCCAAGATAACACTTTCCAGTACCGCAACGTTGGGACTGGAGCCAGATTGGGTCGAGGCCTGCGCCTTTGCCTGGCTGGCACAGCGCTGCCTGGCCCAGCTACCCGGCAACCTTCCTGCTGTAACAGGTGCCCGCGGCGAGCGGATCCTGGGCGGTATTTACCCGGCCTAAACAGCCCACCTATTCCCATCCCAATCGACTATCCTAAGCAGCGTATCTAGATGTAGATACGCAACAATCGGTTATTTATTCACATCAAGGACGATGCGATGAACAAATTTCCCACACCGCTGTTGGTGGTTATGCTCTGCACACCGCTACAGGTTCAAGCGGGCGATATCGGCCCCATCGATCAAGCCGGACAACGCCCAAGCGACAGCTTGCCAGCAATCGAGAAAAGGCAACGACCCGCGTTGATGCTCGCCTCGATCTATCATCCCGAGCCTGCCCCCGATACCTTCTGGATCAGTGAAAAATTCGATGGAGTTCGCGCCTATTGGGATGGCAAACAGTTGTTATCCCGCCAAGGCTACCCAATCCGGGCACCCGGCTGGTTTACCAAAGACTTCCCGTCTACCCCGCTGGATGGAGAGCTCTGGATCGGCCCTGGCCAATTCGAAGCCGTTTCGGCCGCTGCACGACGCTTTCAACCACTGGAGCATGAGTGGCGCCAGATTCGCTATCTGCTGTTTGACCTGCCGACCAGCCCACAACCCTACTGGCAGCGTCGTCTACAACTGCAAGCGCTGACCGAACGACAGCAGATCGCTCACTTGCGGGTGCCTGAATACTGGCGGGTGAAGAGCCAATCGGCGTTACAGCAACTACTGCAACAGCGGCTGGCGGCGGGTGCCGAGGGGCTGATGCTGAACCAGGCCGATGCACGCTACCAAGCTGGCCGCAGCAAAGCGCTGCTAAAACTGAAGCCTTACTTTGACGCCGAAGCCATGGTGCTCGCCCATCTTCCGGACAAGGGGAAGTACAGCGGCATGCTGGGGTCTCTGCTGGTACAGAACGATCAGGGGGTTCGCTTCAAAATCGGTACCGGCTTTACCGATCAACAGCGCCGGATTCCGCCTGCCATCGGCAGCCGAATCAGCTACCGCTACCGCAGCCTGACAGCGAAGGGAAAGCCCCGACACGCCAGTTTTCTGCGACCCTTTGAGCCGCTGTAGCTCAGACGGGATAGAAGCCCAAAAGAAAAAACCCCGAGCGGTAGCCGCTCGGGGTTTTGGGTAACACGCAATGGGTCGGCGATCAGACCGAGAATGAAGATCCGCAACCGCAGGTAGTGGTGGCATTCGGGTTCTTGATTACGAACTGAGACCCCTGCAGGCCCTCTTTGTAATCGACCTCGGCACCAGCCAGGTACTGGAAGCTCATCGGATCGACCAGCAACATCACGCCGTCTTTTTCCACCGAAGTATCATCTTCCGCCATCTCTTCGTCGAAGGTAAAACCATAAGAGAACCCAGAGCAGCCACCGCCGGTGACAAACACCCGCAGCTTCAGGTTGTCGTTCTCTTCTTCTTCGATCAGGCTTCGGACCTTGGCTGCTGCGGCGTCGGTAAACACCAGCGGAGTTTCCGCTTCGTCAGCATCCCAGGATTCAACCGCACTCATAATTCCTCCGGACGGTACGTCATATCTGTGCGCAATTATGCTATTAACCGATTAAAACAGTCAAGAATTAAGCCTTGAACAAGGAGCTGATCAGGGCAACAAGCCAACCAGTTCCAGTCCAGCCGTCTCCTCGAGGCCAAACATGATATTCATGTTCTGAACCGCCTGTCCGGCAGCACCCTTGACCAGGTTATCGATCACCGACAGCACCACCACGGTATCGTCATCCTGAGGCCGGTATACTGCGATACGGCAATGGTTGGCGCCCTTAACACTGCGGGTCTCGGGCAGGCTCCCTGCCGGCATCACATCGACGAAGGGCTCATCGGCATAACGCTCCTCGTAGATCTGCTGCAGGTTGTCACTTGGGTCTTTCAACACCCCGTACAGGGTGGCATGAATACCGCGGATCATCGGTGTCAGGTGCGGTACAAAAGTCAGCCCGACCGGGAAGCCCGCGGCTTCGGCTAAACCCTGCTTGATCTCCGGCAGGTGACGGTGACCGGCAACGCCGTAGGCCTTGAAGCTTTCGCTGGCTTCACACATCAGCATCGGCACACTGGCACCCCGACCGGCGCCGCTGACTCCAGACTTACAGTCCGCCACCAGCCGACGACGGTTGATCAGCCCCTGCTCCAGCAAAGGCAGGAAGCCCAGTTGAGCTGCGGTCGGATAGCAGCCCGGGTTGGCCACCAGCCGTGCATCGCGAATCTGCTCACGGTAAACCTCCGGCAGGCCATACACCGCCTCAGCAACCTGCTCCGGACAGGCGTGCTCCATGCCATACCATTTGGACCACACATCCAGGTCCTTGATCCGGAAATCCGCCGCCAGGTCGATCACCCGTACACCCCGTTCCAGCAACGCCGGCGTCTGCTGCATCGCGATCCCGTTGGGGGTTGCAAAAAACACCAGGTCACATTGAGCCAGCGTCTCCAGATCCGGCTCGGCAAAGGCCAGGTCTACATGGCCTCGCAGGTTCGGATACAGCTCGGATACCCCCTTGCCCGCTTCGGAACGGGAGGTAATTACACTGAGCTCGACCTGCGGGTGGCGGACCAGCAGGCGCAATAGTTCTACTCCGGTATAACCGGTTCCGCCGACAATCCCCACCTTAATTGCTGCCATCGTTCTGATCCTATCTATTCGTTTCAAGCAGTACAGCGCCACCTCAGCGGCTGTACGATAAAGAGGCCGTATAATAAGATGCCTGCTTGAAAATCAAAAGCGACGATTCCAACCTCACCCGCCCCTGGCCGCAAGAGACACCCACCCAATGCGCATGAACTCCCTGAGTCTTAACCATTTACGGCTTCGCCTCGGGGATACTGACGCTCTACCGCAATGGTTGCTGGTTGGACTACTGTCGGGATTACTTACCGGTCTGGTGATGCTGGCGTTTCACCACGCTCTCAACGCGCCTTTGGCGTGGTTCCTACCCGACGGTGATCCGGAAAATTTCGAGGCACTCCCCGCCTGGCTCCGATTCTGCCTGCCTATATTGGGTAGTCTGCTCCTCGGGCTGCTGATGTGGCGTTTTGCCAAGCACGCCCGGGTCGGCATCCCCCATGTGCTGGAACGATTGAGTTATCACCAGGGCCGGCTGCCCCTCCCCAACCTGATCATCCAGTTTGTGGCAGCCGTTGTCAGTTTGGCCAGCGGCCATTCGGGCGGCCGCGAAGGGCCGGCGGTGCATCTGGGTGCCGGTACCTCCAGCCTGCTGGGCCAGTATCTGCGTCTGCCCAATAACAGCCTGCGCACCCTGGTCGGCTGCGGCACCGCCGCCGCCATCGCTGCCGCCTTCAACACCCCGGTGGCCGGTATTATCTTCGCGATGGAAGTGGTGATGATGGAGTACACCGTGGCCGGCTTTATCCCGGTGATGATCGCCGCCATCAGCGCCACCCTGCTACTGCAACTGACTCTCGGCGACGACGTGGTATTTTCGGTCGCCTCGCTGGATATCCACCGGCTCGAAGAGGTCCCCTTTATCGTACTGCTGGGCATCGTGGTCGGGTTGCTGGCGGTGCTGTTCAGCAGGGTGCTGGTCACTACCGCCCGCTGGAATCGTCCCCCGCTGTTTCTGCGCCTGCAACTAGCCGGGCTACTGACCGGACTGTTGGCGCTACTGGTACCGGAGATCATGGGGGTTGGTTACGACAGTATCGGCACCATCCTTGATGGCCAAGGCGCCATCGGCTGGCTATTGACGCTGGCGATCGCCAAGCTGCTGATCACCGCGATAGTCATCGGACTCGGCGTTCCAGTCGGGCTTATCGGTCCGACTCTGTTTATCGGTGCCGCTGCCGGGGCCGCGTTGGGACTTATTGTCCATACCCTGAGCGCCGAAACCGCCTCCAGCCAGGCGCTCTACGCCATGCTCGGCATGGGAGCGATGATGGCCGCCACCCTGCAGGCGCCACTGGCTGCACTGCTGGCATTGCTGGAATTGACCCTGAATCCGAACATCATCTTCCCCGGCGCGCTGGCCATCATTACCTCGACTCTGACCTACCGCTACTGCTTCCGTCAGGGCTCGGCCTTCCAGGCTCTGCTGCTCAGCCGTGGCCAAGACTGGCGTCAGGCACCGCTGGAGCGTTTTCTGGAACGCACCGCGGCCCATAGCCTGATGCTGCCCAAGCCTCCAAATTGTGAGCGCCTGGTCGACCACGATCGTGCCGCTCAACTGGCCGGACTACCCCAAGAGTGGCTGCTGATCGACGGCGAGAACGGCCCCGCCGCTGTCCTGGCCCGGAGTGATCTGGAGCTATTCCTGCAGCAGCACAGAGAAGGGGCCGGCGGCCGGGTTCTGCAGGCCGACGAATTGATCGACCTGTTGGAGCTGCCGGGCCTGCGCCACGACCTTAGCGAACTGGACGCCCGCGCCACCCTGCGCGAAGCCCTGACCCGGATGAATGAAGACAATCGTGACGCCCTGTACCTGATTGACGACAAGGGCAATCCGATGGGCCTGCTGCTACGCAGCGATATCAACCACCATTTCAGCAACCAAAAGAGCGAATAATGCGACAGGGTCTTTACGCCATCACCGATTCAACACTGACACCGGATTCAACCCTGCTCGACCAGGTGGAGCAGGCACTGCGCGGCGGCGCGATGATCGTCCAGTACCGGGATAAATCCGATCAAGCCGACAAACGACTGCGTCAGGCCACAGAGCTGGCACAGCTATGTCGCCGCTACCAACGCCCGCTGTTGATCAACGACGATGTCCAACTAGCCCTAGACAGTGGTGCCGACGGTGTCCATCTGGGTCAGACGGACGGCAGCCTGGAGCAGGCGCGCCAACGCCTGGGGAACGACGCCATTATCGGCATCACCTGCCACGACTCGCTGGAGCTGGCACAACAAGCTCAGCAGGGTGGTGCCGACTATGTCGCCTTCGGCGCCTTTTTCAGCTCCGCCACCAAGCCCGACGCCCGTCCGGCGCCGATGAGCCTGCTAACCGAGGCTAAACAACAACTGTCGGTGCCGGTGGTAGCGATCGGCGGCATCAACAGGGATAATGCGGGCCAACTGATTGAGCAGGGAGCCGATATGATTGCCGTGATCGGCGATCTGTTTGGCCACCCGGATGTGCAAGCCAGCGCCCAAGTCCTGAGCGCTTGTTTTGCCTCCGAGTAGACCACCAACCGGCGGTGCCTAACATAGATCATGTTGTGACCGATGAAGGCATGATTTCATAGGCGACCATCCGAACACAGAACCAACGTATACGCTGTTACGACTTTTTACTGGAGTATCTTCATGTCCCGATCTGACACGCTGTTCGAACAAGCCAAGCAGTACATTCCCGGTGGAGTTAACTCCCCGGTCCGCGCCTTTAAGGCCGTTGGCGGTACCCCGGTGTTTGTCGACCGTGCCGAAGGCGCCTACCTGTACGATGCCGACGGTAAGCGCTATATCGACTACGTCCTGTCCTGGGGCCCGATGATTCTGGGTCACGCCCATCCCACAATCACCAAGGCGGTGATGGACAAGATGCAGAAAGGCCTGAGCTTCGGCACCCCCACCGAGATCGAAACCACCCTGGCCGCCAAGATCTGCGACATGCTGCCCAATGTCGATCTGGTCCGGATGGTCAACTCCGGCACCGAAGCGACCATGAGCGCGATCCGCCTGGCCCGTGGTTTCACCGGTCGCGACAAGATCATCAAATTCGAGGGCTGCTACCACGGCCACTCCGACTCACTGCTGGTCAAGGCCGGTTCCGGTGCTCTGACCCTGGGCGTGCCCAGCTCTCCGGGTGTTCCCGAAGGACTGGCCCAGCACACCGTGACCCTGACCTACAACGATATTGAAGGGGTTCGCCAAGCCTTCAGCGAAATCGGCGAGCAGGTTGCCTGCATCATCGTCGAGCCGGTAGCCGGTAACATGAACTGCGTGCCGCCGATCCCCGGCTTCCTCGAAACCCTGCGTGAGCAGTGTGACCAGTACGGTTCACTGCTGATCATCGACGAGGTCATGACCGGTTTCCGCCTCGGACCGCAAGGTGCCCAGGGCCACTACGGCGTTAAGGCCGACCTGACCACGCTGGGCAAGGTCATCGGTGGTGGTATGCCGGTCGGTGCCTTCGGTGGTCGTCGCGACGTGATGGAGCAGATTGCCCCGCTCGGCCCGGTCTACCAGGCCGGCACCCTGTCCGGCAACCCGATCGCGATGGCGGCGGGCCTGGCACAGATGGAACAGATCACCCAGCCCGGCTTCTACGAGCCGCTGTTCGAAAAGACCGAAACCCTGGTCCAAGGCCTGCGTCAGCGCGCCGAGAAAGCCGGTATCCCGTTCACCACCAACCATGTCGGCAGCATGTTCGGCGCCTTCTTCACCGATGTCGAGAAGGTGGTCAACTTCCAGCAGGCGATCAATTGCAATGCCGAGCACTTCAACCACTTCTTCCACGGCATGCTCGATGAAGGCGTCTACCTGGCTCCGGCCAGTTACGAAGCCGGCTTTATGTCAGCCGCCCACAGCGACGAAGATATCCAGGCAACCCTGGATGCGGCCGAGAAGATCATGAACTCAATCTGAGTCAGAACTCTGCGCGGTTAAGCGCCGAATCAGCCGGGTAAGGAGTCTCTCCCTACCCGGTTTATTTTGCTTTACAGCCCCCCATAACAGCGCAACATGAATCAACCTCACGTTGCGACGCAGCAAGCAATTCTCACCGGTCTTCCCGGCAATTACTGAACATTCCACCACCCCTGCCTGTTTGCACAGTATTTTTTTCACCTGTGCGACATCAATTTAGTCTTTTCGATCAGCGATCCTGTCGCCAACCTTTGCTGCATCTGCGCAACCATCGGAGAACCGGATCGGGGCATCGTGAAATATTAACAGCCATGATCGGCAGGCTTTCGGTTGGCCAAAAATAGTCAGGTGATACACTTTCAAATCAAATAGTTGTACTAAAGTTCAAACACCGGCCTTCCGGTGTTTTGTTTTTCAATCACCCCGTCAATCACCTAAAAACAACAACACGGCCCCAAAATCCATGAACAGATCGGTCAAAGCCAAACACCCTGAAATCGTCAATGTCCAGGAATTGCTGGCTAAGCGTTTGCCCAAAACCCGCGTCAAGGACGCCCAGCAGCTGGCGAGTCAATATTACAGCTGCAGCGTTTCCCGGGAGATCGCCCGTCTCGCTACCGAAGATCTCTACGGCGCGATCCTGTGTCTTTGGGATCTACTTCAACAACGACGCAGCGGGCAGGCGCTGGTTCGGCTTTATAATCCGACCCCGGAAGATCATCGCTGGCACAGCACCCACAGTATTCTCGAAGTGCTATCGGACGACATGCCGTTCCTGGTCGCCAGTATTTCGCTGGCGTTGGATAATGCCGGTATCACCATTCACCAGATCACCCATCCGGTGATCCAGGTCGAGCGCGACAAACAGGGTAAACTGAAGAAACTGCTGGAGTTGAATCAGCAGAGCGATAAGTCCCAGCCCGAAGCACTGATGCGGATCGAGATCGACCATCAACCGGACGAAGACTCCCGCCGCAAGGTGATCGAGACCGTCGAGCAGGTGATTCAGCAGGTTCGTCAGGCGGTCGAAGACTGGCCGCAGATGTGCGACACCCTGCGCCAGGCGATCGAGTGGAGTCGCAGCGAGGCGCGCCACTCCGACGGTGACGAGGCCGACGAATCGCTGGCGTTTCTGAACTGGCTACTGGATGATCATTTCGTCTTTCTCGGCTACCGCTATTACGAACTAGATCAAGGTAAGCAGACCCAAACCCTGCGCTATCAACAGGATAGCGGCTTGGGGCTATTCCGCGTGGTGCCCGAGGATCAGCAGGAGGTCCAACTCGACGGCTACCTGGGGCAACTGGCGCTCAAGCCGGACCTGCTGGTACTGACCAAATCCACCAGCCGATCCACGGTCCAGCGTCCGGCCTACCTGGATCGGATTGGCGTCAAGAAGATCGACGCCGACGGCAAGGTGCTGGGCGAATGGCGCTTCTACGGACTCTACTCCTCCACCGCTTACAGCGTGCCGCTGGAACAGGTACCGCTGCTGCGTCGCAAAGTCTCGAAACTGTTTGAGCGGGCCCACCTGACGCCCAACAGCCACAGCGGCAAGAACCTGCGCCATCTGGTCACCACCTTCCCGCGGGACGAGATGCTGCAGGCCGAATACGATCAGCTGGAGCAGATTCTGCTGGGGATGCTGGAGTGCGAGGAGCGCCGCCAGTTGCGGCTGTTCCTGCGTCCCGACACCTACGATCGCTACATCACCGCCCAGGTTCTGGTTCCGCGGGATCACTACGATACTGAGCTGCGCCAGAAGATGCGGCTGATTCTGCTGGAGGCCTTCGACGGCCATGCCAGCGAATTCACCGTACGCCTGAGCGACCATGCACTGGCCCAGATCCAGTTCACCGTGCACTGTCACAACGCCCACGAGAAGGCGGTCGATATCGAAGCCCTCGAGGCACGGATGAACGAGGCGATGGCCTCCTGGCAGGACCAGCTCCATGCCGCGCTGTCGGAGAAGGCCGGCGAAGCCGAAGCCAACCGACTGCTGCGCCTGTTCGCCAACGCCATGCCGGTGGCCTATCGCGACGATTTCAGTCCGCGTCGGACCGTCACCGACCTACAGCGACTGGCCGAGCTGCAGCCGGGTGAGTTGTCGACCTATCTGTACCGCCCACTGGAGGAGTTCGACAGCCTCCACTTCAAGGTCCTAGGCGCCGGTGACAGCCTGGCCCTGTCCGATGTACTGCCGATCCTGGAACATATGGGGGTTCGGGTTCTCAACGCCCGCCCCTACAGCATCAACTGCAGCAACGAGGATGAATTCTGGATTCTCGACTTCCGCCTGTCGGTGGCCGGCAGCTTCGATCCGGAGGACAGCCACCTCAAGCAGCAGTTCCAAGAGACCTTTACCCGCAGCTACTACAACCAGATCGAGGACGACGGTTTCAACGAACTGGTGATCGCCGCCGGGCTGAGTTGGCGTCAGGTGATGGTGCTGCGGGCGATCTGCAAATACCTGCTGCAACTGGCGATCCCGTTCTCGCAGAAATACATGGAGGAGACCCTCAGTCACAATCCACACGTGGCCCGCAATCTGGTCAAACTGTTCGAAACCCGTTTCGACCCAGATATGCGCCACGATCGCGACGACCGCAGCAAGATGCTGATCGAATCGATCGACGAGGCCCTGGAAGCGGTGGAAAACCTCGACCAGGACCGGATTCTGCGCCACTACCTGAGCGTGATTCAGGCGATGCTGCGGACCAACTTCTACCAGGTCGAGGCCGATGGCCTGACCCCGAAGGGTTACGCCTCCTTCAAGCTGGATACCGATTCGATCCCGGCCGCCCCACAACCGCGGCCCAAGTTTGAAACCTTTATCTACGCCCCCTGGGTTGAAGGGGTTCATCTGCGCGGCGGCAAGGTCGCCCGCGGCGGTCTGCGCTGGTCGGATCGGCGCGAGGATTTCCGCACCGAGGTGCTGGGACTGGTCAAGGCGCAGATGGTCAAGAACGCCGTGATCGTGCCGGTCGGCGCCAAGGGCGGCTTCGTGCCCAAGCAGCTGCCGACCCACTCCCGTGAGGCGATGATGGAGGAGGGAATCCGCTGCTACGAGACCTTTATCCGCGCCCTGCTCGACCTGGCCGATAACCGCCAGGACGGCAAGATCATCCCGCCGGAAAATGTGGTGCGCTACGACGACGACGATCCCTATCTGGTGGTCGCCGCCGACAAGGGAACCGCAACCTTCTCAGATATCGCCAACCGGATCTCAGTCGAATACGGCTTCTGGCTCGGTGACGCCTTCGCCTCCGGCGGCGCCAACGGCTACGACCACAAGAAGATGGGCATCACCGCCCGCGGCGCCTGGGAATCGGTCAAGCGGTTGTTCCTGGAGCGTGGTATCGACTGCCAGACCCAACCGTTCACGGCGGCGGGGATCGGCGACATGGGTGGCGATGTGTTCGGCAACGGCATGCTGCTGTCGAAGCAGACCAAGCTGGTAGCAGCCTTCAACCACCTGCATATCTTTATCGATCCGGATCCGGATCCGGCAACCTCCTGGGAAGAACGCAAGCGCCTGTTCGACCTACCCCGCTCCAGCTGGGAGGACTACAACAGCGAGCTGATCAGCCATGGCGGCGGAGTGTTCTCTCGGGCATCGAAATCGATCACCCTCAGTGACGAGATCCGCAAATTGCTGGATGTCAGCGCCAAGCGGCTGGCGCCCAACGAGTTGATCCAGGCGATCCTGAAAGCCCCGGTCGATCTGCTCTGGAATGGCGGTATCGGCACCTACGTCAAATCCGAGGGAGAAACCAATGACGCGGTCGGCGATCGCGCCAACGATGCACTGCGGATCAACGGCAACGAGCTGCGCACCAAGATTGTCGGCGAAGGCGGTAACCTGGGGATGACCCAGCGTGGCCGGGTCGAATACGCGCGCCAGGGCGGCCTGCTCAATACCGACGCGATCGACAATGCCGGCGGGGTCCACTCGTCGGATTACGAGGTCAACCTGAAGATCCTGCTCGACCAGGAGGTGGCGGCGCAGGATCTGACCGCCAAGCAGCGTAACCGACTGCTGGCCAGCATGACCGACGAAGTAGCCTCGCTGGTGCTGCAGCAGAACTACCACCAGAGCCAGATCCTGAGCCTGGTCCGACGTCGTTGCTCGGATCTGATCGACGACCATCGCCGTCTGATCCATATGCTCGAGAGCGAAGGTCGACTGCGCCGCCGGCTGGAGTTCCTGCCCAACGACGAGCAGCTCGAAGAACTGTCCCGCAGCGGAGCCGGCCTGACCCGTCCGGAGATCGCCGTGCTGCTGGCTTACAGCAAGCTGCGCCTGTTCGATCAGTTGATCGAAGGCCAGATCGGCGATGACGAGGATCTGGCCAAGGAGCTACCGAGCTACTTCCCGGTACCGATCCAGCAACAGTATCCCGAGCAGCTCGACCAACACCCGCTGCGTAGCGAACTGATCGCCACCCATATCACCAACCTGATCGGCAACCGCTTCGGTTCTACCATCATCCACTACCTGGAGGAGGAGACCCGGTGCGATCCGCTTGACGCGGTACGGGCGCTGTTGGCGGCACGGGATATCCTCGATATTCCGACACTCTGGCAACTGCTCGAAGAGGCCGAAGTCCGACTCGACAACGACCTGTTCAGTGATCTGATGCTGGAGCTGCAACAGGTTCTGAAACGCTCGGCGCTATGGCTGTTACGCAACAACGGCGCACCTTTGTCGATTGCCCGAATGCGGGGACTCTACCGCGATGGGGTGAAACAGGTCCTGGAGGCACTACCGGAACTGTTGAGCACGCAGCAGCAGGCCAACCCGAGGGACGCGCTGGTCGACGAAGCGGGTCTTCCCGACAGTTTGAAGCAGCTCGAGCGACTCTACTATCCGCTCGATATCGTGATGCTGGCTCACCAGTCCGGCCAGGGTGAACTACCGGCAACCGAAGCCTTTATCCTGCTGGAGAAACAGCTGGGGCTGTGGCAGCTGCGCGATCATATCGAGTCACTGCCGGGTAACGATCTGTGGGAACGCAAGGCCCGCATCAGTCTGGAAGACGAACTGGACCGGGGATTGGCCGGCACAGTGGCCAAGCTGCTCAACAGTACCGACCCGGAACTGAGCGTGGCCGAACGTCTGAGCCAGTGGCAACAGAGCAACCAGAACCTGCTCAAACACTTCCAGTCCACCTGCGACGAGGTCAACAGCCAGGATGCGCCTAATCTGTCGATGCTGTCGGTCGCGGTACGGGAGCTAAGCCTGCTGTATTGATTTACAGTCTTTATCCCAAAACGCCCCATTCGGGGCGTTTTTTTTATCAGCCAGATTGCCTGGCGACTACGCTTTCGTAGCGAGCAAAAAACAGGCGGGACGGCTTACCGGATCTGGACCTGACCTTGGGGCCAATTCGATCTTTTTATAGAGCCAAACGCAGTTTTTCGGCGAAATTCATTGAACATTATCCAGTCAGCTTCTACCGTCGGTCGAGATAATAACAACATTACAACACTGTTAAGGGGCACTGCTCATGTCGTTCTCAGTGACTCAAAAAATCTCCCTGGGATTCACCCTACTGGTCATCTCGATTCTGGTGGTCGGTGCTGGCGGACTCTGGGGTAGCAGCCATATCAACCAGCGTCTGCATCAAATCACCGAACGCTCGCTACCACTTAGCGACGCCAGTTCCGGCCAATTGATCTCACTGCAGCAAGCCGGCATCGCGATCCTGAAATTGCTGGCCGAGCAAGGTGCCGATAATGAGATGCGCGAACAGATGCAGCAGCAGTTCGAGCAGCAACTGGCACTGTTCGATCAGCAGCAGGAGCGCTTATTGCAGCTGGTCGGCGATGACACCCAGCTACAGCAGCTGAGCGGCCAGACCGCCGGCATCAAGGCCGAGTACGCCAGCGCGGCGGCCGAACTGATGACTCAGCACCAACAGCAGATCAGTGCCATCCTTCGGGTCAAGCAGAAGCAGAGCCGCTTCCAGCGTCAGATCGACAGCCTCAGCAACTGGGGCCAGCAGTATATCTCCCGCGCCGCCAGCAACCCCAATGCCGCCTTGGCCGAAGCCCGCGGGTTGATGCGGGCAACCAACGATCATAAAAGCCAGCTGATCAACTATCAGCAGAGCGGCGACTTCCCGACGTTGGAAGAGGAGCTCAATGACACCAAGGGTGAGCTGCAAAGCGCGTTCGACGAGCTACTGCAGGCCGATAGCAGCAGCGGCCGGGTCAAGGTACTGATCCGGGATCTGAACGAGCAGCTCTATTCCGACAACGGCCTGACCGCGCTCTATCGACAGGCTTATCTGGGTGCACAGCAACTCGAGCAGCAGCTTCACCGCACCGAAGAATTGCTGCAACAATCGCAGGATTCCGCCCAGCAGATGAGCCTGCTGGCCCAGCAACGCTCCGAGGCGCTGGAGATCGAAGCCGACCAGGCCAGCAAGGTCAGCCAGATGCTGATTATCGCCCTGCTGATCGGTGCGACGCTGCTGGCCATCGTCACCAGCCTGGCATCGGTCCGGGCCATCTCCCGGCCGCTACGCAAGACCCTGACTCGCCTGGCTGAACTGGCCGAAGGCGATATGCAGGTCCGTTTCCCGCAGAAGCAGGATGATGAGTTCGGTCGTCTGGGACGCGCACTCAACACCCTGGTTGATCAACTCTCGAGCACCCTGAATCAGATCAGTACCGGCGCCGATCAACTGAACCGGGTGGCTGAGAGCAACGCCGAGATCAGCCGCAGCACCACCGACTCGATGGCCAGCCAGAGCCAGCAGCTGGAGCTGACCTCCTCGGCCGCTGCCGAGCTGGAATCCACCGTTGCCGAAGTCGCCAGCCATGCCGAAAGCACCCTGGTAGCGGTACAGCAGTGCAACCAGTTGGGCAGCGATGCCACCGAGCAGGTTCAACATACCCACGAACGGATCGAACAGCAGAGCAAGGCGCTCGAATCCGCGGTCAAGGACAGCGATCAGCTACGCAACTACGGCCAGCAGATCGACTCGATCCTGGATACGATCGGGGATATCGCCGAGCAGACCAACCTGCTGGCGCTGAATGCTGCCATCGAGTCCGCCCGTGCCGGTGAGCATGGCCGTGGATTCGCCGTGGTCGCCGATGAAGTTCGCAAACTGGCCGGCCGGACCCAGAACTCGACCCACGAGATCCAGCAGATGGTCGAGAATATGCAGACCAGCATCCGCCGGGTCAGCGACGTGATCAGTGACAGTGTCGAGCAGTCCCGCCTGTGTGTCAGCAGTGCCGACAGTTCAAGAGATGCGCTGCAGCAGATCGATCAGGCCACCGCCGAGATCCATCGCATGAGCACCCAGATCGCGGAAGCTGCCACCCAGCAAAAGGTGGCGGTCGAAGAGGTCAGCCGAACCCTGGTGACCATCAACCAGGATGCCGGCGATACCGCCAGCGGCGCAGAACAGGTCTCCCATGCCAGCGAACAGCTGGTCGATATCGCACACCAGCAGCAGGACCTGATCAATCACTTCAAACTGCCGCAAAACAACACCGGACAGGAATCCTAATCCAATCTCGGAACGGCTTGAGCAAGCTCAAATTAGACCCCTGCTCTACGGCGGCCTGCTGGCCGCTGCCACCGGGTTTTTGCTACCATGCTCGCAACCCAGCCGAGGCGGATGCCACGCCCCGGCTTTAGTCATGTTAGGGATTCGAGTATGCAACTAACCCACCGTTTTCGACGCCTGCGTCGCACCAGCGCGCTGCGCGATATGGTCCGTGAAACTCAACTGTCCGTCGACGACCTGATCCTGCCGATCTTCATCGAGGAAGGGATCAGCGATCCGGTCGAGATCAAGACTCTGCCCGGCGTCAGCCGCTACCCTGAAGAGCAGCTGCCAGAACTGGTGCAGCAAGCCTGGGAGGCCGGTATCAAGTCGGTGATCCTGTTCGGTATCTCGCATCACAAGGACGCAATCGGCTCCGACACCTGGAACGAAGACGGCCTGCTGGCGCGAATGATCCGCAGCGCCAAGGAAGCCGCACCGGAGATGGTGGTAATCTCCGACAACTGCTTCTGCGAATACACCGAGCATGGCCACTGCGGGGTGATCTGCGACCACGACGTCGACAACGACGCCACCCTGGCCAACCTGCAGAAACAGGTGCTGGTCGCGGCCCGTGCCGGCGTCGATATGATCGCTCCGTCGGGCATGATGGACGGTATGATCGCGGCGATCCGCGAAGCGCTGGACGCCAACGGCTTCGAGCATATTCCGGTGATGTCCTACTCCACCAAGTTCTCCTCCAACTTCTACGGCCCGTTCCGTGAAGCGGTCGACAGCAACTTCAACGGTACCCGCGACAGCTACCAGCTCGACTACGGCAATCGCCGCGAGGCACTGGCTGAATCGCTGCGTGACGTTGAAGAGGGCGCGGACATCCTGATGGTCAAACCAGGCATCGCCTACCTCGACCTGCTCAGCGATATTCACCAGCACACCCACAAGCCGCTGGCGGTTTACCAGGTCAGTGGTGAATACGCGATGATCCAGTTCGGCCACCAGGCCGGCGCCATCGACGGCCCCTCCGTGATGATGGAGAGCCTGATCGCGTTCAAGCGCGCCGGTGCCGACCTGATCATCACCTACTTCGCGCTGGATGCCGCCAAGCTGCTGAAGCAGTAACGACCCACAGCTGTTACCCTGTTGCTGATCAACGGCAACAGGGCCTTTATATGAATAGCTCCATGCGCCACCCGGCCAGACAAGTGCTCTACCTGGCCTACGGCTCCAACCTTCATCCACAACGCCTTGGCGCCCGCCTGAGCCGATGTACCCTAGTTGCTCGAGTCGAAATTGCCGACCGACGCTTGGATTTTTCCAAGCGTGGCCGAGATGGCAGCGGCAAGTGCACCCTGACCGAACTTCCCGGCCATACCAGCTTCGGCGCCCTGTTCCAGATTCCTGCCGATCAGATTCCGCTACTCGATCGCATTGAAGGGGGCTACCAACGGTTGTCCATTGGGCTGGATCTCGATGGGAAGCGGCAGGAAGGCTTTACCTACCTTGCCGAACCGGCCTTGATCGAAACCACTCTGCTCCCGTTTGACTGGTACCTGGCACTGGTCACCCTGGGGGCGCGATACCTGGGACTTCCCCCTCAGTACCAACAGCAGTTGGCCATCCAGCAGAGCAGGCAGGATCTGCGTCCCGAGGCCGAGGTCAGTTATCAACAAATAGCACCGCTTGATCATCCGGATCATCGCCGCTGTCAGCACGAACTGCTGGAAGCGAAACTGATCGACTGGAGGATTTGATTGAATTGAGCGCCGAATCAGTCAGTGCGATAAACACCAGGGCGCTAATAGGAACCGCAATCAGGCGTCGCCCGGATTCGAACGACGCCTATCGCAGCCGGTATAACTGGTGGTTCGAACCAGCTTCAGTAGGTTGAAACACCACTTGGCTGGTCGTCAGCCTTCTGGCTCTCGAGCTGCTCGGTTTGCTGTTGTTCAACCGCCGGCTGTTGCTTTTCTTCCTGGCTGGGCAGGTACACATAGGTGTAGGTCAGCACCGCCAGGGTGAATAGGATGACGATGATTTCGCCTTTGCTGAAACCCGCTTGTGACTTCAGCGTCTTTTGCAATTGCTTGGGCATCGATAGTCCTTAGGAATGGGTTTATTCGACCTCGACCAGCTCGTAGCTGTGGCTGATCTCCACACCACCCTTCTCCAGCATGATCGACGCAGAGCAGTACTGCTCTGCCGACAAGCTGACGGCCCGCTTGACGTGGGCTTCCTTGAGATTACGACCGGAAACGACAAAGTGCAGATGGATCTTGGTAAATACCGCCGGTACCGCGTCAGCCCGTTCGGCCTCGATCTCGGTACGACAGTCGACCACATCCTGACGGGTTTTCTTCAGGATGCTCATCACATCGAAACTGGAGCAGCCGCCAAGTCCCAGCAACACCATCTCCATCGGTCGGGCGCCCTGATTCTTGCCGCCGTGATCCTCCGGGCCATCCATGGTGTAGGTGTGGCCGGTGCCGGTGGTGCCGTCGAAGCGGGCGTCGCCGCCCCAATTGATGCTGACTTTCATACGAGGAATTCTGCTCTTTTAATTATTCGGTTTGGAAATGTTCGGTTGTTTGTTGGCTCAGCGCTTAAGCAAACAGCGCCTGCAGCTCGCTGCCCGGCTCTTCGGCCCGCATAAAGGCTTCACCGACCAGGAAAGCATGGACATCATGGTCCCGCATCGCCTGCACATCGTCACGGTTAAGAATGCCGCTCTCGGTGACCACCAGACAGTCGGCCGGAATCGAGTCCAGCAGTTGATAGGTGTTGTTCAGGCTGACCTCGAAGCTATGCAGATCGCGGTTGTTGATACCCACCAGCTTGGCGTCCACTTTCAACGCCCGTTGCAGCTCTTCGGCATTGTGGACTTCGATCAGCACATCCATCCCCAGCTCAACGGCCAGGTCATGCAGGCTGCTCATCTGGGCATCATCCAGCGCCGCGACGATCAGCAGGATACAGTCCGCGCCCAGAGCACGGGCTTCGACCACCTGGTAAGGGTCGATAATAAAATCCTTGCGGATCACCGGCAGCTCGCAAGCGCGTCGGGCCTGTTGCAGGTAGGCATCGCCACCCTGGAAGAAGTCCACATCGGTCAGCACCGACAGACAGCTGGCACCACCCTTTTGATAGCTTTGCGCAATCGCGGCCGGATCGAAGTTCTCCCGAATCACCCCTTTGCTGGGCGAGGCTTTCTTGGCCTCGGCGATTACCGCCGAACGCCCCTCGGCAATAGTGCTACGCATCGAGGCAACAAACCCCCGGGGAGCGTACCAGTCGTCGGCCTGCTGGGATTCGATCTGACGGTACAGATCATCGATCGATACCTTGGCGCTACGCTCGGCAATCTCTTCACGCTTGCGTTGCAGGATCTTCAACAAAATGGTCGGGGTATTGGTATCCATGAACTACAAAAACCTTAGAAAATTATTCGGCTAGCTGGTTGGACAGTTCCACCAGCGCCGCAAGTTTGGCTTCGGCGCTTCCGTCCTGCAGGATCGCAGCCGCCTTGTCGACACCGGCCTGCAGCGACTCGGCCAGCCCGGCCACGTAGATCGCCGCACCGGCATTGAGTTTGATGATATCGGCGGCGGCACCGGCCTTGCCCGACAGTACTTCACGAACCAGCGCTAGCGACTGCTCGGCATTGTCGACCACCAGCGGATCCAGCGGCTGGCTATTCAGACCCAGCTGCTCCGGCGTCAGTATGTACTCACTGATCTGACCGTCTTTGAGCTCGGCCACCAGCGTCGGCCCGGCAATACTGATCTCGTCCAGACCATCTTCGGCATGTACCACCATCACATGACGGCTGCCCAGACGCTGCAGCACTTCCGCCAACGGCCGCACCCAGTCACGGCTGAACACACCAAGTACCTGGTTCGGTGCTCCGGCCGGATTGGTCAACGGGCCGAGCACGTTGAACACGGTGCGTACCCCCATCTCACGACGCGGGCCGATCGCATGCTTCATGGCACTGTGGTGAGCCGGCGCAAACATAAAACCGACACCCAGATGTTCGATACACCGGCCAACCTGTTCCGGTGACAGTCCCAGGTTCACTCCGGCGGCCTCGAGCAGATCCGCACTACCGCTGGAGCTGGAGATCGAGCGGTTGCCGTGCTTGGCTACCCGGCCTCCGGCGGCGGCCACCACGAAGGAGCCGGCAGTGGAGACATTGAAGATACCGGCACCATCGCCGCCGGTACCGCAGGTATCGACCACATGATCACCGCTGACCTGAACTCCCGAGGCCAGCTCGCGCATCACCTGGGCGGCACCAGCCACCTCGTCGACGGTCTCACCTTTCATTCGCAGTGCGATCAGGAAGCCGCCGATCTGAGCCTGGGTTGCCTCGCCGGTCATGATGGTACGCATCACCGACTGCATCTGTTCTGAAGTTAGGCTTTCGCCTTCGGTCAGGGCTTTGATCGCTGCCTGAATTTCCATCTGCATCTCCGCTTCTGAGCTATTGGCTTCGTGGGTCGGTATTTGGCTTGTTCGTACTTACTCGGGCTGAGTCAGTCTCACTCAGCGGTCGAGGAAGTTTTTCAGCATCTTATGACCGTGATCGGTCAGGATCGACTCGGGGTGGAATTGGACCCCTTCGATATCGAGGGTCTTGTGCCGGACCCCCATAATCTCTTCCACCAGCCCCTCTTCGGTCTCGGTCCAGGCGGTAACCTCGAGGCAATCCGGCAGACTCTCCTGCGCGATCACCAGCGAGTGGTAACGGGTGGCATCAAACGGGTTATCCAGGCCCTGAAACACCCCTTTGTCGTGGTGAAACACCTTGGACACCTTGCCGTGCATTACCTGGCCGGCGCGGACAATCTCACCGCCGAATACCTGGCCGATGCTCTGATGCCCCAAACAGATCCCCAGAATCGGCAGCTTTCCGGCGAAGTGCTTGATCGCCTCCATCGAGATCCCCGCTTCATTGGGGGTACAGGGACCGGGGGAGATCACCAGATGGTCGGGGTTTAGCGCCTCGATCTTGTCGATGCTGATCTCGTCGTTGCGGTAGACCTGCACATCGGCCCCCAACTCACCAAAATACTGCACCACGTTGTAGGTGAAGGAGTCGTAATTGTCGATCATCAGCAGCATGGGTAAACCTATCTATCGCGGGCTGTTCGGCCGTTACGGCTGTGGTTAAAGGCCGGTCATTATGTCGCAGTTATCGGGTAGATGCGAGTCCGCGCCCAAGCCGACTCAACGGCGCTTCAGCTCCGCCAGCAGGGCTTGGAAAGCGGCGGTCAGATCCGGATCACCGCCGGCCAACGACAGCCCCCGCTGAGCCAGCTGCTTCGCTCGAGTCCGATCGTTCATGTGCAGCCGCAGCCGTGCCAGTTGCAGATAAACCATCGGGTCGCGTGGCGAGATCCGCTGGGCCCGCTCCAGTTGCGCTAAAGCGCCGCGCATATCACCGCGAGACTCCATCGCATCGGCCTTTTCCATCAGTGCCAACAGTGCCGGTGACGGACCTGCATAAGTCACACTGCTGGGCGGCGCCTGCTGTGGCACCACCGGGGCGCTGGACTCGATCGGTTCGATCGGCTCGACCGGGTAGCTGCGGGCAGGCTCGCCCGCTTGCGGGTAGTCGGACTCCGAGCCGCTTGTGGCTGGGCTGTCAGGTTGCGGATAGCTTGGAGGCGGCGGATCGACCCGCGTCGAAGGCGAAATCGTACCGGTAGATGAGCGCTGGCTGCGATCTTCGATTGGAACGTTGTAATTGGGCGCCGCGCAGCCGGCCAGCAACAGCAGCAAGCCCAGCGGTAGCATTTTTGAGAGCATCGGATTCATCGACAGGTCCACGGCCAAAACCCCAGTTTAATCCCGGCGCTAACCGCCAAACAAGCGCCGGAACCAGTCGGAGGCCCGCCGCACCGGTGCCTGTATACCACAGTCGTGCTTACGCTGTGGTTCGGAGCCGACGATATACGGGACCAACCGCGCGTTGGGACAGCCCTGCTCGGTCTGCACTCCCAGGCTCTCATCGACCCACAGGTACTGCACATCCGGAGGTGGTACCGCCTGGTAACTGGCCGGACGCAGTTTGGCCATCAACTCGGCCCAGACCTGCAGCGCGCCACTGCTACCGGTCAACGGCGTCGGTCGGTTGTCGTCATGACCCAGCCAGACCACCGCCAGGTAGTCACCGGTAAAGCCGGCAAACCAGCTGTCTCGCTGATCGTTGGTAGTACCGGTCTTACCGGCCATATTGAGCGAATCCGGGAAGCGACGATACAACGATTTAGCCGTCCCCTCGCGCACCGTCTCCTGCAGCGCATATTGGATCAGGTGGATCGGTGCCGGGTCGAACTGCTGCTGCAATTCAAACGGATAACTCGACAGCAACGAACCCTCGGCGGTCAGCACCGAACGGATCGCCCGCTGCGGGGTCTCGAAACCGTTGGCGGCGATGGTCTGGTATAGCTGCGACACCTCCAACGGACTAAGGCTCAACGAGCCCAGCAAGGTCGCCGGATAGGGCTTGATATCACGCCGTACCCCCAGTCGTTCAAGCGCATCGATCACCCGCGCCATACCCTGATCCATCCCCAGATTGGCGGTGGCCAGGTTATAGGAGCGCGATAGCGCCTGGTGCAGCGGCACCCGACCATGGGCTTTCTTATCGAAGTTATTGGGGCTCCAGACCGAACCGTCCGGGTTTTGAAGTTGCAACGGCTGATCTTCAATAGGGGTCGACAGGGTGTACTGTTCGGGCCGTTCCAATGCCGCCAGATAGACGGCCGGTTTGACCAGCGAACCGATCGGCCGGATCGCATCCAGCGCTCGGTTAAAGCCCTGATAGCGCGGTTCACGATCACCAACCACGGCGACCACTTCGCCGGTCTGACTGTTGGCCACCACCATCGCGCCCTGCAGCCCCTTGAGTTTTTTGCCGTGATGTTTCTGCAATCGGGCCGTGACTTGCTTAAGGCTAGCTTCGGCCTGACGCTGTACGATCGGGTCCAGACTGGTGAACACCTGCAGCCCCTCGGATGAAAGGTCCTCCTGGCGGTACTCCTTACGCAGTTGGCGCTTGACCAGATCCAGGTAGGCCGGGAAGGCCCCCTTGGTCAGGCTGCTCTTGGCCACCACTCCCAGCGGTCGACGACTGAGCTGCTCTGCCTGAGCTTCGCTGATCAGGCCCTGCTGGCCCAATAGCTTCAATACCAGATTACGGCGCTGAGTAGCCCGTTCAGGTCGGCGCCGCGGGTCGTAGTAGGACGGTCCTTTGACCAAGCCGGCCAGCAATGCCAGCTGATCCACAGACAGGCTGTCGAGTGGCCTACCGAAATAGTAATTACTGGCCAATCCGAAACCGTGAATCGCCCGTGAGCCGGCTTGCCCCAGGTAGACCTCATTGAGGTAAGCCTGAAGAATTTCGTCCTTGCTGTAGTGCAGTTCCAGCAGCATCGCCATCGGCGCTTCGGTCAGCTTTCGTGCCAGGCTTCGCTCGCTGGTCAGGAAGTAGTTTTTCACCAGCTGCTGGGTCAGGGTACTGCCGCCCTGCACCAGGCGACCGGCGCGGACATTGGCCCACATCGCCCGCGCGATCCCCTTCAGTGAGATCCCGTGGTGAGTGTAGAAATTGCGGTCTTCGACGGCGATCAACGCCTGTACCAGCGTCTCGGGGACCTGATCGAGCTTAACCAGCTCGCGATCTTCGTTATCGGCCGGATAGATTCCACCGACCAGCACCGGCTCCAGCCGCGCTACCGCCAGCGAGCGCCCGCCGCTGCTGAGTGTCTGCAACCGACCATCGCCGAAGCGCAGGTCCAACGGTCGTGACGGTTCGGCACCGTCAGCAAACTCAAACCCACGACTGACCAGCTCGACCCGCCAGGACTGAACCTTGGCTTCGCCGGGACGACGCGGACGATCGACCATTCGATAGCCCAGCTGCTTCAGCTCGATCGCCAACTCATCGGCGCGCAGATCCCTACCGGCGTAGAGCTCCAGCGGTCGAGCATAAACCTTGGCCGGCAACGCCCAACGCTTGCCCTCGAACTTGCTGCGGATACTGGCATCCAGATAGACCAGCCCCAACGCCGCCAATACCGACAGCGCCAGCCCTAACTTGAACAGCAAACCCCACAGCGACCGACGCTGTCCGGATTTCTTAGCCTTGCCGGCTTTAGCAGCGGCCGCTTTTGATTTAACACTCTTTTTCGCCATGGCGCGCAGTATAATCGACTCTGTTGAATGAATGGGAACTGACCGAGATGACGAGTGCCGAACTGATCAACAATCTGCAGCATCCGCAACGGTTCGACCATCCGGTCACCACCTTCGAACTGATCGAAACCCATATCTCCTGGGTGCTATTGACCGGTCCTTTTGCCTATAAATTCCGCAAACCGGTCGATTTTGGTTTTCTCGACTTTACCACGCTGGAAAAACGCTTCGATGACTGCCTTCACGAGCTGCGATTAAACCGGCGTTTTTCACCCGCGCTCTACCATGGGCTGGTTAAAATCATCGGTACCCCTCAGGCACCGCAACGAGTCAACGTCGATGAAACCGAGCCACTCGATCCGCAGGCCCTCGACTATGGGGTGCAAATGCGCCAGTTCGAGCAGCCGCAATTGCTCAGCGAGCTTGAACTAAAGCAACAGCTACCCGAAGCCGAACTGCTGCATCTGGCCACCGAGCTGGCCGGAATTCACGCCCGGGCTCCCGCCGATCCCCCTGACCCGAGTCTGGGCAGCGTAGAAACCGTGCGCTACGTGATGCAGCAGAACTTTGATCAGTGTCGCCCCTATCTGGAGCTTCTCGAGTCCGATGAGCCGGATCTGTTGCAGCTGCTGAACCGGGTAGAACAGCAGTATCTGCAGCGCTTTGCCGCCCAGCAGGACTTGCTGCAACGACGCCAGGATCAGGGCCTGATCCGCGAATGCCACGGCGACCTGCATTTGGGCAATATCGCCCTGGTGGACGGCCGCGCCTGTCCGTTCGACTGCATCGAATTCAACCCGCGTTATCGCTGGCTCGATCCGCTTAACGACCTGGCTTTTCTGTTGATGGATCTGCAACTGCGCGGCCATCGGCAGCTGAGCTACCGACTGCTGAATCGCTATCTGGAGCAGAGTCCGGATTACACCGGCGCCGGCCTGCTGCCGCTGTATATGGCCTACCGTTCGATGGTACGGGCCAAGGTCAGCCTGCTGGGTAGCGGCGAGCCGGGTCTGCCGCTGCCCCCCGCGCTACGGGACGATCTGCTGCTACACCTGCAACTGGCGGAACAACTGCTGCAACCCACTCCGTCTGCGAAGCGGGGACGCTTGGTGCTGATGCAAGGCCCTTCCGGCAGCGGCAAAAGCTGGTTGTCGCAACAGCTTCTGGAGCAGCAACCCTGGCTGCGACTGCGCTCAGATCGACTCCGCAAACAGTTGCATCAACGGCAACCGGAGCTGCCCCGCTACGGCGACAGCCTCAACCAGGCCACCTATCGACAGCTGCTTAAGGACGGCTCCAGCCTGATGGCACAGGGCTTCGATGTGATTATCGATGCTGCTTTTCTCCGGGCGGATCAACGCCGTCCATTTATCGAGCTAGCCGGGCAGCATGACTGGTCGGTCAACATTCTGTGCTGCGATACCAACGCATCCCGATTGGCCGAACGGATCGAAATCCGGCAATCAAGCCAGGACCCATCGGAGGCTACCGTGGCGGTGATGGAGCAGCAGCTGCAGAATCGGGAGCCGCTGTCGGAGGAGGAGGCGGCGGTCAGTATCCAGATCGATACAGACCGACCGGAGCAGGTCGAAGCCTGCTTGAGACTGTTAAGTCGGAATTAGCTTATCCCTCGCGCTCGAGGTCGCGAACGATATTGCGCATGGTCTTCCAGGTCTCGACATCGATCGGACCGGCGTGACGATAACGCACGATGCCCTTGGCATCGACGATGTAAGTCTCCGGTGCGCCGTACACCCCTAGATCAAAACCCAGCTTGCCCTTGGGGTCGAAGATGTTGAACACGTAAGGGTTCTCGTACACCCGCAGCCACTTCTGGGCTTCCGGGGCGGTATCCTTGTAGTTCAAACCCACAATCGGGATATTGTCATCGCGGGCGATGCTCAGCAGCTGCGGGTGTTCGACCTTACAGGACGGACACCAGGTCGCCCAGATATTGACCAGGTGCGGCTGCTTGGGCAGATCCACCTTGGTCAATTGCTTAGCCTGATCCTGCAGGGCACTGAGTTCAAAGGCCGGGAAGGGCTTCCCCACCAGTGCAGAGGGCAGCTCACGCGGGTTCAGGGACAGCCCCTTGAACAGGAACGCCCCCAACACCAGTGCCAGGATGATCGGAATAAACAGTAATGCACGGCGCGTATTCATGATCTTAACTACTCCAAACTCGAATCAGCTGGACGCTTTAGCAGCGCCCATCCGTTTACGACTGTAACGTTTGTCCATCGCTGCCAGCAGGCCACCGATCGACATAAAGATGGCGCCTAGCCAGATCCAGCGCACAAACGGCTTGAACTGGAACCGAACCGCCCAGGCACCGTCCTCCAACTCTTCACCCAGCGCCACATAGAGATCACGAAACAGGCCCGGATCGATCGCCGCTTCGGTCATGATTTGACGGGTGGTGGTGTAGAAGCGCTTCTCCGGGGCCAGTGTCGTGTAGGGCCGGCCGTCTAGAGTGACTTCGAACACCCCTTGATCACTGATGAAGTTCGGACCTTCGATTTTACGCACATCGGTAAAGGTCAGGCTGTAATCGCCCAACGTCATGGTATCGCCGATCGCCATCCGCAGATCACGTTCGTCGTTGTAGATCGTCACCATGGTGATACCGACGATGGTGATACCGACGCCGATGTGGGCCAGCACCATGCCCCAGAACGCCCGCGACAGTTTGAATACCGCCGCCAGCTTGTCGGTCTTGTTGGCGACCTTGTTCATCACATCGCGGAACGAGATGAACAACACCCAGGCCATCAGGCCACCGCCCAGCGCGCCCCACCAGTCCATCGCACCGGCGTAGACAAACGGGGTGGCAATACCGGCCAGCACACAGAGCAGCGCGATAACACCGAGGGTGCGCCACATCTGGCCACCGTTACGCTTCCAGCGCGACAGGGTACCGACACCGATAAACAGCGTCAGCAGACTCATGAACGGAACGAAGAAAGCGTTGAAGTAGGGAGGCCCCACCGACAGTTTACCCATTCCCAGTGCGTCAACGATCAGCGGGTACAGGGTACCCAGCAGCACGGTGATACAGACCACGGTCAGGATAATGTTGTTGACCAGCAGGAAGCTTTCACGCGACACCAGGGTAAAGTTGGAGTCGCTTTTCACGCTCGGAGCCTTGAGGGCATAAAGCAACAGCGAACCGCCAACGGTGATTGCCAGCAGCACCAGCACAAACATACCACGGGTCGGATCGGTGGCAAAGGCGTGTACCGAGGTCAGTACCCCGGAACGCACCAGGAAGGTACCCAGCAGGCTCAGCGAGAAGGCGAAGATCGCCAGCAGCAGGGTCCAGTTCTTGAACACGCCGCGCTTCTCGGTCACCGCCAGCGAGTGCACCAGCGCGGTACCGATCAGCCAGGGCATAAAGGAGGCGTTTTCGACCGGATCCCAGAACCACCAGCCGCCCCAGCCCAGCTCGTAGTAAGCCCACCAGCTGCCCAGTGCGATACCCAGAGTCAGGAATACCCAGGCCACGTTGGTCCAGGGCCGCGACCAGCGTGCCCAGGCCGCATCCAACTTACCGCTCAACAGCGCCGCGATAGCAAAGGCGAACGCCACCGAGAAGCCCACATAGCCCATATAGAGCATCGGCGGATGGAAGATCAGTCCCGGATCCTGCAACAGCGGGTTCAGGTCGGCGCCGTCGGCCGGAAAATTAGGCAGGTAACGGGTAAACGGACTGGAAGTCAGCAGTACAAACAGGCCGAAACCGATGATGATGATCCCCATCACCGCCAGCACTCGCGCCAGGATCTCCTGTGGCATCTCTTTACTGAAGATGCTGACCGCGAAGGTCCAACAGGCCAGGATCCACAGCCACAGCAGCAGCGAGCCCTCGTGGCCGCCCCAGACCGCACTGAGTTTGAACTCCAGCGGCAGGGCCGTATTGGAGTGATTGGCGACATACTGAACCGAGAAATCATCGGTCCAAAAGGCGTAAAACAGACAGCCAAAGCTGAAGGTCAGCAGCGCAAACACGCCGGCAGTCAACGGACGGGCATAACCCATCAGCTGGGCGTTTCCGCTGCTGGCGCCCACCAGCGGCACGACCGCCAGGGCAATACTCAGGCACAGCGCTAGAATCAGCGAGAAGGTACCAAACTCGGGGATCATCGGCGCTTAACCTCCGGCCTTAGGTGTTGCATCCTGACCGTCAGCCGTCTTACCGGCTGCGTCCAGGGCTTCCTGTACTTCGGGGGGCATGTAGTTTTCATCGTGCTTGGCCAGCACTTCAGACGCTACAAAGATGCCCTGCTCGTTCATTTCACCCATCGCCACAATACCCTGCCCTTCGCGGAACAGGTCGGGCAGGATGCCGGTGTATTCAACGGTGATATCGGACTCGTAATCGGTCAGACCAAAGTTAACCTTCAGGCTCTGCTGGTCACGATTAACACTGCCGTCCACCACCATGCCACCGGCACGAATCCGCTGACCGATCGGTGCTTCACCGCTGGCGATCTGAGTTGGTGAGAAGAACAGGTTGATGTTCTGATTCAGCGCATAGAGCGACAAACCGACGGCGGCACTCACACCCACGACAATAGACAGCACTAGTGCCAGTCGTTTTTTGCGTTTGGGGGTCATCTTCAACTACCTCAAAAACTAGAATTCTTGCTCGGTCATGCAGGTTTACTGCACGACCTGATCGATCAATACGGTGACCGGCTGCTGATGGCCACTGACCGCCACCGGAGTCACCTGACCACGCAGGTCGCCCGGCTGCAGGTTGACATCACCAGAGCGGCTGACACTGGCCCGCAGCTGCACCTGCTGGTGGGCAGACAGCTTGGCCATCGGCGTCATTGCCATTGAATCGTCCAAAATCAGTTCGGCGGGCAGGTCGCTCAATTTCAGGCGCGCAGCTGCCAGCGGCATCTTCGGCCCATCGACCGGTTGGGCGAACACGAACACCGTGGTGTCGGCGGCCAAACCGTTGGCCAGTTCCGGCGCCAGCTCCACCCGTACCGGGATCAGCGCCGCCATGGCAGGATCGGTTTCACTAGGTGCAGCACTCGGTGCTGCCGGAATCTTCGGTTCGTAGACCACGCCCTGCTGGGCCAGATTGGCTTTGGCCTGCTCGATCATGTCGACCACACCGTTACGGCTGGGGCTTTCCGGATCGGTCTCGATCAGCTGGGTCCAATATTCGATTGCGGCGATGAAGTCGCCCTGGGTATAGGCCGCGATGCCCTGCAGTCCGAGAGCACCCGGATCCTCCGGATTCAGCTCCAAGGCCTTATCCAGTAGTTGTTGTACCTCGTCGGTTACCCGGTGATCGTTGACGAAGTAAAGCGCCTGGGCCTGCTGGCTCAAAATTTCGGCCTGCTCACCGATCAGATCGGTCAAGCGTCCGTAAGCCCAAGCCGCTTCCTTATAGTTCTCCAAAGTCATGTAGGTGCGGGCCAGGATAAACCAGCCTTCGGGGTTGTCCGGTGACGCCTGCATCCGCTCACGGAGCATTTCCACCTGCTCTTCCAGTGACTGCGGATCATGCCCCTGCTGCTCTTCACCTTGCTGAACCACCGGTGCCGCCGGAATCGCCAGTTTATCGCTGGCGCCCCATTTCAGGTACATCACGATCGACAGTACCGGAACCAGTACACTCAGCCCCACCGGCAGCCAGATCGGTCCGCGCGAAGCAGCAGCCGATTGCTGTTGTGCTTCGGGTTCGTCGACCTCCTGCAGCAGGTTCTGTTCCAGCTCCAGCTTCAGCTCATCGAAGGCAGTCTGATCCAGATTGCCTTGGGCCAGTTCCTTCTCCAGCTCAGTCAGTCGCTGCTTGAAAATTTCGATATTGAGCTGATTACGATCGACCGCGGAGAGTTGCTGCTGAGGATCTGCTTTGCGCAGCCAGGGCCACCAAATGAACACCAGCGTCAGCACGATCAATACGGCCATCATCGACCAAAAAAGCGTCATCATAATCAGTAATTACACCAAAGAGAGGGATCTCAAGTTTTCGGTTGTCACATCCGAACATATCGTTATTGCCGGTCAAGCGGCCCTCTGCGGGCACTTCACTGCTCCGGCGTCATCGTAGACAGCGAAGCGGGGCAAAAGTTTGACCGATTTTACGCCAGCGCAGCATTATACTGCTTTGGCCCCCTATCGACAGTGCACAACGGCCACCATCAACAGATTTTGATCAAGCCTAAAGCGATGACATATATCCCCGCATTGATCTAATGCAATTTCGGCCAAAGATAATGTTGCAGCCAAAGCACCTTAATGCAGACGAGAAATAAACGGGCTTGTTACCGTTGGTGAGGGATTAACAGCGGGAAAATCAGGATAAAGCGAGGAGAGCAAAACAAGGGAGGACGCAGCCCGTGAAGGGCTACGTCCAGTACTCTTACTTGAGCATGTATTCGATGGCGGCCTTCAGCTCGTCATCGGTACAGGTGGCGCACAGACCCATCGGAGGCATCGCACCCTTACCGGACTTAGCGATGGCCAGCAGTCCGTCGATGCCGCCAGCAGCTTCCATACGAGGAGCCCAGGCAGCCGCGTCCTTAGTCTTAGGAGCGTTAGCAACACCAGCAGCGTGGCAAGTTACACATGCTTTGTTGTAGACAGCTTCGCCGTCAGCAAATACAGCAGTGCTCATCAGAGCAGCGGCAGCAAAAGCAATTACTTTTTTCATAATAATCAACCTATTACCTTCTCAAAAGTGATAGCTCGTGAAGAGCAGTGGAGACTATACCAGAAGTGAGGTTTCTTGAATAACCGGGAATTGGTCTAATTTCCCGAGATATTCGGCCTTAGAGGCCCGATCTCCCTCTCAACTTCGTTCTCCAAATCCTGAAAAATTCTGTCGATGAGCATTGTTGATCAGGCAAGCTGAATGATGCCTTAAGGAAAGCCGGGGCGAGTTTTGGCTCAGTCTAGAGCCAACAGATCCTGGTAGTAATCCGGGTCGTCCCACTCCCGCGGCCCAAGAATCCGCTGCTGGACCATTCCCTGGGGATCGACGATCAGGGTATAGGGATAGACATTGACTCCCAGGGTATCGCTGGCAAATGCCATCTTGGCATCGCTAAGCTGGGGGAAACTGATCCCATGCTCGACGAGAAAGCCCTTCACCGGCTCGGCCTGCTGATCGACATTGACCCCGACGACCACAAATCGCGCCGGGTCGAGCGCCTCGCTCAAACGCTGCAACGCCGGCATCTCCTTCACGCAGGGCGCGCACCAGGTGGCCCACAGATTAACCACCAGGGTTTTACCGGCGTATTGTTGGAAAGATTGTGGCTTGCCATCCAGATCCGGCAGTACCACGTCGGCGATCGACGGTCCGGTCTCGGTCTCCGCTTCCGAACTGCAACCGGCCAATCCGATCATCAGCAGCGAAGCCAGCAACAGCGTGGCACAGCGTTTAATCATCTCCGGTTGAATCATGGCCAGCCCTGCAGTGATCGATGGGAACAGATGGAAATTGAGCGGCATCAAATTATCAGAACAAAGCGGTGATACCAACTGCCGGGCGGATTTAAAACCCGCAATCACTGTGGAATAATCGATCAACTCAACTGTCAGCCATCTCAGCCTGCGATTCTGCCCTATGATCAAACTGCCTACACTTCCGCTGCCGAATTTCCCCATCAGCCAGCTGCCTTTTTCCGCCCTGCCGATCTCGGCACCCAAGCCGGCACTTCCCGCCGAGCTGCTGAAGAAAGTCTCCGTTAAAGCGATGCAGCAGGCCGGTAAGATCCCTTTCCCGGTACAGCGCAAAGTGATGCTCAACCTGATGGAGCAAGCCTTCGCCGAGCCTTTAGAAGACGGCGACTTCGAATTCCTCGAAGGCAAGTGGCTGAAAGTTGAGATCAGCGACCTGCAGCTGCGTTGGTTCTTCAGCTACAGCGAAGAAGATGGATTGATCGCCAGCCCTGACGAGATCGAAGATGCCGGCATCCGCGGTAACCTGAAAGAGTTCGTACTGCTGGCGACCCGCAGCGAAGACCCCGACAGCCTGTTCTTCCAGCGCCGCCTGATGATCGAAGGCGATACCGAAGTCGGGCTGGAAGTGAAGAACCTGATGGATAGCGTCGATCAGGACAGCCTGCCGCCGATGATCAAACTGATCCTCAACAAGGGCGCGCCGCTGTTGAGCAAACTGCTGTAATACCTAGATACTTACAAACAAAAAAGCCGCCCGGATAGACTCCAGACGGCTTTTTGTACTTGCGATTAGGCTTACACCAAAGGCTGCCAACTGGATGCAATCACCGGAGCAAGCTGATCCTTCGCCTCTTGAGGCACAACCGCACCATCACCCGCGGGGACATCAAACTCAGCCATGGCGTTGACCAGTTGGTCGACAAGATTGTTGGTCAGCACTGAATCCGCTGTTTCAATTCGCTCGATTTGGTAGGAGCTGCTGCTGTACCAGTTTTCGATGCGAATTTGATCGCTGTTGCCAATGGTATCGATTACCAGGTCGTTGGCGTCTCGGGTGAGCCACAACTCTTCAGAGCTTATACCTCCACCAAATTCAATAACATCCGTCGCGCTGTAACCGCCGTTATGATCATTGATTACATCCTGACCATCACCGCGATTAAAGACGTAGGTATCCGAACTTGCATACCCTTCCAGACGGTCATTCCCTTCTCCGCCTATCCATCGAACGTGGTAATTTCTCTTCAGAGAGGCATTGGTCCGGCTGGTTAGCAACAGATCATCCCCCGCACCACCATCCAAAATGTCATCCCCGTGGCTTACCTTCAGGTAGTCATTACCATCACCTCCACGAAGTATGTCATCCGCAACCGTTCCGGATTGTGCTATCAGCGTATCGTCACCTGCGCCGCCATCCAGTAAGTTGCTCCCCCCTGAGGTTGTAATGCTGTCATTGCCTTCACCACCATACAGTTCGTTATTGCCAGCATTGTCAGTTAGGGTATCGTTGCCTCCTTCCCCGTAGAGCACATCACGTTGATTAGAGCCCTCCATCACGTCATCGGCATCACTTCCATGCCAGACAGAAACGATCTCCATCAGCTCAGCATTCGTCAAACTGCTGCCATCGGCAAAGTTCAACAACTCAATCTGATAAGCGCTATCTGACAACGCATTTTCAAGAGTGATCTGATCGTTCGCGATGCCATCAGGATCACTGATCTGTAGCACCAGATGACTTCCATCCCTTACCACCGAGATATGTTCACGAGTAATACCCTCACCAAATTCAATAACATCCGTCGCGCTGTAACCGCCGTTATGATCATTGATTACATCCTGACCATCACCGCGATTAAAGACGTAGGTATCCGAACTTGCATACCCTTCCAGACGGTCATTCCCTTCTCCGCCTATCCATCGAACGTGGTAATTTCTCTTCAGAGAGGCATTGGTCCGGCTGGTTAGCAACAGATCATCCCCCGCACCACCATCCAAAATGTCATCCCCGTGGCTTACCTTCAGGTAGTCATTACCATCACCTCCACGAAGTATGTCATCCGCAACCGTTCCGGATTGTGCTATCAGCGTATCGTCACCTGCGCCGCCATCCAGTAAGTTGCTCCCCCCTGAGGTTGTAATGCTGTCATTGCCTTCACCACCATACAGTTCGTTATTGCCTACGATAGCGGATATGCTGTTATCCATAGCATTACCAACAACAATTCCAGCCTGGCTTAAAGTATGATCCGTTGTATCTTCTAACAAGATTGCAATGCTATGTTCCTCTAGCAATGCTTGAACTGCCGGGGTTAATGCTGAGGCGGTGCGTAGTTGGTCGGCGAGGAAAGTATTGAGATTCCAGTTGCTCTGGTCTAACGAGTTATCCGTAACCTGATTCAGCTCCAGCAGATTGGCAACAGCATTTTCCGGGGCTCCTGAAAGCTCTGAAGAGAAAACCCCTTCCATCTCCCCAAAATCTAGTGCTAGCTCGCCATCTAACACCTGCAACCCAATCGAATCGACATAGGGTTTCAGGCGGGTTTGCATCAGCAGGGCGTCGTAGACGGATTGGCGCAGGCTTGAATAGGCTTGGTCGAGCAGGTCGTGTTGGGCGCCCGAGAGGGTGCTGGAGCCGTCGGTGGCTACGATGGTTTGGGCATTGCCGAATTCGTTATTATTGAAGACTTCCAGAACCTGCAGTTTATCCAGCATGGTCGTGGCCTGACCGGTGGCGTAGTCGCCCGTGTAGGCGCGCTGGTCACCGGGGTTGGAGGTATTCCATTCCTCAAGGCGTTCGGACAAGGTGTCGAAGTCGGCGCTGTTGGCCCATTCGATCAGCAGGTTATCGAGCAGGGCTTCCTGCTCCGTTTTACTTCCCGCGGCCGCATATTGGCTAAGAATGGCCGCCAGCGCGGGACTGAGGGCGGCGGCCTGGCGCAGGTCGCGCACGGCGCCGGAGCCGCGCATGTCGGGTGACCCTTCCAGCTCTTCCGGGATCGCAACTGTATCGGTAAATTCACGATGGAAGAGATTGGAAGCCAGATCCAGATCAGCCATATGCCCCGTGGTGCCGTCGGTGCGGGTGAAGCTGCCCGACAGCTGTGAGGTATTGCCGTCGCCATAATTAACGTTGTTGCTGCTGGACTGAACGGAGAGACTTTGGACTCCGGCTTCAGCCAGCGTCAGTAGTTCGTCGGCCTGGCTGATACCATCGCTGTTCAAGTCACGCCAGACTTTGAGGTCGGCAAACTGGCCGTCGGCGGCATCAACCACGCCGTCACCGTTTTGATCCAGATCCGCCAATGCGGCAAAGCCGTGCTCCGCGGTGCTACCGTCCGCCAACAGCGTACTGTCGCCGAACAGTTCGGCACCGTTATCGATGGTACCGTTGCCGTTACGATCCAACACCAGCAACCCATCATCGGAAGCGACCCAACCGGTGGCGTGCTTGATACCGTCGCCATCGTGATCAAAGAGTACGGAGCCATCGGTGGCGAGGGTTTCAATCCCGTCGCCGTCTAGGTCTAGGGTTAAGGGATCGCGACGACGGGGTGGTGGGGCGGTCCAGGATTGGGCATCGTTAAAGCCTGTACTGGTAAACTCGTGAATCCGACATGCAGTAGGTATAAATTTTCTTTCAGACCCGCGATTATAAACAGGATCAATGTTGGAAATTATATACTGATCAATTGAATCTATCCTTTCAACTGTATTCTTCAGATACCCATCCAAAAACTGATCAAAATATTCTTCCAAATCAATTTGATAAACATCGTCATAAGGAATCAGCTCTAGTAAAGATTCAATTACCTCTGATCGAGATCTAAAGTACAATCTATCAACAGCCTCTTTATTTTCTGGCGTCTGGTCATTCATATAATCAGCACAAGCTTGCTCAAGAGCACCGTCAGCCTTTATTGCCTCATACAAATCCTCAATTGAGTTTGCTATAATTGACTCGTAATTCATTTTAGCCTCCTTTGCTTATCAAAATATTCCATTTCCTTTTTTGCGTTATTACTTCCTAATAACGCAGCCTGTTTTGTAAGTTCTATTCCTTTTGACACGTCTTTCTTAACACCCAAACCCGATAAATAAAGAGAACTTAGCTGATATATCGACTCTGATTCAGAATGAGAAGCACCCTCCCGAAATAACATCAAAGCCTTTTTGTAATCTTTATCAACGCCTTTACCGTCCAGATAGAAACGACCAATACGACTTAATGCGATATGTATCCCTGCTTCTGCTGCCATTTCATAATATTCTTTACTTATCACATAGTCTTTATTTCCTCCTGCACCATACTCATACATCCTAGCCAAGTTGTAGATTGCGAAAACATAGCCATTACCAGCAGCAATCTCATACCACTTCCTAGCTTGTACTAAATCCCAATCTACCCCCCACGCTTTATGATAAAATACGGCTAAGTTATATTGAGCCTCTACCAAACCATCTTTCGCAGCTTGTTCCATCCAATAAAAAGCCTTCCCCTTATCAGGGTCAACAGCTATTCCATTAAGATAGATAAGTCCGAGATTGAATTTAGAAAATGAGTCACCTAGCCTTGCAGACTCATGAATACTACCTATATTAATTTCATGAGGTTCACTAACATCAATTAGCAGATCAATATAATCACAGTAACGACTGCAGTTATGATCATCAGCAGCTAATACCCCTAATGGTAAAAAACCAACAAGAATAAAAACAAAAGCCGCAAATTCTTTTTTCATAACCAACCCTCAAACCAACACCTATCACACAAAAGAGACCTATAGTAATTATTTATCTTTTTACACAGTAGCTGCTATCTTTCCCTAACACTCTCCTGCCGATACCTCAGCAGCGGTGCCAAAAAGTATTCACTTAATCGTCGTGTTCCAGTTTTAACTTAGTCAAAGTAGTCAAAGGGGTCAGACCCCATTCCTATAGGGCTTCCTGTTCCGCTTTGCTTCCCGCCGCCGCATATTGGCTAAGAATGGCCGCCAGCGCGGGGCTGAGGGCGGCGGCCTGGCGCAGATCCCGCACCGCACCGGAGCCGCGCATATCGGGCGAGCCCTCCAGCTCCACCGGGATGACAACGGTGTCGATATATTCGCGATAAAAAAGGTTGGAAGCCAGATCAAGATCAGCCATATGCCCTGTAGTGCCGTCGGTACGAGAGAAGCTGCCCGACAGCTGCGAGCTGTTGCCCTCGCCATAATTAACGGTGTCGCGGAATGGCTCAACGGAGAGGCTTTGCACACCGGCTTCGGCCAGCGTCAGCAGCTCATCGGCTTGGCTGATACCATCGCTATTCAGATCACGCCAGACTTTGAGATCGGCAAACTGGGCATCGGCGGCATCGACCAGGCCGTCACCGTTTTGGTCCAGATCCGCCAGCGCGGCAAAACCGTGCTCGGCGGTGCTACCGTCCGCCAACAGCGTACTGTCGCCGAACAGTTCGGCACCGTTATCGATGGTACCGTTGCCGTTGCGGTCCAACACCAGCAACCCATCATCGGCAGCCACCCAGCCGGTGGCATGCTTGATACCGTCGCCGTCGTGATCGAAGAGCACGGAGCCATCGGCGGCGAGGGTTTCTATACCGTCTCCGTCGAGGTCAAGGGTTAGCGGATCGTAGTGGACAAGGGGAGCGGTCCAGGATTTAGCGGAATTAAAAGATTGATTGACTGATTGATCAATATCGGACCATCCGTCAAAGTTATCAGTGTCTGATTCTACTCCTAAAACTCCGAACTTTGATGTCATATCGGATAGTACCGAATCTAGACTATCTGATATTTGATCAACAGTGTCCCCAACAGCGTTTGCAATATCAGAGATAGAATCACTGATATCAGATGCAAATTCATCCAGGCCCTCCCAATACTCATCTGGAATTGCCATCACTGCCATAGATAACCCTAGTGCAAAAACCTTCAATGCAGGGTGTGGTGCATAAGTAGTAACAGCCCCTGCTAGACCAGCAATGAAATCTGCAATATCTTTTGAAGATGCTGACCCATCATTTATTTTAGACATTAAGCTTGCAAAGCTAGCTGCCGAGCCTGCTACAGAAAGGCTATGGTTAAATGCTATTCCAAACGTTTCTCCAAACTTTGATACTTGATCTATAGGAATAGATTCAAGAATCTTAACTGATTGGCTTATTGTTGTTGAAAGCGCCCCTATATTATCTAGAGGACCACTATTTTGATCAGAAAGATCTTGAATAGATTTAATTGTTGAGACACCATCCTTGAACTCACCAGATGCCTCAATTAAAGCCTGAGCATGTTCCTTAGATAATATAACTATTGTCATAACTCATCATTGAATGTCATTTCAAATATTCTTAAACATAGAGCCTAACACCCCTCCAAAGAGGAGAGCTAACCATGAGCATATTAATACCTGAAGCCATAGCGGAATTATTTCTTTATTAACAACCTGTTTTATAAATCCTAACAAAACCAAAACCCCAATCGTGACCAACAAAGTTGAGACCAGATTTAAAAATAAACTCTCAACTTTTCCTGAAAAAAACACTCCCAGAAAAAGGCCTATAAACAATAATATAAAGTATATAGCCTGTATCAAAAACTGAACCGTTGTCATAATTTTAATTTCACACCATTTATTTAATAAATAAAACTCATCTTTCCCTAACACTCTCCTGACGATACCGCAGCAAGGGCGCCAAAAAGTATTCAATTAATTGCCTTGTCCCGGTTTTAACCTCAGCGGTCACAGCCATCCCCGGTATTAATTGTACTTTATTCCCTTCCACCTTCAGCCAGTCTTGATCCATTAACAGTTTCATTTTATAGATCAGTCCTTTCTCTTCGTCAGCCAAGGCATCGGCACTGACTTGGATAACTTCGGCCTCGATCAGGCCGTATTTGGTGAAGGGGAAGGTGTGGACTTTGATGGCGGCATCCATCTGTGCGCGGATAAAGCCGATATCTTTGTTGGCCAAGTAGGCTTCGACCACCAGTGCTTCTTCACGGGGGACGATCTGCATCAGTGGTTGGGCCGGGGTGACGACTTCACCGGGGGAGGCCAATACTAGCTCTTTGATGATGCCGTCGACCGGGGCGTAGAGGACCTGTCGTTGATTGCGATCTTGGGCTTTGCTTAGTTCTTCGGCCAGTGAGCGCTGTTGACGCCGACTTTCGGCCAGGGCTTCGAAGGCTTGGGCGCGGCTTTGGGATCGAAGCACCTGCAGTTGGGCTTGGGTCTCCTGTAATGCAGCCCGTAGTTGGCGCTGGCGCGCCTGCTCTTCGACCAGCTCCAGCTCGTTATCGACCCGTTCGGATTCCAGCTCCAGGTATTGATTGCGGGCGGCCATTTTGCGCTCGCTGAGCTGTTTCAGCGCGTCGGCTCGCTCGCTGATCAGCGGCAGGGTGGATTCCAGCCTGCGGATACGCGCCTGACTGGCGTCTTTATCGGCCAGCTTGGCGGCCTGGGTGCGCTTTAGCGCCTGGGTCTGGGCCTGGTATTGGGCCCACTGTTGATCGAACAAACTCTGGTGCAGTTGTCTCTGGGGTTCGGAAGCTTGCTGTGGCCAGATAATCAGTTGGTCGCTGGTGTCGGCTTCAGTGTCAGAACTAGCCAACCGGTTGGCCAGGGCTTGCTGGCGGGCCAGGTTCAGTCGGGTGGTGAGGAGTTCGTGTTGTAGGCGTTGTTGGTCGGCCTCGGTCTGGGTGGCATCCAGCTCCACCAGCGGCTGCCCTTGAATCACCGCTTCGCCATCTTTGACCAGAATTCGGCTGACTACACCTTTTTCCAACGGCTGGATCGGTTTGATCTTACCGCTGGGGACGATCTTGCCTTCGGCCACAGCGACGATGTCGACCTTGCCGACACAGGCCCAGGTCACACCGATCAGAAACAATCCGATCAGGGTCCACATCATCACCCGCCCCATCGGCGACGGTGGCCGGTCCTGGATTTCCAGCGCCGCCGGTAGAAACTCCAGCTCGTCACGGGCGATATGGTTATCACCGAGGCTGCCGCGCCGTTGCCAGGCATTGATCAGTGCGCGTATCGGGTTCATTCGCTGATGCCCTCCACGGTGGATTGGGCTGCAGTGGTTTGAGGCTGGTGCGGCTGATCGACTTCTCTTTGCGCCGCTCGACGCCGGGCCGCCGCGTTCGGCAGGCTGGACTGGAAGCTGTTAAGACGGGCGTATTCGCCTTTCTGTGCCAACAGCTGCTCATGGTTGCCGGACTCGATAATCCGCCCCCTGTCCATAACGATAATCCGATCGCATTGACGCACGGTGCTGAGCCGGTGGGCGATGATAAACAGGGTGCGGCCCCGGCTGATGGCGGCCATGTTGTCTTGAATAATCCGTTCGGATTCGTAGTCCAGTGCGCTGGTCGCTTCGTCGAAGATCAGGATTCGGGGGTCGGCGATCAACGCCCTGGCAATAGCGATACGCTGGCGTTGGCCGCCGGACAGGTTGCAGCCGTGTTCGCCGACCGAATTATCGTAGCCTTCGGGTAGTTCCAGAATAAATTCATGCGCACCCGCCAGTTTGGCGGCATGGACCACGGCCTCCATCGGCAAACCGGGGTTGGCCAGGGCGATATTCTCGCGGATCGAGCGGTTGAACAGGAAATTCTCCTGCAGCACCACACCGATATTTCTCCGCAACCAGGCCGTGTCGACCATCGCCAGATCGACGCCGTCCACCAGCACCCGGCCCGATTCGGGCACATAGAGCCGCTGCACCAGCTTGGTCAGGGTGCTTTTGCCGGAGCCGGAGCGACCGACGATGCCGATGACTTCGCCCGGGCGCACCTGCAGGTTGACGCCGTTCAATATCTGCGGCCCGTCGGGGCGGTAACGAAAGCCGACATGCTCGAAACTGACCGCACCTTTAAGGCTGGGCAGCGTACTGCGGTTGGGGTTGTAACCCGGCTCGCGGGGGGTATTGAGGATATCGCCCAGGCGCTTGAGCGAGATACCCGCCTGCTGGAAGTCCTGCCATAGCTGTACCAGCTTCAGGATCGGCCCGGTAACCCGCCCGGCGATCATGTTGAAGGCGATCAGTTGGCCCACCGACAGCTCACCGCCGATTACCAGATGGGCGCCCCACCAGATAATCCCCAGCGTGGTCAGTTTGCTGATAAACCCGGCAATCTGGTTGGCGATATTGTTTAGGTTCTGGCTACGGAAAGAAGCGGTGACATACTTGCTGAGTTGATCTTCCCAACGCCGCTGCATCTGCGGCTCCACCGCCATCGCCTTGAGAGTTTCGATACCGGTGACCGACTCCACCAGAAAGGCCTGGTTTTCGGCCCCATGCTTGAATTTCTGGTCCAGCCGGTGGCGCAGGATCGGGGTAATAAAGATCGACAGCAACGCATAGCAGGGCAAGGTGGCCAGCACGATCAACGTCAGGGTCGGGCTGTAATACCACATCACCGCAAAGAACACGAGGGTGAAGGAGAGGTCGATAATCAGCGTCAGCGCGGTACCAGTGATGAAGTTGCGGATGGTCTCCAGCTCACGAACTCGGGCGACACTCTGCCCCACCTGGCGGGCTTCGAAATAGGCCAGTGGCAATGCAGTGAGGTGATTAAATAACTTGGCCCCCAGCGCCACATCGACCCGGTTGGCGGTATGGGCAAACAGGTAATGACGCAAGCCGCCGATGGTAGCCTCGAAAAACGCCAGCACAAAGAAGCCGAATGCGAGCACATCCAGGGTGGTAAAGCCCTGGTGGACCAACACCTTGTCCATCACTACCTGGAAAAACAGCGGTGTGGCCAGCGCGAACAGCTGTAGGAAGAACGAGGCTATGATCACCTCGGTAAAATGCTTGCGATACTTCAGCAGCGCCGGGATAAACCAGCTGAGGTTAAACAACCCCTGCCCTTGTCCCTGTCCGCCACGCAACGCCAATCGAATCAGTTCGCCGGACCAGAGTTCTTCAAACTCCTGCTGATTTAGGGTTTGGGGTGCCCGCTGACCAGGCTGCTGTATCAAGACTCGCCAGTCAGCTTTATCGGCACCCGGTTCGGGTTCCGATACCTTGGCGACAATAAAATAATTGCCGTTGCGATCCCGGCCGATGGCCGGTAACGAGCGTGGCTGCAGGCCTTGAAGCGTGGTAGTGGATTGCTTGGCGCGAAACCCCAGAGCTTTGGCGGCCCGTAACAGATCTTGGGTATCCAGCGGTTGCTGGTCGCGGCCAAACTGGTGCTTGAGCTGATCCGGTTCGGCCGGAAGGCGATGAAAACGGGCTATAGAGACGAGGCTGTATAAGCCGGTGTCTAATTCTGGAGAAGATGGCTGCTCCGAATTGGTTGAAGCAGCCTGTGCAGAACTCAGCATATACAACATCCTTGTTGCTGATCACAATGCCGGACTCCATCCTGGGTCCATTTAATGATACAAAATATCTCACACCATTAAAGCGCGCACAACTTACTGTTTTAGATGCGCAAAACCTTATTTAACAGTTAGTGTTACGTAGCAAAACTGAAGTGCTTCAACAGCCCAAACTGCGGATCCAGTGTTATAACGTTTCTTTTAGCTCAGGCCAGTGTTTATCACCCTTCTGGATATAGCCGGGAATATCCTTGGACCAGGTTTTCTGCACCGACTTGGAGTAGTTCAAATACAGCTTGCCGTCGACAATCGTCCAGGCCGACGGGTCGATGCTGGCGGTGTAGTTGTTGGCCACCGCGTAGGCACAGTAACCGCCATACTGGGGGGCATAGGCGGTCGGATTCTGAATAAAGCGATCGCGGTTTTCCGCACTGCTGAAGCGCCAGTTGGCACCCTGCCATTTGTAGGAGTAATCACTGTCCCCACGAACGGGTTTGGATTCAGTGAAGTAGGCCACCGGGTCGTAGCCTTCGATGGCGTTGTTGCCCCAGCCCTGGGTATTCACCGGGCCGGCCTGAACGCTGCTCCAAAGCAGCAAAGAGGTCAGCAGGACGAGCAGAGATTTCATTCGGATGCTCCTGATTAGAACGGATTTGGGAGCATAGACGGTTGAAATCGTCATTTGTTGCAGCGCTGATTCCGACCAAGAATCAAACCCGCAATAAAAAAGCCACCGGGGTCGGTGGCTTTCTGAATCGGGATGCCCTGCGGATCAGGATTGGTGAGTATTCACCAACCCGGCATCGTCGTACCAATAACCGTTGACCGCATCCTGCGGGATGATCGGAATCTGATTCGAGTTACCGTCCAGTTGATCGCGGAACTGCTTGATCACCGACGCCATCTCCTCACCCTGCGGACTCAGGCGAACGATATCGACCCCGATCCGTTTCATCTCGTCCAGCTCCGGCAACAGGTTGTAGGTCTGGCCGGACAGGGTCTGGATACCATTGATGGTGAACACCTCCTGGTCTTCCTGACTGCTCATCGGCAGGCCGTCGGGGTATTCCAGGCAGACATATTGGCATCGATCTTTGGGCAGGTTTCGAGCCCGGGCGGTGAAGCAGCGCGCCGAATAAGCCAACGGCATCAGTCCGTAGCTGAACACTTCGGTCTCCAGCTCGCCATCGATTCCCATCGATTGGGCATCGGTCAGGATATCGGCCAGTGCCTTGCCGGACAGTTCCACCGGCATGACCCAGCGGCGCATGCCGTTGTCGTAGAGGTTTTTCAGGGTACGGGCGTTGTAGATGTTGATCGAGGTGCCGGCCACGAACGGCAGCTTGCGCTCGGCCATCAATTGCACCGCACCGATGTCGTTGGCTTCGATCATCAGTTCGCCGTTGTCGCACAGCCGACGCAGGGTTTTCAGCTCTGACTCGGCTTCGATCAGCGCCAGCGAAGACAGCACGATCTGCTTGCCGGCCGCTTTGCCCGGCTCTTTACCCGACTGCGCCAACTCCTGGCCCAGCTCGATCCACTCGGCAGTTTTCAGCTCACGCCGCTTGGAGCAGACGCTCTCGCCCAGATAGATGATATCGACCGGTTGCTCGATCATGTCGCGATAAAAATTGTAGACCCGTTCGCGGTCCCAGAAGAACAGTAGTGATCCCAGTGAAAGTTGCATAGTGACCTCGATTCTCCTGCATTACTGCCACGGGCGCGAATAAGCGCCCAGGGTGGTTTGGGTGCCTTCGGATACCCCACCCAGTGTTGCCATCCACTCCGGTTTCGGGCTGTAACCCGCCGGATTCGCCTGCATTGCGTCGATCGCCTGACGCCAAACGCTGACCACCTGCTCGACATAGGCCGGGCTACGTTGACGACCTTCGATCTTGACCGCCCCGACGCCGACTTCACGCAGCTCCGGCAGCAGTTCCAGGGTGTTCAGGCTGGTCGGCTCCTCCATCGCGTGGAAGGTATGTTCACCCACCTGGAATCGGCCCTTGCACAGGGTCGGATAGCCGGCTTTCTCGCCCGGCTCGAAGCGGTCGATCAAGACATTATTGAGACGGGTTTCCAGTCCGCCATCATCCTGCTCTTCCCAGCGAACCGCATGGGCCGGAGAACAGGCGCCGCACTTGTTGGGCGACTGGTCGGTGATGTAGGAGGACAGGTGACAACGGCCTTCGGCCATGATGCACAGCGAGCCGAACGCGAACACTTCCAGATCCACCGGACTCTGAGCCGCCACCTGGCGTACCTGAGCCATCGACAGCACCCGCGGCAACACCGCGCGGCGGATATTGAACTGCTGCTGGTAATACTTCAGGCTCTCGTAGTTGGTCGCCGACCCCTGAACCGATAGGTGCAACGCTAGTTCCGGGTGTTTTTCGGCCGCATAACCCAGCACGCCCATATCGGCGGCGATCAGGGCATTCACCCCCAGATCGGCGGCCATATCCACCGCCGCCTGCCAACGATGCCAGCCTTCGGGTTGGGGATAGGTATTCACCGCCACGAACACCTTGACCCCTTTATTGCGGGCATAGTCGAGCGCCCGGTGGGCCTTTTTGTCGTTGAAATTCAAACCAGCGAAGTGGCGGGCATTGGTATCGTCTTTGAATCCGATATAAACCGCATCGGCGCCGTTATCGACCGCGGCTTTGAGAGACGGGTAGTTACCCGCCGGACAGACCAACTCCATAGTTAATTCCTAAGTTAGCTGATTCCTAAACTGATTGGTTGCTACTGCAGAGCAATTGGCCGCCAAGCCGGACTGGAAGCCGTCACCTGAAGGCGAGTCAAAATTACCCGAGCATATAGGTCAGGCAAGGTAGCAAAGCCGCCCTGAGGCTCCCATGATCCTTATCAATTTGAGCCGCCCGCCCGTACGACGCCCACCGCCAATCTGGAAACTGAATTCATAGCCAGCCGCAGCGGCCTGACTCTCAAGAGATGACAATCATACCCAAAAACCATTCAATTCATAGGGCTAATTAAATCCAGTTTTTGTTCGAGCGCAGACGCCGTGCCGAGCCAGGTCAGCCAGGCCGGGACGCCGTTGGAAACAGAGAATGAAAGTGAATTTAACAGGATGGAAACAGGCAGCGGTCTGTCTCGAACAGAACCGCTGCGCAGAGCCGGATTACGCCAGCTCGGAGAAGGGGATAAATTCGACCAAATCGCCCGGTGCAATCTGGGCATCGGCCGGAATCACCGCGTAACCCTCGGCCCAGGCCACCGACGTCAATACTCCAGAGCTCTGGTTGGTATAGGGCTTGAGCACCAGTTGGCCGTCCTGTTCAACCCGACGGACCCGCAGGTATTCACGACGCTTTTGCGCTTTGCTGCGCTGGTAGTCGATCGGCAGCATCACCGACTTGGGATGCAGCTCACCGGCGCCCTGCAGTTTCATCATCACCGGACGGGCCAGAACCTGGAAGCAGAGCATCGCCGATACCGGGTTACCCGGCAGGCCGATAAACGGGGTTTGACCCACACGACCGAACGCCAACGGTTTGCCCGGCTTGATCGCCAGTTTCCACAGGCTGATCTCGCCCAGTTGCTCGACCGCCGCCTTGATATGGTCCTCTTCGCCCACCGACACACCGCCGCTGGTGATCAGCAGATCGGCCTTTGCGGCAGCACCCTGCAGCGCCTCGATGGTCGCCGCACGGGTATCTTCGATGGTTCCCAGGTCGATCAGCTCCATGCCCAGCTGCTGAATCAATCCGGTCAGGCTGTAGCGGTTGGAGTTGTAGATCTGTCCCGGGCCGGCAACTTCACCGGGCTGAGCCAGCTCATCACCGCTTGAAAGTAGCGCAACCCGCAGCGGACGGTAACAGGGCAGCTCGGCGATACCGATGCTGGCCAACACCCCCAAGTGCTGCGGTTGCAGTCGGGTACCGGCCTTAACCACGGCATCACCATTGGCGATATCCTGTCCCCGCCGGCGGATATGGTCGCCCAGCGGGATCTCGGTTGGCATCTTGACCTGCTCGCCGTCACGCTCGGTATTCTCCTGCATCACCACCGCATCGGCTCCCTCGGGGACCGACGCGCCGGTAAAGATTCGGGCCACGGTACCCGGCTGCAGCGGCTCAGGATCGACCCCGGCCGGAATACGCTGGCTGATAGTCAACGGTTTACCCGCTGCGGCCGCCAGATCGGCCACCCGCACCGCGTAACCGTCCATCGCGCTGTTATCGGCCGGCGGCACATCCAATCCGGCGCATAGATCTTCAGCCAACACCCGCCCGAGGGCGGCGGTCAGATGAACCTTTTCAACCGGTTGTTGGCCACCCTGAACCGAATCCAGCAACTGCGCCAACGCCTGCTCAAACGGCATCAGGCCCGGCTGGCTGCAGCAATCGGTCAACGGCTTATCTCCACCTTTACCGCCGCATCCGCTCATGAGCGCACACCCTTGCAGTAACCCGAGCCTTTCACCGATACCATCTCTACAAAGTTGCACGGCTTATGGCGGGCATCGAGTTGTTCGCGAATGATGCCGTCCCAGGCCATCCGGCAGGCGCCGGTCGAACCCGGCATACAGAAAATCACGGTCCGGTTTGCCACCCCGGCCACGGCCCGCGATTGAACCGTTGAGGTGCCGATCTGCTCGTAGGACAGCTGTCGGAACAGCTCGCCGTAACCTTCGATCTGCTTGTCGAACAGCGGCATCACCGCTTCAGGCGTGGTATCGCGGGCGGTAAAGCCGGTACCGCCGGTGATCAGCACCGCCTGGATCTCCGGATCGGCGATCCACTGGGAAACCTTGGCACGCAGTTGATAGACATCATCGGGGATGATCGCCCGATCACCGGTGTGGTGACCGGCCTCTTCCAACCGCTCAACCAGGGTATCACCGGAAGTGTCGTTGTCCGGCGTACGGGTATCGGACAAGGTCAGCACGGCGAGAGTCAGGGGGACGAATTCGGTATTGGCGTGGTGGGCCATGGGGGACAATCTCCTGTTTACGGCTTGCCGCAGACGGACGCGAAGCTGCGGTCGAATCCACAGATTGTGTCAGCCCCCTCAGTCGTTGACAATGTCTATCCGGATTCAATCACGAGCACGAATTAATATGGATCAAATCTGTCGGATCGACGAAATCGAAGAGGGCCAGAGCAAGGGTCTGGACTGGGGCGAGCACAAGCTGATCGCGGTCAAACACCAGGGCCAGCTGTACCTCTATCTGAACCGCTGCCCCCATCGCGGCATTCCACTGGAGTGGCAGCCGGACCAATTTCTCGATCTGGAGCGTCAGTTTATCCAGTGCTCGACCCACGGTGCGCTATTCCGGATCGAAACCGGCGACTGTATTCAGGGTCCCTGCCAGGGCCAAGCCCTGCAGCCGATCGAATTCAGTCTGCGCGACGGGGAGGTCTGGGCCGATCCGATCCCGTCAGAACCGAACTGAGCTGCGGCCTCGACGATCCGCTCAAGCCGGTCACCGGCTTAATCCAGTCGCACCGGCAGCTGGCGGACCAGTTCGATCCGCTCCGGGCTAATCTCGGCCTGATACGCCAGCAGTTCAACTCCGGCCTGCTGGGCCTGGCGCAACGCCTGACCATAGGCCGGGTCGATCTGATCGGCAGGTTCCACCGCTTCGATCCCGGTGTGGGGAACACAGAACAGCAGCACCGCGCGATGCCCTTGGGCCACCATCTGCTCCAGCTCACGCAGGTGCTTGCGCCCCCGTTCGGTGACCGCATCGGGAAAGCGTCCTACACCCTCTTCCTGCAACAGCGTGACCTGCTTCACCTCGACGTAACAGTCCGGTCGTCCCTGCGGCTGCTGCGACAGCAAGAGATCGATCCGGCTGTTCTCCTCGCCGTAGCGCACCTCCCGGCGCAACTGGGGATACCCCTGCAACTCGGCAATCCAGCCGTTGAGGATCGCCTCCTCCACCAAACCGTTGGCCCGGGCGGTATTGACGCTGGCCAGGTACTTGTCTTCGACTTCAACCAGCTCCCAGGTACAGGGATACTTGCGCTTCGGATTGAGCGAATCCCGGTACCAGACCCGACTCCCGGGTTCGGCACAGTTCCGCATCGAGCCAGTGTTGGGGCAGTGCAGGGTCATCAGGGTGCCGTCAGCCAATTCGACATCGGCCAAAAACCGTTTATAGCGTTTCAGCAATCTGGCCGGTTGCAACGGCTGCTCGTATTTCATCTAAAATTCCCTGTGGCTTGGGGGCTAAATTGGTTACCGATACCAACCCGCGACCAAAGTTCAACAGCGCTAAAGCCCTAGTAAAGCTGCGTCATTTTCACTTCCACTGCGCCCCTAACAGCGCTATAAGGATTAATCGGAAGCGGCTGCACTGGCGCACCGGATACTTATCTGTTAGTTTCTTGCGCCTGTTTCGGATCAGCTATTATTTGATCCCGCAGCATGGAATCAGACCAACGCCGAATCGGACGTTGGTGAATGGATTGATCGCGGCGGCGTCCGCATGGTTTTTATAAGAAGTGAGGCAGACTATGCCAGATAAAGAATCACTGCTGAAACACTACGAGCCGTACCAGCCTGCTGAAGGCGAAGAGTACATGAATGAACCTCAGCTCGAGCACTTCAGAAACATTCTGAACGCCTGGAAACAGGAGTTGATGGAAGAGGTCGACAGCACCATCAACCACATGCAGGAAGAAGCGGCCAACTTTGCCGATCCTTCCGACCGCGCCAGCCAGGAAGAAGAATTCAGTCTGGAGCTGCGTACCCGTGATCGTGAGCGTAAGCTGACCAAGAAGATCAATGAAACCCTCGAGCGCATCGATGCCGACGATTATGGCTTCTGCGACTCCTGCGGTATTGAGATCGGCATCCGCCGACTGGAAGCCCGCCCGACCGCCACCCTTTGCATCGACTGCAAGACTCTGGCAGAGATCAAAGAGAAGCAGCTGGGCAGCTGATAAGCAGGTGCCGTCGCTCCGGCAGCGGCACCGTTACTTGCTCCGCGCACTTTGACTCAGCACGCCACTGCGGCCACCGACTACATCGGCCGCTTCGCCCCCTCGCCCACCGGATCACTCCACTTCGGCTCACTACTGGCCGCGCTGGCGAGTTATCTCGACGCCCGCAGCCAACAGGGCCGCTGGCTGGTTCGAATGGAAGACCTGGATCCGCCCCGGGAGGTCCCCGGTGCTGCCGACCAGATCCTGCACACCCTGGAAACTTTCGGTTTTGAATGGGATGGCCCGGTCTGGTACCAGAGCCAACGGCATCCGGATTACCAACAAGTTCTCGAGCAACTGATCGCGACCGGTGCCGCCTACGGCTGCGACTGCTCCCGTAGTCAAATCCTGTTACGTAAAAGCCGCGTCTATGACGGCTACTGCCGCCAGCGCCAGCCGATCGAGTCCGATCTACCGCTGGCGATCCGCCTGTGCGTCGACGACGAAACCATCGTCTTTACCGATGCGATTCAAGGGCCACAACGACAGCAGTTGGCCACCGAGGTGGGCGATTTTGTGATCCGTCGCCGTGACGGCCTGTTCGCCTACCAATTGGCGGTGGTGATCGATGACGCAGCCCAGGGGGTCAACCAGGTGGTCCGCGGTTACGATCTACTCAGCTCCACCGCCCGGCAGATCCATCTGCAGCAACAGCTAGAGCTGCCGACACCGAGCTATGCCCATATTCCAATACTGGTGAATGCTATGGGTCAGAAGCTGAGTAAACAGACCTACGCCAGCGCCATCGACGCCACCAATCCTGGCCCAAGCCTATACCAGGCGTTGCAGCTGTTGGGGCAACAACCCCCAGAGTCGTTGCGGCAGGCGCAAGCCCATGAGATCCTGACCTGGGGTTGCGAGCACTGGCAACTGACCCAGATCCCGCGGCAGCCGCATCTGCCCGAATCCCTGCTCGAAACTGAACACCGCTGACGGTCAGGAGGAACCCGCCCTTGTCGATGTACCGTTTGGTCGCCGTACTGGTGCTGAGCATCTACCTGCTGTCACCGAGTATGATCGACTCCTGGAGCAACATGGAGCGCCCCTGGTACTCCCCGTTCATGATCTGGTTGACCCTGATCGGCGCTGTTGCTTGGCTGGAACATAAGCGGAGCAGCGATGATCTTTAGTCTGCCCCTGCTGTTTTCGATCAGCGCCGGCTTTTTGCTGTTGCTGTTCGGCATCGCAGCCGCCACCAATCGCAACTATATCTCCAAGCGGATCTCGAGCCACCCGGCCGTATTTATTGCCGCGCTAGGGGTCTACGCCAGTGCCTGGACTTTTTACGGCACCATCGGGCTGGCACAGAACTACGGCTACGCCTACCTGGCGGCCTACTTCGGCGCCTCGCTGACCTTTGTCCTGGCGCCGGTCATCCTGCAGCCGTTGTTGCGGATCACCAAGTCCTACCAGCTCAGCTCGGTGGCCGACCTGTTCGCGTTCCGGTTCCGCAGCCAACTGGCCGGCACCCTGGTCACAATCCTGATGTTGTTGGCCAGCCTGCCGCTGATCGCGACCCAGATTGAGGCGGTCACCGACAGTATTCGGCTGCTCTCGGGGGAACAGAATACCGACCTGATCGCGATGGCTTTCTGCGCCACCACGGCGCTGTTCTCGGTATTGTTCGGCACCCGTCACCCGTCGGTGCGGCATCGAACCGCCGGACTGGTAACGGCGATGGCGGCCGGCGTGGTATTCAAACTGGTTGCGATGGTCGCGCTGGGACTGTTCGCCATCTACGGCGTATTCGGCAGCAACGCCGAGATGGAGCAGTGGCTGGCCAACCATGCCATCGAAGCCACCTCACTGTATAAACCGGTCGAAGGCGACTACTGGCGCACCCTGCTGTTCGGGTTTATGGCCTCGGCGGTGGTCGCCCCCCATATGTTCCACCTGCTGTTTACCGAAAACAGTGATGCCCGAGCGCTGAACAAGGCCAGCTGGGGCTTTCCGCTGCTGCTGTTACTGCTGTCGGCGGCTATCCCGCCGGTGCTCTGGGCCGGGCTGGCGCTGGATATTCCAGGACGACCGGAATATTTCGGCCTGCTGCTGGGGCTGCACACCAACGCCCCCTGGCTGACGATGCTGACCTATATCGGCGGTCTGGCTGCGGCCGCCGGTTTGATCATTCTGTGCACCATCGCACTGGCCGGGATGGTGCTGAACCACCTGGTGCTGCCCTACGTCAGCAATCACAACAGTGAACCACTCTACAACCGCCTGGTGCTCAACCGTCGCCTGCTGATACTGCAGATCACCCTGCTCAGCTACCTGTTCTACCTGGCCACCAATGGTCGCGCCGAGCTGCACCATATGGGCTTGATCGCCTTTATCGCCTTTATGCAGTTCCTTCCCGGCCTGTTGGCCACCCTGTTTTGGCCCGGCGGCAACCGGCAGGGCTTTATTCTGGGCCTGTTGCTGGGCATGGGGATCTGGCTGATGTCGATGCTGATGCCGCTGTTACCGGAGAGCTCGCGGGTTGCGCTGGAGCTGAACAGCGGTAACTGGCACGAGGTTGCCACCCTGGCGCTGGCGGCCAACGTGATCGTGTTCCTGATGATTTCGTCGCTCAACAAACCCAGCCAGGCTGAACGCCTGGCCGCCAACTCCTGTGTTCTTAGCGCCCTGCACCGGCCCCAAAGCACCCGTCCGCCACTGGCCGACGTGCCTGCGCTGATTCAACACCTCAGCGAACGGCTCGGTGACGACGTCGCCCATCGCGAGGTTGCCGAAGCACTGCAACAGCTGCAGCTGTCGGAATCCGAAACCAACCCCCAGGCGATCGAACAGCTACAGGACCAACTGGAGCATAACCTGTCGGCGCTGCTGGGCCCGGTGGAGGCGTTCTCGGTGATGAGCCTGGAGGCCAGCGACAACAGCGGCTACCGGCGCCGGGACATCCACCTGCTGGAAAGCCACCTGGAGCAATCCCGTAGCCGCCTGTCGGGGCTGGCGGCCGAACTCGACGAGTTGCGGCAGCTGCACCGTACCACCCTGCAGCGCCTGCCCGTCGGGGTCTGTTCGCTCGGTGAAGCCGGCGAAATCCTGTTGTGGAATGTGGAGATGGAGCAGTTCACCGGCGTGCCCGGCTCCCAGGTCATCGGTCACCGGCTGGAGATACTGCCGCCGCCATGGCGTGAACTGCTGAGCCAGTTCGCCGAACAGCCGAGCAACCAACTGCTCAACCAGCGACTGACAACCGACAATCAGGCGCGCTTCTTCAGCCTTCACAAGGCCTCGCTGCACGAACAACGCCTCGGTGCGCTACCGCCGACCCAGGCCAACAGCCTCTACAGCAACCGTCTGCACCCCCACGCCGGTCAGGTACTGCTGCTGGAAGACCAGACCGAAAACCAGTTGTTGGCCGACGAGCTGGCCCACAGCGAACGCCTGGCCTCAATCGGCCGCCTGGCGGCCGGCGTAGCCCACGAGGTCGGCAACCCGATCACCGGTATCGCCTGCCTGGCGCAGAACCTCAAATACGAAACCGACCAGGATGAGATAAACCAGACCGGCGAACAGATCCTGCAACAGACCGCCCGGGTCGACAACATCATCAAGTCGCTGATGAGCTTCGCCCATACCGGCACCCAGTACCGACCGGGATCCCAGCAGCGGCTGTCGCTGCATCTCTGCGTCGAGCAGGCGATCGAACTGGTCCGCCTCGACAGCCGCCGCAAACAGCTCAACTATCTCAACCTGTGCCCTCCGCAGTTGCAGCTCCACGGCGATATGCAACGACTGCTGCAGGTGTTCATCAACCTGCTCAACAATGCCGCCGACGCCTCCGAAGACGGCCAGAGCATCCGGATTGAAAGCGAACAGACCGACGACAGCCTACTGGTTCATATCGTCGATCAGGGCAGCGGGATTCCCAAGGAACTGCAGAGCCGCCTGTTCGAACCCTTCTTCACCACCAAAGAGCCCGGCGAAGGCACCGGCCTTGGATTGGCGCTGATCTACAACATCATCGAAGAACATTACGGCAGCATCCAGATTGAAAGCCCCGCCGATGTTGCACAAAATAGAGGGACCCGGGTCACCCTGACCCTCCCCCGGGCCCAGGACCTCACCGGCAGTAACCGAGAAAACGATTGATGAGCAACATCCTGATCGTCGAAGACGAAGACGTAATCCGTACCGCGCTGAAGAAGCTGCTCGAGCGAAATGACTACCAGGTCAGCATCGCCGGGTCGGTCGATCAGGCGCTGGAACAGTTTCGGCTCGACGACTTCGACCTGGTCATCAGCGACCTTCGGTTGCCGGGCCGAGAGGGCACCGACCTGATCGAACTGGCCGGCCAGACCCCGGTACTGATCATGACCAGCTACGCCAGCATGCGCTCGGCCATCGAAGCGATGAAGCAGGGCGCGGTCGACTATATCGCCAAACCGTTCGACCATGAGGAGATGCTGCAGAGCATCGCCGCGATTCTCAGCCAGAGCGCAGCCGCTCAGCAGCCAGCCCCGGCGCCGAATACTCCAGCAGCGGACGACAGCAGCCCTGGCGATGAATCCGACGAGCTCAGCGCCGGCCAGATGCTGGGACGCAGCCAGCCGATGCTGGAGCTGTTCTCACGTATCCGCAAGGTCGCCCGTACCGATGCCACCGTATTGATCCAGGGCGAATCGGGCACCGGTAAAGAGCTGGCCGCCCACTCGATCCATCAGCAAAGCCAGCGCCACGACGCACCGATGATTTCGGTGAACTGCGCGGCAATCCCGGAAACCCTGATCGAATCGGAACTGTTCGGCCACGAAAAAGGCGCCTTTACCGGCGCGGTCAACACCCACCGGGGCCTGATCGAAGCGGCCAATGGCGGCACCCTGTTTCTGGACGAGATTGGTGAACTGCCGCTTGAGGCCCAAGCCCGCCTGCTGCGGGTACTGCAGGAGGGTGAGATCCGCCGGGTCGGCTCGGTGCAACCGATGCAGGTGGACATCCGCCTGATCGCAGCCACCCACCGCGACCTCAAGGCCCTGACCCGGACCGGTAAATTCCGTGAGGACCTGTTCTACCGACTCTACATTATGGAGATCGCGATGCCGCCGCTGCGCGATCGCGGCGAAGACATCATCGAACTGGCCAACAAATTCCTGCTCAAGGCCTGCGCCCGGATGGGCTGCGCGGCGATGCAGCTCTCCCCTCAGACCCGCCAGGCGATGCTCGCTTACCAGTGGCCCGGTAATGTCCGGGAGCTGGAAAATGCGATCGAACGGGCGGTGATTTTGAACGAAACCGATCAGATCACCCCGGAGCTGTTAGGGCTGGACCCACAATACAGTGCCCGTCAAACGGAACAGAGCGCTACGGAGGCCTACCGCAGTCCTTCGGTGAGTCATGAAAAACCGGTCGGCGAACCTTTTATGGACAGCGACAGCTCAACCCAATCGGCCGCCCTGTCTCTGGAGGACTACTTCCAGCGTTTTGTGCTCGACAATCAGGATCAGATGACCGAGACGGAACTGGCCAAGCGGCTGGGTATCAGCCGTAAGACCCTCTGGGAGCGTCGTCAGAAACTGGGCATCCCAAGAAAGCCCAAGTAATTCCCCAACACCATTCTGAATACGGCAACCGATGCCGGTCTGCCGTTCCCCACCCGCTCACCCTGCGGGCCCTGCAACTATTTTTATTTCAGCCCTCAAGTTGTCGGACCGGCGCTACGTTGCTCCTGTTCCTATCGCCAGTCCCCAACAGCCTCCCAACCGTGACAAACTGATCTGTGGACCGAATTGCAGGAACGGGACGACACAGCGACGACAACCCCCTAACCAAAAGTCTAATTGCCCCACAGGACGATTCTAGAAGCCGGGAAAAGTGTTACGTAACAACACACCCAACTGTTACCCTCACGGTTACAAGGGGTAACACTTCCCCACCCAAAACCTGGCATAAATGTTACCTATGCCAAGATATATTTTTTAAATAACTGTTATTAAAGGTTTTTTATAAGTTGGCACAGCGCCTGCTATAGTTATTCGCAACAACAACAAGAAATCCTGTACCTAGAACTCAATAAAAATAAAAAGGGTTCAGTGGTAACGGGAATGTTCCAAACAAAAATAACAAATGGAACACCGCTGGCCGCTTTTGGAAATGGTTGCCTTCGATTGCAGTAACGGGAATAAAAATAACAACCCGTTTAGCAATCCCTACTCACCATCCTCCGAAGCGGCTGGCCCTCTTTCATTCCTTAGGCACTCCCCCTCTGCCTCACTCCCTTAACAGCTCCCTTGCTTGACGATCCGTTGCTTAACGACGGTCCGATTACCCAGCCCTCAGCGGCGAAAGTCCCATAAACTCGATAATGCTGATTTGCCAGCCTCGTCGCCGGTGGTATCATTGCGCTCTTTTTTCAACGCAGTTATTCATCCAATAATAATATGGACTCTTCCCCGCTACTCGGCATCTGCCTGGCACTTCTGCCCTGGCTCGTGATCGGTTTCCTGCTCGTTTCTAATCTTCGCAACGGCAAACCGTCCTCCAACGCCGAGCCTAACCCCGGACCCGATTCTGACCCTATGCCCGACCAAGGCCCCCGCATCATCGCCCGCGATCATCACCAGCTATCACGCCGACAGATGAGCGATAACGCCCTCAAGGTACTCTACCGCCTCAAAGACGGCGGCTATGAAGGCTATCTGGTCGGCGGCTGTGTCCGCGACCTGCTGCTGGGCGAGAAGCCGAAAGACTTTGATGTCGCCACCGAAGCCCACCCGGAAGAGGTCCACGACCTATTCCGCAACTCCCGCCTGATCGGTCGTCGCTTCAAGCTGGTCCACGTCCGCTTCGGTCGCGAGATTATCGAGGTCGCCACTTTCCGCGCCAGCCACCAGGCGGTTCATAACGATGACGAGCAGCATGGCAAACAGTCCGACAGTGGTCTGATCCTGCGCGACAACGTCTACGGTACCGTCGAAGAGGACGCCCTGCGCCGCGACTTTACCGTCAACGCACTCTACTACTCGATCAAAGATTTCAGTATCCACGACTACGCCAACGGCCTGCAGGATCTGGACAACCGCATTCTGCGGATGATCGGCGACCCGGAAGAGCGCTACCGCGAAGATCCGGTACGGATGCTGCGGGCAATCCGTTTTGCCGCCAAGCTCGAATTCGTCATGGCGCCGGAAACCGAAGAGCCGATTAAGCGGCTGGCCTACCTGCTCAACGACATCCCGGCAGCGCGGCTGTTCGAAGAGGTATTGAAACTGTTCCTGTCTGGCCAGGGTGAAACCACCTTTGCCATGCTGCGCCATTTCAAACTGTTTGAGCCGCTGTTCCCGCTGACTCATCGACTGCTCGAAAGCGAGCAGGGCCAGGCCGCCGAGCGGCTGATCGTCCAGGCGCTACGCAACACCGATGCCCGGGTTAAGCGAGGCCAGAGCGTGACTCCGGCCTTCCTCTACGCGGCGATGTTGTGGTACCCAATGCAACAGGTGCTGGAGCGACTCAAATCCCAAGGCGTCCCACCGATCCCGGCATTGCACCAGGCCGCGCAGGAGATCCACCAGCGCCAGTCCCAGGCCTCGTCGATTCCGCGCCGCTTCTCCGGCACCATGCGCGATATCTGGGAGCTGCAGTACCGGCTGCCGCGCCGAAACGGTAACCGCGCCAATCAACTGCTGGAGCACCCGCGCTTCCGCGCCGCCTATGATTTCCTGCTGATGCGTGAAGCCAGTGGCGAGCAGCTCGACGGCCTGGGTCAGTGGTGGACCGAGTTCCAGTCCGCCCGCAACGAACAGCGCGAGCAGATGATCGGCGAACTGGGCAGCGGCCAAGCTCGCAAGCGTCGCCGCCCTCGTCGTCGCAAGCCCAAAGCCAGCGCCTGATCGGCCGCTGCGGACCGCCCCATGACAAAGACGCCCCAGACCGAGTTCGAGCTGCTGGACCAGCCTGTACGCTGCTATATCGGCCTGGGCAGCAATCTGGAAGATCCGCTGCAACAGGTCCGACAAGCCCTGTGCGAACTGGCTGAACTGCCCCACTGCAGCAACCTGACCCATTCGCGCCTCTACCGGAGCGATCCGGTCGGGCCTCCGGGACAGCCCGACTACATCAACGCGGTCGCCGGTTTAGACACCCGCCTGCAGCCGCTGGATCTGCTGGACCAACTGCAAGCCCTGGAGCAGCAACACCGCCGTGTTCGACTGCAGCATTGGGGCCCGCGCACCCTCGATCTGGATATTCTGCTCTACGCCGATCGTCAGATCGACCTGCCCCGTTTGCAGGTTCCCCACCCCCACATGAGCGACAGAAATTTTGTCCTCTACCCGCTTCAAGAGCTCGAACCGACGCTCAGATTCCCCAATGGTCGTTCAATTTCTGACCATGTAAACCTTTGTACGCTGGGCACGCTTGAGCCGCTAGAGGTATAATCCGCCCCATCGCCGCTTTCGGCTTCAGAGTTAAAACGACGAATTGTTATGAAAAACATAAACTTGCACACTCTCTCGCAAATGAAGAGCGAGGGTAAAAAGTTCAGCTGCCTGACCGCCTACGACGCCACCTTCGCTCAATTAGTCAGCGAAGCCGGGGTTGAAGTGATCCTGGTAGGCGATTCGTTAGGCATGGTTTTGCAGGGTAACGACAGCACCCTACCGGTCAGCGTCGAAGAAATGGCGTACCACACCGCCTGCGTCAAGAAGGGCAACAAGGGCGCCTTTATCATGGCCGACCTGCCCTTTATGAGTTACAGCACCCCGGAACAGGCGATGGACAGCGCCGCCGCCCTGATGCAGGCCGGTGCCCATATCGTCAAGCTCGAAGGCGCCGCCTGGCTGGCCGACAGCATCAGTCTGTTGAGTGAGCGCGGCGTACCGGTCTGTGCCCACCTGGGACTGACCCCGCAAACCGTTAATGTACTGGGTGGTTACCGCGTTCAGGGCCGTGGCGAGGCTGCCGAGCAGCTCCTTAACGATGCCAAAGCCCTGGAACAGGCTGGCGCTGCGATGCTGCTGCTTGAGTGCGTTCCGGCTGACTTGGCTAAGGCGGTTACCGAAGCGGTGTCCGTGCCGGTGATCGGCATCGGTGCCGGTGCCGATACCGACGCGCAGGTTTTGGTATTGCACGATATGCTGGGCGTCACATCGGGCAGAAAGCCCCGCTTCGTCAAAAACTTCCTGGCCGAGACCGACAGCATCCAGGCTGCCGTCAGCGCCTATGCCGAAGCCGTTCACAACCAGACCTTCCCTCAGCCTGAAAACTGGTTCGAGTGATGCAGACGGTTCATACCATTGCCGAGCTGCGCGCGCAGCTGATCGGTGCCCGCCGCGAAGGCCGTAAAATCGCCTTCGTGCCAACCATGGGCAACCTGCACTGTGGCCATATGAGCCTGGTCGAAGAAGCGGGGAAACGCGGCGATCTGGTGGTCTCCAGCATCTTCGTCAACCCGCTCCAGTTCGGTGCCAACGAAGATCTGGACAGCTACCCGCGAACCCTGGCCGAAGACCAGCAGAAGCTCGAAGCCTACGGCTGCCACCTGCTGTTCGCCCCATCGGTGCATGAGATCTACCCGCGCGGTACCGAGATTCAGACCGTGGTTGAGGTCCGATCCCTATCGGACATGCACTGCGGCATGAGCCGGCCGACCCATTTCCGTGGCGTCGCCACCATCGTCGCCAAACTGTTCGGTATCGTACAGCCGGATATCGCCGTGTTCGGCAAGAAGGATTACCAGCAACTGGCGGTGATCCGCCAGATGACCGAAGACCTGAGCCTGCCGGTGGAGGTGGTCGGTGTCGATACCGCCCGCGAATCCAGCGGCTTGGCGATGAGCTCGCGCAACGGTTACCTCAGCGAAGAGCAGCTCAAAGTCGCTCCGACTTTGAACCAGGTGCTGCAGGATCTGGTCAGCAGCCTGAAGCAGGGCAACCGCTCGTTCTATACCCTCGAAGAGCAGGCCAACCAACGCCTCGAAGCGGCAGGCTTTCAACGCGATTACGTTCACATCTGTAATCGCCAGACCCTGCAACCGGCTACCAGCGGCTGTCGCGAACTGGTCATTTTAGCAGCCGCACAATTGGGTCCGGCGCGCCTGATCGATAACTGCGAAGTCTTTCTGGACGACCATGAATAAGCCCCGACACGGGGCTTTTTTATATCCATAGAATCCACTGCCAAACCATTTCTTTTGACGCTAGCCCTTATGCCACAAGGGCCGCAATCCGTCCGTTTCGCTAAACCGGAAGCCACCGACAAGTCTATTTTTCGATCACATCCCTTTGCAGGGCTGTGATTTTCCTGATAGCTTGGTTTATTCCGCACAAGGCGTGTTCCGAAAAAAACGGACTGCTTTGCTGCATTGCACATCGTCGGTTGTTGGTGCTGTCGTCGGCGATTTTATTGCTCGTAATTGATGAGGCGTTGCTATGCGTGATGTTGTAATCGTAGCTGCTGGCCGTACGGCTATCGGCGCGTTCAATGGTTCCCTGTCTTCCCTGACCGCCGCTCAGCTGGGCACCATTGTGATCAAAGGCCTGCTGGACAAAACCGGTATCGCTCCGGAGCAGGTTGATGAAGTCATTCTTGGACAAGTCCTAACCGCCGGTTGCGGCCAGAACCCGGCCCGCCAGGCAGCCATCAACGCCGGTCTACCGGTAACCACTTCAGCCCTGACCATCAACAAGGTCTGTGGCTCCGGTCTGAAGACCGTTCACATGGCGGCCCAGTCCATCATGCTCGGCGATGCCGACCTGATCATCGCCGGTGGCCAAGAAAGCATGAGCCAATCCGGCCACTACCTGCCCAAGTCCCGTAACGGCCAGAAGATGGGCAACTGGAACCTGGTCGACACCATGGTCAACGACGGCCTGTGGGACGCGTTTAACGACTACCACATGGGTATCACCACCGAGAACATCGTCGACAAGTACGGCTTCTCCCGTGAGGAGCAGGATGCTTTCGCCGCCGCGTCTCAGAACAAAGCCGAAGCCGCGCTGGCCGCAAATCGCTTCGACGACGAGATCATTCCGGTTGAGATCCCGCAGCGTAAGGGCGACCCGATCGTGTTCGACCGTGACGAGCAGCCTCGTGCCGGCGTGACCGCCGATGCGCTGGGCAAACTGCGTCCGGCCTTCAAGCGTGACGGTTCTGTTACCGCCGGTAACGCCTCCACCATCAACGATGGCGCCGCAGCGGTTATCGTTTGCTCGGCCGAAAAAGCCAAAGAGCTGGGCCTGGAGCCGCTGGCCACCATCAAGGCTTACGGCACCGCGGGTGTTGATCCGTCGATCATGGGTACCGGCCCGATCTGCGCCACCCAGAAAACCCTGGAGAAAGCCGGCTGGAGCGTGGACGATCTGGATCTGGTCGAAGCCAACGAAGCCTTCGCCGCTCAGGCGATGTCGGTCAATAAGGACCTGGGTTGGGACACCGACAAGGTCAACGTCAACGGCGGTGCGATCGCCCTGGGTCACCCGATCGGCGCCTCCGGCTGCCGTGTACTGGTCTCCCTGCTGCACGAAATGGTCAAGCGTGATGCCAACAAGGGTCTCGCAACCCTGTGCATCGGCGGTGGCATGGGTATCGCCCTGGCGGTTGAGCGCTAAGCGCAAGCCGCTAACGGAATTGAAAAAGGGGCCTTCGGGCCCCTTTTTTGTTGATCCGCGTCTGGGCTCACCAAGCCGGTTTCCGAACCCGCTTTCTAAAAATAGGCCGACAACTGCTCGATACTGTCGAGCCGCACCGGCACCATCGCGACCCCACCAGCCACCTCACGGCGCAGTTGCAACCGGTTTCGCCCCACACTGTCTAGCACCCCTTCGATACGACGTCCGTTCCGGGTGGTCAGTTTCAGCGGACTGCCGAGCAAGGATTTGAGTTGCGGAATCGAAACCCGTCGATAGGCTGGCTGATAGCTCGATTGCTGGAGCGACTGCGACGCCGACACCAGCCCCTCGGGAGTGGCGTCCGGGGGCGATTCATTCACCGGATTCAGCGCCGGCAACAGACCGGTCAACGGCACCTGCTTCGCCGCCACTAGTGGAGGAGTCCCGTCGGCAGCAGCCTCGGCAGGCTGTGGTATCGAATCGGTGACCGACCCAGGCTCACCCCAGCGCAGATCCACACTGCCGGAATTGTATCGGTTCAGGCCAACCTGGGCGGTATAGCTTCCCCAGCCCTGGGCCTGAGTCAACGACTGCAGCGGCACCGCGTTACGGGTCTGCCACTCTAAGCGCATCTCCAGCGGCAGGAACAGATAATTCTGATAGGCCTGTTCCAGCTCATGGGAGACCTGCCAACCCTGCTGTTCCAGGCTGAAACGCAGCAACTGGCTCTGACGCGCCACGTAGTCCCCCTGGATCAATCCGGAGCGCCCCATCGCACCGCACTCGGCCAACAGGTCATTCTGGGCGCCCAGGTTCACCAGTGCCAACTTGGCCCCGCCCAAACCGACACTTTGCGTCGATAGCGTCTGCAGATCCATGCGTGAATGGCCAATATCCAGGTCCGCCTCCAGCTCGACCCGATAAAGCTGAAGGCCCTCGAGCTGCAGGCTCAGGTTCAGGTAGTGGGTGTCGGGCTCGAAGAGGTATTCCAGCTGTCCTGCCAGCTCGGTACTTGTTGTCGCCACCGCAGGCGAATTCGCGACCGGCTGGGCCAGGCAGCCCAACCAACCACGCAGCTGCTGCCGGGGCTTGAGTGACGGCAACGCCAGGTGCTTAAGCGAACTCTCCTGGAGTGAGAAACGAATCTGGTTGCTGTGCGGCAGCTCACCCCGCTCGATGGTAGCGGCCTGGTCCAGCAGCGTCCCCCAATCTTCGGCCTTGAACTGCAATTGCCGGAACTGCAGCGGCTGGCTCATCCCCGGCAACCATAGCTCGGCGCCGTCAAGCGCCACCTGGCCGTCGAAGTCGGCACTCAGCTCGCGGTAGCTGAACCGCGAGCCATCGGGCAACAGCAGCTGAACCTGCGCCAGGGCACGGTTTAACGAATGCTCAAGGTAGTACTCGGCACCGACATAAGCCAGCAACGGCAGCAACAGCGGTAGCAACGCCGCCTTCTTCAGGCTCTGCAATATCGGGCGGAGAGTCAGGGACCGTACTGGCTTCATCGGGTAAGCAACTGATTTCGCTTCAACTAACCTGTGATATTAGCGTTATTGACTACTTTTTGTACCCGCCGCACCCGATTTCGTTGACCCGAGGCATAAAAAAAACGCCCCGATCTTTCGACCGAGGCGTTTCGTAAGTCAACTAAGTGGGAACTGCTTAGTTCTTACTCTTGTCGACGATCTTGTTAGCAGCGATCCACGGCATCATCGCACGCAGTTGCTCACCGGTCTGCTCGATCGGGTGCGCAGCGTTATTACGACGACGGGCAGTCATGGCCGGGTAGTTGGCCTGACCTTCGGTGATGAACATCTTGGCGTACTCACCGTTCTGGATCCGCTTCAGCGCGTTGCGCATGGCAGCGCGGGATTCTTCGTTGATGACCTCAGGACCGGTTACGTACTCACCGTACTCGGCGTTGTTGGAGATCGAGTAGTTCATGTTGGCGATGCCGCCTTCGTACATCAGGTCAACGATCAGCTTCAGCTCGTGCAGACACTCGAAGTAAGCCATCTCCGGTGCGTAACCCGCTTCGGTCAGGGTCTCGAAGCCCATCTTGACCAGCTCAACGGCGCCACCACACAGAACAGCCTGCTCACCGAACAGGTCAGTTTCAGTCTCGTCTTTGAAAGTGGTTTCGATGATACCGGAACGGCCACCACCAACGCCCATGGCGTAGGACAGCGCAACCTGCTTGGCGTTGCCGGAAACGTCCTGATGGATCGCGATCAGGTCAGGGATACCGCCGCCGTTGACGAACTCGTTACGTACGGTGTGACCCGGCGCCTTCGGCGCGATCATGATCACGTCCAGGTCGGCACGCGGCTCAACTTGGTTGTACAGCACGGAGAAGCCGTGAGCGAAAGCCAGGGTAGCGCCCTGCTTGATGTTCGGCTCGATCTCGTTTTTGTACAGCTGGCCCTGGAACTCGTCCGGAGTCAGGATCATGACCAGGTCAGCAGCAGCAACGGCTTCAGCAACCGGAGAAACCTTCAGACCGTGGGCTTCAGCCTTGGCTACGGAAGAAGAACCGGTACGCAGGCCAACGGTAACGTCAACACCAGAATCTTTCAGGTTGCACGCGTGGGCGTGGCCCTGGGAGCCGTAACCGATAACGGCAACTTTCTTGCCCTGGATGATCGAGAGATCGCAATCTTTATCGTAATAAACCTGCATGGAATAAGGTCCTGTATCTAAGGTTATTCAAATCTGAAATTGCCCGGCTTCCTGTGCGCTTTCACTATTAACTCAGCAGGGTTGCCTCAGCGTTGGTGGGCAAGATACGCCAACTTTGTCGTTGCGTAAACTGATATATATGCAACACAATATTTCATATCATGCATCATTAACCATTTCGTGAAATCCAGGCCGCACCGATGGACCACCGACTACTGAGCCAGTTTCTCGCTCTTGCCGAAACCCTTCACTTCGGCCGCGCCAGCGAGCTGAGCCATATCAGCCCCTCGACCCTGAGCCGTTCCATCAAGCAGTTGGAGGACAGCCTGGGAACCGAGCTGTTTCTGCGCGATAACCGCAGTGTCAGCCTGACCCCGGCCGGGGTGAAGTTTCAAAGCTATGCTCGGGAAGCCTTGACCGCCTGGGAGCTGCTGCAATCCCAGCTGGCCGAGACCCAAGGCGAGCTGAAGGGGGAGATCAGCATGTACTGCTCGGTCACCGCCAGTTACAGCTTTCTGTACGATCTGCTCAGCAGTTTTCGCCAGGCCCATCCCAAGATCGAGATCAAACTGCATACCGGCGATCCCGAGTCGGCCATCGGCCGGGTGCTGGCCGGTACCGAAGAGGTCACCATCGCCGCCAAACCGGAAAGCCTGCCCGCCGGGCTGGCGTTCAAGCATATCGCCACCTCACCGCTGGTATTCATCGCCCCGACCCAGGAGCTCCAAACCGACCTTCCTATCGGCCCCGACGGAGTCAGCGACTGGGCCAAGACACCGATGATCCTGTCCGAGTCGGGCCTGGCCCGCAAACGGATCAACCGCTGGTTCAAGCGCAAAGGGATTAAACCGACCATCTACGCCCAGGTCGCCGGTCACGAGGCGATCGTCAGCATGGTCAGTCTGGGATTTGGGGTCGGAGTGGTGCCCCGAATCGTGCTGGATAACAGTCCGCTGGCGCAGCGGGTACGGATTCTGGAGGCCAGCCCGGCACTGGATGCCTACGAGGTGGGCCTGTTTACGCTGGAGAAAAAGCTCAAGAACCCGCTGATCCAGGCGTTCTGGCACAGCATCAGCTAGCGGAAGCCGACGCTGCGCCTAAGCCTTATCTCGACCTGCGATGCTCTCTTGGAACGCGCTCTCTGGTGCCACGATCTCTCGGGACATGCGCCCTGGGGACATATAAGGGCCAGGGCCGCCATTCCGGTCGCACCGAACGGTAGTGGAGCCGACGTGGCTCCCTGCCATAACGATGGCCACGGTGGGACGGGTGCCCGCCCTGTCGATGCCAATCCTTACGCCCCCACTTGCCCCGATGGCGATAGGGTTTGACGCGCTTATAGCGTTTAGAGGGCTTATAGCGTTTAGAGGGATAGGCGTGGCCATGGCGAATGCTGACCCAGCCGTTAGGCAGCGCGTAATGGAGCTCGATCGAAGAGCCGTAGCGATAGGGCGATGCCTGAATCCAAGTGCCGACATAGCTCTGGCGGTAGCCGTCGCAGCAGTCGATAGAAGATGGGTGGGCCCAGGCCAGCGGTGCCGCCAATAACAGGAGGGGCCCGATTATCGTTTTCATGCCAACTCCCGACAGTGACGCAAGTTGTCACTGTCGGGACTATTATCAGCGCTAGCGCCTGAACCGGCGATTAATTATCAGGGCGAGGCCAGCAGCGGCGCCAGGGTTCGCCAGGCCAGCTCCAGCAGTTTCGGCTGGGCCTGAGTATTGGGATGGATGCCATCGGCCTGCATCAGCTCCGGGACGCCGCCGACCCCTTCGAGAAAGAACGGCAGATAGGCGATCCCGCTCTCCTCCCCCACCTGACTGAACAGCTGGTAAAAGCCGTTACTGTAACGGGGGCCATAGTTGGGTGGGATCCGCATCCCCAACAGCACCACCTCGGCGCCCGACTGCTGCCCCAATGCCACCAGCTTGCGCAGATTGGCCCGGATCAGTTTCAGCGGCGTACCGCGCAGACCATCGTTGCCGCCGAGCTCGATCACCAGCACCTGGGGGCGGTACTGCTGCAGCAAGGCCGGCAAGCGGCTTAATCCGCCGCTGGTCGTATCGCCACTGACGGACGCATTTATTACCTGCAGCGGGGAACCTTCGGCACTAAGTCGTTGTTCCAATAAAGAGGTCCAGCCCCGACCCGGTTCCAGCCCATAACCGGCGCTGATACTATCACCAAGAATCAACAGTACCGGTTCTCGGGGTTCGTTGACCGGGGTCGCCGCTGCAACACGGCCCTGCAGGGCGCCAAACAGCAGCAGCGACCACAGCAACCAACCTGTTATTCGCAACCAAGAGCGTTTCAATGCCAGACTCCTCATCCCTTACCTCGACCACCCATGCCAGCGCCGAACAAGCCAGCGTCGAACCGATCATTGCGGTTGAACAGCTCAGCCATCGGGTCGACGCCCGTCAGGGTGAATTGATCATTCTCAGCGGCCTCGATCTACAGGTCAACCGCGGCGAAAGCGTCGCGATCCTGGGCGCATCGGGCTCGGGGAAATCGACGCTGCTGGGGTTACTTGCCGGTTTGGACCGCGCCAGCAGCGGATCGATCCGTCTTGCCGGGCAACGGTTGGAGCAGCTCGATGAGGATCAGCGCGCCACGTTGCGCAGCGAACAGGTCGGTTTCGTGTTTCAGAACTTCCAGCTATTGCCGGCCCTGACCGCGCTGGAGAACGTCATGCTGCCGCTGGAGTTGGCCGGCCACGGCCAGGCGGCCGCCGAAGCCAAGGCATTGCTGGAACGGGTCGGACTCGGATCGCGCCTGGATCACACGCCGCTACAACTGTCCGGCGGCGAGCAGCAACGGGTGGCGATCGCCCGCGCCTTTGCCAGCAATCCACAGATTCTGTTTGCCGACGAACCCACCGGCAACCTGGACCGGCAGACCGGCGAAACCGTGATCGAGCTGCTATTCGCACTGAACCGCGAGCAGCAGACCACTCTGATCCTGGTGACCCACGATATCCATCTGGCCGAACGCTGCCAACGTCAACTGGAGCTGATCGATGGCCGCCTGGTCGAGCAAAACGCCACCGCAGGGGCTGACCGATGAGCCGAATTGGCCGCTCAACCCTGACCCTGGCGCTACGCCTGCTGAAGCGCGAATGGCGCAGCGGCGAGCTGCGACTGCTGCTGATCGCCCTCTGCATCGCCGTCACCGCTGGTAGCGCCGTAGGCTTCTTCACCGACCGGGTCGAGCGTGCATTGGTTCGCCAGGCAACCGAGTTTCTCGGTGCCGATCTGGTACTGACCAGCGCCCGCGAGTTTCAGCTAGACCTGACATCCCAGGCTCAGCAGCGCCAACTGCAGCTGAGCAAACAGCTGATCTTCCCCAGCATGGTGATGCGGGGCGAGGAGATGATGCTGTCGAGCATCAAGGCGGTCGACCAGCAGTATCCGCTCAAAGGTATTCCCAAGGTCAGCGACAGTCTCAGCGGCGCACCGGAGCGTCTGGCCCAGCCGCCAGCGCCCGGTACCGCCTGGGTCGAACCACGACTGCTCGACAGTCTGAATCTGAAGGTCGGCGACAGTGTCGAGGTCGGCAACCAACGACTGACCATCACCAAGGTCCTGTTGCAGGAGCCGGACCGGGGCGGTGGCCTGTTCAACCTGCGGCCGCGGCTGATGATGCATATCGATGACCTGGTCAAAGCTGAGGTGATCCAACCCGGCAGCCGGGCCAACTACCGCTACCTGTTCAACGGCGATGAAGCGACCCTGGATACCTTCAAGCAGTGGCTGTCGGAGCAGATGCTGCCGGGGCAACGGCTGCTGGATATCCGTGAAGAGAACCCGTCGCTGGGCAACACCCTGACCCGGGCCCAACGTTACCTGAACCTCTCCAGCCTGCTGGCGGTGGTGCTGGCCGGGGTCGCCATCGCGATGGCCGCCCGGCGCTACAGCGAGCGTCACTTCGATACCGCGGCGCTGCTGCGCTGCCTGGGTCAGCCCCAGAAAGGGATTCTGCAGCTGTTCGCCTTGCAGCTGCTGGTGGCCGGACTGCTGGCGGCGCTGGTCGGGGTGGCGCTGGGCTGGCTGGCCCAGTACGGACTGGTGGCCCTGCTGGCCGGACTGATGCCGGTCACCTTGCCTGGCCCCGGGATTGCGCCGGCCTTGACCGGTTTCGGGACCGGCATCCTGGTGCTGGCCGGTTATACCCTGCCGCCGTTGCTGCGCCTGAGTCAGGTCTCCCCATTGCGGGTGCTGCGCCGCGAGCTGGATCCGCTGCCGACCAGCGCCTGGCTGGTCTACGGCTGTGCCGGCACCCTGATGGTGCTGCTACTGTGGCTCCATAGCCAGGATCTGCAACTGACCCTGATCATCACCGTCGGCGGCGGCCTGGCGGCCCTGCTGTTGGGGCTGATCGGCTGGGGCGGCCTGCGTCTACTGGGCCGCGTTAATGGTCCGCTGAGCTGGCGCCTGGCCCTCAACAACCTGATGCGCCGTCCCGGTGCCGGTATCAGTCAGTTGATCGCCTTCAGCCTGACCCTGGCGGTGATGGCGCTGATTCTGCTGGTCCGTGCCGATCTGGTCGACAGCTGGAAGCGGGCGCTGCCTGACAACGCGCCGAACAATTTCCTGATCAATATACAGGCCGAACAGGTTCCGCTGCTGGAGCGTTACCTGAACGAGAACCGGATCGAGTACAGCAGCATCTACCCGATGGTGCGCGGCCGCCTGAGCCATATCAACGGCGTCGAGGCGATCAGCCTGCACGCCGAAGAGAGCCCCGGCGGGCATGCCCTGCGACGGGAACTGAACCTGACCTTCAGCGATAAGCTGGCCGACGATAACCGAATCTTGCAGGGCCAGTGGTGGACACCGCAGGACCATGGCAAGCCGCGGGTCTCGATCGAGCAGGAACTGGCCCAGGAGCTGGGGCTGAAACTGGGTGACCAGCTACGGTTCGACTTCGGTTACCGCAGTATCGATGCCGAGATCCACAGCACCCGTTACCTCGACTGGGGCAGCATGCGCCCCAACTTCTACATCATCTTCCCTCCCGGTGGACTGGACGGGCTGCCGACCAACTACATCACCAGCTTCCACCTGCCTGAAGAGCGACGCCGTGAACTGGTGACCCTGATGGAGCAGTTCCCGACCCTGACCCTGCTGGAAGTCGACCAACTGCTGGGCAATATCCGAGTGATCATCGCCCAGGTCTCGCTGGCGGTGGAGTACGTGCTGCTGTTCGTGCTGGCGGCCGGTTTCACGGTGCTGTTCGCCGCCCTTTCGTCCAGCCTCGACGAGCGGCTTCACGAGGGGGCGTTGATTCGAACGCTGGGGGCCCGGAGTCAACTAATCCAGCGAATGCTGGCAGCTGAGTTTATTCTATTGGGGGCGATGTCCGGTTTGATCGCGGCGCTGTTGGTGGAAGGCACCCGGTTTGCACTCTATCGACAACTGCTGGATCTGAATTATCGGCCGGAGCTGCTACTGTGGCTGTTCACCCCCTTGTGCGGCGCCCTGCTGGTCGGTCTGGCTGGCCACCTGGGCACCCGAAAACTGGTCAAGCAGACCCCGCTGCGGGTCCTGAGGGAACAGGTTTGAAATTGATGACTGCGGTATCGGAAGCACCATCTGATTACGATCCACTCTACAGGGAGGCACTGACCGCCGTGCCGATACGTAACCTTTTGCTCGTGCTGCTCAGCCTGGTGATCACCGGCTGTGCCAGCCAAGCGACGATCAGCAATAAGGATCTGTCGCAGCTTGAGCCAGACAAGCGCTACGCCGTCTTCAACCTCGACGAAAACCGCAAGCCGCTGCCCCGCAATCTGAAGCAGGATGTTTCGCTGTCGCTGGCCTTCTCCGGTGGCGGAACCCGCGCCGCCGCGCTGGCCTACGGGGTACTGTTGGAGCTGCGCGATACCCCCATCTACCACCCGCAAGGGCCGCAGCGCCTACTCGACGAAGTGGATATGATCAGCTCGGTCTCCGGCGGCAGCTTCACTTCGGCCTATTACGGTCTCTACGGCGAGCGAACCTTCGATGAGTTCGAGAAGAAGTTTTTACGCCACAACGTCGGTGAAGTCCTGCTTGACCGGCTGCTGTCGCCGTCACGCTGGTTCTCCAGCCAAGATCGCAGCGAAGCGGCGGTGCAGGTCTATCAAGACAGGCTATTCGAGGACAAAACCTTTGCCGACCTGCAGGCCGCCGGGGGGCCGATGATCATCATCAACGCCTCCGACCTGGGCCGCGGCGTGCGATTCTCTTTTTTACAGGATTACTTCGACCTGCTCTGCTCCGACCTGTCCAGCTTTCCGGTCGCCAAGGCCGTCACCGCCTCCTCGGCGGTACCGGTACTGTTCGCGCCGGTGGTACTGAAGAATCACGATGGTTGCCGTTCCAACGCCCAGTCCTACCTGCAATCGGTGGATACCAACCGCTTGCCCAATCAGGTTGCTCAGGTGGTCAGCGGTCTGAAAACTTACTCGGATAAGCAGCAACGCCAGTACATCCATCTGGTCGACGGTGGCATCACCGATAACCTGGGACTGATGGCGATCTACGAAATGGTCGAAGTGGCCGGTGGCATCGAACCCTTTATGCGGGTAACCGGCGGTAAGCCGGCCCGCAACATTCTTATTATCTCGGTCAACGCCTCCACCTACGTCAAGCACGAGATCGAGCTGACCAAAGAGGAGCCCTCACTGGAAGATACCCTCAACACCGTCACCGACGTGCAGCTGCACCGTTATAACGCCGCGACTCTGGACCTGTTGCGCGAGACTACCCAAAACTGGTCGGGACAGCTGTCGACCGAGCAGCGCCCCGTGAACACCTACTTCGTGGAGCTGAGCTTCGAAACCCTGACGCCGGAACAGAAAGACTACTTCAACCGTATTCCCACCAGCTTCAATCTGGAGGATGAACAGGTCGACCGGCTGATCGAGCTGGGTCGGAATCTGCTACGACAGAATTCGGACTTCAGGCGCTTTCTGGACAACTACGCCGCCAACGGCGATGGCGATCCGCTCGGTCCGCAGAACGCCTACAGGTAGTCTTTGCGAACGATCTGATACTGTTTCATCTTGTTGTTGAGGGTCCGGCGCGGCAATTGCAACGCCTCGGTCACCGCCTGGATACTGCCCTGGTGCTTGCGCAGCGATTGGATGATCAGTTGGCGTTCGAACTGCTGCACTCGCTCGGACAACCCCTGACCGGAACTCTCAGTCGCAACCGAATCGCTCTGCCCGAGGATCGAGCGAACCCGCCGCGATGACCCCATCCCGAGCACGTACCGCTCGGCGACATTGCGTAGCTGGCGCACATTGCCGGGCCAGCCATAATCCATCATCGCCGCCAGATCATCCGACTCGGGTTCGAGGTAGTCGCGCTGATACTGCAACGCCGCCTTGTGGCCAAAGAAGTCGAACAACGACGGAATATCTTCAACCCGCTGGGCCAATTTCGGCAACTGTAGCTCGGCGACATTGAAGCGGTAGTACAGATCTTCACGGAAATCGCCCCGGGCCGAAGCGTCGGCCAGATCAACCTTGGTGGCGGCAATCACCCACAGATCCAGCTCGATCTCGCGGTTGGAACCGACCCGCTCCAGCTTGCGCTCCTGCAGTACCCGCAGCAGTTTGATCTGGAAATTCAGCGGCATGCTCTCGATCTCATCGAGAAACAGGGTGCCGCCCTGGGCGTACTCGATCTTACCGATCCGCTGTCCGGTGGCGCCGGTAAAGGCGCCCTTCTCATGGCCGAACAGCTCGCTCTCGAACAGGTTTTCCGGAATCGCACCGCAGTTAACCGCCACAAACGGCTGTTGTCGACGAACGCTGAAATCATGAAGGCAGCGCGCCACCAGCTCTTTGCCGGTGCCGGTCGCGCCGTTGATCACCACATCGACCGGGGTCTCTCCCAGCTGCAGCACTTGCTTGCGCAGCGCCACCATCGCGGCCGAATTACCGATCATTCGCCTTTCCAGTGTTGGCCCCTGCTCCAAAATCCGCCGCAGTTTGCGGTTCTCCAGCACCAGTTGACGCTTCTCCCAGGCCCGTTGGATCCGATCCAGCAGCAGATCCGGCTCGACCGGTTTCTCGATAAAGTCGTAGACCCCGTCTCGCATCGCCTCCACCGCCATCCCGACATCGCCGTGAGCGGTCACCAGCAGTACCGGCAGATCCGGATCGATCGCCCGGCAGGCCTTGGCGAAAGCCAACCCATCCATCTCCGGCATCTTGATATCGGAAACCACCACCAGCTCGGCATCGGCTTCGATCACGGCCAGCGCCTCCCGGGCGCGGGAAAAATCCTGCACCTCGATACCGGCCAGATTGAGCCACTGACGGGTGGCGCGGCGAATCGGCTCCTCGTCGTCGATCAGCATCACCCTCACCGGGGCAGTCGGGCGGGATTCTGAAGTCTCAGTAACCATGTTACGGATCCCCTGTTGGGTTGGGTTCTACGGTAGGCTGTCCGCGGCGAGACAGGCTCAGGGTAAAGCGAGTACCACCTTCGGGCCGGGCTTCGGCGTGCAGGTCTCCGCCGAATTCTCGGGCGATGCCGTAGGAGACCGACAACCCCAGCCCCAGGCCCTCACCGGGCTCCTTGGTGGTGAAAAACGGATCGAACACTTTCGGCAGATCATCCGGATCGATACCACAGCCGTTATCACTGATGACGATTTGGGAGCGCTCGGCATCCGGCTGTTGCTCAAGCCGGATCTGCAACCAACCATCCCGTTGCGGGCAGGCCTGAATCGCATCCAGACCATTGCGGATCAGGTTAACCAGGATCTGCTCCAGCTTGATCTCATCAGCCTGCACCTTCAGGGGTTCATTCGGCCGCTGCCAGTCTAGTTCGACCTGCTGTTTCGACAGCTGCGGCCCCAGGATCATCAGCGCATTGTCGACCAGCTGCCCCAGTTCCACCGGACTGGTGGTGCCGCGGGACTTACTGGCGAAGGTCTTCAGGTGCGACACGATTCCGGTCACCCGACCAATCAGCGAGTCGATATCGTTGATATTCTCCAGCGCGGGCTGGGTCTGATCGCGCTCGACCAGCAGCCGGGTGCTGGCCAGGAAGGTTCGAATCGCCGAGATCGGCTGGCTGATCTCATGCACCAGTCCGGCAGACAGCTGGCCCAAGGCCGCCAGCTTTTCCGCCTGAATCAATCCTTCGTGGGTCTGGCGCAGCTCCTCCTCGGCGTTAAGCCGCTCCTGGATCTCACGCTTGAGCTGGGCGTTGCTCTGGTTAAGCGCGGCGGTACGCGAGGCCACCCGCTGTTCCAATAACTGCTGATGACGCCAACGACTGGACAGAAACAGTCCCACCACCGCCAACAGCGCGCTCAACAGCGATGCCAGCAACACCGCCTGCTGTTTGTGCTCGGCCAGCCCGGTCAGATCCGACAGGTAGTACAGCGTCCAGTTGAGTGACGCCAATTGCCGTTGGTGCAGCAAATAGGGCTGAGGGCCGGGTTCGAGCGCAGAGCCGCCCGCGTCATCGAGCAGCCGGATCACCCGATTGCCCCCGGGTGACTGCTGTTGCGATTGCAACGCCAGTGCTTCGATCTGCTTGCCGTGATACTTGCGCTCGTCACGCAACCGTTCGTGGATGGCCGGAGCCAACGGGCTGACACTGCGATATTTCCAATCCGGATTACTGGCCAGAAAGATCACCCCGTCGGCATCGCTGACCCAGACGTTTTCACCGCCGGCGCTCCAATCGGTCTCCAGCTGAGCCATATCGACCTTGACCACCGCGACCCCGAGTATCTGATCACCGAAGCGTACCGGTCGGGCCAGGAAAAAACCGGGCAGCCCAGTGGTGACTCCGACAGCGAAGAAGCGCCCCGCCTTGCCGGCAATAGCATCCTGAAAGTAGGGACGGAAACTGTAGTTGTTACCGATAAAACTGGTGGGGCTCTGCCAGTTGCTGGCCGCCACCGCCTGACCCTGCAGGTTCATCAAGTAGAGGTAGGCGGCACCGGATTCGCGCTGCCACTTTTCCAACGTGCGGTTGACCACCTCCTGACTGCCAACGTCGCCGGTCTGCAACAGCTGCCGGACCTGGGCATCGCCGGCGATAATAAAGGGCAGATAATCGAATCGACGCAGGGACGCATCGATAGTGGAGGCATAAAGGTCCAGCCGCTCATCGCCGATCCGATCCAGCTCACTGTACAGATCATCCTCGGTCCAGCTCAGCAGACTGCTGCCCAGCAATACACCAAACAGCATCGCACCGAGCACGATCGGCAGGCTGTAGTTACGCACAGGATGAGATCTGACAGGGCTATCGGAGGCAGTCACAGCGGGGCTCCCGGAATAGGTGGTAGTTACATACATCGATGGTTTCTTACACCGACCACTAGATGCAGCAAATACCGAGCCAGTCAGACCCTATGGACTATCCCATCGGCGGTGAAAGGCGGTTCTGCACAGCCACGGGCAACGACATCCCTGGGCCAGCTTGTTCTCCCCTATCCGCCTACCCTAACAGCAAATCCTGATTGAATCGGCCAAAAATGGCTCGTTTGATCAAAAATCCTACAACCAATCGGCCATTTTTGGCGCATAAAGTCGACTATCTTTGTTGGAGGGCAAAACTCCATCCGGCACTTCACCCCTTAAACACATTATTTTCAACTAGTTATGAATAGATTCATAACAAAACGACAGAGATGGCCCAAGCTTTGCTCTTACACAGCTATCCGTAAGGGGCTGCCTCCCCGGTCGGAATAAGGAACCGAATAGGACTTGTTCACAGGTTCCAAAATAATAAATTCTAAGGAGAACTCTCTATGGCATCCTTTTCCAAAGCATTGGTTGCTTCCCTCGCCCTGGCTGGATTCGCCGCTACCGAAGTCCACGCCGCTACCGAATGGAACGTCTCCCTTTGGGGTAAACGCCGCGCCTTCACCGAAAACGTGGAGAAACTGGCCGAACTGGTTGAAGCCAAAACCAACGGCGACTTCAAACTGAAGATCTCCTACGGCGGCCTGTCCAAGTCACGCGAGAACCTCGACGGGATCTCCTTCGGCGCCTTTGAGATGGCGCAGTTCTGCTCCTTCTACCACACCGACAAAAACCCCACTATCACCGTCACCGAGCTGCCGTTCTCCAAGGACGTGTCGCTAGCTCGCATCGCTGAGATCTACGATGCGGTCTATAAGCATCCAACCGTCGCCAAAGATCTGGCACGTTGGAACGCTACCCTGCTGATGTCGTCACCGATGCCGCAGTACAACATCGTCAGTAAGAGCGAAGGCCTCAACGCGCTGAGCGATTTCGAAGGTCTGCGGGTTCGTGGACCGGGCGGCATCATGGGCGTGCTAGGTAAGCTAGGCGCGGTCAAGACCGGTGTTCCGTTCGCCGAAGTTCGCCAGTCGATGGACTCCGGTGTAATCGATGCGGCCTCCTTTGCGCCCCACGCCCACCTGGCCACCAATACCTACAAGGTCGGCAACTGGGTCACCACCAACCTGAACCTGGGTTCGGCCAACTGCCCGATCGTGGTTAACACCGACTCGCTGGCCGAACTGAAGCCGGCACACCGCGAAGCGCTGCTGGGCTCGGTCGACGAAGCGATGGCTCACTACGTCGATAACTACGAGAACAACACCACTGCCAAGTACCAAGCGGCGATCGAAGAAGCCGGCCTGACCCAGGTGACCTTCACCCCCGAGCAGACCGCCGAGCTGAACAAGCTGGCCGAGTCGGTCCGTGAAGAGTGGATCGCCAAGTGGGGAGGCAAGTTCGACGCCCAGGCGCTGTTCGACTTCACCGCCGAGCAGTTCGCCAAGTAACCGCTCACGACGACTTCACTGTTGTCTTGGCTGCGCCGCCTGCTGAAGGGGAGCGGGCGCGTGGCCGCCTTCGCCGGAGAATCCACCTCCGGCGCTGATTTCCTCACTAATTACTGAGAGGCTGTTATGTCTGCTTCGGCTACCGTTATTGAAGACGGTTCGGTACTCAGCCGGGCCGATCGGCTCTATTTTCGTGTCGAGTCGCTGCTCAATCTGATCAGCGGGTTGGTCATTTTCCTATTGGTGTTGCTGGCCACCACCAATGTGCTGGGTCGCTGGATCTTCTCGGCCCCGATCAGCGGCTATGTCGACTGGGTCGAGCAGGCGATGGCCTTTATCGCCTTCTTCGGCATCGCCTACACCCAGCGGATGGGCGGCCATATCCGGATGGATATTCTGGTGGGCCAGCTGCGCCGACGCTGGCTCTGGTTCACCGAACTGCTGACCACGCTGCTGATGCTGCTGGTCACGATGGTGTTGATCTACGGCTCCTACCTGCATTTCTGGCGCGCTTACTCCATTGGCGACTCGTCGCTGGACATCAACCTGCCGACCTGGCCGGCCAAGCTGGTGGTGCCGGTAGCGCTGACCGTCTTAGCCCTGCGACTGCTGCTACAGCTCTGGGGCTACTGTCGCGCGCTGAAAGAAGGCGGTGACGAGCCGGTGGCCGTGCCGCTGATTGAAAGCGCCGCCGAAGTCGCCGCCAAAGAGGCCGAATCGGTCAGTGGCCACGATGATGAGGAGATACGCTCATGAGCAGTTTATTTGAAACCATGGGCGCGATGGACTCGACCCAGATCGGACTCTGGGTCACTGGGGCGATGTTGGTGTTCGTGGTGCTAGGCGTCCGGGTAGCCTTCGCCGCCGCAATCGCCGGTTTCCTCGGCCTGTTGTGGATCTTTTCGGCCAAGCTAGGCTTCGAGAAAGGCTTTCTGGTGGCGGTCAAAATGGCCGGTACCATCCCCCACTCCAAGGTCTCGTCGCTGGCGCTATCGCTAATCCCGACCTTTATTCTGATCGGTTTTTTGGCCTACCACGCCGGGCTGACGCGAACCCTGTTCGAAGCCGCCAAGCGCTGGGTCGGCTGGTTGCCGGGCGGCATGGGTGTGGCCACAGTATTCTCCACCGCCGGCTTTGCCGCCGTGTCCGGGGCCTCGGTCGCCACCTCGGCGGTATTCGCCCGTATTGCGGTGCCGGAGATGCTCAAGCTCGGTTATGACAAGCGCTTCGCTGCTGGGGTGGTCGCGGCCGGGGGCACCCTGGCCTCCTTGATCCCACCGTCAGCGATCCTGGTCATCTACGCCATCATCGTCGAACAGGATGTCGGCGCGTTGCTAATGGCCGGCTTCCTGCCCGGCGCCGTCTCGGCACTGATCTACGGCGGTCTGGTGATCATCCTGGCGATGACCCGTAAAGACTTCGGCCCGCCGGTGACCGGCTATAGCTGGAAGGAGCGGTTCGAATCGCTGCCCGGTGCAATGCCGATCTTCTTCGTCATCGCGATCATCATGGTCTGCATCTACGGCGGTGTCGGTACCCCCACCGAAGCCGGTGCCCTGGGTGCCTTCGTGATTCTGTGCATGGCGATCTGGCACGGTAGCCGTTGGAAGGAGCTGAAAAGCTCGCTGATGGAAACCGCCAAGCTGTCGGCGATGATCTTCGCGATCATCTGGGGGGTACTGATCTACGTGCGCTTCCTCGGCTTTGCTGATCTGCCGTCGACCTTCTCCGACTGGATCGTCAGCCTGGAGCAGAGTCCGATGCTGACCCTGCTGCTAATTCTTTGCGCCTACGCGGTGCTGGGGATGTTTATGGACGCGATCGGGATGCTGCTGCTGACCCTGCCGGTGGTCTACCCGGCGATCATCGCCCTCAACGGCGGCGAAGCGGTCAGTGCCGCCGATTCGGCCTTTGGGGTTTCCGGGGTCGGTTGTGCGATCTGGTTCGGAATTATCGTGGTGAAGATGGCCGAGCTGTGCCTGATCACCCCGCCGATCGGTCTGAACTGCTTCGTGGTCGCCGGAGTGCGGCCGGAGTGTTCGGTGCAGGACGTATTCCGCGGCTGCCTGCCGTTCTTTGTCGCCGACGTGCTGACCATCGCGGTGTTGATCATGCTGCCGGGCATCGTGCTCTGGCTGCCGGGGCTGATCGGCTACGCCTGATCTGCTACCTCCTCCGCCGCTGCCATAGGCTGCCGGCGGAGGAACTCAACTCTCCGTTGCGCGGGCTTTCGCGCTGGCCTTCGCGCCGGCCGTCTCGCCCTCAGGCCACTCATTGGCACTGAGGCCATTGACGCAGCACTCCTCCTTCAGAAACGCCAGCAATGCATCCAGCTCCCGATATTGCGAGGTACAGTAGAGCGTCCGCCCTTCTCGCCGCTGCGCCACCAGGCCGACCGACATCAATCGGTTCAGGTGATGGGACAGGGTCGAACCCGGCACCCCCAACGCCGCCTGGATCTCGCCTACCGGCACCCCTTGATGACCGCCCCGGACCAGGTACCGAAAGATCTCCAGCCGGGTCTTATGGCCCAATTCCGCCAACCGCTTGGCCGCTGTCTCAATCTCCATCGCTCACTCCTGCTGTCGAATATTTCGATCATACTAGAAATATCTTGACAACCCAATTCGCTAGGCCGAGAATAATTCCACAAACTTGGAAATATAGAGCTGGCAGCCCTTCTGGGTTCTGCCATTTTCTTTGGATATTTATTTCGATAAATCTAGAAATACGAGATTATCACCATGATTGAACAACTCACCGTCTACTTCCAACACCCCGAAACCCAACTGATGCTGCGCGAAAGCGGCTTGATGTTTTTGCAGCTGTTCACCGAACTGACCGGGTTGTTCCTGCTGATCAGCTTTGCCGTCTCGCTGATCAACCAGAAGCTGCCGGCAGAAAAGATCCAAGGCCTGCTGGGTGCCCGCCGCGGTCGCGGCTACCTGACCGCCGCCGGACTCGGCGCCGTCACCCCGTTCTGCAGCTGCTCCACTATCCCGATGCTGATCGGGCTGCTGAAAGCGCGCGCCGGTTTCGGCCCCACCATGACCTTTCTGTTTACCTCACCGTTGCTGAACCCGATCGTGATCGCGCTGTTTATTCCGGTGCTGGGCTGGCAACTGACCGCCTGGTACGCGGTACTGGCGCTGGTGATCTCGATCGGTGCCGGGGCCCTGCTGCAACGCCTGGGCTTCGAGCGCTACATCAAGCAGCAACTGCTCAACAGCAACAGTGGCGGTAAATGCAGCAGCGGATCAGAAACCGATAGTGGCAAAACCGGTGGTTGCGGCGAAACCGCCTCAGAAACCCAAACCAGCTGCTGCGCCAGCTCATCAAAGCCGGCGCCTAAGCCGAGCAAGTGGCGTGAAGCCTGGCAGGAGAGCTGGGAGCTGTTCCGCTCGATGTTTCCCTACATGCTGGTGGCGATGCTGATCGGCGCCTTCGTCCACGGCTTCATCCCGGCCGAATACTTCGCCGAAGTGGCCAGCGCCGATAACCCGGCGGCAATCCCGACAGCGGCGCTGATCGGTATCCCGCTCTATATCCGCGTGACCGCGCTGCTGCCGCTGGTGGCCCCGTTCGTTGCCAAGGGCGTCAGCCTGGGCGCCATTATCGCGCTGGTGATCGGCAGCGGCGGTGCCAGCCTGCCGGAGGTGATCCTGCTGAAGCGGTTGTTCTACTGGCCGCTGCTGGCCGCCTTCCTGCTGGTGATCTTCAGCATGGCGGTGATCGGTGGGTTCAGCTTTAACTGGATCGCCGGCTGAGGGAGGGCCATTGCGCAGCGATGAGAAGCGCGGGGTTAGAGGTTTACTGCGTCGATGATGCCGTTCTGCTTCAGCACGCCATGGATCTTTCTGCTGCGCTTGGCCAAAGCATGAATATCTCCAAAACTGGGTATGTCGCCGGCATTGAGGCGGCATTCCCAGTCGCTCACTTCCGTATCGAGAAACTCCATAAGTTTTTTAGAACAGCCCGTGCAGGGGCCCTGGCACAGAGTGGAGGTCGGGGTATCGAAGGGTACCTGGGTGCGGATCTGGACAATCAGATCCTGCATCGCGGTTTGTAAACCGGGCTTAGGCGATCGTGTCATAGCAGCTCCAGAAGGGTGAATCCGAAAGGCGATTTGCCGATGACTGCGGCTCGACAACCAGGATCACTGATTGTCGGTGTGGCTATTCTGCCGATCTCAACCGATCGAATAAAGACAAGGCATTTGATATTACTTATCGAAATTATCGATAGATTAGCTATCAGAGCGGGCCGGAAGACTAGCGATCAGTTGCTCGCGCAACCAGCGGTGGGCCGGGCTGTCGTGGTATCGCTTGTGCCAAACCAGATAGATATCCAGCGGCGGCGTCTCGAACGGTAACGGCCGCTGGGCGATACCTTCCAGATGATCTCCGCCAAGCAAGCTAGGCAGCGTCGCAATCAGGTCGGTGCCACGAATAAAATCCCAGATACCGGCAAAATTGGGCAAGGTCAGAAAGATATCGCGCTCCAGGCCGAGGGCAGCAATATCGGCATCGATCTGCATCCGTTTCGTCCCAGACAAGCTGATCGCGACATGCTGTGCCTGCTGATAGGCCTGCGGTGAGGCCGGTGCAGTACGAACCCCAGGATCGAAATAGCAGGCGAAGTGATCGCTCAGCAGACGGCGCTGAATAATATCGGAGGCCTCAGGGGGATGGGGGGTCAGCATCAACTGGCAATGATCCTGACGAAGGCTTTCTGCATCAGGCACCTGCGACGGTATAACACTGAAACTCAGGCCGGGAGCCTGGCGACGCACGCGTTTAAACAACCCTGGTAACAGATAATCCCGCTGATAATCGTTGGCCGCCAGGATAAAGTGCTGGCGGGCAGTTGCCGGATCGAAAAGGGATCGACTACCAAACTGGCGTAAGCTATCGAGGCTGCAACGCGCCGTTTCGGCTAACTCCAAGGCGGTACTGGTCGGTGCTATACCGCGACCGGCCCGAACAAACAGCGGGTCGCCGGTGATCTGGCGCAGCTTATCGAGGGTATGGCTGACGTTCGATTGCGACGTCCCCAGACGAACGGCGGTACGGCTTATCGAACCCTCCTCCAGCACCAGCAGAAACAGTTGCAATGCCTTACCATCCAGTTGCAGGTAACCCGACTCACTCATCGCTTCGCCTTATTCATCATCACACGCCCAGCCCACGCCTAAACATTGTGCCGACTGGTCCGATTTATGGCCAGTCAGAAGCCTGACGCCAGCTAGGTCAGGTACTCGATAACCCACGCTTTACCGATATTGGCCGGATGTTTTCTTTAACGGAAGACTATGAAAGACTTGAGCAATATCGGTAAGCCCTGATCGACCGCTTACCGTAGCGCCGAACGGTCATAGGCTCGGCAAGGGACTGCAACAATGGAGACGATGACATGCGCGAAATCCTCCCTGACGCTCTAGTTTCGACGAGCACATCCCTGCCCGTGAAGAAAGTATGGTCCAGCGTCCCTATTTTTCACCAATCGTTTGACAGATTGTCACAAAAACACAAACTAAACAGTTAGTTACAAAAACACAAAAGAAATCAAGCGCGGGATATATGGAATTCCCGTTAATAATTGTTATGAGGACGTAGCCCTCATAACCAGACTGTTATGGCCAAATAAATTGAGTACATACTATGTCCGGTTTTACCGATGAAGAAATGTTTCTAAATAACTTAGGTGCTAACTCTTTTTTACGCTTTTGGAGTTGGCCGAATCTATTTAGGGATCAGGGAGATAGTAATAGTGGCGGTGATGGAAAAGAGATATGTGACCTGACGGTTGTATTTGAAGAAAACGTGTTGCTTTTTAGTGATAAACGAATTGAATTTAATAAGGAAAAAGATGTAGATGTTGCATGGTCTCGTTGGGCGAGAAAAGCAATAGGAGATTCAGTAAAACAAATTAATGGAGCTAGAAGGTGGCTTGAAAAACATCCTGACAGGGTATTTGTAGATAAAAAGTGCAAATATAAAATTCCAGTAAAAGTACCGGAAAAGAATGAAATTAAGTTTCATAATATAGTGGTATGTCATGGGATAGAAGAGGTTTTAGCTTCATTTAATAATGAGGCATCATTTATGTTCGACAATTCCATACACGGAAATACACATTGGAATAAAAATGAAACTACTCCGTTTTGTGTTGGACAAATATTTGAGGGAGATTTTGTACACGTTTTTAACGAATCGACAATAGAGCTAGTACTAAAAGAATTTAACACAACCAAAGATTTCACCCACTACCTGAGTCAGAGAGAGGAATTGTTAAGCTCTGATAAGCATATCAGAGTGTTGTCAGAGTCTGACATGATTCAGCTCTACTACGAAAATTTTGATGAAGAAAAAGGTGGTAGATCTATATGGCCTAAGGAGCTTATTGAAGCTGATAGCGCTGTAATTGATATGGGAGGAATTCAGAGGTTATATGAAAACCCCTCATTTCTAGCCAAAAAACAAGAAGATAAAATTAGTTATTTCTGGGATGACTTGATAGAAAGTTTTTCATTTCATGTTTTAAACGGTTCCGCCGAACATATAAGCTACGAGCATCCGATAGAAGCAGAACCAAGTATTAGGTTTATGGCGGCTACTAGCCGATTCGAGCGTCGTATATTGGCGAATGCGTTCAAAGATTTCTATGAAAAGGCAATTCCTGGACAGAGAGGCACAAGGGTTTGCCTAGATCCTGCAAATCAGGAAAATGCATACGTATTTTGTCTGGTTCCTCGCCATCACAGTTTCCCTTCCATTGATGAATACAGGGAAGTTAGGAGAGGGATGATTCAAGACTATTGTGCAATTAACAAATACCTTAATAGAAGAATAAAAAGCGTATTTGGTATTGCTTGCAAAACCAGAGAGGAAGGTCAATGGTTATCCCCAGAGTTTTTCAACGAGGGCCAGGACTTTGTATTGCTATACGGTGATGACTGGGAAGAAAATGACTATTTAGAAGCAAAGAAAATACATGACAAATATGTGTCTCATGGCCTATTGGTAGATCGAAGTGTGCATATGGAAACAATAAATGAGTTCCCTGAAGGGCATTCAGGATTTAGAAAAAAGATTGATTTTAAAGGAAAAGACCGAAATTCACCGTGTATCTGCGGTAGTGGTAAGAAGATAAAGAAGTGCTGCGGCCGGCCATAACAATTAGCTTGAGAGGGACTTGATGTTCCCCCCCGGCTGTGCCGGACTCCACTGAACTATTTCGTTGTACGTAAGGATACTATGAAGTACGAATATGCATTGAAAAAAAATGGCAGCGGTGAGTATGAACGTGTTTACCCAAGCTCTCTACATGATGCGGTATTTAGGGAATCACTAAAGAGTGAAATTTTGCTGGATAGTGAGAAGAAGGTTCGTCTTTATGCCAGATATAGAAAAGATGCTCCCCATTTTTATTCTCGTAGCGCTATCCGTAGGCGCCTAGCGTCAAAACCAAAGGATACGACAGCTCATGACAAAGAAATTAAGTCGCTTGTTACATTTGGCAATAACGCAGACCCTTTAACCATTGGGTATTATGATTTTCCGAATGAAGAAAAGGAGTTTCAGGAAACATATCGACTACGTGACTATGAATGGGATAGTGAATGTAGTTATGTAATTGATAGAAACAATTATGTCCAATTTGATGTCTTAGGAAGATCGAAGAAAATTGGACTTAGAGAAAGACAGCCTTTAGTTGCGATAGAAGTAGTTGATACCCATTTTCTTGACAAGAAGTCTTTTAACAAAATAAGGCAAATGACTAAATTCAACCCTTTGGTTGTAGTTATTTACTTCTTATTTGGAGGTGGAAAGCTAAATCATAAAAAATATACTCGTGGAAATGCAGCAAGATTAAGAGCAAATTTCTACATAGAAGATGGCTCGTTCTGGATTGGCAAATATAGATTGGAAGAAAAGCACTTCAGCAAGAAAATCAACTTCAGAGATGAAAATGATTATTATGATGCGGTTAGAGCCTTAGAAGTAAACGAGTATACTAGGCAAAACGTACAACAATAAAATGCAGCGGACTCGTAAACTCGCCGCTGATTTTGGCGTTAGCGATACTGTATGGAAGCCCCGAGAGCAAAAGGAAATATTGGTTGGCCGCAAAGATCTTCACAGGTTTTATTACTCTGCTGCTGGTTTTAGAAGCTATCGCAGCATCAGTCTGCGTACCAAAATATGAAAGTATCTTTACTGGTTTTGGTGCAAAGCTCCCCCTTTTCACTGAAGTCATCGTGGCTAGTACCTTTTGGATTTGGCTGCTCCCCTTAACTGCCTTGGGCATCATCTATCAGCGAATGCCTGAGGGTAAAAGCTACGTGCTCCCAGTGCTTTTTATCTTTGTCCTAGGCGTGCTATATCTACCCGCAGCACTTTATGGTCTCTATTTACCAGTCTGGGAATTAGCGGAGGCTCAAGCCCAATGATCGCTAACAAGTGACTATGGTCCCTCGGCAACGAATAGCCCCGCTCCGCCGGTCTTAGACTGGCATCAAGCACCTAAGGAAACCCTATGCGACATCTCATTTTTCTCTCCTTACTAGCGCTTAGCAGCTTCGCCTTTTCCAATGAAGAGCTGCTTATTGAGAACCCAGATCAGGTGGCGCAGCTGAGTAACGTCCAAGCAAACCTGGATATTGTTTCTACTGCGGTCATGGCTTGTATTGAGTCTGGCAACGGACATTCAGACTGTCTGTGTCAAAACCAAAAGGCCATCATCCAGTTCAACACTAGTGTTGAAACACTTTTTCACAAGTACCCCGAACTAATAAACCATGATTTAGTCAGGTTCATGTCATCGGACGGTGAGTGGGTTACTCAGAGTCTTCAGGGGATTTCAAAACAAGCCGGTGCCGGCGTGCTATCTTGCAGTTAGCAACGTGGTAAACCCTAGCCCTACAGCAGGCTTAGGGCTCCGTAGCCAAGCTTGCTCTGTCCCTTCAATGCCGTGTTATAGGTCATGACTCCAATCACCTACCTTCAAGATATGTGGCAGCTTGCCATCGATGGCCAAACCCAAGGACTATGGTTCTGGATAACCCTCTATGCCTTTATCACCTGTACCTACTCGCTGATCTTTCAGTTCAGAACCAGAACCTGGCCGTCTACAACCGGCGAGTTGGTTGCGCTTGGGGTTGAGAAGATCGGCGGTAAGGAGCCGGTGAGATCAAACCAGGAGTACCTGATTGAGTCTCTATACAGCTACCGCGTTGCCGATATGGAGTACGCAGGGAAACGAATTTCCCCCTGGATCTTTGTGGCCAGCCACAACCTCAAGGCGATTCTGGAAAAGCAGCTGTCATCGATCCAACAACTGCCCGATGGCAAGGTTAAGGTTTTCTATAATCCGAACAACCCAAAGAAAAGTTACCTTATCGTCGCCAGCAAAACGGGCATCGCGATCACTTTTTTGATCAGCACCCTGCCGCTGGCTTTATATGTTTATAGCTACCATGGCTAGAACAGGATTAACGAGTTAACCAAGCTGCCAACGATGGACTGGATCACCGAAGCCAAGCGTTTGTTCCGAATGGAGAAGCCGGAACACTTCACCAACTATCGGCATTGTGAAGAGTGTGAGGAGCACGATCAGACCTTGATCGGTGCGACGCTAGACAGCATTGGCCTGGAGGAGCTGGGCAACCCGGGCTGGGATCCCATCTGTTTCGCCACCAATGAGGGCAAGAAGTACTACATGCCGGCGTTGATTCGGCTCAGCCTCGAGACCCTCGATAACGACTTCTACTTTGCCCAGTTGCTGTTTCACCTCGAGTACGACGGCGAGAACAACGATCTGTTTCTATCCTGTAGCCCAGAGCAGCGCGCATTTATCGGTTCATTTATTGAGTTTTTCGTTCTGAATCACGCCGAGGCGCTGGAGCAGAACTACAGCGACAGCGAGGCGTTGAGGGCTTATGGAATTTGGTCAAAAACACCCGAGTAAAGTCGCTAAGCTCAGCCTCTGTGATCGCGATCTATCCTTTACGGCCGGTTCCCTTGAACAGGGTCCTAGAAGCGCTCTACTCGGTCTAACCCCATGCCAATGATTCCAGCAGGCTATCTGTACAAGTCGGTGGTCACTAAGCCCGATTGGCTGGAGTCCGACCGAATCAAAGCAATCTATTCGCTCAGCGGTTGTGTCTCCGAGGACTTTTGCGACTGGATCGACCACTGGAAGCATAATGGCTACTGGCTGTTTGATTCACCCGACGTGATGGAGGCGCTGGCAGCGGCCAACGGTATCGATCTTAAGGGCATGACGCTGTTCTTTTACCGCGTCTATCACCGGCAGTGGAACCAACAGACGGGCAGCTGGGAAAGTTTTCAACCGGAGGCCTCGTTACCAACCCAGGTTAAGCTTCCCGAGCGCGCTGTAGCGGCGGGCTATGATGTCACCAGTTTCAGTACTCAGAACGCGGCCGAGTGCTCGCCACTGTCGTGCAACCTGATGGCGCAGGAAATTACGGTGAATAAGTACTGCCTGTTAAGCTCACTCGAAGCCGCCAAACGACTCATCGAATCCGGCACCTTTGCCCAGTGCGAGCCGGGACCGTACCGGATCGTTGAGGTATGCCGCATTGAAAAGATCTGACAACTCCATAAAATCCCCCACCGAACCGTCTGCCGGACATTGACCCAGCCGGCAACCAGAGCGGTATTTCTCTGTAGCGTGGAACATCCGAGATGGACTGGAAGGTATTTTTAACGATTTTTGGTGCGGTGTTTGTCGCCGAGCTCGGCGATAAGACTCAACTGGCGACGATGTTGTTCGCCACTGATAAAGCGGTCAGCAAATACACGGTCTTTTTTGCCGCCTCCGCAGCCCTGATCGTCGCCTCGGCTCTTGGGGTTCTCGCGGGATCACTGCTGTCGGAGTACATCAACGAGAAGTACCTGCACTATATCGCCGGGGTCGGCTTTATCGGCATCGGTATTCTGACTTTGTACAATGCCTAACGGCGGAGACTGTTAGTCGGTGGAGGAGCCACCTCCCCCACCGGTTTAGTGCCGGTTCATCCCTTAGTGGTGATGATGGGCTTCGGTCAATTTCAGACCCGGCGCCGGACCTTTCAGGTCATGGCTGTCCTGCCCTTCCTTCGGAATTTCGACCCAGCGGTTTTCACCCTTGTCACACTCCTGAATCGTTTTCAGATGCAGAGTCTGACCCGGCTCACCCGCCAGCTTGGCGCGGAACACAAACTCGTCGTACTGACTATCTAGCAGGTTGCCGCCGCTCCAGACGATCTCACGAACATCTTCGGTGATGCTGGTGCCGTAGTAGTCGTAGGGCTCGTCCAGTTTTTGCTTGACTGTTTCCAGGGTCCAACCGGCCTTAGGCATCGGCTTGGCCTTGCGCAGCTCGGTCGGTAGCTGAATTCTTACGGTGTGGGTGGCGCTACCTTCGCAGCCATGGCCGATGCGCATTACCGCCTTGTAGTGGCTGCCGACAGCGGCTTCCTGAACCTCCAGCGAAGCATGGGCGGAAGCTGTCATCGAGTAGCTACCAGCCAGGGTTGAAGCCAAAATCAAAGCGATAGGGGTTAACGATTTCATCAAATTCGTCCTTACAAAAATCAACAAGGTTTCGTTGCCGGCAAAGGGCAACGAGCAGGCCGGCAGCTAGGCGTCAATCAGGCGAGCCGCCGGCAATCATTCAGCGTGTTTGTTGAGATTAGGCGGTCGGCGGTGCACGAATTGGGGTGCTGAGCGACCGAAATGCACGGATGTGGCTACCGTAATCGGTAGCTAAGAACGAAAGCTCGGAAGGTTGAAAGTCTTGAAGTGGCTCGGAATGGATCACCGCACCGAGCATGCTGCTCAGGGTACAGGTGCTGCACTGTTTCAAGGCCTCGACGGAGGACGAACTGCCTTGCGGATCTTCGGTCACGGAGACCTTTTTCAGCCCCTCCGTTGTACAGACAAGGACGTAACGACCCGCCTCATCGGCGACGATCAGATTAGCGGCGGAGTGGGCATTGCCGATCAGGGCATACTGGGCGAAAAGCAGGATAGCCAAAAACCAGCTGACCCGCCGTTTTAGCCCTGTGTTCCAGACCCTGTGACTCATTCGCTGTTGAATCCGTTTGGTTGAATTCGCCCGATAGACCGCTGCCAATGTGGTAGTTAAGACGTCCGATTCGGCAGATCAATTGGTTAGGGATTGTATCAATGCGGAGGGTTCAGTTATAGCGAATAAAGCAACATCACTCTCTATTTTTCATTACAGATCAACATCTTAGAAAACACTTAATTAAGATAAGCTTATTAACAACAAGCTCTTGATGCTATGACTGAAAAAAGAAAAATGGGAGCCGAAGCTCCCACTTGATTGGGTGAAATTACGGTCGAATCATCCCGGCTGCTTCACCTTGCGCAGGTAAGGTTTGACGGTATCCCAGCCATCCGGGAACATCGTCTCGGCCTCCTCATTGCTGACCGCCGGCACGATGATCACATCTTCTCCGTGCTGCCAGTTCACCGGAGTGGCCACCTTATGCTTGGCGGTAAGCTGCATCGAATCGATCACTCGCAGGATCTCATCGAAGTTACGCCCGGTGGTCATCGGATAGGTGATCATCAGCTTAATGTTCTTATCCGGCCCGACCACGAAGACCGAACGAACCGTCGCGTTGGTCAGTGCGGTACGCCCTTCTGCGGTGCCCGCTTCATCGGCCGGAAACATATTGTAGAGCTTGGCGATACTCAGGTCGGTATCGGCAATCACCGGGTAGCTCACCGTGCAGTTACCCACCTCTTCGACATCCTTGAGCCAGGCGACATGGTCATCCAGCGGGTCGATACTCAGGCCGATGATCTTGGTATTACGCTTTTCAAATTCCGGCTGGATCTTGGCCATATAACCCAGCTCGGTGGTGCATACCGGCGTGAAATCCTTAGGGTGGGAAAACAACACAGCCCAGCCATCGCCAATCCACTCATGAAAGTCGATCCGTCCCTGGGTCGTATCCGCCTGAAAGTTAGGCGCCTGATCATTGATTCGTAAAGCCATCGTTTTTCTCCTCGTTAATCCCCCCCAGTAAAGTTCGCTGCCAGACGACCAACTTGGCTTTCTAAGGGTAGTCGAGCGCAGAGGAGCTGCACCATTAAGGTGCCAGCGATGGCCGCTTGTGATCTCGAAAAACGCTAGCGTTGCAGCGATGCGGTCAGGGCGCCGGCGCCGATCAGGGCCGAGCCGCTAAGGCGATTGAAGCGCCGTTGGAAGCGCTCCGAACGGGCTTTGGAGCGCAAGTAACCGGCACCGAAGCCGTAACAGCAGACGGTGAAGACCGACACCAGTTCGAAGCTCATCATCAGAATCAGCATCTGCGGCAAAGCCGCCGACTCGGGGCTGAGAAACAGCGGAAAGAACGCCATAAAGAACAGGATGCCTTTCGGGTTCAGTGCGGTGATCAGAAACGCGCGCCGGTACAGCGCCCCCCAGCCGGGACTGTTATCGGTCTCGCCAACCGGGGAATCCATCTCCAGCTGCATCGGTTTGACCGGTGAACGCCAGGCCTTGATGCCCAGATAAACCAGATACAGGGCCCCCACCAGCTTCAACAACGTAAACAGCTCAGCGGAGGCGGCCAGAATTGCGCCGACACCGATAAACGACAGCGTCATCACCAACAGATCGGCGCTCATGGTGCCCAGCATCAGCGGCAACACCGCCCGATTGCCCTGATGCAGCGACTGCCCCATCACAAAAATTGTGGTTGGACCGGGGGTCAGACAGAGCAGCAGTGCGGCGGCCATAAACGAAAGCCAGACTTCCAGGCTCATCAAGATCTCCTCAGGTTTATGCGGGCAGGTGATAACGGGGTTGCGAACAGACCATAGTAACCCGAACCGGCGGTTTCGGCACCAGCTCGTGGTACGCCCGTCGAGGAGGCGTAACACGGGTTCTGGGCTACATTGAAGGGTAACGGTTTCACGTGATGGATAATCACCTTCGGCGCGCACGATCTGACACGGTGGCCGCCGCAAGGGGCGATCAACATGGCCAACACCACTGCCGATTACCGCTCAAGCCACGGCACCGCCTCCAAGCTGTTGCCGTTCGGCCTGCTCGCCTATGCCGGCGCAGCCCTGTCACTGCTGGCCTGCTACGCTCAGATTATTGCCTCACTGGTGGCACCGCTGTTTGGTATTACCACTGCCCTTTACCCCGATAACCCAGCCATTAACCCCCACTTTCAGGCAGTATTGATGTGGGTGTTTGGCCTGGTGACGGTGATCGGATTATCCCGAGACCGGGCCCAGAGCAGCAGACAATACCCATTGGTCGTTGGCGTTTGCGGCCTGCTGGTGATCGTCCTGACGCTCTATCTCTACTATGACGTCAGGATACTGATTCTCGGTTACATACTGCTGATCGTCGCAGCACTGCTGAATCAGAACGCACGCCTGCTCACGTTGAGGCGCCAGGTTGCGGCCCAGGCGCGGGAGCTGGAAACGATCAACCAGTCGTTGGAACAGCGTGTTACCGAGCAGGTCAACGAGATTGGCCGGCTGACCCGGCTGAAGCGTTTTCTGGCCCCCGAAGTGGTCGACCTGATCGTCACCCAAGGCAAGGAACCCCTGCTCAACAGCCATCGCGGTTATATTGCCACCCTGTTCTGCGATATCCGCGGCTTTACCTCCTGCTCGGAGCGGATCGAGCCGGAAGAATCGATCGAGGTGCTGCAGCGCTACCACGAGCATATCGGCCGACTGATCAGCCAGCATCAGGCCACCATCGATCACCGGGCCGGTGATGGTCTGGTGGTGTTCTTCAACGACCCGCTGCCCTGCCAACAACCGGTGTTGTCGGCCCTCAAGCTGGCGCTCGAGATCCGCAGCAGCTTCGATCAGCTCAATGTCGACTGGCACAAGCGCGGCTACAACCTGGGTCTTGGCGTCGGTATCGCCAGCGGTTACGCCACCCTGGGTACGGTCGGCTTTGAGGATCGCTACGATTACACCGCCAACGGCAGCTGCGTAAACCTCGCCTCCAGACTCTGCGATGAGGCCGCCAGCGGGCAGATTCTGATGGACCACAACAGCTACCTCGAGGTCGAGCAGCAGGTCGAGGTCGCGCCCGCGCGGGAGTTTCGGCTGAAAGGGTTCAGCCAGGAAGTGAGCGCTTACGAGGTCGTGGGGCTGCGGGATACCGGCGTCGGAAAGGTAGAATCCGCGGATTAAAAGTCTCGCCGGTAGGGTTCGTCGGCGATCAGCTGGTTAAGTTGCTTAAGCACCTGCTCAATCTGCTCGCGACCGGCACGATCGAACAGGTAACTGCCCAGGCCGGAGGCCATCGGTTCGGTATCCGGATCGCCCTGGGTCAGCGCCACGCAGCGTAGCCGGATCTGTTCCAGCTCCGGATCATGATAAAGCGGATAGCCGATAAACAGATCCCACTGGGACTGGCGGGCACTGCCGTCGATGACCGCCTGCAGCAGTTTGACGACCTCTTTGCGATTGGGGCGATAGCGACTGCGCGGACTGCGCGACACCACCCAGGCCAATAGCCCGATCACCACCAGACTGAACAGGAAGGTGATCAGGATCTCCATGGTTCAGGCGCCGGTTTTCACTGTTGGAAGCGGTAATCCGCCAGTTTGCGGGCCGCCTCAAGAATGGCGTCGTGGTGTTGCTGCTCCAGCGCCTCACGCTCCTGGGTCAGCTCGAAGCGTTGCTTGAGCTTGAGCTTTTTCCACTCATCCAGAATCGGCATATGACTGGTGGCGTTGAACATCTCATTGATGATGCTGAAGTCTTCGTGACGATGCAGTTGCGGCGCCAGGTGATCGAGCAGTTTCTTCAACCGGATGCAGCCTTCGGCCAGCTCGCACTGCTCGTCGATGATCGCCAGCGAGATCACCTTGACACTTTCGATCAGATAATCGCGCTGCTCCTGAGCCTTGGCCTTGGCTTCCTGCACCAGCTTCTCGTGGGCTTCTTGCGCTTTACGCTGAGTTTTCAGCTGCCAGCGGATCAACAGCAGTAACCCCACTACCAGGCAAAGGCCGATAAATACCAGGGTCAAAAACATATTCTGCGCCATCACGTCACTCCCCAAAAATCAGCGCCTATTGTAGCCGCGTGCTTCCTAGTTATGACACAGCGATTGCAAAAAAACTCCAACACCGCCTGATTCAAGCTGCCGCTCCAGCCGGTAGATCGGCTACCGCCGCTTTACCATTTTTTACGCCCTGCCCACTTCTAAATTAGCAACTTCTTAATTAAGATGGCGGCAAATTTTCTCGGAGATCCCTCATGCTGCGTAATACCAAGTCCGGCTACGGCTGGGTCGCCATCACTTTCCACTGGCTCAGCTTCGCCCTGTTGATCCTGCTGACCTTAAAGGGCCTGTCGTTCGAGGATATGCCCAAGGGGCCGGAGAAGCTGGCCCAGATCGGCAATCACAAGAGCATGGGGACTATTTTCATGTTGTTGATTCTGGCCCGGCTGGGCTGGCGCGCCGCCAACCCGAAGCCGACCCCGCTGGGCGATAATGCCAAGATGAACCGGATCTCGGCCATGGTCAGCGGTGCCCTTTACGGGCTGCTGTTGATCCAACCGTTGAGCGGCGCATTGATGTCCCAGGCCAAGGGCTACCCGGTTCAGGTGTTCAACCTGTTTGAAATGCCGATACTGGTCGGCGAAAGCGAAACCCTGGCCGGACTGTTCAGCCAGATCCATCACACCGCCTGGATGCTGATCGTGGCTCTGGTGCTGCTGCATGTGGTCGCTGCCCTGAAGCACCACTTCGTGGCCCGCAACGACACCCTGAAGCGGATCTTCGTGCCGCGCCGGGGTTAGTCCATCGACAAGGGCGTCTAGGCCGAGCGGCTTAACGCCCCAACCTCCAGTAGCTGTTGCAGCTCCGGTACGCAGGAGCCGCAGTTGGTCCCGCACCGAAGCTCGTGCCCCAGCTGCTCAACCGAATCGGCCCCGGCCGAGACAGCCGCCTCGATCTGCCGCTGACCCACCTGAAAGCAGCTGCACACCACCGCCCCCTTGGGCTCGGCCTGACAATCGCGCCCACTGAGCAGACGGCGGCGCTGCTGCCGGTCCAGACTGGCCAACGCAAACATCTGATCAACCCAATCCGGGTCGATCCTCTGCTCCGAATCGATCACCAGCAACAACCATTGCAACTGCCCCTGCTGAATGCCAGCGGCACGAAACTGGCCCTGCTGAGCATCGGCCAGCCACAGCGTCGGTTGCCCCATGGCTTGCCGGCACCAGCGAGGCCAATCCGCCATCGCCTGCTCACCGGCTAGCCGATACAGTTGGCTGTGGACCAGTGGCGTTCTGGCCCAGTAATCGACTTCAGGTTCAGTCTCCAGCGGCTCACGCACAAACAGGCAGGCCTGCCAGCGCTGCTCAAACGGCTGCAACGCCGCCACCCCGTGCTTGGATTCGGGCTGGCCGCTGAGCGGGTCGGTCACCGGCGCCATCAACGCACCACTGCGCCCCTGGCTGCAGAACTGCTGGTTCCAGTGCATCGGCACAAACAGATTGCCGCGCCGCAGCCCCTCATCGAAACGCAGCCGACCGACAAAACGCCCCTGGGCATTGTGCAATCGTGCCAGCGCCCCCTCGGCCAGTTGCTGCTGCTTGGCATCATCCGGATGGATCTCGATAAAGGGTTCCTGGCGGTGCTGAAATAACGGCGCCGCCAGCGCGGTACGGGTCATGGTGTGCCATTGATCGCGGATCCGGCCGCTGTTGATGATCCAGGGGTGCTGCTTGTCGGGCTGTTGCTTGGGTTTGGATGGGCTGACCGCCAGCATCCGTGCCTTACCATTGGGCGTCACAAAACGGCCATCGGCGAACAGTCTCGGCGTCCCTTCGGGGCAAGCGGCGGTCACCGGCCACTGGATCGGCTGCAGCGCGTCGTACTGCTGTTGATCGAGCTGGGCCAGTGCGCTGATATCGAAGATCCGCTCGCCCCGGTTTTCAAATCCCGACAGCGCCGCGTGTTCGCGGAAGATCTCCACCGGGCTCTGGTAAGCGAAGGCCTTTCCGTACCCGAGCCGCTGGGCCACCTGCGATAGAATCCACCAGTCCGGCTTGGCCTCCCCGCAGGGGGGCAGTAATCCCCGCTGGCGCGAGATACGCCGCTCGGAGTTGGTCACGGTGCCGTCCTTTTCGCTCCAGCCCAGCGCCGGCAGCAGAATATCGGCGGTACGGCTGGTGTCGGTATCGGCTACGCAGTCCGACACGATCACGGTTTCGCAACCGGCCAGCGCCCGTGCCACCCGGTCCGAGTCCGGCAGGCTGACCACCGGGTTGGTGCCCATGATCCAGATCGCTTTGACCTGGCCCCGCTCGATCGCTTCGATCAGCGGCACTGCCATCAAGCCGGGTTGGGTGGCGATGTTGGGGGCTTTCCAGAACCGCGCCACCGTGTTGATCTGGTCGGCCCGGTCAAAGCCCATATGGGCCGCCAACTGGTTGGCCAGACCGCCGACCTCACGCCCGCCCATGGCGTTGGGTTGGCCGGTAATCGAAAACGGCCCGGCACCGGGCTTACCGATTCGACCGGTCAGCAGGTGGCAATTGATGATGGCATTGGCGTTGTCGACCCCGTGGGAGGATTGGTTCACCCCCTGGGAGAACAGCGTCACCGTCTTCGGAGAGTCGGCAAACCACTGATAGAACTGCTTCAGCTCGGCGCTATCCAGATCGCAGTCGGACTCGGCACGGTTCTGCCGTGCCTGATTGCGGACCTGGGCCCAGGCCGCCTCAAATCCCTCGGTATGCTGCTGCACAAAATCACTGTCGATCTCACCCTGCTCGACCAGATAATCGAATAGGCCGTTAAACAGGCTGATATCACTGCCCGGTCGCAATGACAGCTGTAGATCGGCCAGTTCACTGGTGGCGGTGCGTCGCGGATCGATCACCACCACCTTCATTTCGGGTCGGTTGGCCTTGGCCCGGCTCAGACGCTGGAACAGCACCGGGTGATTCCAGGCCGCGTTGGAACCGACCAGCACCACCAGATCGGCCAGCTCAATATCTTCATAGTTGCAGGGCACCGCATCGGCGCCGAGGGCACGCTTGTAGCCCGCCACGGCCGACGACATGCACAGACGGGAGTTAGTATCGACATTGGCACTGCCGATAAACCCCTTCATCAGTTTGTTGGCCACATAATAATCTTCGGTCAGCAACTGGCCGGACAGATAGAAGGCCACCGAGTCCGGTCCGTGCTCCAAAATTGTGCGTTGCAGTCGTTCTGAGACCTGATCCAGTGCCTGTTGCCACGACTGCCGCTGGCCATCCACCTGGGGGTAGTGCAACCGCCCGGCTTCACCCAGGGTCTGTCCCAATGCGCTGCCTTTAACACAGAGGCGTCCAAAGTTGGCAGGGTGTTCGGTGTCACCGGACAGCGACAATCCGCCGACCTTATCGGTTTCAACAGTCAGGCCGCAGCCCACGCCGCAGTAAGGACAGGTGGTTTTCATCGTCATACGGTTCTCCATTGATTCTGCTGCCTGACAGGCAAAAAAAAGCCCGACCGGCATGGTACCGGTCGGGCAACGTTGCCCTTCGAATCCGCAGGTGGTCAGAGACACTGACGGATTCCCTACATAAAGGTGGTTGGCTCCGGGAAGAGCCAGGGCAACAAGGTGCTCCCCAAGTAATACTTAGCAACGGCCGTGCCAGCTTTTGCAACGCAACAATTTCTGACCAAAACATCGCCGTGGCACAAAATCTGCAACATTCGATCGGCAACATCACAACCACATCGACTTATGACCTTAGGATCACGATGACCCAGTCCAGCCTCGACATACTGCTGATCGACGACGAGCCTCAACGCGCCGAAGCGTTGATCGGTACGTTGCGCACCCAGGGCTATCGGGTGATCGAACACCTTTGCAGCACCGAAGGTCTGAGCGGGCACGTCGACCGAATTCGCCCGGATATCATCCTGATCGATATGGATAACCCGGACCGGGACACGCTGGAGAGCATGTCGGCGGTGCATCGGGACCACCCCCGTCCGGTGGTCTTCTTCGCCGAAGCGGAATCCGACAGCCAGACCATCAAAGCCGCCATCCAGGCCGGAGTCAGTGCCTATATCGCCGATGGTCTGAAACCGGATCGGATTCGACCGATCATCGACTCCGCCATCGCCCAGTTTGAGACCTACCACAGCCTGCGACGGGAGCTGGAGCAGACCCGCACCGAGCTGGCCGGCCGCAAACAGATCGACCGGGCCAAGGCGCTGCTGATGAAGCACCAGAGCTGTGACGAGGATCAGGCGTACCGGACCTTGCGCAAACTGGCGATGGACCGGAATCAGAAGCTCGGCGTGGTGGCCGCCGACGTGATCAAGGTATTGGAAGCGCTGGCGTAACCCGGCGATAGACCGGAAAGAGACCATAGACAAGGAGCCGAGATGGCCGAGCAACTGAAACTGGGATTCGTACCGCTGCTGGATTGCGCCCCGCTGGTGGTCGCACGGGAGCAGGGTTTGTTTCGCGAACAGGGGCTGAACGTGGTGCTGAGCCGCGAAGCCAGCTGGTCGTCGATCCGCGACAAGCTCAACTACGGTCTGCTCGACGGCGCCCAGATGCTGGCCCCGATGCCGTTGGCCGCAACCCTGGGGCTGGGCAGCCCTGCGCTACCCAGCTGCAGCCTGATGTCACTGAGTCGCAACGGCAACGCCATCACCTGCTCGGTGCCGTTCTACCAACGGCTGTACGAACAGGCCGACGGAGAAACCTCACCTACAGCGTTGGGCTCGGCACTACGCCAGCAGCTATCGCAGCTCGGGCGTAAGCCGGTGTTTGCGACCGTCTACCCCTACTCCAACCACCACTATCTGCTCAGGGACTGGTTGAGCCGCAGCGGCATCAATCCGGATACCGAGATCGACTGGCGCGCCATTCCCCCGGCGCAGATGATCACCGCGCTGGCACAACGTCGGATCGATGGCTATTGCGTCGGGGAACCTTGGAATTCACTGGCGGTACTGCAAGGCCACGGCCTGATCGTCGCGCCGGGTCAGCAGCTGTGTCCGGAGGTGCCGGAGAAGGTGTTCGCCGTGACCCAGGCCTGGGCAGAGCAGCACCCGGAGTCTTGTGCGGCGCTGATCCGGGCCCTGTATCAAGCTTGTCACTGGATCAGTCAGTGCCGCGATAAGCAGGCCTTGCTGGAGTTATTGGCGCTGCCCCCTTATCTGGATCACAGCCTGCTGCCGCTGTTGGAAACCGGTTATCAGCATCACTGGGGCTCGGCGCCGCTTCACCAGCAGTTCTTCGACCCACAGATGAACGCTCCCAGTCCGTTGCAGGGACAATGGTTGGTACGACAGATGCTGGCAGCCGGTCAGCTCAGCGCCGCCGATGCGGAACTCGCCAACCGCCGCTTACTGCCGCAGGTGTTCCGGATCGATCTGTTTGAACAGGCAACCCGGGCGATGATGCCCCAGGCCTAAGTCTGTTCGACCTCAGTGCCGGAAGTCGCTTCCGCGTGTTTCGACTCAGGAAGCATCGCGGTCAGTGCCGGGTTGCTGTCAGCGTAGATTCGGCTCTGGGGGCGTCCGATATGGTAGCCCTGGCCCAGGTCGATATTGATCTCCCCAACCGCCTGCAACACCGCATCATCCTCGATGAACTCGGCCACGGTACGGGCACCCAGATCTTTGGCCAGCTGGGCAATACAGCGGACCACACTGGCATCGCGTTCGGAGTTGATCATGTTGGAGACAAACTCCCCTTCGATCTTCACATAATCGATCGGGAAGTGCTTCAGGTAGTGGAATGACGAGAAGCCGGAACCGAAATCATCCACCGCCAACTTGAATCCGGCACTCTTGAGGTGCTTAACAAAGCGCTCCAGCAGCGCCAGGTTCTTGACCGTGTCTCGCTCGGTCATCTCAAATACGATTCGGCCCGGATCGATACCGGTCTGGCGGGTCAGTTCGCGAATCTGCGGCAAGAACTCCGACATCACCAGCGAGCTGGGCGACAGGTTGATAAATACCAGTCCCGGGAACCCTTCATCCTGGACCTGCTGCAACGCCCGCTCGATCACCACCAGATCGAGGCTATGGATCAGCCCCATCGACTCGGCGACTTCGATAAATTCGTGGGCGCCCATCAGCCCGCCATCCTCGAGTCGAATCCGGCTCAACACCTCCACCGCTTCGATCTTACGGCCCTGCAGCCCCATGATCGGCTGGAAGAAAGGCGTGATCTGCTTGTTCTCGATCGCCGACAGGATGATCCGACTCTTCTGATTCAGCTCCTTGAAGGTTTCCAGCACATCTTCGTTGCTGGGCACGCAGGCGCGGTTCTTACCCTCACGCTTGGCCTTGCGCATGATGTTCTCACCGAACATCAACAGATCACGGGAATTATGGGCGTGGTCGGGATAAACCGCGGTGCCGATCGACACCGAGCTGCGAACCGACTGATCGCCGGAGGCTGTCATCTCCAGTTCATTGACCGCCTCCAGGATTCGATTGGCAACATGTTGGGACTGCTGCATATCATCGCCCGGCAACACCACGGTATAGCGGTCGCCGGCATAGCGCGACAGAATATCTTCGGTGCGCAACACCGATTTGATGGTTTGGGCCACCTGCTGCAGGCACTGATCGCCGAAGCCATTGCCATAGGCATCGTTGATCGACTTGAAGTTGTCGAGGTCGAGTACCAACAGCGCCACCTTCGAACGATCCCGTTTACAGCGCGAGATCTCGTTGTCCATCAGTTCCCAGAACATGCGCTGGTTATACAGGTCGGTCAGCGAATCGCGGGTGGCGTAATACTCCATATCGCGGGTGTATTTGTAGATCGCCTTGACCGAGCCGACCACGTTCAGCATCGTCGACAGGATGCTCTCGGTTACCAGCATCCGGGTCTGGTCGGCCACCACATCGCTGTGCACCCCGATCCCGACGATACCGCCCAGCTTGGGAGTTTCCAGCAACAAACTCTTGGTCTGGAAACGAATATCTTCCAACGCCAATTCGACCGGTTCGGCAGACTCATTCGCCACGTGATGGTTGACCTCAAGCAACGCGGCTTCATGGAAATGGGGGGATTGACTCAGGTTCTGACGAATCTCCCGCTCCAACCGCTCGCGGGTCTGCGGGGTCGGTGGCTGCAGCCAGAAGATCTCCAACCCCAGCACTTCGTCGTCAACCTTGAAGATGCTGAACAGGTTGCTGGCATTGAGTACCTGGTTAATCTCCTGCAGCAGTTCGCAGACATGGTAGTGCCAGCCCTGGATCACCTCGGAGGTGATCACAAAGCGCTCCAGCAAGCGGATCTCGAACTCCAACAGTTCTTTATCAACCGCGATCGCTCGGGTCTTGTCGGTGAGGCGCTCAAATTTGGAGAAGATTCGCTGCAGGTCGGTAAAGCCCAACTCGGAGCGATCGAACTTCAGCTGCGACAGATCAGACAGAGATTGCACCTGGTCGATACGCTGCTCCAGCAGCACCACCGAACGGTTGATCCGGCGGTTGAGTAACCGCACCACCCAGATCGCCAACAACAGCGGGATCGGCGCCAGCCACAGCAGGTTGGTCAGCAGCTCGCTGCGGGCACCGGCCAGCATCGGACCGAGATCCTGACGAATCTCGAGGACGCCGAGCACCTCACCTTCATTGACCTGTCGATGACACTGGATGCACTGTTGGCTGGCTTTTAGCGGGTAACTGTAGCGGACCTGATCCTGCTCAAAGCTATGCAGCCGCGTACCGGCCAACAGGCTACGCAACACAAAGCTATCCGGTTCCGGCCCCTGGCTATAACCAATATCCTGTTCGATCAACTCGCTTCGAAACAGGCGTACCTGCAATGCGCTGTTGCCGTCACCCTGATTGATCTGCTGCAGCAGGCTGGCCATTTCGGCTCGACTGATGCCACGGTCCATCGCCGCCGTGAGATCATCAAAGATCAACTCGGCACGGCTGTCGGCAATCGCCCGACTACTGTCACGCAAGGCACTATCGTAGGCCTGACTGGCCCCAAGATAGATGATCAGGAACCCCAATACCGAGAACAGTAATGAGATCCGCAGAATAAAGGCGCGAATTGAACAGTTGGAAAAATAGCGTTTTAGGACATTCGACATCACTTCTGAACTCCCAGAGTCACGGCCGGACTGCACCGCGACAACACACTCTAGGGAATCTATTCGAAAACACCATAACGCAGATCAATACTTCTAGCTTTTGTATTGATCCTAATACGGTTTTTGACTTTAACACCGAACGCCTTCCCTAGCGAAAGACCTGATCCTAACAAGGGATTATTCGCTTTACAAAGCCCATACGGCAATTGTGACTAAAGTTTAGCTTGTAGGGCCCCAAACTAGTGCACCGACACAACTCTTGTGCATCGCAACAGAGCCATCAAAGTGAGATAACTCAATAAAACCACCCATAACAAGCTGTTTTTAAAGACTAATAAAAACTGGCACAAGTAATGCTTTAACAATTTCAAAGGCACTTGCACCCGCTGCTGTGTTCGACAATCCGACCTCTTAGGCAAAGGCGCCGCAACCCCAGGGAACTCCCTGCGGGCACGGCGCCTTTTTATTTGAGCCAGTACCAAGCGGTTGTGCCGAAGATTTTGAACTTCATCAAGGAGCTAGTTATGAAACTGTCCAAGCTGACCACCGCCATCGCTTCGGTCACCCTGAGCATGACTCTGAGTACGGCCGTCGTGGCCGAGATCGGTGAACCGGAGAAGGAAGACCTTAAGTTCGGCTTTATTAAGCTGACCGATATGGCACCGCTGGCAGTGGCCTATGAGAAACAGTTCTTCGAGGACGAAGGCCTTTACGTGACCCTGGAAGCCCAGGCCAACTGGAAGGTGCTGCTGGACCGGGTTATCGATGGTCAGCTGGACGGCGCCCATATGCTGGCCGGCCAGCCGCTGGGAGCCACCATCGGCTACGGCACCGAGTCTCACATCATCACCGCCTTCAGCATGGACCTGAACGGCAACGCCATCACCGTTTCCAATGACATCTGGGATCAGATGAAAGCCAATATCCCCATGGGTGACGACGGCAAGCTGGTCCACCCGATCAAGGCCGACGCGCTCAAGCCGGTGGTCGACAGCTACAAGGACGAAGGCAAGCCCTTCAACATGGGCATGGTGTTCCCGGTGTCGACCCATAACTACGAGCTGCGTTACTGGCTCGCCGCCGGCGGTATCAACCCCGGTTACTACGCCCCCCATAAAGGCGACACCTCGGGCCAGATCGACGCCGATGCGATGCTGTCGGTAACTCCGCCGCCGCAAATGCCCTCAACGCTGGAGGCCGGCACCATCTATGGCTACTGCGTCGGTGAGCCTTGGAACCAGCAGGCGGTATTCAAAGGCATCGGCGTTCCGGTAGTGACCGATTACGAGATCTGGAAAAACAACCCCGAAAAAGTGTTCGGCGTGTCCAAAGCCTGGGCCGACAAGTACCCCAACACCCATATCCGGGTGGTCAAGGCGATGATCCGCGCCGCCAAATGGCTGGATGAGAACAACAACGCCAACCGTCCCGAGGCGGTCGAGATCCTGTCCCAGCCCAACTATGTCGGTGCCGACTACGACGTGATCGCCAACTCGATGACCGGCACCTTCGAGTACGAGAAGGGCGACAAGCGCGAAGTTCCGGACTTCAACACCTTCTTCCGTCACAACGCCACCTACCCCTACTACTCCGATGCGATCTGGTACCTGACCCAGATGCGCCGCTGGGGTCAGATCGCCGAGGCCAAGCCGGACAGCTGGTACATGGATATCGCCAAGAAGGTTTACCGCCCGGACATCTATGAGCAGGCCGCCAACGAGTTGATCGAGGAAGGCAAGCTGGCTGCCAGCGACTTCCCTGACTTCGGCACCGAGGATGGCTTCCGCGCCCCGCAGACTCACTTTATCGACAACGTGGTCTACGACGGCAAAGCCCCGAACGACTACCTGAAGAAGTTTGAGATCGGTCTGAAGGGCGACCAACAGATCTGATTTCATGCCTTGAACAGCATGCGTCCAGAAGAAAGTCGGACCTTTCTGCTCGCTCCAGGGACGGAGCACCTAACACCCGAACAACAATAACAACGAACCGGACAAGCGCACCGACCCGGGCGGCCACAGGCTGCTCGATCGGCTAACGGCCAGAGACAAGCAATTTAATGGAGAACACCATGAGCCGTGCTACCCAAACCACCACTAGCGTACTGAGCGAATACCTCAGTGCGGAAGCCATCGGCAACCTGCTCAAGACGCTGGCGATCCCGGCCGCCGGGCTGCTGATTTTCCTGTTCATCTGGGCCAGCGGCGCCAAGAGCATCGACACCTCGCTGGGCCAGTTCCCGGGGCCGACCCAGGTTTACCAGCAGAGCGTCAACCTGATCGCCGAGCATAACGCCGAGCGTGACAAAGAGGTCGCCTTTTACGAGCGCCAGGAGGCCCGTAACGCCAAGAAGCTGGAGAAGAATCCCGACGCCAAGGTCAAGATCCGCCCCTATACCGGCAAGCCGACCTTTATCGATCAGATCGGCACCAGCCTGATCACCGTGATGGCCGGTTTCGTCGCCGCCTCGCTGATCGCGATCCCGGTCGGCATCCTGATCGGCCTCAACAGCGGTCTCTACAGCGCCCTCAATCCGTTGATCCAGCTGTTCAAGCCGGTCTCGCCGCTGGCCTGGCTTCCACTAGTTACCATGGTGGTCAGCGCCCTGTACGTCACCGACGACCCGCTGTTCGCCAAGTCCTTCGTCACCTCGATGATCACCGTCAGCCTGTGCTGCCTGTGGCCCACCATGATCAACACCGCGGTCGGCGTCTCCGGCATCAGCCAGGACCTGAAGAACGTCTCTCAGGTGCTGCGCCTGCCGTTCCTGACCCACGTGGTCAAGATCGTACTGCCCTCAGCGATCCCGATGATGTTCACCGGCCTGCGCCTGTCGCTGGGTATCGCCTGGATGGTGCTGATCGCCGCCGAGATGCTGGCCCAGAACCCGGGCCTGGGCAAATTCGTCTGGGACGAGTTCCAGAACGGCAGCTCCAACTCGCTGGGCCGGATCATGGTCGCGGTGCTGGTGATCGGCCTGATCGGCTTCCTGCTCGATCGCATCATGCTGCTGCTGCAGCGCAAAGTGTCATGGGATAAATCAGCCGTATTGCGCTGATCCGGATCGAAACAACAGTGACTCCCTCGATAGCGAAGAGCACAGGAGAAAGACTATGCAAACCCATCTAGATATCAGCCAGGTTTCGATCGAATTCCCGACCCCGAACGGCCCGTTCAAAGCCCTGGACGGGGTCAACCTGAAGATCGCCAAGGGCGAATACGTATCGCTGATCGGCCACTCCGGCTGCGGTAAGTCCACCGTACTGAACATCGTCGCCGGCCTGTACCAGGCTACCCAGGGCGGCGTGCTGCTGGATGGCCGCGAGGTCAACGAGCCCGGTCCGGAGCGGGCGGTGGTGTTCCAGAACCACTCGCTGCTGCCCTGGCTGAGCGCCTACGAGAACGTCGAGCTGGCGGTCAAGCAGGTGTTCAAGGGCAAAAAATCCAAAACCGAAATGCGCGACTGGATCGAGCACAACCTCAAGCTGGTGCACATGGAGCACGCCATGCACAAGCGCCCGGACGAGATCTCCGGCGGTATGAAGCAGCGGGTCGGTATCGCCCGCGCGCTGGCGATGGAACCCAAGGTGCTGCTGATGGACGAGCCGTTCGGCGCCCTCGACGCCCTGACCCGCGCCCATTTGCAGGACTCGCTGATGGAGATCCAGAACGAGCTCAACAACACCGTAATCATGATCACCCACGACGTCGACGAAGCGGTACTGCTGTCGGACCGGATCGTGATGATGACCAACGGCCCGGCCGCCACCATCGGCGAAGTGCTGGATATCGAGCTGGAGCGCCCACGCAACCGGATTCAACTGGCCGACGACCCGACCTACAACAGCTACCGCCAGGCGGTGCTGAGCTTCCTGTACGAGAAGCAGCGCAAGGTCGAGGACCTGGACCAGCATCGGCCCAAGGCTGACCCCGAGGAAAAGCTCGCTGACGACAGCGAAGAACCGGCTCGCGAAAGCGCCTGATCACCGATCAATAACGGAGCAAGTCAGTGAGTACCGACAAACCCCATCTGATCATTATCGGTAACGGCATGGCCGGCGGCCGCCTGCTGAGCGAGCTGCAGCAGCACTGTCCGGATCGCTACCGGATCACCGTGTTCGGTGCCGAACCGGGTGGCAGCTACAACCGGGTACTGCTGTCGCCGCTGCTCGGCCGCGAGATCGATACCGAAGCGCTGATCACCCATCGCCCGGACTGGTATGCCGACCAGGGTATTCAGCTGATCAGCGACTGCCGGATCGAACGGATCGAACCACAGCAACGTCGGCTGATCGATACCGACGGCCAAGCGTATCACTACGACAAGCTGGTACTGGCCACCGGCTCCGAACCATCACGACTGGGCGTGGCGGGCGAAACCCTGCCGCAGGTGATGGGCTTTCGCACCCTGGTCGATGTCGATCGACTGCAGCAGTTAGCCCGCAAAGACACACCAGCGGTGGTGATCGGCGGCGGTCTGTTGGGGCTGGAAGCCGCCGAAGGGCTGCGCCGCCTCGGTATGGATGTGACCCTGGTGCACCGCAGCCAATACCTGCTTAACCGTCAGCTCGATCAGGACGCCGCGTCATTGCTGCAGCAACAGCTCGAGTCCCGCGGTCTGAAGTTCGAGCTCGGTGCCAACACCGCCGCCTTTATCGGCCAACAATCCCTCGAAGCGGTCGAGCTGCAAGACGGTCGCCGACTGCCGGCAGCGCTGGCGGTGGTCGCCACCGGCATCACCCCCAACACCCAACTGGCGCGGGAGGCCGAACTGGCCTGCGATCGGGCCATTCAGGTCGACGCCCAGCTGCATACCTCCAGCCCCGGCATCTACGCCCTGGGCGAATGCTGTCAGTTCGAATCCCACTGCTACGGCCTGGTGGCGCCGATCTGGCGTCAGGCCGAGGTGCTAGCCAAGCATCTGGCCGGCGAGTCGATCCGCTATGAGGAGGTACCGGTCGCCACCCAGTTGAAGATCAGCGGTATCGAGCTGTTCAGCTGCGGCCGGATTAACACCGATAGCAACGGCGCCGTCGAAACAGACGGTTCGATCGAAACCCTGTGCTACCAGGACCCGGAACTGAACGACTACCGCAAGCTGCTGCTGCGCGACAACCGCCTGATCGGCGCGGTGCTGTACGGCGATGTAAGTACGGGTCAGTGGTACTTCGAACAGCAACAGCGCGGCACCGACCTGGGCCTCTGCCTTGATCAGTTGCTGTTCGGCCCCGATTACTGCGACGAGCTGCTGGCTGCTGCAACCGAATCGGCACTAGCCGCGCAGCCTTCAATCCACGAATCCTCATGCAATACAGATGACAATCCAGACACCCGACCTGCCCAGCCCGCCGCCAGTAATGCGGCCTGAGCCAACAGGATAACGACTACAGAAATAACGGAGTTCCCAATGAGCAAACAACAGATGATCGTGATCGGCAATGGCATGGTGGGGCACCACTTTGTCGAACAGTTCCTGGCCTCCGACGCCGCGGCCGATTACCAGCTGACAGTGTTCGGTGAAGAACCCCATGTGGCCTACGACCGGGTTCACCTGTCCGACTACTTCAACGGCAGCGATGCCGACGCCCTGTGCCTGGCCAAGCCAGGCTTTTACGACCAAGACGGCGTCACCTTGCAGCTCGACGAACAGGTCACCGGCATCGACCGTGACGCCAAGCAGGTGATCACCCCCAAAGGCCGCTACGATTACGATACCCTGGTGCTGGCCACCGGTTCCTACCCGTTCGTGCCGCCGATTCCGGGCAACGACAATGAAGCCGGGTTGGTCTACCGCACCCTCGACGATCTGGATGCGATCCGCGATGCTGCCGCACGCTCCAAGATTGGCGTAGTGGTCGGTGGCGGTCTGCTGGGGCTGGAAGCGGCCAACGCGCTCAAATCCCTCGGCCTCAAAGCCCATGTGGTCGAGTTCGCGCCGCAGCTGATGGGCGTCCAGCTCGACGGAGAAGCCGGTGAACTGCTGAAAAGCAAGATCGAGGATCTGGGCGTAACGGTGCACTGCTCCAAGGCCACCCAACAGATCGTCGCCGGCGACAGCTGCCGCTACAAGATGGAGTTCAGCGACGGCGAAGCGCTGGAGACCGATCTGATCGTGTTCTCCGCCGGTATCCGGCCCCAGGATGCGCTGGGGCGCGAGTCCGGCCTGGAGCTGGGCGAGCGCGGCGGCATCGTCATCGACAGCCAGTGCCGGACCAGCGACGAATCGATCTACGCCATCGGCGAATGCGCGCTCTGGAACGGCCAGATCTTTGGTCTGGTCGCCCCCGGTTACACCATGGCCAAGACCCTGGCGGCCTACCTTAACGACGAAGCCGCCGGCTTTACCGGCGCCGATATGAGCACCAAGCTGAAACTGCTCGGCGTCGATGTCGGCTCGATCGGCGACGCCCATGGCCGTACCCCCGAGGCGCTGATCTACAAGTACAGCAACCAGGCCGAAGGCACCTATCGCAAGCTGGTGGTCAGCCCGGACAACAAGCAGCTGCTGGGCGCAGTGCTGGTGGGTGACAACAGCTACTACGACACCCTGCTGCAGTACGCCCTCAACGGCCTGGAGCTGCCGGAGCAACCCGACAGTCTGATCCTGCCGGCGATGGAAGGCGCGGCCCCGGCGCTGGGCGCCGATGCACTGCCCGAAACCGCCACCATCTGTTCCTGCCTCAATGTCACCAAGGGCCAGATCGTCGAGGCGATCGATGCCGGTGCCGTGACCGTCGCCGACGTCAAGGAAGTCACTGCGGCCAGCACCGGCTGCGGCGGCTGTGCCGCACTACTGAAAAACGTGGTCGACAGCGAGCTGGAGCAGCGCGGCGTCGAGATCAGCAACGACCTGTGCGAGCACTTCGCCTATTCGCGCGAGGAGCTGTACCACCTGGTACGGGTCGAGGGTATTGCCAGCTTCGACGAGCTGCTCAAGCGCTACGGTAAAGGGCTGGGCTGCGATATCTGCAAACCCACCGTCGGTTCGATTCTGGCCTCCTGCTGGAACGACCATATCCACGAACTGCCCCATGTCGGCCTGCAGGACACCAACGATACCTTTATGGCCAACATGCAGAAGAACGGCACCTACTCGGTGGTACCGCGGGTACCCGGTGGTGAGATCACCCCCAAGCAGCTGATCGCGCTGGGAATGGTGGCCGACAAATACCAGCTCTACACCAAGATCACCGGCGGTCAGCGGGTCGATCTGTTCGGTGCCACCCTGAATCAACTGCCGCTGATCTGGGGCGAGCTGATCGATGCCGGTTTTGAGACCGGTCACGCCTACGGCAAATCACTGCGGACGGTGAAATCCTGCGTTGGCAGCACCTGGTGCCGTTATGGGGTGCAGGATAGCGTCGGCATGGCAATCCGACTGGAGAACCGCTACAAGGGCCTGCGTGCGCCCCACAAGATCAAGTTCGCCGTGTCCGGCTGCACCCGTGAATGCGCCGAAGCCCAAAGCAAGGACATCGGTGTGATCGCCACCGACAAGGGCTGGAATCTCTATGTCTGCGGCAATGGCGGCATGAAGCCCCGCCACGCCGACCTGTTCGCCACTGATCTCGACGACGCTACCCTGATCCAATATATCGATCGGGTGCTGATGTTCTACATCAAGACCGGCGACCGGCTGCAGCGCACCTCGGTATGGATGGAAAACCTCGAGGGCGGACTGGCCTATCTGCAGGATGTGGTGATCAACGACAGCCTGGGGCTAGGCCAGCAGCTCGAACAACAGATGGAACACGTGGTCGCCACCTACCAGTGCGAATGGAAGAGCGCCATCAACGACCCGGAGAAACTCAAGCGCTTCCGCCAGTTCGTCAACGACGAGCGTGAAGATCCAGACCTGCAGGTGGTCGAAGTGCGTGATCAATTGATCCCGGCCTGAACGCGATAGAACAAGAGGAACTGAAGATGAGTAACCCAACCGAACTCGAATGGCTGAGCCTTTGCGACAAAGACGATCTGATACCCGGCTCCGGTATCGCCGCCTGGCTAGACGGTGAACAGATCGCGCTGTTCTACCTGCCCGGCATCGGCAACGAAGTCTTTGCCCTGAGCAATCACGACCCGATTGCCAACGCCAACGTGATCGCCCGCGGCATCACCGGCAGCCTTGAGCAGCAGCCGGTGGTCGCCTCACCGCTGTACAAACAGCATTATCGACTCGATGACGGCAGCTGCCTGGAACAGCCGGAACTGACGCTTAAATGCTGGCCGGTCCGGCTCAGCGGCAACCGGGTTGAGATCGGCAGCGACAGCCCTCAAGTCAACGCGGCATGATCCGGGATTGAAAGGGGCCAACCAAAGGCTTATAACCCTAGCTTTAAGCGCCCGCAGGGATCGCGGGCGGCAACCGAAGCGGGGATAGAGTTCTGAAACTGCTGCTGCGTCTGATGCTGAGTCTGGGCGCGCTGGCACTGGCCGGCGCGATCGGTTTATGCTGGCTGCTGTTCAGTTTGACCGACGACCAGCCCTGGGTTGAGCCGCCTGCCGCCGCCGAGCCGAAGCAGGCGTACCACGCCAAACAGCTGGCCAAGCGCACCCTCCGGTTGATCCAGCGCCAACACCCGGATCGACTCGAGGTCAGCCATACCGAACTGCAGAGTCTCAGCCGCCTGCTGGCCCGCGCCTACCCTATCTACAGTCGCTTCAACCCGACTCCGGACGGGCTCTGGGTCAGCGCCAGTGTTCGGTTGCCCGATAACCCGTTCGGGAAATTTCTATCGTTGCAGCTGCAGTTGCCGGTATCACCAAATCAGCTGCGACTGACCGACCTGCAGCTGGGCCAACTGCAACTGCCCGACAGCTGGACCCAACGATTACTGCCGTCATTGGTAAAGCTGGTACTGGGCCAGCAACAGGGACAGCTACTACTGGACCTGGCTCGGCTGGAGCAGATTCAGAATGATCAACTGCAGCTACGGATTCAGCCCCCCGTCGAGCCGGAACGCCAACTGAGCCGACTGTTGGAGCGATTGCGCGGCTTTGATGATGACCTGGGATTCGAACCGGCCTGGGTCGCCAAGTACTACGATGAGCTACTCCTGCTCGGCCAAGGCCTCGAGCCGCGCAAGTGGGTGTCGTTGAACTACTTCCTGGCGCCGCTGATGCGCAGCGTGCAGCAGCAAGCGCCCGATGGTGAGCAACACCTACATGCCCGCTCGGCAATTCTGGCGCTGTCGCTCTATCAGGGGAGTTTCCGTTTCGAGCAGTTGACCGGCCCGGTTCTGAGCGAGCCGCAGCGTCGTCAACGCCCCCACTACCGCACTCTACTGCGGGGCCGGATCGATCTGCGTCAGCACTTTGTCTATTCGGCCGCGATTCAGGTACTGGCCGATGCCGGCTCCAGTTACGCCATTGGTGAGTTCAAGGAGTTGCTCGACAGCGTGGCCGGCGGCAGCGGTTTCAGCTTTGCCGACCTGGCTGCAGATCGAGCCGGAACCCTGTTCGCAATGCGCGTCAGCCGGGATCCTCAACAAGCCGCCGAACTGTTGACCCGGCTCGATCAGCCGTTACGCGAATCCGATTTGATGATCTCGATCGACCGGCTGCCGGAAGGGCTCACCGAAGCCGAATTTCAGCAGCGCTACGGCGATATCAACAGCGAAGCCTATCGTCGTATGACCGAGCAGATCGACCAGCGGCTGCTGGCCTTGCGCCTCTATCGGGATAGCCAGCAGCAATAGCGGCCCTTGTCCCAGCGGAATAGCCTTTAGTCGATCCTTAGTCGATCCAGCCTAGTCAATCCAACCGCCTAGGACCTGCAATGGCTGGCCGCCTTCACCGTCGGTTATCCAGACCGCCAGTGCCTGCTGCTGACCGTCCAGCTTGGGTAGCTGAAACTGCCACTCCCGCTGGCCTTGCTGCTGTTGCAATGATAGAACCACAAACTGATGCTCCAACCGTCGGCCCCGGTTCTCCCCCCGGGACACATCGCTGCCCAGATCGAACCCCAGCAGCGCCACCTGAGCCCGGAGATTGGATGGGGCCTGCGAGTTGTCAAAGCGAACCCGCAACTGATCACCGTCCAGCTCTGCCGTTAACAGGCCGCCATCGCGACGCGGCGGCAACGGCCAGTCCTCGCCACGGAAGAAGCCCCGCCACTCCTTGCCATCGACCACGAACGCCGGGGTATAGACCGAACGCAGTTCACCCCTTGAGCGCTTATCCCGCTGCCGCTGGCTGAAACGCGCGTCGGCGAACGGGTCCTGCCAGCCCAGGTAATCCCAGTAGTCGACATGAAAGGCAACGGGCACAAAGCGACGCCAAAGCTGCGGATGCTCGATCAGCGTCGACAGGCGCTGATCCGCCGGCGGGCAGCTGGAGCAACCTTCTGAGGTGAACAGCTCAACCAGTTGGGGCGGCTCTCCCTGCTGCTGAAAACTCTGGGCTGCAGCACTCAACGGCATCAGCAATAGTCCTGCAACCAGCAGCAACGACCAGTCTTTACTAAATAACAACACATCCAACTCCTCCTGACGGGCTCTATCATGCTGACGCGGCAACCAAGAAGAAGTTACAGCGCAAACCCTCAATGAATGATTGCCAAAGCCAGACCAAATTCGTGATACTTCGGCGCCTCCCTTCAGAATACGGATTGATTTAGAGAACGGATTCAGATGCTGCACACTTTTATCGACACCACCCTGCTGGCACTGTTTATCCCGACCTTTCTGTTCGTGTCGATCACCCCCGGCATGTGCATGACGCTGGCGCTGACGCTGGGAATGACCATCGGCGTGCGCCGCACCCTGTGGATGATGCTGGGCGAGCTGGTCGGTGTTGGGTTGGTGGCGGTGCTGTCGGTGCTTGGCGTTGCCGCGCTGATGCTGCAGTACCCGCAGGCATTCTCGCTGTTCAAGTGGGTCGGTGGCGGTTACCTGTTCTACATCGGTGTTCAGCTGTGGATGTCACGGGGCAAAATGGCGATCAGTCACAACAACACCGAGGTTAATCGGTCCTCGGCCATGCAACTGATCACCCAAGGCTTTGTCACGGCCGTGGCCAACCCCAAGGGCTGGGCCTTTTTTGTGTCGCTATTACCGCCATTTATCAGTCAGCAGCACCCGATGGTGCCGCAGATCAGCATTCTGGTGGCGATGATCCTGCTGATCGAACTGCTCTGCCTGCTGCTCTATGCCACCGGCGGTCTGACCCTGAGCCGGTTTTTGCAGAAGAGCGGTAATGTGCGCCTGATGAATCGATTTGCTGGTAGCCTGATGATGGGCGTGGGGGTCTGGCTGGCGCTGGGCTGATCGGCCTCGACACCCTGCGCCTGATCAAACTTTGATCAATAAACTACGCTTGTAGCATCAACAGCGAGAGACAGCGTCGCTTTTATTCCATACAGTTAAGGATCAGTTGTTAGGAGTGGTTGCTATCGTGTTTCGACCTTTTACCCTTACCGCGCTAATCGTGACGCTGGGAATCAGCCCACTATCTTTGGCCGCCTACACCAAACAGGATATTCCTGATCTGTACGAGCAGGCCCTGATTGAGCTGGAGAACGGAGAGGCTTCCAGCGCCGAGATCCATCTCAAGAACGCCCTGCAGGTCGCTCCGGAATTCCTGGCCGGTCATGTGTTGCTGGGACAGACCTATCTGGACCAAGGCCGGCCGGCCCTGGCACAGAAGCAACTGGAACGGGGACTCGAGCTGGGTGCCGACCCGGCACTGATCATGGAACCGCTGGCCAACGCCCTGTTGGCCCAGAAAAAGTTCGACCTGCTGCTCGATATCGTGTATCCGGCTGATTTCAGTGCCAGCCTCAACGCGAAGATACTGGTCTATCGGGGGCGGGCGAATCTCGAACTGGCAAACTATAACGAAGCCGAGCTGGCCTTCCGTGACGCGGCCCGGATCGATGTCACCAATCTGTCGGCTCTGCTGGGTCAGGCCCGGGTTCATCTGGCCCGACACAGTTTTGACCAGGCCAGCAGGATCGCAGATCAGGCCCTAGCCACCGAACCGGACAACGCCGAAGTCTGGTACCTGCTGGGGTCCATTGCCCATGCCAAGAAACAGTTCAAGACCGGGATAGAGCACTACGGTAAAGCTCTGTCCCTCAACCCGGATCACTATCAGGCGAAGCTGTCGCGGATCGGGGTCTATCTGGATACCGGATTGGTGCAGGAGGCCCTGAAAGACCTGCTCGAACTGCATGAGCTGGCCGCCTTTGACCCTCAGGTATCCTACCTGCTGAGTGTCGCGCAGCGTCGTGCCCGGCTACCTGACCAGTCAAAGGAGAGCCTGGGCAAAGCCCGTGACACCATTGAATCGCTACCGGCCGAAGTCACCAGCGCCCACGGGCCCAGCCTGCTCTTATCAGGCATGATCTACTACGATCTGGGTGAGTGGCAGAAAGCCGTAACTCAACTGGATACCTATGCCAAACGCTATGCCAGCGCCCTGAGCGTCGGAAAGCTGCTCGGCTCTGCCTATCTGAAACTGGGTAATCTGGACGCGGCGATCAGCAACCTGGAAAAAGCCCAGCGTACCCAGCCAAAGGATCTGCAGCTGCTGTTGATGCTAGGCGATGCCTACCTGAAAAAGTTCAAGCATTACAAAGCCTCGGTAGTCTACGGCCAGGCCCTGACACTCTCACCCGGCAACCCGGAAGCCGGTAAAGGTTTGGGGCTAAGTCAGATCCGGATGGGAGACCGTGGACCGGGCCTAGAGACGCTGCGCCAGATCTATCAGCAAAGCCCCAATGCCACCGAAGCCGGGGTGATTCTGGCAGTCACCCTATTGCAGGATAAGGCCTACGCCGAAGCGATTCTGGTTGCCGAAGAGCTGTTGCAGAAGTCACCGGACAACCTAGTGCTAAAAAATCTACTGGCCAGCGCCTATATCGCCGTCGACAAACCTCAGCAAGGGCGCGAACTCTATCAGGCGATTCTTCAACAACAGCCCGATTTCAAACCGGCCAGAATCAACCTCGCCAAGCTGGATCGAGTGGAAGGTAAGCTAGAGAGCGCTCGACAGCGCCTCGATGGTTTGCTACTGGACGAGCCCCAGAATACCCTACTGATGCTGGAGATGGCCCGTATCTATGATCAACTCAAGCAAAGCGATCAGGCCGTCTCCTGGCTAGAGAAAGCCTACGCCAACAACGTCAATGACACCGCTGTCGGCAGCTATCTGGTTCGACTCTACCTGCGTAGCGGCCAGGGTGACCAAGCACTGGAGCTGGCCCGAAAGCTAGCATCGGACAACCCCAACGACTGGCGCGCCACCCAAGCACTGGCCCTGGCGTTATTGGATAGCAAGGAACTGGAAAGCGCCCGCGGCAAACTCAAGCAGCTATCACTACAATCCGGCTACGACGCCGGCCAGCTCCTAACCACCGCCGATCTTCAGCTTCGCGCCCGGGATATATCCGGGGCCATTTACAGTCTCTCCAAGGCGATCAAGGCAGAGCCCGGACAACTCGCCACCCGCCAACGCTATGCCTCATTACTGTTGCAGCAACGTCGAATGGAGGAGTTTAACGAGGAGCTGGAATACCTGCGCCAAGCGCACCCCGATCATCCCTCCACGCTGGTTATCGAAGCCGACCTGCTGGCCAGCCAGAGACAGTTTGAACAAGCGCTAGAGTACTATCGGCGCGCCCTGACAAGAGCCCCAAGTTCATCCACCGCGCTTAAAGTCCACCGCACCCACCTTGCTGCCGGTCAACCCCAACAGTCGCTGCTATTTCTGCAGGATTGGACCCGGCGCTACCCACAAGATCTACGCACTACCGAAGTCTTGGCTCAGGGCTATGTGCTCAGCGGCCAATACCCAAAAGCCCAGCAGCTGTTTGAGCGGTTGCTGGCCAACGGTGCCCAGACCGCACCGATCCATAACAACCTGGCCAACCTGTACCTGAAGCAGGGCGATCCCAGGGCGTTGGAACATGCCCAGAAGGCTCAGCAACTGGCACCGAACGACCCCAGTACCAACGACACCCTCGGCTGGGTACTGGTCAACCAGGGCAAGCTCAGTGAGGGTCTCAAATACCTCCGCGACGCCTCGGTTCGCTCGGCCAACAACCCAGAAGTGCTGTTTCATATTGCAGCCACCCTGTATCAACTGGATCGGGGTGATGAAGCCAGACGAGCGCTAAACCGAGCCATGGCCAGCGGACATCGCTTTGACGGATACGATCAGGCGCTGGAGCTGCGGGGCCTGTTGGCGGACAACCCGCCGCAACAGGAACGTCAGCGTTTTTTACACATCAATGAGTTACCGCAAAACGAAAAGCAGTAACTTATTGAATAAAAAAACCATTTGAACAAGGGAACGTATATTGCAGGGAAATTTATCACCCAAGCAGAAGTACTGAAGTTTCGCGCCAAGCTTCAAGGAAAGGACTATGAAAAAACTGTTAACTCCCGCCGCCAGCAGCCTTGCACTCGCTGCAACCCTGCTGTTTAGCGGCCAGGCTCAAGCCGCCATGCAAACCTGGCAATGGTCGTTTACCGACAGCGCCTGCGGAAGCTCCGACAACAGTGTCTGTAATGGCGATACCGCCAGTACCTACGGCGATACCTGGACTCAGGACAGTACGGCTGGAAGCGGCCCGGATGTCACCACTCAGGCTTGGTCCGATACCAACGATGTCGGCGGCGATGATCAGTTTGAGACCGCGCGGCTGCAGCATTATTCCGATAGCGGCATCGGCGTGGTTAATCGGGAAGAGACCCTTGGCGACGTACCGGACCATGCCTTTGGTGACTCCTCCTCTCCGACCGGAGATACCTTCGATAACATGGACGCCGTGGTGTTCAGCTTCACCGAAGATATCACCCTGGATTATGTCCGTTTCGGCTGGTGGTCCGGCGACTATGACTTCTCACTGCTAGCTTGGACCGGCGGTGCAGGCGGGCCTGGCGATCTGACCGGTGGCACCTACGAGGGCCTGGTCAATGGTGGCGGCTGGAGCCTGGTCGGACATTACTACGACAGTGAAAGCACCAGCATCGGCAGCGATGTACAATTTGATGTCAATGCGGGCGGCATCTCCAGCAGCTACTACATGCTGTCGGTACTGAACCCTGAGCTCAACACCGGCACCTGTAGCAGCCCATCCCGTAGTTGCGCACCCGACAGCTACGGCGGCAATGATTTCTTCAAGCTGCATACGGTTGGCGGCTATACCCACGACGATCCGCCCCCTCCTGGGGTACCGCTACCGGCGACAGCACTGCTGTTCCTGGTCGCCTTGCCACTGCTGCGGATTCGTCGCAAGCAAGCCTGAATCCCCTTCCCAGGCTGAAAAAACCGCTGCTAATGCAGCGGTTTTTTTATCGGGGAAAACAGTCATGCCAGCTTAGAGCTGCAATTGCTGCGATTCCGGCACCTGGTAACTGGCACTCCGCCCACTATCGTCAAAGCCCAGATAAACACACTGCAGCTGTAAGTCAGGATCATCGACCCCAGCATTGCCGTATAATCGATCTCCCAGGATAGGGAAGCCTAAGCTACTGAGATGGATACGTATCTGATGCTTGCGCCCGGTCTCCAGCCCAACCTCGACCAGGCTCAGCTCTCGCTCCGAATCATGGCCCAATCGACGGATATTGCTGATAGCTTCGCGCCCATCAACCGGTAGCTGGCAGCGTATCGGCTCTTCCGGGGCACAGCCCCGAACAACCGCCCGGTAAGTTTTCGTGACCTGACGTTGCTCGAACAGCTGAGTTAACCACCGCGCCTGCTGTTTGCTATGGGCCAGCAACACCAAGCCCCGTGTAGCGCGGTCCAGGCGATGGATAATAAAAGCCGGCCGTTCGGGCTTCAGCTTGGTTTCGGCCCAGCGATATAAGGTGGTGTGATCAGCGTATTTGGAGCCCTGGCAGAGCATCCCGCTGGGTTTATTCCAAACCGTATAACCACCCTCGTCGGCGATCAGAGCGGGCTCCAGCGGTACCTGCGCCAGCACGCTGGAATCGAAATAGAGATACAGCCGGTCGTGTAGATTCAACAATCGGGACGCACGGCGCAATCGCTGGGGTTGAGACTTCCCTCGGGAATGCCATACCGCTCCTTTTTGCATCGCGGCCTTGAGCTCAGAACGGGACAGGTCCCGACACTCGGGCATCGCTGCCAGCCAGTCGATCGCTTTTCGGTCCGGCTGATCGATCCGAACCATCTGTTGAAATCGTTGAACCATGACCATCCAATAAGAAAGTAACAGACACAAAAAAGCGGGCCGAAGCCCGCTTTAGATTACGTCGAGGAGCGATTAGCCCTCAAGGCCCTCGTCTTCACGCAGGTCCTTCATGCTCAGCTTGATACGGCCACGCGGATCAACATCCAGCACCTTGACCTTAACCATCTCGCCTTCTTTCAGGTAGTCGGTGACCTTCTCAACACGCTCGGTAGAGATCTGCGAGATGTGAACCAGACCGTCCTTGCCAGGCAGGATGTTAACGAAAGCACCAAAGTCGACGATACGCTCAACCTTACCTTCGTAGATCTTACCGACTTCCGCTTCAGCAGTGATCGCCAGAACCTTGTCGATAGCCGCTTGAGCGCCAGCCTTCTCGGCAGCGAAGATCTTCACGGTGCCGTCGTCTTCCAGATCGATAGAAGCACCGGTCTCTTCGGTGATGGAACGGATGGTCGCACCACCCTTACCGATCACGTCACGGATCTTCTCCGGGTTGATCTTCAGCTGAGTCATCGCCGGGGCGTTGTCGGACAGCTCAGGACGGGCGTAACCGATGACCTTGGCCATTTCACGCAGAATGTGCTGACGGGCGTCCAGCGCCTGCTCCAGCGCGATCTCCATGATCTCTTCGGTGATGCCTTCGATCTTGATATCCATCTGCAGTGCAGTGATACCGTTCTCGGAACCGGCCACTTTGAAGTCCATGTCACCCAGGTGATCTTCGTCACCCAGGATGTCGGTCAGTACGGCAAACTTGTCGCCTTCCTTCACCAGACCCATGGCGATACCGGCAACCGGACGCTTAACCGGTACACCAGCATCCATCAGCGCCAGCGAAGCACCACAAACGGAAGCCATGGAGCTGGAACCGTTAGATTCGGTGATCTCGGAGACAACCCGGATGGTGTACGGGAACTCGTCCTGGCTCGGCATCATCGCCTGAATACCACGACGGGCCAGACGACCGTGACCGATCTCACGACGACCGGCACCCATCATGCGTGAACACTCGCCTACGGAGTAACCCGGGAAGTTGTAGTGGAACAGGAACGGATCCTTACGCTCGCCTTCCAGCGCATCGATGATCTGCTGATCACGGCTGGTACCCAGAGTGGCGGTAACGATCGCCTGAGTTTCACCACGGGTGAACAGGGAAGAGCCGTGGGTCTTACCCAGCACGCCAACTTCAACTTCGATCGGACGAACGGTCTTAGTGTCACGACCGTCGATACGCGGCTCGCCGTTTACAACGCGGGAACGAACGATATTCTTCTCGACTGAAGCGAACAGTTTGGAAACTTCTTTCGGATCGTTAGCCGGCTCTTCACCGCCAGCCAGAGCCTCAACCGCCGCATCACGGATCTCACCCAGACGACCGTAACGGACCAGCTTCTCGCTGATCTGGTAAGCTTCGGTGATCTGCGCACCGTAACCGTCGATGATCTGCTGCTTCAGCGCGCTGTTCTCTTCCGGCGCCTGCCAGTCCCAGGTCGGCTTGGCATTTTCGGCGGCAAATTCGTTGATCGCTTCGATGGCAACCTGCATCTCGTCGTGGGCGAACAGTACCGCACCCAGCATCTCGTCTTCGGTCAGCTCTTCGGCTTCGGACTCAACCATCAGCACGGCATCTTTGGTACCGGCAACAACCATGTCCAGCAGTGAGGATTCCATCTGCTCGAAGCTCGGGTTCAGTAGGTAGCCTTCCTCTTCGTCGAAACCGACGCGAGCGGCACCGATCGGGCCGTTGAACGGGATACCGGAGATCGCCAGCGCCGCAGAGGTACCGATCATCGCGGCGATGTCCGGGCAGTTTTTCTTGTCGGCGGAAACCACGGTACAGATGACCTGCACTTCGTTCATGAAACCTTTCGGGAACAGCGGACGGATCGGACGGTCGATCAGACGCGAAGTCAGGGTTTCAAACTCGCTAGGACGGGCTTCACGCTTGAAGAAACCACCCGGGATCTTACCGACGGAGTAGGTTTTTTCCTGGTAGTGAACGGACAGCGGGAAGAACGGCTGGTCCGGACGGGCTTCTTTGTTACCGACAACAGTAGCAAGTACCTGGTTTTCACCCATGGTGACCAGAACCGCACCGGATGCCTGACGGGCAATACGGCCGGTTTCCAGCGTGACGGTCTGACCGCCAAACTCAAATGTTTTGCTCATTGGATTCAACACAATGAATTCCTCTCTCAATTACTTAAATCATCACTGATTGTCATTGTGCTCAGCGCTCTGCCTCGGGCTTTCGCCCCGCCTGCAAACCGTACTCTGATGGCGCCTCTTTCAAATAGATGCCTTGGAAGCGACATGAAAGTACGGGCTGATCAGCAGATGTTGAACACTTACCGGAGAGACTCTGCCTCTCCCTAAAAACAAAGGCCCTGACCTTTCGGTCAGAGCCCCTGCAGGACCCGCTTAGCGACGCAGACCCAGACGACCGATCAGCGTGGTGTAACGCTGGGCGTCTTTGCGCTTCAGGTAGTCCAGCAGCTTACGACGCTGGTTAACCATCCGGATCAGACCACGACGTGAGTGGTGATCCTTCTTGTTAGCCTTGAAGTGCGACTGCAGACCTTCGATGTTGGCGGTCAGCAGGGCTACCTGTACTTCAGGAGAACCGGTGTCGCCTTCTTTGGTCTGGTAATCAGCCAGGATGGCCGCTTTCTGTTCGGCGGATAGTGCCATGGTATAGCTCCATTAAAAATATGCACACACGCGCTACCCAAAAGGTGACGTGCATTGGTTAAACAAACGACGTACCGTGCATATTTACAGTACGACGCGACAAGTCCTCTCAGCCTTATACTAAGAGGATTGAATCAGACGCCGGGGAATCAAGACCCCGTTATCTGAAACCTGCCCCAACCCGAGAAAGCGCCCTTCAGTTGCGCCATTGTCAGGTTCGGAAAAAATCAGTACCGGATCGGCAGTCGCGGCCCCACAACGAATCTTCTGCCCATGCCCCAGCCTTACGGCCTGTTCGGCATCGACAATCACTCGCGGCAGATCGGCCACGGCGGTCCAGGGCGCTAATAATAACGCATCCAGCGCCTTCAGGTCGCGCTGTTTTTCGTCATCTGCAGCCGTATCTGTTTCTGAAACAGTCGCGATCTCTTCAATCGCTTCAAGGCTCAGCATCATATCGGCCTTGTAGGGGCCGGAATCGAGCCGACGCAGCATGCTGACATGGGCGCCGCATCCCAGAAGCAATCCCAGATCCTCGACAATCGATCGGATATAAGTGCCCTTGGAGCAATAGACTTCCAGATCCAGTTCGGCCTGCTCGGGACGGTAATCGAGCAGCTCGATATGGTGAATTGTCACCCGTCTCGGCTTAACTTCGACCTTTTCACCACGACGCGCCAACTTGTACAGCGGCTGGCCCTTGTGCTTGAGGGCCGAAAACATCGACGGTACCTGCTCGATCTCACCGCTGAAATGCTGCTCCAGCAACCTCAGAATCTGCTCACGGGAATAGTCGCCAACCGGTCGGGTTTCGACCACTTCACCATCGGCATCACTGGAATCGGTTCGAATACCCAACTTAGCGGTGGTGCGATAGCGTTTGTCGGCATCGAGGAGGAACTGGGAAAACTTGGTCGCCTCCCCCAGACAGATCGGCAGCATACCGGTCGCTAGCGGATCCAGCGCCCCGGTATGACCCGCCTTGGCAGCACCGTAGAGGCGCTTGACTCGCTGCAGCGCGTGATTGGAGCTGATACCGCCGGGTTTATCCAGCAACAGCACTCCATCGATCGCGCGGCCTTTACGGCGTCGGGCCAATTTAGCCTTCCCCGCCGTTGTTGTCAGAGGAAGTGTCACTGGAGCTGTCGGCACCGGCATCGCCGCGATCGCCTTGACGCTGCTTGTCCTCGGACACCGCCTGCTCGATCAGCGAGGACATGTAGTTGCCCCGCATCACGGACGCGTCATAGTGGAATCGCAGCTGCGGTACGACCCGCATCTTGATCGCCTGAGCCACCCGCCCCCGTAGGAAGCCGGCAGCACGGTTGAGGATCTTGACCGACACCTCGCCTTGAGCCTGCGCCTCTTCGTTACCCATCACGGTCACGTAGATGTCGGCGTAGGACAGATCGCGGGACACTTTGGCCCCGCTGACGGTCACCAGACCCAAACGTGGATCTTTGACCTCTTGCTGGATCAGCTGAGCCAGCTCACGCTGGAGCTGCTCGGCGATCCGTTGGGTACGACTGAACTCTCTGGCCATAATGACTCCAGCTACTTACAGCTGTCGGGCTACCTCAGTCACTTCGAACACTTCGATCTGGTCACCGACCTTCACGTCGTAGTTCTTCACCCCGATACCACATTCCATGCCGTTACGGACTTCCTGGACGTTGTCCTTGAAGCGACGTAGCGAGTCCAACTCGCCCTCATGGATAACCACGTTGTCGCGCAGTACGCGGATCTTCTTGCTGCGGTAAACGATGCCTTCGGTAACCATACAACCGGCAACCTGGCCAAACTTCGGCGAGCGGAACACTTCGCGAACTTCGGCGATGCCGACGATATCTTCGCGCAGTTCCGGCGCCAGCATGCCCGACAGTGCCTGCTTCACGTCGTCGATGATGTCATAGATGACGCTGTAGTAGCGCATATCCACTTCTTCTTTCTCGACCAGCGCCTTGGCACTGGCATCGGCACGAACGTTAAAGCCGAAGATTACCGCGTTGGAAGCCAGCGCCAGGTTAACGTCGCTCTCGGCGATACCACCCACACCACTGGAAACTACGTTGACCTTCACTTCGTCGGTGGCCAGGTCGCTCAGCGCACTGGTCAGTGCCTCCAGCGAGCCACGAACATCGGTCTTCAATACGATATTCAGAATGGAAACCTCGTTGGCTCCCATGTTGGCAAACAGGTTATCCAGCTTGGCCGCCTGCTGACGGGCCAGCTTGATCTCTTTGTATTTGCCCTGACGGAAGTTGGCAACTTCACGCGCTTTCTTCTCATCGGCCACCACGGTGAACTCATCACCGGCATCCGGTGTTCCGTCCAGACCCATGATCTCAACCGGGATCGACGGGCCAGCCTCTTTAACCGGCTTACCGTTCTCATCCAGCATCGCCCGAACACGACCGTAGTTCAGGCCAGCCAGGACGATATCACCCTGACGCAGGGTTCCGTTCTGTACCAGCAGAGTGGCAACAGTACCGCGTCCCTTGTCCAGACGGGATTCGACCACAACACCCTTGCCCGGTACGTTCGGTACCGCTTTGAGTTCGAGCATTTCTGACTGCAGCAGCACTGCATCCAGCAGTTCGTCGATACCTTGACCGGTCTTGGCCGATACCGGAATAAATTGAACGTCGCCGCCCCAGTCTTCCGGAACCACTTCTTTAGCAGCCAGTTCGGTCTTAACCCGATCCGGATCGGCAGCTTCTTTATCGATCTTGTTGATCGCAACCACCAGCGGTACGCCGGCAGCGCGGGAGTGCTGGATCGCCTCCTCGGTCTGCGGCATCACACCGTCATCGGCGGCAACCACCAGAATAACGATATCGGTGGCTTTGGCACCACGGGCACGCATCGCGGTAAAGGCGGCGTGTCCCGGAGTATCCAGGAAGCTGATCATGCCGTGATCGGTCTCAACGTGGTAAGCACCGATGTGCTGGGTAATACCACCGGACTCACCAGCGGTTACGCGGGTGTCACGGATGTAGTCCAGCAGCGAGGTCTTACCGTGGTCAACGTGACCCATAACGGTAACAACCGGCGCACGACTCTCTTCCTCGCCCTCGTAGCTGATATCGTCCAGAACCCGATCTTCGATGCTGGATTCGTCGGCGATGGTCGGTTTGTGGCCCATCTCTTCAACCACCAACGTGGCAGTATCCTGGTCCAACACCTGGTTGATGGTGGCCGGCGCCCCCATCTTGAACATCACTTTGATGATCTCAGCGGCTTTGACGCTCATCAGTTTGGCCAGTTCGGCCACGGTGATCGCTTCGGGAATCGGTACTTCGTGCACGACCGGCGCGGTCGGCTTCGCAAAGCCCTGTTGCAGCTGGGCCGGTGCTTTCAGTTTGGTACGCTTGGGCCCTTTCATTCGACGACCATCGAACGAAGCATCAAAGCCCTGACCGCGCTTAACACCACTCTTGGGCTTGGCAGTGCGCTGGTCATTTTTGCGAGTTTCTTTGCGCTTGGGCGCCTCTTTGCGAGCCGGAGCTGCTTCTTTCTTCGGCGCAGGCGCCGCCTTGGCCTTAGCCTTGGCTTCCTGCTCCGCTTTCAGACGCGCTTCTTCAGCCGCTTTAGCCGCTTCCTGCTCCGCTTTTTTACGCTCTTCCTCAGCCTTGGCTGCCGCTTCCGCTTCCGCCTTGCGCTTAGCCGCAGCTTCAGCCTCGGCCTTCAGACGGGCTTCCTCTTCCAGTCGAGCAGCTTCTTCTTCGGCCTGGCGGTCCGCCGCACTCAGGTCTTCACGCTTAACGTAGGTTCGCTTCTTACGCACCTCGACGTTGACGGTTTTCTTGCTACCGCCAACCTTCAGCGTGCTGGTGGTTTTACGCTTGAGGGTAATTCGGCGCGGCTGCGCCTCATCGTTACTTTCGCCGTGGCTGCGCTTGAGGTGCAAAAGCAGGTTCTGCTTCTCCTCTTCGGAAACGCTGTCTGCCTGCGCGCTATGGTTAAGCCCGGCATCTTTCATTTGTTGAAGTAGGCGTTCAACCGGAACGCCTACCACTTCGGCAAGTTCCTTGACTGTCAGCTCTGCCATTGAATTGGTGCTCCTGTTGAATCGTTACTCTGCGTCCGCGAACCAGGGCGCGCGGGCTGTCATGATCAATTCACCGGCTTTCTCTTCGGTCATATCGTCGATCTCCATCAGATCGTCGATCGACTGTTCAGCCAGATCTTCCATAGTGATAACGCCTTTGCTGGCCAGTACGAAAGCCAGGTGACGGTCCATACCGTCCATGTTCAGCAGATCTTCTGCCGGCTCGGCATCATCAAGTTTTTCTTCGGATGCCAACGCCAGATTCAGCAGCGCATCCTTGGCGCGGGAACGAAGCTCGTTGATAACTTCTTCGTCCAGGCCTTCAATTTCGAGCATCTCTTCCAGCGGCACATAGGCCACCTCTTCGAGCGAGGTAAAGCCTTCCATCACCAGCATCTCGGCGAACTCTTCGTCGATATCCAGATGCTCGACAAAGGTTTCGGCAATACCGGCTGACTCTTCCTGCTGCTTGGCGGAAACTTCTTCGTCGGTCATGACGTTCAGTTCCCAACCGGTCAGCTCGCTGGCCAGACGGACGTTCTGACCACCGCGACCGATCGCCATTGCCAGGTTGTCCTCTTCCACCGCGACGTCCATGGAGTGACGATCTTCATCGATGATGATGGAGGCAACTTCGGCCGGTGCCATCGCGTTGATGACCAGTTGGGCCGGGTTGTCATCCCACAGGATGATATCGACACGCTCACCGTCTAGCTCGCCGGAAACAGCCTGGACGCGCGAACCGCGCATACCCACACAGGCACCTACCGGATCGATACGGCCGTCGTTGGTCTTCACCGCAATCTTGGCCCGAGAGCCCGGATCACGCGCCGCGCCACGAATTTCGATCACCTCTTCGGAGATCTCCGGCACTTCAATCTTGAACAGTTCGATCAACATCTCCGGGGAGGTCCGGCTCAGGAACAGCTGCGGGCCACGGCTTTCGCTGCGGACTTCCTGCAGTACCGCACGAACCCGATCACCCATCCGGAAGGTCTCACGACCGATCAACTGGTCACGACCCAGCAGCGCTTCGGCGTTGTTACCCAGATCAACAATGACATTGTCGCGAGTCACCTTCTTTACGGTGCCGCTGACCAGCTCGCCGACCCGATCCAGGTACTCTTCAACTACCTTGGCACGCTCGGCTTCGCGAACTTTCTGCACGATAACCTGTTTGGCGGTCTGGGCGGCGATACGACCGAAAGCGATCGACTCGACCTGCTCTTCGTAGACGTCACCGGCAACCAGCGCCGTATCCTTCTCGTGCGCCTCTTCCAAGGTCAGCTCGGTACCCAGCTGCGCCAGTTCATCGTCCGGCATCACTCGCCAGGTACGGAAGGTCTCGTAATCGCCGCTCTCACGGTCGATCAGAACGCGAATATCGGCTTCCTCGTCATAACGCTTTTTGGTTGCCGTCGCCAACGCCAGCTCAATCGCCTCAAAGATCACACTCTTGGGGACATCTTTTTCGTTGGATACGGCTTCAACAACCAGAAGAATCTCTTTATTCATTCCACTGCCTCTTCAAACTCCGGTTACTCGAACCGGGGCACGACATTCGCTTTGTCAATGCTGTCGATCGGCAGCAGATACTCATGCTGATCGACCTCAACAACAACATCCTCATCCTCAACGCCCTTCAACAGGCCGCTGAATTTGCGCCGTCCTTCATAGGGACTGCGCAGGCGCACTTGCACCTGGTGACCGACATACTGAGCAAACTGCTCCAGGGTAAACAACGGACGATCCATTCCTGGAGACGAAACCTCCAGGGTATATTCCGTGCTTATCGGGTCTTCCACGTCCATCACACCGCTGACCTGGCGGCTAACAGCAGCGCAGTCGTCTACTGAAATCCCGGCCTCGGCATCGATAAAAATCCGCAACACGCTATGACGCCCCTGGGAAGCAAAATCGATCCCCCAGAGCTGATAGCCGAGCCCGGTCACTACCGGCTCGATCAGCGCATTGAGCTGTTCATTTTTGGTTGCCACTTACACCTCAACCGTGCTTATTCCAGAAACAAAAAATGGGTCAAAGACCCATTCATCAAAAAACCGACCACAGTACGGACTGCTCGGTTCTTTTTGCGCCTAACAAAAAGCCCCTTTAAAAGGGGCTTTTTGTTTTAAATCTGCCTCTTAAATTCAGCCAAGCCGATCGGCCTGCCAAATTTGCGGAACAGAGTATAAAACCAGCAACCCGCTTATTCAAGCTCAGTTGCTTAAGGTTGGTGCCGAGAGCGGGACTTGAACCCGCACGACCAAAAGGCCACTACCCCCTCAAGATAGCGTGTCTACCAATTCCACCACCTCGGCAAATCTTTAACTGCTGTTAGTCAGCAGTCGGCACGTCAGACGACGGCTTAGACTCTTCCAGCGCTGGCGCCTCGACAGGCTGCTCAACGACAACTGGAGTCGGGACGCCCTCTTCGGCAATTGCGCCCGCTTTCTGCTTAGCGTATACCGCCAGCGCAAAGCTGGTCAGGAAGATACCGGTCGCCATAATCGCAGTCAGCCGGCTCAGAAAGCTAGCCGAACCCTGACTACCAAACATGGTCTGGGACGCACCGCTACCAAAGGCCGCGCCGGCCTCGGCGCCCTTGCCCTGCTGCAACAGCACCAGCGCAATCAGCGCGATAGCCAGCAGCACGTGAGCAATAAGAACAATACTCTCAATAGCTTCCATAGTTACAACCCGTCCGTCACTTCAGCTTTATTGGTTCGTCGCTGCGCGACAGATCGTTACAAAATCTTCAACTTTCAGCGATGCACCGCCAACCAGACCACCATCGATGTCCGCCATCGAAAACAGGGTCTCAGCGTTGCCCGCATTTACACTGCCGCCATACAAAATCAGCAGCTGCTCGGCGATTACCGCATCGCTCTGCGCCACCTGGGCACGAATTTGGGCATGCACTTCTTGAGCTTGATCCGGGGTCGCTGTCTTGCCCGTACCAATTGCCCAGACAGGCTCGTAGGCCACGACCGCCTCATTCAGCGCATCAGCACCCAAGGCGTCCAGCACGGCACCGACTTGGGAAGCGATGACTTCCTGCGCTCGACCTTGCTCGCGCTCTTCCAGGGTCTCACCGACGCAAAGGATCGGCGTCAGGCCCGCGTCGCGAACCGCCTGATACTTAGCGACCACCTGAGCATCGGTCTCACCGAACAGGCTCCGACGCTCGGAATGCCCGACGATCACATAGCGACAATCGAGCTCTTTGAGCATCGCAACCGAATTCTCACCGGTATAGGCACCGGATTCATACTCGCTGACGGTCTGAGCACCCAGATTGATCGAGCTACCATTCAACATGGAGCCAACTCGATCCAGATAGACCGCAGAAGGACAGACAGCAACATCCACCCCGGAAACACCAGAAAGCCCGGCCTTCAGGCCATCCATCAGCTCTGCAATACTCGACTGCGAGCCATTCATTTTCCAGTTACCGGCAACCAGTGGTTGGCGCATCTTTTTCTGCCCCTCTCTCAAGCGGGTCGCAATACTAAACAAGTTGCCCTGAACTTACAAGGTTATTTACCGCCATCGCAGGGGGCTTTCGCCCCTCGACGAGATCTGGATTCGACCCAGCGAAAAATCAGCCCTGGAGCGCCTGCTCCACCTCACCAGCAAGTTGCTCCGACAGCTGGCGAACCTGAGCAAGATCAACACCTTCTACCATCACACGGACCACCGGCTCGGTACCCGATGGGCGCAGCAATACCCGACCCTGACCATCTAGCGCCTGTTCGACATCACGCACGGCCTGCTGAACCTTCGGCAACTGGGTTGGATCCCCCTTCTGCAGCAACCGCACATTCACCATATGCTGAGGCAGTTTCTGCATTCGGGTTTTCAGTTCTGCCAGCGTTTTGCCCTGACTGACCATCGCCTGCAATACCTGCAACGCGGCAACAATGCCATCACCGGTGGTGTTTAGATTTCGACAGATGATATGTCCGGAGGATTCACCGCCAAGATTCCAATCATGGCTGGTCAACTCCTCCATCACATAGCGATCACCGACCTTGGCGCGCACGAACGGAATACCGTGCTCTTTCAACGCCAATTCCATGCCGAAGTTACTCATCTGAGTTCCGACCACACCGCCATTCAACTGACCTTCCTCTTTCAAAGCCAGCGCAATGATCACCAACAGCTCGTCGCCATCAACCTCCTCTCCCTGGTGATCGACCATGATCAAGCGATCGCCATCGCCATCAAAAGCCACCCCAAGGTCGGCTTTTTCCGCGACAACTATCTTGCGCAGCACCTCAGGAGAGGTCGAGCCACAGTCTTCATTGATGTTGATGCCATCTGGCGCGGTGGAGAGCTCCAACACTTCGGCACCCAGCTCGCTCAGCACTTTCGGAGCGATGTGGTAGGTGGCACCGTTGGCACAATCGACCACGATACGCAGCCCCTTCAGGGTCATTCCACGCGGCACAGTCCCCTTACAGAATTCGATATAACGACCGACCGCATCATCCACCCGCCGCGCCTTGCCTAAGGAGGCCGAATCAGCCGTGGTCATGGCCAGATCCATCTGCGCTTCGATGGCGGTTTCGATCTCATCGGGCAGCTTGGTGCCGTTGGCGGAGAAGAATTTGATGCCGTTATCGTCATAGGGGTTATGGGATGCACTGATAACGATTCCTGCGTCGGCACGGAAGGTTCGAGTCAGGTAGGCGATCGCCGGTGTCGGCATCGGCCCCAGCAACAGCGAGTCCACCCCCGCTGCCGCCAACCCCGCTTCCAGCGCGGACTCGAACATATAGCCGGAGATCCGGGTATCCTTGCCGATCAAAATTTTGCTGCGCCCCTGACGCGCAAACACCTTGCCGGCAGCCCAACCCAGCTTCAGGACAAAATCGGGAGTAATGGGAAATTCGCCTACCTGCCCACGAATGCCATCGGTACCAAAATACTTTCTGCTCACGCCAACCCTTCCTCTTTATCTACACATCCGCCCGCATAACCGCCTGGCAGACCTTGGCAACATCCTGTGTTGCCGCCACATCATGCACTCGAAGTATCCATGCACCCTTGACCAACGCCAAAGCCGCCGCCGCCAAACTCCCATAAAGGCGCTCATCAACCTCTTTATCCAGCACGGCACCAATCATCGACTTGCGCGAGATCCCCACTAACAGCGGCGCACCCAAACACTGCAGCTGATCAAGCCGCTGCAGCAGCAGTAGATTATGCTCCAGGGTTTTACCAAAACCAAAGCCCGGATCCAGGATCAGCTGCGTTGCATCAATACCAACGTTTGTACAAGCCTGCATTCGCTGCTCAAGAAACTCAGCAACCTGGGTAACCACATCCCGATACTCAGGAGCATCCTGCATATTTCTGGGCTGTCCCTGCATATGCATCAAGCAGACCGGCAACCCCGTCGCAGCCGCAGCCTCCAAGGCACCATGTCGCTGCAGCGCACGCACATCGTTGATCAGGCCCGCACCTACCGCCGCGCTGTGCTGGATCACCGAGGCGGTACTGGTATCCACCGATACCACCACATCAAACTCCGCCGACAGCGCTTCCACCACTGGCACAACCCGATCCAGCTCCTGCTGCTCGGAAACAGGGTCGGCACCGGGCCGGGTCGACTCACCGCCAACATCCAACAGGGTCGCACCGGCCTCAACCATTGCCGACGCTCGACGCAACACATCGTCCAACGCAACCCGCCCCCCCTGATACAACTGCCCGCCATCGGAGAAGGAATCTGGGGTTACATTCAAAATCCCCATCACCTGGGGCGTATCAAGTGGCAACTCGCGCGTGCCGAAACGAAACCTGCTGGACATAAAAACTCTTCGCTCAGGAGCTTCTCAGATAGGGTTATCAGTGGCTCTCAAATAACAAAAAGGCCGACTCGAGGTCGACCTTTGCATTCAAAGACGCTTCGGATCAGTGAATCGGCTTATCCGGCGCTTCCATGCCCGACTCGGTATCGTCATCGGACGAATCATCGGACAGCGAATCACTGATGGTCTCATCACTCTCAGCCGCTTCACCGCCGGAACGATTATTGTCGTCCTCCCAGCCTTCAGGCTCGGACACGGCCTGACGGGCCATCAACTGGTCAATCTGATCAGAATCCAGGGTCTCATACTTCATCAACGCCTGGGTCATCGCTTCCAGGATATCGCGATTATCGGTCAGAATCTGCTCGGCACGGGCGTAGCAATCATCGATAACCTGTCGGACTTCCTGATCGATCATCTTGGCGGTTTCCCCGGAAACACCTTTAGCCGCCTGCCCTGGTGCACGTCCCCACGGATCGGCATCTTCGTCGTCGTACAGCAACGGCCCCAACTTCTCAGACAGACCCCACTTGGTCACCATACTGCGAGCCAACTGAGTCGCTCGCTGAATATCGTTGGAAGCCCCCGTGGTCACACCATCGGCACCCAGGGTCATCTCTTCAGCGATCCGACCACCATAGAGACTACAGATCTGACTCAAAATCGACTGGCGAGAATGGCTATAGCGATCCTCTTCGGGCAGGAACATGGTGACACCCAGGGCTCGACCACGCGGGATAATCGATACCTTGTAGACCGGATCATGCTCAGGGACCAGTCGCCCGACAATAGTGTGACCGGATTCGTGGTAGGCGGTATTCAGGCGCTCAGCGTGGGACATCACCATCGAACGGCGTTCTGCCCCCATCATCACCTTGTCTTTCGCCTTCTCAAAGTCATCCATGCTAACGGTACGCTTGTTGCCCCGCGCCGCAAACAGTGCCGCCTCGTTCACCAGGTTGGCCAAGTCAGCCCCGGAGAAACCCGGTGTACCCCGCGCGATAACATCCGGCTTAACATCGTCAGCCAGCGGTACCTTGCGCATATGGACCTTAACGATCTGCTCCCGGCCACGGATATCCGGCAACCCAACGACCACCTGACGGTCGAAACGGCCCGGACGCAGCAGCGCCTTATCGAGCACATCGGGGCGGTTGGTTGCCGCGATCACGATAATGCCTTCGGTACCTTCGAAACCGTCCATCTCGACCAGCAGCTGGTTCAAAGTCTGCTCGCGCTCGTCATTACCGCCGCCCATACCGGCACCCCGGTGACGACCGACCGCATCGATCTCGTCGATAAAGATAATACACGGTGCCTGCTTCTTAGCCTGCTCGAACATGTCCCGAACCCGGGACGCACCAACACCAACGAACATCTCAACGAAGTCAGAACCGGAGATGCTGAAGAAAGGCACCCGTGCCTCACCGGCGATCGCCTTGGCCAGCAGGGTTTTACCGGTACCCGGTGAACCGGACATCAGCACTCCTTTGGGGATATGCCCACCCAGGCGGTGGAACTTGCCCGGGTCCTTCAGGAACTCAACCAGCTCTTGAACCTCTTCCTTGGCCTCTTCAACACCGGCCACATCGGCAAAGGTCGTTTTGATCTGGTCTTCACTGAGCAGGCGCGCCTTGCTCTTACCGAACGACATCGGACCGCCTTTGCCGCCGCCGCCGCCCTGCATCTGGCGCATAAAGAACATAAATACGGCGATAATCACCAGAATCGGGAAGCTAGCGACCAACAACTGGCTCCAGATGCTCTGCTGTTCCGGCTGCTTGCCCTCGATCACAACCCCGTGGTTGTAGAGATCATCAACCAGCTTCGGATCCTGCAGTGCCGGACGAATCGTGACAAAGCTTCCGCCGCTTTGCAGATCACCGCGAATCTCGTAGCCATCCACCACGACCCGGCTGACCTGGTCGTTCCGAACCTGCTCGATAAACTGCGAATAACTGAGCTTGTTGGATTCAGGCTCAGTATTGAAATTATTGAAAACCGTCAACAGTACCGCAGCGATAATCAGCCACAGCACCAGGTTTTTAGCCATGTCGTTCAAGCGAAGCTCCTCTAGCTACATCTTCAGCTACTTCTTACCGCCGCCCATTCAATGCGAATTGGCAACAGTCTGCACTTCTACCTTAGCCTCTATCCCTTGAAACCGCGGCAGAGCTGATAAATTTCCCGCGAACGGGCGCGGGACGAATCGGGTTTACGCGACTGCACTTTGGCAAAACTCTGGCGCATCTCAGCCAGCAGCGCATCAAAACCCTCTCCTTGAAATACTTTAGCCAGAAAAACCCCGTCCGGCTTTAAAACCTGACGGGCCAGATCCAGCGCCAATTCGACCAGATAGATCGAACGCGGCTGATCAATCGCGTTCATACCGCTCATATTGGGGGCCATATCCGAAATTACAAGGTCTACCGGACGCCCATCGATAGCGGCGAGTATCTGCTCGTAGACCGACTCCTCGGTAAAATCCCCCTGAATGAAGGTTACGCCGGCCAATGAATCCATCGGCAAAATATCCGACGAGATCACCAAACCTTCGTCACCAACCCGCTCCGCGGCAACCTGTGACCAGCCTCCGGGCGCCGCCCCGAGATCCACCACGGTCATCCCCGGCCGGAACAGCCGGCCCTTCTCATCCAGCTCGACCAGTTTGAAACTGGCCCTTGAGCGGTATCCTTCATCCTTGGCCCGTTGGACATAGGTGTCATCGAAATGTTCCTGTAGCCAACGGCCACTGCTCTTTGATCGCGCCACAAAAATTCCGTTCTGATCAGTCACGCCGCGCTACTAAGCGCCGCTGGAGTGGGGTAAAATTGCTGGTTTCCCGCCCGATGCCTAAATCCGCGACCGGAACACCGATGTGCTCCAGGCTACCGCGACGGCTCGGCCAGCAACGTAAGGAACCTCTAATTGAATTAGAGATTCCCTGAACCGAACTTAATATTATGAGCCTATCCGCTACGCAAAAAAAGCACTTCCGCAGTCTGGGACACCGTCTCAACCCGATCGTCACCGTCGCCGGCAACGGCCTCTCCGAAGGGGTTCAGCTTGAGGTTGACCGCGCCCTGGAAGATCACGAGCTGATCAAGGTGAAATTCAACGTCGGTGACCGCGAGGTCAAGAAAGCCCTGATCAGCGAGCTGTGCGACCAGACCCAGGCCGAGCTGGTTCAGCAGATCGGCAACATCGCTCTGCTCTACCGGGCCGCCGAAGAGCCCGACCCCAAGCTATCCAATCTGATGCGCTAACCCCATCAGCCGATACTGCACACCGGAACAACAACCAGACCACGATAAGGTAGCCCCGATGCCCGCGCTCACCCCGACCCTGACCCTGGCCATGGACCTGATTGCCCGCCCCTCGGTCACTCCCGACGACCAAGGTTGCCAGGAACTGCTGATCCAACGCCTGCAAAAGCTAGGCTTCGAGATCGAGCGCCTGCCGTTTGAGGATGTCACCAACCTTTGGGCGCGACGCGGCAATGACGGACCGGTGTTCTGCTTCGCCGGCCACACCGATGTGGTTCCCTCCGGTCCGGTCGAGCGCTGGAGCCACCCTCCCTTCGAGCCGCAAATCCACGAAGGCAACCTCTATGGCCGAGGCGCGGCGGACATGAAGGGCAGCATCGCCGCCTTTATGACCGCACTGGAACGCTTTATCGAACACCACCCCGATCATCCCGGCTCCATCGCCCTGCTGATCACCTCCGATGAAGAGGGGGATTTCATCAACGGTACCACCCGCGTCATCGACGTGCTGGAAGCCCGAAATGAGAAGATCGACTGGTGCATCGTCGGCGAGCCCAGCAGCACCAAAAAGGTTGGCGACGTGATCAAGAACGGTCGCCGCGGCTCGATCAGCGGCGTCTTGACGGTACACGGCAAGCAGGGCCATGTGGCATACCCGCACCTGGCCCGTAATCCGGTCCACCTGGCCGCACCGGCACTGGCCGAGCTGTCCGCCGAGGTCTGGGATCAGGGCAACGACTACTTCCCGCCGACCAGCTTTCAGATCTCCAACATCCATGCCGGTACCGGTGCCACCAACGTGGTTCCTGGCGAACTAGAGGTCAAGTTCAACCTGCGCTTCTCCACCGAACTGACCGCCGAGCAGATCAAGCAGCGTGTTCACGCCATCCTTGATAAGCACCAGTTCGACTATGCCCTCGACTGGGTACTGTCCGGCAATCCGTTTATCACCGGCGAAGGCGCACTGGTTGAAGCCTGCCAGGCCAGCATTAAGGCCATCACCGGGCGGGATACCGAGCTATCCACCTCCGGTGGCACCTCCGACGGCCGCTTCATCGCCCCGACCGGCGCCCAGGTGGTCGAGTTAGGCCCTTGCAACGCCACGATCCACCAGATCAACGAACACGTTCGAGCCAAGGACCTGGACACCCTGTCGGCGCTGTACGAGAACATCCTCGCTCGCCTGTTTAGTGAAGCCCCAGCGGCCGAGTGATCCAGCCTTGATCGACTCTCAAGCTCACAACAGCCTCGGCTGCCCGCTATGCGGACAGCCGCTAGCCGCAACCCCCAGCGGGGTCGCCTGCGTCAACAACCACAGCTTTGACCGGGCTCGACAGGGTTACCTGAACCTATTGCCGGTACAGAACAAGCGCTCCCGCGCCCCCGGCGACGATGCCGCCATGGTCAACAACCGGCGCAACTTTCTGCAACTGGGTCATTACCAGGCTCTGTCCGATGCCATCAATCATCAGTTACTGAGTCACCTTAAGAGCGGAGAGAGCGTCAATATACTCGACAGCGGCTGCGGCGAAGGCTATTACAGCACCCGCCTGCAACAGGCCCTAGAACAACAACTTTCCCCCCTGATCAGCGCCATCGATATCTCCAAGCCCGCAATCCGGGCCGCCTGCCAGCGCAGTAAAATGATCCAGTGGCTGGTTGCCTCAAGCCGCCAGATTCCACTACTACCAGCCAGCCAAGATGCAATTCTGTGCCTGTTCGCCCCCACCAGCCGGGATAGTTTTGCCAGCACCCTGAAACCCGGCGGTTTACTACTGGTTGCGACCACCGGCGAAGATCATCTGATCGAACTGCGCGAGCTGATCTACCCCGAAGTTAAACGACGCTTTTTTGACCCGACCGACAGCCTTCAGCCGGCGTTCGAGCCCATCGAAACCCAACAGGTCCAATATCGGTTCAAGCTCGACAACAACCAGACCATTCTGCAACTGTTGGCGATGACCCCGCATCAGTGGCGCACCGATGAAGCCGCACGCCTGCGACTGCAGCAGATCGAACAACTGGAGCTGACTCTGGATGTCCGCCTACAGCTGTACCGAAACAGCAACGATCAGAGTCCACGAGCCGATGCGACTCTCTAAAGGTTTCCAGTCCTGGCTGACCCGCCAGACCGAAAACCCGCGCCGCAACCTGAATCGAGTCCTAGCCGGCGCCACGCTGTTTTTTGCTGGCCTGGGCTTGATCTATTACGCCGAGAAAGCCCTGCCCAGCTCACTGACCCAGGAGATCACCGCCCTGGTCGGACTGGCGTGCCTCGCCGGCGGCGGTATACTGGCCGCTATCGGCTACCTCAGCCTCAGCCTTCTGCGAATTATCAGGTTTATCAGCAATGACCCAGACCAGCACTGAACGTCACCCGGACATCGAGATCTACATCAAGCAGCGTTCGGTGGAACAGATCAGCACCTGGCTGGAAGCGGAATTTGACCGACTGGAACTACTGCAACAGCGAGGCCAGACCTACCGTTACCAGGCCAACCTCGACGGCACCCAGATCCCCATCACCCTGATCGACCGTGCCGCCAAAGATTTCAGCAGCCTCTGGTTTGACTCGGACAGTACCCGCTGGCCACAGGATCGCGACTGCGCTCGCCAGGCCTGCCAACAACTGGAGACCGAGATTCGCTGTATCGCGTCAGGATGGAATGAAGGAGATGAACCGGACGAATGGTGGTCCATCAAGGATAGCGGTGAACAACTGATCCTCTGGCGCGGTTAAAACCCCGCAGTTGCCGCCACAGCCGCGATCAGGCAGCCACCTGCAACGACGACTGACGAATCTCATCGACCATATCGTAACCCTTGGCCAGCACCGCAGCCTGGGACAGCGGCAGCTGCTCGCCCGACGATTCTTGCTGAACCGCCGCAGGTGCACGAAAACGACCACTCAACGGCACGGTATCAAGCCAGGAAACCAGCATCTGTAGATCACCTGGACGATCCTGTTGTAGTGCCTGACCCATCCGCCCGACCAACTCCGGCGTGTACAGATGGTTTCGATCCAGTTTGGACGGAACTTCCGAATCCTGGGACGGCCCACCCGATAACTGACGAGCCCAATCCTGCGAAGCCGAGATCATACTCAGCATCATCGCAAACTGGGCACCGTCCGAGCGCCGCACCGCCGGACTGACACCGGCATGGAGCGCCTCTATTCGGGCATTAACTATCTCTTCAGAACGCATCATGTCTATCCAAACAACCGCCAACGACTCAACAAAATCCGGGACGAGACAACCAACCCGGCAATAGCGGCGTAGCCAAAGAATCGGCCAAGCAGCGCTGATCTTTAGCCTTTCTACCCCACAGAATAGCACTCGACTTCTGTTAAAAGCCGGCTATGATGCGGGCTGAATCTATACCCGAACACGCCAGAGATCCCCGATGTCCCGCTACCGCCCACCCGCTAAGCCCAGCAGCAAGTACATCACCGCTGAAGGTGAGCGCAAACTCACCGAGGAGCTGAAATACCTCTGGAAGGTAAAACGGCCACAGGTCACCGAAGCAGTGCGCGAGGCTGCCGCCCAGGGTGATCGGTCTGAAAATGCGGAATACATCTACGGCAAGAAACAGCTACGCGAAATCGATCGACGGGTCCGCTACCTGAGCAAACGCCTGGAGGACATTACCGTGGTCGATCGCACCCCAACCGATACCGACAAGGTATTCTTCGGCGCCTGGGTAACCCTGCTCGACGAGGAGGACCACGAGGTCTGCTATCGCATCGTCGGCCCGGACGAGATCGATACCGACAAAGGCTATATCAGCATGGACGCCCCACTGGCCCGGGCGCTGCTCAAAAAGTCGCTGGATGACGAAATCGAAGTCCAGACCCCTAACGGCCTCAAACACTACGAAATCATCAAAATTTGCTACGGACAGAAAAGCTAACCCCGGCACTGCTCGCCCTCTTGGCCCTTAACAACCAAACAAAAACGCTCGTCCCTCATGAATAGCATAAAAATAAAACTGATCAGCTCTCTATTTTTCACCTGCCTGCTACTTGGCGCCATCGTGTTTCTGATGACCCCGCACATGATCAAGCATGAGCTTACCGAGGACGCACTCAAGCCCACCATCAGAGCCTACCAGCAAGCAATCGGGCAATATCAGCAAACCCATCCATCCTGGGGCACCGCCGAAGATGCCAAACGCTTCGCCCTGCTCGCCGAAGCGCGCCTTGATGCCAACTCAAAACCGCAAACCAGCCACCAGATCGACAGCCTGGTGACGGACAGCAACGGATACAGCCTCAAGCCCGGCCCTACTCATCGAGCCGGGGATAAGATCAGCCTGGATATTTTTGACGATCCAGAAGAGATCAAGATTAATGGACGGGTTGTGGCCTACATCAGCCCGATCGACGAGATCCCACTATCCGCCTCGGATAAGACCTACCTACACAGCGTGGAAGAGACCCTGCAGTTCTCATTACTGGCCGCCATCGCCATGATCCTCCCATTCGCCGCCTGGAAGGGCAGCCAAATAACTCGCTCGCTGAATCAGTTGATTGAGGCTGTAAACAAGATGGCTGAAGGCGACCTGCAGCAACAGGTGAAGATCAACACCCGAGATGAGATAGGCCTGCTCGCCAACGCGTTCAACTCGATGAACACTCGCCTGGTCAATGCCTACCGAGAACTAGAAGAATCTCACCAGCTAATTGAACAACAGGCCGAACAACTCAAAGAACTGAGCATTCGCGATGAATTGACCGGACTCTACAACCGCCGTTTCTTCAACGAAGAAGCCAAACTCCTGCTCTCCAACGCTTCTCGCTACCAACAACCGCTAGCGGCGATCCTGGCCGACATCGATCACTTCAAGATGATCAATGATAATTTTTCCCACGCCGTCGGAGACCAGGTACTGCAACAGGTCTCCGAGATTCTGCTCAACGGGATTCGCAGCAGCGACCTGGTTGCCCGCTACGGCGGCGAAGAGATGGTCTTTATCCTGCCCAACACCGATCAAGCCAAAGCCATCGAGATGATGGATAGAATCCGCCTTTGCATCGAAGAGCACCCCTGGCATAAGACAGCACCCGGCCTTGCCGTCACCATGAGCTTCGGCATCTGCGCCGACAACTCGGTCGAACAGCTCCAAGCACGCCTGGAGCAGGCCGACCAACAGCTCTACCGCGCCAAGCGGGAGGGGCGCAACCAGGTCTGCATCAACCAATAACGAGCGCCAGCACCGGGACACCGACACCCATGCCGAACAAAGCGGGAAGCCGCCCACGGACACAGTCAACACCTTTGATAAGAAGAAACGAGTCAAGCTGAGAACGGCGGGACGACAGGAAACACGTCGCTGCTCGGCTACCTGTCGAGCCATTATCGCGACACGCAGACGCAACCACAGCAGATGCTAAAACACAGAAATCAAACTGGAAAAAAGGAGAAGATGATGGGTTGTACAGGATAATGCGTCGCTACGCTCCTTCCACTTGGGCTGTTATCGCTACGCGCTAACAGTGCGTCGCAGCTACGCCGCTCGGCTCGAACCCACAGGTTCTAATCCTGCACAACAAGCAGACGCAACCAGAGCCAGACGCCAAAACACAGAAATTAAACAGGAAAAAAGGAGAAGATGGTGGGTTGTACAGGATTCGAACCTGTGACCAATTGGTTAAAAGCCAACTGCTCTACCAACTGAGCTAACAACCCACTCAGGTCCCGGATGGGACAGACACTGGAAATCGGATGGTGGGTTGTACAGGATTCGAACCTGTGACCAATTGGTTAAAAGCCAACTGCTCTACCAACTGAGCTAACAACCCATTCCGAATTCCCAACTTGAAGACTGGTAGAAATCTTCAAGCGGACGCTTATTTTTTCGTGGCTCCCCGAGCTGGACTCGAACCAGCGACCAATAGATTAACAGTCTACTGCTCTACCAACTGAGCTATCGGGGACCAACCGAAAAAATGGCGGAGGAGGAGAGATTCGAACTCTCGGTAGGCTATTAACCTACGCCGGTTTTCAAGACCGGTGCATTCAACCGCTCTGCCACCCCTCCGCAGCGAGGTGCGCATATTACCGCATTCAGCCGGGGTGTCAACAACCCCGAAACACTTTTTTCTCGGTCGAGAATAGAGAGATAGAATTGATCCAAATCTGGATCGAAGAACGGCCAAAAAATAGTCTACCTTTTCCTAAGTCCGGCCCTAGGCCCGGCAACAATAATGCGATCCTTCGGGCTAAAAAATGATCGCAAAACCAAACGGTTTGTTTTAGATATTTTACAGGCGTAAATAATCTTCAATTTTCATGCTTGTTATTATTGACGGCTGTTAAAAAATTTGCATTAAGCGCCGAGCTGACGGTAAGGTTAGGCGCTTATGAGCAGCCCGACGGTACGATCTAAATCAAGCCGTTAGCGGTGCCGCTCAAAGGATCGAAAAACCTCGCCATCGGACGCTGTCTGAAGGCAAACAAAAACAGAACAATATCGGGAAAGTCGAGAATGAACTTCAAGAAAACACTCCTCGGACTGGGTATTTCTACCATGATGCTGGGCGCCACCATGGCCCAGGCAGAGATCAAGGTTGCGCTGGCAGGCCCTGTTACCGGTCCGGTCGCGCAGTACGGCGACATGCAGTTCATCGGTGCCAAGATGGCGATCGAGCAGATCAACAAGAACGGCGGTGTTAATGGTGAGAAGCTGGTCGGCGTAGTCTACGATGACGCCTGTGACCCCAAGCAAGCCACTGCGGTAGCCAACAAAATCGTTAACGATGGCATTCAAATGGTTGTCGGCCACCTGTGCTCCAGCTCCACCGAGCCGGCCTCCGACATCTATGAAGATGAAGGCATCCTGATGATCACCGCGGCTTCCACCAGCCCGAGCATCACCGAAAAAGGCTACCAGCTGGTCTTCCGCACCATCGGTCTGGACAGCCTGCAGGGCCCGTTTGCCGCCAACCACATCATCAACAGCATCAAGCCGCAGCGCGTTGCTGTCATTCACGACAAGCAGCAGTACGGTGAAGGCCTGGCCACCTCGGTCAAGGGCGAACTGGACAAGGCAGGCGTCAACATCGTGATGTTTGAAGGTGTCACCTCTGGCGACAAAGACTTCTCCGCTCTGATCGGCAAACTGAAGAAAGAGAATGTCGACTTCGTTTACTACGGCGGCTACCACCCGGAGCTGGGCCTGATCCTGCGTCAGTCCAAAGAGAAAGGCTTCGATGCTCAGTTCATGGGACCGGAAGGTGTAGGTAACCCGGACATCACCGCGATCGCCGGTGAAGCCTCCGAAGGTCTGCTGGTCACCCTGCCGAACAGCTTCGACCAAGACCCGAAGAACGCAGCTCTGGTTGATGCCTTCAAGGCCAAGAACGAAGACCCCAGCGGTGCTTTCGTCTTCCCGGCATACTCTGCTGTTCAGATCATGGCTGATTCCATCGAGGCCGTCGGCGAAGTCGACACCTACAAGATGGCTGAGCACATGCGCGCCAACAACTTCGCCACCCCGACCGGCGAACTGGCCTTCGACGCCAAAGGCGACCTGAAAGAGTTCAGCTTCGTCGTCTACAACTGGCACAAAGACGGCTCTAAGACCGCCGTTAAGTAAGCTACAGCTAGTCCTGATAAAACACCCTCTTTCACAAGAAGAGGGTGTTTTTTATTAAGGAGCCTTCAGCCACTCAGTCTTTTAGGGTTCCCTAAGGGTCACAAGTCCTATGCAAGAACAACTGCTCTATTTCGTTCAGCAACTCCTGAACGGTTTGACCATCGGTAGCACGTACGCATTGATCGCGATCGGCTACACCATGGTTTACGGCATCATCGGAATGATCAACTTCGCCCACGGTGAGGTTTACATGATCGGTACCTATGTTGCATTTATCGTCATCGCCGGCCTGACTTACTTGGGACTGGAAAGTCTGCCGCTGGTATTCCTGGCCGCCCTGCTGGTCAGCATGATGGTTGCCGCCACCTACGGCTTCACCATCGAGCGCGTTGCCTACCGCCCGCTTCGCGGCGGCCCGCGTCTGCTGGCACTGATCTCGGCGATCGGTATGTCGATATTCCTCCAGAATTTTGTCCGGCTCGCCCAAGGCTCTCGCGATATCGCGATGCCCAGCTTGGTAACAGGTGGCTGGACCTTCGGTAGCCCCGATACATTCGAGGCCAGTCTGTCGTATATGCAGGTGATCATCTTTATCGTCACCCTGGTTACGATGGGTGCACTGACCCTGTTTATCACCAAGTCGAAATGGGGCCGCGCCTGCCGCTCCTGCTCTCAGGACCTGGGGATGACCAACCTGCTGGGGATCAACACCAACAACATCATCGCCCTGACCTTTGTGGTCGGTGCCGCGCTGGCCGCCGTTGCCGGCCTGCTGCTGGGCATGTATTACGGTGTGGTTAACCCCTACATCGGCTTTATCGCCGGCCTGAAAGCGTTCACCGCTGCGGTACTGGGTGGCATCGGCTCGATTCCAGGCGCGATGCTCGGAGGTATCCTGCTGGGCACCACCGAAGCCATGACCTCGGCGTACTTCTCCAGTGAATATAAGGACGTGGTCGCATTCGGCCTGTTGATCCTGGTGCTGCTGTTCCGCCCCAGCGGTCTGCTGGGCAAGCCTGAGGTGGAGAAGATCTAATGAATAGAACACTCTACCCGGCGATTTTCGCCGCCATCGTCACCCTGATCCTGACCAGCATGATGCTGGGGATCAAACTCAAGACCGAAGGGATCAACCTGACCCTGCACTCGGCCGAAGGCTCCACCTGGACCATGATTTTCGTGGCCACCGCGGTGGTGTTCCTGTTCCAGCTGTTCCGCAATCAGTTGACCGGCCTGGTCAAACTACCGACGCTACCCACCGTTGAGAGCATGCTGCCCGAGGGCAAGAAAGGCGACCGGATCAAGACCCTGGCGGTCTGCTTCATCGTCGCCGCAGCACTGATCTGGCCGTTCTACGCCAGCCGTGGCGCGGTCGATCTGGCCACCCTGGCGCTGATCTACATCATGCTCGGCCTGGGCCTGAACATCGTGGTTGGTCTGGCCGGTCTGCTGGACCTGGGTTACGTCGCCTTCTACGCTGTCGGTGCCTATACCTACGCGCTGCTGTCGCTGTACTACGATGTCTCCTTCTGGGTCGCGCTGCCGATCTGTGGCCTGCTAGCCGCCCTGTTCGGCTTCCTGCTGGGCTTCCCGGTACTGCGACTACGGGGCGACTATCTGGCGATCGTAACCCTGGGCTTTGGTGAGATTATCCGGATCCTGCTGCTGAACTGGACCGACGTCACCGGCGGCCCCAACGGCATCAGCCGGATTCCGAAGCCGGATATTTTCGGTCTCGAGTTCTCACGCCGTGCCAAGGACCCGGACAACATGCCGTTCCACGAGTTCTTCGGTATCGCCTACGACCCCAGTTACAAGGTCATTTTCCTCTACCTGCTGGCTCTGCTGCTGGTGCTGGTCACGGTCTACGTGATCAACCGCCTGACCCGGATGCCGATCGGTCGCGCCTGGGAAGCCCTGCGTGAAGACGACATTGCCTGTCGCTCACTGGGACTGAACCCGACCGTGGTCAAGCTGACCGCCTTTACCATCGGCGCAAGCTTTGCTGGTTTCGCCGGTTGTTTCTTCTCCGCTCGCCAAGGCTTTATCAGTCCCGAGTCGTTCGTGTTTATCGAATCCGCCATCATCCTGGCGATCGTGGTACTCGGCGGCATGGGCTCACAGCTGGGCGTGATTCTGGCTGCCATTATCCTAACAGTGCTGCCGGAACTGGCCCGTGAGTTCCAGGAGTACCGGATGCTGATGTTCGGTCTGTTGATGGTGTTTATGATGATCTGGAAGCCGCAAGGCCTGGTCCCGATGAAACGCCCCCATCTGGAATTAAGCACCGGAGATAAAGCCAAATGAGTAGAGCACTGCTAGAAGTATCCGGCCTGTGCATGCGCTTCGGCGGTCTGTTGGCGGTTAACAACGTCAGCCTGTCGGTGCATGAGAAAGAGATTGTCTCGGTGATCGGCCCCAACGGTGCCGGTAAAACCACCGTGTTCAACTGCATCAGCGGATTCTATAACCCGACCCAGGGCACCATTCTGTTTGACGGCGAAGAGATCGCCGGCCTCAAGGGTCACAAAATCGCCCGCAAGGGCATGGTGCGCACCTTCCAGCACGTTCGCCTGTTCAAAGAGATGACGGTGATCGAAAACCTGCTGGTGGCGCAGCACATGCACATGAACACCAACCTGATGGGCGGTTTTCTGAAGACTCCGGCTTATCGCAAGTCCGAGCAACGGGCGATGGAGAACGCCGCCTTCTGGCTCGATAAGGTCAACCTGCTGGAATTCGCCAACCGCGAAGCCGGCAACCTGGCCTACGGCCAGCAGCGTCGACTTGAGATCGCCCGCTGCATGGTGACCCGTCCGCGCCTGCTGATGCTGGATGAACCGGCTGCCGGCCTGAACCCGAATGAGACCAAGGAACTGGATCAGCTGATCTGCAACCTGCGTGACGAGTTCGACGTCTCGATCCTGCTGATCGAGCATGATATGGGTCTGGTAATGGGAATTTCCGACCAGATCGCGGTAATCAACCAGGGCACGCCGCTGGCCAGCGGCACCCCGGCCGAGATCCGTGACAACCCGGATGTTATTAAAGCCTATCTGGGTGAGGAGTAAGCCGGGATGAGCCAAAATTCAATGTTGAAACTGGAAAACGTCTCCACCCATTACGGCCAGATCCAGGCACTCCACGACGTGTCGCTGGAGGTCAATAAAGGTGAGATCGTTACCCTGATCGGCGCCAATGGTGCTGGCAAGTCGACCCTGATGATGACCGTCTGCGGTGATCCTCGCGCCAGCGGCGGCAAGATCTTCTACGAAGGCGAGGAGATCACCCAGCGGCCGACCGATAAGATCATGCGTAACGGCTTGGCCGTGGTGCCTGAAGGGCGTCGTATCTTCTCCGGCATGACCGTGGAAGAGAACCTCAGCATGGGCGGATTCTTCACCCCCAAGGCCGATTACGACCGCAACATGGCCCACGTCTACGAGCTGTTCCCGCGCCTGAAGGAGCGGGAGTTCCAGCGTGCCGGCACCATGTCCGGTGGTGAGCAGCAGATGCTGGCGATCGGCCGCGCGTTGATGAGCAATCCGCGGATGCTGTTCCTCGACGAGCCGTCGCTGGGTCTGGCGCCGATCATCATCCAGCAGATCTTCGATATCATCTCGATGCTGCGCGACGATGGCGTCACCATCTTCCTGGTCGAGCAGAACGCCAACCAGGCGCTGCGGATCGCCGATCGCGGCTATGTGCTGGAGAACGGTCGTATCGTGCTGCAGGATACTGGTGAAGCCCTGCTGACCAACGACGAGGTGCGCAACGCCTACCTTGGCGGCTAAGACCCCCGTCTGCCGGAGCGGCCTGTTCCGCTCCGGCAACTATCCCCCCCTCCTTCATCGTCCTCAACACCCCAGATCAACCACCGCTTCAGTTAACGCTAATTTATCCCCTGTTCCCCTGACTCAACCCCCTGTTAGCTCTTCCGTCCTGCCTTCTGCTCGGGGTACAGTGTGGCTCCAACTACGAGGTATCAGCATGACATTCTCAATCGATCACCCGATTCGTTGGGGCGACATGGACGCCCTGGGACACCTGAACAACACCCTCTACTTCCGCCTGTTCGAAGAAGCCCGCGTACAGTGGCTGGCCGAGATCGGTTCCGACTTTACCAACAGCGACCAGGGCCCGGTGATCGTCCACGCTGCCTGTGACTTCCTCTATCCCGTCGTTTACCCGGCCACCACCCGGGTCAGCATCACCGTGGAAGAGATCGGTCGCAGCAGTTTCGTATTGGCCCATCATCTGAGCACCGCCCAGCAGCCTGAGCGCACCTTTGCCGAAGGCCCCTGCAAGGTGGTCTGGATTGATTACAGACAGAACCGTTCGGTGCCGTTGCCGGATTCGATTCGCCAGAAGCTCGAGCGCTATCGCCGGGAGCAGTAACGTGCTGAACAAGCTATTCGGTCGCAATCGACTGGCCCGCGCCATCGCCGATAACGACCTACCGCTGCTGCTGAAAGCGATCCGCGCCGGTGAGCCACTGGATCAGCCGTTCATTCTGAACGAGCAGGAGACAACGGCGCTGCAACACTGCTTGAGCCTGTCGCGCACCGAACTGCTCGCCAAACTACTCGAGGCGGGTATTTCCCTGCCCGACAATAATTTAGAGCAAGCCGCACTACTGACCCAGGCGATCGAATCAGGTCCTGCCGCGCTTGAATTAAGTACGCTACTGCTGCAAAGCGGAATCGACCCGAACGCCGCGGATGGCCAGGTACTGTTCGACCTATTGGAGCTGCAGGACAGCAATCGACTCAACCTGCTGCTGAACCGGTTTCTGCAGTATGGTGCTGAGTTCAATCGCCACCAACGCAATGGCCAAAGCCTGCTGACCCAACTGCTGCAGCAGTCGCGGCCGCTAGCCGAACTACAGCTGCTTAGCGGCATGCTGATCCAGGCCGGCGCGCAATTGCCGGAACAGCTTGACCGGCTCGACTGCAGCGACGACATTAAAGCTTTTGCCCGCCGCCAAGCCGAAGACGTTGCCATTCGACAGCGACTCTCCGGCTCACCGCTGGGCTAACCCCCCTAACAACCCTGAAAGTGACCGCAAGGAGCCATCTATGTCCACGACCCAACCCGGCATTCTGGACCCGCTTCCCAGCCAGGCACGCTACCTGACGTTTGACCTGCTACCCGATACTGATCCCGCCTCCCTGAAACAATGTCTACAGAACCTGACACCCGACCAGAGCCTGGTCGTCGGCCTAGGCACCTCATTGATCAACTCACTGGAAGGCTATATCAGCGGCCTGAAGCCCTTCCCCAGCCTGTCCAACCAAGGCATCGACATCCCCTCAACCAACCGCGCCCTCTGGCTCTGGCTGCGCGGTGAAGATCGCGGCGAACTGCTGCATCAGCAACGCCGACTGTGCCAACAACTGGCAGACTGTTTTGAACTGACTCAAGCGGTCGACAGTTTTCTCCACGCCGACGGTCACGACCTGACCGGCTACGAAGATGGCACCGAAAACCCCGAGGGCGAAGAGGCGGTCCAGGCCGCATTCAGCCGTCAGACGAGCCTGGAAGGTTCCAGCTTCGTCGCCGTGCAGCAGTGGGTCCACGACTTCAACCGCTTCGACGCCATGAGCACCGAGCAGCAGGATGACTGCATCGGTCGTCGCCGCAGTGATAACGTCGAATTCGAAGGTTCACCCGCGTCGGCTCACGTCAAGCGCACCGCCCAGGAGAGCTTTACCCCCGAGGCCTTCGTCCTGCGTCGCTCCATGCCTTGGAGCAGCGATCAGGGTGCCGGGTTGATGTTTGTCGCCTTCGGCCACTCGCTGGCGCCTTTCGAAGCCCAACTGATTCGGATGATGGGCTTGGAAGATGGCATTACCGACGCACTGTTCAAGTTCACCCGCCCCGTTACCGGCAGCTACTACTGGTGCCCGGCATTGGAGGACGGCAAGCTGGATCTGAGCCCGCTGGAAAACTGATAGCGTCCCGACGCAGAGAACAAGGAGACAACATGTATATCGCCATGAACCGGTTCCGGATCAAGCCCGGCTGCGAAGAGGATTTCGAGCAGATCTGGCGCCAGCGCGAGACGTTTCTGGATGAGGTCGACGGTTTTGTCAGTTTCAACCTGCTGCGCGGGCCGACCAACGACGAGCAAACCCTCTACGCCAGCCATTCGGTCTGGCGTGACCGTCAAGCATTCGAGGATTGGACCCGCTCCGAGGCGTTCCGAAAGGCCCACACCCAGGCAGGCGCCTCGCGCAAGGACGTTTTCCTCGGCCCGCCCCAACTGGAATGCTTCGAGGCGATACTTTGAGCGATCAACACACCGATAGTCTCGCAGAGCTGACTCCGGGCCATCCGCTTGTCGACGGCCCGGCCGATGCCGAAATTCATCTGCTGCTGGCCCATGGCGCAGGTGCCGGTATGGAACACGAATTCATGCAGGCCATCGCCGAAGGCTTGGCGGCAAAGGGCATTCGGGTAATCCGGTTTGAGTTTCCCTACATGCATCGGCGTCGGCTCGATGGTCAGAAGCGCCCGCCGGACCGGATGCCAAAGTTGCTCGACAGCTACCAGAGCCGGTTTGAACAGCAGTTGGCGCAGTTGCCCGTCGGCAGCCGGCTGTTTGTCGGCGGCAAATCGATGGGCGGCCGAGTGGCGTCAATGCTGCCTGTGCAGCTAGTTGAGCAACAACCGGATTGCGCAACGCTGCCCGCCGGGGTGATCTGCCTCGGCTTTCCGTTCCATCCTCCCGGCAAGCCGGAAAAGTACCGGGGTGAGCATCTGTTGCAGATTCCCTGCCCGACCCTGATCATCCAGGGTGAACGCGATACCTTCGGGACGAAGCAGGAGCTTGAAGCCTATGATCTGGGCGATCGCGTCGAGGTTAGTCTACTCCATGACGGCGACCACAGCTTCAAGCCGCGCAAGGCCTCGGGCACGACACTGGAGCATAACCTCGAGCAAGCGATCAAGGCGATGGTGACTTTTCTCCGCCATCACTCGCAGGAAAACCATCCATAAAAAAATTGACTCGATTGATAAATCTATGTCTATACTGAGCCAACGACGAATTACAGAGGCGACCCGAATAAAATGCGTTTGATCCTGGCTCTACTGATCCCCTGGTTGCAGTTTTTCACCATCGGTAGACCTTTTGCAGGCATCATCTGCCTGCTGTTACAGATCACCCTGATCGGCTGGATTCCTGCCGCTATCTGGTCTGTCTACGCATTGAGTCAGTACAACACCGACAAGAAGATCGCCGATATAGTTTCCGACCGCTGAGGCCCTTTGGAGCCGCCAGTGATCAGAAAGGGAGAACGGAGCCCTCGCTCAGCTGAGGACTCCGTTCTTTTTTATGGGCGGTAAAAAACCTTCCCCCAGCCCTAAACTCGCACCACCCTCCGACCTATCAGCATCGAAGCTGAAGCAGCACTTGGCCTAAACGTCCGCAGACAACCTAATTGCATGGAGATGGTGTCAGATCGATAGTTCGTTGGCAGAGTGCCGGCAAACTGTCCGCTATAACTATAACTGTCCACCAGAACTGGCCGCCCAGCATTGAACGACGGCGCCATAGGCGAACGGAACGAATCTCAGGGTGAAACTTGATCAGAAAGGAGAAATCGCCGATACCTGCACGGCGGATAGGATCGAGTACAGTGTGGGGTCACCGGATCGAACGTCTCGATCGACCCGGCACCAGAACGGGTTAGTCCTGGCCTTCTAGGAAGCTGGGATCCAACTTGAGATCGGCGTTGGAGTTCACCCCCACACCGCGTGATTTGATATCTTCGGCGATCGACTTGGCTTCGTTGAGCGAGTGCATCTGGTAAGTGCCGCACTGGTACTCGTTCAGTTCTGGAATCTGGTTCTGCTGCTCCACCTGCAGCACATCATCCATCGCCGCCAGCCAGGCCGCTGCAACCTTGCTCTCGTCCGGGGTACCAATCAGGCTCATATAAAAACCGGTACGGCAGCCCATCGGCGAAATATCGATAATTTCAACCTGATCCCCATTGAGGTGGTCGCGCATAAAGCCGGCGAACAGATGCTCCAGTGTATGAATCCCCTTCTCGCTCAGAATCTCCTCATTGGGACGACAGAAACGCAGGTCGAATACGGTAATGGTATCGCCACCCGGGGTGGTCATCGTCTTAGCCACCCGTACCGCCGGTGCATTCATACGGGTGTGATCGACGGTAAAGCTATCCAGCAACGGCATCGTATTTCCTCGACTAGTTGTCCAACTGCGTTACGAGTTGGACTTAGATTAGTTAGATTCCATCCCCAGGCGGGGGATATCAATTTTCGGGCAGCGATCCATCACCACTTCAAGCCCATAGTCCTTTGCATGGCGGGCCGCCTGGGCATGAATCACACCCAGCTGCAGCCACAGCACCTTAGCACGGATCCGGATCGCAGCTTCGGCAATTTCGGGCACCGCGTCGGAGCGCCTGAATACATCGACCATATCGATGCTCAGCGTGTCGGGAATATCATCCAGTTTCGCGTAAACCCGCTCCCCCAACAACTGCTCACCGCGGCATCCAGGATTGACCGGAATCACCCGATAGCCCTGGTGCTGCAGGTAGGCCATGACACGATGGCTGGCACGGTGGGGTTTAGGACTGGCCCCGACCATGGCGATCGTCTTCACCGTGGTCAGAATATCTCGCAGATAGGAATCATCGTAGTGCTGCGCCATGGCCGCCTCCTTGGATGTGATTATTCCGACTTGCCGCAAACCGGGCAGTCCGGATCCTTACCCAAGTTTAAACTACGCCACTCCAAATATTTGGCATCGAGCAGCAACAAACGCCCCACCAGTGAGCGACCGAAACCGGTGATCACTTTCAGGGTTTCCAGCGCCTGGGTGGTCCCGATCATCCCGACCAAGGGTGCAATCACCCCACTGTCGGCACAGGTCAGCGCTGCATCGTCACCGCCATCCGGGAACAGACAGCGATAACAGGGACTGTCCGGATTGCGGCTGTCGAATACATTGACCTGCCCCTCCAGCCGAATCGCCGCACCGGAAACCAACGGCGTCTGCTGCCGCACACAGGCTTCATTGATCGCAAAACGGGTCACGAAATTATCGCAACAATCGACCACCACATCGGCGGCAGCCACCTGGTCCAGTAGTTCCTGCTCTTCAAGGCGCTGATTCAGCGTGGTCACCCGAACATCCGGGTTGATCTGCAGAATTTGATCGCGAGCCGATTCGACCTTGGGGCGGCCGATATCATCCTGCCCATGGGCAATCTGACGTTGCAGATTGCTCAGATCCACCTCGTCGAAGTCGCTAAGTACCAGCTCGCCGACGCCCGCGGCAGCCAGGTAGAGCGCGACCGGCGATCCAAGACCACCGAGACCAATCACCAACACCCGCGCCGCCAACAGTTTTTCCTGACCGTCGACATCGACCTCAGGCAGCATAATCTGCCGACTGTAACGCAACAGCTGCGAATCATTCATCATGGTTATGCATCTCCTGTATTCGGCTCTCCCGTTGGTGGAAACTGCCCGACGGTGGCCCGCTCGTGTCCAGCCAGATCTCGGTGAGTCTCCACCTGCTGATAACCGGCCCGCCGCAATATCTCGCGCACCGGCTCACCCTGTTCGAAACCGTGCTCGAACATCAACCAGCCACCGGGTTTGAGGCGATCGAGCGCCTGCTCGGTGATGGTCAGGATATCGGCCAAGCCCTGCTGCGCCGCCACCAGTGCACTACTGGGCTCAAAGCGGACGTCCCCCTGACTCAGGTGCGGATCTTCGGCATCAATATAGGGCGGATTACTGATAATCAGATCGAAACTTCCGCAAAGCGGTTCACACCAGCTGCCCTGAAGAACCTCGACATTATTAAGTTTCAATCGCTGCCGATTACGTTCAGCCAGCACCGCCGCCTGCGGATTGAACTCGACCGCGCTGATCTGCCAGCGCGGCTGTTCGGAAGCCAGCGCCAGCGCAATCGCACCGGTTCCGGTCCCCAGATCCGCGACTCGAACTTTGTGCTGGTCAAGCTGCTCTCCCATCGCCAGGGCTAACTCAACCAGCAGCTCGGTCTCAGGCCGAGGGATCAGGGTTGAGCTATTCACCTCCAGCGTCAGGGTCCAGAAATCACCCTGACCCAGAATATGGGCAATCGGCTCGCCGTCGAGCCGGCGCTGCAGCAACTGTTCAAATTGCTGCTGCTGTTCGAAACTGAGCGATCGTTCCGGCCAGGTATAGAGATAGCTGCGCGGCTTATCCAGCACAGAGCAGAGCAACAGCTGCAGATCGAGCTCCGGGCTATCAGAAACGGCTTTCAATTCGCCGGCTCGCGCCAGCAGTTCGGCCAATGTGGAAACGTTGGACACTCTGATGATCCGAGATCAATCGCCCATGGCCGCCAACAGCTCGGCCTGGTGTTCCTGGATCAGCGGATTGATGACCGCGTTCACATCACCTTCCATCACCTCGGCCAGCTTGTAGAGAGTCAGGTTGATACGATGATCGGTAACCCGACCCTGAGGATAGTTGTAGGTACGGATGCGTTCGGAGCGATCGCCGCTGCCCACCAGGCTCTTGCGGGTATCGGCCTGGGCCGCAGCCTGCTGCTCCTGAATGCCGGCCAGAATCCGAGCGCTGAGCAGCGACATCGCCTTGGCACGGTTCTTATGCTGCGAGCGCTCTTCCTGACACTCGACCACGATACCGGTCGGAATATGGGTGATTCGGATCGCCGAATCGGTCTTGTTGACGTGCTGACCACCGGCACCCGAGGCACGGAAGGTATCGACCCGCAGGTCGGCCTTGTTGATCTCCACCTCTTCGGTGGTCTCCGCCTCCGGCATGATCGCGACGGTGCAGGCCGAGGTATGAATCCGGCCCTGGGATTCGGTTTCCGGAACCCGCTGTACCCGATGGGCGCCGGATTCGAACTTGAGCCGCGAGTAGACATCTTTACCCACGACCCGGGTGATAATCTCTTTGTAGCCGCCGTGCTCACCGGCATTTTCACTGATCACTTCGATCCGCCAGCCCTGCTGCTCGGCGTACTTGGAATACATCCGGAACAGGTCACCGGCAAAGATCGCCGCCTCGTCGCCACCGGTACCGGCACGGATCTCGAGGAAGGTGTTGTAACCGTCATTGGGGTCTTTCGGCAGCAGCAACCGCTGCAGCTCGTCCTCCAGCCCGGTCAGACGCTGCTGACCGTCGGCAATCTCCTCTTCGGCCATCTCCTTCATCTCAGGATCGGCCAGCATATCCTCGGCCTCGGCCAGGTCCTGCTGTACCTGTTGGTACTCGCTGAAGCTCTGCACCACCGGTTCCAGCTCGGCGTATTCCTTCGACAGGTCACGGAAACGGTTCTGATCGCTGATTACTTCGGCATCGCCAAGCAGGGCGGCCAGTTCTTCGTAGCGGTCTTTGAGGGTATCGAGCTTGGTCAGGATTGAGGCTTTCATGGCGATCTTCGAAGAGTGAGGGAAAGAGGCGGTAGCCTACTATAGCAGCCACCGCTCAAAGGTATCAGACCGGCGTCTAATCGTTGTCGACGGCCAGCTCGAACAGTTCGTGGGTCAGTTCCAGCATCTCCACCCGGCCCTGAGCCATGGCGTTTTTCATCTGCACGCTGGGGGAGTGGATCAGTTTGTTGGTCAGACCCCGGGCCAGCTGCTGCATCACCTGGGCTGCATCCTTGCCGTTCTCTAGCTGCTTGAGTGCCTTTTCCAGCTCCAGATCACGAACCGACTCGGCCTTGGAACGTAGCGCTCGCAACGTATCGGTGGCCCCCAGGGAACGCAGCTGATGCATGAACTCACGGGCGCCCTGTTCCACCAGCGCTTCAGCTTCCTTGGCGGCGCTCTCGCGGGACTTAACGTTCTCCTCGATCACCTCGCGCAGGTCATCGACGGTGTAGAGATAAACATCCGACAGGTCACTGACCTGGGGTTCGATATCCCGCGGCACGGCAATATCGACCATAAACATCGGCTTGTGTTTACGCGCCTTCAACGCGCGCTCAACCGCCCCCTTACCCAGGATCGGCAGCGGACTGGCAGTGGAGGAGATCACGATATCGGCATTGACCAACTCGTCCGGGATATCTGACAACAGCACCGCCTTGGCCTGAAACTGCTCAGCCAACGCCTGGGCGCGCTCGAGGGTACGGTTGGCAACCACGATCTGCTTGATTCCGGCCCGGCTCAGGTGTTGAGCCACCAGATCGATCGTTTCACCGGCACCGATCAACAGCGCATTACTTTTACTCAGGTCGGTAAATATATGCTGCGACAAACTGACCGCCGCATAGGCGACCGAAACCGGGTTCTCACCGATGGCGGTCTGAGTACGAACTTTCTTGGCGATGGAGAAGGTGTGCTGGAACAGGCGGCCCAACTCAGCATGCAACGACTTGGCCGAACTGGCCACCGCGTAGCTGGATTTCAGCTGGCCCAGAATCTGGGGCTCACCCAACACCAGCGAGTCCAGCCCGCTAGCGACTCGCATCATATGGCGCGCAGCATCCTCATCCCAGTAGGTATAGCTACAGGATTCCAGCTCCTCAAAACTGAGACCGTGAAAACCGCCCATCCACTCCAACAACGCCCGGCTGCCCTCGAGTGGGGCCGAACAGTAGAGCTCGGTACGGTTGCAGGTCGACAGGATGGCGACCTCCTTGAGTCCAGCTTGGTCACAGGCACTAGAAAGGGCCTGTTCCATCTGCTCAGGAGCGAAAGCCACCTTTTCACGCACCGAAACCGAAGCGGTTTTATGGTTGATACCTAACGCAAGTAACGCCATTTGAGCGAGTTAAACTCCAACTCCCAACAAAACAGGGGCGGACAATAATACACGCTGATGATCTAGGGATTAAGTCATTCCGCGTAATTTGACCACTAATTGATATCCGCCGCAGGAATTTAACATTCACCGCAGCAATAACGCCCGATCCGTTGTCTACATCCGAAAGAAAGCCGAATCTGTTCAGACTTCGAACGCTGACCGCGCCAATCTCTTTTCAGCGACAGCAACGGACCAGAGACGATAGGCCGTCTATTCTGAGTGTATAGTGCGGTTAGCACATTGATAAAAGTCAGGAATGCTCAATACCTGACAACATAACCCGAACACCCTTATAGTTACTACGAGCGACAGACTCGCCCAATTAGCAAAGGCATCCGCAGCCCCTATGAACGCCGTTTTTAGACAGTACCTCCGCCCCCTCGGATTGAGCTCAGCACTGATTCTGCTCAGCGCCTGCAGTATGCAGCCCAGCCAGCCTGACATTCAGGCTAGGGCCGAACAGGAATCGCCGAGTCAGACCGAGCCACAAGCCAGCGGCAGTTTCAAAGGCGCGACCCTGTACGCCCTGCTGGTCGCCGAGCTGGCCGCCAACCGCGGCCTGCCCCAGGTCACCATGCATAATTACCTGCGCGAAGCTGAGCGGACCCAGGATATCAACATTGCCCGTCGCGCCACCCTGCTGGCCCAGCACTACCGCGATGCCGGCAGCCTGCTGACGGCGGCCCAGCTGTGGCACAAACTGGAGCCGGATAACCCACGACCGGCAGGGCTGGCCGCGGCCGAGCTGATCCGACGAGGCCAGCTGGAGCAGGCCAAACCCCTGCTGGCCAGCGCCCTGAAAAGCAATTCACTGGCCACCGTCGACGCCCTGGCCGAGCGCAGCCAGCGCATGGGCTCGAAAGAGCGTGACGCCTATCTGGAGCTGATCGATCAGCTACTGCAGCAACAGCCCGAGCAACCCCACCTGCTGTATGCCAAAGCGAGCCTGCTACGCCACAACCCTCACGGCGCTGGTGGCGGCGATGAAACGCAAGCCCTGGCGCTGGCGCAGCAAGCCTTGAGCCTGGATCCGTCATTCGACCGAGCGATTCTGCTTGAAGCGGATCTGCAAGCCCGCAGCGGCCACCTGGATACCGCGCTGGGCCACCTGCGCGAAGAGCTGAACAAGCGCGACCATAAGCAGATCCGCACTCTCTACACTCGCCTGCTGCTGCAGAAGGGACAGACCGAAACGGCGGTTCAGCAGGGCGATCTGCTACTGGAAAACCATCCCAACGACCATAACCTCAAGTTCTATCTTGGGGCCCTGATGCTCGAGTATGACCTGATCGATTCGAGCAAAGAGTACTTCACCGCCCTGAGCCAGGCGGTAGGGCCCAACTCGACCCTACATTATTACCTGGGACGCATCGCCCACGAGCAGGGCGATAAAGCCCTGGCGCTGGATCACTTCGGCAAGATCGGTAAATCCAACTATCTGGTCGCGGGGATGGCCGAAGCCGCCAAAATGCTCGACAGTCCCGACGATGCTCCGACCCTGATCAAGCTGCTGGACAATGCCCGCACCCTGGCGCCGGATCGAAGCGCCACACTGTTCGCCCTCGAAGCCCAGTGGCTGACCGAGCGCGATCTGCAGCGCCGGGCACTGGAGACCTACGGCCGCGGCCTGGAGCAACATCCCGATGACACCCAACTGCTCTATAACCGCGCCATGCTCAGCGAGCAGACCGATGATCTGGAGCAGATGGAAACCGACCTGCGTCGCCTGCTGGAACTCGAGCCCGACAACGCCACGGCCTTGAATGCGCTGGGTTACAGCCTCACCGATCGCACCGATCGTCATGACGAGGCATTGGTGCTGATTCGCCAGGCCCTGAAACTCAAACCCGATGATCCGGCGATCCTCGACAGCATGGGTTGGGCCCACTACAACCTCGGCGACTACCGCCTAGCGCTGGAGTATCTGTTGCGCGCCTACCAGAGCTTCCCCGATCCGGAGATCGCCAGCCATCTGGGTCAGGTCTACTGGAAGCTGGGGCAGCCGGAACAAGCCCGTCAGGTCTGGAACGAAGCCCTTCAACGGGACCCCGGCAGCGAGCTGATCCTTGATGCCATGCGCCAGGCCGAACAGCAATGAACGCCATCCGGTTAACCACGCTGGCGCTGCTGGTGTTGCTGGCCGGTTGCGGCATCCAACCACAGCAACCCGTGATCGAAACCGGCCCGCTGCTGAGCTGGCAGGAACGCAGCCAACAATTGCTGCCGCTCAGTCGCTGGACCGTGCTGGGTAAGGTCAGCATCCGAAATGGTGATCGCCGAGATTCGGCCAGTCTGAACTGGTCCCAGAATCTGGATCATTACCGGATCTTTATGGCCGGCCCACTGGGGCAGGGAGCCGTCAATATCGAGGGGTCTGAACGCCTGGGAATCACTCTGGAGGTCAGCGGCGAAGGTCGCTACCACGCAGATTCTCCCGAACAGCTGTTGCAACAACGCCTGGGCTGGAGCGTCCCGGTCAGCCAGATGCCCTATTGGATCCGCGGTTTGCCAGCCCCGGAGCAGGCCCATATAAAGGTACTGGACAACTACAACCGACTCGAACGACTGCACCAGGGGGGTTGGGACATCCGCTACCTGGGCTATCAACAGCAATCACCGCAGAATGCCGCCAACCCGAGCCAAACTCGAGCCCTGCTGCCACGCAAAATCGAGCTTCGCCGCGGCAACGAACTGCGCCTGCTGATGGTACTCAAGCAGTGGCAACTGGAGCCGACATTGAGCGCCGATAACGGCTGACTGTTCGGTACCGCAGGCACTGCCCGCCAAGCTCTCCAGCACGCTCAAAAAACCACCACGTTTTGAATTGACACGGCCGAGCCCATCTAGGAGAATACGCCGTCTTTAAAAACGGCCCTGGCCAAATTTTGTCCAGACCGAATATGTTGGGGTATCGCCAAGCGGTAAGGCAACGGGTTTTGATCCCGTCATGCGCAGGTTCGAATCCTGCTACCCCAGCCATCTTATTTAAACGGTACTCCCACAGCCCCCATCTTCTGCCCAAAGGTGTCCATCGTGTCAAAACTCATGGTCTTTACCGGAAACGCCAATCCGGAGCTGGCTGACAAGGTCGTCAAGAAGCTATGTATTTCACTGGGAAATGTCACTGTCGGACAGTTCAGTGATGGTGAAATCGCTGTGGAGCTGAACGAAAACGTTCGTGGCAAGGATGTCTTTATCATCCAGTCCACCAACGCACCGACCAACGACAACCTGATGGAACTGATCCTGATGGCCGACGCCCTGCGCCGCGCCTCAGCAACCCGCGTTACCGCGGTGGTTCCCTACTTCGGTTACGCCCGTCAGGATCGCCGCCCCCGTTCAGCCCGAGTGCCGATCAGCGCCAAGGTTATTGCCAGCATGATGGCCAACGTCGGTATCGACCGCGTACTGACCGTCGACCTGCACGCCGACCAGATTCAGGGCTTCTTCGATATTCCGGTGGATAACGTCTACGGTTCCCCGGTACTACTGAGCGCCATCGAAGCCCAGAACTACGACAACCCGATCGTGGTTTCACCGGACGTTGGCGGTGTAGTTCGCGCCCGCGCCGTGGCCAAGCAGCTCGACACCGACCTGGCGATCATCGACAAGCGTCGCGAGAAGGCCAACGAGTCTCAGGTTATGCACATCATCGGTGACGTCACCGGTCGTACCTGTGTCCTGGTCGACGACATGTGTGACACCGCCGGCACCCTGTGCAAGGCCGCCGACGCCCTGAAAGAACATGGCGCCGCCAAGGTTGTGGCCTACGCCACCCACCCGGTCCTGTCCGGCAAGGCGATCAAAAACGTCAACAACTCCAGTCTTGATGAGCTGGTTGTGACCGACACCATCCCGCTCAGCGAGGAAGCCAAGGCTTGTGATCGCATCCGTCAGCTGACCCTGTCAGATCTGCTGGCCGAATCGATCCGCCGGGTCTGCAATGAAGAATCCATCAGCGCGATGTTCCTGCAGTAAGCAGACATCACGCTAAGCCAACCGCCTGGCCGCGTTAAGGCACAGGCGATAAGCCACGCTGTGAACCTCTGGTCGCAAGAGCTCACAGCCTTAACTGAAAGGAAGACAAAATGTCTGAATTTACTCTGAACGCCCAAGCCCGTAACGACCTGGGGAAAGGTGCGAGCCGCCGCCTGCGTCGTGAAGCTGGCCTGATTCCTGCCGTTATCTACGGCGGCAAGGAAGAGCCGCAGTCCATCACTCTGGAGCACAAGGCGATTATCAAAGCCGCCGAGTCCGAGTCCTTCTTCTCCAGCCTGCTGACCCTGAGTGTCGACGGTGCCGAGCAGAAAGTTATCCTGAAGGACCTGCAGCGTCACCCGGCCAAGCAGCTGGTACTGCACGCTGACTTCCAGCGCGCCGTTAACGGCGAAACCTTCACCATCACTGTGCCGCTGCACTTCATCAACGAAGACAAGTGTTCCGCGATCAAGCTGGGTGGTAAGGCATCTCACATCGTTAACCAGGTTGAAATCGCCTGTACCCCGGAAACTCTGCCTGAGTTCCTGAGCGTTGACATGCAGAACGTTGAAGTGGGTCAGATCGTTCACCTGTCCGACGTTCAGCTGCCGGAAGGCGTTGAGATCCCGTCCCTGAAACTGGGTGCGGACCACAACCAGCCGGTTGCCACCATCGCTCGTAAGCGCGGCAGCTAAGCCTCGCTTCACCCGCTAACGAAACGGCCTCTGTATTATGACCGAGCAGGTCAAATTGATCGTCGGACTGGGCAACCCCGGTACCAAGTATGATCAGACCCGCCATAATGCAGGGGCCGAGTTGGTTGAGCAGCTGGCCGATCAGCTGCACAGCCCGCTGAGCCCCGAGAAACGCTTTCACGGTCGCTACAGCAAAGCCCGCCTTGACGGTCACGAACTCCACCTCCTCGTCCCCACTACCTTTATGAACCTGAGCGGTCAGGCCGTACAGGCACTCGCCAGTTACTACAAAATCCCGGTTGAGTCCGTACTGGTGGTTCATGACGAGCTGGATATCCCCCCCGGTTGCGCCAAGCTGAAAAAAGGCGGCGGCCACGGCGGCCACAACGGTCTGCGGGATATCATCCAGAAGTTCGGCGGCAGTAACGCCTTTCTGCGATTGCGGGTCGGCATCGGCCACCCCGGCAATGCCAAGCTAGTTCATAGTTTTGTGCTGGGCCGCGCCCCGAGCAGTGAGCGCAACCTGACCCAAGCCGCCACCGACGAAGCGCTGGCCTGCCTGCCGGTACTGCTGCGTGACGGCCTGACCAAGGCGATGACCCGGCTACATAGCTTCAAACCCTGAACAGTTTCAAACCCTGAGTATCGCTCAGAGTACATTTTCAATGGCCTGCTATAGCAAGCAGGAATAACCACAGGATCAGATCATGGGATTTAATTGCGGAATCGTCGGCCTGCCCAATGTCGGCAAATCGACCCTCTTCAATGCGTTGACCAAAGCCGGTATCGGTGCCGAAAACTTCCCGTTCTGTACCATCGAACCCAACGCCGGCGTGGTGGCGATGCCGGACCCGCGGCTCGACAAACTAGCCGCAATCGTCAACCCGCAGAAGGTGATCGCCACCACGATGGAGTTTGTCGATATCGCTGGTCTGGTCGAAGGCGCCTCTAAGGGCGAAGGTCTGGGTAACAAGTTCCTGGCCAACATCCGCGAGACCGATGCCATCGCCCACGTGGTGCGCTGCTTTGAAGATGAAAACGTTATCCACGTTGCCAACCAGATCGATCCGTTGGCCGATATCGACATTATCAACACCGAACTGGCGCTGGCCGACCTGGAGTCGGTCGAAAAGCAACTGGACAAGGTTCAACGCGTTGCCAAGAGCGGCAACAAAGACGCCCTGAAAACCAAGGCCATCTTGGAGAAGCTCAAAGGACCCCTTGAGCGCGGCGAGCCGGTCCGCTCGGTCGAACTGAGCGACGATGAGCGCAAAGAGATCAAATCACTGAACCTGCTGACCATCAAGCCGACCATGTATATCGCCAATGTCGACGAAGATGGCTTCGAAGCCAACCCGCACCTGGATCAGGTCCGTGAGCTAGCCGAAAAAGAAGGCGCCGAAGTAGTCGCCATCTGCAACAAGCTCGAAGCGGAGATCGCCGAGCTGGATGACGAAGAGCGCAACGAATTCCTGGCCGACCTGGGCATGGATGAGCCCGGGTTGGATCGGGTTATCCGCGCCGGCTACGGTCTGCTCAACCTCCACACTTACTTCACCGCCGGGGTTCAGGAAGTCCGTGCCTGGACCGTCCGCAAGGATGCCACCGCGCCGCAGGCTGCTGGAGTGATCCACACCGACTTCGAGAAAGGCTTTATCCGCGCCGAGGTCACCGGCTACGATGACTTTATCGAGCACAACGGTGAACAGGGCGCCAAAGAGGCTGGCAAATGGCGCTTGGAAGGCAAGGACTACATCGTTAACGACGGCGATGTTATCCACTTCCGCTTCAACGTTTGATCAAGGTTTAATCAAGCCCTAAAAAGTTTAAAAACTTTTCAAAAGAGGTGTTGACACACCCCCGGCTTCAGGGAATAATTCGCGCCTCATTCGGCGGCTATGTAGCTCAGTTGGTTAGAGCACATCACTCATAATGATGGGGTCACTAGTTCGAATCTAGTCATAGCCACCACTTCTTCCGGTTCTCTTAACCGAAAGAGATTGAAGACAACTCGCTAACTTCTAGCAACCGTCTTCACCATTGCTGGGGTATCGCCAAGCGGTAAGGCAACGGGTTTTGATCCCGTCATGCGCAGGTTCGAATCCTGCTACCCCAGCCATCTTCATTCCTCACACCCAAGCATTAATAGTAATGAAGCTATAGCCTTCGAACCTGCGCAGGTTTGAGCCGAGCGGCTAAGCCGCGACGCATCGCCATTGCGCAGTAATGACGACCCGAAGGGGCCGGGCAAAGCCCGGATCATCCCGCTACCCCAGCCATCTTTATCTTCCCGATTCCATCCAATGACTTAGCCCTATACCTCCGTGGTACGTTTTTGTTCCAGGGCAATGATTCTTACGATTCAAACGTGTAGTCTTAAGCTGCCTGCCAATAAGATCTGGCTTTACTTATCTGCGGGCTAATTGCTTTGGATCTAATAACAACCCGGGATAAGGGACCCATGCAGAAACTGCGTCAAAGCCTTCAGCTGTTGCTGATCGGTGTCAGCTCAGACAGATCAGAGCCCATCATGTCGCTACTGCGCAGCTCACGGCTGGCGCCCCGGGCTGTATTGGTGGAAGCCGGAGAGCCGCTGGAACAGGCACTGCAGGCGCAACAGTGGGACCTGATCCTGTATCAGCTGGGTAGCGAGCCCGGCCTTGAAGATCTGGGTAAAAGGCTTAATCACCACAACAAAGATATCCCGGTCATCGCCCTGGCCGAAAACAGCGACCCTCAACACCGTATCGAAGGGCTGAAGCTCAAAGCCAACGAAGTGATACCAGCCGACCAGGCTGAAATGGCGGTGATGGTGATCCGCCGTGAGCTCTATCAGCTCGAATCCCGTCGTCGTCGTCGCATAGCCGAATTCCACTTGATGGAAACCGAGAAGCGCTGCCGCGAGCTGCTACACACCTCCAGTGAACAGATCGGTTTTCTCAACCGTAATAATGAATTTATCTATCTCAACCCGTCGCTGCTAAAAATTCTTGGCTTTGAGCAGAACAAAGAGACCCTCGGTATCGAGTTGAAGTCACTGGTGACCGCTGATGATCAAACCAAGCTGGCAGACTTTCTAACCGGCTACCATGCCGACGACAGCGTCTCCAAAGAGATCGAACTCACTCTTGAGCGACCAGATGGCACCAACTTCAACGCCAATCTGGTACTGAGTCAGTCACGCTTTGAACGAACCCTGTGTACCCAGCTTCACCTGGATGCCCAGGGCGAAGATGCCTTTATCGAAGCGATGGCCGAACAGGATCTGGTTACCGGTCTGAAGAACCAGTTCTATCTGGCTAAACGACTCGACCAATCGCTGCAGTCGGCGGTCCGAACCGGGCAGGATGCCAACCTGATCTACATTTCGCTGGATAACTTCAGCGCCATCAAGGCGGAGCTGGGGGTCAACGGTGCCGACACCATCGTTCGCGACACCGCCCAACTTCTGACCGAACAGGTCAACCACGCCCACGTGCTGTGCCGTTACAATCTCGATGCCTTCGTGGTGATCTTTGGCGACCCGGAAACCGACAAAGCCCGCACCTTGGCCGAAGGGATCCGCAAGGCGATTGAAAACAACCTGTCAGAAGCCGCCGGCGCCCAGATCCAGACCACCTGCAGCATCGGCATCACCCCCATCAACGCCGATAGCGCCAGTTCCCAGGAGGTACTGCGCCTGGCTCAGGTGGCCTCCGAGAGCGTTCGCAGCAAGAGCAGCAAGGGTAACGGCGTCAACGTCTACATTCCGGAAGAGAAATCGGAAGAGGAAGGCCTGTCGGTCAAGAAACTGCGCCAGGCGATCAAGGACAACAACCTGAAACTGCTGTTTCAGCCGGTGGTCAGCCTGCAGGGAGCGACCGATGCGGTCTACGAAGTTCTGCTGCGGCTGATCGATAAGGACAAGCACGAAGTCTCACCGAATATGTTCCTGACCATGCTCGACCATGCCGAGGTCAGTACCGAACTGGATCGCTGGGTCATCGCCGAAAGCATTCGCCAGCTGGCCGAAGAACATAAAAAGGGCAATCATAATCGGCTGTTCATCAACCTGACCGGCCGGTCGCTGGAAGACCCTCGCCTGCTGACCTGGATTCGCGACCAGCTCAAGGAGAGCCAGGTCCCCGGCGACAGTCTGATCTTCCAGTTCAGCGAGTCCGACGCCTCCAGCTACCTGAAGTACGCCAATATCTTCACCCAGGGACTGACCCAGCTGCACGCCCGCGCCTGCATCAAACACTACGGCAGTTCGATCGATTCGGAGAATGTACTGCGACATATTCCAGCCCAGTACATCAAACTGGATGGATCCTTCGTTCAGGAGCTGAGCAGCCCGGACAAACATGAAGCGTTTGATAAGTTGATCGAGCCGCTGCGGCTGGGTGAAAAGACCATCGTCGCCCCATTGGTCGAAGGCACCAACGTGATGAGCAAACTGTTCCTCTCCGGGGTCCAGTACATCCAGGGCTACTACCTGCAGGCACCGCGGGAGAAGATGGATTACGACTTCTTCGCCGATCGCTAGACCGATCTACTTTAAAGCCCCGGACAAGCCAGACTCGATAGGAAAAGAGTTCTGCATAGCTAGGATCAGCACCGCAGGGTTAGGCGAAAACGGGTGAGAAAGCGCAGTTTACTGAACGTAAATGAGCATTTTGAACCCGTTTTCAACCACGCCATGTGGTGCTGAGTCGGTTATGCGGAGGTCTTAGCGAGTCACGTAGTTGACCCCAGGCAACACACAAAGCATCTCGAACAGCAGCCCGGCGGCCAGCACCGAGGTGTTGCGACTCTGATCGAACGGCGGTGACACCTCCACCAGATCGCCTCCCACCAGGTTCATACCCCGACAACCGCGGATGATCTCGATCCCCTGATGGGTGGTCAGACCGCCGATCTCGGCGGTTCCGGTCCCCGGCGCGAACGCCGGATCCAGACCGTCAATATCAAAGCTCAGGTAGACCGGACCATCTCCGACCTGCTCGCGCACTTCGGCCATCAGCGGCTCCAGCGACTTGTGCCAGCACTCTTCCGCCTGGACCACTCGGAAGCCCTGCTCTTTGGACCAGTCGTATTCGTCGATCGAATAACCGGTACCTCGCAGACCGATCTGGACCACCCGCTCGCAGTCAAGCAACCCCTCTTCCACCGCACGGCGGAACGGGGTGCCATGGGCTATCTTCTCGCCGAACATGTGATCGTTGATATCGGCGTGGGCATCGATATGCACCAACCCCACCGGTCCATGCTTCTTCTTCAGCGCCCGCAGAATCGGCAGTGCAATGGTGTGATCGCCCCCGATGGTCAGTGGCATCACGTCGTTCTCCAACACCTCATCGTAGTAGCGCTCGATAATGTCGATGCTCTTTTGCAGATTGAAGGTATTGATCGGCACATCGCCGATATCCCCCACGCAGAGGCTGTTGTAGGGATCCGCGCCGGTGGAGACATTGAACGGACGCAACATCCGCGACTCATCGCGGATCTCACGCGGTCCCAGGCGCGCACCGGGGCGGTTGGAAACCCCGATATCCAGCGGTACGCCGATAAAGGCCGCATCGAGCGTCGGGCTGAGCTCCACCGGAGGCAATCGCATAAAGGTTGCCGGTCCACCGAAGCGGGGCATCTCATTTCCGCCCATGGGTTGATAGAACGTTTTTTCGGTGTCTTTGATCTCAGGGTTATTTTGCTCTGACATGTTGCCTCCGGCTTGTACGGGTAACTTTATTCACAGACTAGACCGACGATGCCCGGGATAGAACGATGATTTGCCAAACCATAGCTTTGGATATAAAAAGGTATGTAAATTAAGCATTGATAAAACAAAGCTATGGGCAAGCAAAAACTCGCGCTTTCCGGCCAACTGGCCGATACCGATCTGAAACTGCTGCGAGTGTTCAAAGCGGTGGTCGATAATGCCGGCATTGCCGCCGCCGAAGATGATCTCAATATCGCCGCGTCGACGATCAGCAACTACCTTGCCGATCTGGAGCTGCGCCTGGGCATGCGTCTGTGCCAGCGCGGCCGACGCGGTTTTGCCCTGACCGAACAGGGCCAACGGGTCTACACCGCCATCGGTCAGCTGCTGACCGCCATCGAACAGTTCCAGGGCAGCATCCGCGATGGTCGTGAACGACTGCTGGGGGACCTGCATCTGGGATTGGCGGAAAACCTGTTCGGCCCGATCGGCGATCGAATCAACCAGGCCCTGGGGCGATTTAACCGGGACGCACCGGAAGTATTTCTCGACCTTCATACCCTGGCCGCCGAGGAGGTCGTTCGTGCCGTCAGGGATGAGCGCCTCAGTCTGGGTATCAGCTATCTTGAGCGCCCCGTTTCCGACCTGACGCTGCTGGTGCTGGGCCAGGAGCAGATGCACCTGTACTGTGACCGCCAGCACCCCTGGTATTCGCGCCCCGACAACGAGCTCGACTTCGAGGCGCTGGATCAACAAAACCTGATCGGCACCCCCAGAATCCGCGCCACTCAGGAACTACGAAATCAACTGGAGCGCCCCCGGCTGCCGGCCTATGCCCCCCATATCGAGGCCCGTCTGCGTCTGATCCGCAGCGGCGGCTTTCTCGGCTATCTGCCCGAAGCCTACGTCTCGGCGCTGGGGCTGCAACAGCAGCTTCGAGCGCTCCATCCTGAGCTGTTCAGCTACCAGACCCGGTTCTATGCCATCACCCGTGAACAACGCTTTCAAAGTCCGCTGGTAAGCAAGTTCCTGGACTGCCTGGCACCACGCTGAATCCAGCTCGGAGCCGGCCCTACAAGTGGTTTAAATGGCCAAATTAGGCTATCCTAGCGGGCTTTTTCGAACCGGGGGTCCGGCTTCGAAATGGCGAGTCTAAACTTGCCACCGCCCCCCCATAGCGCCAGACAGGTATCAGCCCTCCATGAACATCCGTGATCTGCTCAACCACCGTGTCCGCGAAGCGATGACCGCCGCCGGTATTCCGGCCGAGTGTCAGCCGATGGTGGCACCGAGCAAAAACCCGCAATTCGGTGATTACCAGGCCAACGGCGCCATGGGCGCAGCCAAGGCGATGAAGACCAACCCCCGCGAACTGGCCGCCAAAATCATCGAGCAGCTGGATCTGGAAGGCATCGCCAGCAGCACCGAGATCGCGGGCCCCGGCTTTATCAACATCAGCCTCGATAACGGCTGGCTGGCCGATCAGGTAACCCAGCTGGAACAACAGCGCCTGGGAATCGAAGCCGCCGACCAACCCCAAACCGTAGTGATCGATTACTCGGCCCCCAACCTGGCCAAAGAGATGCACGTCGGCCACCTGCGTTCGACCATCATCGGCGATGCCCTGGCACGGGTCCTGGAAGCCCAGGGACACAAGATTATTCGTCAGAACCACGTCGGCGACTGGGGCACCCAGTTCGGCATGCTGATCACCCATCTGCAGGACCAGCAGGAACTGGATGACGGCGTTGCCCTGGCCGACCTGGAAGCCTTCTACCGTGCCGCCAAGGTCCGCTTTGACGACGAGCCCGAGTTCGCCGCCCGCGCCCGTGACAACGTGGTCAAGCTGCAGGCCGGTGAAGAGTCGGCGCTGGCGATGTGGCGTAAGTTTATCGCCATCTCGGTCGCCCACAGTGAAGAGATCTACAGCAAGCTCAACGTCACCTTGAAGCACAGTGACATCCACGCCGAGAGCGCCTACAACGACGCACTGCCAGGCATCATCGAAACCCTGCAGCAGCAGAAGCTGGCGGTCGAGGACCAGGGCGCCCAGGTGGTATTTCTGGACGAGCTGGCCGACAAAGAGGGCAACCCGCTGCCGATGATCGTGCAAAAGTCCGGCGGCGGTTACCTGTACGCCACCACTGACCTGGCCGCAGTGCAATACCGCTGCCAGGAGCTGCAGGCCGACCGGGTGCTGTACTTTATCGATGCGCGCCAGTCGCTGCACATGAAGCAGGTGTTCGCGGTCGGTCGCAAGGCCGGCTTCGCCACCGAGCACTGCTCGCTGGAGCACCACCCGTTCGGCACCATGATGGGCGAGGACGGCAAGCCGTTCAAAACCCGCAGCGGTGGCACCGTCAAGCTGGGTGAGCTGCTCGACGAAGCGGTGGTCCGTGCCGCCCAGCTTCTGAAAGACAAAGACTCCGATCTGAGTGCCGACGAGCAGGCCGACGCAGCCCGCAAGATCGGTATCGGTGCGGTCAAATACGCCGACCTGGCCAAGACCCGCACCAACGATTACATCTTCAGCTGGGACAGCATGCTCAGCTTCGAAGGCAATACCGCCCCTTACCTGCAGTATGCCTACACTCGGATCCAGAGCATCTTCCGCAAGGCTGGCATCAGCCCGGAGCAACTCGAAGCGCCGCTGCAGCTGGTCGAACCGCAGGAGAAGGCGCTGGCGATGAAGCTGCTGCAGTTCGGCGAAGTGGTCGACCAGGTGGCCCGTGACGCCTACCCGCACCAGCTGTGCAACTACCTCTACGAGCTGGCCAGCCTGTTTATGAAGTTCTACGAAGCCTGTCCGATGCTGCGTAGCGATATCGCCACCGAAACCCGCGACAGCCGCCTGCGCCTAAGCCACTCCACGGCCCAGGTACTACAGAGTGGATTGGAGCTGCTGGGCATCGAGGTGATGGAGCGGATGTAATCCGCGCCGTCGGTATCAGCAGCGGAGAGACGCCGATGAAACTCTATCGACTGACCGAACTGTTCGGCTGGCTCAATCTGCTGCTGGCGGTCGTGAGCGTCCTGGCCCTGCCGCTGATCGAGCCCCCGGCCGGGATGGAGAAGCTGTCGCTGGGTTCGGTCCAGTTTCTGTGGATCCTGGTGGCCGCCGCAATGACCTATGCCTCACGGCAGAAGCTGCTCGGTAGCGATATCGGCCACAAAGCCTACCCGGCTACACTGGCGGCTTACCTGCTGTTCGGCCTGATCTGCTATCGCTACCTTGGCCTGGGTGGTTAAGAGAGCGGATGATGCTGATTCACCGCCTGCTGAATCTCGTTTATCGTCATTGGCTAGCATTGACGCTACTGCTGCTCAGCGCTATCACGATCCTGTCGTTGAGCCCGCTACCCCAACTGCCCGAAGTTCCCGGTAGTGACAAAACCCATCACCTTATCGCCTATGCTGCGCTGGTCTTCCCGCTGGCTTGGCGCCAGCCCCGTTTCTGGCCGGGCTTGATCCTGCTGATGCTGGGCTGGAGCGGTGCGATCGAGCTGATCCAACCCTACGTCAACCGCTATGGCGAATGGCTCGACCTTGCCGCCAACGGCGGCGGCCTGCTCTGTGGGCTCGGTCTGGCCCTACTGCTGCGACGACTGCTCCGACCCACAACGGAGCACAAGCTGTAACAACCGCACCAAACGCACGTCTAGGCTCTAAATACCCCGAAGAGCCGCCGCCATGTCTGTCCATGGGATCAAACCAAGCATACTGCCCCTGCTGTTGCTGCTATGCCTACCGGTGTCCGGCTGGGCCCAGATCGACTTTCATGGCCATGTCCAGGCTTACCAAGCCTTAGAAGAACGGGTAGCACCGCCGGCCATCGCCTATATCGATAGTGACAACAGCAGCCGTCAGCTAAGCGAACTTCAAGGAAAGCCGGTCGTTATTAACTTTTGGGCCAGCTGGTGTCCAACCTGCCTGAGTGAAATGGCCTCCTTGCAACGGTTACAGCAGAAACTGGGTGACCGGGCACGGGTGCTGACCCTGAACCAAGACCTGCTCAATCCCGGCGAGATCGCCGAGCTGCTGAACCGGGTTGGTGCTCCGCAGCTGCCGCTGGCCCGGGATATCAACAGCCGGCTGGGGTTCGCCCTGGGGCAGACCCTGCTGCCGACCACCATTCTGCTCGATGCCGACGGCAAGGTGGCCGGCCAATTGATCGGTTCGGCCGAGTGGGACAGCCCACAGGCAATCGCTCTAATCGATAGCCTGGCCGAGAGCCGACCGGAGTCAAGGTGATACCGCCCATGACAAGCCCCTAGCGTTAATAATTACCCTTCTGCTGTAACAGCGTCGAGATCACTGCGTCTAGCGCTTGATACCGCTGCTCCGACAACGCGAGCGGCTGTCGGCTATGCGGTGCTCTGTACGTTCATGAATGAGAGGCCCCTGAAGGTTTCCCACGACAACAACAACAGAAGGAACCGGTCATGACTTTATTCAACTCCTTGCTGAAGCGGCTAGGTGTGTTGTTGGTATTGCTGTTCAGTTTTGCGCTAGGCTACAACAGCGCCTGGGCAGACAGTAGCAACCCGTTTGGTTACACCCAGCTGGCTCACTCCCACAATCCCTGCGCGCACAAGAACCCCTGTGCGGCCAAAAATCCCTGTGCTTACAACCCTTGTGCAGCAAAAAACCCCTGTGCAGCCAACCCCTGCGCGGCTAAAAATCCTTGCGCTCACAACCCTTGTGCAGCAAAAAATCCCTGTGCAGCCAACCCCTGCGCGGCTAAAAACCCCTGCGCCCACAACCCTTGTGCTGCAAAGAACCCCTGTGCAGCCAACCCCTGTGCGGCTAAAAACCCCTGCGCCCACAACCCTTGTGCTGCAAAGAACCCCTGTACAGCCAATCCCTGTGCCGCCAAAGCTGACAGCAGTCAGTTTGTACGTCCGCTAGGGTCAAAGATGTACGGCGGTAATGAAAAAGGCCTGATGGCCGCAGGCAAAAAACTCTGGTCCGACACCAGCCTCAGTACCAACGGCCTCTCCTGCGCCACCTGCCATGCGGGCAACCAGGCATTTAATGCCACCTTCAAGCAACCCTATCCCCATCCGGTAGCGATGGCATCAGACCGCGGCGTAGATCAGATCCACCTCGAAGAGATGGTACAACTATGCATCACCACCCCGATGGCCAATCGAGCCCTGCCCTGGGATTCCAAAAAGCTGGCGGCACTGACCGAGTACAGCAAGAAAGTGCAGAAGCAGTACCAGATGGCAGCGGTAAACCCCTGTGCAGCGAAGAATCCTTGCGCGGCTAATCCCTGTGCGGCCAAAAACCCTTGCGCAGCCAACCCCTGTGCGGCCAAAAACCCCTGCGCAGCCAATCCTTGTGCAGCGAAAAACCCTTGCGCAGCCAATCCTTGTGCTGCCAAGAACCCCTGCGCAGCCAACCCTTGTGCAGCGAAAAACCCCTGCGCGGCTAATCCCTGTGCGGCCAAAAACCCCTGCGGCGGCTAAGCGGCTATGCTATTCGGCTTTTACGTCTGCGGCATCCTGAGCTTGGCGCTGGTAGCATCCAGCGCCAATGCCGATGCCATCGGTGGGTTTCTGGAGCAGCACTGGCAACGTCCGATCCCACACCAGGGAGAGCCACCCAGCAACTACACCGACATGGAGGCGTCGCTGTCACCACTGGATTGTGGCCTGTGCCATCCACAGCAGAAATCGGACTGGAGCCAGAGTCTGCACAGCAAGGCGATGGGACCGGGGCTGATGGGGCAGTTACTGGATATGCCCGCCCATGCCCGCGGTGATCATCAAAGCTGTCTACGCTGCCACGCTCCGCTGGCCGAACAGGCCGATGCGTTGGTGGCTGAGATCCAGACCGGCCAAAGCAGCGGCCTGCATCGGGAAGGACTGATATGCGCAGCCTGCCATGTCCGCAATCACCAGCGCTTTGGGCCAGCCCGCAAGGACGGCAGCTTTCCGGATCCTAACCAACCGCTCCCCCATAACGGCTGGAATGTAAGCCATGCCTTCAAAGACAGTCTGTTTTGCGCCGCCTGTCACCAGTTCGAACCCAACGAGTTCGCCCTCAATGGCAAGCTGCTGGAGAACACCTATAACGAATGGCTCGACAGCCCTTACCCAGAACAGGGCGTCAGCTGTCAGAGCTGCCACATGCCGGACCGTCGCCACCAATGGCGTGGCATCCATGATCCCGAGATGGTACGCCAGGGGGTTACGATCGATGCCAATCTGGGCCTGCCCATCGACGGACAGGTCAGCGGCCGCTTAACGGTCACCAACAGCGGTACCGGTCACCGCTTTCCCACCTATGTCACCCCACAGGTAGTACTCGAGGGCTACCAGGCCGATGCTGGTGGAGAGCGGATCTCCGGTACCGAGTCCTACTTCGTCATCGCTCGCCGCGTTGCCCTGAACCTGTCGGCGGAGATCTTCGATACCCGACTGGCACCGGGACAGAGCGGCGCGCTGGACTACCGGATGCCTCGCGCCGAATCGGCCCGTTCGCTGGTTTTACGGATCTGGGTCGAACCGGACTTTTTCTATCAGCACTTTTATCAGAGCACCCTCAACAGCGGGCAGCCCCGTCGCGGCCGCGCGGCGCTGGAACAGGCGCTGGAACAGGCCAGCAGTTCAAAATTCACCCTGTTCGAGCAACGCCTGGCACTGCCCTGAACCCAACCCATAACAACCGTCCACAGGTGGAACCATGAAAGCTCAAACCCTCTCCCGCTCCCTGCTGGCACTCGGCGCCACCCTGATGCTGTCGAATCCGGCCAGTGCCAACACCGTCATCGAACTGACCCAGGTCCCCTGTCAGTTTTTGGAAAGCGAGCCCACCGATCACGGCTTCAGCGCCAACAGCGCCGACGACTGCAAAGACCACAATAAGCGCACCGGTGACAGTCGTGCCCAGCAGTCCCAACCGCTTGAGCTGAAAGCAGGCAAGTACACCTTCCGTGTCACCAACAAGAATGTGCCCTACCCGCTCGGCTTCTGGCTCCGCGGCGAGGGCGTGATCGGTCGGGCCACCCTGCCCAGCGTCTCCGGTGGCGGCCTGGCTACCGGGACCACACTGGACTATGAAATCACTCTGGAACCAGGTGAATACCTCTACAGCTGCCCGCTGAACCCGACCCCGGATTACAAGCTGGTGGTGCGCTAATCAGGCCGTCGCTTTCGTATCGGCCCGGCGATTGCGTCGGGCCTGTGCCCGGCCATGCCGTTTTAGCGCCGAGCGGCGCATCGTCAGCCGGTACAGCAGCGGGATCACAAACAGGGTCAGTAGAGTCGAGAACCCCAGGCCCCAGACTATGGCCGTGGCGACTGGGCCCCAGATCAGCGACTTACCCCCCAGCCCCACCGCCAGCGAGAACAGCCCCGCCACCGTGGTCAGGGTGGTGATCAGAATCGGTACCACCCGGCGCCGGGCTGCGTACAGGGTCGCATGCTGCAGGCTCATGCCGCCATCGAGCCGGCTGTTGGCGGCCGAGATCAGCACGATGGCCGCGTTCACCGCGATTCCGGCCAACGCCACCACCCCGTAGAGGGTGAACAGGCTGAGGGGATTCTGAGTGATCATCAAGCCGAACACCACGCCGGTAAAGGCCAGCGGCACCGTCACCAGAATCATCAGCGGCTGGAAGTAGCTGCGGAATTGGGTGCCTAAGATCAGGTACATCAACCCAATGCCGAACAGGAACAGCACACCGATCGCATCCATGCTCTCCTGGATATCGTCCAGTTCACCGGAAAAATCGAGATCGATATTGGGAAATGCCAGCGCTTCCTGGTCCCAATACTGCGCAACCAAGCGGTTGGCCTCGACGGTATCGATCCCGCCGGCCTTCAGATCGGCCTCGACCGTGATGGCACGGCGAAAATTGTAGTGGCGAATATTCCCCAGCGCCTGGTGTCGCTGCTGTTCGACCAGCTCGGCCAGTGCGATCGAGCCCCCTTGCGGCAACGCCAAACGGAAGTTCAGCAGCTGGTCCAAGTCCTCCAACGGCGCGGGCCTGACCTTAACCCGTACCTCCAGCTTCTGGCCCTGATCGCGCATATCAGCCACCACCTCGCCATCCACCAGCAGGCGAAGGGTGCGCCGGATATCGACCGGGTTGAGCCCGCTGCGGGTCACCGCGTCCTGATCCAGCGTCAGCAACAGCTCGAACCGGCCTTTGCTGGCATCATCCTCGATATCGATCACATCCGGGATCTGGGCCAGGATTTCGCGCATCCGCTGGGCCGCCCGAGTCAGCTCTTCATAGTCGTCACCGCGAACCTTGACCTGAATCGGCTTCGAAGTCGGCGGCCCTCCGGCCAGCCTCAGGAAGGAGACGTTGACCGGCCCGGATACCGACGTCACCGACTCTCGCAGCGCCTCGATCATCTGATCGACCGTGCGCAGCCCTTCGTCTTTGGGCTGAAGACCCACCAGCACCTGGCCGTACTGATCCCCCAACCGCGGCTCGGTCTCGGTAAACATCTGCCCGGCGTAGCTGGTAATGGCCCGCACTTCGCCATCAAGGACTAACGCCCTAACCCTGCGCTCTACCTCGGCGGTCTTCTGCATCGTCAGCGCCAGCGGTGTCGCCGGGGGCATCTCGACATTGACGTAAAAAACCCGCAGCGGGTCGGCGGCAAAGAAGTCGGTTTTGATCTTTCCGGCGGCAACCATCCCGACCGCCACGGTAAAGGGCAGCACCGCCACCAACAGCGAAATCAGCGGTCGACGCAGCGCCTTGATCAACAATCGGATATAGCGGATCTGTAGCCAGTGAGTGGCACGGGCGCGAACCCGCTGGACCGCCGATGGTCGTTCAAAATTAACCTTGGCCGCCATCACGTGGGCCGGCAACATCCAGAACGCCTCGACCAGGCTGATCGCCAACGCGATACAGACCACCATCGGGATCACCCGCATAAAGTCACCCAGGATGCCCGGCATCAACATCAACGGTAAGAAGGCGGCGATCGAGGTCAACACCGCGGTGGTGATCGGCGTGCCCACCTCTTTAAGGGACTCCAGCGACGCCTGCAGCGGCGCCATCCCACGCTGCAACCGGTAGTAGATCGATTCAACCATCACCACGGCATCGTCGACCAGCATCCCCAGCACGATCACCACACCCAGCAGCACCGTCACATTGAGGGTCTCGCCGACTCCGGACAGAACCCAGAAGGTACCGGCCAGGATGAAAGGAATACCGATCGCGGTCAGCAGTGCGATATGGGTACCCAGGAACAGCCAGGCCACCAGCAGCACAAACAGTAGTCCAAGCAGGGCGTTGTTCTGCATGATCGAGATCGACTCGCGGGTCGGAATGGTCTGGTCGTCGACCAGCACCAACTCCACCCCGGTCACCTGGCTGCGCTGATTGCGCTGCTCCAGGTAGCGTTTGAGGCGATCTACCAACTCCAGCGTATTGGCGTTGTCTTTTTTCATCACCGCCAGCATCACGCTGGGACGGGTATCGATCTGGGCCAGCTTACGGGGCTTCTGCCGCGCCCGCTCCACGGCCGCAACCCGGGACAGTGGCACCTCTCCCTGCACCCCGAGCAGCGGCCGTTGCGCCAGCGCATCGGGATCCGACTCGGTGCCATCGATCTGTACCAGCCAGCTCTGGTTACCCTGGGTCAGGGTCCCGGCCGAAGCATCCTTGAAGTACGCCATCACGGTGTCGGACAACTGTACCGGCGAGACACCCAGCGCTTCCAACTGCTGCGGATCGAAGCTGACCAGCAGCTCCGGATCATGCAGACCGACCGCCTCAACCCGGTCAACGCCCTTAAGGCGCTCGATATCCTTGTTGATCTGATAGGCCTGACGGCGCAGATTCTCATCATCAGCCCGACCGATGACCGCCACCGTCGCCGACGGAAAGGCATTGGCACTGGTAATCTCGACAATTCGGGTGTCTTCCGCCTCAGCGGGCAGCTCATCCTCGGCATTCTGGATCTCACGCCGCAGGTCGGCGATCCGCTTGTCGTAAGTGCGGGTGTCGATATCCTCAAACCGCACCAGAATGCTCGATACCGCTTCACGGCTATTGCTGGAGACAAATTTGATATCGGAGATATTGCGAATCGCATCTTCCAGCGGTTCGGTGACCCGCTGCTCGATATCACTGGCCGAAGCCCCCGCCAGTACAGTGGTGATCTGCACCCAGTTGAAGTTGATGGTCGGGTCCTGCTGCCGCGGCAGCATCTGGTAGGCCAGAAAGCCGATCACCAGCACCAGCACGAAGGCCAGGTTGGCCAATACATGATTTTGTAGGAAGCGGGCGTACATCAGGGTGATTCCATCACACTGTCACCGGAGAACAGCGCCTGACGCCCATCGATGATTACCGGCGTATCGGAGCGCAATCCCAGCTCGCCCAGGCTATCCAACGGTAACGGTGCAGGCTGACCTTCAATCGCGTCGGGTAGCGCAACAAACTGAGCCTGGGGAGGCTGGGTTTGGCTATTGAGCACCATGATGCCCAACTGCTGCTGGCGCCGGATCAACAGATCCGCCGGCAGACGCCCCAGGGTTGAGCGCCACAACAGCCGTCCGCTGCTCCCCGGTAGCGCCTGCTCGATATCAAACTCGAGCCGTAGCTCACGGGTACGGGCGGTCGCGTCGATAACCGGTAACGCCGTGCGTAAGCGCACGGGCAAGCGGCGCTGTTGAAACTCGAACTCAAACTTATCGGGCAAGGCGTTCAGCTGCTGCGGTCGCAATTGCGCCACCACCTCCAAGGCATCGAGTTGTTGCAGCGCCAGTAACGGTGTACCCGGGTCCGCCAACTCCCCCAGCCCGACCAACCGCTGCCGTACCAAACCGGCGTAAGGGGCACGGATCTGACAGCGTTCGACCTGCAACGTGGCCTGCTCCAGCTGTTGGCGGTGAGAGGCGTATCGGGCGCGAAGGACATTGAGATCGGTCTCGTGCTGTTCGACCTTCTCTTCACTGATGCTGTTACGGCTGCGAAGATTCTGGGAGCGTTTGAGCTGCGCCCCGGCCAACTTGATCTGGCTCTGGAACTGACGGCTGATCGCCTGCAGCGCCTGATGCTGTGAAACCCAATCGCGGCAGTCCAGTTCCAGCAGCAGCTGACCGGGTTCAACCCGATCGCCGACTCGAACCAGGATGCGATCGATGCGGGCACTGAGCTGGGCACTCAAACGGCTGCTGTTAAGGCTCTCGACCCGAGCCGGTGCACTCTGCTCAGGGTGGAACAGCAGCTGGGATAGCGGTTTACTGGTGACCGGCACCTGGGCCTGTGCCGATCCCACCGCCAAGCTCAACAATCCCAGCCCCCAAAGTAGCCCGCGCATGGTCTCCCTCCAATATGGCCATCCGTTGATCAAGGCCATCATAATGCAGCAAGGGCCAAGTCAGGCCAAGCGTCCCGATAGAAACTCTGACAGTAACCCAGCGTTGCTAAGGGCGACGGACCCTGTGGGCCGCGACTGCCTGCTTGTACCAACAGGGCGGACGGGCCGCCTCGGGAAAATCGTCGGCCAGGCAAAGCCAGCTCGGCTCCGGATGATCCAACGGCTGACGGGCCACGTTGCACTGGGCGGCGGCGAAATAGGTATCCAACCGGCACTGGGGAGTCGCGGGCGTTAACAGCGTCGAACTGACCGACGATTGTGCCGGACGTGAAAACAGCGGGCTTAGTTGACCCCGCTTGCGGGCAAAATAGCGTGCCAGGGTCGCACCGGCCAGTGCGATGCGCTGGCAACCCTGGCGCCCCTGTTGGTGACTAAAGGCCTGGGCACAAGCTTCACGGACCCGCTTGGGAGCGTGCTGCCGACTGGCCGGTAACGCATCCCCCATCCGGATGAACAGCTTGCGCAGACAGCTGGAAGCACCGAAATAATCCGATTGCCCCTCGGCCGAGAAACGCCAGAGATGGGGAGGGCCGGCGATATGGTGGCCTATTTCATGACAGAGCACCAACGCGAAGGCGTCCGGAGTCATATCCGGGTGCCTCGCCAAGCCCCCGGAAATCATAATCAGTCCTTTTTCACCATTAGCATCTTCCATCTTCCAAGCGTTGGCATAGACCCCGTCGGCATCCCAACGAGCGGAAATATTCAGGCGCTGATCATGACGATGAAATTCACGGTGATAGAGCCGCTCCGCCGCTGTGACGATGCGATCAAAGAGTGACTGGTCCATCTCCAAGGCGGCTAACGCAGGGCTGAAGCTGATAATAAGACCAAATAGCGTAGTACGAAGGAAAACGCGCATGGCCGCTCTCCTATTTCAGACCCTCCCTGGCAAATGAGTGGTTCTGATAGCAGGCTCGGCTGCGTCGCTTTAAGTTTAGATGGAATTGGAAGGCAGGCTTGCTACTGACCGTTGACAGTCAGGCACAAAAAAGGCCACCCGAAGGTGGCCTTTTTGAATCAAGTAATAATTACTCGATGATCTTAGCTACAACACCAGCACCAACGGTACGGCCACCTTCGCGGATCGCGAAGCGCAGGCCGTCGTCCATGGCGATCGGTGCGATCAGCTCAACGGTCATCTGGATGTTGTCACCCGGCATAACCATCTCAACGCCTTCCGGCAGTTCAACAGCACCAGTTACGTCAGTAGTACGGAAGTAGAACTGAGGACGGTAGCCTTTGAAGAACGGAGTGTGACGGCCGCCTTCGTCTTTGCCCAGTACGTAAACTTCAGCTTCGAACTTAGTGTGAGGGGTGATAGAACCCGGAGCAGCCAGAACCTGACCACGCTCAACTTCGTCACGCTTGGTACCACGCAGCAGGATACCGCAGTTCTCACCAGCACGGCCTTCGTCCAGCAGCTTGCGGAACATCTCAACACCAGTACAGGTAGTCTTGGTGGTTTCCTTCATGCCAACGATTTCAACTTCTTCGCTGACCTTGATGATGCCACGCTCGATACGACCGGTAACAACGGTACCACGACCCTGGATGGAGAATACGTCTTCGATCGGCATGATGAATGCACCGTCGATCGCACGCTCCGGCTCAGGGATGTAGGTGTCCAGAGTCTCAACCAGGGTCTTAACCGCAGTGGTACCCATTTCGTTGTCGTCTTCACCGTTCAGAGCCATCAGGGCAGAACCTGGGATGATCGGAGTGTCGTCACCCGGGAAGTCGTACTCGGACAGCAGGTCACGCAGTTCCATTTCGACCAGCTCCAGCATCTCGGCGTATTCTTCGCTGTCGGCGCCGCCGCAATCTTCGGCCAGCAGGTCAGCTTTGTTCAGGAATACAACGATGTAAGGTACACCTACCTGACGAGACAGCAGGATGTGCTCACGAGTCTGAGGCATCGGGCCGTCAGTGGCGCCACATACCAGGATCGCGCCGTCCATCTGAGCAGCACCGGTGATCATGTTCTTGACGTAGTCGGCGTGGCCGGGGCAGTCAACGTGGGCGTAGTGACGGTCGTTGGAATCGTACTCTACGTGAGAGGTAGCGATGGTGATACCACGCTCACGCTCTTCCGGAGCATTGTCGATGCCGTCGAAAGCAACAGCTTCACCACCGAATACTTCGGCGCATACGCGAGTCAGTGCAGCGGTCAGAGTAGTTTTACCATGGTCAACGTGGCCGATAGTACCAACGTTGACATGGGGTTTTGTACGTTCAAAAGTTTCCTTAGCCACGGTAATAAACCTCTTAATTTGGCGTATTCGAAATCAATTAAGATTCAGCGTTGATAACAGCTTCGGCGACGGTCTGCGGCGCCTCTGCGTATTTTTCAAACTCCATAGAGTAGGTCGCACGACCCTGAGTCGCCGAGCGCAGGTCGGTTGCATAACCGAACATTTCACCCAGCGGCACCTCGGCACGGATTACCTTGCCAGAGGAGCTTTCCTCCATACCCTGTACGATACCGCGACGACGGTTCAGGTCGCCCATTACGTCGCCCATGTAATCTTCAGGGGTAACAACTTCTACCTTCATCATCGGCTCGAGCAGGCAAGGACTGGCTTCCATGGCGTACTTCTTCAGTGCCTGTGAAGCGGCAATCTTAAATGCCATTTCGTTCGAGTCAACATCGTGGAAGGAGCCGTCGTAAAGACGGGCTTTTAGACCCAGCAGCGGATAACCGGCGATAACGCCGTTTTGCATCTGCTCGGCAATACCCTTTTCGACCGCCGGGATGTATTCCTTCGGAATCGCACCACCCACGATCTCGTTGATGAACTCCAGACCGTCTTCATCGGACGGGGAGAATTCAACAACAACGTGACCATATTGACCACGACCACCAGACTGCTTGGCAAACTTGTGGTTTGCGTCGACAGTTGTACGGATCTTTTCACGGTAGGCAACACGCGGTTTACCGATGTTGGCCTCTACCTTGAATTCACGCTTCATCCGGTCAACGATGATGTCCAGATGCAGCTCACCCATACCTGAGATGATGGTTTGGCCGGATTCTTCATCGGTTTCTACACGGAAAGAGGGGTCTTCCTGGGCCAATTTACCCAGTGCCACACCCATTTTTTCCTGGTCAGCCTTGGTCTTAGGCTCGACCGCAACCGAGATGACCGGCTCCGGAAATTCCATCCGCTCAAGCACGATCACGTCGTTCTGGTCACACAGGGTGTCACCGGTGGTGACGTCCTTCAGACCGATGGTCGCGGCGATGTCGCCGGCCAGAACTTCTTTGATCTCTTCACGGTTGTTGGAGTGCATCTGAACCATACGGCCGACGCGCTCTTTCTTCTGCTTAACAGAGTTGTAAACAGAGTCACCGGAATTGAGCTTACCGGAGTAGACCCGGATAAAGGTCAGCGTACCGACGAAGGGGTCGGTGGCAATCTTGAACGCCAGTGCGGCAAAGGGCGCATTGTCGTCGGCCGGACGAGTAGCGACGGTTTCTTTACCGTCATCCAGCGTACCTTCAATGGCTTTAACGTCCAGCGGTGAGGGCATCAGTTCGATGACCGCATCCAGGACTGCCTGAACACCTTTGTTCTTGAATGCCGAACCGGCCTGCATCGGCACGATTTCATTGGCTAGCGTACGGGCCCGCAGACCTTGCTTGATCTCTTCAGCGGACAGGTCACCCTCTTCGAGGTACTTGTCCATCAGCTCTTCGGACGCTTCCGCGGCGGCTTCGACCATCTGCTCGCGCAGTTCATCGGCCTTGTCCTGCAACTCAGCCGGAATTTCGGCTTCGTCGTAGGTCATGCCCTGGTCGGCTTCGTTCCACAGAATCGCCTTCATCTTGATCAGATCGACAACACCTTTGAACTCATCCTCGGCACCGATCGGGAAATTGATCGGCACAGCGGCAGCGCCCAAGCGTTCTTCGAGCTGATCGACAACCATGAAGAAATCAGCACCGGCACGGTCCATCTTGTTGACGAAGACCATCCGCGGTACTTCGTACTTATTGGCCTGACGCCAGACAGTTTCCGTTTGCGGCTGCACACCGGAAGAGGCGCACAGCACGACAACCGCACCATCGAGAACACGCAGGGAACGTTCAACTTCGATGGTGAAGTCAACGTGCCCCGGGGTGTCGATGATATTGATGCGGTGCTGGTCAAACTGCTGGTTCATCCCAGACCAAAAACAAGTGGTCGCAGCAGAGGTGATAGTGATACCACGCTCTTGCTCCTGCTCCATCCAGTCCATGGTGGCTGCGCCATCATGGACCTCACCGATCTTATGAGACAGGCCGGTATAGAACAGAACACGCTCAGTCGTCGTCGTCTTACCGGCATCAACGTGTGCGCAGATACCGATGTTACGGTAGCGGTTAAGAGGTGTTTTACGGGCCACAGCTTAATCCTCTGATTAGAAGCGGTAGTGGGAGAAAGCTTTGTTAGCTTCTGCCATGCGGTGAACGTCTTCACGCTTCTTAACAGCAGCGCCACGACCTTCAGCAGCATCACCGATCTCACCAGCCAGGCGCAGAGCCATGGACTTCTCGCCACGACGACGTGCGGCGTCTACCAGCCAACGCATGGCCAGAGCGGAACGACGAGCAGGACGAACTTCAACCGGTACCTGGTAAGTCGCACCACCGACACGGCGGGACTTTACCTCAACCATCGGCTGAATGGTTTCGAGAGCTTTGATGAAGGTTTCGAGAGGATCGCTGGCACCACGCTCCTGGATCTTGTCCAGAGCGCCGTATACGATTTTCTCAGCAACAGATTTTTTACCGCTGACCATGACGTGGTTCATGAATTTGGCCAGGGTTTGGTTACCGAATTTGGGATCCGGCAGAATTTCGCGTTTTGCGACGACGCGTCTTCTAGGCATGATAAGCCCCTTAAAATTAGGTCTTCAGGTTAGTCCGGGCACCTACACAACGCATAAAGGCCCGACCTTACTCTTATCGTTAACAATGTCCGGTAGCGCAAGGCTACAGCGGCACAGTGTCAAGCGGTCTGTAATCGAGAGCGATTACTTCGGACGCTTGGCACCGTACTTGGAACGACCTTGCTTACGATCGGAAACACCAGAAGTATCCAGTGCACCGCGAACGGTGTGATAACGCACACCCGGCAGGTCTTTAACACGACCGCCACGGATCAGAACAACAGAGTGTTCCTGCAAGTTGTGACCTTCACCACCGATGTAGGAAGTCACTTCATAGCCGTTGGTCAGGCGTACACGACATACCTTCCGCAGGGCCGAGTTCGGCTTCTTCGGGGTAGTGGTGTAAACCCGGGTACAAACGCCACGACGCTGAGGACATGCCTGCAGAGCAGGTACGTCGCTCTTAGCGACTTTGCGCTTACGCGGCTTACGAACCAGTTGGTTAATAGTAGCCATTCAGCTTAACTCCACGCTTTACTAGAGTTGCCTCTAAAAGCACATACAAAAAGACAGGACACACACGCATCCTGCCAACGAAGGGGCGAAATTTTAATCACCTCGCCCACCAGTGTCAACACAGACCGCCAGCATCATCGATGCCAGCGATCCGAGTGTTGAATTTTTATGGCGATCAGCCTTCCGAGTTCAGTGCCTCGGCCAGTGCCGCCTGGATATCTTCGGCGCTCACGGTAGCAGAACCGGAATCCAGTGCTGCTTCGTGACGCTTACGCTTACGCTCTGAGTGGTACGCCAGACCGGTACCGGCCGGGATCAGACGACCCACAACGACGTTCTCTTTCAGACCGCGCAGCGAATCACGCTTACCGGTTACTGCACCTTCGGTCAGTACCCGGGTGGTCTCCTGGAACGAAGCCGCCGAGATGAAGGATTCGGTCGCCAGCGAAGCCTTGGTGATACCCAAGAGAACACGCTCGTACTGAGCGGCGATCTTGTCTTCAGCCAGGGCCTTCTCGTTCTCTTCCAGCGCCTGGGTGAACTCGACCTGGTCACCCTTGATCAGCGAGGTGTCGCCACCGCTGGTGACATCGACCTTGCGTAGCATCTGACGAACGATAACTTCGATGTGCTTATCGTTGATCACAACGCCCTGCAGACGGTAAACGTCCTGGATCTCGGAAGTGATGTACTTGGCCAGCTCCTCGACACCCAGGATCCGCAGGATATCGTGCGGGTTGGACGGACCGTCGGAGATAACCTCACCCTTCTCAACGTGCTCACCTTCGAACACGTTCAGGTTACGCCACTTGTGGATCAGAACCTCATACGGATCCGCTCCATCGGTCGGAGTGATGACCAGACGCTTCTTACCCTTGGTCTCCTTACCGAAGGAGATGGTGCCGGAGATCTCTGCCAGGATAGACGGCTCTTTCGGCTTACGGGCTTCAAACAGGTCGGCAACACGGGGCAGACCACCGGTGATGTCCTTGTTAGCCGCGCCTTCCATCGGGATACGGGCGATGACGTCACCGACTTCTACGGCACCGCCGTCGTCGATGTTCAGTACTGCTTCACCCGGCATCATGTACTGAGCGGGGCTGTCGGTACCCGGGTGGCACAGCTCGGTGCCGGAGGCATCAACGAAGCTGACCATCGGACGCAGATCTTTACCGGCGGCCGGACGCGCAGCCGGATCCATTACCTCGATCGAGGTCAGGCCGGTCAGTTCATCGGTCTTCTTATTGACCGTGATGCCCTCTTCCATACCGGTGAAGACAACTTTACCGGCTACTTCAGAGATGATCGGGTGGGTGTGCGGATCCCAGTTGGCCACGATGTCGCCAGCGTTGACGGTATCGCCATCCTTAACCTTGATCACAGAACCGTACGGCAGCTTGTAACGCTCGCGCTCACGACCGTGCTCGTCGGTTACACCCAGCTCGCCGGAACGGGAGGTCGCCACCAGGCTACCGTCCTTCTTCTCAACGAACTTGAGGTTGTGCAGGCGGATCTCACCGCCGTTCTTAACCTGGATGCTGTCTACCGCAGCAGCCCGCGATGCCGCACCACCGATGTGGAAGGTACGCATGGTCAGCTGGGTACCCGGCTCACCGATCGACTGGGCGGCGATAACACCAACCGCTTCACCGATGTTGACCAGGTGGCCACGACCCAGATCACGGCCGTAACAGCTAGAACAAACACCATGACGGGTTTCACAGGTGATCGCCGAGCGAACCTTGATTTCGTCGATGGAGGACAGTTGCTCGTCGGTCTCCAGACGGACAACCCAAGATTCATCGATCAGGGTACCGGCCGGAATCAGTGTTTCATTGCTGGACGGATCAACCACGTCTTCAGCCACGACACGACCCAGTACACGATCGCCCAACGGTACGGTCACGTCGCCGCCTTCGATCATCGGTGCCATGATCACACCGCGGTCGGTGCCACAGTCGTGCTCGGTGATAACCAGATCCTGAGCCACATCGACCAGACGACGAGTCAGGTAACCGGAGTTCGCCGTCTTCAGAGCGGTATCGGCCAGACCCTTACGAGCACCGTGGGTCGAGATGAAGTACTGCAGTACGTTCAGACCTTCACGGAAGTTTGCGGTGATCGGCGTCTCGATGATCGAGCCGTCCGGCTTGGCCATCAGACCACGCATACCGCCCAACTGACGCATCTGGGCAACACTACCCCGGGCGCCGGAGTCGGCCATCATGTAAACGGAGTTGAAGGACTCCTGGGTCTGCGGCTTGCCGTCTTCACCCAACACCTGATTGCCGTCGGCGTCGATTACGTCGTCAACCTTCAGGTCGTCCATCATCGCTTCGGTGACCTTTTCGTTGGCACGGGACCAAAGGTCGATCACCTTGTTGTATTTCTCGCCCTGGGTTACCAGGCCGTCGGCGTACTGAGATTCGATCTCTTTAACTTCGGCTTCCGCCTCGTCGATGATCTCTTTCTTCAGGTCCGGGATAACGAAGTCGTTAACACCGACGGAAGCACCGGAGCGGGTCGCGTAAGCAAAGCCCATGTACATCAGTTGGTCAGCGAAGATAACCGCATCTTTCAGACCACAACGACGGTAGGCTTCGTTGATCAGGCGGGAGATAGCCTTCTTCTTCATCGGCTGGTTAACCAGCTCGAACGACAGACCTTCCGGAACAATTTCGAACAGCAGCGCACGACCAACGGTGGTCTCGATGATGCTGGTGGACTCGCTTTCGCCACCGTGGATATCACGGACTTTCTGCGAGATACGCACCTTCACCTTGGCCTGCAGGTCAACCTGCTTGGCGCCATAGGCGCGACTGGCTTCGGCAATATCGGCGAAGGCCATGCCTTCACCCTTGGCGCTGGCTTTCTCACGGGTCATGAAGTACAGACCCAGTACCACGTCCTGAGACGGTACGATGATCGGCTCGCCGTTGGCCGGAGACAGTACGTTGTTGGTGGACATCATCAACGCACGGGCTTCGAGCTGGGCTTCCAGGGTCAGCGGTACGTGTACCGCCATCTGGTCACCGTCGAAGTCAGCGTTATAGGCCGCACAGACCAGCGGGTGCAGCTGGATCGCCTTACCTTCGATCAGAACGGGCTCGAATGCCTGGATACCCAGACGGTGCAGAGTCGGTGCCCGGTTCAGCATCACCGGATGCTCGCGGATTACTTCGGCCAGGATATCCCAAACCTCGGCGGTCTCGCGCTCGACCATCTTCTTGGCCGCCTTGATGGTGGTGGCCAGGCCGCGCAATTCCAGTTTGGAGAAGATAAACGGCTTGAACAGTTCCAGTGCCATCTTCTTCGGCAGACCGCACTGATGCAGACGCAGGTACGGACCTACTACGATTACCGAACGACCGGAGTAGTCAACACGCTTACCCAGCAGGTTCTGACGGAAACGACCCTGCTTACCCTTGATCATGTCGGCCAGGGATTTCAGCGGGCGCTTGTTGGAGCCGGTGATGGCACGGCCACGACGACCGTTATCCAGCAGCGCGTCGACCGCTTCCTGCAGCATCCGCTTCTCGTTACGGACGATGATATCCGGAGCAGACAGTTCCAGCAGACGCTTCAGACGGTTATTACGGTTGATCACCCGACGGTACAGATCGTTCAGGTCGGAAGTGGCGAAACGGCCACCGTCCAGCGGTACCAGCGGACGCAGATCCGGCGGCAGAACCGGCAGCACTTCCATGATCATCCACTCGGGCTTGTTGCCGGAAGCAACAAAGGCTTCCATCAGCTTCAGCCGCTTGGAGATCTTCTTGATCTTGGTTTCGGAGTTGGTGTTCGGGATCTCTTCACGCATGGTGGCGATCTCGCCGTCCATGTCCAGATCCTTCAGCAGTGCCTGGATCGCCTCGGCACCCATCTTGGCTTCGAACTCGTCACCAAACTCTTCCAGTGATTCGAAGTACTCTTCATCGTTCAGCAGCTGACCGCGCTCCAGGGTAGTCATACCCGGCTCGATCACAACGAAGGATTCGAAGTACAGGACCCGCTCGATATCGCGCAGGGTCATGTCCAGCAGCAGGCCGATACGGCTCGGCAGTGACTTCAGGAACCAGATGTGGGCAACCGGGCTGGCCAGCTCGATGTGACCCATGCGCTCACGACGCACCTTCGCCAGTGCAACTTCAACACCACACTTTTCACAGATAACACCACGGTGCTTGAGGCGCTTGTACTTGCCACACAGACACTCGTAGTCTTTGACCGGGCCAAAGATCTTGGCACAGAACAGACCTTCACGCTCAGGCTTGAAGGTCCGGTAGTTAATGGTTTCCGGCTTCTTGACCTCACCAAAGGACCAAGAGCGGATCATCTCAGGGGAAGCCAGACCAATTCGAATGGAATCGAATTCGTTGGTCTGCGTCTGAGACTTCAACAGGTTAAGCAAATCTTTCATCGTCGGCGCTCCTCACGGAGTTATCGACCGGGGCGTTGGCCTGCCCCGGTCCAAGTGATAACTGCTTATTCGTTTTCCAGTTCGATATCGATACCCAGCGAACGGATCTCTTTGACCAGTACGTTGAAGGACTCGGGCATGCCCGGCTCCATCCGATGGTCGCCGTCCACGATGTTCTTGTACATCTTGGTCCGGCCGTTCACGTCGTCCGACTTGACGGTCAGCATCTCCTGCAGGGTGTAGGCGGCGCCGTAGGCTTCCAGCGCCCAGACTTCCATCTCCCCGAAACGCTGACCACCGAACTGCGCCTTACCACCCAGCGGCTGCTGAGTAACCAGGCTGTAGGAACCGGTAGAACGTGCGTGCATCTTGTCGTCGACCAGGTGGTTCAGCTTCAGCATGTACATGTAGCCGACAGTCACCGGACGGTCGAAGGCGTCACCGGTACGACCGTCGAACAGGGTACGCTGACCGCTGTCGTTCAGGCCTGCCAGGCGCAGCAGTTCTTTGATCTCGGATTCCTTGGCACCGTCGAACGCCGGGGTTGCCATCGGCACACCCATGCGCAGGTTGGCGCAAAGTTCCAGAATCTCCTCGTCGGACATCGACGCCAGATCTTCTTTACGACCGCCACCGGAAACGTTGTAGATCTCATCCAACAACTTGCGCAGCTCAGCCACCTTGGCCTGTGCTTCCAGCATTTCGTTGATTCGATCACCCAGGCCCTTGGCTGCAGCACCGAAGTGAGTTTCCAGTACCTGACCAACGTTCATCCGCGACGGTACACCCAGCGGGTTCAGTACGATGTCGACCGGCTGACCGTTTTCGTCGTAAGGCATATCTTCGACCGGCATGATCGCGGAGATAACACCCTTGTTACCGTGACGACCAGCCATCTTGTCACCCGGCTGGACACGACGCTTAACAGCGACGTAGACCTTGACGATCTTCAGAACGCCCGGTGCCAGGTCATCGCCCTGCTGCAGCTTGCGCTTCTTGTCTTCGTACTTCTCGTCCAGCTGCTGACGACGCTCAACCAGCTGCTGCTGGGCACGCTCAAGCTGCTCGGTCAGGGCTTCGTCGCTGACGCGAATCTTGAACCAGTCGGACTTCGGCAGCTCAGCCAGGAAGGCTTCGGTGATCTCTTCACCCTTCTTCAGGCCGGCACCGCCGTCGGCTTTAACACCAACCAGGGCTTTTTGCAGACGCTCGAAGGTCGCACCTTCAACGATACGGAATTCGTCGTTCAAGTCCTTACGAATAGAAGACAGCTGCTCCTCTTCGATCTGGATCGCGCGGGCATCTTTCTCAACGCCGTCACGGGTGAAGACCTGAACGTCGATAACGGTACCCTTGGTGCCGGTCTTAACCCGCAGCGAGGTGTCCTTAACGTCGGAGGCCTTCTCACCGAAGATTGCACGCAGCAGCTTCTCTTCTGGAGTCAGCTGAGTCTCACCCTTCGGCGTGACCTTACCCACCAGGATGTCACCCGGGCCGACTTCGGCACCGATGTAGACAACTCCGGACTCGTCCAGCTTGCCCAGCGCGCCTTCACCGACGTTCGGGATATCGGAAGTAATCTCTTCAGAACCCAGCTTGGTGTCACGGGCGACACAGGTCAGTTCCTGAATATGGATCGTGGTAAAGCGATCTTCCTGAACCACACGCTCCGAGATCAGGATGGAATCCTCGAAGTTGTAGCCGTTCCAAGGCATGAACGCGATCCGCATGTTCTGACCCAGGGCCAGCTCACCCATGTCGACGGACGGACCGTCGGCCATGATGTCGCCGCGGGAAACCTGATCACCGACTTTCACCAGCGGACGCTGGTTGATGCAGGTGTTCTGGTTAGAACGTACGTATTTGGTCAGGTTGTAGATGTCCACACCCGCTTCACCGGCGATCACTTCATCGTCGCGAACACGGACAACGATACGACCGGCGTCGACGGATTCGATCTCACCGCCACGGTTGGCGACCACACAAACACCGGAGTCACGAGCAACGTTGCGCTCCATACCAGTACCGACCAGCGGCTTCTGCGCCTTCAGAGTCGGAACCGCCTGACGTTGCATGTTCGATCCCATCAGGGCTCGGTTCGCATCATCGTGTTCCAGGAACGGGATCAACGAGGCAGCGATCGAGACAACCTGACGCGGAGACACGTCCATCAGGGTTACTTTCTCGGGCGGCGCAACGGTGGTTTCGTTCATGTGGCGAACGGTAACCAGGTCATCTGCCAGGTAGCCTTTGTCGTCGATAGTCGCACTGGCCTGGGCCACATAGTGCTTGGCTTCATCGATCGCTGACAGGTATTCGACTTCGTCGGTCACCTTGCCGTCAACCACCTTACGGTACGGACTCTCAAGGAAGCCGTAGTGGTTGGTGCGGGCATAGGTCGCCAGCGAGTTGATCAGACCGATGTTCGGACCTTCCGGGGTTTCGATCGGACAGACACGACCGTAGTGGGTAGCGTGTACGTCTCGAACTTCGAAGCCGGCGCGCTCACGGGTCAGACCGCCCGGGCCCAGGGCCGAAACACGGCGTTTGTGGGTAACTTCCGACAGCGGGTTGTTCTGGTCCATAAACTGGGACAGCTGGCTGGAACCGAAGAACTCCTTCACCGCTGCCGCAACCGGCTTGGCGTTGATCAGGTCTTGCGGCATCAGGCCATCGGACTCAGCCATCGACAGACGCTCACGTACGGCACGCTCGACTCGAACCAGACCGACGCGGAACTGGTTTTCCGCCATCTCACCGACGGAACGAACACGACGGTTACCAAGGTGGTCGATATCGTCGACGATGCCCTTACCGTTACGGATAGCGATCAGGGTCTTCAAAACTTCCAGGATATCGTCGCGATCCAGGGTACCCGGACCGGTCACTGCTTCACGGTCAAGACGACGGTTGAACTTCATCCGACCCACTTCAGACAGGTCGTAGCGATCCAGGCTGAAGAACAGGTTTTCGAACAGGCCTTCGGCAGATTCTTTGGTCGGCGGCTCGCCCGGGCGCATCATCCGGTAGATTTCGACCAGCGCTTCGAGTTGGTTCTGGGTCGGATCGATACGCAAGGTATCGGAGATGAACGGACCGCAGTCCAGTTCATTAACATAAAGGGTCTCGAAGGACTCAACGCCGGCACTGTGCAGTGCCTCAAGGATCTCCTCGGTGATCTCGGCGTTAGCCTCAGCAATGATCTCGCCGGTAGACGGGTGCACGACATCCCGGGCTACGACCTTGCCGGTCAGGAATTCAGTCGGTACTTCCAGCTCGGTGACCTTGGCCTTCTCCAGGTCACGGATGTGACGGGCGGTGATCCGGCGACCGGCTTCAACCAGCACCTTACCGCTGCCGTCCTTCAGGTCGAAGGTAGCAGTCTCACCACGCAGACGTGCCGCCACCAGCGCCAGTTTGGCACTGCCGTTGGCCAGGGTGTAGCTGTCGGTATCGAAGAAGGTGTCCAGAATCTCCTGAGTGGTCATCCCGAGCGCACGCATCAGGATGCTCGCCGGCAGCTTGCGGCGACGGTCGATCCGAACAAAAACGTTGTCCTTCGGATCGAACTCGAAATCCAACCAAGAACCACGGTAAGGAATGACGCGGGCGGAGTACAGCAGCTTACCGGAGGAGTGAGTCTTGCCCTTATCGTGGTCGAAGAACACACCCGGAGAACGGTGCAGCTGAGAAACAATAACACGCTCGGTACCGTTGATGACGAAGGTACCGTTGTCAGTCATCAGGGGCATCTCGCCCATGTAGACTTCCTGTTCCTTGATATCCTTGATCGCCTTAGTAGATGAATCGCGATCGTAGATAACCAAGCGAACTTTGACTCGCAGCGGCGCGGCATAGGTGACGCCACGCAGTTGACACTCTTTCACGTCAAAGGCAGGCTCACCCAGACGATAGCCAGCGTACTCTAACGCTGCGTTGCCTGAATAAGAAGTAATTGGAAATACGGAGTTGAATGCTGCATGCAGTCCAACTTCTTTTTTATCTTCTGCTGATGCCGCACCAGTCTGTAAAAACTTGCGGTACGAATCGATCTGAATGGCCAGCAGGTAAGGCACATCCATAACGTGAGGCAATTTACCGAAATCCTTTCGGATACGTTTTTTCTCTGTGAACGTGTAAGCCATCAGCATTCCCCAGCTTGTGCACCGAATCAAACATAGGGCAGATAAGCGAAGTCGCCTGTCTGCCAGCAACCGTTATTGGCTGAAAACAGCCCAGATATAACGGCAAAAAGGCCGGTGACTTAGGTCACCGGCCATGTGCGCAATCGATATTACGCAGCTAACGCCATGGGCGTGAAGTTATTACTTAACTTCAACAGAGGCGCCAGCTTCTTCCAGAGCCTTCTGCAGCTCTTCAGCTTCTTCCTTGCTAACGCCTTCCTTAACAGGAGCCGGCGCGCCGTCAACAACAGCCTTAGCTTCTTTCAGGCCCAGGCCGGTAGCAGCACGTACAGCCTTGATGACGTTAACTTTCTTGTCGCCAACAGAAGCCAGAATTACGTCGAACTCGGTCTTCTCTTCAGCAGCGGCGCCACCTTCGGCACCCGGAGCAGCTACAACAGCAGCGGCAGCAGAAACGCCGAACTTCTCTTCCATGGCGGAAACCAGCTCAGCAACGTCCATTACAGACATTTCGGCAATTGCGTTGATGATATCTTCTTTAGTCAGAGACATGATTCAATCCTGATATTACGAGAGCACTGCGTGCTCAAAAAACTTGTATTAGCCGGCCTAAAATTAAGCGGCTTCTGATTCTTTCTGATCGCGAACTGCCGCAATGGTGCGGACCAGCTTGCCAGCAGAAGCTTCTTGCATAACGCTCATCAGCTTGGCGATCGCTTCATCGTAAGTCGGCAGGCTTGCCAGTACGTCGATGGAAACTTGATCACCTTCGAAGGCGGCTGCCTTAAGCTCGAGATTTTCGTTCTCTTTGGCGAACGCCTTCAGGATGCGCGCACCGGCGCCCGGGTGTTCGTTAGAGAAAGCAATAATGCTCGGGCCGACGAAGTTCTCGTTCAGGCAGGCATAGTCGGTGCCTTCGAGTGCACGGCGAGCCAGAGTGTTACGCACAACGCGCAGCCACACTCCGCTCTCACGAGCCTGCTTACGCAGTTCTGTCATATCCGCAACGGTTACACCGCGCGAATCAGCAACCACGGCAGACAAAGCGCTCTGAGCAGCTTCCTGGACTTCAGCGACGATCGCTTTTTTGTCTTCGAGTCCTAGTGCCACTAGTGGTACTCCTGGATTCAAACCGGAATGTCAGACTGATATCAGCCGACCTCGGTTCTGTTACCTTCCCCCCGATCGCACAAGTCGACGGGGACTGAGTCGGTGTTGGATCCAGTAAAAATTCTGAATCGGGTCACCATCTGCGCAGGCGCCCCCTCAGGGAGTCATTAAGAAAACCGTTTACACGATCTCCACCTGCGGTCTTTGACGGCCCTGGCAATCCGTTAACAGATTACCAAGACCCCAAAGTTCTTGGACGCGCCGGATACTATCCAGCGCGTGAATTACATTTCCAGGCTAGCCTGGTCTACCACAAGGCCCGGGCCCATGGTGGTAGAAAGAGTGATCTTCTTGAAGAAAACCCCCTTGGAAGAAGCCGGCTTCATCTTCTTCAGATCAGCAACCAGCGCTTCAATGTTCTGCTTAACTGCAGCCGCTTCGAAGCCAACCTTGCCAACAGCACCGTGGATAATGCCGTTCTTATCGGTACGGAAACGAACCTGGCCGGCTTTAGCGTTCTTGACCGCGGTTTCAACATCCGGAGTCACAGTGCCAACCTTCGGGTTAGGCATCAGACCGCGCGGACCCAGAATGGTGCCTAGCTGACCAACAACACGCATCGCATCCGGAGTCGCGATAACAACGTCGAAGTTCAGATCGCCACCCTTGATGGATTCGGCCAGATCTTCAAAACCAACTACATCAGCACCGGCTGCGGTTGCTTTCTCAGCATTTTCGCCCTGGGCGAAAACAGCAACGCGCACGTCTTTACCAGTACCGTTCGGCAGTACGGAAGCGCCACGAACAACCTGATCAGATTTACGCGGATCAACACCCAGGTTGACGGCGATTTCGATGGACTCTTTGAACTTAACAGTGGACAGTTCGGACAGCAGGTTTACTGCCTCAACGATGTCGTACTGCTTACCTGCTTCTACCTTCTCGGCGATCGCCTTGGCGCGCTTAGTCAACTTAGCCATTACTCTACACCCTCCACGTTCAGACCCATGCTACGGGCAGTACCCGCAATGGTGCGTACCGCTGCATCCATGTCAGACGCAGTCAGGTCAGCCATCTTGGTGGTAGCGATCTCTTCCAGTTGCGCACGGTTAACGGTGCCAACTTTCTCAGTGTTCGGACGACCAGAACCGCTCTTCAGGCCTGCGGCCTTCAGTAGCAGAACCGCTGCCGGCGGAGTCTTGGTGACAAAAGTAAAGCTGCGATCGGCGTATACGGTGATAACAACCGGAACCGGAAGACCAGCTTCCATACCCTGAGTAGCCGCGTTAAAGGCCTTACAGAATTCCATGATGTTAACGCCATGCTGACCCAGAGCCGGACCAACGGGCGGACTCGGGTTGGCCTTACCGGCACCTACCTGCAGCTTGATATAAGCTTCGACTTTCTTAGCCATGATTTTTCCTCAAATGGGTTCAAACGCCTGGCGGCTCCCCGTTAACTCGCTGCCGAAAAACAAAGTGACAGCTACAACAAAGCAGCGAGAAGACTCTCGCCTTCTCACTGCCTAAATCCTGCGCTCAGCCTTAGTCTTTTTCGACCTGACTGAATTCCAACTCAACCGGAGTTGAACGACCGAAGATCAGCACTGCAACCTGCAGACGGCTCTTCTCGTAGTTAACCTCTTCGACCACACCATTAAAGTCTGCAAACGGCCCATCTATAACACGAACCATCTCACCAGCTTCAAACATGGTCTTCGGACGTGGCTGATCCACACCCGCTTCGACGCGCTGAAGAATCGCATCGGCTTCTTTTTCGGTAATCGGCGCAACACGACCGGGATTTTTCGGATCTTCACCGATAAAGCCCATCACACGCGGCGTACCTTTTACCAGGTGCCAGGACGCATCATTAAGCTCCATCTGCACCAACACGTAACCGGGGTAGAATTTGCGCTCAGACTTACGCTTCTGGCCGTTACGCATTTCAACGACCTCTTCGGTCGGAACCAGAATCTCACCGAAGTCGTCCTGCATCCCCTCCAGCTCAACACGCTCTTTCAAGGATTGCATGACGCGCTTTTCGTAACCCGAATACGCGTGTACGACATACCAACGCTTCGCCACAGCGAGAACCCCTTAACCAATAATCCCGGAAACCAGCCAACTCAGCAGCGAATCAATCGCCCAGAGCGCCAGCCCCACAAGCAGCACAACCACAACGACGATAGCGGTTGTCTGCGTCGTCTCCTGGCGAGTCGGCCAGACGACTTTACGAATCTCAACTTTGGCTTCTTTGAATAGATCAAAGAACGCCTTACCTTTGGCGGTCTGAAAAGCAACAAAACCTGCCGCCAGCGCCAGCGCCAACAGCGCCAGAACGCGATATAACAGCGACTCTTCTGAGTAGTAGGAATTGCCTGCCACACCCACCGCAACCAGCAGCGTAACAACAAGCCATTTCACAGAATCAAACTTGGAATCAGTTGAATCCGCTTTTGCGTTCATGTGATGGAGCCTCTAAAGACAGACGGAGCTGATAGACCTATCAACCTTAAGACAAGTTGCCAACCTAACTCTTGATAATTCAGAAAGTTAAGTTGGCAGGCCAGGAGGGACTCGAACCCCCAACCTGCGGTTTTGGAGACCGCTGCTCTGCCAATTGAGCCACTGGCCTGTCACAAAGGGGAGCAAATTATATCCACCCCCCTTTAGCTTTGCAACAAGAAGATGTTATTCGATGATCTTGGCTACAACACCAGCACCAACGGTACGACCACCTTCACGGATCGCGAAGCGCAGACCTTCGTCCATCGCAATCGGAGCGATCAGATTAACAGTCATCTGAACGTTGTCGCCCGGCATAACCATCTCGACACCGTCAGGCAGCTTACAAGAACCAGTTACGTCAGTGGTACGGAAGTAGAACTGCGGACGGTAGCCATTGAAGAACGGCGTGTGACGGCCACCTTCGTCCTTGCCCAGCACATAGACTTCAGCTTCGAAATGAGTGTGCGGAGTGATAGAACCCGGAGCAGCCAGAACCTGACCACGCTCAACTTCGTCACGTTTGGTACCACGCAGCAGGATACCGCAGTTCTCACCAGCACGACCTTCGTCGAGCAGCTTGCGGAACATCTCAACACCAGTACAGGTAGTCTTGGTGGTTTCCTTGATACCAACGATTTCAACTTCTTCGCTGACCTTGATGATGCCACGCTCGATACGACCGGTAACAACGGTACCACGACCCTGGATGGAGAATACGTCTTCGATCGGCATGATGAAGGCACCATCAACCGCACGCTCCGGCTCAGGGATGTAGGTGTCCAGAGTCTCAACCAGGGTCTTAACCGCAGTAGTACCCATTTCGTTGTCGTCTTCACCGTTCAGAGCCATCAGGGCAGAACCTGGGATGATCGGAGTGTCGTCACCCGGGAAGTCGTACTCGGACAGTAGGTCACGCAGTTCCATTTCGACCAGTTCCAGCATCTCGGCGTATTCTTCGCTGTCTGCGCCGCCGCAATCTTCGGCCAGCAGGTCAGCTTTGTTCAGGAATACAACGATGTAAGGTACACCTACCTGACGAGACAGCAGGATGTGCTCACGAGTCTGAGGCATCGGGCCGTCAGTGGCGCCACATACCAGGATCGCGCCGTCCATCTGAGCAGCACCGGTGATCATGTTCTTGACGTAGTCGGCGTGGCCGGGGCAGTCAACGTGGGCGTAGTGACGGTCGTTGGAATCGTACTCTACGTGAGAGGTAGCGATGGTGATACCACGCTCACGCTCTTCCGGAGCATTGTCGATGCCGTCAAAAGCAACAGCTTCACCGCCGAATACTTCGGCGCATACGCGAGTCAGCGCCGCGGTCAGAGTAGTTTTACCATGGTCAACGTGGCCGATAGTACCAACGTTCACATGGGGTTTCGTACGCTCAAAAGTTTCCTTAGCCATTGCTATCTCCCATCAGACGGACCAATTGATGCTGCATCCTTGAATGCAACAAAGGGCAGATATATTGCTATACCTGCCCTTCTAGACTTTCTGCTTACAATTGCAGCCTATGAAATGGAGCTCCAGGGCGGAATTGAACCGCCGACCTCACCCTTACCAAGGGTGTGCTCTACCCCTGAGCTACTGGAGCACATTTCATAACCAACAATGTTGTTACAACTATGTTGGAGCGGGTAGCGGGAATCGAACCCGCATCATCAGCTTGGAAGGCTGAGGTAATAGCCATTATACCATACCCGCATAAGCATATTACCAAGTCGAATAATGGTGGTGAGGGGTGGATTCGAACCACCGAAGCTTGCGCGTCAGATTTACAGTCTGATCCCTTTGGCCACTCGGGAACCTCACCACATTTTAATTCGACTTTACGAGATCGAAACTCGCCCTTACACTTCGCTGTTCAGTTGGTGCCGGCACCAAGAGTCGAACTCGGGACCTACTGATTACAAGTCAGTTGCTCTACCAACTGAGCTATGCCGGCTAACAGCGTCGCGTCAGGAGGCGCAAATATTACTCACGGGCCTGGGGTGTTGCAACCCCCAAACAGAGTTTTTTTTCACTTTTTATTTTCGGGTGTTTTTTGACCAGCATTTGGACCCAGTTCGAGCTGATCAAATTATCATCATCACTCTGTAATATCAGGAAAAATTGCTCTGCCTGCTGCAGCCCAAATTCCACTTCGGCATCGTATCCCTGCTCGACCAAAGCCTTCGATAACGCCTCTGCCGGAAGGGCCTCCCGATAGCTTCCCACCAGCAGCTTTTGTTGCTCATCTTCAACCCAGCGTGCATCCAGGCCAACCACCAGCATCGCATCCACTAACTGCTGCCGCTGTTGCAGATCAGTTGGCGCCATCACAATGACCCGATAGCGCTGCTGCCTGTTTGTGCCAGTGATCGGCTCCAACTCCAACCGCCCCGGTGCATTATTGGCTGTGCTCAACGCTATCCCATCGCTACGTTCAAAGGGGCCGAACCGATAACAGTAGCGCGATGATTTTTCGGCCGGCATCTTAATACCGCCTGCAGACTGCTTCCCCTTCGTCGCTTGCTCAGCGCCGTCCCGGTGTCTCAACACAGTACTAGGCACCTCTGACAGCAGATCCAGCTCCGGAATACCGCGCAACGCCTGCTCGGCCCGATCGGCCAACAAACGTCGCCGCTCCTGCTCCTGATAAAACCAACCGTAGAGCACTCCATTGACCAGCAGCAGAATAAGAAACAACCAACGCATCAGAATCGCTCCTCCTCATTCGATCCCAGCACCTCAGGCAGCGCCCAATCCAGCCCATCCAACACCAGATCCGGACAATACTCCCCTTTGCCCGCTGACTCGATAAACGCCGCCCCATCACCACCGGTCACCAGCAACGCCGCCCGGCTACCCAATAGCCGCTCTGCATCACGAACCACCCGCTCGGCTAGCGCAGCCAGCATCAGTTCAATCCCATGACCGACCGCTTCAGCAGTGCTGCGACCAGGTCGGGTATCCCACCGCTCGGATGATTCGATCGGCAGATGAATCTGGCGAGTATTACCCAACAACCCCTTGCGCATCAGTCGAAGTCCCGGCGCGATATAGCCGCCCAGATGCTGACCATCAGCATCGACATAGTCGATCGTCACCGCACTACCGCAATCCACCACACAGCAACCACCGGGCTGTCGGTTGAAGCCGGCCAACATCGCCAACCAGCGATCGGCCCCCATGGTCGTGTGATCTTGATAGCTATTGATGACACCGGCCTGGCTTGCCTGGGTTTCCGCCTTGCAGAGCGATAAGCTCCACTGCTGCTGACAGTATTGAGCCAATACCGCCTCCGCCTCGTGACAGGCCACCGAGACAACCCGTACCGCAGCAGGTGTATCCAGCCCGCCCCAGGCCTGCCCCAACGCCTGCAGATCGAGTCCCGACGTCGATACAAACCCACGCAGCTCACCGCAGCGCCACTTCAACCGGGTATTTCCGATATCGATATCAAGTGTCATCGAGACTCCGCAAACTCAGTTCACCGCCATGAAACGCCTGCTCCCCCTCGTCGGACTGGAGCAACAGCGCACCGGATTCGTTCACCCCGACACAACGACCCTGTACCGTAAAGCTCTCGGTCGACAACCGCACCAGCTGATCACGGTGAGCATTATGCTGCTGCCACTGTTCTCGGAAAGGAGCAAAGCCTTGCTGTTCAAACTGCTGCATGGCCGGAATCAGCGCGTTGAGCAATCCCGCCAGGACCGCATTTCGATCCAGCGGACGTTGGGCTATGGTGACCAGATCGGTCCAGGGCTGATCGATCTCCTGCGCAGCCGTTTGCGGCATCGCCACATTGACCCCAACGCCGATCACCACCTGGCAGAGACCCGAAGCGTCGCCACTCATCTCCAACAACACCCCGGCCAATTTACGTCCTCGGAACAGCAGGTCGTTGGGCCACTTCAACTCGACCCCGTCAACGCCCAGGGCCTGCATCCCTTGCTGCAACGCCAGACCGACCACCAGACTCAGTCCTTCCAGTGCCGCCGCGCCACCACTGAACGACCAACTCAACGAGAAGTACAGATTACGCCCAAACGGGCTGGCCCAGTCACGCCCCCGACGCCCCCGCCCGGCAGTTTGCTGCTCGGCCAGATAGAGTCGCCCATGGCAGTTCTGTTGCTGAGCCTGCTGCATCGCCAACCGGTTGGTCGAAGGAATCGACAACGCCAACTCGATCTCAGACAGTCCCTGCTGCGCAGCGGGAGTCAGCCCTTGGCGTAGCTGCTCGATCTGTAACAGATTAATCCCACCGGGAACCCGATAACCGCGCCCCTTCACCGAATGACAATCGATCCCCAGCGAATCAAGCTTCTTCAACTGCTTCCAGACCGCGGCCCGACTGACGCCCAACTGCTGCCCCAGCGACTCACCGGAATGAAACTCCCCATCGGCCAGGATGCTCAGTAACGATTCAAGCGCCATCTCAAGCTTTCCGTTCCAGTACGATAAAGCTGTAGTCGTAGGGGTTCGGCTCGACCGCCGCAAAGTCTTGCCGCGACTGCTGCTGCCACTGATCCATCACCAGCTCGGGAAAGTGGGCATCGCCATGAATCTGGTGATGCACCTGGGTCAGATACAGGCGCTGCACCTGCGGCAACGCCTGCTCGTAAAGATTGGCGCCGCCGATGATCAGTGCTTCATCTGCGCCGTTGATCTCGGAGACAGCCTGGGCCTGCTCGATCGCCTGCTCTAGCGAGTTCACCACGGTGATACCATCCGCCCGATACTCGGGATCACGACTGACCACCAGGTTGGTCCGTCCCGGCAGGGGCCGACCGATCGATTCATAGGTCTTGCGCCCCATGATGATCACCTTGCCCATGGTCACCGACTTGAAATACTTCAGGTCCTCCGGCAGATGCCAAGGCAGGGCGTTATTCCGTCCGATGACACGGTTATCAGATTGGGCGACGATCAGGGCCAGTTGCATACAAACTCCAGAACAGGGCTAGCGGAACTCTAAAGGAGCCCAGTGTATGTGCAGCCGCGGACCCTGGCAATTCTCACCCTGAGCGACCGATGCCACCCCAGGTATCACCACAAGCAACCTTGCCAGCTAAACTGGGTCTATTGAGATAGCCGCGCAATACTCGCCTCATCAACGTTACTGATGGAGCCACCACGATGAAAGCCACCCACCAACACGCCAGCAACCTCGACCTGGATCAACTGACCCGACAACTGGAGCAACAGCTTCAGGCCGGTGACATCCTGTTCATCTCGATTGATGCGTTTCTGTATAAGCAGGTCGCCAGGGGAACCGGCAGCTGGTGTTCCCACGTCGGCTTTTCCATCGTGGAACAGGGGCGCTGGTATGTGCTTGAGAGCAAGGTGCCGCGGGTCAGCAAAACACCGCTACGGGACTTTATCGCACGAAGCTGCAACGGCGAGGTCGCGGTCCGCCGACTGCCTGCTCCACTGTCTAGCTCACAGATTCAGTCTTTGAAACAGGCCGCAGCCAAGCGCATGGGGCAGTGGTATCACCTGGGCTTCGACTTCGACTCCAAGCGCCAGTATTGCTCCAAGTTCGTCTATCAGGTCTATCGGGAGGCCCTGGGCGTCGAGCTGGGCAAGGTCCAGACCCTGGAACAGCTGCTGGAACAGAACCCGCAAGCCTGCGTCGGCTTCTGGCGCTGCTGGTACCTGGGCTTCATCCCCTGGCAACGACGCACCCTGACGCCGACCAGCCAACTGCACGATCCGCAGTTACGGACCCTGTTCAGCCACAATATCGCGCTGGAATCGATATCCGAGGGAGCGACGACTCAACATGCCTGAGCAGCAGATTTCAAAAGCGGCCTAGTCAGACTCCGGCTGAGGCGCGGCCATCTGATCCGCCGGGTGAAGCTGAGGTTTCTGGCGCGACTCACCCAGCTCGGCGATCAGCATGCCGGCGATGATCAGCCCCGCCCCGAGCCAGCCCTGCCACAACAGCCGCTCGTCCAACACCAACGCAGCGGCGGCATGGGCGAACACCGGCTCCAACGCAAAGATCAGCGCCACCTTCGGCGCCGGCAGCACGCTCTGGCTGCTGGTCTGAACCCAGTACGCGAATGCACTGGATAGCAACGACAGCCACACCAGCACAAACAGCATCTCCCAACTCAGCAGTAGTTCCAGCAACACCCCAAACTGGAATAACAGCTGCTGTTCGGGCGGATCCAACCACCAGGAAGCCAGGGCACTATAGAGCGCCACCGCTGCCATCTGCAACGCGCTGAGCGCAATGATCGGCAGTCGGCCGGCAAAGTGCCCGGTCATCACAATGTGCAACGCAAAGCTGAAGGCGCAGCACAGCACCCAGAGATCACCCCGGTTGAAACTCAACTCGCCACCGGAGGTCAGCCAGTACAACCCCAGCGTAGAAGCCGCCGCACCAACCCAGACCGGCCAACCGGCACGACTGCGAAACAGCAACCAGCCCAGCACCGGGGTCAGCGGTACACAGAGCCCGGTGATAAAACCGGCATTAGAGACCGTGGTATAGCGCATCCCCTCGGTCTGGGTATAGAAGCCGAGAAACAGCAGAAAACCGAGCCCCAATGAGACCAGTAACAGCGTCATCAAGGGCACCGGCTCCTCCGCTTCGCGTTTTCCTAACAGCAGATGCAGCGGTAACAGACAGAGCGCCGCCAGCGCGAAGCGAACCGAATTGAGCGTCAGGGTCGACAGATGGTTGATCGCCTGATCGACCACCACAAACCCCACCCCCCAGATAAAGCAGACCAGCACCAACAGCCAGAATGCCAATCTCGCTGACAGCGTCATACAGGCTTACCGTCAGACCGAAAAGGGGTAGGCGATCGCATCGTGATGCTGATAGCCCTCGACCTCAAAGTCGTCCAGCGTGACCCAGGTCTCCAGATCTTCAAGGCTCTTGATATCGGGGTTGATCCGCAACTGCGGCGAGGAGAAGGGCTCACGCTTCAACTGCACGTCCCGCATCAATTCAAGCTGATCCTCGTAGATATGGGCGTTGACGATCTTGTGATATGCCCGCCCCGGCTCATGCCCGGTGATCTGGGCCATCAACGCCAGCAGGGTGAATACCTGCACCTGATTGAAATTCAGCCCCAGCGGCACATCACAGGAGCGCTGATAGGAAGTCAGATACAGCTTGTCGCCCAGCAACGAGAAGGTATGGGTATGCATGCACGGACGCAGGCAGCCCATGTGGAATTCACCGGGATTGTAGAACGACAGGATCTCGCCGCGATCATCAATACCGGCACTGAGGTTGTCGACGATCTTGCGCAACTGGTCGACACTGCCGCCATCGGGCTTACGCCAGCCCCGCCCCTGGACCCCGTAGACCCGTCCCATGTCGTTATCGCCGCGACGATGGGGATTGTTCAGCCAGGCCTCATTCTCATTGGCATTGGCCAACCAGGTCGGAGTACCGAGTGCCTTGAAATCGGCGGCGTTATCCAACCCGCGAATATAACCCAACAGCTCGGCGATCGCCGCCTTCCAGTAACTCTTGCGGGTGGTGATCAGCGGAAACTGATTGCCGGCTACATCGTATTCCAGATCAGCGTTGATCAGGGTCAGGCAGCGCTTGCCGGTGCGCTTGTTCTCAACCCACTCACCCTGCTCAATCAACCGCTGACACAGATCCAGATACTGCTTCATTTTTTACCTTCCTTTATCACCGCACCCTTGCTGCCATTGTCATCATTGGATGCTGTCGCTCGATAGGCCAGTCCCATCAGCAGCACCCCGGCCAGCACCATCGGCAGCGACAGCAGCTGCCCCATCGTCAACCAATCGAACGCAATAAAGCCCAGATGCGCATCGGGCTGCCGAGCAAACTCGACCAGGAAACGGAAGCTGCCATAGCCGATCAGAAACAGTCCGGAAACCGCCATGGCCGGCCGCGGCCGGGATGAGAACCACCACAGCAGACAAAACAGGGTCACCCCCTCGAGGGCAAATTGATACAGCTGCGACGGATGCCGGGCCAACTCATCGGCTCGGGGGAAGACCATCCCCCAGGGCAGATCGGTCGCCCGCCCCCAAAGCTCGCCACCGATAAAGTTGCCCAGTCGGCCCAGCCCCAGCCCGATCGGCACCAATGGCGCGACAAAGTCTGCGACCTGGAAGAACCCCTTGTGGTACTTGCGGCCAAACCACCAGATCGCCGCCATCACCCCCAACAAGCCACCATGGAAGGCCATACCGCCTTCCCAGACGGCAAACAGCCACAGTGGCTCGGCCAGAAAACGATCCAGGTTGTAGAACAACACGTAGCCGAAGCGACCACCCAGCACCACACCCAGTGCACAGTAAAAGATCAGATCGGAAACCTGAGCTGGGGTCCAACCCGAGTCGGGACGCCGAGCCCGCCGATTGGCCAACCACCAGGCAGCGGCAAAGCCGCCCAGGTACATCAATCCGTACCAGTGGATCTTCAACGGCCCGAGTTGCAATGCGACCGGGTCGATCTGAGGAAAAGTTATCAAACCACAGACTCCAATTCAGACAGAGTTAAATCGCCGAGAAACCGGTCATCAAGAAACGGCAGCCCACCAACAGCAGCAATACCGCAAAGGCACGTTTCAGTGCCCGCTCGGGCAGACGATGGGCCAGCTTGGCGCCGTACCGGGCGCAGATCGCACTGGTCAATACGATGCCGATAAACGCGGGCAGGTAGATGTAGCCCAGGCTCCAGGGCATCAGCTCCGGATTGCCCCAGCCCTCTTGGATATTGACCAGCGCACCGGTGACCGCGATCGGCAATCCGCAGGCCGCCGAGGTGCCGATCGCCTGTTGAATTCTAACGTTGCACCAGCTCAAGTAAGGTGTGGTCATGGAGCCACCGCCGATCCCGAAGATCGCCGAGCCGTAACCGATTCCTGCCCCCACGGCCCCCAGGCCGGTGCTGCCCGGCACCTGCCGGTGCGGTTTGGGCTTCAGTCCCAGCCCCATCTGCACCGCGATCAACAGCGCGAAGCAGCCGATGATCAACTGCAGCAGCGGCCCACTCAGTTGGCCCGCCGTTTTAACCCCCAGCACCGCGCCGACCACGATACCCAGCGCCAACGGCTTGAACAGATCCCAGCGCACCCCCTGTTTGGCATGATGGGTACGTACCGAGCTGATCGAGGTAACCACAATGGTTGCCAACGAGGTACCGACCGCCGTGTGCGTCAGTACCTGCGCCGACATCCCCTGCAGTTCAAAACTGAACACCAGCACAGGCACGATAATCAGACCACCACCGATACCGAACAATCCGGCGATCAGACCGGCGCAGGCACCCAGAATTAGATAAGTTAACAGCAGCAAGAGAAGGCCTAAATTGAGCTGATTTTGGAAGCTGGCTATTATCGCCTAAACCATCAGTTAATTTCATCTCGGCCGAGCCCGTGATTGATCAATGGGGAAATTCCACGGCATGTGCTTGATTCTTTTTGCCTACAACACCGATCCCCACTACCGTCTGGTGGTCGCGGCCAACCGCGATGAATTCTATCAGCGCCCAACCCGACGGCTTTGCTTCTGGCCCGAAGCTCCGGACCTGCTGGCCGGACAGGATCTGCAACTGGGCGGTACCTGGCTCGGCATTACCCGACAGGGCCGCTTCGCCGCCGTGACCAATTTTCGCCAGGGCCGACGCCAGCCCAGCGTCGGTCTGCTCTCACGCGGCCAGCTGACGCTCGACTTTCTGCTCGGAGAGCAGCAACCGCTGAACTACCTGCAGCAAGCCGATCCCGATGCCTACGATGGCTTTAACCTGCTGCTGGCCGATCAGCAGGGGCTCTACTATGGCTCCAACCGCAACGATCAAAGCCCAAAAGAACTTGAACCCGGCGTCTATGGCCTCAGCAATGCCAGTCTGGACACCCCCTGGCCCAAAGTTCGCGAAGCCAGAGAAGAGCTGGGCAACCTGATCGAGCAGGGCGAACTGAGCGTCGACAATCTACTCAAGCTACTGCAGCACAACCAAAAGCCCGCCGATGATCAGCTTCCCGATACCGGTGTCGGTCTCGAATGGGAACGATTGCTGAGCCCACGCTTTATCCGCAGCGAAGACTACGGCACCCGCTCCAGCCTGGTGTTGCTGCAGCGCTACGATGGCCATACCGAGGTGGTCGAACAGAGCTATCTGCCGGAATGGCAAAAACCCCAAGGCCACTGTTTTTCAACCACCTGAGTCATCTATACTGGCCCCTTTGGCCGTAAGCCAGCAGGACCGCAAATACGATGGAACCGACCCCGAAGCGCCTACCGATTCAGAAGCTACTCTGGCGCTCCTACGTGGGCTCAACCCTGATTCCGCTGGTGTTTGTCGAGATCCTGTTTCTGCTGGCCTACTTCGGCGCCACCGACCAGCTCAGCAGCCGCTACACCCAGGCGCTGGAGCAACAGGCCGCATTCCACCAACTGTCCCTCAGCCGGATCCAGGCCAAAGAGATCAACGAAGCGCTCGACCAGCTACTGCCGTCCCAACTCAAGCAGGCGTACAACCCGATCGCGATCTCCGAGCTGCTGGAGCGTCTCAAACAGCGCAACGTGTTTCAGCTCAGCAACAACAAGCACTACCAGATCTATATCGAGAGCGAAGGCAACATCTACCGCACCGACAGCCTGCGGATTCTGAAAAGCACCGAGAACCCTTTTCTGACCCAACTGGGCGAGATCGAGCGCAAGCCCGAGGGCTACGCCAGCCTGGATGAGGAGAAGATCCAGCTGCTGACCTGGACCCCGATACCGGTTACCGACTGGCAGCTGCTGACGCTGTCATCCTCATCGACACCGGCCCACCTGCTGCAGGAGGGAAGCGACGGCATCCATTCAATTCTGATGATGTCGATCGCGGTACTAAGCCTGGTCTGCCTGCTGGTGCTGGTTATCACCCATCGCAAGTCGCGAAGCCTGAGTAAACGCCTGACCAATCCGCTCAACCAGCTGAATCAGATGATCAGCCATATCGGCGCCGGCAGTTACGAGCCCGAACGGCCGAAGATCGATATCGAAGAGATCGATCGATCCGCCGTCGGCCTGAGTCAAATGGGACAGGACCTGGGCGAAGCCCGGGGCGAGCTGCAGCGGATCAACACCGAGCTGGAACAGCGGGTAGAAGAGCGTACCCAACGCCTGGTGCAGGCCAACAACCAGCTCAAACAGGATAAGGAGCAGCTCGAGGACCTGTACGAGCAGCTCAAGCAGGCCCAGATGCAGCTGATCGAGTCGGAGAAGATGGCCTCGATCGGTCAGCTGGCAGCCGGGGTCGCCCACGAGATCAACAACCCGATGACCTACATCATCGCCAATATCGTGGCGATGCAGGAGTACTGCACCGACCTGCTGAAGCTGATCGAGCAACAGCAGCAGCTGATCGAGGATAGCCGCCAGGCCGACAACCAGGCCCTGCTCGAAGAGCTGGACTTCGCCTTTATCCGGGATGATATACCGGTGCTGATCCAGCAGTCCCTTGATGGCGCCGACCGGGTCAAGCAGATTGTTCAGGGGCTGCGGGACTTCTCCCATACCGGACAACAGGAGTGGGAGCGCAGCGACCTACGCGAGGGGCTGGACAGCACCCTGAAAGTGGCCAACAACGAGATCAAACACAAAGCGGAAGTGGTCAGGGAGTATCAGGATATTCCGACCATCGACTGTCTGCCGTCGCAGCTCAATCAGGTATTCCTTAACCTGCTGGTCAACGCCGCCCACGCCATTCCAGAACAGGGCACCATCACCGTACGTACGCTACGGGAAGACGATGATCATGTCCGGATTGAGATCAGCGATAACGGCAAAGGGATCGCACCGGAAAACCTCAGCAATATCTTCGAACCCTTCTTTACCACCAAGGCGGTCGGCGAGGGCACCGGCCTGGGACTGGCGCTGTCCTACAGCATCATCAAGAGCCACAACGGCAAGATTCTGGTCGACAGCACGCCGGGGAAAGGCACCACCTTCAGCCTGCGACTACCGATTGAGCAACACGAAGCACCCCAGACCCAGGAGCTGGGCAAGAGCCTCAAACAACAAAGCTGAGTGCGTAGAACGGCGGAGGTTCGCGGCTGCCCCGAAACAACCGTCGATCTATTGCGGGGCGTGGGGCCGATCCAGGTGTCCGAGACCGGCGTCAGCCAGCATCTTTTCCAGCGCCTGACGAACCGATTCGGGCTCATCAAACGAGAGCGCCGTATCCAGGAACAGCTTGGCCTGTTCGCTACTGACTCCCCGGATGGCCGATTTCACCTTCGGCAGGCTGGTTGAACTCATCGACAGCACATCATAGCCCATCGCCATCAACAGCAGCGCACCGATCGGCTCTCCGGCCAGCTCACCACAGATACTGACCTGAACCTGCTCGCGATGAGCCTCGTCGACTATCTGCTTCAAGGCTGTCAGAACCGCCGGATGATAGCTGTCGTACAGATCCGCGACCCGCGGGTTATTGCGATCCACCGCCAGCAGGTACTGGGTCAGGTCGTTACTGCCGACCGACAGGAAGTCGACCCGTTTGGCGAAATGCCGGACCTGGTAGACCGCCGCCGGCACCTCCACCATCACCCCGATTTCGGGTTGAATCAGCTGGTAACCATCGTCCACCAGCTCCGCAAACGCCTGGTTGATCAGCGCCACCGCTTCATCCACCTCGACCACACTGGCCACCATCGGCAGTAGAATCCGCAGGTTATCCAACCCCTCGCTAGCCAGCAGCATCGCCCGCACCTGCACCAGGAAGATCTCCGGGTGATCCAGGGTGACCCGGATGCCGCGCCAACCCAGCGACGGATTGTCCTCATCGATGGGGAAGTAGGACAGCGATTTATCGCCGCCGATATCCAGCGTGCGCATGGTCACCGGACTCGGCGCGAAAGGCTCCAACTGACGCCGGTAACTTTCGATCTGCTCCGCTTCGCTGGGGAAGAATTCCTTGATCATGAACGGCACTTCGGAGCGATACAGCCCCACGCCCTCGGCACCGCGCTGCAGTGCCAACGACACATCGGTAATCAGCCCGGTATTAACCCACAGCGGTACTCGATGGCCGTCCTGAGTCTGGGCCGGCAGGTCGCGCAACTGCTCCAGCCCGCGGCTGAGCTCCTGCTCCTCCTGCATGATATCGGCGTAGTAACCGGTCAGCTCATCGGAGGGATCGACGAAAACCCGGCCAGAGTAACCGTCGATAATAATTTCGCGCTTATGCACCCGGGTCGCCGGCAGATCGACCGCCCCCATCACCGTGGGGATCCCCATCGAGCGGGCCAGAATCGCCGCGTGGGAGTTACCCGAGCCGTTGACCGACACCAGGCCAACCAGCTTGTCGGTCGGCACCTCGCCGAGCATTGCCGGGGTCACCTCTTCAGCCACCAGCACCATATTGTCGGGATAGATCGGGCAACTGGTAGCCCCACCCTCCTGCAGGCAGGCCAGCACCCGGCGACCGAGATCGCGAATATCGGTGGCTCGCTCGCGCAGGTAGGCGTCATCCATCATCTCAAACTGATGCACATGCTCATGCACCACCCGGCGCAGCGCACCCGGAGCCCACTGACCCTGCTTGATCTGATGCTCGATCTCACCGGCCAGGGCGTTGTCATCCAGCATGCGCAGATAAACATCGAACAGCGCCTGCTCCTCGCCTTTGAGCCGTCGTGCCAGCGAGCGTCCAACCACCTTGATATCATGACGGACCCGGGTCAGGGCGCTACGGAATCGCTCCAGCTCGGCATCGATATCTTCGATCCGCTGATCCGGTACCGCATCCAGGTCCGCGGGCGGCGACACCACCATCGCCACACCCAGGCCAACCCCCTGAGCACCGGAGACCCCATCGAAGCGGGCATCCTTACGAATCCCTTCGCCGCCATGGTTAACCGAGATCGCCCCGGTCACCTCGGCATGGGCGATGACCCCGGCCAGCTGGGCCGACATGGTAATCAGAAACGCCTCTTCGCTCTCATCGAAGCGGCGCTGTTTTTTCTGCTGCACCACCAATACGCCAAGCACCTTGCGCTGATGGATAATGGGCGCCCCCAGGAACGAGTGGAAGTTCTCTTCCCCCGAACCGGTCATATAGCGGTAGGAGGGGTGGTCGGCGACATTTTCCAGATTGATCGGCTCGGCCCGTGACGCTACCTTGCCGACAACCCCTTCGGCCGGCGCCAGACGAATGTTACCCACCGCTTCCTGATTGAGGCCTTCGGTGGCCATCAGCACGTATTCCTGGGAAGCGGGATCGAGCAGGTAGACCGAGCAGACCTGGGTGCGCATCGAGCGCTGAACCCGCTTGACGATCAATTTCAGCGCCGCTTCCAGATCATCGGCGGCGTTGACTTCCTGAACGATTTTGCGCAACACATCCAACATCGACGGTCACCTATTTGAGCGGGAAGAACGTCGCGAGCGCGATGAGGAGCGCTTGTTGCGGCGTGTTTGGGGAGTAAAGGTGTCGGGTTGACGGACCAACCGGACATGGCGGTCCACCAGCTCCTTGAGCGCGCTACGGTAGACCTCCCGTTTGAACGAGATGACCTGCCCTAGCGGGTACCAGTAGCTGACCCAGCGCCAACCATCGAATTCGGGTTTTCCGGAGTGTTCAAAGCTGACCGCCGAATCATCGGCCGTCAAACGCAGCAAGAACCATTTCTGCTTCTGACCGATGCACAGGGGTTTGGAGTGGTAGCGGATCATCCGTTTGGGCAACCGATAACGTAGCCAGCCGCGGGTGCAGCCCACGATCTGGACATCCTTGGGGTTCAACCCCACCTCCTCCTTGAGCTCCCGATACATGGCCTGTTCCGGGTTCTCGTTGTCGTTGATCCCCCCTTGGGGAAACTGCCAGGCATCCTGACCAATCCGGCGGGCCCAGAGAACCTGGCCGGTATCGTTTGCAAGGATTATCCCAACATTGGGACGAAAGCCGTCTGAGTCGATCACACAACACCATTTTTCTAGTTATCGTAGGCAATCCGTGTCCGGTCGCTGCGGGTGTTTTCACAGATTCCTCAGGGTGCAGAATACCCCGGAAGATAAATAACAACCCTCAGCTATTGTTCCACACTTCAGCGAGATCACCAATTGATAACTGGTTTGACCACTTGGTGATGGGCGATCATTGTCAGTCAGCCCCGGAATCTCTATGCTTGGACCCCTTTGATAACCCCTCGACCTGAAAGCTGACGGAGACGACTGTGGCACTGGCGATTTTTGATCTGGACAACACCCTTATTGCCGGCGACAGCGACCATGCTTGGGGCGAATTTCTGGTGGAGCAGGGGCTGGTGGATTCCCAGTTCTATAAAGAAGCCAACGACCGCTTTTATCAGGATTACCTGCGTGGTCAGCTGGACATCTATGCCTACCAGGCCTTTGCACTGGAGCCGCTGACCCGCTGGAGCGCGGAACGTCTGAAACAGCTGCACGATCAGTTTATGCAGCAGAAAATCGCACCGATCATGCTGGATCAAGCCAAGGCACTGCTGCAGCAACACCGCGATGCCGGCGACTTCCTGCTGATCATTACCGCCACCAACCGCTTCGTCACCGGCCCGATTGCAGAACTGCTCGACGTCGACGACATGCTGGCCACCGAACCTGAGGTAATCGACGGCCGCTACACCGGCGAACTGGTCGGCACCCCCTGCTTCCAGGACGGCAAGGTCGAACGCTTGAATCAATGGCTGGCCGAGCGGGATCACGATCTGACCGACAGCTACTTCTATTCCGATTCGCGCAACGACATCCCCTTGCTGGAGCTGGTTGACCATCCGGTGGCGGTCGATGCCGACGAGGCGCTGACAGAACACGCCAAAACCAAAGGCTGGCAGCGGATCAGCCTACGCGACTAACCTGCCACGATTTCAGCTAGGCCTCAGGGGCAGGGGATCGGATAGCGGGCGTGAATCGCTTCGATCGCCTTGAGCTGCTCTTCGCTCAGCCGTAGATCGATACTGTCGATATTGCTACGCAGCTGCTCCATCGTGGTGGCACCGATAATGGTGCTACCGACAAACGGCCGACTGTTGACGAAAGCCAGGGCCATCTGACTGGGAGACTGACCGTACTCCCGTGCCAACTCGACATAGGCCCGGGTCGCTTCAACGCCCCGTTCGGTGACATAGCGCCGGTAATTGGGATACAGCTTCAGCCTCGATCCCTCCGGCAAACCACCGTCCAGGTATTTGCCGCTCAGCACCCCAAACCCCAACGGCGAATAGGGCAGCAGGTCGATCTGTTCGCGCTGCAGCACTTCGGCCAGGCCGACTTCGGCGCTTCGATTCAGCAGGTTGTAAGGGTTCTGCACCGACACCACCATCGGCAGCCCTTCGGAGCGCGCCAGCTCCTGCAGACGCATCACCCCCCAGGGGGTTTCATTGGAGACGCCGATCTGCCGCACCAGGCCTTCCTCGACCAGCTCAGCCAGTGCCTGCAGCGATTCCAGCAGCGGCGCACCGTCCTTTTCCGGCTGATGGGTATAGCCCAGCTGTCCGAAGAAGTTGGTGGCCCGGTCCGGCCAGTGCAACTGGTACAGATCCAGGTAGTCGACACCTAGCCGCTCCAGACTCCCCTGAATTGCCTGCCGGATATGATTCCGATTCAGGCTCAGGTTGGGACGGATATAGCGGACAAATTCGCCAGGGCCGGAAACCTTAGACGCCAGTACGCAACGATCCCGATTGCCGCGAGCCCTCAGCCAACGACCGATCATCCGCTCGGTATCGCCCTGGGTTGCTGCCTTCGGAGGGATCGGATACAGCTCGGCGGTATCGAAAAAATTGACCCCGCGATCCAGTGCCAGATCCAGTTGTTCGAAGGCTTCCGCTTCGCTGTTCTGCTCGCCCCATGTCATGGTACCCAGGCAGATCCGACTGACCTTCAGATCACTCCGACCCAACGTCTGGTATTGCATCGCCTCTCCTCCGTCACTGCGGTATTAAACCCAACCGTTGACCGGCAGGTTTAGAAACTGGGCAGAATCCTGACAAACATCGACTTCAGGTAATCGGTCTCCGGGATCGCCGGATGGACCGGATGATCGGCCCCCTGATGCCCCTGTTCGATGATCTGCGCCTGGCGATCGACCTGACGGCTGGAGGCGCGAATGATCTCCACCAACCGGTCGCGCTGCAAGTGCATCGAGCAGGAAGCCGATACCAGCAGACCATCCCGGGCCAACAGGCTGATCGCCAACTGATTGATGCGCTGGTAGGCCTGCTCGCCGTTACGAACATCCTTACGCTTTTGAATAAAGGCCGGCGGATCGACCACAATTACATCGAATTTCTCCGCCTCGGCCTTAAGCTGCTTGAGGCCGTCGAAGGCATCACCCTGCAGCGTTTGAACCTGGTCGGCAACGCCATTGAGTTGGGCGTTATGCTCGACCACGTCCAACGCGCTAGCGGAGGCATCCAGACAAAGTACCTCCGAGGCACCAGCCGCAGCCGCCTGCACCCCCCAACCGCCGATATAGCTGAATACGTCCAGCACCCGCTTGCCGGCGACATGCTGCTGAAGCCGGGCCCGGTTCATCCGGTGATCGTAGAACCAGCCGGTCTTCTGGCCGGTCAGTACCGGGGCGGCAAAGTTAACCCCGTTCTCCACCAGCGGCGCCAGCTCCGGCACCTCGCCCAGCGCGGTCTCGACATAACTATCCAGCCCTTCCATTGCGCGCATCTTGCCGTCGTTTCGGAACAGAATCGCGCTCGGCTTGAGCACCTGCTGCAACGCTTCGACCAACTCCGCCTTCAAACGCTCCATCCCGGCGCTGGAGATCTGCACCACCAAGAGGTCATAGAATCGATCCACCACCAGTCCCGGCAAGCCGTCACTGTCGCCATAGACCAGTCGATAGCAATCCTGCTCGAAACAGCGCTGGCGTAGTGACAGGGCTATTTTGAGCCGATGTACCAGCAACGAGCGATCCAGCAACTGAGCCGAATCCCGGCTGACCATGCGGCCACAGATCAGGTTGTTGGGATTCAGATAGGCGACCCCTAAGGGTTTGCCGCCGGCCTGCTCGACCACCACCTGCTCACCCACTTCGAACTGCTTCAGCGGCGTCGCCTTGGTATCGACTTCATTGCTGTAGATCCACAGGTGACCGCCACGTAAACGGCGATCGGCTTTGGCTTTTAAACGCAAGACTTGTAGCGGGGTCGACTGTTGCAAGGTCAGGTACTCTCAATGAACGTTCAGAATTAACGGGATGGGGTTTCAACCCCGGAAGGCGATCTCACCGCTCGGAAAAAGGCACGGTGCGATGGGAAAATAGCGCATAAAAGAAAGCCCTGCCGAAATCTCAGCAGGGCCATTTCGATATCCGGATCGCCTTAGCTGCCCGGATCTTGAATCGGATTAAGACTCCGATTCGCACAGCTCGCCATAGGCTTCGGCGTCCAGCAGACCTTCCAGCTCGCTGGCATCGGTGGGACGGACCCGGAAGAACCAGCCGTCTCCGTAGCTGTCGGAGTTGACCAGCTCGGGGGAATCTTCCAGCTCGGCGTTAACCGCTACCACTTCCAGACCGATCGGCGCATAGATATCGGAAGCCGCCTTCACAGACTCCACCACACCCATATCGTCACCCGAAGCAAAGCTCTCGCCGACTTCCGGAAGTTCAACAAAAACCACATCGCCCAACAGCTCCTGGGCATGGTCGGTAATCCCGATCGTTACGGTGCCATCGCCTTCATCACGAATCCATTCATGGCTGGATACATACTTCAGCTCAGCAGGGATGTTACTCATGGGGTCGTCCTCTCAACGAAAAAATTTCGAGCCCGGATCCACCGGGAAGTCCAAAACCGTATTCTAGCCCGGTTTTTTCACCAAGGGGCCAGAAATTTCACCATTTTAGCCGGTGATCACAACGTTAACCTGATGTTCTAGCCCAGACCGGTCTGCTCCAAAGGGCGCTGCGCCAGCTGGGGCAGATCGCCTTCCAGCCCCAGCGCATGACGTACCAGCAACCGTTTGAGCGGGCCGGTCGCCGCGACCTGTTTCATGCCCACATTGCGCAACCAGTGCACCACCGGCGGCACCTCCCCGTAGAGATGTCGAAATGCCGCCATGGTTGCCATCATCTGCAGGTTCTCACCCTGGCGACGGCGCTGATAACGGCGTAGCCGCTGCAGCTCACCCAACGGCAGTCCCAGCTCGCTGGAAGCCAACAGCTCTTCGGCCAGTGTAGCCGCATCCAACAACCCTAGATTGACACCCTGCCCGGCCAACGGATGGATCGTATGGGCCGCATCCCCCACCAAAGCCAGTGACGGTGCCACATAGTCCTTGGCATGACGCTGGGTCAGCGGAAACTTGAAGCGTGGATCGACCTCGGTGATCCGCCCCAATCGAAACTCGAACGCCTGCCCCAAGGCTTCGCTGAAGGCGGCATCATCCATCGCCATCAGTTCATCGGCATGATTGGGCGAAGTCGACCAGACGATCGACAACTGATGGCCGTTACCGGCCAACGGCAATAGCGCCAGCGGGCCATCCTCGGTAAAGCGCTGCCAGGCCGTCTGCTGATGCGGCTGCTCGGTGGTGATGGTGGTGACGATCGCGTGGTGTTGATAATCCCACTCACTCAGCGGCATCCCGGCCAGATGACGGGTGGCTGAGCGGGCGCCGTCAGCAGCGACCACCAAACGAGCCTTGAGCCGACTGCCGTCATCGAGGGTCAATATCCGCCAGCTCTCGAGACCATCGGTGTCAGGCTCGGACAGGGTGGCGATAGTACGGCCGCCGAGCCATTCGATATTGTCATGCTGTTCCAGTGCCTGCTGCAGTCCCGCCAGGGTGACCCGGTTCTCGACCAGGTGCCCCAAATGGGCTTGATGCTGTTCCGCCGCAGAGAAGCCGATTTCCGCGGTGCCTTCACCGTCCCAGACCCGCATCCGCTGGTAAGGCTCAACCCGCAACTGCGCCATGGTTGGCCAGGCATCGAGGGAACGCAGAATCTGCTCCGAGGCCAGGCTCAACGCACTGACCCGGGGATCGAATCCCTTCTCCGCCTCCGCTTTTACCCGGGCAAGTCGCCCAGCCGCGTCGGTCTGCATCGGATCGATCACGACCACCGACAGTGCACTGGATCCCAGACCGCAGGCCAGGGCCTGGCCCACCATCCCGCCACCGACGATGGCAACGTCGACCTCTCGCTCTAACCCGGTTACGGGTGCGACGTCATTTTCGCTCATGCTAACTCCTCAGCTACCTGACTCCGGCAAGAACTGCCCAATTCCGGCAAGGCCACATCCAACCCCATCGCACTATCGGCAAAGGCATGCTTGAGCGGCGATGCCAGCTCCATTCCCAACAATCCGACATTACGGGCCATCACCAGCAACGACTGATCGTTGGAGAACAGCATGGTGGCACGATCGCTGAAACCGATGGTCTTGTACTGATCCCAACCCAGTTGATCATGGAACCGATTCAACGTTTCCAAGCCGCCCAACGGGCGCCCCTGCCGCTGGGCCGCCAGTAGTTCCTGAGCCAACACCATCGCGCCACGCAGGGCCAGGTTGAAACCCTGGCCGGCGATCGGGTGCAGCGTATGGGCCGCATTACCCAGAACCACCACCCCACGACGGACCTGCTCGCGGGTTCGCATCAGTTTCAGCGGATAGCTGTGGCGCTCTCCGACCCGGGTAATCCGACCGGCACGGTAGCCAAACTGTCGATGCAGCTGGCGTAGAAAGGCATCGTCATCGATGGCCAGAAGCTCGTCGGCCTGCTCCAGCGGAACACTCCAGACCAGCGCAGCCCGAGGCTTACCTTCGCCATCATCTTGCAACGGCAACAGCGCCATCGGTCCTTGATCGGTAAAACGTTCGTAGGCGATAGCCTCGTGAGGACGGTCCAACGTCAGGTTGGCGATCAAGGCGCACTGCTCATAGGGCGTCTCAGTACTGTCAATATGCAGCTGCTCCCGCAGCCCCGAACGACCGCCATCACAGATTACCAACAGACTCGCCTCAATCCCCCGAACTTCACCGTCGTGTTCGTATTCGATAAGACTGCCCTGGGCGGTCGGGCGCGCGGCCACGACTTCGGCCGGGCAGCGGAACTCAATCCCAGAATCAGGCTGCTGCAACGGCTGCATCAGCACCCGTCCAAGGCTGCGGTTTTCCACCACATAACCCAGTGCCGATACGTTCTCCTTGTCGGCATCCAAGCGTACCGCGCCGAAATGGCCCTTGTCGGAGACCCGGATATGGCGAATCGGGCAGGCGCTGGGCGCCAATGACGACCAGACGCCGAGACGTTCGAACAGATGCCGGGTACCCAACGACAATGCGGTCGAACGGGCGTCGTAGCTCGGCTGCAAAGGCTGATCGCTCTGCTGCGGCATCTCAAACGCTTCAAACACCACAATTTTCAGCGGCGACTCGGCTGACTTTTGCCCCGCCTGTTGGCCCTTGGCCAGCGCCAGCGCCAGCGCCGCACCGACCATACCACCACCAACAATGGCGATATCACAGTTTTCCATCACTTAGTCCTCGGCCGTTGACTGCATCAACTGTTCAATGGCGTCGATCGATTTAGGTACCGACTCGGTCAGTACCTCGTGCCCCTGGTCGGTCACCAGCACATCATCCTCAATCCGGATCCCGATACCCCGCCAACGCGGCTCAACCGTCTCGTTATCCGGCGCAATATAAAGTCCGGGTTCGATGGTCAGCACCATACCCGCCTCCAGCGGGCGCGACTCACCCTGCTGCTTGTATTCACCGACATCATGGACATCCAGCCCCAGCCAGTGGCTGGTGCGATGCATGTAAAAAGGCTTGTAGGCTTCCTGCTCGATCAACTCGTCGGTCTCGCCCTGCAGCAGCCCCAGTTCAACCAAGCCTTCGACCAACACATTCAGGCTCGCCTGATGGGGATCGTCAAATTCAGCACCGGGCTTGACCACCGAGATGGCGACCTCCTGGGCATCCAGCACCAACTGGTAAATGGCTTTTTGATCGGCGCTGAAACGGCCGTTAATCGGGAAGGTGCGGGTGATATCCCCGGCGTAACCCTCGACTTCGGCACCGGCGTCGATCAGCACCAGGTCTCCGTCCCGCAGGATGTCGCTGTTCTGGGTGTAGTGCAGGACACAACCGTTGGCGCCGCCGCCGACAATGCTGGCATAGGCCGGGAAGCGACAGCCGTGGCGACCGAACTCATGCTGAATCTCGGCTTCGAGGCGATACTCTCCCCAACCGGGACGACATTTCTGCATCGCCCGCCGATGGGCCGCGGCGCTGATCTTTCCGGCAGCTCGCATCAACTGCTGCTCGGCCGGACTTTTGATCAAACGTAGCTCGTGTAACAACGGATCCAGGTCGCCACGCTGCTGCGGTACCTGCTCGGCACTGCGCAGGCGCTGTTGAAGATTTTGGCACCACCCCTGGAGCTGTGCCGACAGCTCGGTATCACGGAAGCTGAAATAGAGTTTCTCGATCCCCTGCAATTGCGGCGGCATCAATTTATCCAGCTGTTCCAGCGTGTAGCCCTTATCAAAGCCAAATCGGGATTCGACCCCCTCGGCGCCGACCCGGTAGCCGGTCCAGACCTCCTGCTCAGGATCGCGGGGCTGTACAAACATCAATGATCGCAGCGCCCCCTGCCCATCCTTGATCAACAGCATCAGCGCCTCAGGCTCTGGAAAACCGCTCAAGTAATGGAAGTCGCTATGCTGGCGGAAGGGATACTCGGCATCGCGATTACGAACCTTCAGGCTCGCCGCTCGCAGCAGCACCGCAGACCTTGCCGGCAACAGCGCCAGCAGCCGCTCCCTTCGCTGTTGATGCTCAGAGATGTCGATGGGTTCAAAATCGATCGTTGGCTCGATCGAGGCTGGGATGGATTGACTCATTGATCCGAACTCCGCTCAATGCAATGGCGTATCGGGCGGCAGCTGGGCACCCCCTTCAGTGACCACGCGCTGATTACACTCGGAGAACACCAGTAAAGCCACCATCCGCACGTACTCGAAGATCTCGATAAAGTCCGCTTCACTCTCCTCTTCAGCGCCTTCATCCACCGCGATCTGGGCAATCTGTGACAGATCCCGAATACCGTCGCGAGCATCTTCGCTCAACTGTTCAGCCGGCTTGCCCTTGCCCAGCGCGTAGCCGCAAAGAAAACCGTGACACCAGAGCCCCAGCTCTTCGGCCCGCTGCGCCAGCTCCACCTCTTCGTCGGGAATCAGCGGTTGCAGATCAAAACCGCCCTCTTCCAGCTGCGCCAGTGTTACCTGATAGAGGGTCGACAGTCCGGCTCGCAGAGCGGCGCTGAGCTCCTCTTCGATGCCCAGTTGGCTCGCGGCACTCTGGAACCAGGAGTCCAGCGTCAGACGGTTACCCGCCGACAGCAGGCCACAAAGATAGCCGTGCAACTCAGCCGGCGAATGCAATGCGGCATGCTGTAAAAACAACTCGGCCAGCTGATCAAAGTTACTGATATCGGAAGACGCTTGCTCTGCCACGGCGGAAAAACCTCTGAACAGGTCCGGATAGGAAATTGCCCAACCCAGACGGGAGAAAAAGAAACAACAAATCCTACCATTTGCAGGGGGTTGGAACCACGATGTCTCGCATCAGCCAAGTCAAACGCCCCGTCACGGTTGCTGAAGCTAAAAACCACCCAGAATACGGATATACAACCCTTCGGCGATGGCCAGATGATTGACCCCCGCCCCGCCCCAACCTACTATTCTGGGCTAAGTCCAAACGAGTGAGCGGTATGCTGGAACCCACCCCATCTGATCTGTCGAGCCAGGTGCAATCCCTGTTGGATTACTGCGCCCAACTGGAGCGCCAAAACAGACAGCTGCGGGAGCGCCAGCAGAGCCTGTTGCAGGAGCGGAATCGGCTACGGATCGTCCGCGATGAAACCCAGAAACAGGTGGAGGCGATGATTGACCGTCTCCGGGCAATGGAGCGGTAAGGACGATGAGCGACGCTAATAAAGTTCAGATTCAGATCCAGGGAAAAGAGTTCCTGATCAGTTGCCCGACGGAAGCCCAACCGGAACTGCTGGCATCAGCGCAGCTTTTGAATCAACGCATGGACGAGATCAAGCAGAGCGGCAAGGTCTACGGACTGGATCGAATCTCGGTCATGGCGGCCTTGAATCTAACCCACGAATTGCTGCAGACCCAGCGCGAACTGGAAGCCTTGAAACAGCAGCAACAGCACCTCAGCGATCAGATCGCCAAAGCGATGGCCGGTAAAAACGACACCGACAAAGCCCCGGCCTGAAGTCCCTCAGCATTAGCCGGAGGCGGATTGCCAACCACAAACTCGCCCCAAGATTCAAGACCTGACATTGCGATGCCACGGCGTATAATAGCCCTGCTCCCTTCGGTGTTTGGCAGTCGGTATAGTCCCTCGAGCCGATAATCACATTTCCGGAGGTTCTCAGTTACCATTGATGTGCATGTCCGCAAGACGGGAAGCCTAATATGGTTCGGGAACCGCCACCTTGAACCTTCGGGTTCAGGGCCGACATCGACACCGGCACTGCGGGGAGCCTCTTTTTCTACTTCGGCGTTCGCCTCCCTCTACCCAGCACCTAGAGATCCGATGAATCGCGCCCAACTGAGAAAACATCTACGCCAGCAGCGACGGGCCCTTAGCCCGGCTCAGCAACGTCGTGCCGCGGCCGACCTTGCCCGCTGTCTGAAAACTAACCCCCAGTTCGTCCGCGCCCGCCGAATCGGATTTTACCTACCCAGTGACGGTGAGATCTCCCCGTTACCATTGATCGAAATGGCCTTGAAGATGGGGAAACGCTGTTTCCTGCCGGTACTACATCCGGTCTACCATAACCGACTCTGGTTCGCCCGCTATCGCCCCAACGCAAGCTTACGAAAGAATATCTACGGCATCTCGGAGCCGGATATTCGACTCGAGCCCCGCGTCCAACCCTGGGCGCTGGATCTGGTACTCCTTCCGCTAGTGGGTTTTGATCCCCATGGGGGCCGTCTCGGGATGGGCGGGGGTTATTACGATCGCAGCTTTGCCTTTACCCGCCGACCCAGAGCAGACCAACGCCCTGCCCGGCAATCGCCGAAACTGATAGGCCTGGCCCACGAACTGCAGAAGCAGCCAAAACTGGAAATGGCAGATTGGGATATTCCACTGGCAGCGGTGGCTACCGAGCGTCGGGTTTATTGGAGCGGAAACAGCACCGCCGGATGATCCCGGAGGATGAGAAGTAAGACTTGGCCTGGCGTTAGCGGTTGATTGCAGCCACTGCCAGGTCGGTATTGCTGACGCCGGTAATTACGAAACCGACGACAAAAACCAATACCAGTACCAAGACGAGATCAGGACCCTTTTTCATATTGTCGCTTTTTCTTCCAACGGACTGCGCGAAAATAAAGTCGGCAAGAATCGCACAATTTAACAAAAATGCAACACTTGATATTAATTAATTCCTGCTTGGTTTTTCGGCCGCGCTACGCAAATATTTAGGCACGACCAATTCCAATCTAGTGAATGGACGTCAACGGCCTAAATAAGTTCAATCGGATAGAAAAATAATTCCCCTGATTAGGGAATCTGATGCTTTGGCCGAGTCCTAAACTGAAATAGCTTAAATCAAAAAAACTCGGCTAGTGTCTGAATAAATTGCTCAAGGTTGCTTATAACGATAGGCCTCTGTTTCTATCAGCGAAGACAGAACATTGAATATCACACAGCCAGAATTAATTGGACTCTGAATCGGGTAAACCTTGCTTGCCACTGTCGGCCAAGGCCTTTTCGGTCCATTTTCGTTGAATCAGCCCCCCCAGTACGTAAGAGACGGTATCAAGGAAATCGATCTCTTCATCACCCGGCTGATGGCCTTCACTTAAATACAGAATCAACACTCCCAACAACCGTTCTTCATAACGGATCGGCACTGCATAATGGCCGTGGGCGGATAGGCGGCAGTGTTGATCGGGCTGTTGGGACGACACCGCTTCGGTATGGATCAGCTGACGATTCTGGGCCACTCGACCGCAGATACACTGGCCAAAAGCTACCTGGTCGCAGCGGGTCAGCTGATGCGGGTCGAGCCCCTGGGAGACATACAGCCTCAGCTGCTGACGCTCGTCATCGGCAAGGAAGATCGCGCCCTTAGACTCGGCTTGGAGCCAACGCTGCTGACAGACCAGCGCGAGCGCTCGCTCCAACGCCTGCTTTAGCGGTTTAGGCTCCAGCGTGGTTCGCAGCAACTCATTCAACAGGCGTTGCGAATTCACCGAGCGCTCCAACTCTCGCTCGATTTTTTTCCTTGCCCGGATCTCCCGCTCCCGCTCCAATACCCGGTTTTCCAACTCACGGGCGTGTTCGCGCTGAATCCGGTCACGTTCCTCGAAGTAGGAGATTCGTTCCAGCAGCTCATCCGGGGTCAAGCGCAGGTTGGCCAGGATACCGGCATATACGTGGCTGACCTGCTCATGCTCCACCTTGGAGTAACTCAGATGTTTCTTCATCGCCTTATGGGCAGCGGCCGTACCGATACTACCGGCGAGCACTCGCTCCAGCTCACGATGGAAGCGCAACAGTTCACCCGCCGAGAGAAAATCTTTCTCGATCACCCCCATCCCTTCGCTGATCTGGCGGATCTTGCTGCGGGCAATTTTCTCGCTGAAGTACTGCTCCAGCAGCACCCGAGCTTCCCCAAGTTTCTCGTCTTTGGCGATCTGACCCGCCTCATCCGGTCCCTGCTCGACACCTTCGGCCGAATAGCGGAACGCATGAACATAGGAGCTGGCCAACTCCAGCTCCGATTCTTTCTGCGGCAGTAACACCGACCCCAGCAGGTAGGCGGCGGTATTGAAGAACAGCGACCAGAACGAGGCGTGGGTCACCGAATCGAACCGATCCATGCCGAACAGCGCCTCGGGTTTGAGCCAATAAATCCCCCAGGGACCATCGGTGACCAGACTCAACGGCAACTGGCCAGACTGCGCCAACAGCGGCACCATCAGGGTGTAGAACCAAACCAGAAAGCCCAGTCCCAGCCCCATGGTGGCACCGGCCTTGTTACCCTTGAGCCAGAACAGGCCGCCAAATATGACCGGGACAAACTGCAGCGCAGCCACGAAGCCCAGCATCCCGACATTAGCCAGTGCCCGACCGGTGGTCAGCTCACGGGCAAACAGATAGCTGACCAGAATCACCACCGCAATCGTCAGCCAACGGGCCGGCAGCAGATAACGCCTCAGGCCATGCAACGCCTCGATCCGGTCGATCAGCGGTACCAGCAGATGGTTGGTACTCATGGTCGCCAGGGTTACCGAACTGACGATAATCATCCCGCTCGCCGCGGCCAGGCCGCCCAGAAATACCAACATCGACAAGGCCTGCTGATCGGCCTGCAACGGCAACAGCAACACATAGGAGTCGGACAATTCAACCGGCAGCCCGAGCGCTCGACCGGCGGCCGCCAAGGGCACCACAAAGAGACTGATCAGCAACAGATAGGCGGGCACCAGCCAGATCGCGGTACGGATATGGTTCTCGTTGCTGTTCTCAACCACGGCGGTATGAAACTGACGCGGCAGAAACAGAATCCCGGCCATCGACACAAACAGAACCGTCATCCAGCGGGTATAGGCCGAGGTTTCGCCGCTACCGACCCGGGTCAACTGTTCCCAATCGGCCTGGGGTAAGGACGCATAGAGTCCGTCGAAGCCACCGAACAGGCCGAAGGTGGCGAAGATCCCCACCGCCAGAAAGGCCACCAGTTTGACCACGCACTCGACCGCCAGCGCCGTCATCATGCCCTGGTGGCGCTCGGTCGGATCCAGCCGCCGCGCCCCGAACAACACCGTGAAGGCGATCAGCAGTACGGTAGCCCAGAGCCCCAACCCATCCCAGTCCAGCTGACTGGTGGAGCCGCCGGTAATCACACTGAAGCTGCTGACCACCGCTTTCAGCTGGATCGCGATATAGGGCAGCGTTCCGATCAGCGCAATCAGCGTCACCACCATCGCCACCCCTTGGGAGCGGTCATAACGGGCCGAGATAAAGTCGGCGATACTGGTGATATGCCGCCGCTCCTTGATCCGCACGATCTTTCGCAGCACCACCCACCAGAGCCCGATCGCCAGCGTCGGTCCCAGATAGGTCGGCAGATAGGCCAAGCCCTGTCGAGACGCTAGCCCGACACTGCCGTAGAAGGTCCAGGAGGTGCAGTAAACCGTGATGGACAGGGCGTAGACCCAGGGGCGTTCGGACAGGTATTGGGATATCGACGGACTACGCTCGACCAGTTGGGCAATGGCGAACAGAGTCGCCATATACCCCAAGAAGACCAGGAAGACGGTACCGGCGCTGAACATGATCAGGACCTATCCGGCTTACGGAACAGCACAATATTGAAGAACACGATCAGGGCCCAGAAGCCGAAAAAATAGAGAATACGTCCACCCGGGGATAAGGTCCGCGCCACCTCCATCAGCGGCCAAGCGAACAGCAGCAACCCGCCGACAAAGAGCAGAATGGGAAATTCCGGTTTATTGATCACCGCCTTTCTCCAATGTCCTTTCCAATTCAAAGGCTCACAACGTTGAGACCAGGTCGGCGGAGGCTGGAAAAGCCGGCCGTGACGAAACTCGCATTATCCGGAGCTCCGTTGGAAGCGATTTTCAGGTCCGTCGGCACAAAGCTATTACAACCTGAGAATAGATAAAACCACTAAAAAGTCACGTAGGACATTAGTTTAGCCGGCCATCCCGGGCAAAGATCAGCCCAGCAGCGCCAACAACAACGGCATCGTCAGCATCGCCAACAGCGTCTGCACCGTGATGATCGCCGCCATCAATGGCGCATCGCCGCCCAGCTGCCGAGCCAGAATATAGGCCGCCGGTGAGGTCGGAACCGCGGCAAAGACCAATAGCACCGCGCGGGCCTGATCGGGCAGTTGCAGCAGTACCGCCAGTCCGGCAAACAGCAGCGGGTAGATCAGCAGCTTCAATAGGCAGGCACTCCAGAGCGCACTACCACCGCTCTTGAGAGCCCTTAGCTCCAACCCAAATCCAACCGCCAATAGCCCCAGCGGCAACGCCGCCCGGCTGAGCAGTTCCAATACCGGCACCAGCGGTGCCGGCATCCCCAAGCCACTGAGATTCAGCACCGCTCCCAGCAGACAGGCCAGTATCAGCGGGTTGGTAAACAGCGACCTGAACAAGGCTCCCCAACCGCTACGGCCGTTGCCCAGCAACACAAACAGCACCACGCAGGCGATATTCTTCAGCGGGATCATCAATCCCAGGAACAACGCCCCCCAAAGCAGCCCGGTCTCACCAAACAGCTCCGTCGCAGCAGCCAGGCCCACATAGGTGTTGAAGCGCACCCCGCCTTGAAAAAAGGAACTCGACGCGGCCTGCCCCAGCCCCAACCAGCGACCACACAGCAAGGTGATCAGGATCATCGCCGCCAGCACCAGCAACAGCGCCAGGATCACCGAATCGACCCCGGCCACCGGCAGCTCGGTGGTCGAAATCTTCAAGACCAGCAATGACGGAAACAACAGATAGTAGGTAAAACGTTCGGCCAGCGGCCAGAATTCCAGCGACGGAAAACGCAGCCATCGCAGGCCGACACCGATCACCACCAGAGCAAACACCGGCCCAAGGGCGGCAGTGACGGTCAGCAGTTCGTTCATAGAGCAACTCTTGAAAATGGCGGCGTTGAGAATCCGTGATTGGCCGTTCGCAACGTTGCGATGCAACGTTGCAGTGGGATTCGGCTCGGGCCTACAATGCAAGGGAGATTAAACAAGCTGCTAGGGAGCGTCTATGAAAACTTCTCTGATCCTGACCGCAATCGGCGCCGACAAGCCCGGTCTGGTCGAACTGCTCTCCACCACGCTGGCCGAGCACCGTGCCAACTGGCAACAGAGCAGCATGTCGCGCCTGGCCGGCCAGTTCGCCGGCATCCTGATCGCCAGTGTCGATAACGATAAGGTTGAGTCGCTGCTCAAAGCGCTGGATGGCCTGTCAACCCAGGGGTTGACCGTCAGCGTGGTTACCGAAAGCGGCAGCATCGACGAACCCAAGGGGCAAAGCCTGACCCTGGAACTGATCGGCCACGACAAGCCGGGCATTGTTCGTGATATCTCCCGCGCGCTGGCCAGCCGCAAGGTCAGCGTTGAAGAGCTGGCGACCGAAGTGGTTAGCGGCTCCATGTCGGCCGAGCTGCTGTTCAAAGCCAAGGCCTCGTTGATCGTGCCCCAAGGCGTCGATCTGGACGATCTACAGGATAGTCTCGAGGCGATCGCCTCTGACCTGATGGTCGATATCACCCTCGACTAAACCGGCTTTGCTACCCCAATAAAAAAGGGCCCCTTGGGGCCCTTTTTCGTTTGCCGGATTCGGCTTAACCAGTCTTACGCTTATCGAGCCGCCAGCACCTCTCGGGCACGACCGACAGCGGCGCGGACCTGATCAGGTGCGGTACCACCGATATGATCGCGGGCGGCGACCGAGCCTTCCAGGGTCAACACCTCGAACACATCGGCTTCGATGGTATCGGAGAACTGCTGCAGCTCGGCCAGCTCCATCTCACCCAGGTCCTTGGACTGCTCGATACCGTAGGCGACCGACTTGCCGACGATCTCATGGGCATCGCGGAAGGCAACCCCTTTGCGGACCAGGTAATCGGCCAGATCGGTGGCGGTGGAGAAGCCTCGCAGGGCCGCTTCACGCATATTTTCCTTCTTGCTGGTGATCGCCGGGATCATGTCGGCGTAGGCGCGCAGGCAGCCCTGCAGCGTGTCGATCACGTCAAACAGCGGCTCTTTATCTTCCTGGTTGTCCTTGTTGTAGGCCAGCGGCTGAGACTTCATCAGCGTCAGCAGCGAGATCAGGTGACCGTTGACCCGACCGCTCTTGCCACGCACCAGCTCCGGCACATCCGGATTCTTCTTCTGCGGCATGATCGAGGAACCGGTGCAGAAACGATCCGGCAGGTCGATGAAGTCGAATTGAGCCGAAGTCCAGAGCACCAGCTCTTCGGAGGCCCGCGACAGGTGGGTCATCAACAGGCTGGCGGCAGCGCAGAACTCGATCGCGAAATCCCGATCGCTGACCGAATCCAGCGAGTTCTCGCTGGGACGCTCAAAGCCCAGCAGCTCAGCGGTGTAAGCCCGGTCGATCGGGTAGGTGGTGCCGGCCAGCGCTGCCGCACCCAACGGCATGATATTGACCCGTTTGAGGCAGTCCAGCAGACGGCCGTGATCGCGCTCGAGCATCTCGAACCAGGCCAGCAGGTGATGGCCGAAGGTGACCGGCTGAGCTGTCTGCAGATGGGTAAAGCCCGGCATGATGGTGTCGGCTTCACGCTCGGCCACATCCAGCAGGCCCTGCTGCAGGCGGGTCAGTTCGCCGAGGATCACTTTCATTTCGTCGCGCAGGTAGAGGCGGATATCGGTGGCCACCTGGTCGTTCCGAGAGCGGCCGGTATGCAGCTTCTTACCGGTGATACCGATCTTCTGGGTCAACGCCGCTTCGATGTTCATGTGCACATCTTCCAACGCCACCGACCACTCGAAGTCACCCCGTTCGATCTCGTCCATGACCTCCTGCAGACCACCCAGGATCGCATCACGCTCCTCTTCGGTCAGCACCCCGACCTTGGCCAGCATCTTGGCATGGGCCATCGAACCCTGGATATCCTGACGATACATGCGCTGGTCGAAATCGACCGAGGCGGTAAAACGGGCCACGAAGGCATCGGTGGCTTCGGAGAAACGACCACCCCACTGCTGATTGGTATTGGACATAGTGTTTGCCTGATCCTGCGGTACGGCTCAATCGAGCCATCCATAAGTAAACAAATAATCGGATAAAAAGTGAGCCGCGAAGTATAGCACCGAGAGCGGTTCCAACCCCAGTCCCGCCTCGGCTCGATTCAGGGCCAGAAACCACAGCGGTCCGACTTAACCGAGATCATCGCCACGACCTCAACAATGGGATAATTTGCCGTGGCGGCGCCGGGGTTAAGCTGGCGGCGTAATCTGATAAACTCCGGGCTACTTTATCGCCCGCTGTAAGAGACAAGTCATGACCGACAATCTGATCCGTATCGCCACCCGCAAAAGCCCGCTGGCCCTGTGGCAGGCCGAATTTATCAAAGCCGAACTTCAACAGGCCCACCCCGGACTGGAAGTGGAGCTGGTCGGCATGGTTTCACGGGGAGACAAAATTCTTGATGCACCGCTGGCCAAGGTCGGCGGCAAGGGCCTGTTCGTCAAAGAGCTGGAACAATCCCTACTGGCCAACGAGACCGACATCGCCGTTCACTCGATGAAGGATGTGCCGATGGAGTTCCCGGAAGGTCTGGGACTGGCGATCATCTGCGAACGGGAAAACCCCACCGATGCCTTCGTCAGCAACCGCTACAACAGCCTCGACGAGCTGCCCCAGGGCGCCGTGGTCGGCACCTCCAGCCTGCGCCGCGAAACCCAGATCCGCGAACTGCGTCCGGACCTGGAGATCCGTTTCCTGCGCGGTAACGTCAACACCCGCCTGGCCAAGCTCGACGCCGGCGATTACGACGCCATCATCCTCGCTTCCGCCGGCCTGATCCGACTAGAGATGGCCGACCGGATCAAGAGCCAGATCGACGATACCGTCAGCCTACCCGCCGGTGGCCAGGGAGCCGTCGGCGTTGAGTGCCGTACCGATGACACCCGGGTGCTGGAGCTGCTCAAACCGCTGCATCATCAACCGACCGCCTACCGGGTCGAGGCCGAGCGCGCCATGAACAAGCGCCTGGAAGGCGGCTGCCAGGTTCCGATCGGCTGTTTCGCCACCCTGAACGATGCCGGAGACGAACTCTACCTGCGCGGCCTGGTCGGTCGCCCTGACGGCTCCAAGGTGCTGCGCGCCGAAGTTCGCGGCGGCGTTGAGAACGCCGAGGCGCTTGGCATCCAGCTGGCTGATCAACTGCTGGATATGGGCGCCAAAGAGATCCTGCAGGAAGTCTACGGCAAGTGAGTCAGTCCCGGGGGAGCGCCGGACAAGCCCAGCCTCTGGCCGGGCAACGCATTCTGGTGACCCGGCCGGCCCACCAGGCCGACCCCCTGTGCCGGCGGCTACAGCAACTGGGGGCGGAACCGATCCGCTTCCCGCTGCTGAAGATCGCCGAAACCGACCCCAGCGCCCCCCACTACCCATTGCTAAAACAGCAGTTCTTGGATCTGGATAACTACCAGGCGGTCATTTTCGTCAGCGCCAACGCGGCTCGCCTGGGCTACGACTGGATCGACCAGTACTGGCCCCAGCTGCCGATCCGGATCGACTGGCTGGCGGTCGGCAGTGCTACCGCCGACTGCTTGAGCAAGCTGGGGATTCAACCCAGCAGTGGCGACGGACGCATGGACAGCGAAACCCTGCTGCAATTACCGCAGTTGCAACAGGTCCAAGGGCAGCGAATCCTGATCTGCCGCGGCAGCGGTGGCCGTGAACTGTTGGCAGAGACGCTGCGAGGACGCGGGGCGCAGGTCGATCTGGCTGAACTTTATCGCCGTGAGATACCCGAATATGATGCAACGGAAATCGAAAGTATCATTTATAAATCATCCGCTTCAGCTATGTTAGTAAGCAGTGGCGAAGCACTGAGCAATCTGATCAACCTGACTCAACCCCACGGGGGAGGAGTCGGCCAGCTCGCCGAGACCCCCTTGGTGGTACCCAGCCAACGGGTAGCCGAACTGGCAAAACAGAATAAATTCAACCACATCCGGGTTGCGGCTAACGCCACCGATGACGCCATGATTGATGTACTGATGGATCTCGGAGCAACCCCTGGCAAGATGGAACAGTGAGATGGGAAAACGCTCCATGAATAATAAAGAGCCCAACCAGAAGACCCCGGACGACTCAGATACGACCGAACAGGAACTCAATTCGGCCGATAGTCCTGAGACGCCTGCTGAGGATAAGGCCGAACAAGCTGAAGCGGAGCAGTCGGCAGAAGTGGCTGACGCAGAGGTTCAGGAACCGTCTGACGATAGCGAGCAGAGCACTCCCGAACAGCCTGTAGCTGAAACGGCCAGCCAGGAGCCAGCTAAAGCCGGTATCTCCAAGCTGGCGGTTCTGGCGCTGCTGCTGGTGCTGGTAGCACTGGGTGGCCTGGGTTATGGCTATACCCTGCTGCAGAAGATGCAGATCCAGCAAAGCGAGCAGCTGGCTTCGGTCAAGGAGCAGCTGGGCAGCACCAACGACAACAACCGGAATACCCAACAGCAGAATGGTCAGATTCTGGGCGAACTGAAGCAGCTGCGCGAAGGCAGCAGCGCCCAGCAGCGTAATGTCGACGAACTGCAAAGCCGTCTCTCCAAGGCGATGCAGCAGGTCAGCAAGATGGGCACCGATACCCGCAAAGACTGGCTGCTGGCCGAAGTCGAGTATCTGCTGCGACTGGCCAACCAACGCGTCCTGATGGAGCGCAGCTCCAGCGGCGCCCTGAGCCTGCTCAAGAGCGCGGACCTGATCCTGAAGGAGACCGATGATGTCTCAATCTACCCGATCCGCCAGGCGCTGGCCAAAGACATCGTCGCTCTGGAAGCCGTTCCCAGTCTGGATATCGACGGCATCTACCTGAAGTTGGCCGCCATCAGCACTCAGGTCGGTAACCTGCGTCTACTGCCGATCACCGACAAGCACCAGATTCCCGAGATGCTGAAAGAGATCACCCCGGACAGCGTTTCCGAGAGCTGGAACGACGGCCTGGCCAAATCCTGGGCCAACGCGATGGATCGCTTGGGCAACCTGATCGTCGTTCGCCGCGCCGACGAGCCGGTCAAGCCGCTGCTGTCGCCGGAGCAACACTACTTCCTGACCCAGAACCTGCACCTGATGCTGGAGCAGACCCAACTGGCACTGCTGCAAGGTAAGCAACAGGCCTTCGACGCCGGTCTGGATAAGTCCGGCAACTGGATCAAGACCTACTTCGAGAAGACCGACGCCACCAGCACTGCACTGGTGAAATCTCTGGACGAGATCAAGGGCACCCAGGTCGCACCGAAGATGCCGGACATCTCCGGCTCGCTGAAAACCCTGAAGACCTACCTGGCCGAGCTGCATAAACTCGAAGGAGCGGGCCAATGAAACTGTTGCTGATCTTCGCTCTGATCGTTCTGCTGGCCGGCTCGCTGGTCGGTGAGCTGATCGTCCAGGATCCGGGCTATGTCCTGGTCAGTTTCAAGGGCACCATCATCGAGACCAGCATCTGGGGTCTGGGGCTGATTGTGATCCTGAGCTTCACCGCTTTTTATCTGCTGCTGCAGCTCGCCCAGTACCTGATGACTCGTCGTCGCAGACTCAACGAGTGGCGTAAGAACCACGCCCGCAACAGCGCCGATCGCAAGACCCTCAACGGTCTGAACGCGCTGTCGGCCGGCAACTGGTCCAAGGCCGAACGCCTGCTGAGCCAGGCGGCACCCAACTCCGGTGTCTCGCTGGTTAACTACTTGGCGGCAGCCCAGGCTGCCCACGAGCAGAACCAGCACGACAGCTGCGATGCCCTGCTCGACGAAGCCCGACTGTCAGCACCGAAGGCTGATGTTGCCGTGGGTATCATCCAGAGCCAGATCCAGATCGACCGCGGTCACTGGGAATCGGCGCTGGCAACCCTGACCCGGCTGCGCAGCAAAGCGCCCAAACACTCCTATATCCTCAAGCTGTTGACCCAGACCTATACCGAACTGAATGACTGGGGTTCGATGGTTCAACTGCTGCCCGAGCTACGGAAGCAGAATGTCTACCCGCCCGAGCAGCTACAGCAGCTGGAGCAGAAGATCTATCTGGGCCACCTGACCAAGAGTCTGGAGTCGGTCGGCGACGGTGAAGGCAACGATGCGCGTCAGCGGATGCTGGGCCATGGTTGGAAATCCGTACCCAAGACGCTGCAGAGCGACAACAACCTGATCGAGCGTCAGGTCGAGCTGCTGCTTGAGTGCGATGGTGGTGCCAGCGCCGAGAAGTTCTTGAGCGAGCGCCTGAAGAAGCAGTGGAGCTCCGAATTGGCAGAGCTGTACGGTCGTATCGATGGTGCCGACGTTGCCAAGCAATACCGTCAGGCCCGAGATTGGGCCCAGGCCCATGCCAATGACGCCAGTCTGCAACTGACCCTGGGACGCTTGGCGCTGCGTAATAGCGAGTGGGAGCAGGCCCAGAGCTACTTCCAGAAGAGTCTGGAACTGTCTCCGTCGCAGGAAGCCTACGCTGAGCTGGCGCGGCTGCTGCACAACCGCAGCAACGGCAGCACCGACCCTCAGGTACTGGACCAGTATGTCGACAGCCTGACCGGCTCACTACCGGAGCTGCCGCAGCCTGAAATTCAGCCAGAACCGGCGCCTGCCGAACCGGAAGGCAGCAACGATGAGGCCGCCAAGGCACAAGCCGCCAGCTAATCCGGCACGACCTTGCACCATGAAAAAAGCCGCTGATCTACAGCGGCTTTTTTAGTTGCGAGAGAAAACTGCTCAGCTACGTGGTGCGTAGCTGTAAACGTCTGAGAACATCTGTCCGTCGCCCATTCCACGCTCACGAAAATCATCCTCGACTGCATAGACCATCGCCGGCGAGCCGCAGACGTAGATCAGCGGCTGCTCCAGTGACGGAAAGTCCTCCATCACCGACTCGTGTACCAGTCCGATACGGCCGGACCAGTCGTCACCGGTGGGGTCGGACACTACCGGGTGAAAGTAAAAGTTGGGATGACTCTGCTGCCAACCTTCGATCAGCTCGTGACCGTACAGATGCTCCGCCTCACGCACACCCCAATAAAGATGCAGCGGATTAGGCATCTGCTCGGCCAGGGCATGTTCGATCAGTGCCTTCATCTGAGAAAAACCGGTGCCCGCGCCGATCAAAATAATCGGTTGAGACGGATCTTGCGGCGCCTGGTCCAGGTAGCACTCCCCCTGCGGAAAACGTACCTGAACCTGCGACTGGTTCTTGAACGTATCGATCACCCGGGAGGCCAGACCACCCTCGCCCAGATCCTGAATCTGCAACTCCAGCAACGGCAGCGCGGCGGGAGCCGAAGCCACGGTATAGGGCACAGCCGTCGGTGATGCTTCACCTTCATCCAGCAACAATTCCAAGTACTGGCCAGCCCGATGGACTAGCGGCTGCAGCAACCGAAGTTGGATACGGTAGATACCGTCGGTCAGTTGAGTAACCTCTTCGACCTGACAGTCGCTGATGGAGGCTTGGCTAGTTGCGGCCATAAATTCGTCTCTACTCTCGTTCTAATCTCTAGTGGGTGGTTGTCTCAGGCCCAGTCACCGGTTATTGCGGCAACTTTATATTCAGGCTAGCCCAGATATCATCAACCCGCTGTTTGACCTCGTCGGTCATGGTGATAGGGCTACCCCACTCACGCTCGGTTTCGCCGGGCATCTTGTTGGTGGCATCGAAACCGACCTTGGAGCCCAGTCGAGGAACCGGGGAAGCAAAATCCAGATAATCGATCGGCGTGTTCTCGATCATCACGGTATCGCGGGCCGGATCCATCCGGGTTGTCATCGCCCAGATCACGTCTTTCCAATCACGGGCGTTCACATCATCGTCGGTAACGATCACGAACTTGGTGTACATAAACTGACGCAGGAACGACCAAACCCCCATCATCACCCGCTTGGCATGGCCGGGATACTGCTTCTTGATTGTCACCACCGCCATTCGATAGGAGCAGCCTTCCGGTGGCAGATAGAAATCCACAATCTCCGGGAACTGCTTCTGCAGGATCGGCACAAAGACTTCGTTCAGCGCCACCCCCAGTACCGCCGGCTCATCGGGTGGCCGCCCGGTATAGGTGCTGTGGTAGATCGGATCCTGGCGATGGGTCACGCACTCGACGGTAAAGACCGGGAAACGCTCGACCTCGTTGTAGTAACCGGTGTGATCGCCAAAGGGTCCTTCGTCGGCCAGCTCACCCGGCTCGATATAGCCTTCGAGGATGATCTCCGCCGTCGCCGGCACCTGCAGGTCATTGGTCAGACACTTGACCAGCTCGGTCTTTTGCCCCCGAAGCAGGCCGGCAAAGGCGTATTCGGACAGAGTATCGGGGACCGGCGTCACCGCCCCCAAAATGGTGGCCGGATCGGCACCCAGCGCCACCGAGATCGGGAAGCGCTCACCGGGATGGGCCTCACGCCACTCTTTGAAATCCAGCGCGCCGCCACGGTGTGACAGCCAGCGCATAATCAGTTTGTTCTTGCCCAGTAGCTGCTGTCGGTAGATCCCCAGGTTCTGACGCTCTTTATGGGGCCCCTTGGTGATCACCAGTGGCCAGGTCACCAGCGGCGCGGCATCGCCCGGCCAACAGGTCTGGATCGGCAACTTGGTCAGATCAACGTCAGTACCTTGAAAAACATGGGTCTGACAAGGAGCCTGCTTGACCACCTTGGGCCCCATATTCATCACCTGCTTGAATATCGGCAGCTTCTGCCAGGCATCCTTCATGCCCTTCGGCGGCTCAGGCTCCTTCAGAAACGCCAGCAGCTTGCCCACTTCACGCAGCTGATCGACATCATCCTCGCCCATTCCCAGCGCCACCCGCTTCGGCGTGCCGAACAGGTTGGCCAGCACCGGCATATCAAAGCCCTTCGGGTTTTCAAACAGCAGCGCCGGCCCACCGGCCCGCAAAGTGCGATCGCAGATCTCGGTCATCTCCAGCACCGGATCAACTTCGACACTGATCCGCTGCAGCTCTCCCTGGGCTTCCAGGGCTTCGATAAACTCGCGAAGGTCTTTGTATTTCATAGAAATACCGTAAATCTTACTAAAATGGTCGGCTATTTCATCATAATCACAGCCGAAAAAAAAAGGCAGGTCACTGACCTGCCCTACGGGTATGAAACGCGGACTTACTTGCGCTTCATCGACATAAAGAACTCATCGTTGGTCTTGAAGTCCTTCAGCTTGTCGATAACAAACTCGGTTGCGGCCGAATCTTCCATCGAATCCAGCAGCTTGCGCAGGATCCACATCCGCTGCAGTTCGTCCTCGGTGGTCAGCAGCTCTTCACGACGGGTGCCGGAGCGGCGGATATTGATTGCAGGGAAGACCCGCTTCTCAGCCACCTTACGGTCCAGATTCACTTCGGAGTTACCAGTACCCTTAAATTCTTCGAAGATAACTTCGTCCATCTTCGAGCCGGTATCGACCAGCGCGGTAGCGATGATCGTCAGGCTGCCGCCCTCTTCGATGTTACGGGCTGCACCGAAGAAACGCTTTGGACGCTCCAGCGCGTGGGCATCGACACCACCGGTCAGCACCTTGCCCGATGACGGGATTACGGTGTTGTAGGCCCGTGCCAGACGGGTGATGGAGTCGAGCAGAATCACCACATCCTTCTTGTGCTCGACCAGACGCTTGGCCTTCTCCAGCACCATCTCGGCAACCTGCACGTGACGGGCTGGCGGCTCGTCGAAGGTACTGGCAACCACTTCACCGCGCACGGTGCGCTGCATGTCGGTCACTTCCTCCGGGCGCTCATCGATCAGCAACACGATCAGATAGCACTCGGGGTTGTTACGGGTAATGGAGTTGGCGATGTTCTGCAACATCAAGGTCTTACCGGCCTTGGGCGGTGACACGATCAGGGCCCGCTGGCCTTTACCAATCGGGCAGATCAGGTCGATAACCCGGGCAGTCAGATCCTCGGTGGAACCATTACCCAGCTCCAGGCGCAGTCGCTTCTGGGCGAACAGCGGAGTCAGGTTTTCAAACAGAATCTTGTTCTTGGCGCGCTCGGGACGGTCGAAGTTGATCTCATCAACCTTGAGCATCGCAAAGTAGCGCTCGCCATCTTTGGGCGGGCGGATCTTACCGGAGATACTGTCGCCCTTGCGCAGGTTGAAGCGACGGATCTGGCTGGGTGATACATAGATATCATCCGGACCGGCCAGGTAAGAGCTGTCGGCCGAACGGAGGAAACCAAATCCATCCTGCAGGATCTCCAGTACACCGTCTCCGTAGATATCCTCACCGCTCTTGGCGTGTTTTTTGAGGATAGAGAAAATGACGTCCTGTTTACGGGAACGGGCCAGATTGTCCAAGCCCATTTCTTTGGCAATGTCGAGAAGTTCGGAAACGGGTTTTAGCTTGAGTTCACTAAGATTCATAATTTGATCGTAAGACTGCACACGAGAGGGTGCTTGCTGTTGGCAGGAAGGAGGGAGTTTGGAATTTGGTAATCAGTACAGCGTTAACGGTTTCCCCGCACTGGACGGTACCGGGTTGCTATTGTGGCCGCTAAACCTTTGGATTGCAACATAACCCATACGGAATTAAGTCTAATAAGGCGCGGCCATAAAAAAACGGGCCCTAAGGCCCGTTTTTCATATCAATCAGATATTGCTGTCGAGGAAAGCGGTCAGCTGTGACTTGGACAGCGCGCCCACTTTGGTCGCTTCGACATTGCCGCCCTTGAACAACATCAGGGTCGGAATTCCGCGGATACCAAACTTCGGCGGAGTTTCGCTGTTCTCGTCGATGTTCAGCTTGCAGATCTTCAGTCGGTCACCGTAATCGCTCGCCACTTCTTCCAGTACCGGTGCAATCATTTTGCAGGGTCCACACCACTCGGCCCAGTAATCGACCAGCACTGCACCTTCGGCCTTCAGTACCTCGTCTTCGAAGCTGGCATCGGTGACGTTGATGATATTGTCGCTCATAAATCCTCCAGATAACTGACCGTAGATAGTAGCCGCAAACAGCGGTTGAAGAAACTGCCATGGCTCGCCCGTCCCGGACGCGGTCAGAGATGACAGCTTGTTATTATGGGGATGACCGCCCCGCTTTCAAGGCCCGATTGGTAACCGAGTCAATGAACTTGATCTGACGCAGCGGTTGAGCCGCCCCGCCGCAGCTGTTCGAGCTCAACCGGATCAACCTCGTAACGGCTGTTACAGAACTGACAATCGATCGCGACCGAACCCTGCTGCTCTTGCTGCATCTGTTGCAGTTCTTCCTCACCCAGGCTCAACAGGGCCCGCATGCAACGCTCCTTGGAGCAATCGCACTTAAAGACCAAATCATTGGACTCGTACAAACGCACCTGCTCTTCATGAAATAGCCGGAACAGCAGGGTCTCGTTGTCCAACTCCTGAAGTTCTTTCAAGGTCAGGGTGCTACCCAGATGGTCGATCCGAGCCCAGTTTTCCTGATAACGCTCACCCTGATCGTTCGACGGCAGCGCTTGCAACAGCATACCGCTGGCCGTGCGCTCGTCAGCGGCCAGCATAATCCGGGTGGCCAGCTGTTCGGACTGGGCAAAATACTGTTCCAGACATTGCGCCAGCTGCGGATGTTCCAGCGGCACCAGGCCCTGGTAGCGCTGCCCTTTCTCCGGTTCGATAGTGATCGCCAGCTGTCCCTTTCCGAGCAGTTCCACCAGATCTTCACCGTCAATATCGGCATTAACCTGGGCAATCGCGCGCAGGTGGTTCTGCCGGGTGCACTCGGCCATCAACAGACTGACCGCCCCGTCACCCCGGGCCTGCAAACTCAGCCGGCCTTCAAACTTCAGGGTCGAGCTCAGCAGCGACACCGCCGCCAGCATCTGCCCCAACAGCTGTTTGACCGGTTGCGGATACTGATGGCGATCGAGGCAGTCGTGATAGCTCTGATCCAGCCCGACCAATACACCGCGAACATCGGCATCATCAAAGATAAAACGTTGGATCTGGTCCGCACTACTCATGGTCTCTCGGCTCTCTTGCTCAGCTCTAGAACCGTTTCGGGTCTAGAAGGTATTCAGGTCTGGGGCGCACCAGGCGCCGGCTTGCTTATATGGGGACGGAGCGCGGCGATACAACCCCGGTGTTCCCGGCGAGCGCTCAAGCTCTGGCGCCCGGTTTAATTCCCGTGGGCGTCCTTGAAATCGCGAATCCGCCGCCGATCCTTCTTGGTCGGACGACCACGCTCGGGAGCCACTGTGGCCCGCTGCGCCTTGCGCTGCTCGGCGGCCAGCTCACGCTGGGCCAAACTCTGTTCGGTCTCGTGGTACAGCAGCGCCGCCTCCGGCGCGCCGCGGCGCTGGTCTGACAGTTTCAGCACCTCGACGGTTTTCTCGTCAAACCCCTGCCGGATCTGCAGCATCGCACCGATCTCGACCGCCTTGCTGACTTTGGCACGGGTGCCGTTGTAGTGAACTTTGCCGCCCTCTATCGCTTGTTTCGCCAGGGCTCGGGTCTTAAAAAAGCGGGCCGCCCAGAGCCACTTATCCAGGCGCACTTTCGGTTGTGTGTCGGTCATACCGTCAAGTTTATTCCTTTTTATTCTTTTTTCTCGGGCTTGATCTCGTCGAAATGACGGATCGCCCGGAATTCATCGATCTGACGCTCGGCCTGCTGGCTGTCGGGCTGCACGATCGATAACAGCTCGGCAATCCCATAATCGCGAGCCGATTGCAGTACCGGCAGGCTGTCATCCACCAGTAAGGTTCGGCGGGGATCGAACGGCTCCACCTGTTGCAGCTGATGCCAGAACTGGACATCTTCCTTGGGCAGGCCGAAGTCGTGGGATACCAGAATCCGATCGACGTATTGATCCAGACCGGTCTTGGCCAGCTTCAAATCCAGGCTCTTACGGTGGGCATTGGTAACGATCACCGAACGGATCTGCTGCTCTTTCAGGGTCCTCAGAAAATCCTGCACATGGGGCCGGAAAGCGACCTTATGGCTGATCTCATGCTTGAGTGCCGCCACATCCACCCCCAGTTCCTCTGACCAGTAATCAACGCAATACCAGCTCAGGGTTCCCCGCTCGCGGCGGATCCGGTCGTGCAGCTGCTCCCGCGCCTGGGCCGGCTCCAGCGCATGGGTTTCGGCATAACGCGCCGGTAGATGCTCCAGCCAGAAGTAGGTGTCAAAGTGCAGATCCAACAGGGTTCCGTCCATATCCAACAGGACGGTATCGATGTTTCCCCAATCCAACATAGGTATAGGCTCAAGAAGGTGACGGGTTTAAGCTAAAGTATGACGCCCGGACACGCAGATTTGAACCGTTCCGGCCACAGCCATGTTCCAGGAGTTCCTATGGATCTTACCCCTTTGCTGCCACAGCTGACCCATATCGCCGTCGAAGCCGGCGAGGCAATTCTGTCTATTTATGACCGTAGCCACCCGGTTCAAGTACAGCACAAGGCCGATACCACCCCCCTGACCGAGGCCGATCTGGCAGCGCACCGGTTGATCTGCTCGAGCCTGGAACGGCTGTGCCCGGAGATTCCAATCCTGTCGGAAGAATCCTCGCCAGCCCAGATCGAGCAACGGGATCAGTGGTCGCGCTACTGGTTGGTCGATCCCCTGGATGGCACCAAGGAGTTCATCAAACGCAACGGCGAATTCACCGTCAATATCGCTCTGATCGACAAACACCAGCCTATGCTCGGCGTCGTTTATGCTCCGGCAATCGACACCCTGTATGCCGGTTGCGCCAAGATCGGTATCGCCTACAAATCCAACGGCAAAGGCCAGCGACAACTGCCCCTGAAGAGCCGTTCGCTGGCCCCGTTCCGACCGCTATCGCTGGTGGTCAGCCGCAGCCACCGTGACAGCACTCTCGATCCCTATATCGAACGACTACGGCAGCTGATGCCGGTGTCCGAGACCCCGATGGGCAGCTCCTTGAAGCTGTGCCTGATCGCAGAAGGCGCCGCCGATCTGCATCTGCGTACCGGCACCACCAGCGAATGGGATACCGCCGCCGCCCAAGCCGTACTCGAGGCCGCCGGCGGTCAGGTAATCGATTTTCATGGGAAAGCCTTAAGTTACAACGAACGCGAGGGGCTGATTAATCCAGACTTTATCGCCACCGGAGACAGAGTCTTCGACTGGGGCCAATGCCTGGGGCTGGAAACCTGAGCAACCAGCCTAGGGGGATTAATGGCAAGCCAGGCTGCCTTGTTGAACGATCTTTTCTACTCGATCCTGAAAGCTCGCTCCGGCGACTCGATTCTCCATCACCGCACTGATCTCATCGTCGTTAAGTCGGTCATGGACGTAGTCGGCAAAACAGCTGCAGCGCTGTTCGGTGGATCCCGTCCCGGCCATACAGGCCTGATAGAAGGGTTCCCAGCTGGGCGGCTGCTGGTTGAAGGTCCGGGTAATGAAGAAACCCAGCAGCGCGAAGGCCGCCAAATAGAGGAAAATTCTAGGCATCGGTGACGAACTTATTCTTATCGGGACCGTCATTTAAGTATGGAATTCATCGCTGTGGAACACAGCTTTAGTCGAGCTTGCTACAATCGGAAGTGTTGCTGGTCGATCCTACCTCCCAAGCCCATAGGTAAAACCGACCATTTTACTATGACATATGTCATTTTGGGTGCTATGATCGCGCCAGCAATAAATCCGGAGAGGTTTAGCTGTCTGACAACCTCCGTCGGACACCGAGTGTGTTAGCTATTCAAATAGGAACTGAACAATGAGCTTTGAACTACCCCCGCTGCCTTACGCCAAGGACGCCCTGGAGCCCCACATTTCTGCCGAGACTCTGGACTTCCACCACGGCAAGCACCATAACACCTATGTGGTTAAGCTGAACGGTCTGGTACCGGGTTCTGAATATGAAGGCAAGAGCCTGGAAGAGATCATCACTTCCGCGCCTGCCGGTGGTGTGTTCAACAACGCCGCCCAGATCTGGAACCACACCTTCTACTGGCACTGTCTGAGCCCCAACGGTGGTGGCGAGCCTACTGGTGCCGTAGCCGACGCGATCAACGCAGCTTTCGGCTCTTTCGAAGATTTTAAGGCCAAGTTCACCGACAGCGCCATCAACAACTTCGGCTCCAGCTGGACCTGGCTGGTTAAGAATGCCGATGGCAGCCTGGCTATCGTCAACACCAGCAACGCCGGTTGCCCGCTGACCGAAGGTCAGACTCCGCTGCTGACCGTCGACCTGTGGGAGCACGCCTACTACATCGACTACCGCAATGTCCGTCCTGACTACATGAACGCCTTCTGGGCGCTGGTCAACTGGGACTTCGTTGCCGAAAACCTGGGCTAATTAGCCGCCTGTTTTAAAGCCCGCCTGCTTCCCAGCCGGCGGGCTTTTTTGTGCGCTCCCACGATCAATCGCGGTCGATACCCTGACCTGCCCGGCGAATCTAATCCAAATCAAGGCGTAGCAACTAGCAGCTGCTATGCTGCGTACTCTGCGGAACTTATCCGCTGGTTGCTTGCACAACACGTGGTGCAAGCGCCACCAAAATACCTAAAGAAAGACCCGTCGCTGCATGTCATCCCTTCACGGCGACACCAAGCCATGAGCCTGTTTTAGCATGATCAATATCGAACGCCCCGAAGACCGGATTCCGCCGGATACGTTCTCCCTGTTTGCGCTGGGGTTCCGCCCCTTTTTCCTATTCTCCGCGATCGTCTCGGTAATTCTGATTCTCCTGTGGCTGCCCTATCTGTACGGCCACCTGTCGCTCGCCTCCCACTTCAATCCGCTGATGTGGCATGCCCATGAGATGGTATTCGGTTTTACCACCGGAGTGATCGCGGGCTTTCTGCTGACCGCTGCGCGCAACTGGACCTCGATGGAAACACCGTCGGGGACCCCGTTGATTCTGATCTTCTCGATCTGGACGCTGGGACGACTGGCCGTCACGGTGCCTCTGGGTCTGCCTGCCGGCCTTATCGCGGCTATCGACCTGCTGTTTATCCCCAGCGTCATCGCCGGCTTGGCCGGGCCACTGATCAAAGCCCGCAATATCCGTAATATCGCCTTTCTGTTCATTCTGGCGTTGCTGTGGTTTGCCAACCTGCTGATGCACCTGGAGCCTTTGGGGGTCAGCAACAGCGCCCGCGCCGGTACCGACCTGGGCCTGGGTGTGGTGATTCTGGTGATCGTGATCATGGGCGGCCGAGTCATTCCATTCTTTACCCGCAACCCGCTACCCGGCATGACGCCACGCAAGTGGGGATGGGTTGAGTTCTGCTCGGTCTTCGGCACCGTGGTGCTGCTGTTTCTTGAGCTGCTGGTGCCGCTGGCGATCATTCCGGCGATCTGGAGCCTGCTGCTGGGCCTGATCCTGCTGTTGCGGGTCTCCGGCTGGTACGACAAGCGGATCTGGCAGCACCCGATCATCTGGGTACTGCACGTCGCCTACGCCAGTATCGCGCTGGGCTTTGTGTTCAAGGGCCTTGCGCTGCTGGACTGGGTTCCGGCCAGCACCGCGATCCATATGCTGTCCTACGGCGGTATCGGCCTGATCACCCTGGGCATGATGGGACGGGTCTCGCTTGGCCATACCGGTCGGATGCTGCATTTGCCACCATTGACCGTCATGGGCATCAAAGTACTGACGGTAGGCATTCTGTTCCGACTTGGCGCCACCCTGTTCGGCGGCGCGCTGGGATCGGCGCTACTGGGAATCGCCGCGCTCTGCTGGATCCTGGCGTTTGGCGCTTTCGCCAAGGAATACCTGCCGTACCTGATTAAACCCCGGATCGACGGCCGACCGGGCTAACACCGGTTTTTACAGACTTGGCCGGACCGCTATAATAGCCCCTTTTTAATTCGGGCCAGCGGACCGGCTATCCGGTTCTGACAGGAACACATCGCATCGTTATGGGTCTACTTGCTGTTATCTGGGGGATGGGGGGCATCCTGACCCTGTTTGGATTCGCCATCGTTAGGCTGAGCCAGGTCGGCCTAGATGCCTGGTCGGTGCCGTTCGAGTGGCATCACTGGCTGATTACCGTCGTTTGGGTAATCTTTATGGCCTACAACGAGGGCTATAAAGGGTTTCAAAAAGGGTTTTCTCCCCGGGTGGCCGCCCGAATTGCCTATCTCTACCGCAATCCTGCTCCGCTGCATCTTCTGCTGGCGCCGGTATTCTGCATGGGCTATTTCCATATCAGCCGCAAGCGCCAGATCATCACCTTCGCCCTGACGCTGACGATCATCGGCCTGGTTCAAGCCGTCTCGCTGCTGGATCAACCCTGGCGAGGGATAGTCGATCTGGGTGTCGTTATCGGCCTGACCTGGGGCATCATCAGCCTGGCGCTGTTTACCTATCAGGCCTTTACCCAGGCCGATTACCCCCATTCTCCGGATATTCCCGCGGAACTGTCGGCCCGAGCTTAGGGCCGCCAACCGACCTCTTTTCTCTGCGGTTCAAAAGAACGGGCTCTATAACGGCAAGTGCTTTTTCAGACAGGTTGAGAAGGTCTAGGCTTTGGTTGAATCGCCTTGAGCACTATCGGCCGTCATAAAGCCCGTTGTAAACCGTACTGATTAATCGACCGCCGACTCAGTAGCGACCGCCGCGCTTGCCGAAACGCTGCTCCAGCTCGGCAAACTCCTGCTGCTGCTCCGGAGTCAGGATCGAATACAGATCGGCCTTGTACTGGGCTCGCTCCATTATCCGATCGGCCATCACCTGGGCACGCTCTTTGGCCAGTTTCTCTACCTGTTCGGTATAGTCGGCGGCATTGGGATCGAGCGCCCGCCACTGATCGCGCATCGGCTCACGATTCTCGTAAGCATCACGCATGCCGTCATATTTCTTCGCCATCAATACGGAGATCTGCTCGCGCTGCTCAGTGGTCAGTTCCAGCTTGCGGTCTAGCTTATCCAGCATCCGTTCCTGCATGCGCTCCGGGTCACCTTTACCCCAACGCTTGCCATCATGATCGCCAAAACCCCACTTACCGCCTTTACCGCCGCAATCTTTGCCGTAACCGTCGCCATAACCATCGGCCAAGGTCAGGGCCGCGCCGCCACTCAGAGCAACTACCGCTGCCACCATTGCAATCTGCTTTTTCATTGTTCGTTCCTCGTTGGGATCACTATTAAGTACGGTTTCCAGTCTATCGAGCCGAATGCAAAGCAGAGTCAGGACGGTGTAAAGTTTGCGTAAAGAGCCCTAAGGCGCTGTAAAGCTGTGTCAGAATACAACCTGTGCCATTGGGCCCTGATCTGGCCCTGTTAGATGGGTAGTAGGAAGTCATAATGGAAAAGATTCTGCTGGTTGATGATGATCTAGAGCTGTGCCAGATGTTGGCGGAGTTTATGGAGCTCGAAGGCTTCAGCGTCGACCAGGTCCACGACGGCGAACAGGCACTACAGCAAGCAGCCCGACAACAGTATGCGGTAATCATTCTTGATGTGATGATGCCGACCCTCAATGGCTTCGACACCCTCAAACAGCTGCGCGGCGGCTCCGGCGACGAAGCCCGCACCCCGGTGCTGATGATGTCGGCCCGTGGTGAAGAGGTGGACCGGATCGTCGGCCTCGAGATCGGCGCCGACGACTACCTGCCCAAACCCTGTAGCCCACGCGAACTGGTGGCCCGAATTCGCGCGATTATTCGCCGGGTCGCGCTGGAGAACGGCGGCAGCAGCAACAACGATGACAACCTGTTGAGCTACGCCGGCTTGAAGCTGAATCGACAGGATTTCAGCGCCAGCGCCAACGACCACCCGCTGGCACTGACCCAGACCGAATTCCGTATCCTCGAGTGCCTGCTCGACCATGCCGACCGGCTGGTCACCAAGCAGAACCTGACCCGTTATGCCCTGAACCGCAATCTAGGGCCCTACGATCGCAGCATCGATATGCACCTGAGTAACTTGCGCAAGAAGCTCAGCCAGACCGAGGGCTGCCATATCCAGATCCAAACCGTACGTGGCTCCGGCTACCGCCTGTTCGATCGGCCCCGCGATGCGTAGTCTGTACCTCAAGATATTCCTCGCCTCCTGGCTGATGATGCTGCTGGTGGTCGGCTGCAATATGCTGGTGACCTGGACCCTGGCACGCCAGTTTGAAGATTCCGAGGGTCGGACTCAGACCCTGAGCAGCTATGCCAGCCAGGCAATGGAGCAGTTCGCCACTGGCGGCCCTATGGGCCTACAGCGTTGGCGCGAACAACTCAAACTCAAAACAGGGCTGAAAGTCGTTCTGCTCGACGATCGCGGACTAAGCCTGACCGGTGAACCCCTTCCTCCCTGGCTGCTGGATAAGTTATTCCGTTTCGGTCGCCAGCCGATGCAAAGCGAGGATGCCGAGTCCTGTACCGATGACGATGACCACGACCATGACCGTCATTCCAACGAATACCGGCGCGGTGACGATGACCATAAATACCGCAAGGATAAGCGCGACTGGATAGGTAGAGACGACTGGAAAGACAAGCGTTTTCCTCGATTTCGTCCAGCCGTGCTGCCAATGCAATACAACGGCCAGCGCTACCTGTTTGTGGTCATGAATCCAAGAGAGCTGTTGGAGCACCTCTACTCCGGCCCTCAACTGGCCTGGCGGATCGGTCTGACCCTGCTGCTGGTCGGCTTGTTGTCATTCCTGATGGCCCGCTACCTGATCAGCCCGATTCGACAACTGCAGCGAACCAGCCAGAAGCTGGCCGAGGGCCAACTCGATAGCCGGGTCGGCGACACGGTCAGCGGCCGCAAGGACGAGCTGGGGCAGCTGGGTCAGGACTTCGATCGCATGGCCGAACGGATCCAATCCCTGGTGCAGGGCCAGCAGCAACTGCTGCGCGATGTTTCCCACGAGCTGCGCACCCCACTGGCCAGACAGCGGGTAGCACTGGAGCTGGCCCGCAAACAGCTCGGTGAAGATGCCAGCCTGGACCGAATCGAGAAGCAGGCCGAACAACTTGACCAGTTGATCGACGAGATCCTGATGCTGGCGCGCCTCGACGCCCGGGCCGAAACCGAGCCCAAGACACCGATCGACCTGGACCAGCTGCTGCAAGAGCTGACCGAAGAGTTCAATCTGGATCAGGCCCGGGTCGACTATCGCAGTGATGGCGCCGTCAGCCTGGCGATCGAGCCCCGACTGATCCGTCGCGCGGTCGCCAACGGGCTCAGCAATGCGCTGAAGTACTCCCAGGATCAGGTCGAATTGAGTCTAAGCATCGGTGACAACGACATCCTGATTCAGATAGCCGACCGGGGGCCTGGTATCGAACCGGAGATGTTGGAGAAGATCTTCGAGCCGTTCGTGCGCACCGACAAGGCCCGTAGTCGCCAACAAGGCGGCTGGGGACTGGGGCTGGCGATTGCCGCTCGGGCCGTGGCCCAACATCAGGGCCGCATCAGCGCCCGCAATCGTGACGATGGAGGCTTGATCCTAGCGATCCAGCTGCCACGCCAATCAAGCTGAAACTGAAACAGTCGGTATCAAGGTTGAGATTGGCGGTAGCGGCCTTGGCCGCCACCGTGATGGTGCGATATTGACGCAATCCGTCGCTGATTAGTTCAGGAACAGCTGATAGGCCGGGTTATCGGTCTCTTCCCAGAAGTGGTAACCGATCTCGGCCAGGAAGTCCTGAACCTTACCGCGATCCTCCTCAGGCACCTGCAGACCCACCAGCACCCGGCCATAGGCTGCACCGTGATTGCGGTAATGGAACAGTGAGATGTTCCAGCGACCACCGATCTTGTTCAGGAACCGCATCAGCGCTCCGGGACGCTCCGGGAATTCGAACCGGTAGATCACCTCATCCTGCATCCCAACAGGCGCATGTCCGCCAACCATATAGCGCACATGCAGCTTGGCGGTTTCGTTATCGGACAGATCCGCCACTTCGTCCAGATGCTCGCCCAATGCCGACAGCAGCTCATCACGCTCTCCCGGCTTGATCTGAACACCGGCGAAGACCACCGCTTCGCTGTTGTCGCTGTAGCGGTAGTTGAACTCGGTGATATTGCGCTGCCCCAGGGTCTGGCAGAACTGCTTGAAGCTGCCGGGACGCTCCGGAATCTTGGCGGCGATGATCGCCTCGCGCTGCTCACCCAGCTCGGCCCGCTCCGATACATGGCGCAGGCGGTCAAAATTCACGTTGGCACCGGAATCGATCGCGATCAGCGTCTTGCCCTCGATCCCTTCGCGAGCCACGTATTTCTTCAGGCCGGCCAGTCCCAACGCCCCGGAAGGCTCGGTGACGGAACGGGTATCGTCGAAGATATCTTTGATCGAGGCACAGATCTCATCGGTGGTGACGGTGATCACCTCGTCCACGTAGTTGCGGCAGATATCGAAGGTGGTCTCGCCGATCTGCGCCACCGCGGTACCGTCGGCAAAGATACCGACCTGGTCCAGCTTGACCCGCTCGTTGGCATCCATCGCCGCCTTCAGGCAGGCCGACTCTTCCGATTCGACCCCGATCACCTTGATCTCGGGCCGCAGGTATTTGATATAGACGGCAATACCGGCGATCAGGCCACCGCCGCCGACGGGCACAAAGATCGCATGGATCGGACCGCTGCGCTGACGCAGCAGCTCCATGCCGATGGTGCCCTGACCGGCGATCACATCGGGGTCGTCGTAGGGATGGACATATACCAGTCCCTGCTCGTCGACCAGCTTCTGGGAATGGGCAAAGGCCTCGTCGAAGGTATCACCGTGCAGCACCACCTTGGCGCCCCGGGCGCGGACCGAGTTGACCTTGATGTCCGGGGTGGTCTTCGGCATCACGATGGTGGCCTTAACCCCCATCACCTTGGCCGACAGCGCCAAGCCCTGGGCGTGGTTTCCGGCGGAGGCGGCGACCACCCCGCAGGCACGCTGCTCATCACTCAACTGCGCCATCTTGTTGTAGGCGCCGCGAAGCTTGAAGGAGAATACCGGCTGCAGATCTTCGCGCTTGAGCAACACCTGATTGTTCAAGCGCGACGAAATCGACGCCGCTTCATCCAGTGGCGTTTCCTTGGCGATCTCGTAGACCCGGGCTTGAAGAATCTTCTTGATATATTGGTGCGGCATAATCGGTTTGGCGTCGTCCTGCGCGGTTTAGGTTATTGATCAAGTAACTGAATAAAAACAAAGCCCTGTAAAAAGCTCTTAAGAGAGCCACAGGGCGGCCTTCCATAGTAATCACTCACCCCGGCGGCGTCCACCGTCCAATCGTTGATCGACATGCTACAACCGACGCCCGAGGCCACGTATAATGCGGCTCTTCAACCCAGCCCGATAGAGACTCAGACTCCATGACCCAGGACGAAATGAAACAGGCCGTGGCCATCGCCGCTGTCGAGATGATCCAGCCCAGCCTCGAAAGCTCCAGCATCGTTGGTGTCGGCACCGGCTCGACCGCCAACTTCTTCATCGACGAACTGGCCAAGGTGAAGCATCTGTTCGACGGCGCGGTTGCCAGCTCCGAAGCCACCGCCGAGCGGCTGAAAAGTCACGGTATTCCGGTCTACGACCTGAACGGTGTCAATCAACTCGATTTCTATATCGACGGTGCCGATGAGTTCAATGACAAGCTGCAGCTGATCAAAGGCGGCGGCGGCGCACTGACCCGCGAGAAGATTGTCGCCGCGGTGGCGAAAACCTTTATCTGTATCGCCGACGAGACCAAGCAGGTGGAGCTGCTGGGCGAGTTCCCGCTACCGGTAGAGGTAATCCCGATGGCTCGCAGCCACGTGGCCCGCCAGCTGTTCAAGCTCGACGCCCAACCGGTTTACCGCGAAGGGGTGGTCACCGACAACGGCAACCAGGTTCTGGATGTGCATAATCTGAGTATCGATGCAGCCGTAGCCCTGGAGCAAAAGATCAACAACATCGTCGGCGTCGTCACCAACGGTCTGTTTGCCGAGCGTTCAGCCGACGTGGTGTTGATGGGAACACCAAACGGCGTCGAAACGCTGCGCCTGGGCTAAGCCGATCGAAACGACCGATGCGTCAGTCAGCCTCGGTGCGAACCTGCTGTTCGCTCCCTGGCTGACAAGCGTCGACATCCCCCTGCTTTAAAAAGGTCATGATCGGACAATCATCGACCCCACCCTGGCCGTCACAACTGGCCGACAAGCCCTGCAAGGCACTGCGAAGCCGCTGCAACTCATGGATTCGCTCCTCAATCAGCTGCAACTTCTCCAGCACCACCCGCTTGACCTGGCTGCGGTCAGCCTCCGGACTCAGTTGCAGCTGCAACAGCTCACCGATCTGCTCCAGCGAGAAACCCAGTGCCTTGGCCCGGCTGATAAAAGCCAGCTGCTGCAGTACCGCCACATCGTACTCCCGATAGCCGCTGGGCGAACGCCGTGGCTGTTGCAGCAAGCCTCGCTGTTCATAGTACCGAACCGTTTCTACACTGACGCCCGAGTGTTGCGCCACCTGACCGATTCGCAAGGTTTTTTTCTGTTCAACCAAACTGAAAGTTCTCCTTCAATGTCTTATGCTTAGACTTTTCATACGATCCAATATCGCAGGCCGTTTTGGCAACGCGGAGGCCCTTGTCACAGCATGAAAAATCGTAAACCCCTGTGGATTGGCAGCATTATGGTCGCCCTGCTGCTATGCATCAGTTTCGTTCCTGCCCTGGTATTGAAGTTACAACTCAAGCAGCAACTCAAGCAACTGGGAGCCGAGCAGGTCGGTCTTGCCTCGGCCTACCTGAATCCGTGGACGGGCTATCTGGAGATTATGGGGCTGAGCGCCAAGTCCGCGGGCCAGCCGGAACTCAAGGTTGGCCGCTTCGAGGCTCAGATCAGTTATGCCGCGTTATGGGAGCAACGGCTGCAGCTGACCCGTCTCAGCCTCGCCGATGCCGCTTTTCACCTGCGCCAACAGGGTAGCGAAACACGCCTAGGCCCCTTAACCCTCCCCAAAGCCGCTGAAGAGGAATCGGACAGCTCTGAAAGTACCGACTGGCGTTGGGGACTCAACGGTTTCCAGTTCGACCGACTGCAGGCTTCCTACCAAAACCCCCAATTTTCACAACGGCTGCAGATCGACCAAGCCATTCTGAAGCTGCTGTATCAGTGGACCCCGGACAAGCGTACCGAATTAACCGTTAAGGGTAAGCTCAACGGTAGTCCGATCAGCATCGACACCCGAGGCACACCGCTGGCGCAACGCCCGCAATTGGAGTTTGACGTGCGGCTCAACCGGCTGGACCTAGCCCCACTGAGCGCCCCTTGGGTACCGGGACTTGAAGGACTGGTCAGCACCGACCTGAGCATCACAGTCGAACAGCTCCAGGACGGCTTTAAGCTACAGCAAAAGGGCAGCCTGCAACTGGATAGTTTTGCCTACCAGGCGGAAGGGCTGAAAACCCGATCCCCGCAGATCAGCTGGAAAGGCAGTGCCGCCCAACAGCTCGAGAAAGGCAATCTCCGCGGGGTCCAAAGCGACAACGAACTTCAGCTCCAGCAGCTTGATCTGGAGTTAGCCGATGCGGGTCTGACCCTTAAAGAGCAGGCGATTTCGATGAACGCCAAGATCGATCTCGACGGTACTCAGAAGCTCCTCTTCGACGGTAGCCTCAATACCGAAGCCGCCGAGATCAACCTACCCGACCTTCAGCTGCAAAACCAATCCCGCGGCTGGCGTGGCCAGGTGGATGTCGCATTGAATGACCAAGGATTGCAACAGCTGACAACCGACGGATCGCTGGAACTACAACAGCTGCAATTGACTCAACCCCAGTTGCAGGTCCATGAACAGCAAATCACCCTGACGGGCAAACTGGAGACGGATCTGAAACAGCTGCTGTTTAACGGCCTGCTCGAAACGGCGCCGGCACAGATCAATCATCAGCAACTGCAGATCAGTAACCAGTCAAGGCGCTGGCAGGGCGACCTGGCCCTTGATCTGGACAATCAACAATTAAGCAAACTTAGTGGCGACCTGGCTCTCGGGCCGATAGCTCTGCAACACCAGGACGGCAGCAAACTGGTACGACTCGAACAGTTCAGTTTGCAGGGGCTCAAGACCCCAGCGCCGAACGCCCTGGCCAGCGACAGGTTGCAACTCAAGCAACTCCAGCTTGGCGATAATCAGCCGCTGCTGACCCTTGACCAGCTGACCATCACCGAGCTGGCGGGATCTGAACAGAGCGCTAAGCTCGGCCAGATAGAACCCGGTGCGCTGGTCACGAGGGTTGACCTGAATGCAGAGCGGCAGCCCTACCGTTGGCTGGAGTGGATGGCCAAGCTTCAACCCGAAGCCGATACGAAAGCGGCTCCCGCCAAGGATGAGAAAGCCCCTGCTCAGCAGCAGCCCCCGTTCCCCTTTGAGCTGGCCCAGCTGACGCTGCAGCATCCGGCCACCATTCTGGTTTCCGAGTACTCTCCCAGGCTCAAAGCCCAGAGCAAGCCGGTGCAGCTGACCGTTAGCGAACTATCGTTGGCCAAGCTCAATACGCGCTCGGACCAAAGCTCGCCATTCCGGCTTAAAGCCAAGGCTAACCGTTTCGGCGAGATTGAGTTGGACGGTAACTACAGCCTCTTCGCCGAAAAGCCTAACGCCCAATGGCAGAGCAATATCAAAGGCATGTCGCTGCCACCCTTCAGCCGCTTTATGAACCAAGCCACCGGCTATGAGTTTGAGAGCGGCAAGCTTGGCTTGACCAGCCAAGGCAAGATCAATCAGGGCTTATTGGACAGTACGACCCATCTGAGCATCAACAACCTGTCGGTGGAGCCGGCCAGCCAGAACGCGACCCAAGAGTTTGATGGCCAGCTGGGTATGCCGCTGGGTGTCGCTGTAGCCCTGCTGACCGATGACGAAGATAACGTCGAGCTGGACCTGCCGGTCAAGGGCTCCCTGGACGATCCACAGTTCGGCATTCAAAGCGTCATTAATATTGTCATGGCCAAGGTCGCTAAGGAGGCCGCGATGGGCTATCTAAGCGCGTCGCTGCAACCTTACGGAGCCTTGCTGAGCCTTGGACGCATGGCCCTGGATGCCGTTGAAGGCAGCGCCATCAACCTCGATCCTGTCTACTTTGAGCCCGGCTCCAACCAGTTGACGGCAGTAGGCGAAGATTACCTGACCAAGATCGGAGGCATGCTTAAGGAACGTAAAGGCTTGCGACTGAAACTCTGCGGGCTCAGTGTTGCCGCGGATCTGGACTGGCTTATGCAACAACGCCCTAAAGCCACGACAACGTTAACGGCAAGTGCATCGGCAGCGTCTACCTCGGCTCCGCTGACACCGACGCCTGAGGAGCTTGCCCAGCTACAGGACCTGGCCGAAGAGCGCGGCGTGACGGTCAAGTCGTACCTGATCGAAGATCTTCAGGCCAACGACGAGCAACTGTTCAGCTGTCTGGCTAAAGTCGATCCGAGCCTGCAGCTCAAGCCTCAGGTACGAATGGGTCTCTAGGGTATTACAGACATATCGATAGAAGTGAGCGCGGCCTACCGATCTCGGTAGGCCGCGTCAGAACTCAAGATCGCTCTCAGGGATCGGTAGTTCAATTCGGATCTGGGTCCCGAGCCCCGGTGCAGAGTTGATATTGAACTTGCCGTCATTGGCCAATGCCCGCTCGCGCATCCCGATCAAGCCGAAACCTTCCTGATCATCCTTGAGCTCAAAACCCAATCCATCATCCTCGATCTGGATCACCAGCTTGCCGGGACGACCAAACTTACCCGTCGTCAGCGATAGAGACAGCCACAGGTTCTGCGCCTCGGCATACTTGACGCAGTTGGTCAGCCCCTCTTGCACCAAGCGGTAACAATGAATCGCCAAGCTATCCGGGAGATCGTTCAGCGGCCCTCGAAGGTCGAGATGAAGCTGCGTGCCTAGGCCGTCGAAGTTGAAGGTCGAGATGCACTGCTTGAGTCCATCAACCAATCCCAGATCATCAAGTGCCGCCGGTCGTAATGCTCGCATCAGGCCGTAGGTGACACCGTAAATACGCTGTGCCGTGGTATCGATCGCCTCCGCCGAAGCGCGAATCATCGAATCCTGATCCTCCTCGGTCAGCTTCTGCAACAGACGGGCATCGGTACGGATCGCCGTCAGGGCCTGGCCCATCTCATCATGTAGCTCCCGCGACAGATTGCGGCGCTCGATCTCCTGAATATCCAACACCCGCTGGGTTAAGCGGCGGTTTTCCTGCATCTGGTTGCCCAGTTCAGAGTTACGGCTGACCAGTTCTTGAGTTCGCTCTAGCACCCGTTGCTCCAACAGATCGCGCTCTTGGCGCAGCTGGATATTTAACTGCCGCATCTGCGCCTCGGCTTCAAGCCGACGACGGTAGCCCTGCACGGTAAATTGGTAGGTGACAATGGAGAACAGCAATACGATCAGCTCAACCGGCCAGTTCATACCGCGCCAGACCAGCTGCTTTTCCACTAACAGCTGCAGTGATTGGCCAAAACGAGTAATGGGACGGCGCTCCTCAATTCTAGGCAGCAGCCAACTACCAAACGCTTCACTGTTATCGCGATGGAGCAACTGCTGCCCCTGATCGTCAAACAGACGCACCGAAACGCCTCGTTGTATATGGGGTAGCGGTGGCAACAGTTCGTTAACACTCAACACCAGCTCAACAATCAGCTCAGACTCATTGCTGTTGGTATACAACGGGTCGACGGCATGCATCAGCCGATAACCAATTTCACCATCCTCCAGCGGATAGGGAGCGGCGGCAAAGACACTGAGATAATAACTGGCCTGGATCAGCGCCTGACGGTTCTGGCTGACCGAGTAGGCGTCGCGCCCCAGCAAACGCAGCCCCTCGACATCAAGTGGCTCGGCGAATACAACCGGGTAGAACAGCGAGGGCCGACCGCCTTCCAGTAACGATCCCTCCTCGCTGTTTCGCACCCATACTCCGCAAAACCCTTTAACCGCATCGCCTGCTCATGGTCCGCAAGCTCATCGGCTTCTACCCGTTGGAGTAACAACAGTCGACGGATATGGGGATAGAGCTCACGCAACTCATGAGCATAGCGCTTGATCGCAACGATATTGTTCGGATCGCTCTCAACCAGCTCGACCAGGTTCTGGAGAAGTACCTCGTTAACCAACGTACGCTCATGGGCAAATTCATAGATAACCCGGCTTTCCAGCTGCAATGCTTCGCGCTGACGACTGATGTCGAGCATCAATAGCAGAGCCAGCACCAACAGCGTGATGGCGGCCCAGGCCAGACGGAGTAACTTGACCTTATTTGAATCCATGGCCTGATTATGACCCAAAAAAGCGGTGGTTTAACAACAACAAACCGATATCGACAAAAATACTCCGTCGACTCGTCCTATGACGGCGTCAACTAGGTGTTAAGGAGGCAAACCAGGGGGGATAGCCCACGGTATAGAGATTTCACGAGCAGGGTCTCTGTGATGTAGAGGATTCAGGGATATGCGGGTGCAGATCACTAAACGGCAGGCATAAAGAAACCCGGTTCGCAGGAACCGGGTTTCTTTATATTAGGCGCTTGGCGATGGAAGTCCTGCGGCGGGGACGCCACAGTCGCCTCTACGGGCCAAAGCTTTGCTTTGTCTTTATCCGCAGAGGCCCTACTCCACATAGGTTGTGAGGCCGCAAGCGGCATTTATTTACCTTTCCCCATGCGAGTGCAGATTACTAAACAGCAGATATAAAAAAACCCGGTTCGCAGGAACCGGGTTTCTTTATATTAGGCGCTTGGCGATGACCTACTCTCACATGGGGAAGCCCCACACTACCATCGGCGCTGATTCGTTTCACTGCTGAGTTCGGGATGGGGTCAGGTGGTTCCAAATCGCTATGGTCGCCAAGCAAAAAAGGTAAGTGAATCTGCAATTGGTAATCTTGAATCAGTTCAATGTGTCGATCGTTTATATCTAGCTTGTTTCGTATCAGTGCCAACATAACACCGCTTTGGCGTTATATGGTCAAGCCGCACGAGCAATTAGTACTGGTTAGCTCAACGCCTCACAACGCTTACACACCCAGCCTATCAACGTCCTGGTCTTGA
>NZ_QQOH01000007.1 GCF_003345655.1 Motiliproteus coralliicola
CAACCGGGATCAGGCGGATGCCTGCCGGGGTGAAGATGTCCATTGCGTCCATAAACGCCGAACCCATGATGCCGAAGGCGACGGTAACGTCGTTGGCGACCATAGTTTCGACAAAGGCTTCGCTAGGGGTCATACGTGCCATATTCAAGGTCCTTGTTATTGTAAGTTTCAAAGCCAAAGTGTGTCGCTATTTGCTCGCTTACCGATGAGGCTCGACCAGCCCTCGTGAGCGTTGATAGCCTGCACACCGCTTGCATCTGCACATGGCATCTCTAAGTCGGATATGCATGGTTACAGACTAGGGGACTGGACCTATCGGCAATAGGACCAGATTCGGGCTACGAGCTGATCCAACTTCGGCCCCTACCCGCTCGATAACCAGATACCCGTTGTAGAACAACCACATCGACTATGCTGAACGGTAAATAACAAGGACATTGATAACTCAGGATTGGGCCATAAATGACCTCTATCGATCCCATTCGCCGGTGGATTGTGCGCTATGAATTTTGAACAGGAAGCCCTGGACGCCTTGAAGTCCTTGCAGGCCGAGTATCTCAACAGCGTCTGGAAAACCTTTGCCGCGCTGATGGTCTCGATTGGCTGGGTGATGTCGTCGCAGGAAACCCGTCATTTTCTGGAAGCCACCCTGGCGGTTAAGGGCGTCGCCATCGCCGTCGTGTTGGGGCTTGCGCTGATGCACTGGCTAACGCTCCATGACCTGCAAACCAAGTCTCAGCGAATCTTCGATCAGATTCTGCACCGTGACGAGCTGTTTGGTGCCGTTAAGACCAGCTACGAGATCAAGCGAATCTACATCTACGCCAGCTTTTTAATCAACGGCCTGCTCTATGTTCTGTTACTCACCATTATTCTCAACGCGGACTCGACCCTATCCACCTAGCCGCCCCGAACCCAAGCGCACCCGCATACTGAGGCAGTCATCTATCAGAGCTTCTATCTGTACTTCTATCCAAGCCTTCATATAGTAAACTTCGTTCAGTCTTCAGCCGCCGATAGCTTGCCTGTTATGAAATCAACCGTTCGCCTGCTCGTCATTGTTGCCGGACTCTTTATTGCGTACCAAATGTTCGGCTTGATGCAGGCAAAGTATGCCGCCAAAGATTGGCCTTCGGTCCCCGGCACCATCGCCGCTGTATCGCTGAACGAATCCAAACAGATCGAAAACAAAGAGATCGACGGACTCCGCAAGCAACACGAAATCAGCACTTTCAGGCTGAAGGTACGTTACAGCTATCGAGTCAATGGTATCGAGTATCTAGGTGAGCGCTTCGCCATCGCGGATAAAAGTACCGAATCCCGCCAAGAAGCCGAATCCTGGCTGGCTAAGTTCGCCGCCGGCAACTCGGTGACCGTGTTCTATAACCCGCAAGCTCCGGCAGACAGCGTGCTGTTGAAGTAATCTCGCAAGCCCGACAACAACAGGTGCGATCCGCCCGCTTCAGTGAGCGACAGACCAATCATCAACACCGGCGTCTGCCAGCCGATTGTCCGCATCCCTCAGCCGACGCGACATCTCACGCGACAGGTTCAACAGCAGGATGCCGAAATCGTTCGGCATTTCATTATGGAGGGCATCGAACAGGCCACAGGATACCCGCAGCAGGTAGCTGGGCTCGTTTGCCAACACATCCCCTACCCGTCCGTGCAACCCGATCATCGCCACAAAACCGATCTCGTGCCCGAAGGTGTAATCCCGAATGTGGGCACTACTGCCATCATGCCGAGGTTTCACCAACCGAACCGAGCCTTGCAGGACGACATGAAAGCTGTCGGCACAGTCACCGAGCCGAAACAAAACATCATCCTTATCCAGCGAGATCAGCTCACCATTGTTGAACAGGTATCGGAGCGCACCTTCGGACAGCGCGCCCAGGGTAGAGGCATCCCGTACATAATCGATACCCAGCTGCTGCAGTACTTCCACCCCAACTAGCGACTTCATAGGATCCTCCTCGCCTAGATCAATCATCCCTACCCTCAGTATAGGGTGCTTAGCATTGCTGTCCGCTGAACCAAAAAACCGGCACAGAGGCCGGCTTTGGTGTTTCATTTTTCAGAGCCTCCCGACTGTCGCGCTTAGAACGACAGTAGGAAGAGACTCAGTGATGGGAAGAAGGCCACTATGATCCAGACAGCCATCAAGGCATACAGGTACGGCAACGTCGATTTTACCAACCTGAGATAGGGTATCCCGGTCATGCTGCTAGCCACATACAGGTTCAGACCATACGGCGGGGTGATAAAGCCGATCGCATCACCGATCAGGAACAGCACCGCGAAGTGGATCGGATCCACCCCGATACTGGCGGCAATCGGTGCCAGGATCGGAGCCAGGATGATGGTATTGGGCAGACTCTCCAGTACCGTACCGGCCAGCAATACCAGCAGCAGACAGGCGAACAGGATCGGGTAGTAACCACCCAGCAAACCGATCATCTCGGTAATGAAATCCTTGGCACCGAGCAGCGACAAGACCTGCTGCATCACCACCGAGACGGCGATCAAGGGTGCCAGCATGCCGGTGATCTGACCCGAGCGCATCATAATGGTCGGCAGCGACTTCAAGCGGATTTCTCGGGTTACGAAAACCCCGGCCAGCAGACAGAAACCGGTGGTGATACCCGCCGCTTCAGTCGGCGAGAAGGCACCGGAGTATATACCCCAGAGCACGATACCGATCGCCAGGAATCCCAGCCAGGCTTTAACCCCCATCTTGGCGGCATGCTTGACCTTGAACGGCTGCAGTACCCCCCAACCGTTCTTGCGGCAGACCCAATAACAGACCAGCTGCATCGCAACCACCATCAGGATCCCCGGGATCAGACCGGCCATAAACAGGTCGCCGATCGGCAGGTTCATCATGAAGCCGTAGACGATAAAGATGATGCTCGGCGGGATGATGATACCGACGGTTCCTCCGGCGGCGACGGTCGCGGCGGCGAACTTCTCTTCGTAGTTACCCTTCTTCATCTCCGGGTGCATGATGCCGCCAATCGTCGCCGTGGTGGCGGAGTTGGAGCCGGAGATCGCCGCGAACAGACCACAGGCGCCCAGCGAGGCCATCCCCAGACCACCGCGCAGCCAACCCAGACAGGAGTAGGCAAAGTCCGACAGTCGCTTGGCGATACCGGCGGCGTTGATCAGGTCACCGGTGAGGATAAACAGCGGCAGCGCCAATAGACCGTAGAAGTTGAGGCCTTCGTACAGGGTCACACCGACGTTGGCGAGGGTGAAATCGATCACCAGACTGACGCCCACGACCCACAGCGAGATAACCAGGAAGATCGGCACACCGATAATAAACAGGCCGGTGACGCCAAGGCTGATCAGAGTAATAAGTATTCCGTCCATTGCTCTGCCCTCCTCAGTCAAACAGCGCGGCTTGGGTGGTCAGGGAACGTCCGGCCCGGAACTCACGGATATCGAAACGCAGGTTCTGAATCACCCGCACCAGCAACAGCGACCAGGCCACCGGCGTCGCCAGGTAGAACCACCACTGCATCACATCGTCGGTGCCCTGGACGATGGCGAAGTTGTCGTAGGAGATATACACCTGCTCGATGGAGTAATAGATCACCACCGCGCCCATGATGAACCAGCACAGCGCGTCGATCAGCAGACAGGCGAACTGGGCCTTGTAGGGCATCCGCTCGCGAACCTCGGTAAAGCGCAGGTGGGAGCGGCGTAGGGTGTTGTAGGAGGCACCCATCCAGGTCAGCCACAGGAACAGATAGATAGGAATAGTGGTACTCCAAGGAGCCTGTTCATTAAAGAAGAAGCGTCGGATTACCTCGACAAAGATGATCCCCGCCATGGAGATATAAGAAACCAGGATCACCGACTTCTCGATGTTCTGTTCGATGGCGCGGAATATCGAACCTAGGGTCATTTTTCTTCGGCCTCCGCCTTGCAGAGAGGTCTCTGCGGTATCGCATCCTGTAGATGCCTGTATGCTGGAATTCACGGGAAGTCTCCACAGTATTGTTCAATCTTCGGACTTAGCCCGGAAAATCAGGCACAAGAGAGACCCGCTGCGTAGAGCAAGTCAGAAAGAACGAATGGGATATAGCCCGGCCTGTGGCTTGGAAACTAGGCCGGGCTCTGGGTACTGGCGCTTAGCCCTTCCACCAACGGCGGGGCTCAACATTTTCGGCCAGCATGTCACGCGGAATTTCGCGCGCGATCTTGTGGATCGAGCCATAGGTATCGAGACCGCCGGACCACTTGTCCAGACGCTCACGCCACTTGGTCCAGGGCTCGGGGTTGAATTCCGGCGCACAGATCCGCTCGGCTTTGGCACGTTCTTCATCAGACAGCGCGGCGACGCGCACATTGTGCTGATCGAACAGCGTACCCGGCAGTGACGGCACGGTCGCACCGACGGTGTTGACCAGTGCAGCTTCCTGGGCCGCCTGGATCTTCACCTGGGTCAGGTAGGAGGATTCCATCACCGCATCCTGCAGCTCGCCACTGAAGCTATCGAACACCTTGGCGCTCATCATGGTGGCTTCGGTACCGCAGAAGAAGCGCAGGTCAACCGACTGGGAGACCACCGGCGACATATTGGCGTAGGCCACTGCACCGGCCCAGGTCTCGGCGCCGTCGATCAGGCCCTGCTTCAGACCGTCGAGGGTTTCAGACCAGGCGATCGGCACCGGGTTCAGCTCCAGCAGCTGCATCGCGATACGACCCAGCTGGGTACCGGTAACCCGGTTCTTGGTACCGCGCAGTTGATCGATACTGGTGATCAGCGGCTTGTCTTTCCAACCCAGGCCCATCTGCAGGCCACGCAGTTCACAGTGGGAGAACAGGAACTGCAATCCGTGCTTCTTACGTAGCGGGTCACGCAGCAGCTTCTGGCTGTCGGGGTGGTAGAGGAAGTGATACTGGGATGCCCGGGTCGGGAACATGTAGGCGTAATCGAGCACGTTCAGGTAGGGCGCGCCACCGGCCGAGTTCTGGGTTGAGGCGGTGAACATGTCGACGATGCCCTGCTGGGTCTTCTTCACACAGCTGAGCTGGCCACAGATCTGGTTATCACCGACAAACTCGACCCGAATCTCGCCGTCGGTTCGGTCTTCGATGTCATTGAGGAAGTCCAGGCAACCGGCTCGTTCGATCAGCAGGTTCTTCTCATTAAAACCTGAAGCACCGAAGGTCAGTGTGTGTTTCGCGTTCTTCTTGTAACGGCGCTTGGCATTACTTTCGGCAGCCTGAGCCAGTTGAGGGAGAGAGAAGCTCCCCAAGGCGCTGGCGGCCAGCATGGTGGAGCTGAGTCCATAAACGGAAGCCACCCGGAAGAAATCGCGGCGAGAGACGGCCTTTTCACCGCCTACGGAGTTATTACGCTTCTCCATCATTAATACCCTTCAATTATTTTTATTTCAGTTAGGGACCTGCTGATCGTCAGTTGAGCAATATCAATTTCCGATCGCATTTTAAATAAAGCACAGAAATATCGTCTTAACAAGCCTTTTTGATAACTTTGGTATCGTTTTGTCTTGTTTATGTAACTTTTAAGCCAGAGGACTGGCCAGTCGTTACCGGTTTTCCTCCTTCTTGCCGCTGCAGCCCCGATGATTACTGGGTTTGCTCCGAGTGGGGCTAAAACCCGTTAATAAACAGGGGTATAGATGAAACCTATGCAAGTATTCCGATAATTTGTCAGATTACTCTCATAGAGTCGACAAAAAACACTCTTTACGAACCCTTTAGTCTCAATAGATCCATTATTGAAACTTTTTGATCTCTTTCCTTGCCCATCAGCCATCAACCATCGGAGCGCAGGCAGATCAGACAATGTAGACCGCCAGCCAATAAAAGATTCAATTTTGGCTACTATTGAGACTTCTATTGCCGTAACATTTCCTCGCTGAATTGATACTGATAGGAACCTTCATGTCCGATTCCTCCAAAGATCGAAACTCGTCGATCGTACGGGCCCTTAAGATTCTCGAAGCGGTCGCCGGCTCGTCCCAATCGATCACTCCGACCGAAATCAACCGTCTGCTGAACCTGCCCAAACCCACCATCCATCGGCTGTGTAATCAGCTCGAGGAGGAAGGGTTCCTGAAGCAGCGTATGGATGGACGCGGCCTGGTCCCCGGCCCCAAGCTGAATAAGATCGCCATGGGGGTTTTCAGCAACAATGACTTCCTCCGTTCCCAACGCCATCTGATCCTGCAGAAGCTGTCCGAGAAACTCGGCGAAACCTGCAACATCTCCATTCCCGACGGCGGCGAAATGATCTATTTCGACCGGGTCGAAACCCACTGGCCACTGCGCGTTCAGTTACAGATCAAGGATCGGGTTCCCCTACACTGCACCGCCAGCGGTAAGCTGTTCCTGAGCGAGCTCAGCAGCATCCAACGCTCCCGCTTGCTGGCCAAGCTGTCACTGGATCGACACACCGATAACACCCTGACCACCCCGGAAGCCCTCAAGCCAGCGCTAAAGCAGATCCGCAAATCCGGCATCGGCATCGACAACGAGGAGTTTCTGCAAGGCATGATCGCGGTCTCGGTTCCGGTTCGTGATTCGGAGGGGCGGATGTATGCCGGTCTGGCGATGCACGCTCCCACCGCTCGACTGTCGCTGGAACAGGCCTTGGAGCATGTTCCGCTAATGCGCGAAGCGGCGGATGAACTGGCATCGCTGATGAACGATCTGGCCGACGACGAAGACTGAAACTCAGCCCTATCCCCGATCCGCTCTGTGATCGGGGATAGTCCCCAGCGCTCAATCAGCTAGCACCCTCTCTCAGCTACCAACCACGGCCGCCACCGCAGCCGCCTGAGCATCCTGCTTGATCATGTCCGAGGCTTTCTCGGCGATCATGATAGTCGGTGCGTTGGTGTTGCCCGATACGATAATCGGCATGATCGACGCATCGACAACCCGCAGTCCCTGCAAGCCATGGACCCGAAGCCGGTCGTCCACCACCGCCATCTCGTCATGACCCATCTTGCAGGTCCCGGTCGGGTGGTAGATGGTGGTAGCACGGTTACGGGCGTACTCGAGCAGCTCCTCATCGCTCTGAAACTGCACGCCTGGTTCATGCTCTTCGCTGATCAGCGGTTTCAGTGCCGGCGCGTTGATAATATTGCGCGTCACCTTGATCGCTTCGATCGCTGTTTTCTGGTCCTCTTCGGTGGCCAGATAGTTCGGATGAATCGCCGGATAATCCTCCGGATTACCGCTCTTGAGCTCGATCCGTCCGGTGCTGGTCGGGCGCAACTGACAGACCGAAGCGGTAAAGGCGGAGAACTTGTGGGTACCGTCGGCCGGCTTGTCGGCACTCAGCGGTTGCAGATGGTACTGAATATCCGGCCGCTCCATCGCCGGATCGGTCTTGGTGAAGATGCACACCTGGCTGGCAGCCATGGTCAGCGGCCCGGTGCGGAACATCGCGTATTCAACCCCCATCATCATCTTGCGAATCGGGTTGTTGACCTCGTCATTCAGTGTGATCGGTTTGTTGACCTTGTAGATGGTGCGGATCTGCAGATGGTCCTGCAGGTTTTTCCCCACACCCGGCAGATCCTTCACCACCGAAATGTTGTGCTTGGCCAGCTCTTCTTTATCGCCGATACCCGACAGCATCAGAATCTGCGGTGAGTTGATCGCCCCGGCCGAAAGTACGATCTCTTTGTTGCAGGCGATTCGATGCTTGACCCCATCGATGCTGACCTCCAGCCCGACCGCCCGATCACCGCTGAAATCGATCCGATGCACCAGCGCCTTGGTCGCCACATCCAGATTGGGCCGTTTCATCGCCGGACGCAGGAAACCAACCGCGGTCGAGCAGCGGGTACCGTTGCGGTTGATGGTCAACTGAAAATAACCGACCCCTTCCTGGGTTTCCCCGTTGCTATCTTCGTTACGGGGGATACCAGTCTGCTCGGCGGCTTCGATAAACTTGTCGCAGATCTCACGACGGATACGGATATTGGAGACCGACAGCGGACCACCGGCGCCATGGTACTTGTCGGCACCACGCTCCTGGTTCTCCGACTTCTTGAAGTAAGGCAGGATCTCGTCGTAGGACCAGCCCTGATTCCCCAGTGCGGCCCAGTCGTCATAGTCTTCTTTCTGGCCACGCACGTAGAGCAGCCCGTTCAACGAACTTGAACCACCCAGCACCTTACCCCGGGGCCATTGCAGCTGGCGGCCATTGATACCCGGATCCGGCTCGGTCATATAACACCAGTCCGTTTTCGGATTATGCATGGTCTTGAAATAACCGATGGGAACATGAATCCAGGGATTCTTATCTTTGCCCCCGGCCTCCAACAGCAGCACGCTGTTTTCCGGATCTTCGGATAGCCGGTTAGCCAATACGCAACCGGCTGAGCCGGCTCCTATCACGATGTAGTCGTAGGCCTTTTCTAAAGACATTACTTGTTCCATCCATCTTATTTTTATTTGAACTTCTGGTGGCCAAAGCCCCTGTCTGAGTTTCGGCGAGCGGATCACCAGACAAACTTGCTCGCAGAAAACATCACCCAACAGCACCTTTGATACCTACAGTATCGTTATAAAACAGATTAAATCAACATTTTTTTATTTATTTGATATTTTTTGTCTCGTTTTAATTGTTTTTTGATATTTCAATGCTAGTATTCGATCTGTTCGCTCGGAACGGGCAGTACGCCTATACCTGCGAACCAGAAAGATCCGACCGTCGATAACCAGACCGTTAATAAAAACAAATAAGGTGGATTGAACGATGTCTGCACTCTTTCATCTCGATAGGGACCAGAATGCCGGTACCCTGCAGAAACAGATTCGCGAGCAGTTGGTTAAAGCGATTCTCGATGGCTACTTGCCCATCGACGAGCCGTTGCCATCCAGCCGAAGCCTGGCCAAGTCACTGAATGTCGCCCGCAACACCATCGTGCTGGTCTACGACGAGCTGACCGCGGATGGCTATCTGATCGCCAAGGAGCGCAGCGGCTACTTTGTCGATCCGACCATTCTTAAGGGCAAGCTAGGGTCGTCAGCATCCAGTCCATGCGGCGCGCCGACCCAGGACAGCAGCCAGGTAGACTGGAGCCGAAAGCTGAAAGTCCAGATCGGCAACCAACCCAATCCCACCAAGGCCCACACCTGGCATTCCTACCCCTACCCGTTCGTGTACGGTCAGTTGGACAGCGAGTTGTTTCCGATCGACAGTTGGCGCAAATGCTGGCGCGATGCCGCCAGTGTCCAGGCGATCCGGGACTGGAGTTCTGATCGTTACGACAGTGACGACCCGATGCTGATCGAACAGATTCAGAAACGAATTCTCCCCAACCGGGGTATCCAGGCCTTGAAGGATGAGATCCTGATCACCATCGGTTCGCAGCACTCGCTCTATCTGTTGGCCCAGCTGCTATTGGATAGTCGGTCCTGCTTCGGTATCGAAGATCCGGGTTATGTCAGCGCCGGTCATATCGGCCGGGTGTTCGGCGCCACTATCCAGAGCCTGCCGGTGGACGATCAGGGACTGATCATCGGCGACCATCTGGACGCCTGCGACGCGATGTATATCACCCCAAGTTATCAGTGCCCCACCACCGCCACCATGCCGCTGGAGAGGCGTAAGGCGCTATTGGAGAAAGCCAAGCAGCAGGATTTTGTGATTATCGAAGATGATTACGAAATGGAGATCAATTACGACGCCAACCCAACCCCGGCGTTGAAGAGTCTGGATCACAGCGGCCGCGTACTCTACATCGGCAGCCTCTCCAAAACCCTGGCGCCAGGACTGCGGATGGGCTTTATGGTCGGACCGAAAGCGTTGATTCAGGCCGCTAGGAATCTGCGCCAGTTGATGCTGCGCCACCCGCCGCTGAACAATCAGCGCGCCGTGGCACTGTTCCTGGCCCAGGGCTATCACGATGCTCTACTGCGCAAGCTGGTGCGAAACTTCCAGGAACGAAGCCAGATCATGGCCGATGCGTTGGACAAGTACCTACCCGGCAGCTACCAGCGACCCAGCGGCGGCTCCTCCTACTGGTGCCGACTGCCAGAATCTATCGATACCGTGTTACTGAAACAACGGGCGGAGCAGAAAGGGTTGTTGATCATCGCCGGTGAGAGCTACTGCTATAGCGATCGACTGCCGACCAACTTTATCAAACTGGGGTTCTCGGCGATTCACCCGGATGCGATAGAACCCGGTATCAAGTTGCTGGCCGAACTGATCGAACAGATGCGGCCTCACTAGGCCGCAACAGCAAATAAGATCGAGGGTAAAAAGATAACGAGCACAGAACTAACTGAAGCAGCCGGACAGCCACTCCAAGTGGGTTGGAATAGTCGTAAGGGAATGGAGCCAAGCTCGAATCAGCTTGAGGGACTGACTCAGCTGGCGGCTTCGACCAAAAACCAGATCCCGAAGCCCAGCGCCCAGGCGGCAAAAAGCCAGCTCCAGATATCCTCTTTTTTCTTCAGCAACTCTGTCTGTCTCACAACAAATTCACGCTAATTTCTGAGTTAAAAACAGGCCTTCCTGGCTTTACTTCAGGCTCCGTCGCTTGCTCTTCCCCATCGATTGATAGTCAGAACGAAACGTCGAAGCCTGTCTCTATCCCTATTACACTCCCTTTCGTACTATAGCGGTACCACCATCACCGGTGCCTTGGAGTGGTGAAGCACCTTCTGCGCCGTGGAGCCCAGCAACAGCTGGCCGAACGACGAATGGGTCCGCGTCCCCATCACGATCATATCCACGTTCAACTCTTTGGCGGTCTCCAGAATCACTTCATGGGGACGGCCGGTGCGTACCTGCTTTAGCGGCTCCCCCTTGGGAAGCTCGACGCCATCCAACTCTTCGTCGATGAACGCCTTAATCCGGTTTTCCACTTTGACCTTGACGCCCTCAACACCCCGCTGGCGTAAGGACGCCATCGAGTCCTGCGACAGGTAGCTTTCTACCATCGCCTCGCTGGTGCTGTTCATCGGCTCCATCACATGCAGGTAAGTAATCTGCGCATCATGTTTGATCGCCTCAGCGACCGCCCGATGAAAAGCCGGGCGAGAGCCCTTGCCTAGATCAGACGCATACAAAATATGGTTAGTGGTCGGCAGCATGCTGGTTTCCTCTTGTTATTGTTCGGAGTGATTCCAATGGATCAGCCGCCCAACAAGCAGAGAGAAGCCAGCCGGAACGGTTAGCTTCTGTTATAGCGAAAAGCCTCTACACTAACAACACTTTTTGCATTTTATGATATTTTTGGTCTCGTTTTTGTTGTCTCTGATGCTTTTAACATCTGCGCGACGCTCTCATAGCGTCTGCGACTGCGTCCTTATAACGTCTGTGACTGAACCACCGTAATCGCGATCACGTTAACGACGTCATTGGCACTGCAACCGCGCGACAGGTCGTTGGCCGGCTTGGCCAGGCCCTGCAGGATCGGACCGATCGCATCGGCCTTGCCGATCCGCTCCGCCAGCTTGTAGCCGATATTGCCCGCTTCCAGATTCG
>NZ_QQOH01000008.1 GCF_003345655.1 Motiliproteus coralliicola
TTGAATCAGTTCAACGTGTCGATCGTTTATATCTAGCTTGTTTCGTATCAGTGCCAACCTAACACCGCTTTGGCGTTATATGGTCAAGCCGCACGAGCAATTAGTACTGGTTAGCTCAACGCCTCACAACGCTTACACACCCAGCCTATCAACGTCCTGGTCTTGAACGGCTCTTCAGAGGGCTCGAGGCCCTGGTGATACCTTATCTTGAAGGAGGCTTCCCGCTTAGATGCTTTCAGCGGTTATCCCGTCCGAACGTAGCTACCGGGCAATGCGTCTGGCGACACAACCCGAACACCAGAGGTTCGTCCACTCCGGTCCTCTCGTACTAGGAGCAGCTCTTCTCAAGTATCAAACGCCCACGGCAGATAGGGACCGAACTGTCTCACGACGTTCTAAACCCAGCTCGCGTACCACTTTAAATGGCGAACAGCCATACCCTTGGGACCGGCTTCAGCCCCAGGATGTGATGAGCCGACATCGAGGTGCCAAACACCGCCGTCGATGTGAACTCTTGGGCGGTATCAGCCTGTTATCCCCGGAGTACCTTTTATCCGTTGAGCGATGGCCCTTCCATACAGAACCACCGGATCACTAAGACCTACTTTCGTACCTGCTCGACGTGTCTGTCTCGCAGTTAAGCACCCTTATGCCTTTGCACTCATTGCATGATTTCCGACCATGCTGAGGGTACCTTCGTGCTCCTCCGTTACGCTTTGGGAGGAGACCGCCCCAGTCAAACTACCCACCACACACTGTCCCCGACCCGGATAACGGGTCTGGGTTAGAACCCCAAACATACCAGGCTGGTATTTCAAGATTGGCTCCACGTAAACTGGCGTCCACGTTTCAAAGCCTCCCAGCTATCCTACACAAGTAGGTTCAGAGTTCAGTGTGAAGCTGTAGTAAAGGTTCACGGGGTCTTTCCGTCTAGCCGCGGGTACGCTGCATCTTAACAGCGAGTTCAATTTCACTGAGTCTCGGGTGGAGACAGTGTGGCCATCATTACGCCATTCGTGCAGGTCGGAACTTACCCGACAAGGAATTTCGCTACCTTAGGACCGTTATAGTTACGGCCGCCGTTTACTTGGGCTTCGATCAAGAGCTTCGCCTAAGCTAACCCCATCAATTAACCTTCAAGCACCGGGCAGGCGTCACACCCTATACGTCCACTTTCGTGTTTGCAGAGTGCTGTGTTTTTAATAAACAGTTGCAGCCACCATTTCACTTCGACCAGCCTCAGCTTAGGGAGCAAGTCCCATCACCAAAACCGGCGTACCTTCTCCCGAAGTTACGGTACCATTTTGCCTAGTTCCTTCACCCGAGTTCTCTCAAGCGCCTTGGTATTCTCTACCTGACCACCTGTGTCGGTTTGGGGTACGGTCTCAAATAAGCTGAAGCTTAGAGGATTTTCCTGGAAGCATGGTATCGACTACTTCGCTCAAAAGAGAGCTCGTCATCAGATCTCAGTCTTAAAGGATCCCGGATTTACCTAAGATCCAAACCTACATCCTTAAACGCGGACAACCAACGCCGCGCTAGCCTAACCTTCTCCGTCCCCCCATCGCACTTATCTGAGGTGCAGGAATATTAACCTGCTTCCCATCGACTACGCATTTCTGCCTCGCCTTAGGGGCCGACTCACCCTGCCCTGATTAGCATTGGACAGGAACCCTTGGTCTTCCGGCGAGGGTGTTTTTCACACCCTTTATCGTTACTCATGTCAGCATTCGCACTTCTGATACCTCCACGGTGCCTTACAGCTTCCGCTTCAACGGCTTACAGAACGCTCCTCTACCATGCCACAAAGTGGCATCCGTAGCTTCGGTGTACAGTTTGAGCCCCGTTAAATCTTCCGCGCGGGCCGACTCGACTAGTGAGCTATTACGCTTTCTTTAAAGGGTGGCTGCTTCTAAGCCAACCTCCTAGCTGTCTAAGCCTTCCCACATCGTTTCCCACTTAACTGTAACTTTGGGACCTTAGCTGACGGTCTGGGTTGTTTCCCTTTTGACGACGGACGTTAGCACCCGCCGTCTGTCTCCCGTGATTGCACTCTTGGGTATTCGGAGTTTGCATCGGGTTGGTAAGTCGGGATGACCCCCTAGCCGAAACAGTGCTCTACCCCCCAAGGTGAGACACGAGGCGCTACCTAAATAGCTTTCGAGGAGAACCAGCTATCTCCGAGCTTGATTAGCCTTTCACTCCGACCCACAGGTCATCACCGCATTTTTCAACATACGTGTGTTCGGTCCTCCAGTTGATGTTACTCAACCTTCAACCTGCCCATGGGTAGATCGCTCGGTTTCGGGTCTAATCCCAGCAACTTGACGCCCTATTAAGACTCGGTTTCCCTACGCCTCCCCTATACGGTTAAGCTTGCTACTGAAATTAAGTCGCTGACCCATTATACAAAAGGTACGCAGTCACGGATTCAAGATCCGCTCCCACTGCTTGTACGTACACGGTTTCAGGGTCTATTTCACTCCCCTCACAGGGGTTCTTTTCGCCTTTCCCTCACGGTACTGGTTCACTATCGGTCAGTCAGGAGTATTTAGCCTTGGAGGATGGTCCCCCCATGTTCAGACAAGGTTTCACGTGCCCCGTCCTACTCGTTTTCACATTAAGAGCCTTTTCGCGTACGGGGCTATCACCCACTATGGCCACACTTTCCAGAGTGTTCCGCTAAAACTCAAAACGCTTAAGGGCTAATCCCCGTTCGCTCGCCGCTACTGAGGGAATCTCGGTTGATTTCTTTTCCTCCGGGTACTTAGATGTTTCAGTTCCCCGGGTTCGCCTCCTTACCCTATGTATTCAGGTAAGGATACCCGCCTTATAGCGGGTGGGTTTCCCCATTCGGAAATGTCCGGATCAAAGTCTGTTTGCCGACTCCCCGAACCTTATCGCAGGCTACAACGTCCTTCATCGCCTCTGACTGCCTAGGCATCCACCGTGCACGCTTAGTCACTTGACCATATAACCCAAAACAGTGTCCAAGTTATACGTCAGAACTAATACGATATTAATCGCCAGATATAAACGCTTGATCGAACACAATAAAATTAAACTGATTCAATTTGATTGCTTCAATCACAGATCCACTTTGTTAAAGAGCG
>NZ_QQOH01000009.1 GCF_003345655.1 Motiliproteus coralliicola
CCTAGCGAAGCCTTTGTCGAAACTATGGTCGCCAACGACGTTACCGTCGCCTTCGGCATCATGGGTTCGGCGTTTATGGACGCAATGGACATCTTCACCCCGGCAGGCATCCGCCTGATCCCGGTTGTTCACGAGCAGGGCGCCGGCCACATGGCTGACGGTTACGCCCGTGTTTCCGGTCGTCACGGCGTCTGTATCGCCCAGAACGGCCCGGGTATCACCAACTTCGTGACCGCTATCGCCGCTGCCTACTGGGCCCACAGCCCGGTTGTGTGCATCACCCCGGAAACCGGCGCCATGACCACCGGTCTGGGTGGCTTCCAGGAAGCTCAGCAGCTGCCGTTCTTCGAGACCATCACCAAGTACCAGGCTCACGTACCCCGTCCGGAGCGTATGGCTGAGCTGACCGGTCGCGCTTTTGACCGTGCGATCCAGGACAATGGCCCGACCCAGCTGAACATCCCGCGTGACTTCTTCTACGGCGACATCGACGTTGAAATCCCGCAGCCGATCGTGATCGAGCGTGGCGCCGGTGGCGAAAACGCCCTCAACGAAGCCGCTGACCTGCTGGCTGCTGCCAAGAACCCGGTGATCCTGTCCGGTGGCGGTGTCGTCATGTCCGAAGGTGTTGAGCAGTGTAAAGCCCTGGCCGAGTACCTGGGTGCGCCGGTTTGTAACACCTACCTGCACAACGACTCCTTCCCGGCCAGCCACGAACTGTGGTGTGGTCCGCTGGGCTACCAGGGTTCCAAGGCGGCCATGCGCCTGATCTCCCAGGCCGACGTTGTTCTGGCCCTGGGTACCCGTCTGGGTCCGTTCGGCACCCTGCCGCAGCACGGCATGGACTACTGGCCGAAAGACGCCAAGATCATCCAGATCGACTGCAACTCCAAGGTTATCGGCCTGGTTAAGAAGATCTCCGTCGGTATCTGTGGCGACGCCAAAGCGGCCGCTGCCACCCTGCTGGACCGTCTGCAGACTCGCGACGTTGCCTGTCTGGCCACCAAGGCCGAGCGTGGCGCCCACGTTGCTGCTGAGAAAGCGTCTTGGGAGAAGGAGCTGGACGAGTGGATCCACGAGAAGGACGAGTACTCGCTGGACATGATCGAAGAGCAGGCCGGTGAAGAAGGTAACTACCTGCACCCGCGTCAGGTTCTGCGTGAGCTGGAAAAAGCCATGCCGGAAGACGCGATGGTCTCCACCGACATCGGTAACATCAACTCGGTTGCCAACAGCTACCTGCGCTTCGAGAAGCCGCGCAGCTTCTTCGCGCCGATGAGCTTCGGTAACTGTGGTTACGCCCTGCCGACCATCATCGGTGCCAAGGTTGCCGCGCCTGAGCGTCCGGCCATCTCCTACGCCGGTGACGGCGCCTGGGGCATGTCCATGGTTGAGATCATGACCTGTGTCCGTGAGCAGATCCCGGTTACCTCGATCGTATTCCACAACCGTCAGTGGGGTGCCGAGAAGAAGAACCAGGTCGACTTCTACAGCCGTCGCTTCGTCGCGGGTGAGCTGGAGAACCCGAGCTTCGCCGAAATCGCACGCTCCATGGGTGCGCAGGGCGTCACCATCGACAAGCTGGAAGACATCGGTCCGGCGCTGAAGCAAGCTTGCGACGCGCAGAAGGACGGTGTGACCACCGTTATCGAGATCATGTGTACTCGTGAGCTGGGCGACCCCTTCCGCCGCGATGCACTGTCCGTACCGGTTCGTCACCTGGAGAAGTACAAGGACTTCCAGTAACAGTCCGCTTAATCGTCCGTTGGCGGGTGGATCGCACCGATCCGCTCGCCCTTTTACGACGATACAAAAACCGGCCGGTTCTCGGCCGGTTTT